>JBNJKO010000001.1:0-325064 GCA_051751125.1 Bacteroidota bacterium
TTGGCCGTCAGGATAAATTGAGAAACTTCTTCCACGACCACAACCGATGCTCCAAATTCTGAAGTGTTTCCATTGGCATCTGTTGCCGTAGCAAGTACGAGATCTCCGGCGGTAAAACTACTACCTGCAGGAAGCGGAAAACTAATTTCTTTAAAAAGCCCATTGTTATAATCTGTTCCGGTGAACTCCTGGGAATATAAAAATTCCTTCCCCTGCCTGTTCCCGTCATTGATAAAAAACTCAACCTGAATGGGATAAGCCGAATTTACCGGGGCTGAAGGAATAAAATAGCTTAAATTGATATTTGTACCATCAAAGTTAGCTTCGTCGAGAATTTCGGGAAAGTTTTGCAGGAGATTAGGCCCAACATCTGCATCCCCGGCATCATTGGCGGTAATACCTGTATCTCCCAGATCAATTCCAAAGCTGGTATTGGCAAAGATCCTGTTCCCGGATATTTTGTTATTTAATGGGGGTTCCTGAATTGTAAAATTAGTAACAAATTCCACCCAAATTCCTCTGTTGGTATTATGAGCTAATATATTTTCTTCTCCTGCATTAAGGCCTCCTACAGAATTGTTTTCACTACCATTAAAAATCACTAAACCATCCTTATTTGCAAGCGGTTGTGCACCATCAGCCTGAGTTCCTATATAATTGCCAAAGAACTTATTACCATCCGCATTGTATATATAAACTCCTTCGTTTGTATTTCCGGAGATAATATTCCTATCCTGTGCGGTATTGCCGCCAATAGTATTTAGAGAAGCTCCTGAAATTAAGATGCCTCTTGAATTGGGAATAGCTGCAGTTCCGGAAATATTGGTTCCAATATAGTTCCCTTTTATTAAATTCTCGTTTGCCCCGTTTTGAACATATATACCATTAAAAGTATTACCTGATATTCTATTTCCATTATTTGTTCCTCCTATTGTATTGCCTGTTGCAGATGCACCGGAAATATTAATGCCAGATCCACCATTTCCCAGCACTTCACCATTTTTATTCAAACCGATGGAATTATTAAGAACTGTATTATTTCCACCTGATATTACGATGCCGTCATTTGTGTTACCTGAAATAATATTTCCCAAATTGGGGTCACTACCACCTATAAGATTATTTGCGGAATTAGGATTATAAATACCTGCCAGATTCCCCAATGCAAGGAGTCCTGTAGCATCGGTGCCAATATAATTACCCTGGATGAAATTTCCGTTGGAACCATTAAATTGAATTCCAAAGTTTAAATTTCCCGAGATGACATTACCCTCACCAGATGCTAATGATCCTCCAATAATGGTTCCTGACCCTCCTGAAAAATATACTCCGCTACCATTGGGGATTTTTGCTGTTCCAAACTTGTTGGTGCCAATTAGATTCCCGTTTACCTGATCACTGTTACCATTTGCGTTACTAACCCAAAGCCCAAAACTTTTATTTCCAGAAATAATATTTTTGATTATTTTATTTCCTCCTGTACTTAACATTTGTATTCCCGCTACTTCATTTCCTATACTCACTGTTCCGCTTTCATCTGTCCCTATGTAATTTCCAGTTACTTCGTTTCCTGTTCCACCTATAGTTAGCCCGTGGATAGTATTTCCAGAAATTATATTTTTTTCGTTATCATTTAATCCACCTATAATATTTAAAGTTGCACCCGGAGCAATAATAATCCCCCGTTGATTGCCCACTGCCAAACTGCCTGCAGTATTAACTCCTATATAGTTATTTTTAACCGTGTTGTTTGTAGCTCCGGCACCTGAAATATCAATTCCGGCATTTATATTTCCTGAAATATAATTTCTGGATCCTGGTGTGGTCCCACCAATAATATTATTGTTACTGAGCCCGGTAATCAAAATTCCGGCTTGATTAGGCATGGCATCACCGTTAATATCAAGGCCAATATAATTTCCTATTACAGTATTGCCTGCAACCGCAATTGTTCCGGGTGAGCCGGTGCTGAATTGAAATGAAATGGCATAAGATGAATTTCCTGATATTATGTTCCGTAGGTTCGAATCTGTTCCTCCAATTGTAGTTTTGGATACCCCGTCTAATAAATTAATTGCCCTGTTTACATTGGGTATCGGTAGTGTGCCAGTAAAATCAGTTCCAATTAAATTTCCTGTTATTTTTGTATCAATAGTACCTGAAGAGGCCAAAACTATACCCCGGTATTCGGCTCCTGAAATCAGGTTATTTTCTATTAAAGTACGTTCTGCAGCCTGGGAAACCTGGACGTTATCATTATTACCTACAGCTATAGTTCCTCCTGCATTTGTTCCGATATAATTTCCACGGACTATATTATCAAAAGAGTCTGATCCGGCTCTTAATTCATTTCCAAAAATTCCGACTCCTATGCCTTTATTCCCTGAAATGATATTTCGTTGTTCAGTAGTAGTTCCTCCTATAAGATTTCCGGAAGCATTCATGATTTGAACACCCCTGTTATTGGGAATAGCAGCTTCTCCATCTGCACCAATTCCTAAAAAATTTCCCTGTATTATATTACCGTCTGTTTCAATAACAATAGCAAAACCATTATAAAAGTCTAATCCTTCCCGAAATCCGGTAATTACCAAACCTTTAATCTCACTATTATTTGCATCATTTAACAGATAGAATCCCTGATTTCTAATAGGTACAATACTGCCATCAATAACTACCACGGGTGAGCCAACATTCCAGCCCGGTTGAGAGGTTCCATCAATATTAATAGAATTGATAATGTAAGGATAAGGTGTAGCAGGTTGTAAAGTATATGGTGCTACCCCTGAAATATTAAATTTAATATTATCCTTTGCAGCAGTTTTGTTAGCATTTGCAATGGCAGCACGTAAAGTGCAATTTCCATTGACATCTGCACATACAGAGTCTGAGAGGTCAACATCAGGATCATCCCCCATACTATTTACAATATAGTCTGTTTGTCCAAACCCCTGACTAAAAATAAAAAAAGCAGTGCACAATAGCAGCCTGCTCAAATAATTCCCCGATTGAATGTAGAAATTTCCCATGTTTAGAATATTTATTAAAAATTGATTTAATTGTTTAAAAAAGCTCCTATAGGGAGTTTTTTATTTTAATCTAAAGCAGGGATTAGATTTATAAAATGTCCGAATAAATGGATCCTTTATTTCTCACCAACCAAGGGAGAAATATTAATTTATTATTTTACTTCCATAATTATCAATATTGCCTTTCGGGCACGGAAAAAATGGACACAACTTAATAAGTAGTAGGGAAGAGATTTGGATAGGATATTTAAAATACTGTGCAAAGTCCATCTTTTTTTATCCCAATTTTTTTGGGAATCAATAAAACAGTATTGCCATTTTTTATTTTTGTACTTTGTAACTAGTTTAAAAGTAGCGCATTAAACAATATCTGTCATTGGAAATTTCGGCCATTGTGTTTTTTTTATAAAAAAAATTAAACTTTTTATATATGATCAAGAAATTTGCACACATCCTTGAGCATAAGATCCCGGACGATCTAAAATGCTTTGTGGTAGCTTTTATTTTAGGGGAGAGTAAAGAAAAGGTCAGCTTAAGCATTCCTATGTATGCAACGGGATTTCCTGTTCTGATAAATATTTCCGGAGATCTTCCTACTTTTTTTATCAATGGTGAAATTTATGAATACAAGTCTAGGTTGGTTCTGGCTGGTCAAATTTACCGAGCCAATATCAGTTTTAAAATTAATGGAGTGTTCGAACAAATTGGGGTGATTCTTCATCCCACCACACCCTATTATCTTTTTCATAAACCAGGGATACATTTAATTAACAAATGGACCAGACTGGTTGATGTGAACAATGAAAATGTCAAAGAGCTTGAGGATTCCCTTTCAAAATGCAAATCTGATGTAGAACAAATTGAATTGATTTTAGGATATTTAACAGGTTTATTACCTAAAAGGCTTCCAGAGATTCCCTGGCTTGATCAATCCCTTATTCGAATCTTTGAAAAAAATGGTAAAATAGATCAGTCAGATCTAATTACTAGGTCTGGTGTAAGTGAACGCCATTTCCGAAGAATCTTTAAAAAGGTGATAGGTGTTTCACCTAAATACTTTTGTAAAGTGATTCAACTAAATACTGTTTTTGACCTGCTGAACAATTCAGTTTTTGATAAACTTCATCATCTGGCACTTGATTGCGGATACTATGATCAGTCTCATTTTATAAATGATTTCAATAAATTAATAGGTGAGAGTCCGGAAAAATTCCTAAACGGTAATCATGCCTATATAAAAACCTATATGGGAAGGCGGGGGGTATAATTAGCACGGTATTCGCGGAAATCAAAAAAGGTCACCAAATTCTATTATCTATTAGGGGCCAAAATAAGTCATCTCTCTCTTCATACCATAGATCATAATAAGGACATACCTTTTGTGCTTACGCACAAGTTTTTTTAAATTACTTTCGGTGCTAAAATTCAAGTCAAAAGGTTGCGTCACGTGCTAAGAAACCGCTTCAACAATAGATATTTTGTTCTTTATGGAGAATATCATTGACAACATCTTTATTTAAACTGAAAAGTATACCATAAATTCTTATTAAAAGAGGATTGGGTTTCTGACAGCAGGGTACTTCAAGCTTCTTTTCCTTTGTTTTGCAGGGATAGCACCCTGATTTTGAAATTGTTTTTTACGATGCAAAAATCCTACGAGCACTGCTTCACGATTGTTTTTTTAAGTTCAAAATTGAAAATTTATGCTACCTTCTTACCTAAGGCCATCCTTGCTGGGTTAACAGGGTGGTAAGTGCTCTTTTTAGTGTTACCCAACTTACCTAAGCAGGTAGTTTGGGCAAGAATATTTTTTTAGTTTTTACCTTTTCTAATTGTCCAATTCCAGGGGGTCTTAGGGGTTACTAGGTAATTAGGTAAGAATATTTTTATTTTTTTTAAAGTATCAGGACAATTCCCAGGAACAAGGAGCGCAGGTATTATAAAATCCATTACATCCTGTTTAAAATTTCTATGACCCGGAATACAAATGAAACCACCATATTTTATAATACCTAAAAGCTAAGTTTTTTTCTTTTTTGATTGATGACTTTTATCTCAATCTCAATCTCAATCTCAATCAAATCAATTTAAATTTCCTCATCGTTTTATTTTTGATGAGTAAACGATGAGGCCGAAAACATTTGATACCACTGGTCTAAATTACTGTCTCTCATCATTCATCAAAAAAAAAAGAAATATATAAGGCATAATTCCCCAGAGTTATTTTTCGTTTCTATCGGTATTTTAGGTTAATCGACCGTCAGGACTTTAATTCACGAGCTTTGCCCAGCTCATCAATCGCTCATCAATTTATCACTTTTTCTTTAGGAGAGTTTCGACTGAAGAAGATCCATATCGTCCCCGATCTTTTGATCTAGTACCCTAGCATAAATTAGTGTGGTGGATAATTTAGAGTGCCCCAGGAGCTTTGAAACGGTTTCTATGGGCACTCCATTGGATAGGGTGACAGTTGTAGCAAAGGTGTGCCTGGCAACGTGAAAACTGAGATTTTTTTGGATCTTACACTGAGTTGCGATTTCTTTTAAGTAATTATTTATTTTTTGATTGCTATAAACAGGTAAAAGGGATTCAGAATCTGGATCCTCATATGCCCTCAATATACTGCGTGCCTTTTCCAGGAGCGGAATCTTCATTGGAGTCTGGCTTTTTACCCGTCTGCAGGAAATCCAATCTTTCCCGTTCACACCTTTAATTATGTTTTCTTTGGTAAGCTTTTTCACGTCTATGTAGGACAAGCCGGTATAGCAGGCAAAAAGAAAAATATTCTTCGTATTCTCCAGGCATACACGTGAGAAGCGGGTCTCCTCAATATAATCCAATTCTCTTTGATTCAAATAAGCCCGATCATACTTTTCAAATTTCAGCTTATAATTCTGAAAAGGATCTTTGCTTATCCAATCTAACTTAATAGCTAAGTTGGTAAGTTTCTTAAACCGTTCCATGTGCTTCATGATACCATTGTTATTTAACTGCTTTTCACCGGTATTCTTTTTTTGTCTTCGAAGAAATTTGTCAAAACCTGTTATAAACTGAAAAGAGATATTTCTTAAAAAGATATCATCTGTCTTATGTTCCCTGGCAAGGTATTGAGTTAAATATTTTTCAGTAGCACCATAATTTTTTAGCGTACCGTATTTGAGAATATCAACCATGGTTGTTTTATGATACTCCAAAATATCCTTGAGGGATTTATAAGTAGCATCCGATCCCAGGAAACGCGCTTTTATAGCCCGGGCTGTAATAATACCGTCTTCTTTTAGCAGATCCTCGTAACACTGAAGTAATTTGGCGTATTTGGCATCGAGATACTTATTTAAAACCATTGCCTCAGGATTTCTTCCTTTTATCCGGTGAGCCCGATCATCCCAGGATTCAGGAGTGCACTGTCTTCGTAAACTGATTTCTGCCCTACGGCCATTGATGGTTACCCTTGCATAAATAGGTGCAAGAGTATCGTTTGTCTTTGTTTCATTCAACCAAAACAGGATGCGAAATGTGGGTGTTGTATTCATTGCCTTTAATTTAGGTAACTTTTATAACATGATTTTTGAAGGTCAAATCACGCTAAAGCCCCAAGGATAGGGAAAAGGTAAGAAAAAAAAGGTAACCGAATAGGTAACCGAATAGGTCACTTTTTAGTTGATTTCAGATACTTTTAAATGATTTCAAATTTCACTAAAGTGCTGAAAATCATTTAATTAGGTATTATTTGATGTTGTTTGATACATCAAAAGTCGGGATGACAGGATTTGAACCTGCGACCACACGGCCCCCAGCCGTGCATGCTACCGGACTGCACCACATCCCGATTCTGATAACGCTTGCAAATTAAGTCGGTTCAAAAGAATAATCAAAGCAGAAATGAATTTTTTTTCAATGCTGCTTATTTTTAAATCTGGCATCGGGTTTTATTCGCCAATACAAGTGATTTCTTTAAAAAATCATTCTGAAACCGCCTCCTTGTAAACGCGTAATGCCCGTTCCCGGGCTTCTTTATGGTCTACCATCATCTCCGGATAGTCATCCGTGTCAAATTCATTTACATATTCTTTAATAAATGTATGGTCTTTATCGTAATCCTTGATTTGTGTCGTAGGATTAAAAATCCTGAAATAAGGTGCCGCATCTACACCGCAGCCAGCTACCCATTGCCAGTTCCCAAGATTGGAAGCCATTTCATAATCGAGTAATTTTTCGGCGAAATAGGCTTCTCCCCATCGCCAGTCTATCAATAAATGCTTGCATAAAAAACTGCCTACCAGCATCCGAACCCGGTTGTGCATAAATCCTGTTTCATTGAGCTGCCGCATTCCTGCATCTACAAGCGGATATCCGGTTTTTCCCGTTTTCCAAAGCTCAAATTCAGCTTCATTATTACGCCAGGGTATCCGGTCATATTTCTTCTTAAAAGATTCATTTTCTATCTGCGGAAAGTGATATAGGATTTGCATAAAAAACTCCCGCCAAATAAGTTCATTCCAGAAGATCTCATTTTTTTCAGAAATAGCCTTTTTGATCATTTTCCGAATTCCTACCGTTCCAAATCTTAAATGCGGTCCTAAATGTGAAGTTGCATCCAGGGCAGGATAATTCCGCTTTGCTTCATATTCCTGGATAAGGCTTGGGGTAACCTCATAGTCGGGAACCTTTATTCTTGAGGTTTCAAATCCGATATCAGATAAACTCAAATTGGGCAATCGGGAATTTTTAACCAAATTATCCATATACTGACTTGTATAATGAATTTTAAGGTCGATTTTCTTAAATTCCTCTTTCCAAATTCGCATATAAGGCGTGTAAACCACATAAGGATCGCCATCTTTTTTTACCACTTCATCCTTCTCAAAGATAACCTGATCTTTAAATGTATGAAATTGTACATTTTCTGATTCGAGCAATTTTTCTATTTCTAAATCCCGTTTCTTAGCATAAGGCTCATAATCCCGGTTTGTGAAAACCTGTTGAATTTTATAATTCTTCAGAAGATCTTTAAACACCTCAGAAGGTTCTCCATGATAGATGGCCAGGGAACTTTCATTTTCCTGAAGTTCCTTTCGCATTTTCTGAAGATTCTCATGGATAAAAGAAACCCGGGCATCGTCTTTAGGTAATTTTTCAAGGATTTCAGTATCGAAGATAAAAATAGGCAATACGGGAAAATCACTTTTTAGTGCTTCCAGAAAGCCCACATTATCATCCAACCTTAAATCTCTTCTAAACCAGAATACCGATACTTTTTCGTTCATTAATTTAAGTTTATAGTAGAAAGACCGCCGTCCATCCCAAGAACCTGCCCGGTCATCCAGCTGCTTTTTTCTGAAAGTAAAAATACTACCAAATTAGCAATATCTTCAGCTTCTCCAACGCGTTTTAAGGGGTGACGTTCATCCATCTTTTTCTTTTTCTCATCATTGGAAAGTAATTTTTCGGCCAGCGGAGTATTGGTGAGGGAAGGGGCGATCACATTTACCCGGAAACTCGGAGCATACTCTGCGGCCAACGCCTTTGAAAAACCTTCAATGGCTCCTTTGGCTGCTGCAACACTGGTGTGAAAAGGCATTCCAACTTTTACCGCGACAGTGCTAAAAAAAACCAAACTTGCCTGATTAGAATTTTTTAACTTCGGCAATAATCCCTGAACAACATTTACAAGGGACATGAAATTAAGGTTCATATCTTCCTGAAATGCATCAGGCTTTAGCATTTTGAAAGGTTTTAAATTAATACTTCCGGGGAAGTATACCAAACCATCAATGGTATCGGGAAGATCCAGGTCTTCAATCGTATCTTTTGTCACATCAAACTCAAGATACGTAACATTCAAATCGGCTAATTGTTCCGAAGTACGGGAAGCGATAAACACATTATTATCTCGAGCAAGGATTTTGGCTGTTTCCAGACCTATTCCGTGGGAACCTCCAATTAAAATTATATTCTTTTTCATGGCTATTTTTTTTAAATTAATTTAAAATGTCTTGTTACAGGGTTGTGGATTTAAGATCCTGGGAGGAATACTCCCCAAATAAAGCGGTTAATTTTTTTCTACGATGATTAAAGATTTCCTGAAGTTTTGGAGCAACTAGTAAAGGATGTGCCAGCTGACCCAAAAACCCGAAAGGAAGTTTATAATCTACAATATCTTCCATTTCAACTCCACCTTCAATAGGATGGATAAAATGTTTATGATGCCAAAGGGCATAAGGCCCAAACCGCTGTTCGTCCACAAAATATTCACCTTCTTTTACGTGGGTGATCTCTGTCACCCATTTGGTTTTTATCCCGGCAATAGGAGTTACTATATACTGAATAAGTTGGCCAGGATACATAGCCCTGTCTGCACCGGAAAGTATATTAAAACCCATATATTCCGGAGTGATGGTCTTTAAATTTTTAGGATCTGATAAAAAATTCCAGGCCTCCTCCACACTAATAGGAAGTTTTTGTTTGGTATGAAGGGTGTATATTTTCATAATTTTCTTATTGCTACGCAAATCTAAAACTTATTATGTTTAATTTAAATAAATAAAAGTTAAACAAAAATTAATTTTAGCATTAAAAAAATAAACGGATAAGGCCTTCAATTATGTATCTTTGAGAAAACAAACGATTTATTTTATGAAAAAACTATTATTTTTTTTATGTACAGGAATGTTCATGATTGGAGCAAGTGCACAAATTCAGGCACCACAACCAAGTCCATTTTCTACCGTTGAGCAAAAAGTTGGGCTTACAGATGTTACCATTGAGTATTCAAGACCTGGAATGCGGGATCGTGAGATCTTTGGAAACTTGGTTCCGTTTGGTGAAGTTTGGCGCACCGGTGCAAACGAAAACACCAAAATCACTTTTAGCGATGATGTAGAAATAGGAGGAGAGACCTTAAAAAAGGGAACCTATGCCTTATTTACTAAACCTAAAAAGGATTCCTGGGAAGTGATATTCTATTCGGATGCATCAAACTGGGGGGTTCCTCAAAACTGGGATGATAGCAAAGTTGCCCTTACCGCAACTGCTGAAGTTTCTGAGCTGCCTTTTGCAATGGAAACATTTACGATCCTTTTGAACGATTTAAGAAATGATGCGGCAGTATTAAATATTGTTTGGGGAAATACTATGGCCTCGTTGCCAATTAAATTCCCAACTGCTGCAAAAACACTTACCAGTATTGAAAAAGTGATGAGTGGACCCACTGCCAATGATTATTTTACAGCTGGTTCTTATTATCACGATGCAAAAATCGATAACAAGAAAGCTTTGGAATGGGTTAATCTAGCGATTGAAATGCAGGATGGCGCGCCATACTGGATGTTACGAAAAAAATCTTTAATTCAGGCCGATCTTGGAATGAAGGAAGAGGCAATAGCAACTGCAAAACTTTCATTGGCCGCTGCTGAAAAAGCAGGAAACGCCGATTATGTTAAAATGAATAAAGATTCCCTTAAAGAATGGGGAGCGAATTGAAAAAAAATCAAAGTTCAAAGTTGAAAGGCTCTCTTTAATTTAGGGAGCTTTTTTTATGAAGTTAAAAGAAGGGATTTATTTGCTAAAAAGTTCGAAAGTATAAAAGTTTGAAAGTTGAAAAGTTGAAAGGCTCTCTTTACCAGGGGAGCTTTTTTTATAAACTTGTTTTCAATACACGAGATGTTAATAGTGAGATATTACGCCCCTTCAAAACTTTAATATTCTAACTTTTCCGTTTCATTCCGCTTAATGTGACGGTAGTATTTCTTATTTCAGGCCATGTTATACCCAGACGGTAGTTAAGCCCTAAAGGGGTGAAATATAGTACCGATGGGTGCAACCCATCGCTTAAAAGGCTAAACTATATAATTAGCCCTGAAGGGGCGTAATATTCAATAAATTAATCCAATTTCTTCTCTTACCGAATCAAGCAATGCTATTAATTCACGGCTTTTCTGAAAAGTCATGATCGTGCTTTCCGTTCGTCCTTCAGAGAGCATTTGCTGTACATGGATCGCTTCATAATTATACCCACGGGAGGTAACATCAAAGGTGATCTCTTCCTTATTCCCACCGCTGTTTATGAGAACTGAAGTAGGTTCGTGAAACCTGTTTTGAAGTATAATAATGGCTTGTTCAAAGGTAATCGTTGCAATGGTGGGAATTTTTAGATTGATCGCACTGGAAAGGCAGGCAACAGCTCCGTGCTCATAAGTAAGATCTATGTCACAGCTTTCATCTACTCCGGTATCGCTCATTTTGGCCTGAGCCTTTATGGTATTGGGAATCCCCATTAAACTTAATGCCGCAAACAAAGGATAGATCCCTATATCCATTAAACTTCCGCCTCCAAGGACTTTATTGTACAATCGTTTTTCCGGCAGATAAGGCGCAGCAAACCCAAAATCGGCCTTAAGGCTTTTAATTGTGCCGAATTTTTTGGTTTTTACCAGGTCCAATATGTACTGATAATGCGGGAGAAAATAGGTCCACATGGCTTCCATAAGAAAGATCTTGTTTTCTTCAGCAGTGAGTATCATTTCCTCAACCTGGCGGGAATTTATCGCAAAAGGTTTTTCACATAGCACCGCTTTTTTGTTCTTAAGGCAAAGCAGCGTGTGTTCCTGATGAAATACATGAGGGGTCGCTACATAAATAATATCCACTTCGGTGTCCGTAGCCAGTTCTTCATAGCTTCCATAGCTTTTTTTAAAATTGTATTCAGCGCTGAAAGTCTTAGCTTTTTCAATATCCCTGCTGGCAACTGCATATAATTCTGCTCCGGGCACCATACCCAGATCTGTTGCAAATTTCCCGGCTATCTTTCCCGGGCCTATAATGCCCCATTTAAAGGTTCTCGTTGTCGTCATCTAAAGTTATTTTTTCAGGCGAGTGAATGCTTGTTTGCAGTAAAAATGCGATAGCCATTACCAGGACACAGCCTGCCAAATTGAGCCATAAAAAAGGCATAATGTCAAAGAACCACAATAAAACTATAATTGCCTGGGTAAGGAGCGCTGCTACAAAAACAGCGTTGCTTTGCACATACTTAATGAAGAATGCCAGCAAAAATATTCCAAGCACATTCCCGTAGAAAATAGATCCTATAATGTTTACCAGTTGTATCAGGTTATCAAATAAATTGGCGAAACTGGCAAATATTATGGCGATTATTCCCCACCCTAAAGTGAATAATTTAGAAGCCCTTACATAGTGTTCCTCTGATTTTTCTCTACTAACATTTCGTTTATATAAATCTATGGTTGTGGTTGAACCAAGCGCATTTAATTCTGATGCAGTTGAAGACATTGCCGCAGAAAGTATCACGGCCAGCAGTAATCCTATTAATCCCCTGGGCAGATTATTCAGAATAAAATGGATAAATACATAATCCTTATCATTGGTTTCCATGGCATCATTAGAAGCCAGGATAAGTTCCCTCGCGCGTTCCCTGTTGCCTATTTCAGCAGCATCCAGCTCCTGCATTTTGTTTCGGTATTTCAAATTTTCAAAAGAAGAGGGAATTTCCAAACTTTCCCCAAACCGGATTGCTGTAGAATGTTTTTCTACCTGAAGAGCTTCATTGCTTTCCATCAAATCCCGGTATTCCCCGGAGTATTCAGAATTTAAAACCGCTTCCTGTGCTGCAGGATTAAAATTCAGCGGAGCCTGATTGAACTGATAAAAAACAAAAACCATCACCCCGGTAAGCAGGATAAAGAACTGCATAGGAACTTTCAAAAGTCCGTTAAAAATTAGTCCCAATTGCATCTCCTTAACCGATTTTCCTGTGAGATACCGTTGAACCTGGCTTTGATCTGTTCCAAAATAGGAAAGGGCGAGGAAAGTTCCGCCAATGATTCCGCTCCAAAATGTGTAGCGATTACTTAGGTCGAATGAAAAATCCAGAATATCCATTTTTCCATTGGCGCCGGCTATTTGTAAAGCATTGCTGAAACTGATATTTTCCGGAAGATAACTAACTATTAAAAAGAATGCGGTGAACATCCCGGCAAAGATCACGGCCATTTGCTGTTTTTGGGTAACATTTACCGCTTTTGTTCCTCCGGAAACAGTATAAATAATTACCACAACCCCTATTAAAATAGTAAGTGTGTTAAGATTCCAACCCAATACTGCCGACAAAATAATGGCCGGCGCAAAAATAGTGATCCCGGCTGCCAAACCGCGCTGAACCAAAAACAAGAGAGCTGTTAAGGTCCTGGTCTTAAGATCGAACCTGGTTTCAAGGTATTCGTAAGCGGTATAAACTTTTAATTTGTGATAGATAGGAATAAAGACCATACAAATGATAACCATCGCAATTGGAAGTCCAAAATAGAATTGAACAAAACCCATCCCATCATGATAAGCTTGTCCAGGAGTTGATAGAAAGGTGATGGCACTTGCCTGGGTAGCCATTACCGATAAGCCAACGGTCCACCACCGGGCATCATTTCCACCCCCGATGTAATCCTTCACATTTTTGCTGCCACGGGTTTTATAAACCCCGTAACCTGCAATAAAAATCAATGTTCCAATAAGTACAACCCAGTCTATTAATTGCATTTAGGAGAAAATTTTCATGATGAAGTAGAATATTAAAATATAAAAGGCATTTGCCAATAGTACAACAGTATATGATTTTTTCCAGATATATTTTTTAGGCCTATCCATCTATTTCCCTATTGAGATCATATTTGAGAACAGGCGGTATGCGCCGGGAACACCTTCGGGGAATTGCCTGAAAAAGCTTATCCCGGTATAGATGAAATATCCTTTTCCATATTTTGCAACCAGGAGGCTACCGTCTTTTGGAGTTTCATTCGTATCATTCATAGATAAGACCGGGGTGAATTCCGGGGCCCAGCTATCGGGAAAATATAAACCGCGTTCCTGCACCCATCCATCAAAATCGGCACTGCTTATTTTGTTTGGAGAATTCAGAATTGGATGATTTGGAGCCAGAAAACGTACTTCCGCATCTTCCTCGGTTACCCGGTCACGGGAAATATTTAATTTATAAGGAGTGATGGAATCTACAACAAGACCGCGGTTCACGTTATATTGTACGATAAGAGTTCCGCCGTTTTCAACATATTTCAGGAGCGAGGGTTGCTTATATTGCAAATCTTCCACAGTATTATATGCCCGTACTCCCATAACGACCGCATCAAATTCGGAAAGTGAGGTTGCTGTAATTTTTTCCGGATCAAGTATGCTAACCTGATAACCAATTTGCTCCAGGCTTTCCGGGATTACATCACCTGCACCATCAATATACCCTATGTTTTCGCCTTTTTTACTGATATTTAGTTTGACCAATTTGGTTTCAGCCTGAGTAACTAATGTTTGCAGGGGAATATGATTATAATCGATTTTGATTATTTCTTCCGAATATTCTGTGCCATTTACAGTAAGAATGGGGCTTACGATTAATTCATCCTGATTTTCGGGTGGTGTAATTTCAAAATTTACGGTAACCGATTCTCCTTTATTAAGAATATTAAAATTGGTTTCTTCCGGCCTGATCTTCCAAGTTTCATTGGATTTTAAAGCAATCTTTCCTGAAATGGAATCTTTTCCTGCGGTAATAATCACCGGAACGGTTTTAGAAGTTGCTTCAGCAAAGATCAAAACCTTTTCCCTGAATTTTACCGATACCTGCGGAAGGATCTCGAAGGGCTGATATACCTCTCCCTTTACCGGATCGTTGTATTTATAAACCACCGGTCTTTCAAACAGGATCTCTTCTCCCCTTATTTTTACCTTGAATTTCGCTTTAACGCTTTCGGGGGCTTCCGGCAAACCAATCAGTTTTTGTTCCTCAACATTATACAATCCCAGGCTACCCTTGTTTTTTAACCAATACGCGCTCGTAAATCCGGTTTTTCCATTGATCTTTAAACGGGTTTGTTCTTTCCAGGATACATTATTCAAAAGCTGCTGATTGGGTTCCAACTTTGAATTATTTGGCTCCAGTTCGACTGATACCAGGCTTATTTCTGCATTGCTGCGGTTGATCGCTTCCAAATTAACAGGAAGCTCTTCATAGGGAGTAGCAGTTGGATTTACTGCATTGGCCTCAAGATACAAACCTGCAGAAGCAGCTATAATGTTTTTAATTTCTTCTGTTTTTATTTTTCTCCAATGTGCATCCTCTAAATCCTTTATCAGTCTATAGGCTGCCAAAAGTTTGGGTAAACTTGCGGCCGGATCTTTAAAATTATAGTCCTTTTCAACTTCAGCAAGAATTTTACCTATTTCAGAACCGTTTTGAACCCGATTCCAGGAGGTATCAATTCCAGCGAACAGATTAGTTTTATCTTTCGGGAAACTCCCATCGATGAATTCCAGGTATTCTATTTGTTCTCCGCGGCTTCCGGTAGATCCAAAACCTTGTGACTGATGCTCACTTCTGCTTAATGCTGCAATTTCAGGATTTGAAAGACCTTTGGAGGGAAAATAAACCCCGGTATCAAATTGCAATAAATTGGATTTATCGGCTTTTTCAAATTCCTCATCACTTCCGTAAAACCAGGGAGACGTATTAAAAAATAATCTTTTGGGTTCAAAAGTTTCGGTATATTTCAATTGCTCCGGAAATGCTGTAGGATCTTTTGCCAGATCAAAGGCCCCAATGCTTAAAATAGCAGAAGCGGTGTGCTGTCCATGGGTTTCCCCTGAAGTGCGATGGTCAAACCTGTTGATGATGACATCGGGTTTAAAAGTTCTGAGTGCCCATACAATATCGCTGAGGATTTCCTGTTTTCCCCAAAATTCAAGGGCTTCTTCCGGGGTTTTTGTATATCCAAAATCAATGGCACGGCTAAACAATTGTTCGCCTCCATCGATCCTTCTGGCGGCTAAAAGTTCCTGGGTTCTTATAATTCCCAGAAGTTCTTTAAGTTCAGGCCCTATTAAATTCTGGCCACCATCACCGCGGGTAATAGATAAATATCCGGTTCGGGCTTTTATTTCATTCGAAAAATAGGAGATTAGCCGCGTGTTTTCATCGTCTGGATGAGCAGCTAAATACAAAACAGAGCCTAAAAAGTTCAGTTTTTTTATGGCGTTATGTATTTCTACAGAATTTAGTTTTCGGGGAGTTTGGGCATTGGATAATGAAAAAGCCAAACAGAGTATTAAGAATAAAATTTTACGCATTTGAAAGAATTGATTTCAACTGTTTCAAATATATAAACTTTCAACTGTTCTGGAACTATTTTTAAAGGCATTAACTTTACAAGCTGTCCTTTCCTTCATCCAGATAAACATCTTTTTTGATAAGTGTAACGGCCTTTTGCAGGATCAGGTTGTTTGGGTAGGTGGTAAGTTCCCCGTGATCTGTTCTTAGGTGAAGGTGAAATGCCTTAATGTCTTCTATAACTGCTTCAATAGGCATATCCTTATCATGAATCAATATTTTATCGCCAATTCGGTATGGAAATGAAAAGAACATGATGATCCCTGAGGTAATATTGCTTAGGATAGACCAAATGGCAAATAAGGCAACTCCAATTACCGCAAAGGCAGATGAAAAAACAATGGCCAGTTTATCCAATCCCATTCCCCAGGCAAATGAAAACAGGAAGAAAGCGATTAGAAGCATCAGGATGTTGATGTACTTAAACATTAACCGGGTTCTTGTAATATTGATCTCACTGTGTTTACCAACTTTATGAGCTGCTTTTCTAAGAATAAGCTGAAAAACGCCCAATATAATTGCTATTGCAATGGTACGGGCAATCTCAGTCCGGTAAGTAATTAAAACTTCGTACATTAATTCAGGTTAAGAGTGTCGCGCAAATGTAAGTGATTATTGGAATTTTTAGTCCAGTATGCCGATTTTATCTCTGTCATTTTTGTTGCTGTAGTGATACTTTTTTTACCATCTTTCTCTGTGGTTTCTTCCCATTTTTCAATACTAAAAGGAAAACTGTTATGGTAATAGATCTTTAATTCCCTTTTCAAACCGGGATAAGTGATCTTGTAAACACTGAGTTCCTTATCCTGATAAAATTCTGCCATTGCCTGGTACGCAATAATTTCGGTATGATCCAGTCGAATATACTCAAAGGAAGGAATCATTTGAATTGTTCCGGTAGGAAGTTGTTCAGGATCAACCCTAAGCAGGGTCCAGACCTCATTTTCAAGGTAGGTTTTTTCTAAATTCAGTTGGTGATCTGCCTCCCCTGCAAAATAGGAATGGGATTTAATTTCGAAGTCAGACCTGTTATTCAACTGCATATAAACCTGCCCGCACCATTCCTGAATGGAGGCAGTAATTTTTAAGGCATGTGAATTTCCTTCCAGGGGAAAGAAAGTGCTTTGCATGATCGAATACGGGTAAATTCCTGTGATGAAATTTTTGGTGGCATTCAGTTTTAGAACAGGAATGTTGCCTGGGTTTTGAGAATTGGCTTTAACCTGGGATTCCGGAAGAAAATCTTCGGTTACAAAAATCAGGACTGCTGTTCCGGGGCGGGATTCGCCATATCGGGATTGATCAAGTTTATAGGAAGTGATCTCGGCTTCGCCGGAAAACCAATAGTTTTTAAAATTTTGGGATAGATTCCTTTCCGGCAGAAGTGATTTTTCATCCGGTCCATTTTTACAACCCAGGCTGAAGATCAATAACCCAAACAAAAAGATCCTGTATTTCATATAGACAATTTATTTTCATTAAAACAAGCTAACTAATGCGTAAGATGAATAAAAATAAAATTACAAAAATTAACTGGAAGCTATTTCCAGAAGTGTATCATAAACCAAATGTGTTGGTAAGCCAACCACATTAAAATAACTTCCTTCAACTCTGGTAATGCCAATAAGGCCTATCCATTCCTGAATCCCATATGCGCCGGCCTTATCCAGAGGGTGATAATTCAGAATGTAATAATCGATCTCATCTTTTGTCAATTCCTTAAAAGTAACCCTGGTGGTAGCGTTCACCGTTCTTTGCTTTTCACTCGTGGTAAAAGTTACAGAAGTGATTACTTCATGTGTCTTTCCGGAAAGTGATTCCAGCATTTTAAATGCTTCTGATGTAGTTCCCGGCTTCCCTAAAGCTGTATCGTTATGCCAAACGATGGTGTCACTGGTGATAAGTATTTCGCGATCTTTTAATTTTCTAAGAAATATTTTCGCTTTAAGTTCTGCCAGATAATCTGTTATTTCTGAGGATTTTAATTCTTCCGGATATTCTTCTTTAACAGATTTATGGTCGACGATAAAAGGTATCCCCAGTTCTTTTAAAAACTGATGTCTTCTCGGGGAACCTGAAGCGAGAATAATATGATGGTCTTTTAAAATTTCCTTTAACATAGCTTTAGAGTAAAATACATTGGTAAAATCCTATTGAAAGCAATCCCGTGAGCATAATTACTTTTAAAATACCACTCAGGGTAGAAAATTGCTTTTTTGTTTTTGCTGAAAGCAGCTGAATGAGAAAATAGAGTAGTGGAGCAACAATCAATAAAAGAGCATAAAGCACCGCAAAGCTGTTTTCAAAAAGATAGTCATAGATATAAAAAATAATCAGTGTCAAAGGAATTAATCCTATTAGAAATATAAATTTATTGGTTCGTTCTTTTCCCAGTGAGATCGTGAGGGAATTTCTTCCGGAATTATAATCGCCGTTCATATCCTGCTGATCTTTTATCATTTCCCTAAGCCAGTTTATTAAAAATGCAAATAGGGCATAATCGAGAAGGATAGAAAAAATGATAGATTGCGTGAGTTTATTTGCAGGGGTTATAGCTGGCAAAAGATCAAATAACCCCATAATTATAATAACCATTGCCACCAGGCTGCTTATCACTAAATTACCAATGAGGAGAACATTTTTTAGATAGGTTGCATAAAGATATAATAAGGCTGAAATAATAATAAAAATGGCAGAAAATCCAGGACGGCCAATTAAATTGGAAAGATAGAACCCAATTGCCACTCCAAGGATGGTTAATATGATATAGGCCGTAAAAGCCTTTTTTTCTGAAATATCTCTCCCAAGAACCTGTTTTTTTGGGTGGTTAATCCTGTCGGTTTCTAAATCATAAACATCGTTTATAATATTTCCGGCTGCTGCGATGCAAACCGTAGAAAGGCATAAAAGAAAAAATCCGAAATCGCTTAGCGTGATCGCAATTCCAAAAGGTTCAAACAAGGCATATTTAATCAGGACCTGAGTGAGGATAATGAGCAATAAGTTTTTATATCGAACCAGTTTTAGAATTGGTAGCAGCATAGAATTTTGTGTTATTCTGAAACAAATTTTAGCCCGACAAGGGAAATAATAAGGGTAGTTAGAAAAAACAACCTCCAGAAATGTGCGGGTTCCTTAAAAATAAATATTCCTAAAAGTACTGTTCCCACAGCCCCAATCCCGGTCCAAACAGCATAGGCCGTTCCAATGGGAAGGCTTTGAGTTGCCTTGTAAAGCAAGGCCATACTTATAATCAGGGAAACAAGAAATCCGGTGAGCCACCAAAGTGCTGTATTCCCCGAAGAGAATTTTGCCTTTCCAAGACAAAAGGCAAAGGCAACTTCAAATAAACCGGCAATTATGAGGAAGACCCAATTCATAAGGTTGCATCAAGATTTTGCATCCATTTCCCCTGAACTTTTAACACCTGTTCTATCACATCACGCACGCATCCTTCCCCGCCCTTTTTATGAGAAATATAGCGGCTTATTGTTTTGATTTCCGGAACTGCGTCCTGGGGACAACATGACATTCCCACCATTTTCATCGCATAAAGATCCGGAATGTCATCTCCCATATAAATTACATTTTCAGGATTGATTTCATAAACATCGAAAAATTCATCCAGTTTCTCGACTTTGTCCTGTATTCCCAGGAAAATATTGGTAATTCCAAGATCTCTTAGTCTTAAGCGAACCCCTTCATTTTTTCCGCCGGAAATAATGCAGACATTATAGCCTGCGAGTAGGGCTGTTTTTAAAGCGTATCCGTCCTTAATGTTCATAGTTCTTAGCAAATCCCCCTGTGTGGTCACCTGAATGGATCCGTCGGTTAAAACGCCATCTACATCAAATATGAAGGTGTCTATATGGTTTAAATATTCTTTATAATTTTTTTCCATGAAGGTTTTGAATTGAGCTGGTTAAAATTTGATATATTTTTTGTTGTTCAGATTTTAAAAGCGGTAAATGCGAATTAATCACTTCTACATCATTTCGTTTAGCCGGTCCGGTTTGAGCTTCTTTTGGACTCATACTTTCTATTTTTAATGCAGTTTCGTGGATAAGTGGATATAAAATTTCAAAAGGGATCTCGTTTTTTTTACATATTACTTCCCCTTCGGTATAAAGATAATTCACGAAATTACTTACAAAGACCGCGGCAACATGGAGGGATTTTCGTTGTTCAGATGAGATATGATAAACCTTATCTGAAATACTTCCAGCCAATTGCTCCAGTAATTCGAGATCGGATTTGTTTTTAGCTTCTATACAAATCGGGATATTTTTAAAATCTACGGGTTTGTTTATTGAAAATGTTTGCAGTGGGTAAAAAACTCCTGCGTGTTCAAAATCCTGAAATACGGTTAAAGGAACTCCACCTGAGGTGTGAAGTATGAGCGCTTCAGTATTTTTAATATTTAAAGCAATTTCACAAATAACGTCATCCTTTACTGCGATCAAGTAAATATCTGCCGGGAAAACTTCAGAGAATTTAGTGGTGGTAGGAATTTTAGCTTCAAAAAGTTGAAGGCTTTCAGCGCTATGATTATAGACCTGAATGATCTTGAAATTTTCCGATTTGGAAAAAGCGCTGAAAAGGTGGAAGGCTACGTTCCCGGTTCCAAAAAGTACGATGCTTTTCATTTGGCTAAATTACCAAAAATTTCGGGTTTAAAATTAACATTTGTTTTTTAGTAATTCCTCATACTTTACAAGGTCTAAATGCTTAAATTTCGTTAAATTTGCAGCATTTTAAAGTAGTCTTAAATGCAAAATAAAATAGCGTCTGTTATATTCTCAACCCGGATTATGGCAGTCTTGTTCATTGTTTTCTCCATCGCCATGGGTTTGGGGACCTTCATAGAAAGTTTTTATACGATCGAAACCGCAAGGGTTATGATCTATAATGCCTGGTGGTTTGAGGCCATTATGGTGTTTTTCGTGATAAACTTCGCAGGGAATATTTATCGGTATAAACTTCATAAACGGGATAAATGGTCCTCATTATTAATTCACCTTTCTTTTGTTCTTATTCTTGTGGGTGCTTTTGTGACCCGATATATCAGTTATGAAGGAATTATGCCCATTCGTGAAGGAGAAACAACCAATACTTTTCTTTCAGAAAAAACCTATCTCACGGCCTATATAGACGGTGAAATCGAGGGGGTGCCTAGAAGAAGGGTGATCGAAAAACCGGTACTTCTAGCTCCCGAAACAGAAAATGATGAAAGTATCGACACCGATTTTAACGGACAACCTGTACAAATTGAAGTTGTAAATTTTATTCATGGAGCAAAAGAGGGTCTTATTCTAAGCGAGTCCGGAGAAAATTATCTTCAAATTGTAGAAGCCGGGGATGGAGTCCGTCATGAGCATTACCTCAAGGAAGGCGAAGTAGCCAATATCCATAACATCCTTTTTGCATTGAATGTCCCAACCGATGGTGCCGTAAATATTACGGTAGATGAGGCTGAAGGGATCTATAAAATAAACACTCCTTTTGAGGGAACTTTTTTACGAATGTCAGACCAATTGGAAGGGGAAGTGATTTCCGACACTACCCAAACCCTGATGTTACGATCCTTGTATAATTTAGGCGGAATGCAGTTCGTACTTCCCGAGCCCATGGCACGTGGAACTTATGATATTATTCCTTCGGAAGAGGGGGATCAGGGCCAGGCTGATGCAGTTACCCTGAAAGTGACTTCCGGAGGAGAATCAAAAACACTGAGTATGCTGGGCGGAAAAGGTTATGTGAATCCTCCAAAAAATGTTAGTGTTGGAGGACTTGACTTTTTTGTTAATTATGGCTCCAAAGAAATGGAATTGCCATTTTCTATTAAATTAAATGATTTTATAGCCGAAAAATACCCGGGAACAGAAAGCAATCCAACCCCAAGTTATGCATCTTTTAAAAGCGAGGTGGAGGTAATAGAGGAGGATGGAGATTCTTTTCCATACGAGATCTATATGAATCATGTTTTGGATAAAGATGGCTTCAGGTTTTTCCAGGCATCTTTTGATGCCGATGAAAAAGGGACAGTCTTATCTGTAAATCACGATTTTTGGGGAACCTGGATCACATACATAGGATATTTCCTTTTATATCTTGGGTTAATGCTTATTTTATTTGATAAAGGAAGTCGATTTGGAAAACTGAAAGAAATGCTGGACAGAGTAAAGGCGAAAAAAGCAAAATTGAGTATACTGTTGGTTTTGTTTATGTTAGGCGGGACCGGATTTGCCCAGGAAGATCAGGAAGAGGATCACGGCCATGTAAAATCCAATAAAGAACAGGTGGATTCGATATTGCAAAGCAATATGGTTGATGCTGAACACGCCGCAAAATTTGGAAAACTTGTAATCCAGGATGCAGGGGGGAGGATGAAACCGGCGAATACATTTTCTTCGGAATTGCTTCGGAAACTTAGTAAAAAGGATAGTTACGAAGGTTTTAATGCCGACCAGATCCTTGTTTCAATGACCGAGAACCCTGCGGTTTGGTACAATGTTCCTTTTATATATGTGAAACCCAACAACGATAGCATCAGGCATATCGTCGGAGTTTCTGAAGATCAGAAATACCTGGCAATGACAGACTTTTTTGATAATACTGGGGTTTACAAATTATCACCTCATCTTGAAAAAGCCTATCAGGCAGCCGTTCCGGATCAATTTCAGAAGGATTTTATAGAAACCGATAGGAAAGTAAATCTCTTGTTTAATGCACTGCAGGGTAATGTACTTCGTGTTTTTCCTATTCCCGGTGATGAAAACAATAAATGGGTTTCTTTTCCCGAAGTTCCGGAAGCGAACTTTAAGGGGATGGATTCTGTGTATGCAAGGCAAATCCTGCCTATTTATATGAATACGCTCCGGGAAGCAAGATCTTCCGGGGATTATACGCAGGCAACTGAGTTACTGGAGAGCATCAAAGGTTTTCAGAAAAAATTTGGGGGTGAAGTAATGCCTTCAGACCGAAAAATAGAAGCCGAGGTCCTTTATAACAAATACGATATATTCAAAAACCTGTATGTATGGTATATGTTGGCTGGTTTACTGATGTTGGTATTTGTGATAGTACAAATTTTTAAAGATTCAAAAGCGATTGAAATTCTTATAAAAATAAGTGCAGTTTCAATTTTGCTTATGTTTATAGCCCATACATTAGGACTTGCTGCCAGATGGTATATTTCCGGACACGCGCCCTGGAGTGATGCATATGAATCCATGATTTATGTTGCCTGGGCTACTATGTTCTTTGGTCTTGCTTTTGGGAGAAAAAGTGACCTTACTATTGCCTCAACTTCATTTGTGACAGCGATGATTCTTATGATAGCGCACTGGAACTGGATGGATCCTTCCATTGCCAATCTTGTACCTGTGCTGGATTCCTACTGGTTGATGATCCATGTATCGGTAATTGTTGGTAGTTACGGACCTTTTACACTGGGATTGATTCTTGGGGTAGTTTCATTGTTACTGATGATTATGACCACCGAGAAGAATAAGGTTAAAATGGATCTCAATATCAAGGAAATTACTATAATTACTGAAATGGCTCTTACCGTTGGATTGGTAATGTTAACCATTGGAAATTTCCTTGGAGGTCAATGGGCCAATGAAAGCTGGGGTCGTTACTGGGGCTGGGATCCAAAAGAAACCTGGGCTCTTATAAGCATTATGATATATGCTTTTGTGATCCATATGCGTCTGGTTCCTGGATTGCGCAGCAGGTGGTTTTTCAACCTTATGGCAATTGTGGCCTTTGCAAGTATTATGATGACATACTTTGGAGTGAATTTTTATCTTGCCGGATTGCATTCTTATGCCAGCGGGGATAAAGTCATTACACCTACATTTATCTATTATTCTATTGCAGTAGTGGCTGTACTTGGAGCTTTATCCTATTGGAAATTTCAAAAATATTACAGCAAGGGATCTAAAAGCGGTTCATAATAAATTTTTCATTAATATTTGATCATAAAAAAATCCTGCTGATTCAGCAGGATTTTTTTTATAAATAATTTGGTAAAGAACTATTTCAATCCGCCGACCATATCTTTTGGTTTTACCCACTCATCAAATTCTTCAGGAGTTACATATCCAAGATTAACAGCTTCTTCTTTTAAAGTAGTTCCGTTTGCATGGGCAGTATTGGCAATTTCTGCAGCCTTGTAATAACCTATTTTAGTATTTAATGCCGTTACCAGCATAAGCGAATTATCTAAGAGCTCTTTTATTCTTTTATGATTGGGTTCAATTCCACTGGCGCAATGCTCTTCAAAAGAAGTACAGGCATCTCCAAGAAGTTGTGCACTTTGAAGAAAATTAGCGGCCATTACAGGTTTGAAAACATTAAGTTCAAATTGTCCCTGCATTCCTCCAACGCTTATAGCTACATCATTCCCCATGACCTGCGCACAAACCATCGTTAAGGCTTCCACCTGGGTAGGGTTAACTTTGCCTGGCATAATAGAAGAACCCGGCTCATTTGCCGGAATACTGATTTCCCCAATTCCACTTCGTGGCCCGGAGGAAAGCATTCTAATATCGTTGGCAATTTTATTTAAAGAAACTGCCAGTTGTTTAAGTGCACCGTGAGATTCCACAAATGCATCGTGGGCGGCAAGTGCCTCAAACTTATTTGGGGCTGAGGTAAAAGGAAGTTCAGTGAATTTTGTAATAAACTCCGCTACACGTTTTGAATAGCCTTTGGGAGTATTCATTCCGGTTCCTACTGCTGTTCCACCTAAAGCCAGTTCAGATAAATGCGGCAAAGTATTTTCCAAAGCTCTTATTCCGTGATCCAGTTGGGCTACATATCCACTAAATTCCTGTCCAAGGGTTAGGGGAGTGGCATCCATAAAATGGGTACGACCTATTTTTACCACATCCTTAAACTCTTCTGATTTTTTCTTTAACGTGTTACGGAGTTTTTGTACGCCGGGAATAGTAGCTTCATGTATTTTTTTGTAGGCAGCAATATGCATTCCTGTTGGGAATGTATCATTGGAAGACTGTGATTTATTAACGTCATCATTTGGCTGAAGCGTTTTTTCGCCTTCGCCTATAATTTTTCCTGCCAATTGATGGGCGCGATTGGCAATTACCTCGTTAAGGTTCATATTGCTTTGCGTCCCACTTCCTGTTTGCCAGATAACCAATGGAAATTGATCGTCATGTTTTCCAGCCAGGATCTCATCACACACCTGTGCGATGTAATCTCTCTTTTCAACCGGAAGTGCACCAAGTTCACAGTTTGTAAATGCTGCGGCCTTTTTAAGGTAAGCAAAGCCATATATGATTTCCAGAGGCATACTTCCAGGAGCCCCAATTTTAAAATTATTTTTGGAGCGTTCGGTCTGGGCACCCCATAATTTATCTGATGGTACCTTAACCTCACCCATTGTGTCTTTCTCTATTCTATAGTCCATAATTATATTAGATTAGATTACAAATTTACAGGTTAGGGATTTTTTAATCTTTAAAATTTGTACAAATTTTCAATCTTTTTTAAAAAGATTGAATTAAAATTTTCTGAATAAGCCTGAAAATTAATTTATACAGTAAAAATTAATTTTTTATTGGTAGAAAATAGTAAGAGTTAGTATATTTGCCAATACTTGAAAACCAACTGTACTTATGTTTGAATTTGATCAATATCTCGGCTTTATAGCATTTCTTACAATTTTAACTATCGGTTTCTGGCTGATGATTTTTTTAGTTGCTATAGTTCCTTATTGGATAGGTGGCTCTGTGATGGAATTACTTAAAGAAAAGAAAGATAAAAAACGTTTGGAAAAAGAAGCCAGAAACCAGTAGGGTTTTTAAAAACAAAAGCTTTTTTTATCAGTTCATACTCTTAAAATTAATAGTAAATCTGGTCTCCAGATTTCATTTTATATAAAAAAAGGTTGTCCAATTGGACAACCTTTTTGCTTTTATTCTAAATTTTTCTATCCTTCATACTCTCCACCATTCTCATCACCCCCATTCTGGCGATTTCTGCGATCCTGTTCTCTTTTTTGTTCGTTGAATCTATAAACAAAGGCAACATTAAAAGAACGTTGTCTCCACTGGAATTCACTAAATCTGTCATAGGTAGCGGTAGAAGTAAAGGATTCCCTTTTTCTGCTGTTTAGTAAATCCCTCACATTAAAAGATAGGGTTGCATTTTTATTAAATAATTCTTTGCTCAAGGCAAGGTCTATTGATAGAATCCCTTCCTGGGTTCCCTGAACACCTTCTGAAGCGCCACGGTAAAACATATTTGTTTGCCAGTCTATAGCTGCAGGAAGGCTTACTTTAGAGCTAAACCGCGCAAAATAACTGGTGTTCTCTGTACTGTAATCTATATTATTAAATTCTCCTTCTGTATTAAACTGGAAAAAATTGAAACTACCATTGAGTCGAAGCCATTTGGCAGGATTATAAAGCAGCCCAAGTTCAGCACCAATCCTTTGATTGCTGGAAAGGTTTACGGGGATAGTACGAATTACATTGGTGCCTGCAATATTTTGTTCTATCCTTTCGAAACTGTCCGTTTCATTTTGATAGTATACTGAAGAGGTTAGGGTTAATTTTTCCCATCGTTTCAAATATCCAAGATCAAATGCATTGGAAAACGCTGGTTGTAAATTCGGATTTCCCTGGAATACATTGTTGGTACTGCTTCTGGATGGGAATGGATTGATAAACCAGCCACGAGGCCTGTTTATTCTTCGGTTATATCCTATGGTGATATTTTCCCGATCGGCAATTTCATAAATAAGATTCACAGTTGGGAACAAGCCCAAATAATTGTTATCAAAATTAGTATCTATAGGAAAACCAAATTCTTGTTCAAGTTCTGCTTCAGTTAATTCGGAATCTATCTCCCCTTTTAGATTGGTGTTCTCCAGCCTTAAACCTAGAAGAAATGAAAAGTCACCAAATTTGGTTCCATATTGTGTGTAAAGCGCCTGTACATTTTCGGTATAATCAAAAACGTTTGTCAAATTCTCATTGAGCACAAATTCCCCGGTATCTTCAGATTCTTGTCTAATTACATAAT
The DNA here is from genome assembly GCA_051751125.1 of Bacteroidota bacterium. Classification (GTDB taxonomy): domain Bacteria; phylum Bacteroidota; class Bacteroidia; order Flavobacteriales; family Flavobacteriaceae; genus Gillisia. The sequence continues at coordinate 27,277 of JBNJKO010000001.1, forward strand.
CTGTTATCTCATTTTGAAAATTCCCGCGGTAACCTGCTTCAAATTGAGAATCCTCACCAAAAGGCAGGACATAATCTGCCTGGACTAAAAACTCATCCTGAGTTTCCTTTTGATTTATATTTTCTCCAAATAAAAACCGTTCATAATCTATGGTATTGTAATTCTCATTTTCACCTATAACGGTAGTTTGGGTTTCCTTATCTTTTTCATATTGAAAATCGGCGGTGAGTTTTTGGCCGTTATCATCAAGATTATTTATGTAGTTTAAAGCAAACTGGAAGCTGTTGTCTTCCTCCAGTTGATTTTCCCGTCTTGTGGTTCCATAGACTTGAGAACCACCCAGGTAATTATCTGTAATATTTGTGGTGACATCTTCATCTTCACCACTTCTGAAAAATATACTTGCAGTAAGGGAGGATTTATCTGTAACATAATATTCCACTCCAAAATTGGTGTTGAATCCGCGGTTTAACCTGGTTATTTCCCTGTCTTCAACGATTCTGTCAAAGTCTGATCGGCTATTTTCATTGTAACGGGTATCAAAAAAACCATTTCCGGGAGCATCATAATATCGAAATCCGGAGGTGTTGAATAAATTGAATTTATCTGTTCGGTAATTTAAATTGGTAGAAATTCCTGCATTATCCGGATAGCCTGCATTCAATGTTACAGAACCATTAAACCCAAGGGTTTTTTCCTTCCTAAGTATAATATTTAAAATTCCGGCAGTTCCTTCAGCATCATATCTTGCAGATGGAGATGTGATAACCTCCACACGTTCAATAGCTTCTGCAGGTAATTGACCCAGGACATCGGAGCTTCCAAATCCTGCAAGCGCAGATGGTTTTCCGTTGATAAGAATACGAACGTTTTGATTTCCTCTAAGACTTATTCCTCCATCCAGGTCTACAGCAACAGAAGGAACATTGTTAAGTGCATCGGAAACCGTACCTCCGGCCGTAGTAAGATCCTTCCCAATATTATAGATTTTTTTATCCAAACGCACCTCTACCTCGGTGGTTTCTGCCCGCACTATAACTTCATCCAGACTGTTAGAACTAAAACCCAACTCAATAGTTCCAAGATTAAGATTTGAATTTACCTGGCGATTGTTAAAATTTTTACTTTCAAAAGAGATGAATTCTATTTTGATATTATAAGTTCCCGCAGGCACAGAGATCGAAAAATTCCCATCCACATCTGTAACTCCTCCGTCAATAAAATCGGGGTCATTTGGTTTGGTAATTGAAATTGTAGCATATTCCAGCGGAACACCTAAATCATCGTCAATAACTTTTCCGGAAATTGTATAATCCCGGGATTGTGCGGAAGCTGAAAAATTTATGGAAAAAATTAAAATCAGTAATAAACTGAGGGAAAGGAACTTTTTGATGGTCATAGCAATCTTTTTTTCTTTGACCACTATAAACCTGAATGGTTTAATTCTAAAGACGTTAAAATACCGTTAAAGAAAAAAGCTTTGGAAGGAGAGAATGTATCAGACTGATTGTGAATCCATAATCTTGTTAGGAATTTTTTTATTTATTCCAATATAATTTTCAAACTGAGACTCGCTTAATATTTTTTGCAGATTTTTATGTTCCCTGCGCTGAATTTTTTGCAGTTTAGCGATCTTTTCATTTTCTGGAAGATCTGAATTTATAATTTCATTCTTGAAGATTGTAAATTCAATGATTATATCTTCCAGTTTTGATGTTTGCTCCAAATTCAGGCCTAGCTTTTCCTTCCAGGTAAAAGCGATTTCCCTGGCAATATCCAGTAATTCCTTTCGGTTTCTGTTATGAATGAATATTTGAGAATACACAAAACCTCCCACCAGAATAAATGATAGGCCTAAAAGTAAAATTCTATTTTTAAATTTCATAAATAATCATTTATAGATTTTATTCGGAAAATTCCTCTAAAAATTTTTCAACATTGATGAGAGGCCTTCCAATTACCGCCGAGTTTCTACTCTCCAAAACCGGCCGTTCTATTAGCTTTGGATATTTCGCCATTACACTTATTAACTCCTGATCGTTGAGATCTTTATCCTGGAATTTTTCTTTCCAGATGCTTTCATTTGTGCGTATTAATTGAATAGGTGTCATTTTTAACTTTTCCAGCAAACCACTCAATTCCTTTTCTGATAAGGGTTCTTTCAAATATTCCCTTACCTGAAATTCTTGTCCGGAATTTTCCAGCATTTTCAATCCTTCCCTGGATTTTTTACACCTTCCATTGTGGTAAATTGTCAACATAGTTTTAATCTCTTAATTAACTGTAGTTCCCTTTTTTCTTCATTCTGGAATGTTCAATCCATTAAAAGATCATGGAACTTTGGGTTTTTCACTTCGCTCATTGAAAATTAAGGAATAAATCTTAATCCTAAAACTTTCTTACAGGTTTTGATCAATCTTCATGTTTTTGTCCCATCATCATAAGAAATGCTTTTAAAAACCGATCAATATCCCCGTCCATAACGGCTTCTACATTTCCAGTTTCCTCTGCAGTTCTAACATCCTTTACAAGTTTATAGGGATGCATAACATAATTCCTGATTTGGGAACCCCATTCAATTTTCATTTTGGAATCTTCAATTTCCCTTCGTTGTGCCTGTTGTTTTTGAAGTTCAATTTCATACAACTGACTTTTGAGAAGTTGCATTGCTTTGGTTTTGTTTTCCAACTGAGACCGTGTTTCCGAATTTTCAACTACAATACCTGAAGGAGCGTGACGTAAACGAACAGCGGTTTCCACTTTGTTTACATTTTGCCCGCCGGCGCCAGAGGATCTCATGGTTTCCCATGAAATATCTGCAGGGTTGATATCGATCTCAATAGAATCATCCACCAAAGGATATACATATACCGAAGCAAATGAGGTGTGACGTTTTGCATTGCTGTCAAATGGAGAAATGCGTACCAACCTGTGTACCCCGTTTTCACCCTTTAACCATCCAAAAGCATATTCCCCTTCAATTTCCAGGGTTACGGTTTTTATACCAGCAGTTTCTCCAGCTTGATAATTGAGCTCCTTAAGGTTGAATCCTCTTTTTTCTGCCCAGCGCATATACATCCTCATAAGCATTTCTGCCCAATCGCAACTTTCGGTACCGCCGGCACCGGCTGTAATTTGAAGTACGGCGCTTAAACTATCTCCTTCTTCCGAAAGCATATTTTTAAACTCCAGTTCCTCAATAAGGTTTACGGCCTGCTCGTTCCGGGCCTCTACATCTTCGGCGGAAGCTTCTTTTTCTTTGTAAAATTCGTAGATAATTTCCAGGTCATCCACCAATGTCTCAGCTTTGAGATATTGGTCTACCCATTTTTTTTCGGAATTCAAACCACGCATTAATTCTTCAGCTTCCTTGGGATTGTCCCAGAAATTAGGAGAATAGGTTTTTTCTTCCAGATTGGAAATTTCTATTTGTTTGGCATCAACGTCAAAGATACCTCCTTAACGCTACCAGGCGATCTCTGAGATCCTTTATATGTTCTGAATTGATCATATGATTATTTAATTTGACGTAAAAATAGAATTAAACCCCCGCACCTAAAACTATTTTACAATAATTTTATAATTTAGGCTTTCTTAAAAACCCCCTTGATGAAAGCACTTTTCTCTATGTTCCTGTTCTTCAGTATATCTGTTGGCGCAACAGCTCAAATCCTTGATAAAAAAGATGATCTTAAAAAATATGAAGGCTTTTTTGACTTCTATTATTCTGAAAAAGAAGATAAGATCTACCTGGAAGTTGACAAACTTGATTTTGAGTTTTTATATGTTCGCTTTTTAAGCAGTGGAATTGGTTCCAATGATGTAGGACTGGACCGGGGACAATTAGGTAATGAAGCTCTGGTTAAATTTCAAAAGGCCGGAAATAAATTGCTATTGGTACAACCCAATATGAAATTTCGTGCAGAAACGGATAATCTCCTTGAAAAGAAAAGTGTGGAGGAAGCATTTGCAAAATCTGTTTTATATGGCTTTGAGATCAAAGAAGAAAAAAACGGGAATTATATCATCGATTTCACCCCTTTTCTAATGGAAGATGCTCACGGGGTTTCCAGCAGACTTCAAAGCGGGAATCATGGGAATTTCAGTATTAATAAATCTAAAAGTGCTTTATCTCTCGAAAGGACCAAGGCTTTTCCTCAAAATGTGGAATTTGAGGCCTTGTTGACCTTTGATGGGGAAGCGAAGTCCGGAACCCTTCGAAATGTATTGCCGGATTCAAAAAGCATTACCGTAAATCAGCATCACTCCTTTGTTCAATTGCCGGATGAAGGCTATAAGAAAAGAGCTTTTGATCCGCGTAGTGGTGCTATTTATATTTCTTATTATGATTATTCAAGTCCGGTTTTTGAGCCTATAGAAAAACGTTATATCATTAGACACCGGCTGGAAAAAAAAGATCCCACTGCTGAATTCAGTGAAGCGGTAGAACCTATTATATATTATTTGGATCCTGGAACTCCGGAGCCTGTTAAAAGCGCATTATTAGAAGGGGCGAAATGGTGGGATGAGGCGTACGAAGCCATTGGCTACAAAAATGCCTTCCAGGTAAAAATGTTGCCGGAAGGAGCCGATCCGCTGGATGTTAGGTACAATGTTATTCAGTGGGTGCACAGGTCTACCCGGGGCTGGAGTTACGGTGCAAGCGTGGTTGATCCCAGAACCGGAGAGATTATTAAAGGGCACGTAAGTTTGGGGAGCTTAAGGATACGGCAGGATTTTTTGATCGCGCAGGCATTATTGAATAAGTCTTTTGCAGAGAGGGATGATGATCATCAAAGAATGATGGATATGGCCGTTGAGAGAATACGTCAACTCTCCGCCCATGAGGTTGGTCACACCATTGGATTCACACACAATTTTGCTGCCAGTACAAACGAAGATGCTTCGGTAATGGATTATCCACACCCAAAGATCACAATGGAAAATGGTGAAATTTCTCTTGATAACGCCTACGACACAGGGATAGGAGTATGGGATAAGATCACAGTGAAATACAGCTATGCAGATATTCCGGAGCTGTCTTCAGAAAAAGAATTTTTGAAAGCTGTTTTGGCTGAAGCGAATGAAAAGGGGCTTCAATTTATTAGTGATAGTGATGCAAGAGCTGCCGGTGGTGCTCATGTAAACGCACATTTATGGGATAATGGAAAAAACGCTGCCGAAGAATTGAACAGGGTTTTACAGGTGAGGAAACTTGCAATTTCCAATTTTTCTGAAGATAATTTCAGGGTGGGAGAGCCATATTCTGTTTTGGAAGATGTTTTTGTGCCCCTTTATTTCTTTCACCGGTATCAAACCGAAGCTGCCGTAAAACTTATTGGCGGACTGGATTACAATTATGCTGTAAAGGGAGAAAACCAAAAGGCAGTAGAAATGTTGTCAACAAAAGTACAGGAAGAAGCTTTAGCTGCGGTTTTACAAACCTTAAATGCCGAGCACCTGGCAATTCCCAAAACTAAACTGGAATTATTCCCTCCAAGGTCTTTTGGATATTCCAGGTCCAGGGAGTCTTTTAAAAGTAATACAGGCGTTGCTTTTGATGCTTTGGGTGCTGCAGGAACTGCAAGTGATCTAACACTGAGTTTATTATTACATCCGGAAAGAGCTGCCCGTTTGGTGCAACAAAAAGCGGTAAATAAAGCACAACCCGGGTTGAGCAAGGTTTTGAAGGAATTGATCTCAAAAACAATAGGAACTGCACAAAAAGACACTTATTTACAGGAAGTTCAAAATACGATCAATTACAATGTACTTCAGCATTTAATGAATCTGGCAGTTCACAAGGATGCAACCCCTCAGGTAAAAGCTGAAGTTAACGAAGTAATAAGCGATCTGGAAACATTACTGGAAAGTAAAAAGGAAGCTTTTTACAGGCAAATGCTTCTTGAGATTCGTGAATTCAAAAAAAACCCTTCAGAATTTAAAGCATTGCCAACCGCACCCCAAATTCCTGATGGATCACCCATTGGAAGTTTTATATGTGACTGAGAAAATGCTTTAAGGAAATTGAAAAGCCATTCAAATAAAAATATAAACAATAACAAATGAAACAGGAAATAGATTTAAGAAGCGATACCGTTACCCGTCCTACCAAAGAAATGTTACAGGCGATGATGTCGGCCAAAGTAGGGGATGATGTTTATAAAGAAGATCCCAGTGTAAACGAACTGGAAGAAAAGCTGGCTAAAATGTTTGGGAAAGATGAAGCCCTTTTTTTTCCAACCGGAAGCATGGCAAATCAGGCAGCGATAAAATTGCATACCCAACCTGCGGAACAGTTGATTTGCGACAAATGGGCTCATGTATATAATTATGAAGGAGGAGGAGTTTCTTTCAACAGCGGGGTTTCCTGTAAGCTTGTGGATGGCGACCGCGGGATGATCACCGCAGCTCAGGTAGAAGAAAATATCAATCCGCCGGATTTTTATCACAGTCCGTTAACCAGTTTGGTTTGCCTTGAAAACACTACCAATAAAGGGGGTGGAGCATGTTATGATTTGGCGGAGATCAAAAAAGTGAGAAAGGTTTGCAACAAGCACAACTTAGGGTTGCATCTTGATGGAGCGCGTTTATTTAATGCTTTGGTAGCTAAAAATGAATCGGCTAAGGATTACGGGAAGTTGTTCGACACTATTTCGGTTTGTTTGTCCAAAGGTTTGGGAACTCCAATGGGATCTGTTCTTATTGGGGATAAGGAGTTGATGAAAAATGCAATCCGGGTAAGAAAAGTGCTGGGAGGTGGAATGCGTCAGGTAGGATTTATGGCCGCTGCCGGGATCTATGCCCTGGACCATCATGTGGAACGCCTTGCCATAGATCATAAAAGAGCTTCAGAAATAGGGAGCGTACTAAAGGATCAAAATTATGTTGGAAAAGTTGAGCCTGTGGAAACAAACATTGTAATATTCTACCTTCAGGACCTTTCGAATGAGGAGAAATTCATGAAAAAACTTGAGAAGGAAAACATAAGAATAAGCAATATGGGGCATGGTAAATTGAGAATTGTTACGCATTTGGATTATTCCGAAGAAATGCATCACCGGTTTTTGGAAGTACTTGAGACTATAAGTTTTTAATCCCTCATTGAGGAAGGTTTAAGGACATTATTAAAAAGGGCCTCAAACATATACTGTGAGGCCCTATTATATTTTACTGATATGGTCTATACTTATTGATTAAACATATCCATTCCGGGAATATCAGGCATTCCATCTTTGGCCACAGCAGCAAGTTCGGCTTCGTTAATATCGGAAGCTCTTTTGATGGCTTTATTTAAAGTTAAAACGAGATAGTCTTCCAGTTGGTCCTTATCTTCCAGCAATTCATCTGCAATCGAAATATTTTTTATCTCACGTGCAGCGGTTATGGTTATTTTTAAAAGACCATCACTGGACTGCTCATCTATAAGAACAGATTTCATGCGCTCTTTTGTAGCTTCTACTTTTTCCTGGGTTTCCTTGAGCTTATTCATCATTCCCATCATATCTCCAAACATAATTTTCTGTTTTTAAAAAGTTAAATACAAATTTACTAAATTAGGTCCTTATAAAAGTTATTATGAAAACAGTATTATTTATTCTATTGGGAAGTTTTACCTTTGTAACCGCGCAAAACCAGAATGCATTGAAAAAAGAAATCACACCTCCCGAAGCGATTAAAATAACCAAAGAACTTAAAGCTCATGATCAAGTTAGGATAGATGATTACTATTGGATGAATAACCGGGAAGATCCCCAGGTTATAAGCTATCTAAATAGCGAGAATGATTACAACGAAAAAATGACCGCTCATACTAAAGAGTTTCAAACGAAACTTTTTAACGAAATGAAAAGCAGGATCAAGGAGGATGACAAATCTGTTCCCTATAAATTGAACGGATATTGGTACTTAACACGCTTTGAAAAGGGCAAAGATTATCCAATATATTCCCGAAAGAAAGAATCTCTTGATGCTCCTGAGGAAATTCTGTTTGATGTAAATGAAATGGCAGAAGGCTTTGATTATTACAGCCTTGGCGGATTAAATGTGAGCCCGGATAATAAACTTATAGCTTTTGGAGTGGATACTTTAAGCCGAAGAAAATATACCATTCAGATAAAAAATTTGGAAACAGGGAAGATACTTCCGCTGAAAATAGAAACTACAACCGGTGGATCTACCTGGGCGAATGATAACAAAACCCTGTATTACACCAAAAAAGATGATCAAACACTGAGATCAAATCAAATTTTCAAACATATTTTAGGAACTACTCCTGCAAATGACCAGTTGGTTTTTGAGGAAAAAGATGAAACCTTTAACACGTACATCTACAAATCAAAATCAAAAAAATACCTGATAATTGGCTCGGGAAGTACGCTTACGAGTGAATACCGGATTTTAGATGCCGATACCCCTGAAGGGGAATTTAAAATTTTCCAACCCAGGGAACGAGGTTTGGAATATGGAATTAGTCATTTCGAAGATTATTTTTATGTGCTTACCAATAAAGATGCTGCCACCAATTTTAAACTGATGAAAACCCCGGTTGATAAAACCGAAAAAGAAAACTGGCTGGATGTTATTCCGCACAGGGATGATTATTTGCTTGAAGATCTTGATATTTTCAAAGAATTCATTGTGGTAAGTGAACGGCATAACGGATTAAATAAAATTAAGATCACCAGATGGGATGATAATTCCAGTTATTATTTGCCATTTGATAATGAAACCTACACTGCCTATACAAGTATAAATCCCGATTTTGATACAAATATTTTAAGGTATACCTACAATTCCCTGAATACTCCTACTTCGGTTGTCGATTTTAATATGACAACAAAGGAAAAAATGATTTTAAAGGAGCAGGAAGTTTTAGGAGGAAAATTCAACAAGGATAATTATACTTCAGAACGTATTTGGGCCACCGCAGAAGATGGCACAAAAATCCCTGTTTCTGTTATTTACAAAAAGGGAATTAAAATGGATGGAAAGAATCCTTTATTGCAATATGCATACGGATCTTATGGTTCCACCATAGACCCATATTTCTCTACAGCACGGTTAAGCCTTCTCGACCGTGGATTTATTTATGCCATCGCTCATATTCGCGGCGGGGAATATTTGGGAAGAAGCTGGTATGAAGATGGAAAACTTCTGAAAAAGAAAAACACGTTTACAGATTATATCGATGTTTCAAAATATTTGATAGCACAAAATTATACTTCATCAGAGCACTTATATGCAATGGGCGGATCTGCAGGCGGATTGCTGATGGGGGTTGTGGTAAATATGGCTCCTGAACTTTATAACGGGGTAATTGCTGCGGTTCCTTTCGTGGATGTTATCACTACGATGTTGGATGAAAGCATTCCCTTAACCACTGGAGAGTATGATGAATGGGGGAATCCTAATAACAAGGATTATTATGATTATATGCTTTCATATTCTCCATACGACAATGTAAAGCGGCAGGATTATCCAAATATGCTTATTACAACTGGCTTGCATGACTCGCAGGTACAATATTGGGAACCCGCAAAATGGGTTGCCAAACTGAGGGATTTTAAAATGGATGATAATATTTTGCTGCTTCATACCAATATGGATGCAGGACATGGAGGAGCTTCAGGAAGATTTGAAGCATTGAAAGAAGTAGCTGAAGAATATGCATTTTTATTAGACCTTGAAGGAATTACCGAATAATTCAAATATTTCACTAACTTTGACCGGTTCTAAAATTAAGATTAATTTAACTGATTTTAGAATTTTCAGAAAGCAGAAGATTGTAAAAAAACTTCATTTATGAAAGAAGAAAAAAAGGTGTACGATAATGTATTGCAACTTATAGGGAATACCCCTTTGATACATTTAAATAACATTACCAAAGAATTTAAAGGTGATTTTTACGCAAAAGCGGAAGCCTTTAATCCGGGACACTCCACCAAAGATCGTATAGCGTTATATATTATTGAGGAGGCCGAGCGTGCGGGAATTTTAAAACCGGGAGATACAATAGTTGAAACAACTTCAGGAAATACGGGCTTTAGCATTGCCATGGTTAGTATAATAAAAGGATATGAATGTATTCTTGCCGTTAGTTCAAAATCTTCCCAGGATAAGATAGATATGCTTAAAACAATGGGAGCAAAGGTATATGTTTGTCCGGCAAATGTTTCTGCAGACGATCCCCGTTCTTATTACCAGGTTGCGAAAAGACTCCATGAAGAAACAAAAGGTTCTGTTTATATCAATCAGTATTTCAATGAATTGAATATCGACGCCCATTACAAATCCACGGGTCCTGAAATATGGAAACAAACCGAAGGAAAGATCACCCATTTAGTGGCTTGTAGTGGAACCGGTGGGACAATTTCCGGAACTGCAAGATATTTAAAGGAACAAAATCCTGATATCCGAATTATTGGAATAGATGCTTTTGGATCGGTTATTAAAAAATACCACGAAACCCGGGAATTTGATTCGGAAGAGATTTATCCTTATCGTATTGAAGGCTTAGGTAAGAATCTAATACCTACTGCTACAGATTTTGATATTATTGATAAGTTTGTAAAAGTTACCGATGAAGAAAGTGCCCATACAGCAAGGGAACTGGCCAAAACTGAAGGAATGTTTGTTGGATATACCAGTGGCGCCGCGATGCAGGGAGTAAAACAATTAAGCCAGGAAGGGGAATTTGATGCCAATAGCAAGGTAGTAATAATTTTTCCTGATCATGGTTCCCGATATATGAGTAAAGTATTCAACGATGAATGGATGACCGCTCAGGGATTTTTTGACACTAAAAACGAAGAAAATGCACATCAAATTGAGTTTATAAAATAATCGAGGTGTTTTTTCCACATATCATATTGAAAAACATCCTTTGATAAGAGGATGTTTTTTCTGTAATACAATTAAATATAAAGGGGTATTATTTTAAAAAACGAGTTGTATTTAAGTAATTTTACGGCTCTTAATTAAAAGATCTATGAGAGATTTATTTGATAAAATTTATAAGGATAAAGGTCCATTAGGGAAATGGGCAGAATTTGCGGAAGGATATTTTGTGTTTCCCAAGCTGGAGGGGCCTATTTCCAACCGAATGAAATTTCGCGGAAAGGAAGTGATCACCTGGAGTATTAATGATTACCTGGGACTTGCAAATCATCCTGAAGTAAGAAAAGTTGATGCTGAAGCGGCTGCAGATTATGGTTCAGCCTATCCTATGGGAGCCAGAATGATGAGTGGCCATACAGATTTACACGAAAAATTACAGGATGAACTTGCATCTTTTGTTAATAAACAGGCCGCATATTTGTTAAATTTTGGTTACCAGGGAATGGTTTCTACCATTGATGCACTGGTTTCTAAGGCCGATGTCATTGTATATGATATGGATGCTCATGCCTGTATTATAGATGGTGTAAGACTTCATGTAGGTCAACGTTTTACCTATAAGCATAACGATATGGAAAGCATCGAGAAGAATCTTGATCGTGCTACCAAAATTTGTGAACAAACCGGTGGTGGAATTCTTCTTATTTCTGAAGGTGTTTTTGGAATGCGAGGTGAGCAGGGAAAGCTTAAAGAAATAGTAGCTTTAAAGCAAAAATATAATTTCAGATTTTTTGTAGATGATGCACATGGATTTGGAACACTTGGTGCTACAGGAGCTGGTGCAGGTGAGGAGCAAGGCGTGCAGGACGAAATAGATGTTTATTTTGCAACTTTTGCTAAATCCCTTGCAAGTACTGGAGCTTTTATAGCAGGTGATAAAGAGATCATGGATTATCTTAAATACAACTTAAGATCCCAGATGTTTGCCAAATCCCTTCAAATGCAATTGGTGGTTGGCGCTTTAAAAAGACTGGATATGCTTCGCACCATGCCAGAATTAAAAGCTAAATTATGGGAAAATGTGAATGCCCTTCAAAGCGGATTGAAAGATCGTGGTTTTGACATTGGTACTACTCAAAGTTGTGTAACTCCGGTATATTTAAAAGGAAGTATTCCTGAAGCTATGGCCCTTGTAAAAGACCTGCGCGAGAATCATGGAGTATTTTGTTCTATTGTGGTATATCCTGTAATTCCAAAAGGACTGATCCTATTAAGAATGATCCCAACAGCAACCCATACCTTTGATGATATAGATCAAACCCTGGTAGCTTTTTCTGCTATACGCGAACGATTGGAAAATGGAACTTATAAGAGGCTTTCGGCATCTGTTGCTGCAGCTGCAAATGAATAAGTCTTATCGCTATAAATAATAAAAAATCCGCTACTTCAGCGGATTTTTTATTTCAATGAATTAATTCTGAAAGGATTTCTCTAATTATCTATTTCCGGTTCTGCCTGAATTTCTTCGGTACGCTTTCTTCTTCGGTCACCTTCATAGGAATCATCCATAAACTCATCCTTTTTGTGCATATCGAATCTGTACGAAAAACCTGCGGCAACCTGCCATCTGTCAGGGGTGTTCTTAAAATTGATCAATCCGGAGATATCCAACTGGAAATCATCTGTTAATAAATATGCAACTCCAGTGCGTGCCAAATCATCGGCATATATATCGCTTACAATGCCCTGATACTCTATAAAACCAGCAAATTTTGGAGTAAATGCGTGTGTAAGCGTCACAATTCCGGCATAGGTAGGCGTTACTTCCGAGAGTTTATCTAAAATAATATTGGTTACCAGAACCCATCCGCCACTCCAATTGTTTTGTGTGGAAAGTGCGAATTTTGGGGTTATCTTGGATTCTCCCTCAAACATAAAAGGATTATCGCCAAAAGTGAAATTTGCTCCTGCATATACAGCTATAGCAGGGATCAAGGTTTTCCACTTAAACCGCTGATTCGCTTTCCAGCTATATAAGTTTGGTTCATCCGGCTTAATGCTACGTGCAGGATCAAAGATTAAATATTTTACGCCTAAGGTGTTTGTTTTGAAATTGCTCTGATTAAATTCCCTGTCTTGTCCACCAATTCTTATTAATGTAGACTGATCTTCAAATGATCCTATTAAACTTATTTCCAAAGCTTCAAAAAAGAGTCCATATCGCAACGCGTAATCTGCTCCTAAAATATCGGTGTTTGTTCCGCGAAGGGAGTGGGTGTCATTGCCTATAAAACCTCCTCCTTCAAGTTGTAAGACACCCGTACCCACAGAAAATGCTCCCTGGGAAGCTCCGGGCCGATTTGAATTTATAGTTTCCGTATATTGTGCCTGAGAAATTAGTGTTCCACTAAAGAACATAAGCAGGGGTAAAATTATTGGTTGCAGGAATTTCATTTGCGAAGATTTGATCCTTCAAATATAGACGATTTTATTAATTTTTTAGGAGATATAAATGGAATTTGTCGGGCTATAATAGTAATTTTGCACAAACTGAAGAAAAATGCACGAAGCTTCATTTCAAAGTATTCTAAAAACTATTTTGATCATTTTATTGATCTATTTTGGATTCAAAATTCTATTAAGGTTTTTTGGTCCCATTATTTTGAAATACTTTTTAACCAAAATGGGAAATAAATTCCAGCAACAATTCAATCAGCAACCTCCATCCGGAAAGAAAAAGGAAGGAGAGGTTGTCATTGAAAAAAAACCAAAAAATCCCGGAAAACCTAATAAAAACGTTGGAGAGTATATCGATTACGAAGAAATTGATTAATTTTCAGACCTAACAAAAACTTCATAATGATTAGGTCTTTTAAAAGTATTCTCCCACACATTTTAGTTGTTTTAGGATTTGTTTTTCTTTCGTTGGCATATTTCAATCCCGTTCTTCAGGGAAAGGAAATTTTTCAAAGCGATATCGTTCAGTATATCGGAATGGCAAAACAGCAAAATGATTTTCGGGCAGAAACCGGGGAGGAGCCTTACTGGACCGATGCTGCTTTTGGCGGGATGCCAACCTATCAGCTTGGAGCAAACTATCCACATAACTATATCAAGAAAATAGATTCGTTACTACGATTTTTGCCAAGGCCGGCAGATTATCTTTTCCTTTATTTTATAGGATTCTATATCCTGCTATTAACCTTAAAGCTTGATTATAAACTGGCTTTTCTGGGAGCGCTCGCCTTTGGGTTTTCAACCTATCTTATCATAATACTTGGTGTTGGCCATAATGCCAAAGCTCATGCAATCGCTTATATGCCAATGGTTTTGGCAGGGATCATCCTGTGTTTCCGAAGCAACTATATTTACGGATTTCTCCTTCTGGCATTTGCCATGGCTCTTGAAATTGGCGCTAATCACTTCCAAATGACCTATTACCTATTGTTATTGGTACTGGTTTTGGGAGTTGCTTATTTGATAGATGCCTATCGCAAAAAACAGTTACCGCATTATTTTAAAGCCCTGGGAGTTATGGTTCTTGCGGTTCTTCTGGCAATTGCTACCAATGCTACAAATTTGTTGGCGACCCAGGAATATGCCGCTTTCAGCACAAGGGGAGATACCGGCTTAACAATTACAGCTGAAGGAACCGAACAAAAATCAGACGGGTTAAGCTTTGACTATATCACAGAATACAGCTACGGAATACTGGAAAGTTTCAATCTATTTATTCCCAGATTTATGGGTGGATCCAGTTCAGAAAAATTGGGTGAGGATTCTCAAATGTATCAGCAATTGATTCAGATGGGAGCTTCCCCGGTTCAGGCTCGTAATTTTGCAGAAAATGCGCCCACTTATTGGGGCGATCAACCTTTTGTTGGTGCTCCGGCATATATAGGTGCGAGCGTATTATTTTTGTTTGTATTTGCCTTATTTCTTATAAAAGGCCGATTAAAATGGTGGATTGTTGGAGGGGTTATTCTGGCTTTATTATTATCCTGGGGTAAAAACCTCTCATTTTTAACCGAATTTTTCATCAATTATGTTCCTCTTTACGACAAATTCCGCGCGGTTTCTTCTATTCAGGTACTAATAGAATTGTGCGTTCCCATATTAGCCATTTTCGGACTTTATAAATTATTCAATGAATTTGAAAAAACCGAAGAAAAGCAATACGCTTTAAAATGGGCAACGATTATAACTGGCGGGATTGCTTTGCTTTTCCTTGTCTTTAAATCGGCTCTATTTAATTTTAGCGGAGGGAATGATGCAGTATATATGCAACAAATGGGGGCTGAATTTGTTCGTGCACTTAAAGAAGACAGAAGAGCTGTTTTTACGACAGATACAATAAGATCTCTGATATTCGTTCTCCTTTCTGCCACCTTGATCTGGCTGTTTTTAAAGCAGAAAGTTAATAAAAACCTTGTGATCGCTGGTTTTGTACTGTTAATTTTGGCCGATTTAATCCCGGTGGACAGAAGGTACGTGAATAATGATGATTTTGTGTCTGCAAGGGCGATGAATCAACCTTTTCAGCCAACAGCCGCAGATGCACAAATTCTTCAGGATCCCGGACATTTCAGGGTTTTTGATCTTGCGGAAAGTCCATTCAATACCGGAAGAACTTCCTATTTTCATAATTCAATTGGAGGATATCACGCTGCCAAACCTGGAAGGATTCAGGAATTATATGATTTCTATATTTCCCGGAATAACATGGAGATCCTGAATATGCTCAATGTCAAATATTTTATCATTCCTACAGAAGAAGGTGTGCAGGCTCAACAAAATCCTGAAGCCTTCGGAAATGCCTGGTTTGTGTATAACATAAAATGGGTTGAAAATCCTAACGAGGCTATTCTAAGTCTGGGGGAGTCTAAACTTGATTCTACCGCGATCATAAATGTGGAATATAAGAATTTAGTTCCGACTGATCTTGAAACAGATCCTTCGGCAGAAATAGAACTTATTAGTCAGCAACCAAATGAATTGGTTTACAAATCCAAATCATCCAAAGAGCAACTGGCGGTATTTTCAGAAATATTTTATCCCAATGGCTGGAAAACCTATATAGATGGAAAGGAAAGTGTTCATTTTAGGGTGAATTACGTTCTAAGAGGGATGATGATCCCAGCCGGAGAACACGAGATCAGGTTTATGTTTGAACCTGAAGTAGTGAAAACCGGAAGTATAATTTCCCTTTTAGCTTCAATTTTATTAGGACTGCTGTTACTTGGTGGTCTGTTTTATAAGTTTAGGAGAAAATAAGTGCTTTTGCTGTTTTTGGAAGATTTAGAATAGGCCTATGAAAAAAGTACTTATTATTACATACTATTGGCCGCCGGCCGGAGGCCCCGGGGTTCAGCGATGGTTGAAATTTGTGAAGTATTTGAGGGATTTTGATATTGAACCTGTTGTTTATATTCCTGAAAATCCGGATTATCCATTGATGGATGAAACACTTAAAAATGAAATTCCAAAAGATATAAGCATCCTGAAAAAGAGGATTTTCGAGCCTTATTTCCTGGCTGGTATGTTCTCTAAAAAACAAACATCAACAATAAGTTCAGGAATTATCAATGCGGAAAAAGAACAAAGTTTTATACAAAAACTTCTGTTGTTTATACGCGGCAATTTTTTTATTCCGGATGCAAGAAAATTCTGGGTTAAACCTTCCATTAAATATCTTTCAGAGTATATTCAGAAGAATAATATTGATACCATCATAACTACCGGGCCGCCTCATAGCGTTCATTTAATAGGACTTGGATTAAAAGAAAAACAAGCGATACGATGGATAGCCGATTTTCGAGACCCCTGGACCAGCATAGGATATCATAAAAAGCTGAAATTAACAGAAGCTTCTGAAATAAAACATAAAAGGCTGGAGGAAAAGGTGCTTAAGGAAGCATCAGATATTATTACCACCAGCTTTACCACAAAAGCTGAATTTGAACAAATCACCGATAAACCAATAATGGTAATCACCAATGGATATGATGTTTTTTACTCTGCCCAGGTGAAACTGGATGAAAAATTTACCATCTCACATATAGGTTCCCTGCTCTCGGGAAGAAATCCACTGAATTTATGGCTTGTCCTGGGAGAACTCATAAATGAAAATGGTGATTTTTCAAAAGATTTTCGGTTGAAACTGGTGGGAGCTTTAAGCGATGAAGTTGTAAATTCCATAAAAAAATCTGGCTTAAATGAACATCTCGAACTCATAGGGTATGTTTCTCATCCTGAAGCTCTAAGGATTCAAAGAAGTTCACAGGTTTTACTATTGGTTGAAATAAACAGCGAGGAAACCCGTGGGATTATTCCAGGTAAACTTTTTGAATATATGGCGGCAAAACGCCCTGTTTTAGCAATAGGCCCGGAAAAGTGGGATGTGGAGAAGATCTTACAGGAGACTGGATCTGGCAATTATTTTAATTATCGGGAACGGGAAAACCTGAAATTCAGGATTCTGGAATATTATGATTTGTATAAAAAAGATGCCCTGAGATCTGATTCAAAAAACATCGAAAAATATAGCCGGAAAAATCTAACCCAAAAATTAGCAGAATTGCTGCACCAATAAAAACTGATGGGTATAATTTTAAACCAATCTTTTAAAAATATGATCACTACCTATTTCGGATTTGGAATAGGTGCGATTAATACCTTGTTTTTATTTACCTATTTCCTTGAAAAGGAGTACTATGGATTGGTGAGTTTCCTGCTTTCAGCAGCAAATCTTATCTGGCCATTAATGGCTTTTGGTGTTCACAATACCCTTGTTAAATTTTACTCTTCCTATAAAACAAAGCCTGATCGCGATAAACTGCTTAATTTGATCTTAATTTTACCAATAGGGGTTTCTGTAATTCTTGGAATCATTGGATTCATAAGTTATGATTTGTTGCTTGATTATTTTGGATCTGGCAATGATCTCGTGCAGCCATACATCTGGCTAATTTTTGTCATTGCTTTAGCCACGGCCTATTTTGAAGTATTTTTTGCCTGGTCTAAGGTTAATTTTCAATCCGTATTTGGAAACGTCATGAAGGAGGTTTTTCACAGGCTCTGTATCACCTTGTTATTGTTGGCGGTATATTTTTCCTGGATTAGTGTGAATCAGTTTATTTATGCGATGGCAGGAGTCTTTATTTTAAGGGCTGTAGCCATGCAGGCATATGCTTTTTCCTTGTATATGCCTAAATTCAGTTTTGCGCTGCCAACCAATATTAGATCTGTTTTAAAATATTCCGGGCTGATTTTGATAGCAGGGTCCATTGCGATGATTTTACTGGACCTCGATAAAGTGATGATAGAATATTATTTGCCCATTGGAGAAGTTGCGGTTTACGGAATTGCCGTTTATATCGCTACAGTAATATCTGTTCCTCAAAAAGCAATGCACCAAATTTTACACCCACTTACGGCCAGCATGTTGAATGAAAAGGACAAAAATGGCCTGGCCGATCTTTACAAACGCAGTTCCCTGACCTTATTAGTGATAAGTTCGATCATTTTTATTTTGATACTTGTAAACCTGAATCAACTTTACAGGCTTATTCCTGAAGAATATCAAATTAGTACCGTGATTGTACTGCTTATTTCCCTGGTGAAATTATATGATAATATGCTTGGGAACAATAACAGTATTCTTTTCAATTCAGATTATTACCGGCTGGTGCTGGTCTTTGGGGTTTTCCTGGCCATTCTGGCTTTTGTTTTTAACCTGTGGCTAATCCCGGAATTTGGGATTTTAGGAGCTGCAATAGCCACTTTTCTGGCGTTCTTTATCTATAATACTTCCAAGATCTTTATTGTGCTCAGCAAATTTAAAATGCATCCTTTTTCTCTGAAGACACTTAAAATCCTGTTTTTTTCCGCCTTCCTCACTATCGGATTTTATTTTTGGGAATTCGGATTTCATCCAGTTATCAATATTATTTTGAAGTCAGGAATAGTCTCGATTATTTACTTGGTGGTAGCCCTAAAATTTAATTTTTCCGAAGATGTTACTGTAATGGTATCTAAATACCTGAAGCGAAAAACATTATAAAAGCGAAAACCCCCAAGGGATTCGTTTGAATCGCCATTGGAGGATTTCTAACTAACCAACCAAAAAATTAAATTATGAGGATTTTAGTCTCTTCCTCTTGAGTTACTTCTTACTTCCGCAGAACTCCTTGTGGTAGCCTTCACTTGTTGTGATCTAGGAGAACTGCTTCGGGATTGAACTTTTGATGTTGTAGCCGTATTTTGAGTAGGTCTTAAACTACTTCCTCTTTCAGGTGAACTTGTTCTAACAGTATTTGTTCTTCTTTGCAAAGCGGGCTGACTTCTTCTTTCAACTGATGTTCTTGTAGTTTTAACTGCATTGTCCCGAGATGGCGTAACAGTAGCTCTATTCTGAATAACACTCGTGCTTCTTTGGGAGGAATAAGTTCCTCTTGACGAATTATTTGAAGAGCCAACACTTTGAGCTCTAACCGCGGCTTCATGCTTTTCTATATTTGCTGTTTCTCTGTTGCTTTGAACAGTGCTGTTTCCGGATTGAATTCTTCCTCTTTCAGATGCAAATTCTGATTCTGAAACGGCACTGTTTCTACCTCTTACGGCCGATTTGGATTTCGCTATTTCTGAACTATTGGTCCTTGTAGAATTTTCTGAAGATCTCACTTGAGGTTTAACTTGCCTCTGGGTGGTTGTTCTTCTGCCATTATTATAAGAATCTACATTTTGTCCAGGTCTGTAAAAATTGTTTTTGCTCACAACTACATTATTTGTTTGGTAATAGTTGTTGTATTGAACGTAACTTAATCTTGCAGGTTCATAATAGGCTCTGTAAGGCTCGTAATAAACTACTCTGTAAGACTGATGTGGTCTTACATAATACCTGTGCCACGGCCTGTGAACATAACGTGGGTTGTAAGCATTGATATATCCAATATATCTAATAGGTTGATTAAACCGGTTATATCGGATATGCATATTTCCCAATCTCACCAATTGACCACGACTGTTGTAGTTAATAAAAATGTTTCCGGCCTGAACGATCCTTCCGTAGTAATCATAATATACAGGGACATTTTCAATCTGGATCACAGCTCCAAAGTCATCATACTGTACATAAGGATCATAATTATAACCTGCGTTATAACTGATGTTGGAATTGGGATGCGGTATATTTCCAAGAGGGGATCTCGCAAATTGAGGATTGTAATAAAAATCAAATTCTCCGTTTGGGTATACTGAAAACTCAACTCCGCCTTCCACGAATATGAAAGATTCTCCATAGTTAAAAGGGGAGGAGTAACCGGATGTTTCCGAATTTGCTGAAGTCGTAATTCCAACAAAAAGAAAAGCGAATATGAGGGTAAAGGTTTTCATTTGGGCGGACTTTAGATATTAATAGAATTGGCTTTTTTAAAGCCGTTGTTATTAAATATACAAAGTACGTGCCAAAGTCCTGAATTATACTTTCAACCTGATTTTACCTGAAAATAGCCTGTTTATTTAATCCCTCATTGAGGGTTTAATTCCCCGAGGCTTACCTCGAATTTTTAAAAGTATTTTCCAATTCATACCTCGTGGGCTTGCCCCGAAGTTTTTGATTTTATAACCGTTCCTTTAAATAAGGAGCAGTATAGGATTTTTTGTTTTTAGCTACTTCTTCAGGTGTTCCTTCAGCAATAAGATAGCCTCCTGTTTCACCGCCCTCAAGACCAAGGTCAATAACATAATCGGCACATTTTACAAGGTCCATATTATGTTCAATCACGATGATGGAATGTCCTTTTTCAATTAAAGCATTAAAGGATTTCAATAATTTCTGAATATCGTGAAAATGCAAGCCTGTGGTTGGTTCATCAAAAATAAACAAGGCTTTATCTTTGGATATTCCCTTAACAAGAAAGGATGCCAGTTTTATTCGTTGTGCTTCTCCTCCTGATAGTGTAGAAGAACTTTGTCCCAATTGAACATATCCCAGACCTACATCCTGAAGCGGCTTTAATTTGTTGGTTATCTTTTTCTCTCCATTCTCCTGAAAGAATTCAACAGCTTCATCAATGGTCATTTTTAGGATGTCATCGATGTTCTTTTCTGCGAATTTCACTTCCAATACTTCTTTTTTGAAGCGTTTTCCATTACAGGTTTCACATTCCAAATGCACATCGGCCATGAACTGCATTTCGATGGTTACTTCACCTTCCCCTTTACAGGTTTCACATCTTCCGCCATCTACATTGAAGGAAAAATGTTTCGGCTTAAAATTCCTGATATCGGATAATTTCTGATTGGCGAATAAATTTCGGATATCATCATAAGCCTTTATATAAGTCACCGGATTGGAACGCGAAGAACGCCCAATTGGATTCTGATCTACAAACTCGATGGAAGTGGTCGCTTTAAAATTCCCGTCAATTTTAGAAAATTGTCCGGCTTTTTCCCCGAAACCTCCAATTTCCTTCAACATTGCAGGATAAAGTATCTTTTTAACCAACGTACTTTTTCCACTTCCTGAAACTCCGGTTACAGCGGTAAAAACTCCCAGGGGAAATTTTACATCAATATTTTTTAAATTGTTTTCCCGTGCCCCGATTATTTCGACGTATTGTTTTGATTTACGACGGGTTTTGGGAACCTCAATACGCATTGTGTTATTCAAATATTTAGCGGTAAGGGAATCAGATTTCAGGATTTGTTTGTAGGTTCCAAAGGCTACCAATTCTCCTCCGTGAATTCCTGCTTCCGGACCAATATCAATAATTTCATCGGCCGCTTTCATAATATCCTCATCATGTTCTACAACAATTACCGTGTTTCCAAGATCCCGCAAATCCTTTAAAACCTCAATAAGCCTTTTAGTATCCCTTGGATGCAATCCTATGGAAGGTTCATCCAAAATATACATAGAACCCACCAAACTGCTTCCCAGGGAGGTGGCAAGGTTGATCCTTTGAGATTCCCCGCCGGAAAGTGTATTGGATTTTCGGTTCAGGGTGAGGTAATCCAGACCAACATTGGAAAGGAACTGCAAACGATTACTGATCTCTGCAAGCAGGCGTTTGGCTATTTGTGCATCGGTTTGATTTAAGGTTAGCTCACTAAAAAAAGCACGGACCTTATTAAGGGGTTTTTCAACGAGATCTGTAATGGTTGCTCCGCCAATTTTTACATAATTGGTTTCAGGCCTTAGTCGTTTGCCTTTACAAAGAGAGCATTTGGTTTTTCCACGGTACCTTGAAAGCATCACCCGGTTCTGAATTTTATAGGCCTTGGATTCCAGAAATTCAAAAAAGGAATTAAGACCTTCAAAATACTCATTCCCTGTCCAGATCAGTTCTTTTTGCTCTTCGGAAAGTTCGAAAAATGGTTTGTGGATCGGGAAGTTAAATTTATGGGAATTGTTAACCAATTGATCCCTGTACCAGCTCATACTTTCCCCGCGCCAGGGAAATATGGTATTTTCATATACAGATAATGCGGTATTTGGAATTACAAGATCTGCATCAATTCCAATTACATCCCCGTAACCTTCACATCTTGGGCAAGCACCATACGGATTGTTAAAGCTGAAAAGATGCGGATTTGGTTCCTGAAAAGTTATTCCGTCAAGTTCAAATTTATTGCTGAATTGTCTCGTTTTAGCATCGGAAAGACTTTCGATAAACAATTCGCCTTTTCCTTCAAAAAATGCCGTTTGTGTCGCATCTGCCAGCCGGTTATAAAAATCTTCCTCATTTTTGGTAACTATCCGATCCACAACAAGGGAAATATCTTTTACCTTCAATTTGGAAAGATCGACTTCATCGATTCTTACTACTTTATCTTTAACTTTAATTCGGCTGTAACCCTGTTGAAGTAAAACCTTCAGCTTTTCTTCCAGTGTTCTTCCTTCTTCCACATGAACAGGGGAGAGGAGCAGTAATTTTTCACCTTCCGGAAATTGTTTTATATACGAGATAACATCGGTAACAGTATCTTTTTTTACTTCATCGCCAGAAACAGGAGAATATGTTTTCCCTATTCTGGCAAAAAGCAATTTTAGATAGTCGTAAATTTCGGTAGAAGTACCAACCGTTGAACGGGGGTTGGTAGAATTCACTTTTTGTTCAATGGCAATAGCAGGAGCAATCCCTTTTATATAATCTACTTTCGGCTTATTTAATCTCCCCAAAAACTGACGGGCATAAGAAGATAAACTTTCTACATACCTGCGTTGACCTTCCGCGTAAAGCGTATCAAATGCTAAACTGGATTTACCAGATCCGGAAAGCCCGGTAATTACAACGAGTTTGTTGCGGGGAATGATAACATCAATATTTTTTAAATTATGAAGTTTAGCTCCCTTAATTATTATATTTTCTTTCGGATTTACATTTAAAAGATCTACAGCCATTGAAATTTTTTAATAACAAAGTGCAAAGGTAATCAATAAGCTGCAGTGTAAAAAGTGAACAATATCTGTTAGTTATGTTAAAAATTTCAGCCAATATTTGTCATTGTTAAAAATATGTTGCTATATTTGAGCTTTCAACGAACAATATAAAAATCTATTGCCTATTGTATAAAGTTACTTTTTAAGTCAAAAAACCTAACCCACAGGTCTCCCCGGATTCCTGACTAAAGTAACTAATATGGATAGAACAAAGGCAACTGATGCTACCTTAGTAAGCACCTATATTCAAGGTGATGAAAATGCACTCTCAATCTTAATCACCCGACACCAACACAGGATCTACAGTTTTATTTATTCCAAAGTTTATGATAAGGATGTTGCTGAAGATGTTTTTCAGGACACTTTTATTAAGGTTATCAATACACTCAAAAAAGGAAAATATAATGAAGAAGGGAAGTTCCTTCCCTGGGTGATGCGTATTGCTCACAATTTAGTAATCGATTATTTCAGAAAAAACAAGCGTATGCCCAAGTTTGAGAACAGTGGGGATTTCAATATTTTTTCGGTTCTAAGTGACGGCGATCTAAATGTTGAGACCCAACTTATTAAGGATCAAATTGAATGTGATGTTCAGGAATTGATAAAGGAATTGCCGGCAGATCAACTGGAGGTTTTAACAATGCGTATCTATAAGGATATGAGTTTTAAGGAAATTTCTGAAAACACCGGAGTGAGTATTAATACGGCTTTAGGTCGTATGAGGTATGCACTTATAAACCTTAGAAAAATAATTGAAAAACATCAGCTAATTTTAACAAATTAATTTGAAATAAAACAAGAATAAAATCGTTCTCCTTAAAACCAACTTAAAGTTTACCTAAATGGAGAACCTTTACACTAAAATTCCGAAAGGAGAACAATTAAACCGTTTGAACCCTACAAAAGAGACCATTCAATTTCTCTTGAATTATTCGAAAGCTTTACACATTTCAGAATATGATGTGATGCAGTTTGAGGTAATTTTGAATTAATTAGAAAACAGGCTTTTTTAGTTTGTGTTATTATTTTAACAATAACATAGTGCTACAATTTATTCTATGATCCAGCGATGATTTAAGTTCATCATTGGATCATTTTTTTTAAGTTTTTTTTACTTTTTTGATTTATAATATTTGCTTAGAACGGTTTTTCTGCCAATGGTACTGGTGATAATATCTTTTTCCATATCCCAGCCACGTGCAGGAGAATATTGCCGTGCATAGTAAATAATTTGCAGGTGCAGGATATTCCATAATTCCTTCGGAAATAATCTTTTTGCATCTGCTTCGGTTTGAACTACGTTTTTCCCGTTGCTCAAATTCCACCGGTACATCAATCGGTGAATATGCGTATCTACAGGAAATGCCGGAATATTAAAAGCTTGTGACATGACCACACTTGCAGTTTTATGGCCAACGGCAGGAAGGGATTCCAATGCGGCAAAATCGGCCGGTACTTCCCCATTGTATTTATCTATTAAAATATGAGATAAACCATAAATTCCCTTCGATTTCATTGGGGATAGTCCAACCGGTTTTATAATGGCTCTTATTTCTTCCACAGATAATTTTATCATTTGATAAGGATTATCGGCAATCTCGAATAATAAAGGGGTGATTTGATTTACTTTTTTATCGGTACTTTGGGCTGAAAGCAATACCGCAATCAATAAAGTATAAGGATCTTTATGATCTAAAGGGATAGGAACCTCCGGAAAAAGCTCATTTAACGTATCTATAACAAATTGTACTCTTTCCTGTTTGTTCATTATTCCTACTTTTATGCAAAAGTACTTAATTATGACAAAATTAAAAGCAGGAGATAAAGCTCCCGAATTTTCAGCAAAAGATCAGGATGGAAATACAGTAAAATTATCAGATTTTAAAGGGAAAAAACTGGTGGTATTCTTTTATCCAAAAGCCAGTACCCCGGGATGTACCGCAGAAGCCTGTAACCTTAGGGATAACTGGGAACAATTTCAGGAAAAAAACTATGCCATTCTGGGTGTAAGTGCCGACAGTGAGAAAAAGCAGCAAAATTTCAAAAATAAATATGAGTTGCCTTTTCCGCTTTTAGCCGATGAAGATAAAGAGGTTATCAACGCTTTTGGCGTTTGGGGTCCTAAAAAGTTCATGGGTAAGGAATATGACGGGATCAATAGAACTACATTCATTATAGATGAAGAAGGGAAGATTGAAGAAGTGATCGAAAAGGTTAAAACCAAGGATCACGCAGCTCAAATTCTGTAAAAACTTTACAGCATTTGTTTTGAGGTTTTTAGATTCAAATACCTGAGATTTCGCTAATTTGTATTCAAATTTAAAAACCTTACTGCGCGGTATAAGAATTTCTAGTTATTTAAAAATTCGACACGTTGAATCGTGGCGGTTTCTTCGCAGTTTTCTATTTGTAATTCAAGTTCATTAGATTCTATTTCGCCTGAAACAAAATAGATATTGCAGGGTTCAATATCCGTCTGGCTTTTTCCGAAGTTTACATTTCCATCTTCAAGGATCGTATTAACAACAGTTGTGTCGATATTATTTGATTCAAAGAAGCGGTAGGCTTCTTCTGAATATACCCTGTCTTTTATCTTAATGTTTTTTAATGTCCTTGCAGTGGGAGAATAATCGCAAGAGGCTCTTTTTCCGCCCAAAAAGAAAATAAGAATAATAATCCCTGCTATAAGGCCAATTGAGAAAAAGCCAAATCTTTTTAATAAATTCATTTAATGCTTAAAATTTGAAAAAGACCATATGTCCTAAATAACTAACAGAACTATATGATTTTTAATATTCATTTAAAATTTAAAAGATCAGTAAATTGATATCTCTGTAAGAAAGATCAAACCAATCTGCTATGGATTTGTTGGTTAAAATCCCGTGGTAAAAGTACAACCCATTTCGCAAACCTTTATCAAATCTTAGTGTATTTTCCAATCCGCCTTCCTCTGCAATGTGCAAAAGGTAGGGAGTGAAAATGTTGCTAATGGATATAGACGAGGTCTTTGCATACCTGGAAGGAATATTAGGCACACAATAATGAATTACTCCGTGTTTTGTAAAAATGGGTTTGTCATGCGTGGTGATTTCACTGGTTTCTATACAACCTCCCATATCTATACTCACATCTATAATTACAGCTCCTTTTTTCATGGTTTGTACCATATCCTCTGTAACAAGAACAGGGGAGCGGTTTGTACCGCGAACGGCTCCTATTAATACATCACAACGCTTTAAGGATTTACTTAGGTTTTTAGGCTGAATGGTGGAAGTATATAAGGTATGTCCAATATTTGTTTGAATATTGCGGAGTTTGGTCAGGCTGCTGTCAAAGACTTTTACATTTGCGCCCAGCCCGATTGCCGACCGTGTTGCAAATTCGCCAACGGTTCCGGCACCTAAAATCACAACTTCAACTGGAGGAACACCACTGATGTTTCCAAACATCAATCCGTTCCCCTCGGCATTATTGCTCATAATCTCAGATGCGATCAGAACGGAAGCAGTTCCCGCAATCTCGCTTAAGGCACGAACGGCAGGATAGGTGCCGTCCGGATCCTGAATAAATTCGAAAGCCAGGGCGGTAATCCTTTTTGTCGCAAGTTTTTGAAAATATTCCTTGCACTGGGTTTTTAATTGCAATGCCGAAATAAGGATGGTTTGGGGATTGATCATTTCCAGCTCCTCGAAAGAGGGCGGCTCAATTTTAAGAATGGTAGGGCAGGAGAATACCTTTTTGGTGTCTTTGGTGATTTCGGCACCGGCATCAGAATAATCTTTATCGCTAAACCTTGCATATTTTCCCGCATTGCTTTCTATCATCACCCGGTGTCCGTGAGCGGTTATCGCCGCAACAGCATCCGGGGTCAGGCACACCCGTTTCTCCTGGTAGGAGGTTTCCTTTGGGATACCTATAAAGAGGTCTCCCTTGTTCTTAAATATCTCGAGGGTTTCTTCCTGGGGAAGCAATTGCTCCCTGGTAAAGGGGTAGGTTTGTTTGGTCATGCCGGAAAGTTGTTAAAGACTTAAATTACAACATTTTTCAGCAAATATAATTGGAATATTTTGAATTAGAGTTTCCGGTAGTAATCTTCGGTTGGTTCATTGGCCATAGCAGGGTTTTGCTGACGAAAAAAATCAAGTTCTTTTTCTTCATTGGTAGACATACCGGAAGAAAAAACTGAAATATCGGTTTCATTTAATTCACTTAGATCGATACCATAGACCCGATCAAATATTTTTATCCTGACAAAGTAAATAACAAACAATATTAAAATAAAGAAGGGGGCTAAATATAACAACCCATCTGTATCTATAGCAATAACGTTCAAGTAGACATCTTGATAAAATGCAGAAAAAAGTTGGAATCCATACATTATTGTCGGTATTAAAATTGCGTGATACCACCAATGTTTACATGTTAAAAACCATATTAGCAGTAAAAATAATGGTGTAAATTTACCTAAATAAGTCCACATTGCCGTAGTTACGTTCTCATAATATTTACTCTCATATGTAAAAAAATAATTTTCCCAAACGGGTCCGTCCGGGAAAATTTCATATAAATAAAAGATATATGGTGAAAATGCTATTAAAAACGCAATAATACTACCCGTGAGCAGGAATTTTGATTGTCCTTTTATCAACTGCTTGCTTTTCAATTTGGTCATTATCGTTGTTGTTTTCTATCGATGCGGGTACTAAAAAAGATGCTCCAAAGATTGCAGCTGCGAAAAGTATAGCTTTAATTTTCATAATGTAAGGGTTTTATATTATTAGTTCGTTTTGATTTCTGAAACAAACCTAGATAAATATAAAACGCTTACACTAACGACATTAATCGTATCTTTGCACCCTTTTTCAAGCAAATATTAGCCTGTATTTTAAACAATTTCACTTGTCAAAAATAAGCTAAAAATCAACATCCTTCGTTGAGCAACTAAAATAATAATTTCCTTCCTTTCACATATACAAAATTTGTAATATTTTTCTTACAATTAAGGGTTTGTCGTAAATTAGAGCCTGTCAAGATTAATTAACAAAACTTTAACTTTCTTAACCCTTCGTTTTCCACCAGGATCTCCAGTTTTTGAGTGGGATAATCCAGTAATTTTTCAATTTTCTGCGGCCATTCAATAAATTTCCAGGATTCGGTGTTGAGATAATCTTCAATTCCCATATCCAGGGCTTCGGTTTCATCCTCTATTCGATAAAAATCGAAATGGAAGATCCTGCCTTGATCGGAATGATATTCGTTAACCAATGAGAAAGTGGGACTGGAGGCTGCGTCTTTGGCTCCCAGGGCTTTGACAAGCGCTTTGATGAGGGTGGTTTTTCCAGCCCCCATCTCCCCGTAAAAAAGCAATGTTTTGCTTTTTGCTTCGGAAAGTAATTGCATAGCAACACTATCAATTTCTGACAGCTCGTAGGTCAAGGTCATTAATTCTTCGATTTTTGGCTTTGTAAAGATATGTAATTATTTATTACCTAGGGGATAAGCATACAAACGGAATGATCATTTCCTCCATGGAAACCCCTCCATGCTGATAGGTATTCCTGAAATAGTTCACATAGTAATTGTAATTGTTTGGATAGGCAAAAAACATATCTCCTTTGGCAAAAATATAGGAGCTGCTCATATTAATAGTAGGTAAGTGAATTGATTTTGGATCCTTTGCGGCCAGAACATCCTTATTTTCATAGGTGAGGCTCCTCCCTGTTTTGTAGCGTAAATTTAAGCTGGTGTTTTTGTCTCCTATTACTTTAGAAGGTGTTTTTACGTTGATTGTTCCGTGGTCTGTAGTAAGTATTAATTTAAAACCGAGTTGCTGCGCCTGCTGAATAATTTCCAGCAACGGGGAATTCTTGAACCAGCTTTGGGTAAGGGATCGGTAGGATTTATCATTGGAAGCCAGTTCCTTGATCACTTCCATTTCGGTTTTGGAATGCGAGAGCATATCCACAAAATTATAAACCACTACGGTGAGGTCATTGTCTTTTTGAGATCTGAAATTTTCCACCAGTCGTTTTCCGGCTTTTAAACTGGTGATCTTGTGATACTCATATTTTATATCGAGTCCCAGTCGTTTTAACTGAGATTCCAGAAATTCTGTTTCATATAGGTTTTTTCCTCCCTCTTCCGTATCATTCAGCCAGTACTGCGGGAATAACTTTTCCATCTCACTTGGCATTAAACCTGAAAATATCGCATTTCTGGCGTATTGGGTCGCCGTTGGAAGAATGCTGTAAAAGGCAGATTCTTCTGTCTTTTTATAATAGTTATTGATGATTGGTTCAAAGGATTTCCATTGATCATACCGCAAATTGTCAACTACCACCAGCAATGTTGGTTGATCCTTGCTCAATTCCGGAACAATTTTATTTTTAAAAAGGGTATGTGACATAATAGGCCCATCTGCCCCTTTTTCAAACCATTCGGGATAATTCTTGTCTATAAATTTACAAAACTGATTATTGGCTTCGAGTTTTTGGGACTCCAGGATTTCGAACATTCCACTATCCTCGATGGTTTCAAGTTGAAGCTCCCAATAAAGCAATCGCTGATATAATTCTGCCCAACCTTCATAGGAATTAATTGCCGACATATCCATTGCAATTTTTCGGAATTCCTGCTGGTAATTGGAAGTGGTTTTTTCAGTTATCAACCGCGAATGATCCAGGTTTTTTTTCAAACTCAGCAGGATCTGATTCGGATTCACGGGTTTTATCAAATAATCGGCGATCTTAGAGCCTATTGCATCTTCCATAAGATATTCCTCTTCACTCTTGGTGATCATCACAATGGGAATATCGGCATGCTTCTCCTTTATTTCAAACAGGGTTTCCAGTCCGGTAAGTCCGGGCATATTTTCATCCAGGAAAACAATGTCGAAATTTTCTTTTTCAATTTTCTCAATGGCTTCCATCCCGCTTCTGCAGGTGGTTACTTTATAGTTTTTGGATTCCAGAAAAATGATATGTGGTTTAAGCATATCAATTTCATCATCTGCCCAAAGTATCTTGATTTCATTCATTTATAGTATTTTTGGAAGCCTTTTGAATAGGTGTAAATTTTATTTCAAATGACTTTGATTTCACATTTGTCCTCAATGGACTTCAGTTATGTATATTTGTTATAAATTAAAAGGATTTAAGCTTGGCGATTAAAACTAAACTCAAAATATTTAACGATCCAATTTACGGTTTTATTACCATTCCAAGCGAGCGAATCTTTGAGATTATTGCACATCCTTTCTTTCAAAGATTGCGCCGTATTTCCCAAATGGGATTATCTTATTTGGTTTATCCCGGAGCGCATCATACAAGATTTCACCATGCACTGGGTGGGTTGCACCTTATGCAAAAGGCCATCGAAATACTTCGTTTTAAAGGAGTTTTAATTTCCGAAGAAGAGGAAGAGGCGCTTCATATAGCAATTTTGCTGCATGATATAGGACACGGACCTTTTTCTCATGCAATGGAGCATAGTATCGTTGAAGGGGTTTCCCATGAGTGTATTTCATTGCTTTTTATGGAAGAATTAAATGCCGAATTTAACCAAAGTTTAACGCTGGCAATTGAAATTTTTAAAGGAAGCTATCATCGTAAATTTATGAATCAGCTGGTATCAAGTCAGCTTGATATGGACAGGCTGGATTATTTGAAACGCGATAGTTTTTATACCGGTGTTCCCGAAGGGAATATTAACAGTGAGCGCATTATAACCATGCTTAATGTGGTAGATAATCATTTAGTGATCGAGGAGAAAGGGATTTATTCTGTAGAGAAATTCCTGGTTGCCAGAAGGTTGATGTATTGGCAGGTCTATTTACACAAAACCGGAGTAGCAGCCGAACAGTTGCTTATTCGTGTTTTGAAAAGAGCTAAAGAATTGATGGCAGCGGAAGTAGAATTGCCCTGCAGTCCTGCACTTTCCTATTTTCTGAACAAC
This sequence comes from Bacteroidota bacterium, assembly GCA_051751125.1. Taxonomy (GTDB): domain Bacteria; phylum Bacteroidota; class Bacteroidia; order Flavobacteriales; family Flavobacteriaceae; genus Gillisia. The sequence goes on from JBNJKO010000001.1 coordinate 58,514, forward strand.
AAAATAGCGCTGAAAGACTTTAATTCGGCTACCTTAAAAATATTTTCAAAGCTGGATGATTATGATATAATTTCAGCGATGAAATTATGGGTTGACCAGGAGGATTTTGTTTTACGCAATCTTTGTGAAATGATATTGAACAGGGATCTTTTGAAAGTAAAATTAAAAAAGAAGCCTATTGATAAAAAAAGGATTCGTAAACATATCAATGCGGTTCAAACAAAATATAAGCTATCTGCAGAAGAAGCTGAATATTTCGTTTTTAGCGGGGACATCACAAATGTTGCTTATTCCAGTGGAACGGATAAAATCCAGATCCTCCATCGAAACGGAAAAACCAGTGATGTGGCAATAGCATCCGATCAATTAAATCTAAAAGCCCTGTCTGTACCAGTTATAAAATATTTTATCTGTTATCCAAAGACTAAACATTAACTCATTTTTTTTACTTTTGCCAGAATGAAATTTACAGCTAAACAAATAGCCGAAATATTAGAAGGCACGGTTGAAGGGAATCCGGATACCGAAGTTTCTAAATTGGCGAAAATAGAAGATGCCCCTGAAGGGTCATTGACTTTTTTAAGCAATCCTAAGTATAACTCTTATATATCTTCAACCAGTGCCTCTGTAACAATCGTTAAAGAGGACTTTCATTTTGAAGAAAAAATCAGCACTACTTTAATTCGGGTAAAGGACCCGTACAAGGCTTTTTCAACCTTGCTGGAATATTATAACCAGGTAAAACTGAATAAAAGTGGTATTGAAGAACCTAATTTCATTTCAGATTCTGCAGAATATGGTGAAAACATCTATTTGGGTGCTTTTACCTACCTTGGCAAGAATGTGAAAATAGGGAACGATGTTAAGATTTATCCGAATTGTTATATAGGTGATAATGTTAGTATTGGTGACAACACTGTGATTTTTGCCGGGGTAAAGGTCTATTCCGAAACTGTGATAGGAAATGAATGTGTGCTACATGGAGGAGTTGTTATTGGAGCCGATGGATTTGGATTTAATCCGAATGATAAAGGAGAATACAGTAAAGTGCCGCAAATAGGGAATGTTATTATAGAAGATAAAGTAGATATAGGAGCTGGTACTACAATAGACCGCGCTACTTTAGGATCTACTATTATAAAGAAAGGCGTTAAGCTGGACAATCAAATCCAGATCGCACATAATGTTGAAATTGGCGAAAATACAGCAATAGCTGCACAAACCGGGATCGCCGGATCAACCAAAATCGGTAAAAATTGCCTTATAGGCGGCCAGGTAGGCATCGCAGGTCATCTCACAATTGGGGACCGCGTTAAAGTACAGGCACAATCCGGAATAGGTAAAAATATTCTGGATGATGAAATGATACAGGGTTCTCCCTCTTTTGGATATGGTGATTTCAATAAATCCTATGTTCATTTTAAAAATCTGCCAAAAATAGTAGACAGGTTAAATCAATTAGAAAAAAAAGACAAGAATGGCTGAAAACCTTTCCAAACAGCAAACCATTAAAAAAGAAGTTTCCTTAACAGGTGTAGGACTTCACACAGGCAAAGAGGTTACACTTACCTTTAAACCGGCTCCGGCAAATACCGGATATGTTTTTAAAAGAGTCGATCTTGAAAATCGACCGGAAATTGAAGCAGATGTTAATTATGTAGTCAATACCCAAAGAGGGACCAATCTGGAAAAAAATGGCGTGAGCATTCAAACTTCAGAACATGTTTTAGCTGCCTGTGTAGGTCTGGAGATCGACAATGTGATTATGGAGCTGAATGCTGCTGAACCTCCAATCATGGATGGTTCCTCAAAGTTTTTTGTTCAGGCTTTGGAAGAAGCTGGAATTGATGTTCAGGAGGAAGATAGAAATGAATTTGAAATCACTGAAATTATTTCATATAAAGATGAAAATACAGGAAGTGAGATTATTATAATGCCTTGTGAAAACTATCAGGTCACTGCTATGGTAGACTTTGGAACCAAAGTCCTAGGAACTCAAAATGCATCCATTCAGAATATATCCGAATTTAAGAATGAAATTTCAAATGCACGTACTTTTAGTTTTCTTCACGAAATTGAAACTTTACTCGAGCATGGACTAATAAAAGGTGGTGATTTAAACAATGCCATCGTTTATGTAGATAAGGAGTTAAATCCTGAAACTATGGAAAAGTTGAGGAATGCGTTTAAGAAAGATAACATATCGGTTAAGCCTAATGGAATTCTGGATAACCTTACCTTGCACTATCCAAATGAAGCTGCAAGGCACAAATTACTAGATGTAATAGGAGATCTTGCGCTAGTTGGAACAAGACTAAAGGGAAAGGTGATCGCTAATAAACCCGGTCACCAGGTGAATACAGAATTTGCGAAAAAACTTGCAAAGCATATCAAGGCTGAAAGACGCAATAATATGCCAAAGATCGATTACAGTAAGCCTCCTTTAATGGATGTTAACGACATCATGGATATTTTGCCGCACAGAGCTCCATTTTTATTGGTGGATAAGATCTATTCTTTAACTGAGAGTTGTGTAGTTGGTATGAAAAATGTGACTATGAACGAACCTTTCTTTGTAGGACATTTTCCGGGAAAACCGGTGATGCCCGGAGTTTTAATGGTAGAGGCTATGGCTCAAACCGGAGGTATTCTGGCGCTTAAGTCGGTTCCGGATCCCGAAAATTATCTTACATTTTTTATGAAGATTGATAATGTGAAATTCAAGCAGCAGGTTGTTCCTGGAGATACTTTAATCTTCAAATTGGAACTGCTTGCTCCCATTAGACGTGGAATTTGCCAGATGCAGGGGTATGCTTATGTAAATGGAAAACTGGTTACAGAGGCTGTTTTAATGGCCCAAATTGTTAAATCTAAAAATGTTTAAATGAATCAACCCTTAGCATATGTTCATCCGGGAGCTAAAATCGCGAAAAATGTCGTTATTGAGCCTTTTTCTACTATTCATAATGATGTGGTTATAGGAGAAGGCACATGGATTGGTTCCAATGTGACCATAATGGAAGGTGCCAGGATTGGGAAAAATTGCAATATTTTTCCCGGAGCAGTCATTTCTGCTATTCCCCAGGATAAGAAATTTAACGATGAAGAGACCACCACGGTAATAGGTGATAATACTACCATTCGGGAATGTGTAACCATTAACCGTGGAACCAAGGACAGGATGAGAACCATTATTGGTAAAAACTGCTGGATCATGGCATACTGTCATATTGCACACGACTGTATAGTGGGAGATAATTGCATATTTTCCAATAATAGTACCCTTGCGGGACACGTAAATATTGGAGATTATGTGATATTAGCCGGAATGACGGCAATCCAACAGTTTTGCAGTATTGGGAATCACGCTTTTGTAACCGGCGGCTCCCTGGTAAGAAAGGATGTTCCTCCATTTGTAAAAGCAGGTAGGGAACCATTAAGTTATGTAGGAATAAACTCTATAGGATTAAGAAGACGAGGTTTTACTACTGAAAAAATCAGGGAAATTCAGGATATTTTCAGAATTTTATATCAAAAAAATTACAACAACTCCCAGGCAGTTGCTATTATTGAAGCTGAAATGCAGGCAACAGCAGAACGTGACGAAATACTGGAATTCATAAAGAATTCTCAGCGTGGAATTATGAAGGGATATATAGGTTCCAATTAAAATTAAAACAATGGCAAGTACAAGTGATATCAGAAATGGATTGTGTATCAGATACAATCATGACATTTATAAAATAATTGAATTTTTGCACGTAAAACCGGGAAAAGGCCCTGCTTTTGTAAGAACCAAAATGAAAAGTGTAACCACCGGTAAAGTTCTGGATAATACTTTCTCTGCTGGACACAAAATTGAAGATGTACGTGTTGAAACACATAAATTTCAGTTTTTATATAATGATGGGGAATTCTATCATTTTATGAATGTGGATGATTATACTCAAATCAGACTCTTGGAAAATGTGCTGGATATGCCACAGCTTTTAAAAGAAGGAGAAGTGGTGACCATTTTGATCAATACAGAAGATAACATGCCATTATCGGTAGAGTTACCTGCTAGTGTTATTCTTGAAGTAACACATACAGAGCCTGGAGTAAAAGGCAATACTGCTACCAATGCTTCAAAACCTGCAACCCTTGAAACTGGGGCAGAAGTAAATGTGCCTCTTTTTATTAACGAAGGTGATAAAATACGCATTGAAACTGAAAAAGGTACTTACAAAGAAAGAATTAAAGAGTAAAAAAACATAGCAGGAATAGGAAATCAGGTCCATTCCTGCTTTTGATTTTTAACTTTTATATAGAAAAGAATGAAATTTCCTCAAATACATACGCTTAAACAAATAGCAACGATAATTTCTTCGGAATATGTTGGAGATCCTGAATTCCCTATAGAAGGGATGAATGAAATTCACGTAGTAACTCACGGGGACATTGTTTTTGTAGATCATCCCAAATATTACGATAAAGCGCTAAAATCGGCTGCTTCGGTAATATTGATCAATAAAGAAGTGCCCTGTCCGGAAGGAAAAGCCTTGTTGATATCAAACGATCCGTTTAGTGATTTTAATAAGTTAACCGATTATTTTCGTCCTTTTCAACCGGTTTCGGGACCTATTTCTGAAACTTCAAAAATCGGAAAAGACACAATTGTTCAGCCTAATTCTTTTATCGGAAATAATGTTCAAATTGGAGATAACTGCCTAATTCATTCCAATGTGAGTATTTATGATAATACTATTATTGGAAACAACGTGATTATTCACGCTGGGACGGTTTTAGGAGCCGATGCTTTTTATTATAAGACCAGACCTGAGGGATTTGACAAATTGAAATCTGGAGGGCGCGTCGTAATAGATCATGATGTTGAAATAGGCGCATTATGCACCATAGATAAAGGCGTTTCTGGCGATACTTTTATCGGGGCCGGAACAAAGCTGGATAATCAGGTGCAAATAGGTCATGACACTATTGTTGGTAAAAAATGCCTGATAGCTTCACAAACCGGAATAGCAGGTTGTGTAATTATTGAGGATGAAGTTACCATTTGGGGACAGGTGGGAATACGAAGCGATATTCGTATCAGGAAAGGAACTATAATTCTGGCCCAGACGGGAGTTTCTAAAGATACAACTGAAAACACCCGTTATTGGGGAACTCCGCATGGAGAAGCCAGGACTAAATTAAAAGAATATGCCGCCGTGAAGAAACTTCCCGGGATAATCGATAAAATGAAATAGCCTTATGAGTAGCAGTATCAAAAAAATAGTCAAAGAATTTTATAGTGGTAATTTTTATAAGAGCCCGGAGGATGTAAATAAATTCTTGCATCCGGAAGCCGAGCTTTTCTGGAATAGCAGCGCAGGGTTTAATAAAATGAATTTTCAGGATATTCTGGAAATGAGTGCTGAAATGTCTAAATCCTTTCATTCTTTAAGGGCAGAGATAAGTCATTTATTAAGAGACAAAGATGATGTAACTATCCGGTTCACCTATCATGTGAAAACGGTTGAAAATCCAGATGAAGAAATTCCAATGGCTCATTTCATGGCGATATGGAAAATTAAGGATGACAAATTATTCAAAGGCTATCAAATAAGTCAGCCTGCAGATGAAACTCCGGAGAATTTAAGTTCATTTATGGCAACAAACTTTTAAAAAACCTTTAGGGTTTATATATAAAAACCTACTTTTGTGTCGCAAAAAATCAACAATAACTATGAGTGTTTTAGTAAATAAAGATTCAAAAATAATCGTTCAGGGATTTACTGGAAGTGAAGGTACTTTTCACGCTGAACAAATGATAGAATATGGTACAAACGTCGTAGGTGGTGTTACTCCTGGAAAAGGTGGACAATCTCATCTTGACAGACCTGTTTTTAACACAGTTTCTGAAGCTGTTGAAAAAACCGGTGCCGATGTTTCTATAATTTTTGTTCCGCCTGCATTCGCTGCAGATGCGATTATGGAATCTGCAGATGCAGGGATCAAGGTTATAATTACAATTACCGAAGGTATTCCGGTAGCGGACATGATCAAGGTAAATGAATATATTAAAAATAAGGATTCCAGATTAATAGGACCTAATTGTCCAGGGGTAATAACTCCAGGTGAAGCAAAAGTTGGAATTATGCCAGGTTTTGTTTTCAAAAAAGGTACTGTAGGGATCGTTTCAAAATCGGGAACCCTTACTTATGAAGCTGCAGATCAGGTTGTGAAACAAGGTTTAGGAATCACTACCGCTATTGGAATTGGCGGAGATCCAATCATTGGAACTACCACTAAAGAAGCTGTTGAGCTCTTAATGAATGATGACGAAACCGAGATCATCGTAATGATTGGTGAAATTGGAGGTCAATTGGAAGCAGATGCGGCTCAATGGATAAGAGCAAACGGCAACAAAAAACCAGTTGTTGGATTTATAGCTGGTGAAACAGCCCCTGCAGGAAGAACAATGGGTCATGCAGGTGCAATTGTTGGTGGAAGTGAAGATACCGCTCAGGCTAAAAAAGCCATTTTAAGAGAAAACGGGATCCACGTAGTTGATTCTCCGGCAGAAATCGGTAAAAAAGTAGCTGAACTTTTAAAAGCTTAAGCTAAACTTAAATATTTCAGATTATAATCCTCCTTGATTATCCTTAAACGGTAATTTCAGGAGGATTTTTTATTTCAAAGCCTTTGTCTTTTGTTATATTTGATTTCAGATTTTTTTTTGTCTTCCGTTTGTTAGGAACACATCAATACAATTAACCAAAGAAATTATTAGAATGTAACATCCATGAGCAAGATTTCTCAGACAGGAAATGCTTATATGAATGTTACATACGTCCAATTAAAAACAATAAAAAACTACATATGAAATTATTAGAAGGAAAAAATGCGATCATAACCGGTGGAAGCCGCGGAATTGGAAAAGGAATTGCCCAGATTTTTGCTAAACATGGCGCCAATGTTGCCTTTACTTACGCCTCTTCTGTAAATGCAGCAAATGAGCTTGAAAAAGAACTGACTGAATTTGGAATAAAAGCCAAAGGCTATCAATCTAATGCTGCTGACTTTAAGCAATGTGAAGCTCTTATCAAGGATGTCGCCGAAGATTTTGGCCAGATAGATATCGTGATCAACAATGCGGGGATCACCAAAGACAACCTCTTAATGCGAATGAGTGAGGAGGATTTTGACCAGGTAATTGAGGTAAACCTGAAATCGGTTTTTAATATGACGAAGGCTGTTCAAAAAACGATGCTGAAGCAGCGCAGTGGTAGCATAATTAATATGAGTTCTGTTGTTGGGATAAAAGGAAATGCAGGCCAGTCAAATTATGCAGCTTCTAAAGCAGGAATAATAGGTTTTTCCAAATCGATGGCATTAGAACTTGGATCCAGAAATATTCGTACCAATGTGATTGCACCGGGATTCATCGAAACGGAAATGACTGAAAAGCTGGATAAGAAAACCGTTGACGGATGGAGAGAATCTATCCCACTAAAACGCGGAGGAACACCTGAGGATATTGCAAATGCCTGTGTGTTTTTAGGCAGCGAGCTAAGCAGCTACATAACAGGACAGGTAATCCAGGTAAATGGTGGAATGCTTACTTAAATTTAACTACTAAAAATGTCATTACCCACTGTATTATTAATAGCCCTGGCTGCAATTTTTGCACTGGGGTTTGTTTTTTTTAAATATTTTCTAGGAAATAAAAAACGCAGTGGAAATATTTTTATGCTGGCCGGTTTAAGATTTATAAGTGTTTTTATACTGTTGCTGCTGCTTATAAATCCCAAAATCACACAACAATTCCTGGAGATTGAAAAACCCTTACTTCTAATCGCGATAGATCAATCGGCTTCCATAGATCACATTGGGAAAGCGGACAGTGTTCAGACCTATCTCAATTATTTGAGAACCGATACCAACTTACAGGAAAAGTTTTCCATTGAGGCTTATGGCTTTGGTAGCGAAGCAGAACGGTTAGGAGAAGATTCCTTAAAATTTAAAGATCCGCAAACAAATATTTCCAGGTCTTTAAAGACTCTGGGAAAACTAAATAGATCAAAACAGGCAGCATTGGTATTGATCACAGACGGAAATCAAACCGTTGGGGAGGATTTTCAATACCTTAAATCCCATAAAAATATAAATATCTTACCGGTTGTGGTAGGGGATACTGCAGCTCCGGTAGATTTGTACATTTCCAATCTTAATGTCAATAAATATGCTTTCCTTAATAACAGGTTTCCGGTTGAAGTTGTGATAAATTATTCAGGAAAGCAATCTATATCTACCAAATTTGATATAAGATCCGGAAATACAATTCTTTTTTCCAAGGTTGTGGATTTTAATTCAGAAGATAATTCAGAGATTATCACGACTACTTTACCGGCCACGAAGTTGGGCAGCAGTTTTTATACTGCGGAGATCGCTCCAATTGATTCTGAAAAAAACACCATTAATAATACCAGATCATTTGGGGTTGAAGTTATTGATGAAAGAACATCGGTTTTAATCCTAAGCTCCATTGCACATCCCGATTTGGGAATGCTCAAAAAATCTATTGAATCCAATGAACAACGCGAGGTAAAAATAGACTATATAAAAAAATATAATAATTTAAATTTATCTGACTTTCAATTGATTATAGTGTATCAGCCAAATAATCAGTTTAATGATGTTTTTGAAACCATTAAAGCCGAAGGACTAAATAATTTACTGATTACAGGAACAGAAACTGATTGGACTTTTCTGAATTCTGTTCAACAAAATTTCAATAAAGATCCTACCTCACAAACTCAGGAAGTCTTCGCGAATTTCAATCAAAATTTTTCTGAATTTCAATTTGAAGATTTAGGGTTTAATAGGTTTCCACCTTTGGAAGATACGTTCGGGATCCTTAAATTCATGGATAGATCTTTTAGCCCGTTATTATTTCAAATACAGGAAGGGGTTGAAACCGATTTGCCTTTACTGGCGGTAGCTGAAAATAATTCGGTAAAACAAGGGGTGTTGTTTGGTGAGAATATCTGGAAGTGGCGAGTTCAGTCTTATGTAGATTCCGGCTCATTTGAAGCATTCGATAATTTTACCGGTAAATTGATACAATATCTTGCCAGCACTACAAAAAGGGATCGCTTAAGCTTTGAGGTTGAACCCTTTTATCCTGAAAATGAACAGGTACGAATCAGTGCTCAGTTCTTTGACCAGAATTACGTTTTTGATCCAACGGCAGAATTAATTATCCAGCTCGAAAATTCAGAAACTGGTTCCAAAATTGAAACCGGGATGTTGCTGGATAACAATCGCTATAAATTCGAGGCGGAAGATTTGGAACCCGGAGATTATACTATGAAAATAATGGAACAGAACACTGGTATTTCAAGGGCGGGAAGTTTTTCAATACTGGAATACAAGGTGGAGCAGCAATTCTCTACCGCCAATATTTCTAAACTTCAGGCTTTGGCCCAAAATAATGAATCCACACTTTATTATTTAGATGATGCGACTGCTCTAAAGGACTATTTACTTTCGCAAGAAGCATATGTTTCTATACAGAAAAGCCATGAAAAAAATGTATCTTTGATAAATTGGAAATTTCTGCTCGTTTTACTTGTTTTATCTTTGGGTATCGAGTGGTTTTTGCGGAAATATTTCGGTTTTATTTAATAATTTTAAACATTTTTTTATGGATAAGTTACCAAAAATTGGCTTGCCAATTTTATTTGCTGTAGTAGTATTAATAATTTTAATTGCTAAATCTACAGTTACTATCAATTCCGGAGAAGCCGGAGTTTTATATAAAACCTTTGAAGATGGGGTTGTAACCAGTGAGCCACCTTTAGGGGAAGGGTTTCATTTTGTAGCGCCCTGGAATAAAGTATTCATCTATGAGGTTCGTCAACAATCCCTTGATGAAAAAATGCAGGTGTTATCTTCCAACGGACTGGAAATTAACCTTGACGCAACAGTTTGGTTTCAGCCTTCATATGCTGATTTAGGGAAATTGCATCAGGAAAAAGGAGAAGCTTACATTCAACGAGTGCTGCAACCGGCTATTCGTTCTGCAGCGCGTAGTGTGGTAGGAAGATATATCCCGGAACAACTTTATGCCAGCAAAAGAGAGGCGATTCAAAAAGAGATTTTTGATGAAACTCAGATTCTTTTAGCACAGCAGTATGTTCAGGTGAATGAAGTCCTTGTAAGAGACGTTTCACTTCCTAAAACAATCAAAGATGCAATCGAAAGAAAGCTTGGGCAGGAGCAGGAGTCTCTGGAATATGTGTTCCGATTGGAAAAAGCTCAAAAAGAAGCTGAAAGACAGCGTATTGATGCCGAAGGTAAAGCTACGGCCAACGAGATCTTAAGCGCTTCCCTGAACGATCAGATTTTAAAGGAAAAAGGAATTCAGGCAACATTAGAATTGGCGAAATCCCCGAATTCAAAAGTCGTTGTAATTGGCGGCGGTGACGGCGGAATGCCCCTAATTTTAGGAAATAACTAAATTAGACAAAGCATAAATTTTTCAAAACCTATATTTTTTGAGAAAAAAAATATTAGATTTGTCATCACAATGGAAAAAAATCAACTACATCATCATCATTTTCAGTACTGCGCTCAGGCGAGGTGAATTTGATATGTAGTATTTTCAACATATTTTAAAACCCGTTTGAGTTACTCAAACGGGTTTTTTATTGTTATAATTCAAAAAAAATAAATAAATGAGCAACGAAAAATTACGAATCGCAATCCAAAAAAGCGGTAGGCTGAATGAAGATTCTCTTCAAATTTTGAAAGATGCAGGAATTTCCATAGATAATGGAAAAGAACAGCTAAAGGCATCTGCAAGAAATTTTCCTTTGGAAGTTTTATACCTTAGAAATGGGGATATTCCACAATATTTAAGAGACGGAGTTGTGGATATAGCAATTCTGGGTGAAAACGTACTTGTGGAAAAGGGGGATGATATCATCAAGGGCGAAAAACTTGGATTTTCAAAATGCCGGGTTTCACTTGCCGTTCCCAAGTCCATGAAATACAATGACATCAAGGATCTTGACGGGAAAAAAATCGCTACTTCCTATCCTAATACGGTGAATGCCTTTTTAGCCGAAAAGGGAATTTCTGCGGAGCTTCATATCATAAATGGTTCTGTAGAGATAGCTCCCAGTATAGGTCTGGCAAATGCGATTTGTGATATAGTTTCAAGCGGAAGCACTTTATTTAAAAACAACTTGAAAGAAGTGGAAGTAATGCTGAAAAGTGAAGCGGTGTTGGCAATTTCTCCACTCATTTCCAGGGAAAGACAAATAATACTTGAAAAGTTGCAATTCCGACTTAATTCTGTGCTTAATGCCCGTACTTCCAAGTATATTTTAATGAACGTTCCCAATAATAAATTAGAAAATGTAATTAAATTATTGCCGGGAATGCGCAGTCCAACGGTTTTGCCATTGGCAGAAGAAGGCTGGAGTTCCTTACACACCGTGATCAATGAAGAGCGTTTTTGGGAGGTTATAGATGAGTTGAAGCAAAATGGTGCGGAAGGAATCCTGGTGGCTCCAATCGAGAAAATGGTCATGTAATTTTATAATGATGAAACATCCATAACGGCAAGTCGATACACAGGTGGATAATTATTATGGATGTTACTCCCGATAGCTCGGAGAGACTGATAAAAAACAATAAAATAAACAGATGAAAAAAATATTCAATCCGGCAAAAGAAGACTGGAGCTCGATTTTACAACGTCCAACCAAAACTGTTGATGAAATTGAAGCTACTGTTACTGAGGTTTTTTCTGAAATAAAACTTAAAGGTGATCTGGCTGTTTCAAAATACACCGATCTTTTTGATGGAGTAAAACTGAATGATTTCAAGGTTAGTTCAAAAGAAATCAGCGAAGCAGGATCATTGGTTTCTGATGAGTTGAAAGCGGCAATCGCTTTGGCTAAATCTAATATTGAAAAATTCCACGCTGCTCAAAAATCAGAAAAGATTAGTGTAACAACCAGCCCCGGAGTAGATTGCTGGCAGGAAAAGCGTCCCATACAAAAGGTGGGACTTTATATTCCCGGAGGAACGGCACCGCTATTTTCTACAATTTTAATGCTCGCCACTCCTGCAAATATTGCCGGTTGCAAGGAAATTATCCTGTGCACACCGCCAAACAGAGAGGGAGAAGTAAATCCTGCCATTTTGTATACCGCAGCCTTAAGTGGAGTTACCAAAATATTTAAAATTGGTGGAATTCAGGCTATAGGTGCCATGACCTTTGGGACGGAAACAGTTCCAAAAGTCTATAAAATATTTGGACCGGGAAATCAGTTTGTTACGGTGGCCAAACAACTTGCAACCAAACATAATGTAGCTATAGATATGCCTGCTGGACCATCGGAATTACTTGTGGTAGCCGATGATTCTGCCGATGCATCCTTTGTCGCTTCAGATTTGCTTAGTCAGGCAGAACACGGAGCCGACAGTCAGGTCATCCTTGTTTCAACATCCAAAGATTTGATTTCTGCTGTTGAAGCTGAAATTGAAGCCCAGATCGCGCTACTTCCCCGAAAAGAGGTCGCTCAAAAGGCCATCGATAATTCTAAACTTATCTTTGTTGAAAATGATAAACTTGCATTAGAAATGATTGACGAATATGGCCCTGAACATTTTATTATCTGTACCAAAAATGAAGAATTTTATATTGATGGAATTCAAAATGCTGGATCGGTTTTTATAGGAGACTATACCCCTGAAAGTGCTGGGGATTACGCTTCGGGAACCAATCATACCTTACCTACAAACGGATACGCCAAACAATATAGCGGGGTGAACCTGGATAGTTTTATGAAGAGTATGACTTTTCAAAAAATAAGTGAAAAAGGAATCCAGGAAATTGGTCCTGCAATTGAATTAATGGCGGAAGCAGAAGGTTTGCATGCACATAAGAACGCTGTTACACTGAGACTAAAAAAGCTCAATAATTAATTATAAGCCACAAGGACACTTTTCAATATGAACACAAACTTTGATCTTAACGTTTTGGTTCGGCCAAATGTAGTCGGACTAAAACCCTATTCCTCTGCAAGGGACGAATTTCAATCTACCGGAACAGAAATGGTATTTCTGGATGCCAATGAAAATCCGTTTCAAACTGATGTGAACCGGTATCCTGATCCGCAACAGCGAACTTTAAAAGCAGAACTGGCAAAAATTAATGGAGTCACCCAAGAGAACATACTTTTGGGGAATGGCAGCGACGAGGTGCTGGATCTACTTTTCAGAGCCTTTTGCGAGCCTAAAACGGATAACGTGATCACATTGCCGCCAACCTATGGAATGTATGCTGTATTGGCTGATATCAATAATGTAGAAAACAGGGAAATAGAACTCACTCCAGGTTTTCAGCCTGACATTTCAAATATTCTTGGAGCAATTGATAGGAATAGTAAAATAATTTTTCTTTGTTCCCCAAACAATCCCACCGGAAATTCCTTTTCAGAAGATGGTGTTTTGGAGATCCTTGAGAATTTCAGAGGTTTGGTCGTTATTGATGAAGCCTATATCGATTTCTCAAAACATCCAAGCTGGTTGAAGAAACTTCAGTCTTATCCAAATTTAGTGATTACTCAAACCCTTTCCAAGGCTTATGGAATGGCAGGGATCAGACTTGGAATTTGTTATGCATCCAAAGAAATTATAAGTATTTTAAATAAAATAAAGCCTCCGTATAATGTTAATGAGCTGAGTCAGCTCCGGGCATTAAAGAGAGTCACCAATATAGAAGCAGTAAAACGGGAAGTGTCTGATATTCTTAAGGAAAGAGCACGTCTATCTGAAGCTATACTTAATGTAAATTATATTCAGAAAATCTATGAATCGGATGCCAATTTTATACTGATAAAGGTGGATGACGCAAACAAAAGATATTCTGAATTGCTTGAAATGGGGATCGTGATTAGAAACAGGACCACCCAACCATTGTGTGAAAACACCTTAAGATTAACGGTAGGAACCGCTTCGGAAAACGATCGGCTCATAAAAGCTTTAAAAACCATAAATTGATAACAATAAAAAAATCATGAAAAAAGTATTGTTTATTGACAGGGACGGAACTTTGATCCACGAGCCTGAAGATTATCAAATTGATAGCCTTGAAAAACTGGAATTCTATCCTGAATCCTTGTTTTATATGGCAAAAATAGGGAAGGAATTGGATTACGAATTGGTGATGGTAACCAATCAGGACGGGCTTGGCACCGAAAAATATCCTGAGGATGATTTTTGGAGGATTCAAAATTTCATACTCAAAACCCTTGCTAACGAAGGTGCAGAATTTCAAGAGGTATTGATGGACAGGACTTTTCCGGAGGAAAACTCCCCAAACCGCAAGCCAAATACAGGACTTCTGGAGGGTAAATATCTTAATAGTAAGGAGTATGATATGGAAAATTCCTTAATGATCGGGGATAGATTAACCGATATGGAATTTGCCTTTAACTTCGGCGGAAAAGGGATATTTATTGATACCCACGAAGACCTGGGAAGCGAAGAGGTGAATACTAAAATGGAAAAACTGGAAAATGTTATTGCCTTAAGAACCGATAGCTGGAAAAAGATATATGAGTTTCTCAAGATGAAGGACAGAACTGCGGAGATTAAACGCAAGACCAATGAAACCGATATTTTTATAAAACTAAATTTGGATGGTACAGGGAAGTCTGAAATTTCCACGGGGATCGCTTTTTTTGACCATATGTTGGATCAAATTGCCCGTCACGGACAAATGGATCTTGAAATTGACGTAAAAGGAGACCTGGAGGTTGATGAACATCATACCATTGAAGATACTGGAATTGCTCTGGGAGAAGTTTTTAGTATGGCACTGGGGAATAAACTCGGAATTGAGCGCTACGGATTCTGTCTTCCAATGGATGACTGCCTGGCGCAGGCAGCGATTGATTTTGGTGGAAGAAACTGGCTTGTTTGGGAAGCAGAATTTCATAGGGAAATGGTTGGAAAAATGCCTACGGAAATGTTCCATCATTTTTTTAAATCCTTTACCGACGGTGCTAAAGCCAACTTAAACATTAAAGCGGAAGGCACCAATGAACACCATAAGATTGAAGCCATCTTTAAAGCATTTGCTAAAGCGATAAAAATGTCGGTGAAACGGGATACGGAAAAAATGATCCTGCCCTCAACTAAAGGAATGCTTTAAAAATAAATAGGAGATCCTTTAGAAAGATCTTTAACAACAACTGATGAAAATAGCAATAATAAATTACGGCGCCGGAAATATTCAAAGTATAAAATTCGCGATCCAAAGATTGGGATTTGAAGCTCTTTTAAGCAGTGATGAAGAGGAAATCAGAAATGCAGATAAGGTGATCTTTCCGGGGGTTGGGGAAGCGAGCAGCGCGATGAACATGTTGCGTTCCACCGGATTAGATAAAGTGATTCCAACTTTAAAACAACCCGTACTTGGAATTTGCCTGGGAATGCAACTCATGTGCGAATCTTCAGAAGAAGGAAATACGACGGGTCTTGGTATTTTTCATGCTAAGGTGGTTAAATTTAAAAATACGGTTAAAGTTCCCCAAATTGGCTGGAATAAGATCTATGACCTTAAATCTGATTTATTTGAAGGCGTTGCAGAAAATGAATACGTATATCTGGTTCATAGTTTTTATGTTCCTGAATGCAAAGAGACCATTGCCAGCAGTGAATATGGTGTAGAATTTACCACAGCCATTAAAAAAGATAATTTTTACGGAGTACAGTTCCATCCGGAAAAAAGCAGTGACGCTGGCGAGAGGATCCTTAAGAATTTTTTAGATCTCTGATTTAAAACCGAACTCCAAAACTTAAAATCAACCGATTTAAAATTAAAAAAAATGAGAATTATTCCGGCAATTGATATCATAGATGGTAAATGTGTGCGACTTTCAAAAGGGGATTACAGCACAAAAAAAATATACAATGAGAACCCGTTGGAAGTTGCAAAGGAATTTGAAGCCCACGGAATTCAATACCTGCATTTGGTAGATCTGGATGGGGCAAAATCCAAACATATCGTAAATCATAAAATTCTGGAGCAAATTGCCTCTAAAACTGGATTAATGATCGATTTTGGCGGCGGGTTGAAGTCGGATAAGGACCTGGAAATCGCATTTGAGTGTGGTGCACGGCAAATTACCGGTGGAAGTATTGCGGTGAAAGACAGGGAGATTTTTAAATCCTGGTTACAAAAATTCGGGAGTGATAAGATCATCCTCGGTGCCGATGCCAATAATGAAAAAGTTGCCGTAAGTGGCTGGCAGGAAGAATCTGAAGAAGAGCTTATTCCATTTATCCAAAGCTATCAGAACGAGGGTGTGAAATATGTTATTTGTACCGATATTTCCAAGGATGGAATGCTTGAAGGTCCATCTTTTGAACTTTATAAAAGAATACTCAGGGAAACTACAGATAGCGAAGAGTCAATTAACCTTATTGCTTCCGGTGGAATTTCTACCTTTGATGAACTTCCGGAATTAGCCGAAATGGGTTGTGAAGGAACCATAATTGGGAAAGCTATCTATGAGGGAAGGATCAGTTTGAAACAATTGGAAAATTATATTTTAGGTACAAAGAAGGAATATTAAGAGCTATTCTTAAAATCTTTAGTACTCACCCTTTAATTTAAAAAAATGCTTACAAAACGAATTATACCCTGCCTTGATATAAAAAATGGGAGAACCGTAAAAGGAGTAAATTTCGTCGATTTACGTGATGCGGGTGATCCGGTTGAACTGGCGAAGATCTATGCGAAATCCGGAGCAGATGAATTGGTTTTTCTGGATATTTCGGCAACAGAAGAACGACGAAAAACACTGGCAGATCTTGTCCTTAGGGTTGCTGAACATGTTAATATTCCCTTCACTGTTGGTGGTGGGATTTCCTCAGTGGAAGATGTGGATATTCTGCTTCAGAATGGAGCGGATAAAGTTTCGATAAATTCTTCCGCAGTAAAAAATCCGGACCTTATCAACACCCTGGCTGCAAAATTTGGAAGTCAGTGTATCACGGTTGCCATCGATGCCAAACAGGTCGATGGAATCTGGTTGGTACATTTGGTTGGAGGAAAAGTGCCTACAGAAATAAATTTGTTTGATTGGGCAAAGGAAGTTGAACGCAGGGGAGCGGGGGAGATTTTATTCACCTCTATGAATAATGACGGAACCAAGGATGGTTTTGCAAATGAGGCTTTGGCCAGGTTGTCTTCAGAACTGAATATTCCAATAATCGCATCCGGTGGTGCCGGAAATATTCAGCATTTTTGTGATGTTTTTAAGGAAGGAAAAGCCGATGCAGCCCTGGCAGCCAGTGTTTTTCATTTTAAGGAAATAGAAATAAAAGACCTTAAAGAAGCCTTGCGAAAAGATGGGATTGAAGTACGACTTTAAATTCGGTTTGTTCCGTAAAAAATTAAATCAGGAGGTTCAAGTTTCTGATAACTTATAGTAAAAAAAATAAATTAATCGATGAAACATCCATGAGAATAAACTTTCTCACACAGGGGTGTTTATATGGATGTTACATATGACCGATAAAAAACAATAATATAAACATATGAAATGAGCATAACGGAAACTCGATGCAAAACCAATGAAGATATGCGAATTACATATGACCAATAAAAAACGATAAATATCTACATATGAATATAGATTTCAACAAAAATAACGACGGACTTATACCGGCAATCATTCAGGATAATACCACCAAAAATGTTCTCATGTTGGGGTATATGAATGAAGAGGCCTTTTTAAAGACCAATGAAAGCAAAAAAGTTACTTTTTTCAGCAGAACAAAAAACCGGCTCTGGACAAAAGGGGAAGAAAGCGGGAATTATCTTGAACTTGTAAGTATTAAAAACGACTGTGATAACGACACCTTGCTTATAAATGTTAATCCGCAGGGTCCAACCTGTCATAAAGGTACAGATACCTGTTGGGGGGAAGAAAATAATCCCGATTTTGGCTTTATTTCCAGGCTGGAAGGCATCATTACGGAACGTAAAAAATTAAGCGAGCAGGAACCGGAATTGCGTGCGGATAAATCCAGTTATGTGGTTTCACTTTTTGATGCAGGCATTAATAAAATTGCACAAAAAGTAGGAGAGGAAGCAATTGAAACCGTGATTGAAGCAAAAGATGAGAATGAGGATCTATTCTTAAATGAAAGCGCCGATCTTTTGTTTCATTACCTGATCCTTTTACAGGCGAAAGGTTTTACCTTAAAAGATATTGTAAAGGTATTGGAGCAAAGGCATTAATCCCTCATTGAGGGTTTGATTATCAGGGACAAGCCTGCGGGGTTTCCCCTGATATTTTTTGATCGGAAAGGAAATTTTAGGTGCAAAATAACAAGTGTTTAAAACAGAAACTTATTCATTCCAACTCCCCATTTTTCCGGTCTGAAAATCATCATAAGCCTGATTTATTTCATCCATGCTGTTCATTACAAACGGACCACGGGATACTACGGGTTCGTTGAAAGCCGGTGCATGTCCAAAAATCAAGGTACTGTCCGCAATAGCATCTATCTCTATGTTTTCATCATCATTGTCAAATTCCAATAGATGCAGCGCCTTTGCAGATCTGCCGTTTACAATTAATTCGCCTTTTACCACATAAAAAAATATGTTATGCTCCTTTGGGACCGGTAGATGTAATTTTCCTGTTTTCTTGAAAAATATAGTAGCCAGGTGTATTTCGGTTAATGTGTCGAAAGCTCCTTGGGTTCCTTCAAAATTTCCGGAAATTACCTGGGCGCTCACTTTTCCTCCATCCAGAGAGATTTTTGGAATTTGATCTTCCTGAAGTCCTTTATATTTTGGAGGGGTCATTTTTAATTTTTCGGGAAGATTTACCCAAAGCTGAAGAATTTCAAGATCTCCACCAAATTTCTTGAAATCCTCTGGAGAAATTTCTGCGTGTATGAGTCCGCTGCCAGCCGTCATCCATTGAACGCCTCCACTATAAATCACACTTTCGTGGCCGCCGGAATCTTTATGAGCTATTTCTCCCTGCAAAATAAAAGTAACTGTTTCCATACCGCGGTGTGGATGCGGTCCAAAAGGGAGCCCATTGTTATAAGGGCCATAGGTTTGGGGCCCATGATGGTTTAAGAATAAAAAAGGATCTATCATTTGTAAATTCCCGGTAGGCATTGGAGAATGGGTGATTAGATCGTCAATTGGTCTGTATTCCGCTTTATGGATTTTTTGTATAGTGCGCATAATTAATTTTTAGGTGGGGGATACAAGATAAAAAATATCTGATTGATACAGGGAAGAGTTTTCAAAAAAAATATTCCTTGAAAAACAAAGACTATTTTTCAAGGAAAAAGAAAACAAATGTTGTTTTTTTACCCCACGTAATTAACTGGGAATTAATCACCTATATTTAACAAAAAAATAAATATGGTTTATCGGGTAATACTATTTTTTCTTCTCTTCCAGTTTTTTTCAATAACCGATTCAAAGGGACAAAATTCAGAAGTGGATATAGGCGTTCGGCTACAGAAATCGGTTAATTTATATTATGAAAATGGGATTACGGCACAGTATACAAACAACAGCTTATATTCTAAAAGATTGTATTTTGGCCTAAGTTATGTCACCAGCAGATTAGGAAGTGCTATTGGCTCAAATGCGATAAAGCAGGATAATATATTTCTTTCCATAACCTATTATTTTAGGCCGGATAAGATATTACAACCTTTTTTACGGCTGAATACCGGTTATTTTTATTCAGATCTTGAAGAAAAAATTTTTGATGATCTTCCAAACTCTTCCATATTGCTATCTCCGGAAGCAGGTATAAGATTAAAAACTAATTCCCCCTTAAAAGTTGGTGCCTCTTTTGGGTACAATTTAATAACAGGTGATGGAAGAAAGGGGCCAGGAACGTTATATCCCGTTTTTATTCAATCCAGCATTACCTGGAGTATCTTAAATAATACAGATCAAAATGAAAAATAAAGTAAAATTATTAATTCTGCTTTCAATATTTGTCGGTTGTGGGACAGAACCCGATATAAATGAAAGTATGCTTGATGGTGAAGAGATTTTTGATCCTTCTTTATACGAGCCTGAAAAATATCTTGTTTCTGTTGCTTTTCCTAATCCTACTCCTCAGGAGGTTTTAAAACCGGTCATAATCGCAAGCCATGGATATACCGCTACCACATTTGAATGGGATGAATTTCGGGATTTCGCAGAAATTGGCGACAATGTTTTAATATCGCAGATTTTACTGGGAGGCCATGGAAGAAGTTATGAGGATTTTAAAAATTCAGGATGGAAAGATTGGCAAACAGCCATAATAAAGGAATATGAAGATCTTGTGAGGGCAGGATATAAAAACATTCATTTTCTGGGCTCCTCAACCAGTGGGGCTCTTTTTCTTGAATTACTTGCGGGAAGTTATTTTAAAAATCAGCCTGCTCCATTACAGGTGCTTCTGGTTGACCCAATTGTGATTCCATCTAATAAAACCCTCTCGCTGATCCATGTATTTGGACCAATGCTTGGATATTTTGAAAGCGATCAATCTGCAGAAGAAGATAAAGTATATTATCATTTCAGGCCCGAGGAAACTTTACGGGAATTGCAAAATTTACTCAATATTGTAAGAAAAGATCTGGAAAAAGGAATAGTTCTTCCGCAGGGTACTTCATTAAAAGTTTACAAATCAAAAAAAGATCCAACTGCAGATCCCGTAAGTGCTGTTTTGATATATAAAGGAGTTAAGACCAATTCTGGAGGTAATATAGATGTTGAAATGATTGATTCAGATCTTCACGTCTATACAAGATTAGACCTGCGCACCTTCACTACCGGAGACAAAGAAAATCAAACAGCAACGTTTAATGATATATTAAACAGGGTTACAGGAAATAATTGAATCTAACGGCTGGTTATTTTAGGTAATGGAAAAATCAATCTTTGTTCCTAACGTAGATCAGTTTGAATTTTCCTTTTTGGTTTTCCCTGGATTCAATTTCAAATTTATTGATCGCGTGGATCATGGGGGTCAATTTTTGAAAACCATAATTCCTGGAATCAAAATTAGGTTGTTTCTTTTGAAGCAAGCCTCCAACGTCACCCAAAAAAGCCCAACCGTCTTCATCGGCCAGATCGGAAATAGTACTGGAAATTAGTCGGATAACTTTTGGAGTGATTTTATCCACTTCCGTTTTTTTAGCCGTTTTTTCTACACTTCCTGATTCTCCTTCTTTTATTTGATTCTTTAAGATTTCAATGTATATGAATTTATCACAGGCAACAATAAAGGGTTCCGGCGTTTTCTTTTCTCCAATCCCTATTACATTCATACCTGCTTCCCTCAATCTTGTGGCAAGTCGCGTGAAATCGCTATCACTGGAAACCAGGCAAAACCCATCTACTTTGTTTGAATAAAGAATGTCCATAGCATCGATGATCATGGCAGAATCGGTAGCATTTTTACCCTGGGTATATCCATATTGCTGAATAGGGTTGATGGCATTTTCCAAAAGGACATTCTTCCATTTTACCAAATGGGGTTTGGTCCAGTCGCCATAAATACGTTTGATGGTAGGATTGCCATATTTAGCAATCTCTTCCATCATTTCTTTAATATAAGCTGAAGGGATATTGTCCCCGTCTATTAATACTGCAAGTTTTTTATCCATGGAGGTAATTTATAATTTAAAGATAAAATTACTTTTTTTGAATGAAAAAAGGCTGCATAAGCAGCCTTTTTATTAAAAATTTATAAGTTTGATATTTAACTGTATCTGAATAATGCATTCATTTTAGACTCTTTTTCCGGCATAAATGCAGCTTCAATTAGAAATACATTTCCTCCAGTTTCCAGAACTTTTTTAGAAGCTAAATTCATCAGGGAAACATTTTCATTGGTTTGATGATCCTCAATAGTTACTTTTCTGGTTTTTTCATCATACTTCCCCCAGATTTCTTCCCTGTTTTCCAAAAATAAGGTATCAATTTTTCCTTCTATTGCTGAAGGTATGATATCATGAACAGACGACGACGTATGTTCTGTATTGCTCCATTCTTCATATTTTTTTAATTTTTGCTTCCTGGATTTTTCAAAAAATGGTTCAATTAAATTCCAGGATTTTTCCTGAAGGCCTATTACATCTGTATCTGAAGGGTTACCGGGAACTACTTCTTCATATAAATTGTGGTAGGTATTTGCTTCCTTATAAATTGGAAATAAATAATCCTGACAAGCTACGACCAGGGGTAATTTCCCTTCATTTAAAATAGGCTGCAAACCTTCGTCAACCGCTCTGAAATATCTGAATATTTCATCTTTTCGCTCCCTATCTGCGCCAGCATGTCCATGCATACTAGTTAAACCCTCATTTACTTTAATACTTTTAAACTGAAGTGCCTTTTCTTCAAAATCAAAACCTACACGTTCCTTTAAGTTGGAAGGTGTAAGGTCTTTAATGTAAATTTTTGTTATACTATACTTGCTCGCTTCATATAATGAGACCTCTTTTATCTGGATTTCAAGCAAATAATATCTTCCGTCTCCGGAAAATAAAGGAACAAGAGGCTTTATATAAAATTCATTTGAAATATGCTCATAGGCTTCAAAATTAACAGGTACGGTAAATTTTTCAAAAAAACCGGGAGAAGCAAATATGGCCAAACCATCTGACTGATGTCTCCAAAAATCCCTATCATCTATCAAATCCCTGATGGGAGCTATAACCTCTGTTATCTTTTCTTCGGAATGCCCGGCTTTATCAAGTCTTTTTTTTATATCATCCATTTTGGATTTTAAATGAGTTTTGCTCTGTTCTTCCAAAACTTCTTTTCCTCCCCGTTTGGTAGGAATGAAGATTGAAATACAAAGTTCATCCTTAAAATTTGCTAATTTCTCAAATTGTTCTTGTGTTATTATTGACATGTTTTTTGCTTTTTAGAGAAAAACAATTCAATGCGTATTACTGATATTTAGAATGTTTTTCCTGGATTAAAACTAATATGAAGGTAAGATTATATGATCTAATTTCAAACAAGGCTGGAGGGCATTTATATTAAAAGTTTCTTAATATAAATAACAAAAGCCTTTATTTTTAATATTTGAACCCCTTTTCAAGTCTGATTTAGGGATGTTTAAACCAAAATGAAGAAGAATTATTTTCTGAAGTGCTTTTAGCTATTGCATTTCATCATCCGGTTCTACGTGAATAAGGACATCAGCAATTTCCGGCAATTCCGCCAAAAGTTCATTTTTAACCTCGTGTGCAATATCGTGACCTTCTTTTACGGTGATTTCTGCAGCAACAGCAATATGAAGATCTATATGAAATGTCATTCCTGTTTTCCGGACAAAACATTTTTCTGTTTCAACCACTCCGGGAACATCTTCAGCAATTTTACGAATATCGGCAACCATGTCATCATACATGTGTTCATCCATCACTTCTCCCAGGGCTGGACGCAGGATAAGATATGCATTGTATAAAATGAATCCCGAAGCAAAAAGCGCAGCCCAGTCATCTGCAGTTTCGTATCCGGGCCCCATAAACAAAGCCACGGAAATCCCGATAAAAGCCATCAAAGAGGTGATGGCATCACTGCGGTGATGCCAGGCATCTGCCTTTAAAGAGCTGCTTTTGGTTTCATCTCCTTTTTTGGAAACGATGCGATAAAAAACCTCCTTGATAATTATGATAACAGCCAGGACAATGAGTGTATAAGACTTAGGGGTTTTATGTGGAGTTTGAATATGCTGAATGCTTTCATAGGCGATTACAGTTGCTGAGATCACAAGGAAACCAACAACCGCAAAGGTTACCAGCGGTTCTGCTCTTCCGTGCCCATAAGGATGATTTTCATCGGGAGGTTTGCTGGAATATTTTAGGCCTAATAAAACCAGCAAGGAAGAAAAAACATCGGTGGTTGATTCTATCGCATCAGCAATAAGGGCATAGGAATTTCCAAAAACACCTGTAATACCTTTAGCAATGGCAAGAATTGCATTACCCAAAATACTGAGCCAGGTAGCTTTAATTGCCTTTTTTGTGTTTAAGTTCATCGTCCACTTTTCCTTTGGAATGTGCAAAGTTAATTTTTAAAACAGGCTACCACCAAACTATAAATATTCTTTCAAATTCCCTGCTGTTTTTTCTCATCCAAACGAGAGGAGATTTTTTTTTCTGATGTTGCATAAGGATATCCTTTTTAATTTCTGAATAGGAAAACCATTCTTCAGAAAATTCAGGGTGAACGGGCCAATCCTGTTTATTGGGAATATAATAGTTGTGTCCACTATATTCTTCTGAAGTGAATTCATCAAAATGCATCCAGAATCCTGAAATGCAATTTTTATTAAGCTGTAATAAATGTGTATACTGAATTCCCTTCGGAATAAATAAACTCGCTTTAAAACATACGCTTTGCGCAAAATCTTCAGCTTTCAAACCCAATAAGGAAAGTGTCTCTTTTGTTTCTGGTTTATAAAGGATAGGGAATTGCCGTTGTTTTAGTTTTTCTATTTTCTGCAGTAAACTGTCTTTCCGGTTTGGGCCAATCCAACGCGCCAGCACATTTTCATAGGATGGATCGTATACATAGAATTTATAAACCAATTCAATATGATGATGTTGATCAAGTAAAATATCTTCAGCTAAAAAATCGATTTCCCCAAGAGTGATTTTTTCCTGCTGAATTTGAATATTGCTTTTTAAAACTTTTATATTGTTGGAATACTTCAAAAGAAACTCAAAATAACGCTCCATTCGTTTTCCTAAAACATAATTGGTTTCCAGGTCCGGAATCGCCCTTTGAAGGTCTATATTTTCAGGAATGGAATATTTAGGAAAATCGAACTGCTGCAAACCAAACACATCCCGATTTTCCCAAAGTGGAGGAGTTCTCGAAAATCCCTGAAGCTGCCGTGTTAGTCTGTTTTTCATGAAAAAGAGATTTTGTCAAAGTTAGGAATATTTTTCCCCGGGGTTTTGCTGGGATCAAATTTTCGATTATTGAACAGGGAAGTTAATAGCAAGAAAAACTTTTATACTTTTATGCAAACAAATTTTCCATGTTAAAACGCAAACAGCTTTTTTTAAGAAGGCCAAAATCTACCAAAGCACTAAATCAGGTTCCGGGAACGGTCACCTATATTGGAAGAAAAGAATCTACAGAAACCAGGCTGGAGGTGATAGATTACAACAAGGGAAGTTTTGAGCGCCATATTTCCACAAATCCAGAAGACGCCTTTAATTTTGAAGATGATGACAAAAACACCTGGATCAACATCAACGGATTGAACAATACCAGGGAAATTGAAAAACTGGGTAAATATTATGATTTGCATCCTCTTATCCTTGAAGATATTGTAAATACCAATCAGCGTCCAAAAGTGGATGAATTTCAGGATTATATCTTCCTGGTTGTGAAAATGCTTTATTATCCAAAGGATGCGGCTCAAAAAACCAATGGTACGCTTGTAAATGAACATATTAGTATTGTTGTTGGAAAAGATTATGTTTTGACATTTCAGGAAGCAGATGGAGATGTTTTTGAAGGAATTAGAGACCGGCTTGCAAATTCCAAAGGAAGAATAAGGAATCACGGGACAGATTACCTTTTATTTAGTTTGCTGGATGCGATAATAGATCAGTATTTTGAAGTGATAGACAGTATAGGGGATAAAATTGAACTGCTGGAGGATAACCTGTTCCAAGCGCAACCCAGCGATGATATTACTTTTGAAATCCAGGAACTTAAGCGTACGATTCTGCGAATAAGAAGGGCCGTTTTTCCACTTAGGGAAGTATTGAGCAGGCTTAATAAGATTGAAAATGATCTAATTGATGAAAAAACAGGAAACTATTTTCGGGATCTGTACGATCATATTATCCAGGTTTCAGAAAATATTGATATTTACCGGGAAATGACGTGGGGGTTGATGGATATGTACATGACCACCATCAGCAATAAAATGAACGAGGTGATGAAAGTACTTACCATAATTGCGACTATTTTCATCCCTTTAACATTTATAGCCGGTATTTATGGAATGAATTTTGAATATATGCCAGAACTTGATTGGGAATATGGTTATTTTGTGCTTTGGGGAATTATGATCTTAATTTTTATGATGATGCTCTATTATTTCCGAAGAAAAAGATGGATATAATCTCTCATTTAAGTTTTTTTGATTACCCGAAATTTTCTAAATTATTAATGCTTATCCGTTTAGAAACCTAAATACAGTTTTTGTCCCCCTGAGCGCAGTGGAAGGGTCAAACAAAAACGTCTCGACTGCGCTCGACGTGACACTTTTAGTTCAATTTTGCGTTTTGGGTCTCTTAACGGATATACAAAAAATTATTTAACCGATACTTTATTTAAAAATGAAACCTAACCTATTACTTTTATTGGCTTTTGTAATTATTTATACAAATTCCAAAGGACAAAATACGATTTCAAATGAAATGGCCGAAGATTCTCTAAACGTGATGTTTGTAGGCACCTACACAAAAAAAGAAGGTCATGTAAACGGCCAGGCAAATGGAATTTACAGTGTAATTCAGGATCAGGAAACAGGAAAGTTGCTATTTAAAGAAACCGCAGCAAAGATCACGAATCCTTCTTTTGTAAAAGTTTCAAAAAACAAAAAGTATTTATTTGCTGTAAGTGAGTTGGGAAGTAACGATGCTCCCAGCGGATTTGTATATTCTTATAAGATTGATGAGGATTACGGCCTGGAAATGATCAATAAAGTTTCTACCGAGAGTTTTGCGCCTTGCCATATCGCATTGGATCAATCGGGGAATTTTGTTTTTGTTTCCAATTATGTGGGGGGAGTAGTGATGGTTTATAAAATTAAACCGGATGGAGGCCTAAAAAAGGTGCAGCGGATCGATCTTGAAAATAGAAGTGATTCCAATGCACATTCGGTAACATTATCTTCAGATAACAAACGGGCTTATATCGCAGATCTGGGGAATGATAAGATCTGGATTTACAATTTTGATCCGGCTACCGGAAAGCTGAAGCTAAATCCTCAGGCATACGTTGCTTTATCCAATGGATCTGGCCCCAGGCATTTTACGCTTTCTGCAAACAATAAATTTGCTTATTCCATCAATGAGATCAATAGCAGCGTAAGTGTTTTTAGTGTTTTGAAAGATGGCGGTTTAAAGCTTATTCAGAATATAGCTTCGCTTCCGGAAGATTTCACCGAGAAGAATTCGGCAGCAGACATTCACATTCACCCCTCCGGAAAATTCCTTTATGCCTCCAACCGCGGACATAATACCATTGCCTCCTATAAAATAGACAAAAACACGGGAACCCTAAAAAACATAGGATATGCCCCAACATTTGGAAAAGCACCAAGGAATTTTGCAATTTCCAAAAATGGAAAATTCCTGTATGTGGCAAATCAGGACTCCAATAATATCAGCATTTTCAATGTAGACCCCAAAAGTGGAAAATTAACTACACAACTTGAGCCTCTAGAAATTAATACTCCTGTATGTTTGGAATTTATGGGAGGGTAGAATATAAAGGTGTTCTTCTAATTTTGATGTGTTATATTTCTTTCATAATTTCTGAAAAAATCCTGAAAGAATTGAGCCTGGTTTCGTGATCAAAAATATGGGAGGCTACCATTACTTCATCTACCCCTGTTTTTTGAAGAAAATCTTCCGTTTGGTGTTTTACCGTTTCCTTATTGCCAACGAAAGAATATTTCAACATACGTTCAAATGCCGGATTTTTAGATAATTCCTGTAAATCTGGTGTCATTTCGGTAGGTGGCTGTAGGTAGTCAATTTTCCCGGTTAGAACTCCCAGCATCATCCGGATAAGTGAAGTGGAAATTTTTATTGCTTCGCTATCGGTTTCTGCCGCGATTACATTAATACAGGCAATGGTATAGGGCTTTTGTAAAAATCTGGAAGGTTGAAAATTATTGTAGTAAATGTTGAGTGCTTCAAAAAGCTGGGTGGGAGCAAAATGACTGGCAAAAACATAGGGTAAACCCTTTTTAGCCGCAAGGTGGGCGCTGTCTGTGCTGGAACCTAAAATGTAAATTGGAACATCAACTCCTTCGGCTATACCGGCTCTAACGGTGCCTTCGCTATTTTCAGGAGAAAAATATTTTTGGATTTCATCGATCTCATCGGGGAATTTATGAACAGCCTGCATCCTGTCCGATCGAATGGCATGTGCGGTTACCTGATCTGTACCCGGAGCTCTTCCAAGACCAAGGTCAATCCTCTTTGGATACAGGGATCCCAGGGTTCCAAATTGTTCGGCGACAATTAAAGGGGAGTGGTTGGGCAGCATTATCCCGCCGGAACCAACACTTATTTTTTTTGTTCCTCCCGCGATGTATCCAATTAGCACAGAGGTGGCTGAACTGGCAATACTTATCATATTGTGATGCTCTGCCAGCCAGAAACGTTTATAACCTAAACCCTCTGCTTTTTGGGCCAAATCCAGGCTGTTTTTAAAAGTTACTCCCGGGGTAGTTCCCTTCGAAATAGTTGCTAATTCTAATATGGAAAAGGGAATATTTTTTTGTTGCATTGTGAAATTTTAATATTGAAATTGTGGAAAAGGTACTTTAATCAAGTTTGAGCAGGTTGGTCTAAGGTTATACCCGAAACTTTCAAGCTTAAATTGAAAGTGAAAATGAAAGCTAACTCAAAAAGAATAATAGCGTAAAAGGCCTTAAATTATTCTTCAAAAAATGAAATGTTTTTTTCTCTTATGCAAGTTGACAAATAATTAAATAAATTTTCACTTCTATTTCAGAAATTTCAAATTCCGATTGATTATTCCGCTAAATTTGATCATCTTTAAAAAGCTACATGAACAAAATAATTGTTGTTAACAACCCTGAAAAGTGGAAGCTTCCGGTTGAAAATATTAGTATTGTTTCCTCCCAGGATTATCTTACCAATCCCGATTTTGCCCGACTTAAAAATGCCAGAATTTTTAATTTGTGCAAGGATTATTCCTATCAGTCCAAGGGCTATTACGTTTCGCTTTTAGCTGAAGCCCGCGGACATATAGCAATACCTACTGTAATGAACATCGTGGATCTTCGGGAACCAAAATTGGTTAAGATAGTTTCTGAAGAATTTGATGATCTTATTCAACACAGCTTAAAGAACCTGAAATCCCAGGAATTTACACTGAGTATTTATTTCGGACAGAATGTCGCTCAAAAATATAAAGAGCTAAGTGCCATGTTTTACAGGCATTTTCAAATTCCATTTTTAAGGGTGAAGTTCAATTTTACCACAAAATGGAATATAAAGAGTGTTCGGGCTATTTCAGAATCTGAAATTCCGCAAGAGCATAAAGAGAGTATGCATCATTTTGCAGCGCAGTATTTTGCTAAAAAACGTTATGATACCCCAAAGGCACATCAGGCAGATTATGATCTTGCGATCCTGGTGCAACCTAATGATCCTGCGCCTCCCAGCAACCCTAAAGCAATCAAAAAATTTATAGAATTGGCAGAAAAAATGAACTTTTATGTGGAGGTGATCTCCCCAAAGGACCTTTCCCGCCTATCTGCATTCGATGCGCTTTTTATCCGGCAAAGTACTGAAGTGAATAATGAAGCTTATGCTTTTGCCCGTAAAGCCCAACAGGAAGATATCGCTTTGGTGGATTATCCGGATGCAATCCTTAAATGCTGTAATAAGGTTTTTATGGCGGAAGCTTTGCAAAATGCAAATATTCCAACTCCCAAAACCATTATTGTCCATAAGGATAATAAAAATGATGTTTTGAAGGTTACCGGACTGCCTTGTGTGCTTAAATCTCCCGATTCTACCTTTTCCTTCGGAGTAAAAAAAGCGGATACCGAAGAGGAGTTTCAGGAATTGGTAAATTTTATGCTAAAGAAATCTGATTTGATAATCGCCCAGGAATTTACTTTTTCTGAATATGACTGGCGAATAGGGATTCTGGATGACAAACCTATTTTTGCCTGCAGGTATTATATGGCAAAAGGTCATTGGCAGATCTATAACTGGGATGCTTCCAAAAAGGACGATCAGGATGGAAATGCAGACTGTTTACCCATAGAAAAAGTTCCGAAGAAAATTCTAAATGCCGCTTTAAAATCGGCTAAACTTATGGGAAAGGGCCTTTATGGCATCGATGTGAAGGAAGTGAATGGAAAGCCATTGGTTATTGAGATCAATGACAACCCCAATATAGATTTTGGAGTTGAAGATTTGTATTATGGAGATCAAATTTATATCGCAGTTTTAACTGCATTGAAAAACCGCCTTGAAAGAAAGCAATTATGAGTTACCATCTTTTTGAAGTTTTTGGGATTGAACTGGAATATATGCTGGTAAATAAAACCAGTTTAAAAGTAGCGCCTATAGTAGATAAGCTTTTGGTCGCCAAAACAGGGGCTATCACTTCAGATGTTGATAATGGGAAAATAGAGTGGAGCAACGAGCTGGTGGCGCATGTGGTGGAATTAAAAACAAATGGCCCTTCGGCAGATTTGGAAAATCTGGATTTACTTTTTGCACAAAACATCCGGGAAATAAATGATTTACTGGAGCCGTTGAATACCACTTTATGGCCTTCGGCCTCGCACCCTCTAATGAATCCGGAAGCGGAAATGAAATTATGGCAGCATAGTTACAGCAAGATTTATGCGCTCTATAACCGCATCTTCGATTGCCGCGGCCATGGTTGGAGTAATGTGCAAAGTATGCATTTGAATTTGCCGTTTTATGACGATATGGAATTTGGAAAACTACATGCAGCAGTACGAATTTTACTGCCAATAATTCCTGCCCTATGCGCGAGTTCTCCAATATTTGAAGGAAAAAATACAGGATTTAAAGATGCCCGGATGAATGTTTATAAAACCAATCAGAAGGAAATTCCTCAAATGACCGGAAAAGTTATTCCGGAGCAGGTTTTTAGTAAAGAAGACTATTTTAAAATGGTTTTTGAACCTATAAATAAGGCTATCAAACCTCACGATACAGAATGTATTCTGGATCATCATTTCCTGAATTCCCGTGGAGCCATTGCTAGATTTGACAGAAATGCCATAGAAATAAGGGTGATGGATATTCAGGAATGTCCAAAAGCCGATATTGCTTTAGCTGTTTTGGTTATTGAAGTTCTTAAACTCCTTGTAAGTGAGGAACTCGTTTCTTTTGAAGATCAAAAAAACTGGCATGAAGATAATTTGTTTGAGATTTTCAATGAGGTGATTCGGGATGCTGAAACCACTCATATTACAAATGATTTATATCTCAGTTTATTTGATGTAGAAAAAAATTGCGCTGCAGGAAAGCTTTGGGAAAGTCTGTACGAGCGGGTAAAGGAGGGGATTTCTGAAAAACACCGGAATACGCTTGAGTTTATTCTGAAAAATGGAAGTCTATCTACCCGAATTCTGAATTCCTTAGACGGGGATTTTTCTGAAGAAAAATTGCATAAACTATATTCCAGGCTGGGAAAATGCTTACTGCAAAACACTCTTTTTAAACCATGAAATTCCTGCTAACCTGTGAACATGGCGGAAATGAGATTCCGGAGGATTATAAGAAATATTTTATAAATGCCGGTAATATTCTCAATTCCCACCGGGGATATGATCCCGGTGCCCTGGATATGTTTTATTTCCTTAAGGACCTGGCAGATTATAGTTATTACAAAACAACAAGCCGCTTGCTTATAGAACTGAATCGCTCGTTACATCATTCAAAGTTGTTTTCAGAATTCACTAAAAATCTTTCTTTAGAAGAAAAAAATAGCATTGTAGACCAATTTTATCTTCCGTATCGGAATTCAGTTGAAGGATTGATTTCAGAAATTCTGGAGAAAGGGGAGAAGGTGATTCATGTTTCAGTACATAGTTTTTCTCCGGAAATAGATGGAATTGTGCGGAATGCCGATATTGGATTGTTATTTGATCCCTCAAAGGCAGAAGAGAAAAATTACTGTAAAATTTTAAAAAAGCAACTTCTGCATTCTGAGCCAAAACTTGAGGTTCGATTTAATTATCCTTATTTGGGAAAAGCAGATGGGCTTACTACCTTTTTACGCAAAAAGTTTCCTCATAATTATTCAGGAATTGAACTGGAAATCAATCAAAAATTTTCAGTTGAAAATCAAATGGACGCAGCACTAAAAGATAGGATCAAACTTGCCCTTAAAAATTCCCTAAAAAAATAAAAGCCCCAGGCATCGTGAAATTAAAATTGTACGCTTCTAATGGATTTGCTTTGAAAATAATCAATCTATTAATAGTGGTATAAATATTTTTTTCAAAATGATAAGCATTTTTAATCTCTCATTGATGGTTTAATCCGTCTGACGGACATGCAGGTTCCCCGAGGCCTGCCCGAAAAGGATATGCTTCAGGCGGGCCTGCCTAGAATTTTTTAAAGTATTTTTCAATTTAACCCCATGATCTTGCCCCGAGGTTTTTTTTAGAGGTTTTTACTCTTTATTTAATACCGTCTCAACAGTTATCTCAGCATTTAGAAGTTTAGAAATGGGACAATTTTCTTTCGCTTTTTTCACCAAAGTATCAAATACATCTTTTTCAATATTGGGGACAGTTGCCTTAAGTTTTAAATGAGATTTTGTTACCGCCCCATCTTGCAACGTAATTTCGGAGGTTGTTTCAAGCCTATCTGGGTTAAAATTCTCTTCGGTTAAGTATGCAGCCAATTGCATAGTGAAACATCCTGAATGCGCAGCCCCTATGAGTTCTTCGGGATTTGTACCAATTCCATTTTCAAACCTTGTTTTGTAGGAATATTGGGCACTTTTTAAAACTCCGCTTTCGGTACTTATAATTCCCTGGCCTTCTTTGATCGTTCCGTTCCAAACGGCAGTTGCTTTTCTAATCATTATTTTATTAATTACTATTTATGAAATATACCTGATCTCTCCTGCTTATTAAAGTCTTTCTAAAAAAAAATAAACTTTAATTTTCTATGAGCCTTTCTATGAACACCATAAGGATCTTAAATAAAAAATCATTAAGCTTCAATATCTTTTCATTTTTTTGTTATTGAACCTGTTCACTCAAATACTCTTTTATTTCCTTTGGCATTTGTCCAATAATATGTCCCATTTGACCTTTAGATATAAAACGTTTAAGCGAGTTGAGTGTAATGGAAATAATTTCTTCTGTGGATTTACTCCATGAGAAATCCTGCTCACCATAATGTGCCTGCAAATCTTTTACCTGATTATTCATTTCCTCCATTGTCTCATACTGGAGTGGAGGTTTTTCTGAATATTTCCAGTTTTGAACATAGATTCCTTTAAAAATCATTGGTAAAGGATCTATAATTTGAAAAGATTCTCCTAAGTGGATTCTATCCCTAAGGGTATGCATAACCGAACGCCAAATTATGAGTACCCGATTTTTCTCTTCAGGATGCCCCAGTTCATGGGCCAGTTCATTAACGTATTTATGCGCATCCTGCGCAAAAGACTCAAAGTTTAAATTAGCATTTGCCATCGTTTCTGGTTTTTAAATTATCATTTCTCTCATTGTAAGATTAGAAAATACTGATTTCAAAAAAAAATAGTACTGGAGGGAAAAATAATTTTCTGTAGTTGTCATTTTTCTGGATTTTCTAATCCCTAACATTATCAAGAGTTTCCTCATTAAGTGGAACCAATTTAAATGTACCAAAGATATTTAGGTAATTAAAATTTTTATAATAATATTAACCAGTTGCATTTTAATCCCTCATAGAGGGTTTAATTCCAGAGGCTTACCTTGAATTTTTAATAGTATTTTCCAATTTATACCTCGTGGGCTTACCCCGAGGTTTTTGATTAAGTTAATTGGGGTGAAGCAGTTGCAACCCCATTTAAAATTTCCAGCATGTAAAAAGGCCGGAAATTTCTTTCCGACCTTTTCTAAGAATAGAATCTTTAAGCTTTTTTAAAAGCTGTATTCTGATAATTTTTACTTGATCTCAACAACTTCAAGATCAAAAATAAGATCTTTTCCTGCTAAAGGATGATTTCCATCTACTACAATGGTATCTTCTTTAACCTCAGAAACTACAAGGTTCATTTCCTGTCCATCCGGAGTTTTGGAAACAAGTCCCATTCCAACTTCAGGTTTGATCTCTTCTGGAAGTTGACTTTTTTCTACTTCCTGAACCAATTCTGCACGTGGTTCGCCGTAAGCTTCTTCTTTAGGAATATTTACTGTTTTTTTCTCGTTTAATTTCATATCGAGAAGGCCTTTTTCAAATCCCGGGATCAATTGACCCTGTCCTAAGGTGAACTCAATTGGTTCTTTTCCTTCAGAAGTGTCAAAAACCTGTCCGTCTGCAAGTTTCCCTGTGTAATGTACCTTTACTGTGTCGTTTTGTTTTACTTGACTCATAATATTGTTTTTCAATTTTAAAAACAGACCCTTTATCTTTAATAATAACAGGACTCTTTTTTTAATTTTTACTCTGTTATAATCAGTTGTGCCAAAACCAAGCCAAAGTCCGGAGATTGAATATGAAGGCTGTTATCAGGGATTTTGAAGTTAAATATTCCGGTTTTTTTAGCAGAAAGCATAGTGATAACGGTTACTTAGGCTATTTAGACGGAAGTATCATTAATTTATTTTTAGATTTTATTAATCTGAAAATTTGTCAGTTTTTGCATTTTTGTCATTATAGAGAGGAGCTTTCTGGCCTTATAATCCGAAAATCAGTCCGTTTTTTAAAAGTCTTCTTTTTTTGAACTTTCCTTTTTTTAAAAATATTTATTTAACTCATCCTGATGTTTAAGTAAAATTTCATATTTTTTCCTTTTGTAAATTTTTAACCTCAAAACCTTATTATGTTAAGTAAAAAAAACACTACTCCAGCTTCAAGAAGAAATTTTATTAAAAAAACTGCTCTTGTAGCAACAGGTGTAATGATCATTCCACGTCATGTGATGGGTGGCCCTGGATTTTTGGCCCCCAGCGACCGTTTGATTATAGCAGGAATTGGAGTAGGAGGGAAAGGACAAAGCGATCTTAACAGTTTTGCACAATCAGGTAAAGCAGATATAGGGTTTTTATGCGATGTAGATGACAGAAGGGCTGCCACTTCCGTTGCGCGTTTTCCCAAAGCTAAATACTATAAGGACTACCGTGAAATGTTGGATAAGGAACACAAAAATTTTGATGCAGTTTCAATTTCCACACCAGATCATAATCACGCAGTACAAACTATGGCTGCGATGGAATTGGGAAAACATGTATATGTTCAAAAACCTTTAACCCATGATATTTTTGAGGCAAGAGCACTTACCGATGCTGTCAAAAAATATAAAGTGGTAACGCAAATGGGGAATCAGGGAGCTTCGGGAGATGGTGTTAGAAAATTAAGGGAATGGTTTAATGCAGGACTTATAGGTGATGTAAATGAGGTATATGTTTGGACAGACCGGCCGGTTTGGCCTCAGGGAATTCCGTGGCCGGAAAATGGAGCTGCTGTTCCGCAAGGATTGGACTGGGATTTATGGTTGGGAACTGCCCCGCAAAAGAATTATATCGATGGACTTGTACCCTTTAACTGGCGTGGATGGTGGGATTATGGCACCGGTGCAATTGGCGATATGGGATGTCATTTAATAGAGGCTCCTTACAGAGTCCTGGATTTAACCTATCCCAAAGATGTACAATGCAGTGTAGGCAGTGTTTATGTAGACGAATTTAAAAGAGGTTATTTTCCTGAAAGTTGTCCTCCATCAAGCCATGTGATCATGACCTTCCCCGGAACTGAGAAATCT
Source organism: Bacteroidota bacterium (assembly GCA_051751125.1). Taxonomy (GTDB): domain Bacteria; phylum Bacteroidota; class Bacteroidia; order Flavobacteriales; family Flavobacteriaceae; genus Gillisia. The sequence goes on from JBNJKO010000001.1 coordinate 94,350, forward strand.
GCCGGAGATGTTACCTTGCATTGGATGGATGGTGGAATAAAGCCTAAGAGACCTGAAGAACTTGGACCTAATGAAACCTTTGGAGATGGAGGAAATGGAGTCCTGTTTATAGGATCTAAAGGAAAAATGATGTGTGGAACCTACGGTGAAAATCCAAAATTACTCCCAATCTCCAGAACAGAGGAAGTAAATATTCCGGAACAATTTGAACGCGTTCCCGGAGGAGCAGATGGCCATTATGGGCAATGGGTGGAAGGAGCTATTGCCGGATATGGCAAAAAAGAATTGAGCTCGCCATTCGAGATTGCAGGTCCTTTAACCGAAACCTTATTAATTGCCAATCTGGCAATTCGTGGGCAGGATATCAGGAAGACAGGCACAAACCAACAGGGTAGAACAGTTTTTGAATATCCGGGAAGAGATATGAAAATGCTTTGGGATGCAGAAAACATGAGAGTTACTAATTTTGAAGAGGCCAACCAATTTGTAAAAAGAGAATATAGGGAAGGATGGACCTTGTAAACAAGCTATAGGAATCCAGAAGATAATTGGAAATACACTTTATGATAAAGCTCAATTCTATAAACCTTATATTATTTGTTATATTCCTTTATGCCATTTTTAGTTTTTCAGCCTGTGAATCAAATACGAAAACAAAGAAAATTCCGAAAGCAGCATGGCAAACCTTAAGGGTAAGTGCATCTGCTTATAATTCCACATCTGCTCAAACAGAGGGGAATCCTAAAATTACCGCATGGGGAGACACTTTAAAACCAGGCATGAAAGTAATTGCCGTTTCCCGGGATTTGATACGAAAGGGCCTGGATTATAATACCCTGGTTAGGATAGAAGGTTTGGAAGGGATATTTTTTGTAAAAGATAAAATGCACCATCGATGGAAAAATAAAATCGATATTTATATGGGTGAAGATATTCAAAAAGCCAGGGATTGGGGCCGAAAAAGGGTCGCTATCCAATATTTAATTCCTCAGGACAGCGTTCTTTAAAAAAAAAATAAATTTGATGATTTAACTTTCGGAAAGATAAAATGAGGAAACAAATAATCCGTGTTCTAATTGAATTCAAAAAAATTCTTCAGGAGAAGTTTCATCAATACAATGATCAATTACCTTTTATAATCGCTATTCTTGTAGCGCTTATTTTAGTAGTAGGTGGTATCAACCTATTTATAGATCTTACCGAAATTTTACAAAGCAAATTAGTTGCCGGCTTTGATCAAAAAGTATCCGATTTTATAATTTCCTTTCGTTCTCCGCAACTCAATAATTTTTTTCAATTTATTACAGAATTGGGAGATATCTATGGATATCTCATATTAGCTGCACTTTGTGGGATTGGTTTTTACTGGAAATTTAAAAACTGGCAGTATGTGCTGGAAATGTTATTTGTAATGATTATTGCAGGACTTTCCAATATGGCTTTAAAACAGGTGATTAACAGGGCACGCCCGGATGCAGCTCATTTGGTTGCGGTAGAGAGCTTGAGTTACCCTAGTGGACATGCGATGGGAGCTATTGCATTTTATGGTTTTTTGATTTATTTATTCTATAACTTCAAAATGAATATCTGGCTCAAAATCGGTGTGATTTTAATTTTTAGTTTCCTCATTCTGGCAATTGGAATAAGCAGGGTTTATCTGGGGGTTCATTATCCTTCAGATATTGTTGGAGGTTTTATTGCCGGATTCATTTGGATTATCTTTTGTATTATTTTATTTCAGGTAATGGATATTTTTCGCAGGAGAAAGAAGTTAAGGCAGGAGTTAAATCAATAAGATCCTCATACTAATTATTGCGTTAACTTTATAAATTTACTTGTAATTAAATAATTTTAAGATTCTGTTATAAAAATTTAGAGTTAATATTTTTAACTTTGATTCATAAAAAAATAGTTAAAATGCAAATTAGAGATAAAAATGATAAAGAATCTGAAGATTATATACTTCAGGATAATAAAAAGACCCGTTTTGGAGCCACTTTTATAATCATTGTTTTAATCATACTTGCTACCCTTGTGGCGATGACAGGAGTTTATATGGACTACTGGTAGAATTGCACGAAACTTTTCAGGAGATCTTGATCTCATTTAGCAGTAAAAATGCCTGATTGATATACTCTTTTTCCAAAAACAAGGCGAAATAATTTGAAGTGGAGATCATTTCAAAAACCGGTATTCCCTCATAGGCTAACAATTTAAATATATAAAAATATAAGCCAACTGTTTTGGAACTGTTTTTTGGTAAGGCTATGGTAATGCTGGACAAATCACTTTTAACCGAAACCAGATTTTCATTTCTGAAACATTCTGTCACCGTTTCCTTCAAATCTGAAGAAACCAAAATATTGCTTTCCTGATAATTGCTGGAATAATTTAAATAAACTTCCGGTTGATTTTTAACATTATTCAGTAATTCTGCCTGGCTCGCCATGATGCTTTTGGAATTCAAAAAAGTATATTCGGTGATTCCCGAGCGCACAACAATATCTCCCATATCCCGCAAATTCGTCTTTTTTGCAAGATTTTTTTGTGGTGCATAACGCCTTAAAGCCATTATTATAGAACCCTGTTTAACAGGCTTTCTTAGTTCTTTTTCAATTTCTGCTTGTAAATGCGCTGCCAGGGAACTATAGTTTATAAGATCTTTTCCCAATGCGTCATCAAGAAAGGGTTGGTGCCTCAAAATATCGTGTACGCAGGAAGTAATTGTTTTCATTTGTTAAATAATATACATTTTGTACAAATGTATATAAAATATACTTTATTTTTTATCTGTTGTAGGTATATGATTACTTATGCACTGTAAAAAAAATGAACATGAAGGTTTTAAAATTCGGGGGTACTTCTGTAGGTTCTGCTGAAAGTATTCAAAATGTAAAAAGAATAATTGTTAGCCAGGATGGCAGCAAGCTTATAGTGCTTTCGGCGATGTCCGGGGTAACAAATTACCTTGTAGAAATTTGTGATAATTTCCGAACCGGAAATCCTTCGGTCATAACAGAAACTATTGAAAGTTTAAAGCAGAAACATTTCAATGTTACTGACGAATTAATCACTTCTGAAAATGAAAACATTTCAGTTAAAAACCATATTTCAGTATTATTCGAGGGATTAAGAAACCTTACCCGGCAGGATTTTTCAGAAAGTATCGTTCCCCAAATTCTTACTTTTGGCGAAACCCTTATGACCTTTATTTTTTCTGAATTTTTGAAGGTTTCAGGATTGAATACCTGCTTGCTGGATGCTAAAAAGTTCATGTATATTTCAAATCTTGAAAATCCTGATACCGAAAAAGTAGGACGTTTATTAGCTCCTTTTCTTAATACTACTAAGGAAGATTCAATTTATATCACCCAGGGATTTGTTCGAATGGATAAATTCAACAGGGTTAATACGCTTAACCGTGGTGGAAGTGATTTCACAGCCACGATTTTAGGAGCGGCACTATACGCTGAGGAGATTCAAATTTGGACAGATATAGACGGGTTTCACAACAATGATCCCCGGTATGTTGAAAATACACACCGACTTTCTCATCTCACCTTTGAGGAAGCTGCAGAACTGGCATATTTTGGAGCAAAAATTCTTCACCCACAAACGGTTTCCCCGGTAATATACAGGAATATTCCTATTTTTCTAAAAAACACCTTTACGCCCGACGCTCCAGGAACTAAAATATCTTCGGAAATAACCAATCGCGGATTGAAGGCAATTTCAGCGAAAGACGGCATAACCGCCATTAAAATTAAATCTAACAGGATGTTGATGGCGCATGGATTTCTAAAGAAAATTTTTGAGGTCTTTGATAAACATGAAACGGCGATAGATATGATCACCACTTCTGAAATCGCGATTTCCCTTTCTATAGACGATACCAGAAATCTTGATCCTATTCTGGAAGATCTTAAGGCGTATGGTGAGATTACCGTAGAAATGAATCACAGCATAATATGTGTTGTTGGAGAAGGTTTGATAGAAGATAAAGATACTTACAGGTTGTTTGAGATTTTAAATGAGATACCAGTGAGAATGATCTCCTATGGCGGGAGTATTAACAATGTTTCCCTTTTGGTAGCAACAAAAAATAAGATCCCTGCATTGCAGGCGCTGCATAAAAATTTGTTCGGCGTACAAGAACGTCTTGTAGCGTATTGTTTATTTGTTTGTTAGAGATCACTTCTTCCCACCAAGAAGTGATCTTTTTTGTTGAGTATTTTCACTGATTTTTTTAAAATTCTTCCGGTTTTTTTAGCTCTAAAAGCTTGTTTTTAATCTCGATATATTTCGATAAATAATAGGTGCTTTTAACCCGATGATGCAATAACATGGCGCCAGTAAAATTTTCTATTCTGTGTTGCTTTAGGTTTTTCTTAAGATCTTCTAAACGGTTTTGAAATATGCTGTAAAACCCAGCGATGGAAAACCTGGTATCAAGGATCTTAAAACCGTTTTCCTGAGCTTGTTTCCATGTTATTTTAGAGGTATAAAGTTCTACTGCCAGTGTGGCAAATTTTTCAGAACTATCCTCAATAAACCCATTCCAGTTAAGGCTTCCCGGTATTCCTTCGGCACCTACAGAAGTGGTGATATTTGGAGTTCCGCATTGCATCGCTTCAATGAGCTTACCTTTTAATCCGGCACCAAACCTTAAAGGAGCCAGGCTTATTCGCGCTTTTTTAACCACTTCTGAGGCATTTTTCGCCCATCCCTGGATGAGGAACCCATTTTTAGGATCATGCAACTGAGTGATCTTGCCGGCGGGATACGCTCCATAAATATGCATTTGTACGTCAGGTAATTTTTTCCGGATAATGGGCCATATTTCCTGTTTTAGATAGAAAACGGCATCTGTGTTGGGTGCATGCCTGAAGTTCCCGATACTTACAAAATGCTCCCGCTCCTCAAAATCTGGCAACTGAGCAATTTCTTCCGAAGTGATTTTCTTAATAAGAAACGGAAGGTAAAGCAAGAGATTTTCAGGGATATTAAAATCATCTTTCAGAAGTTCTTTTTCTGCTTCTGAAATGATCAAACTTAGATCACAGCGGTAGATACTTGCGATCTCTCTTTTAGCCAGTTCTGATTCATTAGTCGACACAGGATTTTTACCCTTGAATTCCAATTCCCTGAAATTTCTTAAAAAATGAAGATCTTCAGTATCCAGTATTTTGAGCGCATCCGGACAAATAGCCTGCACTCTCCATCCAAATTGTTCTTCCATCATAAACCTGTCAAAAATCACGATTTGCGGCTGAAGATCTCTTAAAAAAACGTCAAAGCTTGAATTGTTCAATTGAATAGGTACAACCGAAATATTTAAGGATTCAAGATTTGCCCTGTGAATAGATTCTGAAGCGGTCGTAGCAAAGGTGACGGTATTGCCTTCAGAAATGAAAAATTCCAGCAACTGCATCATTCTGGATCCCGCAGCGGTGGAATTTGGTTCGGGCCAAACATAACCGATCACTAATACTGGTGTCATTTAAATATTTTTTCAAAAATACCTGAAATTTCCCAAACAAGAGTTAGTTTTAAAAACTCCCTGCCAGTAAGAGAGAACCGGTAATCCAAAGTGCCAGGGAAATCACGCCACCTACAATCAAAAAATGACGAAATTTATAGATTCCCATTCCGTAAATGATGGTATTAGTTTGATATCCTACCGGTGTGAAAAAACTAAAATTTGAGGCAAACAAAACCGCCAGAATAAATGGTTTTGGATCCATCGCCATAGATACGGCTATAGTTATTGCAATAGGTGCTATAATAATTGCGGTGGCATTATTAGAAACAAATCCACTCAGGATCATGGTAATTAGGAACAGTATTCCAATAATCACGGTTTCTGTTTGATCCTGAAAAACAACCAGTAATTGATTGGAGATCCATAAATCGGCACCCGTATTGCTCATCGCGACTCCCAGAGGAATCATTCCTGCCAGCAAAAAAATGATCTGCCAGTTTACCTGTGAATAGATTTTTCCAAGATCTATGCATTTTAAAAATATCATAAGAAAGCACCCTATAAGTGCGCTTTTTAGAATAGGAAAAATAGAAAATGCAGATAACCCAATAACCAGCAACAGGATTGCAAAAGAGATTGTCCGTTTGGATTTTTTTACAGATCTAAATTCCTTATGTACCTGAAGTATTGTTACATTTTCCACTTTGCTTAATTCCTCAAGAACACTTTCTGAAACTTCAACCAATAATCGGTCTCCAACCCTTAATTCTATTTGATCTCTCTTATTATCAAAAATCCTGCTACGAGGATTTCTTAAATTTCTTCTTTTTCTTATTGCCAATGGAATTGCACCTCGTAAGTCCTGGCTTTCTAAGGATTTCAGACTTTTACCTATCAAAGGAGAATTTGGTAGCATAAGAATTTCAACCACCTGAATATTCTCTTCCAGAGGTTCATTCTGGGTTATAGGGAAGGTTAGTTTTTTATTATCCTTATTTTTAATTACGGTAAAATCTTTTTGCTCCTTTAATTTAATCAGGTTTTCCAGATTACATCTCAGTAATAATTGATCCCCTTCCTTTAATGGAATATACTTCCCCGGTTTGTCATTTATAATTCCATCCCGTTTTAACCGAAGGATTTCAATATCCTCATTGTTAAAAAGAAAGGTTTCTCCAATGGGTTTGCCAATTATTAATGCATTTTTATTGATAATTATTTTGGTTATGAATTCATCTAAATTATAATCCTCATCAATAGTTGTTTTTCTTTCGGAAGGAAGGAATTTATGCATCAAGGTTACAATTCCTATAGTTATAACCATAAAGATCACACCATACCACGTAAATTCGAAAAACTTAAAACGTTCCAAGCCACGGTTTACAGCGATAGCATTTACAATAAGGTTTGTAGAGGTGCCCATTAATGTACAACTACCACCAATGATAGCGGCAAATGAAACAGGCATTAGAAGTTTAGACATTGGAATATCGTGCTTCGCAGAGAGTTCCGAAATTATTTTAACAAAAACGATCACTACCGCTGTGGTATTGATAAATGCCGAAATTCCGCCTGCAATGATCATAAATACAGGAATCATTAAGAATACTGGCAGGTTCTTCAATTTTTTTAATCCATCGGCAAGAAGGTCAATCACCCCATTATTCTCGAGGCCAATTGCTATTATCATGAGCGCCAAAACGGCAATTGTGGCAGGACTGGAAAACCCGGAAATGGCCTCTTCCGGACTTACCAGATTAGATATTAATAAACTCACCAAAATGAAAAACGCGACTTTATCTACCGGGAATATTTCCAGTGCGAAAAATATCATGCCCACGATTATAATGGCCAATAGTATGATTATATCCGGTGTCATTTTTTTAAAAATAGAAAATAAAAATCATCTTGCTACTACTATAAATCACGGATTATAGTATTCAATTAAAGAAATGGTTTCTGTCCTTAATATTTTGCGTGTCTTTCTTTTAACATGGCGCAATTGAGATCTTTTCTGTTTTTCAAAACAGTTTTACCAAACCATGTATGATATTTTTGATTTTCAAGGAATTCAACATTTATGGCATACCATTCTTCATCAGAATATTTTAAATTGAAATACTCTTCCCATTCCGCACGGAGTCGCTCATTTTTAAAGATATAACTCTCCAGGCCCAAATGATAAAGATCGGCATCACAAATGATCATTTCAGCCTTGGTTTGAGGGTTTTGTGGCATTTTGGTTGCAAGAATGCAGGAAGTCACAATTTTTATTTTATCCTCGGGATACTCATGTTCCTTTAAAAACTCCAGAGCATATTTTACACTTTGATCTTCGTGGTTTACATAAGTTTGTGCCATTCCGGTATCGTGGAACAGGGAAGCGATTAAGATTGGCTCCAGGTCTGATCCATAAACTTCTTCGTAGTTCGCTATGGTTTTCACATATTCGTAAACATCTTTGGTGTGCTCAACACTATGGAATGGCAAGGATTTACAACGTGTATTTTCTAAAAAATCGATACAATGATCATAGGCTAAGGAAACTATGTTAGACCTGCTAAGTCCTTTTAGAAAATTGAAAGCCATGCGGGTTGTTTTAATAATCTTAGATGTTTAAAAATATCTGATAATTCGGAAATCAGCCCGATAGCTCTCATAATTAAATGGAAACTAGTCTGCTGTAATTTGGGTGTAATTTACAAGAAATCATCAAATCTGTTTCCTATTTGAGATTTTTAACCTTTTATTATAGTACTACTCTTTTTATAAGTTCGCCTTTCTTTAATTATTGAAAAATAAGGTGTTTTCAGCTTAAAAAAAATATAAATAATTCTTAATATTTAACCGAATCATAAATTTTTTGCTACTTTGAAACTAACCAAAAACAGGAGCATATGAGCAGGGGATTTGTAAAAGAAGATGATCAGGAAGAAGCACCTTTTATTCCGCCAAGAGCAGCTTTGCCTGCCGGAACGATCAATTATGTTACTCCTGAAGGGTATAATCAGCTTATAGAGGAACGCGAAAAGCTGGAAATAGAAATTTCTCAACTCAATATCGAAAATGATAAAGAAAGAAGGCATGCCAGGGCAACATTTACCGGAAGCTTAAACTTGTTGAATGAAAGAATTGGCACTGCCCGTATTTTAAAACCTTTGGAACAATCCAGGGACGAAGTTCGCTTCGGTGCGAAAGTCATTTTTAAATTTATAGATGGCAAACAAAAAGGATCGATTCGGAAATTCCAACTCGTTGGAGTAGATGAAGCCAATATTAAAGAAAATAAAATCGCTTTTGTGGCTCCCATAGCAATCGCCCTTACAGGAAAAAAAATTGGAGAGGTTGCACAAGTTAATATGGGGGGAGAAATTCAGCAGCTGGAGATCCTTGAAATCGAGTATTCCTGAAAATTGAATCGGGATCATCTTAAAAACTGAATAAAACCTACCACTAAAAATACAAATGATTTTAGTGAATATTCAATATTTCAGTATCCTCTCCGTTTAATTTAAAAGTTTCCCCTTTCTTTTTGCCTTCCAGTTCAGGATAAATAGGTGCTTCTGTTGATATCACGTGAACTTTGCTTCCATCCTCCAAAATAACATCTCCCAGGCCTATAGCGATAAAATAATAACTGTCTTTTGTTTCTATAACGCTGCCAAATTGTATGTGCTCACTAAAATGTTCTCTGTCCACACTGTTAAGCTTTTCTTTCATTTTTTGAGCATTGTCAAGGTATCTGGCATATTTTTCAAAATCACCCAACAACTGGCCTTTATTTCCTTCCTCATCATAATCTGTGTGTACATCATTGGCTTCCATAGATTCTTTAACAGTATCCATGTTATCCCTGTAGGTTTTTATTTTTTTATTTATCTCCTCAAGGCATTTAATGAAAAGCGTTTTCCTGTTCGGTATCATAGTACGTTTAATTTAAAGGTTCTTGTCTTGTTTAACTTAAAGATACTTTTCTGTTTTCGGTTAAAAGAAAATTTTGCAAATTTTTAATAGTTAGCTGTATTTTTGAAAAATCATTTTATTAGTCCATAGACTTATCAACATCGATATATTTCTGCAGGCTAATTTTATGTGGTATTTATGAAATGGCAGGATGGTTAACGTTTTTAGTACGCCATTTCATTTTCCAATAACTGAATATTGCTGAACATTCGTTCCTTTACAATATTCATCATTCGCTTGTTCAATGCTGAAGAATTTTCAACATAAGCCTGGTATTCTTCAATAGAAAACTGACCTATTATAATTCCTTTCAGGTTATTCCTGAATTTTATATCCTTCTGAATTGCATTTTCCACAAACAACAATTTTTTCTCTATTGAAAATGAATGAAATGCATTTTTGTGTTTTTTAATGTAATTCTTGAATACTTCTATCAAAAGATCATTTTGAAGTTTGGCAACAGGACGAAGCGTTTTGTTTTGAAATTGCTCATCCCGGCTCATATCTTCTGAAACTTTAGCCGAAGAGATTTCTGGTCTTAGCCGAATTAAATCTTTATCTCGCGGGTTCATAATATTGGGTTTTTCTAAATTTAATTATTTATTCAGTCGATAATTTAATTCCAGCTCACAACTTTTAAACCAATTATGAACATTTTTTTTCAAAGCGTTAAAGTCGTCTTAATCGCCCAATACCTTTGTTCTTATCTTTTTATCTTACAGAAAAATAGCATTTAAAGTATGATCATATCAAGAAACCCATTTAACGGAGAAGAAGTTGGACGCATTAAGGAAGCTACCAAAACCGATATAGATACAATCCTTGAGGAGGCCTCAAAAAGATTTGAATCCTGGAAAAAAACAGATTTTAATCATCGTGCCAGCCTGATGAAAAATGCAGCAAAGGAATTGATTAGCAACAAAAAAGAATATGCTGAAACGATCACAAAAGAAATGGGAAAACCAATTTCCCAGGCTATTGCAGAGGTTGAAAAATGTGCATGGGTTTGTGAATATTATGCCGAAAATGCCATGAAACAGCTGTCTGATGAAAATGTGAAAACCGACGCACAAAAAAGTTATATTTCCTATGAACCTATTGGGGTAGTTTTGGCGGTAATGCCCTGGAATTACCCTTTTTGGCAGGTATTCAGGTTTGCAGCACCTGCACTTATGGCTGGAAATATTGGAGTTTTAAAACACGCCAGCAACGTGATGCAATCTGCAAACAACATTCAAAAAATCTTTGAAAAAGCAGGATTTCCAAAAGGATGTTTCCAAAATATTCCCATTGGGAGTGATAAAGTGGAATCGATTATTCGGGATAAAAGGGTGAAGGCAGTAACCCTAACGGGTAGCAACTCTGCCGGTAGCGCAGTAGCATCGGTTGCAGGAGAAGAGATTAAGAAATCGGTTCTGGAACTCGGTGGCAGTAATGCGCTGGTTGTTTTTAAAGATGCAAATATAAAGGAAACGGTAAAAACCTGTATTCAGGCACGTTTCCAAAATACAGGACAAAGTTGTATCGCCGGAAAACGGCTCATCCTGGAAGAATCTATTGCTGAAAAGTTTTTAGAACTGTTTTTAAAACAGGCAAAAGAACTCAAAAGTGGTGATCCAATGGATGAGGATACTTATATAGGCGTAATGGCCCGGGAAGATTTGGCAAAAGATCTGGAAGACCAGGTTCAGCAATCGGTAAAAGCAGGAGCCAAAATTATTTTAGGAGGAAAGCGAAACGGAACTTATTTTGAACCAACTATCATTACAGGAGTTACACCAGAAATGGCTGTTTTCAAAGAAGAGACTTTTGGTCCGGTACTTTCTGTAACTACTTTTAAGAATGAAAAAGAAGCGATTCAGCTGGTCAACACTTCCAGTTTTGGTTTAGGTGTTTCTGTTTTTACCCAGGATATTGAACAGGTTGAAAAATTGATACCGGAATTCGAAGACGGAGCTGTTTTTATAAACGAATTGGTGAAAAGCGATCCCAGGTTACCCTTTGGGGGAACTAAAAATTCTGGTTATGGAAGGGAACTTTCCATTCATGGAATCAGGGAATTTGTGAATATAAAAACAGTCTATTTCAAGTAATATTGAGAAGGTCAAAAAGCAAAGAGCTCTATTCAATTCCTTGAAGAAATGTCATCGGTTATTTCAAAAAGAGAAAAATCAATAATTACCGTTCAAATACTATAGGGGCGGGCACCGGGATTTAGATCTTCTGGTAGGATTAAATAATAAACTTAATAAAATATATGAGAGATCAAAATATAGCAGTTACCGTAGATTCGGTCATTTTTAAGGAAGTTCAACACGGATATGAATTATTATTGATTCGACGGAAAAACGAACCTTTTAAAAATCAGTGGTCTCTTCCGGGAGGTTTTCTGGAAATGGACGAAACTTTAGAAACAGGAGCTCTGCGTGAACTGAAGGAAGAAACTGGCCTTAGTATGCCGAAGCTTCAACAAGTTGGCGCTTTTGGGGCTTTGGGAAGAGATCCACGCGGAAGAACAATTTCAGTGGCTTTTGCGGGAAAAATAAAGAATCCGGTTGAAGTGCAGGGTGGAGATGATGCTGAAGCAGCTCAATGGTTCTCCTTGGATGATCTTCCTGAATTGGCATTTGATCACGCTGAAATCATTAAGGCTGCAACAAATTTGTTATAATTGAAAAGTAATGTCCGGTTAAGAGTCAAGATCGTTCCGCCTTTGGCGTAACTGCAAGAACCGAAAAACAAGACTTGATTTAAATTAACTGATGTACATTTAGATTTGATTTCTATTTTTTCAGAACACTTTGGTTATCCGATAATTGAAAAATTCAAAAAAGTAAGGTTTGTTTAATTCCTCATTGAGGGTTTAATTCCCAGAGGCTTGCCTCGAATTTTTAAAAGTATTTTCTAATTAATACCTCGTGGGCTTGCCCCGAGGTTTTTGATTAAAAAATCCCCTTGGAATGCCCAATGGGTTTCAGATTTCATAAAGATGTTTACCGGACAAAATTGGATAATTAAGCTCCAAACCCTGGTATTGATAGGAGGTTTTAATCCACAAGATACCAAAGACAATCATTCCCCATTTTTTTTCTTTTCTTCCTGTTTATCCCTTGCAACTTTTATTTGTTCATCTGCCTGTTTGATTTGATTCTGAGTAGCAGGTGCAGGTTTTTGTTCTTCGGCTCTATCAGGTTCCAGACTTAAGATGATTTCTACAGGAAAATGATCGGAACCTATATCATTTCCTAAACTAAATTTTTTAACTCTAAATTCTTCGGTCACAAAAAAATGATCCAATGGCCAGCGCATTAAAAAACTGGTAGCATCAAAAGAATTATAAAATCCGCGGCCTACCCGTGTGTCCAGTAATCCGCCAACATTCGCAAATAATGAGGTAGTACCAGACCATGCAACATCATTGAAATCTCCCGCTACAATTACGGGTAATTCAGAATCCAGAGCCATTTTTGCAATTAGCATCATTTCTGCATCCCGATCGGAAGAAGAAGGATTATGTTGCGGCATAGGCGGTGTTGGGTGTATTGCGTAAAATTTCACCAAATCTCCCGATCTCAATCTTAGCATAGTATGTATGGATGGGATGCTATCATCAATGAGATACCTTATTTGTGGTTCCAGCATTTCCAATTTGGAATATAATAACATTCCATAGGTATTATCAAGTGGAATTTCGACTTTGTAAGGATAATCAGACACCGCTTGAGAGAGGTTATTCCTCCATTTCAAATCTGTTTCTGTAAATAATAAAACATCCGGATCCTTTTGTTCAATTTCCTTAATCAGTAGACTTGGATCTGTATTTTCTTGTAGGACATTGGCAGCATAAAATCGTATTAAATTATTTTCAGATATGCCTGGTGAAGCTTCTCCAACTATATAATTTTTATGTGGTAAATAAGGATAGATCCCTACCAGCTGATAAATGAAACAGGTTAAAAGCACTCCCATGAAGATATAATCCTTTTTTTCTTTAATATCGAACCTTATAAAATAAGCAGCTAGCGCAGCGAGTGTAAGCAAGGTTAACTGAATATGAAAATAATCATAAATGCGGATCCACCAGAAATCGGCAGCAAATAAAGGAACCAAAGTTGCAATGACAGCAATAAGTCCAAATATTTGTAAAAAAGTTTTAAGTTTCATGAGATTCAGATAAAATTCAATCAGCCAATTTTTGGTCAAAATTTTATAACCACAAACATACTTTTAATTTTTGAAAAATCTTTTCTTTAAAAATACCAGGAAACCTGATTTAATAAAATCTCAATGCTGAAGTAAACTTTGCAGTTCTAAATCTAATATGAAATAATGATAAATAGATGAAATCAAAAATGTGATTTGATTATTTATCCTGATTTTCTGAAGTCAGATAATTTCTAAGATCGTCGCCTGATGGGGATTCAAATAATTGCAGATTAAAATAGGGTACGGCGGAAATTATATGATCAAAAATATCGGCGCTTATGTATTCGAAATTTTCCCATCGCTTATCCCTGCTAAAGCATAAAATTTCGAGAGGAATTCCTTGTGGTGTAGGCGCCTGGTGACGAACAATAATATACATTTCCTTATGCACGGCAGAATGTTCGTGTAAATAGCTATCTATATATTTTCTAAAAACCCCCAAATTCGTTTGGTTTCTTCCATTTATAAGCAAGCCTTTATCAACATTATTATTTTTATTATAACCATCGATCTCCTTTTGACGGTGGTTGAGGTAAGGGGTGATTAAACTTATTTTTTTTAATCCTTCCAATTCTTCAGCATTCAGGAATTTAACTGAATTTTGTTTGATGAATACGGCACGTTTAATACGTCTTCCCGGGGATTCCTGCATTCCTCTCCAGTTTTGAAAAGAATCTGAAATAAGGCTGTAGGTTGGAATATTGGTAAAGGTATTATCAAAGTTTTGAACCTTTACCGTAGCGAGGTTAATTTCGGTTACCGTACCATCTGCTCCAAATTTACTGAAGGTAATCCAGTCTCCAATTCTCACAATATCATTTACTGAAACCTGAATGGAAGCTACAAACCCTAAAATGGTATCCTTAAAGATCAACAATAATATCGCTGAAGCGGCACCCAAGGAAATTGCGAAGCTAATAACTGATTTTCCGGTCATTTCAGAAAAAATAAACATAAATCCAATCACCCAGATAATAATCATAAGTACCTGGATATAGCTGTCAATTGGCTTATCGTGAAATTCTTCACGGGTTTTCAGGTAATTTTTTGTGGTTCGTAATAAACTTCTAAAAATCCAAACTATGAGAATAATAACATAGATATTAAGGATAAAGAGTACTACTTTTAAAGAATAAAGATGGTCCACAAGTATGTATGGAGCGGTATAGTAAACCAGGACTATTGGAACAATTTGAACTATGTATTTCGGGAAATTACTTTTGATCAAAAAATCATCAAATGTAGTCTTGGTTCTGTTTGTGAAGGTTTTAAAACTTTCAATTACAAATCTTGTAAGCAAATAGTTGATTGTGTAAATAAGAAGAACCAGTAAAGCGATATTAATGAAAAGATTAAGGTAACTTGCCATTATCGGGTCCATGCCAAGCTGGAGGAAATAACTCTCCAATAAACAACTGATATCCTTAAAATCCATAAATTCTTTCATACTATAAATATTTCTTTTCTATGTAAAATGGTCCAAATGGGATCACTGAGCACACAATGGCTATTAGAAGTGTTTGTGGCCTCCAGTTTAAAGGGGAATACATAAAAACAGCTCCTGCAATATATGCAAGAAAAAGGACTCCGTGAGCCATTCCAACTATTTGGACCATCTGTGGTAAATCAAAAAAATATTTTAAAGGCATGGCCAAAAATAAAAGCACAAGAAATGAAATTCCTTCCAGGATACTTATCCATCTGAATGTGCTGATTTTTGTCTTTAAACTCATAATGTACAATTTTGTGCAAAGGTAAATTTTATACAGCGTGTTTTCAGCGAAAAATCCAAATTTAAAATCAAAAGTTATTTTATAAAGTATTGTTAAAACATAGTATTCTGTTGCCAATACTGGAAAAAAATGTTCCCGGGATAGGCATTTTTCCTAATTTGCAACTAAATAGAAAATAAATTCATGAAATCAAAAATATTAGTAACCGGAGGACTTGGTTTTATTGGCTCTCATACTGTGGTAGCCTTACAGGAACAAGGCTATGAAGTTGTGATAATCGATAATTTATCAAATTCCTCGCTGGAAGTACTTGCCGGGATTACAAAAATAACTCAGATAACTCCCGAATTCGAAAATTTAGATCTTAAGGATAAAGATGCTGTAGCAGGTTTTTTCGAGAAATATCCGGATATAAATGGAGTGATTCATTTTGCAGCTTCAAAAGCAGTTGGGGAGAGTGTGGAAAATCCTTTGCTTTATTATGAAAATAATTTATCCAGTTTAATTTATATTCTGCAGCATTTAAGTCAAAAGGAACAGGCAAGCTTTATTTTTAGTTCATCCTGTACAGTTTATGGTCAGGCAGATACTTTGCCAATAAAGGAAAATGCCCCAATTAAGAAAGCGATGTCACCATACGGTAACACCAAACAAATAGGAGAAGAAATTATTGAAGATACCTGCAAAGTTCATCCTGCTTTCAAAGCGATCTCTTTGAGATATTTTAATCCCATTGGTGCACATCCTTCAGCAGAAATAGGGGAATTGCCTATAGGAACTCCTCAAAATCTTGTGCCTTTTATCACCCAAACGGCTATTGGCAAAAGGGAACAACTTTCGGTTTTTGGGGATGATTATCCAACCAAGGACGGAACCTGTATTCGGGATTATATTCACGTGATGGATCTTGCAAAAGCCCATGTAGTTGCTTTAAAAAGATTGCTCGATGATGCTTCTGAAAAAAATTATGATGTTTTTAATTTAGGGACCGGAAAAGGAAACACAGTACTTGAAGTGATAGAATCTTTCCAGAAGGTTACCAATAAGAAATTAGCCTACAAAATTGCCGACAGGAGGGAAGGAGATGTTATAGCCGCCTATGCCGATACGCATAAAGCAAATTCAGTTCTTAACTGGAAAGCAGCACATAGCCTGGATGAAGCCTTAAAAAGTGCCTGGAAATGGGAAAAAAAAGTAACGGAAATCGAAAAGAAAAACTAGTACGAGTTTTAGTTTTTTAAATTGATATCAGTATTTTACGATTAAAATCATCTGTTTGATCGCCATTTATTAATTATCAGCATTTTGCCCCGATGGGGCAGTATGCCGGTAGGCATTAATAAAACAAAAGAACCCATGAATTCCTAGTCTGTAGGGACTACATATAATATGCGTTTTTTCAGAGTTAGATATCTTTTATCGGCCAAAAATGACTTAATATATAAGAGGCTTGGAAATTGATTCCGGGCCTCTTATATTCTATTTTGAACCATTTACTATAAATGCATGAATCATTCCCGGAATCCAGCCTAAAAGGGTTAATAAAACGCTTATCAAAAAAGTTACTCCCAGTCCATGTTTTAAAAAAACAGCCAGTGGCGGTAGTAAAATGTTTAAAATGATTGTAAGTACGGACATAATTAATTTTTTTTGTGTCCGCAAATATAGCTAACTACATTAGGAGCAAGAAAGTTAGTCATCTGGTTTGGCTAATTTTTAACTTCATATTATAATTTCAGGGATCCAATCTTAAAAAAGTATATTTGCATCTTTAAAATAAAAAAAATGGGATTTACAGAATTAGGCGTTTCAAAGGATATTGAAAAGGGATTAAATGAAATGGGAATTTATACTCCTACTAAAATCCAAACGGCTGCCATACCTGTCTTGTCGACTCAAAACATAGATTTTATCGGTCAGGCACAAACCGGTACCGGGAAAACTGCAGCCTTTGGTTTGCCATTGCTTAACAAAGTCGATACAAGTAAAGATTATATACAGGCGCTTATTCTTGCTCCTACAAGGGAACTTGGACAACAAATTGCCAAACAACTTTTTAAATTCACCAAGTATACGGATCAGGTTTTTACTGAAGCTGTTTATGGTGGTGAAAAAATAGACATCCAAATCTCCCGGTTAAATCGACCAACGCATATTGTTGTGGCAACCCCGGGAAGACTTATAGATCTTTTAAATAAAAAAGCGATCGATATTTCAAAAATAAGTACCCTTGTGCTGGATGAAGCCGATGAAATGTTGAGCATGGGCTTTAAGGATGAACTTACAACAATCCTGAAGCATACAAAAGGAGACCGAAATATCTGGTTGTTTTCGGCTACCTTACCTTCAGAGTTGAATGAGATCATCACTAATTTTGTTGCAAAAAATGCGCTCAGGGTTTCTGTTGATAAATCTGAAACTGTCAATTCCGGAATTGAACATCACTATGTTACCGGAGATGATAATAATAAACTGGATACACTTTCCTTATTCCTGAAATCCCAGGGTAAAAATCGCGGAATAATCTTTACCAAAACCAAGGCTGCCGCAAAACTTTTGTCAAAACAACTGGAGGCTAAGAATTATGAAGTCGGACTTCTGGAAGGTGATATGCATCAAAAAGATAGAGATAAGGTAATGAGGGCCTTCAGAAAAGAGACGCTCCGGCTTTTGGTTTCTACCGATGTGGCAGCACGTGGAATTGATGTGGACAATCTTGCTTTTGTGGTGCACTATCAATTGCCGGATCAAACCGAATATTACACGCACCGAAGCGGAAGGACAGCCAGAGCAGGTAAAACAGGTGTTTCTCTTGTTTTAATAAACAGTAAAGAAGTTCGTAAAATCTACGAACTTGAAAAAGAACTGGGTATTAAATTTGTGAAAGTTCGCTAAATTAATCGTTAAATTTTCCAATTCAGGCCATTCTTAAATTTAAATCCCTCATTGAGGGTTTAATTCTCCGTCCCTATAGCTATCGGGATGCCTCGAGTTTTTAAAAGTATTTTCCAATTCATATCTCGTGGGCTTGCCCCGAGGTTTTTGATTTTTTTGGATGATTTTTACCATCCGTAATTTATCCTCAAATCAGGGAATCAGCAGTCCGAAAAATGAGGTTTAGCCAAAACCTTATTGCTTTTAGCAATCGCATCTAATGTCTTGTAATGTTTTAGAACAATCCTTTCAGAAAGGCCCTTTTTAGTGATTCGCTTTTATTGGCAGCTAAGATTATAATCTAATAAATTATCTGTTAAATTATTAATAATCTTTTGTTGGGGCAGTATAGGTAGAGTAATTTCGTTTCAGCTAATCAATTAAAACTATCATTATGGTACGACTTATTGTTATTTTCTTAATTATAGCCTTGGTGGCTGCCATCTTCGGATTTGGAGGCATTGCTGAAGGCTTTGCGGATATTGCAAAAATTATATTTTACATCTTTATTATCCTACTTGTAATATCTTTAATAAGCCGACTTTTCAGACGTTAAAATTAATTATCCTATAAAAAATCCAATCATGGTATTACTATTGCCTGATTGGATTTTTTAACATCAACCCTAAACCTTAAAATATGAGAAAATTGTTATTTATTTTTGCCACAGTATTGCTAGTGGCATCGTGTGGCCCCACTAAAGTAGCTACTGAAGCCCGAAAAACCTTTAAAGGGGATTGGGTAATGACCGACATTACCTATCCTAATAATTCAGGGATATATAATGTAACTCTTTTTAATGATGCATCCACAGCTTGTTTCAGAGGAAGTACCTGGAGTTTTGTTTCAAACAATAATACAGGGACCTATACTACCCAGGGAGCCGATTGTACTGCGGGTGAGCGATATTTCAGATGGTCTATAGACGAAGAAAACACACCAACTGGAATGTTTGATTTTTTATTGAAACCAACAGATAGCAGATATAAGTCAACCACAGGAGATCAGGGATTCAGACTGAATTTGGTAGCCTTAACAGAGACTTCCATGGTTTGGCAACAAACAGTAACTTTAGAAGGAAAGCCTTTTGTTATTAGAATGAACTTTACTAAACTTTAAATTAAAACAATTATGAAAATAGGAATTAATAAATACGTAGCTATTTTATTTGCTGCAACCATGTTGATTAGTTGCGATGCAACCAGGAATGCAAGTAATAAGCAAAAAGGTACTGTAATTGGTGCCGGAAGTGGCGCCGTTATTGGCGGAGTAATAGGTAATAATACCGGGGACGGAAATACCGCCCTTGGTGCTATTATTGGAGGTGTTGTTGGTGGTGCAGCAGGTGCATATATTGGCAACAGGATGGATAAACAAGCTCAAAAAATTGAACAGGAGATTCCTGGGGCAGAAGTAGAGCGGGTTGGTGAAGGTATCAATGTTACCTTAGATGAACAAAGCGGAATTTATTTTGATTCGGAAAAGTTTAATATAAATTCTAAATCTCAGGAAACCTTGGACAAACTTGCGGGAATCTTCAAGGAGTACCCAGATACCAATATTTTGGTAGAAGGTCATACAGATAGTTCCGGGAGCGATGCTTACAACCTGACTTTATCCAAAAACCGTGCACAGGCAGTAACTAATTACCTTGTTACTAAAGGAGTTCCCAAGAATAGGTTTGACACCAGGTGGTATGGAGAATCTCAACCAAAATATGATAACACTACTGCTGAAGGAAGAGCGAAAAACCGTAGGGTTGAATTAGCTATTGTTGCTAATGAAGATCTAAAGAAAGAAGCGGAAGAAGCTGCTAAGGAAAACTAAATTAAGTTCCTTAAACATATATTAAATCCCGGAAATTTCCGGGATTTTTTTATTCTTTTAATTATCTTCCACAGGTGAAGAAAGCCGATATAGGAATCGTGGGTGGTGGATTAGCCGGTCTTACCGCAGCTATTCATTTGGCTTCCTGTGGTTTAAAAGTTTTGCTGTTTGAAAAAGAGGAGTATCCACATCATAAAGTATGTGGGGAGTATCTTTCCCGGGAAATCCTACCTTATCTGGTATCCCTTAATATTTCATTGGAAAGTCTTAATCCCACTACAATAGATCAGCTTTTTTACAGCACTCCTTCAGGAAAAACTATAAAATCAGATCTTAAGCTAGGTGGTATTGGGATTAGCCGGTATGCCCTGGATAACTTTCTATATGAAAAGGCTAAGGAACATAATGTTGAGATCATTCAGCAAATGGTTACGACTATAAACTTTGCAGAGGAAGCGTTTAAGATCGTTACTTCTAACAACCAAATAGTTTCTGCAAATATCGTTCTTGGAGCTTTTGGAAAGCGATCCATCCTCGATAAAAAATTAAACAGAGGATTTATTGAAAAAAAATCAGGCTGGCTTGCGGTCAAGGCCCATTATAAGCATGATGATTACCCCCAAAACCGGGTTTCTCTCCATAATTTTAACGGAGGTTATTGTGGACTTTCTAAAACCGAAACAGGTGCTGTAAATGTTTGTTATCTTGCAACCTACGCCAGTTTTAAAGATTATAAAAACACAAATTCCTTTAAAGAAGAAGTGCTCTGCAAAAATCCGGAACTCAAAAACTTTTTTGATGAGGCCACCCCATTATTTGAAACGGATCTAAGCATAGCTCAGGTTTCTTTTGATAAAAAATCCCTTGTAGAGGATCATATCCTTATGCTTGGCGATGCTGCCGGATTGATACACCCACTTTGCGGAAACGGGATGGCCATGGCATTGCACAGTGCAAAACTGGCTTCAGAAAGCATTTTAAAATATTATGGTCCAAAAGCTTTCAGCAGAACCGATATTGAAAAGGAATATATTGAAAAATGGAATCAACAATTTAGATCCCGAATGAAAATAGGGAGCCTGCTTCAAAAAATCCTCCTGAAGCCTGTTTTAGCGGAAGCTTCACAAAATATAATAAAAACATTTCCTTCATTGCTGCCATTTATTATAACCAAAACTCACGGAAAACCTGTTATATGAGTAAAATAACCACCCGAAAAAGAACCGATGAAAGCGAAATCATGGATGATTTTGAATTGAAGGGTGCCGATTTGGAAAAAACCCTTTATGATCTTGACAACATCAATAAATGGCTTGGTGGAAACAAGATTACGCTTCAGGGCATTAAAATATTGCTGAAAGATCATCCTAAATCAGATCCTGTGCATATTGCAGATATTGGTTGTGGGAATGGAGCAATCCTTAGGGAGATCGCAAAATGGGGAAGGAAAGAAAACTTTAAGCTGGAGCTCACCGGAATAGATGCAAATCCACACGCGATTGAAATTGCAGAAAAGCTATCTTATTATTATCCGGAGATCAAGTATTACCCTGTCGATATTTTTAAAGAGGAATTTGAGAAGATGAAATTTGATATCTTGCTTTGTACTTTAACCTTGCATCATTTTAAAGATTCAGAAATTGATGGGCTTGTGGATTTGTTCCTCAGGCAGTCTAAATTTGGGATTGTGATTAATGATCTGCAGCGAAGTAAAATTGCATATAGACTCTTTCAGGCATTCTGTGCAGTTTTCATTAGAAATGAGATTGCCCGAAAAGATGGTCTTACCTCCATTTTACGTGGATTTAAAAAAAGGGATTTACAGGTTTTTTCAAAAGAGATAGCGGTTAAAAAACAAACAATAAGCTGGAAATGGGCATTTCGCTATCAGTGGATAATTCAGAAATAAAAAAAATATGAGTGTTACTATCGTAAATGTGGAAAAAGAACTACCTGAATATTTCAGGGAAACCAAAGATATTTTACCTCTGGTTGAAAGTTGGCTTGGGGACAAGGATGAGCGTTTCCGAAGAAAAATCACAAAGATCTTTGAAGGGGCTGCGGTAGATAAACGTTATTCTATTATGTCCCCGGAAGAAGTTTTTGTTTCAACTTCCTTTGAAGAAAAAAACAATATCTATGTTCGTGAGATAAAAAAACTGGGAACAACTGTACTTGAAAATTCCTTAAAAAAAGCTGGTTGGAATCCAAAATCCCTCGATTATATTATCACGGTGAGTTGCACAGGAATAATGATCCCCTCTCTGGATGCGTATTTGATCAATGAACTTGAATTAAAACAAACTATCACAAGACTTCCCGTAACCGAAATGGGATGTGCTGCCGGGATTTCAGGAATGATCTATGCCTTTAATTTTCTAAAAGCCAACCCGGGAAAAAGAGCTGCTGTAGTTGCAGTAGAAAGCCCTACTGCAACATTTCAATTGGATGATTTCAGTATGGCAAATATGGTGAGTGCCGCTATTTTCGGGGATGGCGCGGCCTGCGTATTGCTTTCTTCTGAAGAAAATATTGAAGGTCCTAAAATAATTGCAGAAGAAATGTACCACTTTTTTGACGCAACACATTTAATGGGTTTTCACCTGTCTAATAATGGATTACAAATGATCCTGGATGAAACAGTTCCTGAAACGATCGCTGAACATTTCCCAGCGATCATTCATCCTTTTCTTGAACAGAACAATACCAATATCCAGGAGGTGCAGCATTTGATATTTCACCCCGGGGGAAAAAAAATTGTTCAAACGGTTTCTGATCTTTTTGGTATCTTAGGAAAGAATATCGACGATACGCGCGAAGTTCTCAGGCTTTATGGAAATATGAGCAGCGTAACCGTCTTGTATGTATTGGAAAGATTTTTAAACAAGGAAATCCCTAAAGGCGATCAGGGTATAATGTTAAGTTTTGGTCCGGGGTTTTCTGCTCAAAGAATTTTATTGAAATGGTAACAGAATTTAAAGACAGTAATTATTGGGCCCTCATTTTAGGTGGTAGTAGCGGACTTGGACTTGCAACGGCCCGAAAATTGGCACATCATGGGATGAATATCATAATAATCCATCGGGACCGAAAATCAGAATTATCCGATATTGTGGAAGCCTTTGAAGATATCAGGAACAGTGATGTCAGGCTGGAAAGTTTTAATGTTGATGCCATTCAGAAGGAAAAAAGGGAAAGCCTAATTGAAGAGATCACTAAAGTTCTTGGAGATCATGGAAAAATCAGAACCTTGGTTCACAGCATTGCAAAGGGAAATTTAAAACCTATGAACGGGGAAGGGCCCGTTCTTGAAAACATCGATTTTCAGTTAACTCTGGATGCAATGGCACTGAGTTTATACGATTGGACCCAGGCTGTTTTTAAAGCAAAACTTTTTTCAAAAGATGCCCGTGTAATTTCCTTTACAAGCGAGGGAAGTCAGAAAGCATGGCCCAATTATGGTGCGGTTTCCGTGGCGAAAGCTGCACTGGAATCCATAACAAGAAGTATGGCATTGGAATTTGCACCTTTTGGAATTCGGGCGAATTGTATTCAGGCAGGAGTTACTGTTACCAGGTCTTTTCAAATGATCCCTGGAAGCGATACCCTACGCGAGCATGCTTTAAAACATAATCCGTTTAAGCGACTTACCATTCCCAAGGATATTGCCAATGTGGTTTATTTGCTTTCAAAAGATGAAGCAAGTTGGATCACCGGGACTATAATCCCCGTAAACGGAGGTGAACATCTGAAATAAACTCTAAAAATGCTATCTGTTTGACTTCAGTCGATATTATCTCAAAATTACCTTATGCTCCTCCGTTTTTGTTTGTAGATGAAATTCTGCAAATCAACGATCAGGGAGTTACTGGTTTTTATGAATTTCCTGAAGATTCTTTTTTCTATTCCGGGCATTTCAAGGAAAATCCTGTAACCCCCGGAGTAATCCTTACAGAATGTATGGCACAGATTGGGGTGGTTAGTTTGGGTATTTTTCTTATTTCTTCGGAAAATAATGAGAATCTGGAAAGCAATCGGAAAATAGGATTGAGTTCCACTGAAATAGATTTCTTTAAACCTGTTTTCCCCGGGGAACGTGTAAAAGTGGTTTCTTCAAAGGAATATTTCAGATTCAATAAATTGAAATGCAAGGTTGAAATGTTTGATATACAAGACAACCTTATTTGCAGAGGAAAAATTGCAGGGATGATTTCTGAAGAAATCGCTAAAAATAGTGCTGAATGAAAAATCGTGTCGTGATTACCGGGATGGGTGTTGTTGCTCCAAATGCAATTGGTTTGGAGGAATTTGAAACAGCGATTCGAGAGGGGAAAAGCGGGATAGAATTCTATCAGGAATTAGCCGATCTTAATTTTTCCTGCCAGATAGGAGGGAAGCCTGAAATTTCTTCGGAAAAATTAAAAAATTATTTCACCGATCTTCAATTGCGAGGACTGAAAAGCAGCGGAATTATTTACGGAGTAATTGCCGGAACAGATGCGTGGGCTGATGCAGGCCTGACTAAAGCAGGCGAGGAAACACCAGATTGGGACAGCGGAATTATATTTGGAACCGGAATTCTTGGAGTAGATAAATTTAGGGAGGCTATTCATTTAATAGATGCCGGAAATACCCGAAGACTAGGAAGTACCAGCGTACTTCAAACTATGGCAAGCGGAATAAGTGCCTATTTAGGCGGAATTTTAGGTTGTGGAAACCAGGTCACCACCAATTCCTCTGCCTGCACTACGGGAACGGAAGCTCTTTTAATGGGACTTGAACGCATTCAGGCAGGGAAAGCAAAAAGGATGTTGGTAGGAAGTTGCAGCGATCATGGTCCTTATGTTTGGGGAGGTTTTGATGCGATGCGCATATTACCGGGCAATTATAATGAGAATCCTAAGGAAGCTCCGGGACCTATGAGTGCCCTGGCAGCAGGATTTATCCCCGGAAGCGGCGCAGGAGCGCTCCTGCTGGAGGAATATTCCTCTGCCAAGGCTCGTGGTGCTAAAATCTACGCAGAGGTTCTGGGAGGGGAAGTGAATAGTGGGGGACAACGAGGCGGGGGAAGTATGACCGCAGCAAATAGCCAGGCAGTTCAGCGATGTATTAAAGGCGCATTAAAAAATTCCGGGATTTCAGCAAATGAGATCGATGCAATCAATGGTCATTTAACAGGGACTTCCAGAGACCCCGTGGAAATAGAAAACTGGATGCTGGCTCTGAATCGAAAAAAGAAAGATTTTCCATATATTAACTCCCTTAAAGGGATGACCGGACATTGTTTAAGTGCTTCGGGAAGTATTGAATGCGTGGCATCTGTGCTGCAGTTGTATAAAAATTTTATTTTCGGAAATGTAAACTGTGAAAAACTTCATCTTGAAATAAGTAACCGAATAGCTTCGGAAAAAGTTCCCCTTAAAACAATTGAAATTCCCCTGAATATCATCGCCAAGGCAAGTTTTGGTTTTGGAGATGTTAACGGGCTTGTGATTTTCAGAAAAATTACTGAGTGATGGTTAAATATAATTAACTAATTAATTAAATAAGATGCCGGAAAAAGAAATACTTGACAAATTAAAAGCAATTGTGACGCCCTATGTTCAAAATAAAGAGGGCCTGGAAAATTTCGATGAAAAAACCGACTTTTTAAATGATCTGAAGATTAACTCTGCTAACCTTGTGGATGTAGTGTTGGATGTGGAAGATGAATTTAATATTGAGATCGATACAGATTCTATGAATGGCATGCTAACCGCAGGCGATGCAAAAAATATAATTCTAAAAAAAATGAGTTAAAAATGATAGGTAATGATATCATAGATCTCAGGCTTAGCTTAAACCAAAACAATTGGAAAAGAAAAGGATTTCTAGACAAGCTCTTTTCTGAAGTAGAACAGGATCAAATTTTAAAATCCAAGGATCCGGAACTCAATATATGGGTGCTATGGGCTATGAAAGAATCGGCTTACAAAGCACATCAGCGAAGGTTTGAATTATCCAGAAATTTCAATCCAAAAGCTTTTAGGTGCGAGATTACCGAATATAAAACTGCTTCTGTTATTGGGAAAGTGAGTATTGACGGAAACTCTTACCTTACCAAAGCCTCAATTTCTAAAGAGTTTATCTATTGTATTGCAACCTTGAGCAATAGCACGAATTTTGTTCAAAAGATTTATTGTAAACCTACAGATCTTAAAATAGAACTTATTAATGCGGTTTCCAGACAAAAAAATCTTCCGAAAGAAAAAATTTCTATAAAAAAAACATCTCAATTTATTCCTTTTCTAATTTCGGAAAATCAAAATTTATTTTGTAATTTCTCGATGACACATCATGGAGACTTTTCGGCATTTATTATGGAGTTAAGGAACTAATAAATTCCAGTTAAACAAAATGTAATTCATCTTGCCGAAATAAGTTCCGAATGTAAATTGAACAAACAAATTAAAACCTTTTAGTATTATGAAGAAAGTAGATAAAATGGAAGTTTTGAACAGCCAAACCCCGGAGTTTATTCAAAAAGGGGAAACCGGAAAATTCCTTAAACTTATTCCGGATACTTTTGTTATTAAAGGAGCAGAGTCCGAAGATGGTTTCAACCAGGGTTATGCCATTCGTCATTTAAACCTGAAGGATATTATCTTGATCGATGTAGTGGAAGAGGCTATGAGGGATGCAGTTAAAAAACTGGTAAAAGAAGGTTATAACATAAATGCTATTCTGCTCTCCAATACCGATGTATATAAAAGGGCCTATGCAGATCTAAAAACAATTTCCGAAGATGCTGGAGGTGCTCAAATATTTATACATCCCAGAACAACAATAAAAGATAATTTTAAAACGAAAGATATTACGAAAAAAGATGATATTCTTAAAACTTTTCATCTAAAAATTCAGGATCTTCCTGGAAATGGTGGAGGATCTGTCTTGATTTTTTGCGAATTAAATCAAGGTATGCTTTTCACCGGTGCAGATGCAGAGGGTTCTCCTTATGACAGTGATTTAAACACCTTTATACGTCCTGCCATGCAGAGTAAGAATGATGAATATGGATTGGCGGAGAGCTGGGGAGCATATCCCGAGGATTTCACTTATTTATTTCCGTTAAAAGGAAAACCGGCTTTTAATATTGAAGATGGCCAGCGGATAGATATTCTAAATAAATTAAGTCGTATTCAGTAATTCAAGTATTTATTTCAATAAAATTCCGCCAGATAACGAGCGGAATTTTATCTTATTTTGTGATCCTTCGATTAACCAGGAACAATTTAATTTTCATTTTATGATGAGCTTATTCTTCAATTGATTCTTCTATTTGTAACTCTGCCTCATTATTATTTGGCTCTTCTTTTTTATCGTGAATAATATTTCGAATGTTTTGGTAGATCATAGTTATTACTGCTATAAATCCACCTGCTAAAATAGAAGCTACTGCAAGAATTGTATAATAGATCTTAAAATACTCTGAATAAGAAAATATTTTTGTTTTGGTAAATGGGATATTAAGTATTAAGAGAACGATTATAGAACTTATTATCAATAAGGTAGCAAGTCGTGCAATATTTAATAGCTCGTTGTAATATTTAAGCCTTAAATTATTGATTTTCGTTACCCTTATGCTTAATAAATGCAGTAACATAACCAAAATGTAAATAGAACCCAAAATGATGATATAGCAAAGCGTGCTTATTCCCGAGGAGGAAGTAGCCAACAATTCCCACGCCTGAAATCCAGAGATCTCTCCAAAGGTATATGTGGAAAAACCCATCGCCATTGCGAAAATTATCCCTCCTAATATAGGTCTCCTAAAACTAAATCGTATCATAATCCTGGTTTCATAAAAAATAAAATTTCTTATCTAAATTACGAATTTTTCGATTTTTAAGTATCCTATTGATTGTTAAAACCTGGTGTACTTTAATGCTAATCAGTTGTTTAAATGCTTGTTTAATCAGGTGCCGCAGCAAACAAATATCGGAGATCCCGATGAGATCCAGTTCAGTCAAGATGGGGTTGGAAGCAGTGAATTAGAGGTATTGGTAGGATTAAAAGAAGTTTTCATATGGATAAAGCCCTTGATGAAGCATAGGTCTTATCAATGTTATAATTTGAATCATTCAAAAAGAAGCCCTTCAGAAAAAATTCTGAAGGGCTTCAATAATTAATGTTTATTAGATTTAATAGGTCTTCATTTGCCCTTTTTTCTTTGCCAGTTGTTTTTCAAGATCACGAATGGTTTCGGCTCCTGCAGCTTCAAAAGACTCTTCGTTCGACTCAGCAAATATTTGAGGTCCGGGAACGCTCAGTTTTATGTTACAAATAAAACCTTTTGGATCCTGCCCCTCTTGTTTCTTAAAATAAACCTGCGCTTTAACAATCCAGTCATATTTATTTTCAAGTTTATCTAATTTTTCTGATATAAACTGCTCTAAACGTTCACTTCTGTCAAGTTGAACAAATTGAAATAATGCTTCCATACTTTTATATTTATTTTAAGGCAATAAAACTTATTTTCCTTCAATTTACAAATATTTCGGGCATCTTGTGTCAATTTTATGATAGAAATCACTTAACCGTTTTTCCTTTATAAATTCTTAAAGAAAAATAACCAGTTACTCTAAAAATCAAATTAAGATTTAATTATTTTTTAACTTTTTTCATTATTTAATTAACGTTTTTTGAATTCTTGGTTCTTTAAAAAATATTAAAGTTTATTTTTGTTCTTTAACATTTAGTATGATATTTCAATTTAGTGATCATTATAAATTTCAATTCTTCGATAATTATGTTATCGTGGAAGCTAAAGAAGGCGTCGAAGTTGACAGTAAAATTGTGGAACATAACTTAAAAATTATTTTTAACCATTTTGATGGTAAGGATTTTATTTTGATAAGCCACAGGAAAAACAGATATACGGTAAAGAAAGGTGCTTATAGCAGTAAACTTATGAAAAAGGTGCGCGCATTAGCAATTGTATCTAAAGATAGTCTCGTGAGAGAAAAAGCCCTTGTAGAACAATCGCATTTTGATCAATCCTTTGCTTTTTTCGATAATCTGGAAAATGCAATAGGATGGGCAGAAAGTGTTTTTCCGGCCAAAGTTTAGCTGATTTTGCCTAGCTAAAGGAATAAAAATCTTCTCTTATTTAGAAACCCTGACTTAGCTTTTATCTTTTTTACCAAACAACCGTTTAAACAAACCTTTTTTCGGCTTGCTTTCGTCTTGTTCTGCCCGCTGATTTTTATCAGGATTGGAAAATAAACGTTTAAAGAAACCATCTCTGGTTTTTGCTTCACAATCCATTAATTCCAGCACTTCTGCCGAGGGAGGTGTAAATCTTTCAGAAGTAATCTCATCGAAGCTGTTATCTGCATTTAATTTCTGCATAAAATGGGCAAAAACGGGTAGTGCCGAATTAGCTCCCTGGCCAATAGCGGTATTTCTGAAGCCTATCCTGTGATCATCAAAACCTACCCAGGTTACAGTTACCAACTTTGGAAGTATCCCAACAAACCAGCCATCCTTATTGGATTGTGTGGTTCCGGTTTTTCCTGCCATATCATTTTTTAATCCGTAAGTGCTGCGAAGCCTTTGAGCAGTTCCTTCATTTATGGTTGCCTGCATTATATCGATCATGATCTCCCTGGTCGTTTCTGAAAAAGCCGGGGTATTTGCCACCTCTGGTTTAAATTCGGCTAAAAGATTTCCTTCTCCGTCTTCAATCCTGTTAATATAATAAGGCGTACTTGGTTTTCCATTATTTACATAGCTTGTATAGGCCTTCGCGAGTTCTTTCAGACTTAATTCTGCAGTTCCTAAGGCTATGGATGGAACTTTAGGTATGCTGGACTCTATTCCCATTTTTTGGGCTTGACTTACCACATTTGAAATCCCTGTTTCCAAAAGAACTTTTACAGCAATGGTATTAATGGATTGGCTAAGTGCAGTTTTTAAATTATAATTCATAAAAGGATCATCTCCATAAGATCCCGAGTTGGAAGGAGTCCATCCGTCCGCATAGGTCACCTCATTGACAGAAAAATAGGAGCAGGGTTCTATTCCGTTTTCCAGGGCTGCCGTGTATACGATGGGCTTAAAAGTAGAACCTACCTGACGTTTACTTTGTGATACGTGATCATATTTGAAATACTCATAATTCACACCTCCAACCCATGCTTTTACTGCACCGGTTGAGGGTTCAACCGCAAGAAATCCTGCATTCAGAAATTTTAAATAATGTTTGATGCTGTCCAGCGTACTCGCATTGGTAACTTCTTCCTTTTTATAATTAAAAAGCTCCATTTCCCGATGTTCCTCATCCAGTTTTATTAGGATTTGCTCATCCGATAAGCCTTGATTATTGAGTTTTTTATAAACGGAAGAACGTTTTACCGCATCTAAAATGATCCCCTTGTCCTTCTCCCACGGGGCATTTTTTCCATAAGATTTTTCATGGGTTTGTTGCAATTCATTTAAATGTTCCTGTACGGCCTCTTCGGCATATTCCTGCATTTTAAAATCCAGTGAGGTATGTATGATCAATCCATCCCGGTAAATATTAAAGCTTTCACCATTCTTATTTTTTAAAGTATCCAGAATCGAAGTCACATCTTTGCGAAGTTGTTCCCTAAAATAGGGTGCAAGGCCCTGATCGTGACTGTAAAAATGATAATCCAGAACCAAATCCCTTTGCTTGGCCTGCTGCATTTCTTCTTCGGTTAAATATCCGTACTTTTCCATTTGAACCAGAACTACATCCCTGCGCAACCTGCTTCTTTCAGGAAATATTCTTGGATTAAAATAATGGGATGCTTTTAACATTCCAACCAATACCGCGGCTTCTTCCAAAGAAAGTTCCCGTGTATGTTTATCAAAAAATTTCATCGAAGCACTTTCTATTCCGAAGGTGTTATCGCTAAACGGAACAGTATTAAGGTAGAGAAGAAGAATCTCGTTTTTATTGTAGATGTCCTCCAGTCGTTTGGCGATAATGGATTCCTGTAATTTATTTACAACTATTCCAAAATAGCCATAATTCTTTCTGCCATATAAATTTTTGGCGAGTTGTAACGTAAGGGTACTGCCGCCACCTGAAGATTTATCTTGAAGTAAAATGGATTTAAAGAAAACCCTGAACAGACTTCTGCTGTCTATACCGCTATGTTCAAAAAATCGCGCATCTTCCGTTGCTACTAGAGCATTTATAAGATGTTCAGGAAGTTGATCATAATTTACCGGTTGTCTGTCAAAAACATAATATTTCCCGATCAGTTGCCCGTTGGAAGCTAAAATTTGCGTGGCTTCATTCTGTTTTAACTCACTTAATTCTTTTGAAGAAGGCATGGCTCCAAAGAGGCCAAAGTAAATACTTCCATAAAATAAGAATATTAATGCAAGTAAACCAGCAAAAATACCAATGGCCCACTTTAATTTAGGAGATTTTTTTATTCGTTCTATCATAATAGGTAATATGCCTGCAAATAAACGAATACTGCTAAAACTATAATACCTGGTTTTGTTAATTTTAAGATTTATACTTCGGTTGGAAAATATGGGAAATTATATATGTACAATGCTGAAGGATAAAAAAATGCTTTTAAAAAAAATAGCCGTAAACGCTATATGTTCACGGCTATTCTATTGAAATAAAATCCATAATTTATATGTTATCGGGGGTTAATTTTCATTTCTTTGGCTTTGAATCCTGGTTTTAATCCCTCATTAAGGGTATAATTCCTCAAGACCTGCCATAATTAAATTACATTCAGGAGGGCTCACTTCGAATTTTTAAAAGTAATTTAATTAATTAAAAATTATTGTCCTTAGTATACTATCCTGATTCTCTTGCCAGGCTCCTCGTCGTGTCTGCTTAATATTTTTAAAATAGTTCCTTTGGGCTAAGCTCACTTTCTTCGATATTTTAAAAGATTTTGGTGTCATGATGTAAAAAATTTATGGTTAAAATTCGTAACGCCTACTGTTGTACCAGTTTACCCTGGTATTCTTGTTAGTATTCAGGAAATTTCTTTTGATTACTGATTTTCCATCTTTGCCGAGTGTTCTTTCTAAGATTGCCATGATTATTTTTTTTTAAGGTTAAATTAAAATTCGAAACGTCTCCTGTTGTACCAGGTTCCTCGTTTACTTTGATTAGTGTTTAGGAAATTTCTTCTAACAGTTGATTTTCCTTCTTTTCCGATTGTGCTTTCTAAAGTTGCCATGACTTATTGTTTTAATGTTATACTTAATAGACCTTAAAAACATTGTTTTGTTACAGTACTATGTATAAAATAGTAGTATTTA
Organism: Bacteroidota bacterium; assembly: GCA_051751125.1. GTDB lineage: Bacteria > Bacteroidota > Bacteroidia > Flavobacteriales > Flavobacteriaceae > Gillisia. The sequence goes on from JBNJKO010000001.1 coordinate 126,801, forward strand.
ACTAATTATTAACTTTTACCCATTAAAGATTTGATAATCAAACATATACATTGGCTCTTGTGAAATTGTTAATTTTTTATTAATCTTATATCATTAAATCTGAAAAATGCAGTCTTTCTGAGCTATAGATGTGATATTTGCTAAAAATAATTGAATTATGCACAAGGCAGTTTTAATAATAATATTGGGTGTTTTATCCCTTGTGGCGCTTATTTATTTTAGTTTTGATGATTCTTTTCCAGGGAAGTCATCCCGGAAAGTACATTCAGTTGAAATTATTAACCAATGGGATCTCCCCGATATTTTAGAAGAGGTTTCCGGGATCGCTTATATGAAAAATGATAAAATTGCCTGCGTTCAGGATGAAGATGGATTTATTTTTATTTATGACATTGAAAGCGCTTCCCTGAAGCGAAAAATAAAATTCGCATCTCACGGGGATTACGAAGGAATTGCTTTGGTAGGCACCACGGCATATGTTCTAAGAAGTGACGGAACCCTTTTTGAGGTGAGCAATTTTGAAAATGACCTCTTGAAAACCACTGAATATTCTTTTGGTTTTTCTGCAAATTATGATTTCGAAGGTATAGGATATGACCACAGAAATAACCGACTTCTCTTGGGAATCAAGAATAAAACAGACGATGATTTTAAATCGATCTATGCCTTTGATCTGGACACAAAAAAAATAATTGACGAACCGGTTTACAAAATTTATTTCAATCATCCTGTTTTTGATATTCTGGATATGAAACCATCGAATAAAATGCTTCAGCCCTCCGAGATCACCATTCATCCTAATAATGGTAAAATTTTCATTTTGGAAGCTGTAACTCCAAAGCTCCTGATTCTGGATTCGATAGGGAATCCGGAAAAATTATATGTTTTTAAAAAGAAACAATTCCTTCAGGCTGAGGGTCTTACATTTGGTTCTTCCGGTGAATTATTTATTTCCAATGAGGGAAAGGGGAGCAGTGGAAATATTCTTTCTATTTCCCTAAATTAGTGCTTAAGATGGATAAGCACAGTAAATCTTCTTCCGTAAAACAAAGTAAAGCCCCATTGATTATTTCTGTAATAATAATTATAGGTTTAATTCTGGCATATTTCTTCATTCCGAACGTTCAGCATTTTTTAAATGAAGCATGGAATGTTCTAAGCAGTAATGATGAAGACCGCATAAAAATCTGGGTAGATCAATTCGGGTGGATGGGCCCTTTGGTAATTATTCTTGCGATGACCCTTCAAATGTTTTTATTGGTCCTGCCATCTCTTGCCTTGATGGTAGTGTCTATTCTCGCTTATGGTCCGATATGGGGAAGTTTGATCGTACTTGTTGCTATTTTCACAGCCTCTACCGTGGGTTATGCCATTGGAAGATTTTTAGGGACTGTGATCGTCAAAAAGCTTATCGGAAATAAAACAGAGAAAAAGATTGGTGATTTTCTTGAGGATTATGGTTTTTGGGCCGTAATTATTACGAGATTAAATCCAATTTTATCCAATGATGCCATCAGTTTTGTTGCCGGTGTTTTGAAAATGAGTTACTGGAGATTTATCGGGGCAACCATGGTTGGAATTAGTCCCCTTATCCTTTTTATAGCTGTGTTGGGAGAAACTACCGATAGCCTTAAAACAGGATTACTTTGGGGATCTGTAATAAGTTTGATACTATTTCTTGGTTACATTTGGTGGGACAAAAGCAGGAAGAAATAAAAAACAGGCCTCCAGGACCTGTTTTATAATATTAAATTTGGAACGGCTAAGATCTCTGAAGGTCCTTTGCAACGGCTTCCACTTCATCCATAACTCTTAGTAAATTTCCGCCCCAGAGTTTTTCTATATCTACTTCAGAATAACCTCTCTTCACTAATTCTACGGTCACGTTCAAAGTTTCAGAAGCATCATTCCAACCTTCAATTCCTCCACCACCATCAAAATCGGAGCTTATTCCAACGTGTTCAATTCCTATAAGGGCTACCATATAATCTATATGATCTACAAAATCTTCAACATTCACGGGGGAGATTTCCATTTTTAATTCCTCAACTTTGGGTGCAGCTGCGAGGCTTACCTTTCTAAAATCCTCATAGTAGGCCGAACGCTTCTCATTATTCAATTTTCGAATGCTGTCTCTGTCCAAGGTAGTAATTCCCATTTTTGCTCCTTCAGCTTTATATAAGGCTGTTTGCGCATCATTAAAAGCATTATGTTTTTCTGTATTTACATAGGCACTGAAAGCAACCGTTTGTACCACACCGCCATGTTCCTTGAACAAAAGTAAAAGTTCATCATCCAGATTTCTGCTGTGGTTGCATAATGCACGCGCAGAGGAATGTGAAGCGATTAACGGAGCTTTGGAAAGTTCAAACATTTGCTTTATAGCCTCTTTGGAAGGATGAGATACATCTATCATCATTCCCACCCGGTTCATTTCTTTTACCGCTTCTTTCCCTAAATCGCTTAATCCATTGTGTAGCCATATATCGTCCGTTTCTCCTGTATTGGAATCGCTTAACTGGCTATGGCCATTATGGGAAAGCGACATATAACGGGCACCAAGATCATAGAATTTTTCAATATTCTCTAGGTCTTCACCTACAGGATATGCATTTTCTACACCTATCATTCCCACAAGTTTTCCTGCATTCACCAAATTCCGAACCTCATCAGAATTTGTTGCTAAAGCTATTTTATCTGGTGCAATGTCATTTACAAGTTTATGGATGGCGTCAAATTTTGACATCGCATTTTCGTGAGCTGCTTTATAACCTTCAGGAGTAAGTTCATCCTGTCCGGTATAAACTATAAACCAGGCAACATCAAGTCCCCCTGCTTCCATTTTAGGTAAATTCACCTGGGTATCCAAATCCATGGTGTAATTTTTAGAATCAGTAAAATTGTTCACATTGATATCTGCATGGGTATCAATGGTTATTGCTTTTTCGTGAATTATTTTTGCTTTGGACAACAGTTCAGCATCTTGCTGAGTTTGAGAAAAAACTACATTTCCGGCCAAAAGGGTTATCAGGCTAAGAACTTTTATGTGCATAGGGTTGATTTGAAATTAATAATTATTTCAAATTTAAAGAAAATAAATTCTAAATAATTATTGCGAAGCAAATTATGAAGAAAAAGAGTGCAAGAAGTATTTTAGAGTTGTTCGGAATAAAACAGCTATAAAGCTAAATACCCCCAATCCTTTTTTTATGACAGAACATCCTTATTATTAAACTATTTTTTTTAAACTGGTTTTTTTATTTGGTACAAAAAGAAGCTTAAATTTGCTTTAACCAGAACCCCCTTTTGATGAGTTTCTATATAAACGTTATCCTTCCCCTTCCTTTAGAAAAACAGTTTACCTACGTAGTTAGTTCGGAAGAGGCTAATTTTTTGAAAGCAGGAATGCGGGTAGCGGTTCCTTTTGGGAAATCAAAAATTTATACCGGGATAGTTGCAAGTGTTCATGAAAATGCGCCTGAAAGGTATGAAGCCAAACCTATAGAGCAAATTCTGGATGAATCTCCTGTTGTAACGGCACATCAGCTAAAATTTTGGAACTGGTTGGCCAGTTATTATATGTGTGCCGAAGGAGAGGTTTTAAAAGCTGCACTTCCAAGTGGCTTTTTGTTGGAAAGTGAAACGCTGGTTCAGCTATCACCGGATCAAGAAATTGATGAATCTGTTTTAACCGATGAAGAATATCTAATTTATGAAGCCCTTCAGAAACAATCTTCCTTAAAGATCCAGGAAATCATGCAATTGCTGGATAAGAAAACAGTACTTCCGGTAATAAACAAGCTGGTTGCAAAAAACCTGGTGGTTGTAAATCAGGAATTATTTGAACAATACAAGCCTAAATTAATCCGATATGTGAAACTGGATCAAAAGTTTGATTCAGAAGAGGAAATGCAGCGACTTTTGGAAGAGCTTAGCAATGCTCCCAAACAAAGGGACATTATTTTAACCTGGTTTCAGCTTCGATCACAAAGCAAAAAGCCATTGGAATTAAAAGTCCTTTCTAAAGTAAGCGGGGCTTCTTCTGCCTCAATTAAAGCCCTAATAGATAAAGAGATTCTTTCAGAATATTTTCTGAAAACAGACCGTGTGAAATTTGATATTGAAGAATCAGGCAAGTTGTTAACCTTGAATGAATGGCAGGAAGCAGCATTTAAAGAGATCGCTATAAATTTAGACAAGGGGGAGGTTTGTTTGCTACACGGAGTAACTTCTTCCGGGAAAACGGAGATTTATATTAAATTGATAGAAGATATTATTTCCAAAGGAGAGCAAGTCTTGTATTTACTTCCCGAGATAGCACTTACTTCTCAATTGGTTCAAAGGCTTCAAACATATTTTGGAGAACAGGTGCTGGTATATCACAGCAAATACTCTGTAAATGAACGAATGGAGATCTATAATCACGTACTTCAGTCAAATGAAAAGGCGAAGGTGATTTTGGGCGCACGATCATCAGTTTTTCTTCCTTTTCAGAATTTAGGGTTGATCGTTATAGATGAGGAGCATGAGTCTACTTTCAAGCAGTACGATCCCGCTCCACGCTATAATGCAAGGGATTCGGCGGTGGTTCTGGCAAATTTCCACAAGGCTAAAGTTTTAATGGGATCGGCAACGCCTTCGCTGGAATCCTACTATAATTCAACCCATAATAAATATAGCAGGGTATCGCTAAACAGGAGATTCGGGGATGTTTTAATGCCTGAAATTGAGATCGTGGATATCAAGGAGAAATACCGGAAAAAACAAATGACCGGGCATTTTTCAGATAGATTGCTGGAGGAAATAAAAATAACGCTGAAGGAAGGAGAACAGGTAATTCTTTTTCAGAACAGAAGGGGGTTTTCTCCAATTCTGGAATGTACAACCTGTGGTCATTCCCCGCAATGTCCCAACTGTGATGTGAGTTTAACATTTCACAACAACAGCAAGCAATTACGATGTCATTATTGCGGATATCATATTGCGATGCAAAAAAAATGTATGGCCTGTGACAGTCCGGATCTTACCACAAAAGGATTTGGGACCGAACAGATTGAAACTGAATTAAAAGCGTTGCTGCCGGAGGCCAAAATTGGCAGAATGGACCAGGATACCACTCGGGGGAAACATGGGCACCAAAAAATAATCACAGCTTTTGAACAGGAAACCATCGATATTCTGGTAGGAACACAAATGCTTACCAAGGGTTTGGATTTTAGAAATGTAAGATTGGTGGGGATTTTAAATGCCGACAACCTTCTTAATTTTCCCGATTTCAGGGCACATGAACGAAGTTTTCAATTAATGCTTCAGGTGTCAGGAAGAGCAGGTAGAACTCTGAAAAGGGGAAAAGTGCTGATACAAACCTACAATCCGCATCACAAAATAGTACAACAGGTTTCTGTAAATGATTATGAAGGAATGTACATGGAACAGCTGGAGGAACGCTATAATTATAAATATCCTCCTTATTACAAACTGATTAAACTTAGTTTAAAATCCAGGGATTATTCTAAAACAAATGATGCAGCCGATTGGGTAGCCCTTGCTTTGGAAAATGTATTTAGAGAAAATGTTTTGGGGCCAGAATTTCCACCGGTAGCACGTATAAGGAACGAGTATTATAAAAATATACTTATCAAGATCCCGCCACAGCAATCTCTTGGGAAAACAAAAGGATATATAAATAAAATTCTAACCAGTTTCAGGTCAATAGGAGCATGGAGAAGTGTATGGGTGATAATAAATGTAGATCCTTATTAGAAAAGGCTATGATAAAAAATATCAGTAAAATGTAGGGATTTTTCTGAAGGAGTAGGAGGGTATTCTTATTGCATTGCCGATAAAGCCTCAATAAGATCGGTTTTTTTATGTCGGCTTAACGGAATTTTTTGTTTATCGATCTCGATATTTTTGCTGTTATAGCGTTCTACTTTTTCCAGATTAACAATATAGGATTTGTGGATACGTAAAAACTTGTCATTAGGCAATTGTTTCTCAAAGGATTTCATCGTGGAAAGCACAACAAAGGTGTCCTTTTCGGTTACGAATTTCACATAATCTCCAAGGGCTTCTATATATTTTAATTTATTCAGAAAAACTTTTCGGTTTTTTAAATTGCTCTTCACAAAAATAAAATTCTCATCCTCCAATGGAACCCCATTGGTCTTTAACTGGAAAAGATTGAGCGCTTTTGCAACAGCATTGTTAAACCGTTCCTTATTGACAGGTTTGTGAATATAATCTACCGCATCATAATCAAAGGCTTTAAAAGCATATTTGGTTTTTCCGGTAACAAAAATTATTTGAGGTTTGTTGGGGAGATCATCCAATAAATCGAAACCGGATAAAATAGGCATTTCAATATCCAGAAAGATAAGATCGACCTCGATGTCCAGCAAACCGTTTTTGGTTTCGATGGCATTGGTATACTCGGCCACTAATTTTAAGTTGGGATGATCCTTTATCAATTTCACAATCGATAAACGCTGCAGGCTCGAATCATCAACAACCGCGCATTTAAGTAAAATTTCTTCCACAGTACAAAGGTTAGTTATAAACAATATTAATCATAAAAGTTTATTAATACAAGATAAAACTTGTTTTCATCGATGAAAATTGTACTTTACCTTGAGATAAAGGCTTTGTGAATACAAAAAAACATGTTACTTTTGCATCCAATTTAATTTAAATCATATTTTATGAATCATTATGAAACTGTTTTCATCTTGAATCCCGTTTTATCTGAAGACCAGATAAAGGAAACAGTAAAGAAATACGAAGATTTTCTTGTTTCTAGAGGTGCTGAGATGGTGGCCAAAGAAAACTGGGGGCTAAAAAAGTTAGCCTATCCAATTCAACACAAAAAAAGTGGCTTTTATCACTTATTTGAATTCCAAGCTCCCGGTGAGGTTATTAACCCATTGGAAGTAGAATTTAGAAGAGAAGAGCGTATGATGCGTTATCTTACTGTAAGGTTAGATAAACATGCTATTGCCTGGGCAGAAAAGAGAAGAAACAGAAACAAAGAAAAAGCGTAGTTATGTCATCAATTGAACAACAAGCAAAAGGAAAAAAAGACGGAGAGATCAGGTATCTAACTCCTCTTAACATAGAAACCAACAAAGCTAAAAAGTATTGCAGGTTTAAAAGATCAGGTATTAAATATATCGATTATAAAGATGCAGACTGGTTGATGAGCTTTGTAAACGAACAGGGGAAATTATTACCTCGTCGTTTAACTGGTACTTCTTTGAAATATCAGCGTAAAACGGCTGTAGCGGTTAAACGTGCACGTCATTTAGCATTAATGCCGTATGTTGGCGATTTATTAAAATAAGAAAGAGGCAATTATGGAATTGATACTTAAACAAGACGTAGAAAAATTAGGTTTTAAAGATGATGTTGTAACTGTAAAGCACGGTTATGGTAGAAATTTTTTAATCCCTCAGGGAATAGCTCAGTTAGCAACACCTTCCGCAAGAAAGGTATTGGCAGAAAACCTTAAGCAACGCGCTTACAAGGAGCAAAAGAATATTGATGAAGCTAAGAAACAAGCAGCCAAATTAAATGGTCTTGAGCTTAAGCTTACTGCCAAGGCAGGTGCTGGAGATAAAATGTTTGGTTCTATCTCTGATGCAGATCTTTCTGATGCTCTTGCAAAAGAAGGAATTGAACTTGACAAAAAATTTATCACTATCGCAGGTGGTATTATCAAGCGATTGGGACAATATGAGGCAACTTTACGTTTTCACCGTGAAGTAGTAGCAACATTCAGTTTTGATGTTGTTGCTGAAGCTTCAGCTTCCTAATAAATGATTTTGTATAAATTAAAGCCTGCTCAAATTGAGCAGGCTTTTCTATTTCCCCTCAATGAGGGTTTATTTTTTTCTGAAGCCATTTGAATCTAAGGTTTTTTTATTCCTAAAATGAAGATTATAACCTAAACGAAAAAGTTTCTCTATACCAATAATTTGACAAATGAAGTACAGCCGACTTACAAAAGAGCAGTTTGAAGAATTGCACCAGGAATTCATCAACTTTTTAGCATCTCAATCCATCACTGCAAAGGAATGGGAGGAGATAAAAAGAGATAAACCTGAAGTAGCCGAAGACGAAATGGATGTTTTTAGCGATTTAATATGGGAAGGTGTGCTTGATAAAGTAACCTATTTGGAGCATTTCTCTACCCAACAAATGTTTTTGTTCCAGATAACCCAGGTGGAGATTCACCTAATAGGAATTAAAATTGAAAATGAAGCAATCGATATCACCAGGCGGGAAGGCTATCAATGGCTTCAAAAGAATTTAATGGACGATGCCGTAAACCTTTATACTTCCTCCAAGGTTTTAAGCGAGGACAGAAACAAGGATATTTTTGCATTGATACAGCAAGGCGCGGTGATCACGAAAGGGGATTTGTTCCAATATTTTGATAAGGTTGTGAACTCCTAATAATTATTCGTAATGCAGGGAATCGATAGGATCTTGTTTGGCCGCTTTGTTTGCAGGGTAACTACCGGCTAAAATCGCAACTAAAATAGTAATTCCTGTTGCCCATAAAATGGCTTTCCAGGGAGTTACAAAATTGAAATCGGCAGCGCTGGAAACTCCATAACCAATTAATATCCCCAGTAAAATTCCCAGAATTCCCCCAATTTGACCAATAATAAGCGTTTCCATAAAAAATTGGGTGGCAATAGTTCCTTTTTTTGCGCCCAGGGCTTTTCGAATTCCTATTTCCCGGGTTCTTTCAGTAACCGAAACCAGCATAATATTCATAAGTGCTATGGAGGATCCAAAAATTGTGATAATAGAAATTATCCAGGCCGCTATGTTTAAATAGCTTGTAATAGAAAAGATCCTGTTTAAAAGATCATCACTGCGTTCTAATCCAAAATTATTTTCCTCAACGGGATTAAGTCCTCTGATATTTCTGAAGGTAATAATCGCTTCACTTTGAGCACCTTCCATCATTTCCTTGTCGCCTACTTTTACGCTGATATTATAATTGATATTTGGCTGGGTGAACATGGATCTCGCTCTTTCAATAGGGATTAAAACCCTAAGATCCTGATTGTTTCCGAAGGTAGAACCTTTGGATTCCAGAATTCCTATCACCTGAAATTTAACCCCGCGCACGCTGATGGTTTTATCTATAGGAGAAGTATTCTTGAATAAACCTTCAACAAAATCTGCTCCCAGGATAGCAACATTATTATTATTCTGAATATCGAAATAATTTAAATCCCTGCCTTCTTCAAGAGATAATCCGGAATTGGAAAGATAATTCTCATTTACTCCTACAATACTTACTTCAGGATCTGTTTTTTCATTTTCATATTTCACTTCAGCATTAGAAGTTCCGGTAAAGGAAATGGAGGTTTGGGTAAGGGGATAGCTATAATTTTCCTTGAAATTTTTAACCTCCCTATAGGTGATAATAGGGTTTATTTTTTCGCGCTGTCCACCGCCGCGGGTTTGAGTTGTAAATTCATAACGCTGCAAATTAAAGGTGTTTGCTCCCATCGAGGCAAAATCGCTGCTTATTGTATTTTCCAGCGCGCTAACCGCACTTAAAATGCCAACCAGAGCTGTTATCCCTATGGCGATGATCATTACTGTGAGTATGGTCCTAAGAAGCTGACTTTTAATCGAATCAAAAGCTATTCTTACATTTTCCTTGAAGAGTGGGAACATAATTTTTTAATTTCTGGCACACAGGTTAGACTCATAAAGCACTTAAATGTTACTTAAAAACCGAAATTTGTTTGAACCTTATCAAAAATTAAGATATTTGCACCCGAAGAATTCTATCGCTATTGAGAGGTTACCGAGCCTGGGACATTTTAATAAGCTGGATTCTCACTAAAATTTCAGAAAAGCAATCTATACAATATGGCACAAAAACCTTCAATCCCCAAAGGAACAAGAGATTTTACCCCCTTGGAAGTTGCAAAACGAACCTACATAATAAATAGAATCAAAGATCAATTTGAAAAATTTGGTTATCAACCTATAGAGACACCAAGTTTTGAAAATTCTGAAACCTTGATGGGCAAATACGGGGAAGAGGGGGACCGGCTTATATTTAAGATCCTGAACTCCGGAGATTTCCTGGCCAAAGCAAATGAAAAAGCCTTTCAGGAAAAAGACAGTTTGAAATTAACACCTTCCATCAGCGAAAAGGCACTTAGGTATGATCTTACAGTTCCTTTTGCGCGCTATGTTGTACAACACCAAAACGAACTGGAATTTCCATTTAAACGCTATCAAATTCAGCCGGTTTGGAGAGCAGATCGCCCTCAAAAAGGAAGATTCCGAGAATTTTTTCAATGTGATGCAGATGTAGTGGGAAGCGATAGCCTATGGCAGGAAGTAGAATTCATACAATTATATGATGCGGTATTTACTAGTTTAGGACTTGCAGGAGTACAAATAAAAATAAACAACAGGAAAATCTTATCCGGTTTTACAGAAGTTATCGGGGAACAGGAAAAATTGATAGATTTCACCGTTGCGCTGGATAAACTGGATAAAATTGGTGAGGATGGTGTGAAAAAGGAAATGCTTGAAAAAGGCATTTCTGAAGAAGCTTTGAAAAAAAATCAACCAATATTTGGTTTAAAAGGAAGCTTTTCTGAAAAAATAAATATTCTGAAGACAATTTTAAATACTTCAGAAATTGGTAAAAAAGGAATTGAAGAATTGCAATTTATTCAAAATGCCATTTCAGAAATGCCTCTAAAAACCGCTGAATTAGACCTGGATATTACCTTGGCCCGCGGATTAAATTACTATACCGGAGCTATTTTTGAAGTTGCCGCGCCGCCGGAAGTAAAACTGGGTTCCATTGGTGGTGGTGGCAGGTATGATGATCTTACCGGGATTTTTGGATTGAAAGATATTAGCGGAGTCGGAATTTCATTTGGTTTAGACCGGATCTTTCTGGTCCTGGAGGAATTGGAGCTTTTCCCTAAAACCGTAACTTTAAATACCAAGGTCCTGTTTATTAATTTTGGGGAACAAGAAGCTTTATATGGCTTGAAGGCGATTCTAAAATTAAGAGAAGCAGGAATAGCTGCAGAACTTTATCCCGATGCTGCAAAAATGAAAAAACAAATGATTTATGCCAATAAACGGGAGATTCCCTTTGTAATTTTAGCAGGCCCTGAAGAAATCAAACTTCAGGTATATGGATTTAAAAACATGAAAACCGGGGAACAGGAGAAGGTTTCTCTGGATGGGTTAATGGAAATTTTACAATAAAATTCCTGGAATAAATGAAATGCAAAAAATGGTCGTTGCTAGTCGCAACGACCATTTTTTAACCGGAACATTTTAGCTTTTTAACCTCCGTATTGCTCCATCATTTCTCTTTGCATTTCCTGAATTCCTTCAATACCGCCATACATTACAAGCCCTACTATTAGAATCACTATATAGATTACACTTAAGGATACTCCTATAATTGCCATGATCTTTCCGCTTTTTACGTTTTGATATCCAATATACATTTCCGGGTTTTCCGCGTACGTATCGGTTGCTTTTTTAGCCATTACCAGTGCAATTACACCAAATATTAAGCCTACCAGGCCATAGCAGCAGCAGCCTATAATAGATAAAATACCGAAAATTAGGATTAGCGTTGAGTTGGGTAGTTGTTGTCTTTCAATTTCCATAAGTTAGTACGTAATTTTGATTGGTTAGTGTTTAGTTAAATAAGTAGAACATTTTAATTAGATAATTTAACATAATTGTACCTGCGGTTAAGATGATAAGGCCAATTTTTATGCTAAAATCAAATTTAAATTTAATAAAAATGTTAATCAGCACAAAAATAAGCAAAACTGCAAGTGGGTAAATTGCAGGGAACATTTCAAACGCGCCAATAAAATTGCCTTCCAACAGCAAAAGTATTGCCCGTTGACCGCCACATCCGTAGCATTCAAGGCCAAAAAGTTGTTTGTTTAAGCAAGGAAGCAGGAATTCTTCCATAGATTTTAAAAGGTTATTTAATTTGAAATTATCACTTTTTTTGAAATTACACGTCCATCTGAAGCTATTATTTTTACAAGGTAAATGCCATTGCTTAAATTTTGGGTAGAGAATTGGTAAGAATTTGTTTCTCCGAAAGTTTTTGCTTCAACCACTTTTTTGCCTAAACTATCAAATAAAAAAATGGTGTTGATACTTCTTTCTTCAGGGAAAAGTATCTCAAGGCGATTAAGAAGATTATTTTGAAATATCCTGGATTCACTCAAGAAATAAGGTTTGATTTCAGGTGCATTTTCATCAATCCCGTTGTTAAAAGTGATCATGAAACGTTGATGATATTCTCCGGAATCCAACCAGATGCTCAATTTATTCTCTGAAAGATCATAGTAACTTTTTGTATCAAGATCCAATAAGTAAATCCGGTTAGGAAAAACAACTGTTGTTTTATGAAAAACCACTTCTGATGGTATGGCAACTTTTAGAAACAATGGGATTTCTTCCATTTTTTCAAAAGGTCGGACATTGATCAAATAGCTCATTTCATCCATGAGAAAGCCTGCGTCTGACTCCAATACCGAAATATTTTTAGCATCCATTGCATGGTCTATTTCGCTGGTTGCATCCGGGTGATGGATAAGCAAAAGTTGTCTTACGTATTTTTCCTTGAACTCCACATTGAACCTTATCATGGAGGTTTCCGAAGAATTACTTCCGTTTAGTTTAAATTCAGAAGTAACAGAATTTTCTTTTTCAAATACCCTGTATTCATTTTCGAAAATTAAGGTTCCTTGTTGTTTTCCTTCCACCAAAAATCCTTGCCCAATTGGAGCAAAACGCCTGGCTATATGCTTCCCGTTTTCTCCTGTTGTATGCAGTTGGTTTCCTGTATCATCAAATTTGCTGAAAACAGGTGGAACATATCCATTATTTCCACCTGCCGGGGAATAGACGCCATAACCGCCTTCATAATCGCTTAAGTAATGCGATGCGACCGGGCTTGAATCCCAGAAATAGGCTACTCCTGTTATGCTCAGGTTTTCTTCTAAAAAATTTTTAAGATCCAATGCCGAGGGGTATGGGTTTCCTACCAGTCTGTTTTTATCTTTTTCAACCGCTAACCTTATAGTTCCGTTATGAGGTTTTCCCCTAAAATCATAACGCTGTTTATTTCCTGGATTATTAGGGATGCTATAAATATTCACCCCGGTATTGGTTCCGTCAACCCCTTTCATCGTAAATCCTTCTCCCGGAAAAAGATCAAAATTTTTCCCAACATAGATCCAATCGGAATAAGTGCCGCCAGTAAATTTATAAATCCATCGATCGGATATTTTTAATGGATTTGAAGTTCCGTTTAAATCACTGGTGATAAGTGCTTTTTTGCTGTTCAATTCATCTAATGGATCATACAGGATACTTCCAAAAGCAGAAGAACCCAAAACATCCTGTACCGGAGAGCTCCAGTAATTGTAGGTGTAGGCACTGGCATTTCCTTCCTGAAAAACAGATAGCATGCCGTTTCCTGTATTGGATGAACTGGAGATCCCCTGAAGCAATTGGGCTTCGTCTCTTAAATATAAACTTGCTTTTTTTACTTCGGAAGGATTGATACTAAGGTCTATTTGTTTTTCAACAAATAAAAAACCACTTTCTACATATACAAAGCTATCCTGACTTCCATAAGGTTTAATGTGAAGTTGGGAAAAAACAGGAATAGACATTAAAAAGCTCGCGATGATGTATATTTGCTTCATAAATGAATTGCTTATTAAAATGAAGAGCAGAATTCTTTTATAAAGCTTAACTCATGCTGCTTTCATAGGTTGATAATCAGATTTTTTGAGAATTATTAATAGGGATATTCAGATCTAAAGCTGATCATAAAAAAATGAATAAAAAATACCCGAAAACCCTTAAATTTCACAAATGAAAAATGCGTAAGGGGCATAAAAAACATAAAAATCTACAGATGAATAAAAAGTACGGTCAAATTATAAATACAGCCCTTATTATAATTGGTGGTGGAATCTTGATTTATACAATTTCTGGAGAAGATAAAAACCGTTATCTTCAAATACTGGGTTTGGTGATCATTATGTTTGGGTTGTACAGAGCCACCAATCATTGGGTGGAAACAAAAGATGATCATAAAGATGAAAATGAGGATACTAATATTGATAAAACCGGACAGGAATAATGAGTTTTGAAATAAATGATAGGGTAGAAGTCCTGGATGATGTCCTAGAAGGAAAAGTTGTTAAAATTACAGGAGAAATTGTTTCTATTGAAACTTCTGAAGGTTTTATGCTTGATTTTCATCAATCGGAATTGGTGAAGACCAGTGAGGAACAAAATAGAATGATTGCTACTCACGATGTTTCAATGTCTGATATCATCAAAGAAAAACAAATTCCGATAAAGCCAAAATCTTTACGTGTGAAACCTAAAGATCGTAATTTACCTCCTATGGAAGTTGATTTGCATATTGAAAAACTCGTTAATTCATTCAGGGGTATGAGTAATTTTGATATTCTCAACCTCCAGATGGAAACAGCCAAAAGACAAATTGAATTCGCTTCCCGTAAAAGGATACAAAAGATTGTTTTTATACACGGGGTAGGAGAAGGTGTTTTAAAAGCCGAACTCGACTATTTATTAGGCAGTTATGACACCCTGAAATTTTATGATGCCGATTATCAGAAATATGGAATTGGCGCTACCGAAGTGTATTTTTTTCAGAATAATTAAATTAGTCTTCCGTATTCGCCGGAAGGCTTATGTTTACCGAACTTGAGCTAAAAGTGCCCAGGCGGTATATTTCGAAAGAGATTTCCTCATTGTTTCCTCCCTGGTTTTGAAGCTGTAAATTCGTGATCACAATTGAAGATAAGTATCTCCTGGAGATGGTATTGTCCAAAGTGAATTCAAGTGTACCCTCAAACCGCTCTGCAACCAATGGATCTAAATAGCGGTATTCCCCTGCTTCATCTTGATTTTGAGGCGCTCGTGGATTTTGATATTCCGCAGTAACTTCAAGCTTCGTAGGAACTCCATCCCCGTCATCATCAGGATCAAGATAGTCGGGAATTCCATTCCCATCTGTATCCGGATACTCTGGATTTGTAGGGCTGCCACCCGCATTTGCGATTTCAGTTTTGGTAGGAACATTGTCACCATCATCATCTATATCGAGATAATCAGGAATTCCATCTCCATCGGTATCCTGTTCTGTTAAAATTCCTTCCAGTAAAGATGGGATCCCGTCTCCGTCATGATCCAACTCGTTAACCGGTTGAGAAATAGTGGTAATTGTAACGGTTCCGCCAACACTTTTAAACTCCTCCAGAACTCTTGGGGATGACGGTGGAATATCGCTACAAAAGTAATTTTGGGGAACGGTTGCGTCATAAGTGCGATAGATCACCTGGTTGCTCTCATTTAATTCAAAAGTAATGGTTTGGGTAGAATCGGTTGTCAATATTCCATCCTGAGGAGATATCCTGGGGTTGCTGAATTTTAAAGAAATAGTTTCAAATACCTCTTCATTCTTTATAAAATACAAGACTTTGTTTCTTTCGACTCCACACATTTCCAATTCAGGATTATCAAAATCCAGTGTAGTTACGATAATGTCTCCATCATCACAGGAGCTAAGAAAAAGTAGCATGAAAACGAATGCAAAGCAAGTACGCATAAAGTTAATTTTAAACAAAAATAAACCTTTAGGATTTTATAGGAGAGCATCGCTCTAATAATTTTATTTCTTTTATTTTTGTGACCCATGAAAAAAGTATACCTAGACAGTGCCGCTACCACGCAAATGCGTGATGAAGTTATTGAAAAAATGACTTTAGTTATGAATGATTTTTACGGAAATCCTTCATCTTCTCATAGTTACGGAAGGTCATCTAAATCTTTAATAGAAAATGCCCGAAAGACTGTAGCCGGATTCTTAAAGGTGGCTGCCTCCGAAATAATTTTCACATCGGGAGGAACCGAGGCCGATAATCTTGCGTTAAACTCTGCGGTTCGGGATTTGGGTGTGAAGCGTATAATTACTTCAAGGATTGAACATCATGCCGTTTTATATACCATAGATCAATTAAAAGCCTGTTTTAAGATCGATGTGGAATATGTGCATCTTGATACATATGGAGCTGTAGACACAAAACATCTGGAAGAACTTTTGGGCTCTAGTGAGAGTAAAACCCTCGTCAGCCTTATGCATGTGAACAATGAAATTGGCAATATGCTGGATGTGAAAACGGTGGGAAAAATGTGCAAGGAACACAATGCGCTTTTTCATTGTGACATGGTACAATCTGTGGGTCATTATGAAATTGATCTTTCGGAAATTCCGGTAGATTTTACCGCGGTTAGCGCTCATAAGTTTCATGGACCCAAAGGAGTTGGATTTGCATTCGTTAGAAAAAACAGTGGCCTTAAGCCGCTTATTTTTGGGGGTGAGCAGGAGCGTGGCCATCGGGCAGGCACCGAGAGTGTTCATAATATAGTAGGTTTGGAAGAAGCTCTGAAAATCGCGTATGAAAACCTGCCAGAGGAAAAAGAATACATCTCTTCCCTTAAAAATTACTTTATTGAACAATTGGAGCTTAATATCCCTGATGTTAAATTCAATGGGGATTGCCGGGATTCCTTCAAAAGCACCTATACATTACTAAATGTTTGTCTTCCGGTAACCCAGGAAAAGGCTTTAATGCTTTTGTTTCAACTGGACCTGAAAGGGATTGCATGTTCCAAAGGCAGTGCCTGCCAAAGCGGAAGCGATAAAGGTTCTCACGTCCTGAATGCTTTTTTAAGCGAGGAGGATCTTAAAAAGCCATCTCTTAGATTTTCTTTTTCAAAATACAACACCAGGGAAGAAATTGATTACGTGGTTTCTGTTCTAAAAGATTTTATAGCATCCTAGACCTTAGATTGACAATCCTTTTCGACCATGAAAATATTCATTTTATAGTAAATTAGAAACGCCCTTCTGGGTGTTTTTACTTTCTGAAAAAAGTGGCTTCAAAGGTTTCGCTGTTTCCTACATTATCTGTAACAATCACCTTCAGTTTATTTTCTGTTTCGGTAACAATGCCATCGCTAAAATCATGGGTGATGGTATTGTTTTTATATTCATATTCCATGAGTATAAACTTACCGTTTACGGTAGCGCGGTAACTTTTTATTCCTGAAAGATCATCAGAAATACGAAGTTTTAAATCTGAATTTCCTGAGATCCATTGTCCGGACTTAAAATTTAAAGGGCTTATGGATGGAGGTTTCGTATCAGATGCCAGGGTGTATTTTCCAAAAGTTCTTATCCCGGTGGTCATTCGGTTCCCTTTTAGATAGGAATTAGAGTAGGAGGGTCTGTCTTTATATCCCAACTTTGCGATGAACATTTTTTCAAGCGTTTCAGGTTTATATTTGCTTATATCAAAGCCTAAAGTGATATTGGTATGTATTGGGGTTTTATCATTATGGAAATAAATGGTGTCTCCCATAAATTTAATGTCCAGATACGTATCCTGGTATAAACTTCCTTTTGGAATATAAACATCTATTCCGTTCTTCTCTGCTGAAAAAGCCTGATTTGCGTGGGCCAAATAATCTGTTTTTGAGATATTTCTGGGAGTTACATTATCCGGCCTTTTTCCTTTTATTGGAATTCTGACAATTCTCTGGTTGCCTGCAAAATCCAAAACTTTAATATTGTATAAATATGTAAGACTGTCTTCAACATTTATAACTCCTTGGTCTATAACATTGTTATATACACTCAACGGATTGTTTGGTTCAACAAATAATTTGGTTATCCTGCCTTTGTTGGAACTGAAGTATTCGTAATCTATTAATTGGTTTAGATGCCTGGTTTCATTAAATGAAAACTTGTCCATATTCAATTCAAAAACAGTTTCTCCGTTTAAATTGGCTTCTATTTTATAGATGCCGTTGTTGTTTGAAGCTCCATCCTGTTTGTCTACGGCAGAGATTCCAAATGCAATAGTACCGCAGGCATTGAGCTCCTGAGTTTTAAAAGAACCGTCGTTTAGCTGGGTTAATTTAATTCTCTGGCGTTGAGCCGATCCGTTCACGTGTGCATCTTCGCCCATTGGATAAACATAAAGGCTGTTAATAACAGGAGCCTGGCTGTCTTTTACATTTACACCAAATAATTTAGGGTTCATAGGGCGCTGCTGCCCATCCCTGATCTCAAAATGTAAATGAGGCCCGCCACTTCCTCCGGTATTTCCACTAAATGCTACCAATTCCCCATTTTCCACCTTTAATTCTGAAGCAGAAGGGAAAAGTTCAATTTCATAGGTTTCTTTAGCATATTGCTGTTTTTTGATATAGGCTTCAATTTCGGGGGAGAATTTTTTTAAATGTCCGTAAACGGTAGTATAACCATTTGGATGTTGAATATATAGCGCTTTTCCGTAGCCATAATGCTGAATATTAATCCTGCTTACATAACCTTCTGCAGATGCAAGAACATTCAAGCCTTCCCTTTGCTGGGTTTTTATATCAAGTCCGCTATGAAAATGGTTGGATCTAAGTTCTCCAAAGGTTCCGGAAAGCACCAGGCCTACATCCAGTGGACTTGTGAAATAATCTACTGGAACAGGCGCCTGCGCCTTAACAATAAAGGCAGTCAGGGTAAAAAATATGATCAAAAAATTCTTCATCTGTAAAATAAAAATAGGGTTTCTTTACGGGGGGTTAAATATAAACAAACTTTTGCGGAAAATAAGTCCCTCTTTTAGTGTTCATTAACGTTAGTTTAAAGTGATTTTGAAAATAGATTTAAAAGTGTTGGGAAATTTCACGCGGTATGTTAACTTTGTAGGAATAAGTAGCACGTTGAGCTTTTATGAGTGATTTGACAGAAATAGTTGATAATCTTGAAAATAGAATTAGTAAGTTGCTTCATAAATATGAAGTACTTAGGCAATCCCAGCATTCTGTTGCAGATGAATTGGCAGCTGTTAAAGAAGAGAACATGCGGATCCTGCAAGATTTAAAGACATCTGAGGATCGCGTTCAAACACTCAAATCCGCCAACGCAATGCTAGGCAGTAACGATTACAAAAAGGAAACTAAGCTGAAAATAAACGGCTTAATACGAGAAATTGATCAATGCATTGTTCAATTATCAGAATAAAATATTTAGATGTCAGATCAGCTTAAAATAAAAATTTCTATTGCAGACAGGGTTTATCCCTTAACTATAAAGTCCCACCAGGAAGAGGGGCTGCGTAAAGCTGCAAAGAAGATAGAGGCGATGATCAAACAATTTGAACAAAGTTATGCCGTAAGGGATAAGCAGGATGTATTGGCGATGTGCGCTTTACAATTTGCTGCCCAAACCGAGCAAAAATCTTTAGATACCAATAATGATGTTCAACTTGCCGAAGATAAATTAAGGGCGCTTAATGAATTGCTTCAAAAACATCTTACAACATAGTTCTTTTAAATAACACAAAGGTTTACTGCCTGTATTAGTGATTTTATTTTTGATAAACTCAACACGGATTCTTTAAAAAGGGTGAGTTTTAGTTGTAAAAGCGTGCCGTCTTAGAGCGGATACTTGATCAGCTTGTTAGCCCTATACTTATTTTAAGGAGTTTATGCAAAATCAATGCTAATACAGGCTTTTTTTATTTTAATACTTAAACAAATATGGATAATACAATAAGTTTTATAATTGTCGCTGTTCTTTTAGGACTAGCCGTAGGATTTGCAATCGCTAAAATTCTGGAGAAGAAAAATGCTTCCAGGATAGTACAGCGAGCTAAAAAATCGGCAGCAACTATCCTTAGGGAGGCTAAAACAGAGGCAGAGAGCATTAAAAAGGATAAGATCCTTCAGGCAAAAGAAAAGTTCATAGAATTAAAGTCTGAACATGAAAAAGTAATCCTGGGAAGGGATAAAAAAATTGGCGATGCAGAAAAACGCATTCGGGATAAAGAATCCATTCTTTCCAGTGAACTTGCAAAAAACAAAAATCTGAATAAAGACCTTGAAGATAAGATTAAGGATTATACAGACCGTAATGAATATCTTGAGAAAAAGCAAAGTGAAATCGATAAACTACAAGCCAGCAAGGTAATGCAGCTTGAAGTGATCTCGGGACTTTCTGCTGAAGAAGCAAAGGAACAACTTACAGAATCCTTAAGAGATACAGCAAAAGCCGATGCAATGGCCCTCATTCAGGATACTATTGAAGAAGCTAAGCTTACGGCACAACAGGAAGCGAAAAAGATCATTATTACCACCATTCAAAGGATTGGTACTGAAGAGGCAGTAGAAAATTGTGTATCAGTATTTAATCTGGAGAGCGATGATGTGAAGGGTAGGATTATTGGAAGGGAAGGGCGTAATATACGTGCTATTGAAGCTGCAACCGGTGTTGAAATAATCGTTGATGATACCCCCGAGGCGATCATTCTTTCCTGTTTTGATACCGTGAGAAGGGAAATTGCAAGACTTTCATTACACAAATTGGTTACAGATGGAAGGATTCACCCTGCAAGAATTGAAGAAGTGGTTAAAAAGACCAAA
This sequence comes from Bacteroidota bacterium, assembly GCA_051751125.1. Classification (GTDB taxonomy): domain Bacteria; phylum Bacteroidota; class Bacteroidia; order Flavobacteriales; family Flavobacteriaceae; genus Gillisia. The sequence goes on from JBNJKO010000001.1 coordinate 147,369, forward strand.
AAACAAATTGATGAGGAGATCATTGATATAGGAAAACGTACGGTAATAGATCTTGGTATTCACGGGTTAAACCCGGAATTGATCAAGATTGTAGGTAGAATGAAATATAGATCTTCTTACGGTCAAAACTTATTACAACACTCCCGGGAAGTTGCTAAATTATGTGGTGTAATGGCATCAGAATTAGGATTGAACCCTAAGCTTGCAAAACGTGCCGGTTTATTACACGATATTGGAAAAGTTCCGGATACTGAAACAGAAATGCCACACGCTCTTTTAGGAATGCAATGGGCTGAGAAGTACGGTGAAAAACCTGAGGTATGCAATGCCATTGGAGCTCACCACGATGAAATTGAAATGACGTCCCTGCTTTCTCCTTTGGTTCAGGTTTGTGATGCAATAAGCGGAGCAAGACCAGGAGCAAGAAGACAAATACTGGATTCTTACATACAGCGATTGAAAGATCTTGAGGAAATTGCATTTGGTTTTGGAGGCGTTAAGAAGGCTTACGCAATCCAGGCAGGAAGGGAACTTCGTGTGATCGTGGAAAGCGAAAGGGTAACAGATGAAAAAGCGGCGAATCTTTCTTTTGAGATCTCGCAAAAAATACAAACCGATATGACATATCCCGGACAGGTTAAAGTTACCGTTATAAGGGAAACCAGAGCGGTTAATATAGCCAAGTAAAAAATACAATTAATTAGATAGTGGCTTCCCAGAATTTAAAATTTGGGAAGCCACTTTTTTTTGATTCATATTCTCTATAAGCTTTTATGGAGCATACGGTATCACTGCCAGTCTTTTCGTCATTAAAGTGCCAGAAAAATGCCTGTAAGGCTTTATTCTAAGTGGAGCAGGTAAGTATATACGGGTTTTTATACCAGGGTCAATTAAATCAGTATTCTTAGATAACAGGGAATTTTAAATTCTGTTTTGTTAAGGAAAAAAAACCTTTTCATACTGCAAGGTCGTATTGGCCACTTAGATAGTTTGTAGCACGTGGTTCTTCACTTCTTTAATATCTTTTCTGTTCTTTTGGTTAAATCATTCATATCATTCGTTTCTTTTATCGTTGTTTTACCTAAGGTTAACACCATTTCGGCATGCTTTAGAACAGCATTTCTGTTGCTTTCTTTATTCGTAAAGTAAAGTATAGTTGTAAGTGCTTCCATCAGTCTTATGATTACTGCTGTACTGCCTTCTGAAAATTGACGTATCTGGTTAAAGGCTGCATCTAAAACTCCCTCAAATTCTAAAACATCGGCAATAACTCTAAGGTTGCCCTCTTCGTCAACTCGATATTTGGATGGGAATTTGGCTTCAGCTAAGTAGCACATTGTCGCAGTCAGGTTATCAATGCATGCAATTGCAGTGTAAGGGTCATTTACACCCGGAGAAAGAGCTCTTGCCGCGATTTCCACCATTTGGTGAATAGAAAATTCCAGATCCTGTTGGGATGTTTTTGTTTTTCCTATTACAAATTGATCGAACAGGTCTTCCAAAGTATCTTCTTCCCAATCTTTGCTTGAATGAAGAATGCCAATCTCACCGCCTTTTACCAGAAAACTACCAGGTCTGTGATTTAGCTCCAGCAAGGAATTATGTTTGGTAACAATTTCTTTTAAAGTTTCACTGTCTATGTATTGGAGATAGCCACTTTTGGGAGACTTGATGGAGATGCTATTTTGATATGCTGAAATTGCAGCAGATGCGTCAAAATCTTCTTCATCTTTCAATTCATTCCCTATTTTTTCTGGAAAGAGTGTTTCTATCTGCTTGGAGATGAGCTCTGAAATATCTGAAATTATCCTGTCCGCCTGTATACTTACAGCAATTTGATGAATAAATATAATAAGCAAAATAATGTTTGCTATCGCCGCTAAAATCGCAACTAATATTGAAACAGATGGAATGAAGCTATAACCGTCACTATCTTTTATGGCATTCAATACAAGCAGGCAATACAAATAAGTGGAAATATAAGAGCCCAGTACTATTTGATTGAGCCTAACATACATGAAGTTTTTGATGAGCCTGGGCCCAAACTGTGAGGAAGCCAACGTCAAAGCTACGAGTGTGACTGAGAAAACTGTTCCTGCCACACCTATCATCGCACCAGAAATCGTGGACAATATGCTTCGCGCCGAATCAGAGCTATTTACCAGAAAAAAACGAACCCAGCCTTTCCGTTCAATCGAAATAGAATTGTCTAATGATACCAGACCAATGGATATTAAAATTGCGAAACCAATAGTGAGTACCGGTACAAACCAGAACGTGGCCATTAATTCCTTCCAAAGGAAAAGTAGTTTTTTCATGCTAGAATGATATAGTTACTCCAAAGTTAACATCGTGATATAATTTATCTATTGGCACAAGGGGAGAAGAATCGTAGATGTTTTGATACAATAGCCTTAATCCTAAATATTCGGTAAAATTGTAGGTCAGTTCAAAACTGCTTGCCAGTCTGTAATTACTAAATGGTTCAGCAAAAGTGGGTTGGTAATATCCGCTTATATCTAAGTCAAATAAATCTCCAAGTTGTTGTTTATAGCTTACGTAAGAATTACCTCTTACCCGGTTTACTTCAATAAGGGTTAGGTTCGTTGGCAATAAATTATCAGGAACTCCCGAATAATTCCATCTTTCAAATTCATATAAACTTCCAATACCAAAATATAAGCCCGTATTTTCTTTCACCAATGCTCGCCATCTAAAATTCATTCCACCTGCATATTTTCTATCCAAACCTCTTATTTCATTCCAATGCATTTGATAGAAGGGTTCAAATGCAATTTTTTTGTAATGAAGGTTAACGTACTCTAAATATAGGAAACCACCACTCATTAAACTTTCATCACCAAAAAAAGCTGTATTCAATTTTATTAGCGATAGTAAAGGCGTGATTTTTTATGCGTATTGAAATATCAGCTGTATTTTCTATTTCAAGAAATTCTTCTTTTAAATTTCTGAACCTGAAGCTTGGCGTAAAATTTCCTTTAAAAATTTTTGTTGAATCAACTATAACGTTGAAGTTTTCTGTATGCAAAACCTGTGAAAACAACTTCTGCTGAGAAAAAACAGATAAAGAGCAAATTAAAACAGCGAATAGTTTTTTCATCATGTATAGAATATTAAAAAGTACGGCCTGCAAACTATTGTGAAGGTCGCACTCGGTTATAATTAGTTATACATATTTTGAGATTTTATTTGAAAGTATATTTGTAAATTTTCAGCTCAATGGCAATTGTTATTTTTTGAGGATTATTTTACAAATATACTTAACATCCAAGGTCATTAAATTTATTTGCCACCAAAGAATTATTGTTTTTTGCTGCTTCCAATTCTTTGATAAAATTATTCTGTTTATTTTTTGCATCTACACTATAAGTATTGACAAGCAATATTTTATCTCTGCCATCTTTTTTGCTAATAGCATAAAGAATACTATTTTCTGCAGGATTAGAATTCCCTTAAAACGATACCTATCATCTATCATCCAGTCAGAAGGGTTTAGTGACTTTATTTCATCTGCCGGAATATTGATGTTATAACTTTCTTTTTTTTAGTAGGTTCATAAATTGTGGGAGTGTTTCTCTGGGAGTCAAGGTGTTTATTATTATAATTAAGTTTGTTTTTAAACTAACATGCAGCTAAACTTTTTCGTTACTTTCTATTTTAAGATGTAAGGAATTGGATGCTTCATAATTTTTTAATTCAACAATTGATGCGGGCAGACTAAAACCATTTGCAAATAATGCTTCAACAACATCATTCATAACCTGTGACCTTATGCTATGATGTACGGATCGTTTGGAAGTTATGAAGGTATCCACCCAAAACTGTACTTTGACATTTATAGTATTTGTAGCCAAATCACTTATTGAAACAACGGGCTTTCTGCCCCCTTTTAAAACTCCCGCCACATTATTTACCGTTTCAAGCATAAGCTTTATAGCTTCTGTGGGGTGATTCTCGTAGGCAATTCCAACAATAAATTCGTATCGCAAAAACCCATCAATGGTGTAATTAACAAAGGGATTTTTGAGAATTATGGAATTGGGTAAAAAAACATCCTTGCCATCGGGTGTTTTTATGAGTGTTTCACGAATATTTATATCCTTTACAAACCCTTCAATCCCATTTACTTCAATCAAATCATCTAATTTGAATGGGCTTTTAAAAGCGAGAATAATTCCTGCTAAAAAATTCTCTCCAATATCTTTTAATGCGAATCCAATGACAAAAGTTAATATACCTGCACCTGCTAATATTTTATTGGTAAAAGAATCAAGACCAAGTAAATAGAGGGTTATTAAAACTACAATGGATTTCAGGGCAAAGCCGGTGATTTGGGATATAAATGTTGCCGTTATAAAATTGGGCGATTTCCGAATTAATCGCATCCTTAATCTACGTTTTATAAAATTGGCTATTAAAAACCCTACAACAACAAATAATAGGGTTAAAATAAGATTGATGTAATTCAATTTAAAATATTGAATCACATCATTATAGAATTCAATTGCGTTTTCCAAATTATTTCTTTTTAAGATTGATTATTCTTCAACTTATCCCTGTACTCACAAAGTAGTCTGTTACATTCTGGTTGTGTCCATATCCTGCAAACAGGTCAATCAATAGGTTTTTTGGTCACTAAATAGGCAAAACCTCCATCAAACCTTGTTTGAAAAACTGATTGATTTATGACCATAGTTTTCAACAAAACTGCTAAATTTATTAAATAGGAAAGTCAAAATTGACTATATATTTACCGGTTGGGGTTGAATCGTTACCGTTGTAAGACAAAATCCAGTTTGTTGCGAGACTCATATTTTTTGGTAATGCCCAATTGGCTACAAACACCATCGCCGGAGCTAAATGATTTGATTCAAAATCCTTAGAAATATTTGGTAATTTTAATCGCATTTGAAATCCGATAGCAGGCAGCCATTCTTTTTGATCGTTGAGATATACCCTAAACCCAAAATGTAAATTACTTACTCCCATCAAAGTAATAGCCGCAGTATCAACCCTAGAATCTTCATATTGATAATCCACCAGGGCACTTAGCTCTACGGTTTCTGAAATTCCGTATCTAAAAACGTTATTGAAGATAAATCCTTTAAGCGGATTTGTCTCTGCTATTGAGTAATAATCTACTTTTTAGCTTCCTTCATTTCTTTTTCAAAGACAGACACACTTTTATCTAAAGCAGTTTTCAATTGATCAATTTCAGCTTTTAACGCTTCCTTTCGCTCATTGGCTGCAGTATTGTATTCTTTAAGCTTTTTGTTTAATTCAGCTTTTTGTTCATCCATCTTTTGTTTTTGATCCTTCAATTTGTCCTGAAGGTCATTGCTTAGACTATTGTATTCTTCCTCTGCCTGATTTGTTTTTGATTCGATATCTCCTTTTATTTCCTCAACTTTCTTGTTCATTTCCTCCCAGTTTTCAGCGGTATAATCTTTGGATACCTCTACAGCTTCATTTACTTCTTCCTGAACATCTTCCAAAGTTGTTTCCTTGTCTTTGTCAGATGACCCACATGATGCCAGTAATATTCCCAACACCAAAATTGTAAATAAGGTTTTTAATTTATCAAAACCCTCTTTAAATGAATCAGATGCAGCTGAAAATGCATCTTTTACTTCTTTCCACTTGTCTTCCGAAGCATTTTCAAGCTCGGAATATTTACGTTCCAGGTCGGTTTTTTTCGCTTTTAAATCTTCAAAAGCTTCATCGTACCGTGTTTTTGCATCTTCTTTAACAGACTCTCTTTTTGCCTCTATTTCATTGATTTTAGCTGAAACTTCATCAATTTTTTGATTTTCTTTTGCTTTAAATTCTTCTTTATTCATTTCCTTTTAATTTAATTGTTAAGATATGTTTATTCACCTGTTAAAGCTATAAAAAATTTAATTTCAACCCTATGCTAGCTTTGCACAATATTTTGGAGGCAAAAGCATCACCAAAGTATTGCAAATAAATTTTGTTTAAAGGTATGAAGGTCGCTATTTGAGTTTTAAGATATTCCAGTCGGGAATCCGTTAGTCTTTTGTGAATTTTTGCATTGCCCGAAACGTCCGTATATCCTGAAAGTATTGCTTTATCATTCCATTTGCTTTGAGCGAATTCTGCTAGTTCGCTTATCACAGCATTGTCAGGTATTGTTTTGCAATCAAAACCATAAGACCATCGTGCTAGAACCGGGTAGTCAATGCAATCCTGTGCAGTATTAAACATATCTTCAAATTCCATTTAATCTGCTGGATAATTCATCCCACTAAGTTAATAATTGACAGGAGAAGATCGGATATCTTGTTTAAATTTATTATCCAGCCTTACCTAAATAATGACGATATACGGGATTCAAAAGAGGAGTTAAAAGAAAAAAGCAATAAAAAAGAAAAGTTAATAAAATTATAATTAAAGGATTTCACTTATCGGATTATCCAATTTTTAATAACTTAATGTGAAAATTAAAATAGAACATCATGAGGAAGATATTTACTATTTGTATTTTAACTTTACTGGGAGCAAATTTACAGGCTCAGATGAAAGATATAACCGTAACCTTGCAGCCTACCGCAAGTTATACCTGGTTCGACGATAACTCCGCCATCGAAGATGGTGTTATGTATGGTGGAAGAGTGGGTTTTGGTTTTGGTGAAGCAATTGAACTAAGAGCATTATATGAAAAGTCCACAGATATAAATAACACGGTGGATGATTTCGATATTTTTTCAGATGATTTTGTTAGTAATTTTACCTCGCGTAACGTAGATATTGAACGCATTGGGGGTGAATTTAAGGCCAACATCCCAACACGTGGTAGATTTGTACCATATATTTTATTGGGAGCAGGGGTTCAACAACTAAAATTTGATATAGCCGCACCAGGTGACCCATCAAATGAACAAGAATTGGAACAGATTTATGGTAATCTGGGTCTGGGTACACAAATAAAGTTGGGTAACAGGTTATTCCTGAATTTGGAAGCAAAAAATACAGCCTTCAATTTGAATCCTGCTTCCGTACTTTTTCAAGAGGGGCAGGATCAGTCCGAGTTTGAAGATTTATTGAATGATAATAATAATAGTCGAATGTACAACTGGTCGGTTTTGGCTGGTTTACAATTGTATTTAGGCGGCCGCAGTCCGGAAGATTTTAGCGATTTAGACAGAGCTTACTATAACAAATTTTCAGGAGGTTTAAGAGGTTTTAAATTCATTTTAGAACCTGCGGGATCCTTTGTGAATTTTGATAGTGACAGTAATTTAGCCGATGCTTATTTTATTGGTGGAAAAATCGGTTTTGATTTAAATCAATACGTGGGTATAAGGGGTTTTTACTACCAGGCTATGAAAAATGAAGAAATATCTACTGACTGGGATGATTTGGCCATGTATGGTGCTGATTTTGTCGCTAAGTTAAATGTTTCCCGCGGTATGGTACCTTATATCCTTCTGGGTGGTGGTTACCTTAACAGCACTGCCAGCTATGTTGGTAAAGACGCTTTGACCGGTGCGCCTTCCAGCTATTTTGCAAAAGGTGGTTTAGGTTTAAATGTACCTCTTGGCAGAAATCTTGAAGCTTTTGGTGATGCAAATTTATTTTTCACATCCGAACGCGGAACATCAGATTTGGAAAATACGGTGTCTCCGGATGAGTTAAAGCAACACACCATGTTTACTGTGGGCCTTCGTTTTCAGTTAGGTAAAAAAGCTGATAATACAGACGATATTTTGCAAAGTAGAATAGATCAAAGGGTAGAAGACCGAACTCAGGCATATCAAGATCGGATTGATGAGCTGGAATCAGAATTATCTGAAGCCTATGAAAATAATGATACCCAAAAAGCGGTGGAAATCATTGAGGAGAAAAAAGAACTGGAGCGAATTCAGAAGTCTGATCCAGAAATGAAATCTGCCAGGGAGAAGGATCTAAGAGAATCTAAAGTTGAAATGACTCCTAAGGAACTTGAGGAGTTAATTGAAAAAGTGATACAGGGTGTTGATGAAGAATCCCGTAAACCACAAACGATTGAGGATCGTATGGATCGTTTAGAGCGTTTACTGTTGGAACTTAACACAGGAACCTACAAACAAAATCTTGAACCCGCCAGTCAGGAAGATGCTTCCCAAAAAATTCTGGATATGTTGAGAGATCTTGACAGAAAGATCGATAAGAATACAGACAAAATCAATGACATGGGAGGTACTCTTCAAAATCAGGGTCAGGATAAAACGGTTGTAGTAACAGGCGGACAACAAACTCCTACAGGTACACTGCCTTCACAACCAACAGAAACTACAGTTGAAACAGATCAAGATGGTAATACTGTCGTTAAATCTGAAAGTTCAACGGAAGGTTTTGCAAGTGGTTGGGTAATCAATGAAGGTTTATCCGTTTTCACAGGAGCGGTATTTGCAGATGATGTTTCTGTGATTATCGGAATGAGAGGGAATTACGCCTTTACCAATTCACCATTTAAATTTATGCCGGATATTTACCTGGCCCCAGGTAAGAATACCGGATTTGGAATAAATGCTAACGTTGTGATTCCTTTTGAAGTGGATGCAGGCGTAATTTTGAATCCTTATGCCGGTTTGGGTCTTGGTTATAATGATGCAGTAGGGGAGAGCACATTTAGTCCTAACCTGATCTTAGGAACATCCTTTAATCTTTTAGGCGGTAAGTTATTTGCAGATTATACTGCTCACAATTTTATCGACATTCACAGAATATCTGTGGGATACAAACTAAAATTTTAATGACATGTTACAGTTAAACACAAAAGATAAAATAAGGTCAATTGTAGTTTCGATATGTATATTATTTTCAGTTAGTCTTTTCGCGCAAGTCGAAAAGACTTCTGAAAAAAGTACCATAGTGATGACACAATCAGAATTGACCTCTTTTTTAAGCACCATAGCAGATGCAAGACGCGCGGTACTTAATGAAAGGGAAAGTAAACAACAGAAAATGTATTTGACCGAGCTTAAGTTGAAATACCAGGATCGTTCAGAGATACGCACAGGTGGATATGATAATGCATCTTATCAGCAAATTTTAAGAGAATTACGTTATCTAAACGAAAGAATTAATGATTTAAGCGCTAATAATAGGCTATCGCCTTCTATGGGGAGAGATAATTCTACCATTATCATACCTGGCAATGCAATACCCAATACTTTAAATCAGCCAACTGAACGCAGCACGACAACTATTATCCCATCGAATAACAAGATGATTAAAGACTTAGAGCAAAGAATTGATTCTTTAAAAAATGCTGAATTGAAAAAAGCAGATTACACAGATAGCCTGTATATTATGAAAGGAAATCTTAATGATGTGAGACGACAGCTGGATAGTTTGGAATCAAAATTCATAGCGGCCAATAAATTAACCAAAACAGAAGATACCGGGGAAGAAAAGACATATTTTAAACAACAAGTATTTTTCGACAATAATTCAGAAACGGTAAAAGCCGAATTTTACCCATACATACAAGACCTGACCCAGATTTTAATTAAATATCCTGAGGCTAAGGTCTTACTTGAGGGTTGGGCAAGTCCGGTAGGAAATGTCAATTATAATAAACAACTGTCTATGCGTAGGGCAGAAGCTGTGGAACAAGCTTTTATAAATAATAGAATAGATAAGTCCCGTATCATTACCTCCTTTAGAGGCGAAGACAAAACTTCTTCAGAACAGTATGCACGACGTGTAGATATGTCTATAATTGTGAGATAAATTTCTAAAGTTTCCTAGTTTTTAAAGGAATCTATAATGGAACGATAATTACTGAAAAACTGTAGGGAAGTGTTTTTCTTGACAGACAAAGCCAGTAAGACTATTTTTCGTAATTAGAATTGTTACCAATTTTTATTTAGAGATTTAGATCCCATATTATTAATTTAGTAGAATTCTTTTAAAATGACAACTTATGTTGAATAGTAGTGTAGGTTAGCGTGAACCTTTAAAGGTATATACCAAGGCTGGGGGCTGCATCAATTTTTAGAGTAGGCGGTAATAAGCAATTGCTTTTAGCGTTCTTAGCCTTCCGTTATCTTTTCTATTGAAAAAAATTGTTCCAAATTGATGCAGATATCATCTAAAAATTCTGTTATTTCTTCAATAAATTCTTCCTTCTTTTCCAGACGATTTATCGTTAAATGAATAATTATTGATTCCGGATCTGGCGGATAACCAGTGGTTATTGTCCAGCATAAAGCATTAGGGCACTCTACTAGAGAAAAACGGATACCTCCTTTTATTTCGCTTCGACTCAATGTGAATTCTCCCCAAATCCCACCAATATTTGCTTCCTTTTCACTTGGTTCATCCAAATTAAAAATTTCAGTACTAATCTTATCCAGATTACTCAGTGTTAGTTGTCCTTGTAAATTTTGTTCAGTGGTTTTTAATTTAATCATTCTGAAATATTCCATAAGTAACTCTTCTATTTATTAAATTTATTATTTTACTGTTCCTGATTAATGAAGGCTATCGCTTTGGCCAAAAAATATTTTAATTGGACTTTAATGCCTCAATTATTTCAGATGTACTTGTTTTAAAATTCTTCCATGGCTTCTTGTGTTTGACCACGAAGTAAATCCTGGATAATTGTATAACACCACCTCCAGAGTTAAATTGTTTCAACAAAATCTAAAAAGACTTTTTTATGAAGATTAAGATCCAAATCGGGAGATACCGACACCCGGGCAATATAATCTTTGTCGTCTTCTTTAGTTGTTCCCTGAGTAGATGTTGCAGGGATCGTCCAATAACATCCTTTTAACTGGCCGTAGCTCACACAATATTTACTTTCATTAGGAATTTCACTAATCATCATATCGATCAGTTTTTTATTCAATGCTCTTTTATAAGCTTCTCTTTCTTCATCAGAATTTCCTTTAGTGGGAAGATCTAATGAAAATACGGATGGAGTAAATCCTTCCTGAGCCAATTCTTCAGAAACAAAATTGATTTTCGCCGCTGGTAAAGTCTCCCTGATAAAGTTTACAAATTCACGGGTATTTTTATAAGCATCTTTAATCCTTTGGTTCATTGAAGGTAATTGTTCTGCTAATATTTTAACCTGGAGACCTGTAGCCTCGTTATCACAAAGTCTTAGATGCTTGTCTATTTTCTCCAACAAGGCTTCAGCTTTACAATTTGCTACATAGTAACCGGCAGTACATTTCCCTCCACTTGGAAATTTAGATCCACTAACATATGAAATAGTTCTTATTGTTGAGAGTATTCCATCTTCACTTAAGAATTGTACGTTAGGACAAAATGTTTGATCTAAAATAAAAACTGGATCGATAGCTGTTTCACCTGTTGCAGTTTTACGTTTTTTACTTAAAACCTCTTTTAATTTTATAAGATCTGGAATTTCAACTCTGGGGTTTGTTGGTATTTCAGCTATGATATAAGGGACCGCATCTTCGTTCGCAACTTTATTCAAAACCATATCAATACTTTGAATCATATCATTGTCACCATCAACGGACAAATCCAACACTTCAACATTATCAATGCAAGCAGCAACCCTTCTCGCCTGGTCGTTTGTTCCACCATAGCAATTAGGAGGAACAATAATTTTGATAGCCTTTCCTTTATGCTTTTCCAGTGCATCGTCAATGAGCCCCATCATAATGGCATATTGAACAGAGAGTCCACAAGAGCCAAGTAGTGCCTTTGTATTTGTTGATGTAATCTTTTTAATTGAATCTGTTACACTTGCTTTGTTGGTTTCAACGTTGCTTTTCTCATGATCAGATGAAGATTTTCCTGTTAATTGCTGTAAGGCAGAAAAACAATCGTCTGGTGTCATTGCAATGGTCTCTCTTCTTCGTACATGCTGAATTTCGGAGATATAACTTTCATTTTGTTCACCATTGACCAATAAAATACTTCCAAGATGAGAATGAATACTTACAAAAAAGTCAACATTAGGGTTGAGATCAACTTTACCAATTTCATCCTGTTGTGAAATGAAAACGGTACTGCCTTCAAGCCTGGAAATTTCTCCTGCGTCCTCAGCCTGCTTCAAGTCAAATTTATAACCATAAACACGCTTTAATGCTTCAACATTAAAAAATTCTGGTAATTCACCTGTATAAATGATGTTGGTGTTCTTTTGATCTAATAAATTTTTTCTTAGAATCGCTAAAATGGGAATCGTCCTTGATGAAAAACTGATTACATTTTCCGGTTTTAGATCATTTAACTTTGCAACTGTCCATTCCAGTACACAAGATAATGGATGTCCCAATCGAATATAATCATAAGCAGTAGGTAATTTGCTCAGTGCTGATGTTTCAGCATTATTGTCTTTAAATAAGCTTTCAAACTGTTCTAAGAATTGGGTTTTGGCCAATTCTTCATCATAAATATCCAGTCGATGGGTAGTTAGCCTCAACCAGTCATTTGGCATATTTTCTAATACTGCTTCAATATAATTTAGCACTTTATTCTCTTTCATGATTTTTTCAGATAGGCTGGTAATATAGATGAATTAGATTTATTTTATAATAGTTACAGACGTTTTATTGCATTGTACCTAACATATTTTATAGCGCAATTTCTTGTGGTAGGAGACTTAATCCTGTAGGCTTTGTATTGGTTTGTTGGTAAATCTAATTATTTTCATTAAAACTTTACTGCCCATTTGCGGTATTCCTTATTGGCAACTGGCTTCAATTACTGTCCTTATACCCTTGTCTAGACCTGTTTCTGCAAAAAATAAATGTACACGCTGGATTGGGGTTTTATATTTGTTCTGCATTCCTTTGGATCAAAAACCTCGGGGCAAACCCACGAGGTATAAATAGGAAAATACTTTTAAAAATTCGAGGCATGCCCGAAAGCTATCGGGACGGTGAATTAAACCCTCCATGAAGGATTAAAGAACTTTCAGAATACCAACGCTGTGGAACAGTATGTTTTACCTATTTAATTTTTTAGCCTTCATAATTATTTCTGAAGGCTTAATAGTTCAATGGTGATGTGATTTCACAATAACAATAGGGGAGCAATAAATCCAACCCTTACTTCATTTTTATTATAATTAGACGCATCCAGATTTTCTATAGCATACTTTGAATAATCATAATACCGGCCGATATAAGCAAGGAAAAACCGGATATCAATGTTTTTAAATGGACTGTAATAAAAGGTAGGAATCATTCCGTAGCTCGTTCTCATGTGTTCATTGCCCGTTGTTACCTTACCATAGGCACTGCTGGTCATGAGGGTTAATAAACCTTCAAATTTTGAGCTGAACCGGTATTCCGCTCTTAACCAGTTTTCGATATACAGCACATCCTCAGCTAAGCGGTCCCCGAGAATATTGGTCACAATGCCTTTTGTATCGACGTCTTCAAAACTGTAATGAAAGTCATACATCAGGGTTAGATTATGGTTTTGGTATTTGTGGCCTAAAGTAAAAAAATAGGTCCCTCTGTTTTTTACTTCATTGGAAGAACTCATGCTATAAATGGTTTCGAATTTTCCATCAAAAAAGCTTCCACGCCAGTTTCCAACAAGTGCTACCGGCCAGTCAGGTTCCTGGATATTTTCTGCAATAATATCGCCGTAAAGATCGTCATAATGCATGGTACGCGAGTTTAACACCTGCACCCCGAATTTGTGATTTTTTAAAGGTTGATAAGTAATTCCTGCCCCTGTAACAAATGCCAGGGCATTGAAGTAAATATCATTATATTCCAATACATACAGAGGGCTGAACTCGTATTCATAACCGCCGTAAAACGCAGTCATTTTTCCAAGTCTAACATTAAAGGACGGACTGGCTTTAACGTCGATGTAGGCCAATTCGATGTTGTTGCCCAGTTGGTCCAACGTTTGCACATTGCCACCTTTATTAAAGCGGTTCCTAAAACGAAAATTTACCTTTTCGTGTAATTTCCCTGAAATTCCAAGGGCTGTAAACCCATTTTGAAACTGTATCCCGTTATAATACTGGTCACCACCCCTAAAGGTATAGGCCCGAAACTCCGTACGCATATCGAATGTGAAATTTATATTTTTTAAGAGCTCTATTTTTTCTAAGGGAATAACAGGTTCAGTCAGACTGTCGTTTAGCTGCGAAAATCCCAATAGCGGGATTAATATAAACACATTTATTAAAAATGACTTTATCATAAAATTTACGATTTAAATTTTATTGGGATTGGGGCGGAAGTATTACCATTCGATGCGTTTGGTTAAATAAGGAAACTTTATTTTTGAAGTATCCTTATAAAATTACTAAAACTTTATTGAAATCAGAGTAATTTTATTCATCCGATTTAAGGAAAGTCCGCCTCTTCAGCTTATTGTCAACAGTCTCATATAATACAGGGGGCGGAGTAGGGGGCGCAAATCTGTCGATTGAGAATTTAAACCCTCAAATTTTTAAAAGTATTTTTTCCTAGATAATTCAGGACATATACCAACCTTTAATTTTATTATTTTCATCCATTAAAAGAATGTGATTCTGATCTACAAGCTTATTTAAATATTCATCTAATTCCCATAATATTTTTGTACTGAAGATTCATTGGATATTCAGTATTCTACAGTTCGAATATTCCATGTTTTTGGTCAGAAGTCAGATTTTTTTTGTACGATTCTCACTGTGAAAATTGGTTACAACGGTCTCTGTTCGGCAAGTAGCGTGGAGTAAGGGAGCAAACTTGTTGTCTTTGTTGTTTGTTACTGAGTATTTTAAATGTCACTTTTTAAGAAATTGCCCGCTATTAATAGGTTTGATTCTATCGTCGGGACTGGTGCCGGCTTCCATTAAACCTCCAGGGTCTACTGAACTTTCGAGAATTAACTTTAGCTCTTGGGTTCCGTTGAATTGTCTAACCTTATCTTCTGTGTATTTCGATCTACTCGGAAATCCTTCTTCATATCCATCGTTTGCTCCAAACGTCACAAAAAATTCAACCAATTGAGGTCCTGTTTTGTAGGAAAGTATCCCATTGTCACCACATAATGTTTATCCTAAAAATTTTATTATCCTTTCTGTTACTTTCATCTAGTTAGAGATAGTTTTTTCAAAGTACAACGTGCTATATCAGGAGCAATTTATTCCTTTACCCCAAATTGGTGAAGGATAACTGTATGTTTATTGCCTTTTTTATAGTTTTTCACAAGTTATTCAACGCTAACAACCAAAGGACTCCTAATTTTATAAGATCCTTTTTTTGTGCCGAAACCTCCCATAAAAAAAACCAGGCATTATTCCGAAATTTGGAACGAATGCCTGGTTTTTTAAATTTTAAAGTACTTCAGGTTTATTTATCCGCATTTTGAAGAACCGCAATCCTTACAGGTTAAACAACCTTCCTGGTAGATTAAATTTGTGGAGTTACAATTGGCGCATTTTTGTCCCTTTGCTTCCGTACCATCTTCTACATAACGCTTTAAAGCTCTGGCAACCCCGTTTTTCCAGGTGTTGATGGATTCATTGTCCAATTGCAAACTGTTTATAAGATCTACGGCTTTTTCAATTGGCATTCCGTGTCGCAACGTACTGGAGATCAGTTTTGCGTAATTCCAGAATTCCGGATCGAATTTATGAGATAAACCCTCGATGGTGGTTTTGTATCCACGCTGATTTTTATATTGAAAATCATACCTGGTATTCCCGTCTTCATCCTTATTTTTGATAATAAGCCCTTCATTTACCCAACGTGGGATTAATATTCCATCTTCATCATCGGCAAAACCTGTAAAGATCTCGTAAGGTCTTTCATCTATTTGGCCTATGAAAGCGATCCATTTTTCCTTGTTATTCTGAAAACGCACTACATCTGCTTCCAAAATTTGTGGACGTTTGGTAGGAAAGTTTGATAAAGCGTTTTTTTCCTCCTTTTTCTCTTCATTGGAAATCAAAACTCCGGAGCGCGAACCATCGCGGTACACTGTAACTCCTTTACATCCTTCTTCCCAGGCCTGCAGATATAGGTTTCCTACCAATTCCTCGGTAGCATCATTTGGCAGGTTTATGGTCACACTTATGGAATGATCTACCCATTTTTGAACAGCTCCCTGCATTTTTACTTTGCTAAGCCAGTCAATATCATTGGATGTTGCTTTGTAGTAAGGAGATTTTTTAACCAATTTGTCAAGATCCTTCTGAGTGTAATTCTTGTCTATTTCATAACCATTGGCTTCCATCCATTGCTTGAAACGGTGATGGAAAACAACGTATTCTTCCCAGGAATCTCCGGTTTCATCTACAAAATCCACCCGGGCTTCCTTATCGTTAGGATTCACTTTTCTTCTCCTTTTGTAAACCGGCATGAATACAGGCTCAATTCCGGAAGTGGTTTGCGTCATTAAACTGGTGGTCCCGGTAGGAGCGATGGTTAAAAGTGCAATATTTCTTCTTCCGTATTCCATCATTTCGAAGTAGAGTTTTTCATCTTCCTCCTTGATTCGCTGAATAAACGGATTATTCTTTTCTCTTTCTGAATCATAAAATTCGAAGGCACCGCGTTCTTTAGCCATTTCAACTGAACTTCGGTAGGCTTCGATGGCAAGGGTTTTATGTATTTTCACTGAAAATTCTATCCCTTTTTCGCTTCCGTATTGTATTCCAAGTCCGGCAAGCATATCACCTTCAGCAGTAATACCAACCCCGGTACGTCTTCCTTCCCGTGCTTTTTTACGAATCTCCAGCCAAAGATTACGCTCTACTCTTTTAATCTCATCATTTTCAGGATCGGCAGTTATCTTGGCTAAAATCGCGTCGATTTTCTCAAGTTCCAGGTCGATGATATCATCCATGATCCGTTGTGCAATAGCGACATGTTTTTTGAACAGGTCAAAATTAAAACTTGCCTCTTCTGTAAACGGATTTTCAACGTAGGAAAATAAATTGATGGCCAGCAACCTGCAGGAATCGTATGGACATAACGGGATTTCTCCGCAAGGATTGGTAGATACCGTTTTATAGCCAAGATCTGAATAACAGTCCGGCACAGATTCCCGGATGATGGTATCCCAAAACAGGATCCCCGGCTCTGCCGATTTCCAGGCGTTGTGTACGATCTTGTTCCAAATTGCTCCGGCTTCTAATTCATGAGTATATTTCGGGTTTTCGCTGTGAATCGGGAATTTCTGGATGTATTTGGAATTGGATTTCACGGCATTCATAAAGTCATCGTCGATCCTTACCGAAACATTGGCTCCGGTAACTTTTCCCTGTTCCATCTTTGCATCTATAAAATCTTCAGCATCCGGATGATTTATGGAAACCGAAAGCATTAAAGCGCCTCTCCTACCATCCTGTGCAACTTCACGGGTAGAATTGGAGTAACGCTCCATAAAAGGAACCAGCCCGGTAGAGGTGAGGGCCGAGTTTTTTACAGGGGAACCTTTTGGGCGTATGTGTGAAAGATCGTGTCCAACACCACCACGCCGCTTCATAAGCTGTACCTGCTCCTGGTCTATCTTCATGATACTTCCATAGGAATCACTGTCACCCTCATTTCCAATAACAAAACAATTGGATAAAGACCCGGTTTGGTATTTATTGCCAATTCCAGCCATCGGGCTTCCCTGTGGAACGATGTATTTAAAATTCTCAATAAGACCTAGAACTTCATTCTCAGTAAGCGGATTGGCATAATTGGCTTCAATTCTCGAGATCTCTTTTGCCAATCTCACGTGCATAGCCTGTGGATCTTTTTCGTAAATGTTGCCGTAAGAATCTTTTAAAGCATATTTATTGATCCAAACCCTGGCGGCAAGCTCATCGCCCTTAAAGTATGCTACGGAAGCTTCAAATGCTTCATCCTGAGTGTATGTTTTTGCCGGGGTTTGGGTAGTTTCGATTTTCATTTTGCTTGTAAAATTTGATTATGAAGAGCTTATTGCCGTGGGATAAATGTATAAAAAAATACACAGCAAAAGTCATTTTGATAATTAAAAGTTTACAAGGAAAATTAATCAAACTATTGATATTCAATATATTAATTATTTATGAACAGTTGATTGTTTACAAATAAATTAATTTTCTGAAAATCAGGAGGGTGGAGTTTAGTCGATATTTTAATACTAAAATCTTTTTTTATAATCAGAAAAAGATGTGCGAATTTAATGCCAACGGTGAATTTTAAACCTCACAGGTTTCAAAAACCTGTGAGGTTTAAAGATTTTGTGAGGTTTTATTTTAAATTTGATCGAATTTAGGAAATCAGTGAAAAAACCTGCTTTGCAATTTCCAGTTCTTCATTGGTTGGGATTACCAAAACATCCACTTTGGAATTGCGCTTACTTATCTTCCTGATCTCTTTAGACCGAATAATATTTTCGTTCTCATCAAGTTCAATTCCAAGGAATTCCATTTCCTTGCAAACCAGCGCTCTTATAGTAGAACTGTTTTCGCCAATTCCAGCAGTAAAAATAATGGTATCCAGGCCATTCATAGCAGCGGCATATGCACCAATGTATTTCTTTATTCGATATGCATTCATATCGAGGGCAAGTTGGCAGTCACGGTTGCCTTTTTCAGCTTCCGACTCAATATCCCGAAGGTCGCTGTAGCCGGTAAGTCCTAACATTCCACTTTTATGATGCAGGAGATCGCTCACTTCCTGAGCCGTGTATCCCAGTTGACTGATCATATAAAAGATCACCGATTGATCAATATCTCCGCTGCGAGTTCCCATAATGAGTCCGTTAACAGGTCCAAATCCAAGGGAATGATCGATACTTTTACCATCCTTAATGGCGGTAATACTGCATCCGTTTCCAAGATGTATGCTTATAATCCTTGATTTTTCAGCGCCGGTATATTCCATTGCCTTTTCTGAAACATATTTGTGACTTGTTCCATGAAACCCATATACCTGGACGTTATGTTCTTCAAAAAATGAATTTGGGATAGCATATCGGTTTGCACGTGCAGGAATACTGCGGTGAAAAGCAGTGTCAAAAACAGCGATTTGTTTGGAGTCTGGAAAAATTGATTCAGCTACTTCAATTCCGTTTAAATTAGGCGGATTATGAAGTGGAGCCAGGGAAAATAAATCCTTTATCGTGGTTTTTACCTTTTCATCAATAAAAATGGTTTCTGAAAATTTATCGCCACCATGAACCACCCGGTGTCCAATTGCGGGAATTTCGGATGCATTTTGGATAACACCGTTTTCAGGATCCATCAATATCGTGGTTACCGATTTCAATGCTTCAGAATGATTTGCAACTTCCTTTTCTTCTGAAGTTGAAAATTTTTCGGAAGAATAGCTCAGTTTCCCGGATTCCTGCCCAATGCGCTCTACAAGCCCGGAAGCCAATACTTGCTCCTGTGGCATCTGTATAAGTTGAAATTTTAAGGAAGAACTTCCGGAATTGATCACTAAGATATTTTTCATGTATAGATTTTTTATTTTATAAAACAGAACTTTCAGAATTCAAACTTGATAAAACCAAGCGGGAATTAGATCTCTTTTTCAACTCATATTCCCTGAGCCTGAATTGCAGTTAAAATAACGGTGTTAAAGATATCATCTACCGTGCAACCACGGCTTAAATCGTTTACCGGCTTGTTTAATCCCTGTAACATAGGCCCAATGGCCACTGCACCGGTTTCCCTTTGTACTGCCTTATAGGTGTTGTTTCCTGTATTTAGATCGGGAAATATCAACACACTGGCTTGTCCTGCCACTTCTGAATCCGGAAGTTTGCTTTTCCCTATGCGCGGATCTACCGCAGCATCATATTGAATGGGTCCTTCTATTTTAAGATCCGGACGTTGACTTTTTACAATTTCTGTGGCTTTACGTACTTTATCAACATCTTCCCCTTTTCCTGAACTTCCGGAAGAGTAGGAGAGCATCGCTATTTTAGGTTCAATTCCAAAAGCTTTGCTGCTTTCTGCGGAGGAGATGGTGATCTCCGCCAATTCTTCAGCAGTAGGGTTGGGATTAATGGCACAATCGCCAAACACCGAAACCCTGTCTTCCAGACACATAAAGAAAACGGAGGAAACAAGAGAAACTCCCGGCTTGGTCTTGATAAACTGGAGTGCAGGTACTATAGTATGTTGCGTGGTATGGGCCGCTCCAGATACCATTCCATCTGCCAAACCTTTATATATCATCATGGTTCCAAAATAAGAAACGTCATGCATCCTGTCCTTTGCCATGTCCAGGTTGATATTTTTATGTTTTCGCAAGTCGTAATAGGTGTTGGCGAAATCTTTAAAATATTCATTTTTTGCCGGGTTGATGATCTTTACTTTATCAAAATCCATGGTGATCCCGAGGTTTCCAACTTTTGATTTAATTGTTTCCGGATCGCCAAGCAGGGTAATGTCCACAAGGTCCATAGCGATAAGTCGGGAAGCTGCTGTCAGGATCCGGTCATCTGTCCCTTCAGGTAAAACAATGTGTTTTTTGGCCTTTCTTGCCCGTTGCACAAGACTGTACTGGAACATTCGTGGGGTGATCCCGCTTGGTTCAAAATTTATAAGCCTTTCGAGCAAAGGATCAAAGGAAACATATTTTTCAAAAGTACTGATGGAAGTTTCTATTTTCTGAATACTGTCAGCATAAATATTTGATTTTATCATTCCTATTTTATTGGCAACATTAAAAGTGCCTTCTTCCACAGAAATTATGGGAACTACCTGGGATAATCCGTCAATAAGCTTTAGGATAGTATCTTCCGGGATCAATCCTCCGGTGAGAATAATTCCGGATATTTTAGGGTAATTAGAGGATATATTAGCCTGTAGCGCACCTAAAATAATATCGGCCCTATCTCCGGGAGTGATTACAAGACTTTCATCTTTCAAATGCTTCAGGTAATTTCTAAGCTGCATGGCTCCAACCCCAAAATTCCCGGTTTGATTGTCCAGAAAATCTCCTCCAAAAAGCACCTTTCCGTCCAAATCTTTTAAAATTTCTTTCAGTGTTGGGTTTCCTAGGGTATCTATTAATGGAATCGCAAAATTTCCTACTTCTTTAGGTAAAAATTCATTCATCGCGGAAGTTGCGACCTCCAGATTTTGAAGCTCTATTTTATTGCTTACCATCGCCAAAACACGTACATCTTTATTTACAAAAGCATGATAGGCCATTTGAAGATTTCCCTTTAGCATTTCCCGGGTTTTGTTTTTTCCGCTGGCAACGATAATTACAGGAATTCCCAGGTTCTTGGCGATTAGCACATTTACATCAAATTCAAATACGCTGCCTTCTCCGGAAAAATCACTTCCTTCAACTAAAACTATGTTAAACCGTTCTTCCAGGTTCTTGTATTTCCGAATTATGGTATCTATGATTTCTCCGGATTTCCCATCATTTCTTTTTTGAATGATCTTACTGCGGGTGAAGGCATAAGCGTCTTCATAATTTTGTTTTAACTTAAAATAGCTTAATATCGTATCGATGTGATTGTCCTTTTTCCCGGCCTTAACATCGTCTATAATTGGCCTGAAGTAACCAACCTTTACAGTTTTCCCCAGCAGGGTACGCATTAAACCTAAAGAGATAAGCGATTTTCCGCTATTTGATTCCAGAGTTGCAATATAAATACCTTTATTCATGATGTGGTTTTTTCTACGTCTGCAAAAATAGAACTATTTGGAATTTAAGGGCTTTAATAACTTATAAATTCCTGTGAAAATAGGGGGAAACATGATTTTGGTCAGTTTTAGGTAGGGATGGATATTAGGCTTAAACATTAACATAGCATTATAAATTTCCAACTTTAAAACCTATATTTGCAGCCGCAAAAAAGAGGATCAGAATTTGCATTAAAAAGAGTAAATAAATCGATTTGGAAATTAAAAGCGATGATTCTATCTGCTCACAGGCAGTGATTTATGCGAAAAAATCCCGATAACGATTTGGTTGCAGGGAAAAAGACCAAAAAAATAAAAAACACATATGAAATGAGCATTCCGGAAACACTATCCAAACACGGAGGAAGTTATGCGAATTACATATGACCGATGAAATAAAATAATAAATTACATATGAAAGCTGGAATTGTTGGATTGCCAAACGTAGGAAAATCTACCTTATTTAATTGTTTATCAAATGCCAAGGCGCAAAGTGCAAATTTTCCGTTTTGTACCATAGAACCCAATGTGGGCGTGGTAAATGTACCGGATAGCCGTCTTGAAAAACTGGAAGCTCTTGTAAATCCGGAGCGGGTGCAACCTGCTGTAGTGGAGATTGTGGATATTGCTGGTTTAGTAAAAGGAGCCAGTAAAGGCGAAGGTCTTGGAAATCAATTTCTTGGAAATATTCGCGAAACCGATGCTATTTTGCACGTTTTACGTTGTTTTGAAGATGATAATATCGTGCACGTAGACGGATCTGTAGATCCTGTTAGAGATAAGGAAACAATCGATATGGAACTTCAGCTTAAAGATCTGGAAACAGTAGATAAAAAACTGGAAAAAGTAAAACGTGCCGCAAAAATCGGTAATAAGGAAGCTCAAAAAGAGGAAGCTGCTTTGCTAAAGGTGAAAAAAGGACTTGAAGCAGGAAAATCTGTACGTGCCTTAACTGAACTTACTGCCGAAGAGCGCGAAGAATTTATAACAAACCTTCAATTGATAACAGATAAGCCTGTAATGTATGTTTGTAATGTAGACGAAAAATCTGCCACCAGCGGAAATATTTATGTAGATAAAGTAAAAGAAGCGGTAAAAGATGAAAACGCCGAAGTTTTAGTCCTTGCAGTGGGAACCGAAGCCGATATTACCGAACTTGATGATTACGAGGAGCGAAAAATGTTTTTACAGGATATAGGTTTAGATGAACCGGGATCGGCTAAACTAATCCGTTCTGCATACAAATTATTAAAACTTCAAACCTATTTCACCGCAGGTGTTAAGGAAGTGAGAGCATGGACAATCCCAACTGGATCCAGTGCGCCACAAGCTGCCGGAGTAATCCATACCGATTTTGAAAAAGGGTTTATACGTGCAGAAGTGATCGCTTATAATGATTTTGAAAGTTTTGGAAGCGAAGCGAAAGTGAAAGAAGCCGGAAAAATGAGGGTAGAAGGGAAAGAATACATCGTAAAAGATGGAGATGTGATGCACTTCAGGTTCAATGTGTAGTTAGTATTGAGATATGAGTATTGAGTATTGGGAAAAAAGAAAATAGAGAAAAGAGCCAGGACTAACATTTTTATAGAAAGAATAGCTGCGCTATTTTCAATAAAAATGTTATTTCTAAGTTTTTCAAAACAATTTCAACACCACAGTTTAAAATCATATTCAAAAAACACTCAAATCTAATTAACATTATGCCTTAAATCTTTGTTAATTACTTTGTGAGCAGGTTCTCTTAACTTTTTCCCGTAAACCTTATATTAGCGACGAAAGTTTACAATCCACTTATGACCGAGGAAACCAAATATACCGAAGACAATATACGATCTCTTGACTGGAAGGAGCATATCCGTATGCGTCCCGGGATGTATATTGGAAAACTTGGTGATGGTTCCACCGCCGATGATGGGATTTACATCCTGTTAAAAGAAGTACTGGATAACAGTATTGATGAATTTGTAATGGGATCTGGTAAAACCATTGAGGTATCTGTGCAAAATCAAAAAGTGATTGTTCGCGACTATGGTCGTGGAATTCCGCTTGGGAAAGTAGTGGATGTGGTTTCAAAAATGAATACGGGTGGGAAATACGATACCCGCGCCTTCAAAAAATCGGTAGGATTAAATGGGGTTGGAACAAAAGCGGTCAATGCGCTTTCTTCCAGTTTCAGGGTGGAATCCACCAGGGATGGGAAATCCAAATCGGTGGATTTTGAACAGGGAAATCTTGTAAATGAAGAAATCCTGGATGAAACCTCCCGTCGTCGCGGTACAAAAGTCACCTTCATCCCGGATGAAACCATTTTTAAAAATTTCAAATACCGGAACGAGTATATTGAGAAGATGCTCAAAAATTATGTCTATCTCAATCCGGGATTGACCATAATGTTTAACGGAGAGAAATTTTATTCTGAAAATGGATTAAAAGATCTTCTGGGGGATAGCATAGCCAAAGACGATCAATTATATCCCATCATACATTTAAGGGGAAATGATATAGAGGTTGCGTTAACACATAGTAAATCTCAATATTCTGAAGAATATCACTCTTTCGTAAACGGACAAAACACTTCCCAGGGAGGAACACATCTACTCGCCTTCAGAGAAGCACTGGTTAAAACGATCCGGGAATATTACGGAAAAAACTATGAAGCAGCCGATATTCGAAAATCGGTTGTTGCAGCCATCAGCATAAAGGTGATGGAGCCTGTTTTTGAAAGTCAAACCAAAACAAAACTCGGTTCTACCGATATGGGCGGGGATTTGCCAACGGTACGAACCTATATCAATGATTTTTTAAAAACCCAACTCGATAATTTCCTTCACAAAAATCAGGACACTGCAGAAAAACTGCACCGTAAAATATTACAGGCAGAACGCGAACGAAAAGAACTTTCAGGAATTAGGAAACTCGCCAAGGACAGGGCGAAAAAATCCAGTTTACACAATAAAAAACTTCGGGATTGCCGAATCCATCTTGGAGATAGCAAAAAGGAGCGTTATCTGGAATCAACACTTTTTATCACAGAGGGAGATTCGGCCAGTGGTTCCATTACAAAATCCCGAGATGTCAATACCCAGGCGGTTTTCAGTTTAAAGGGGAAACCTTTGAACAGTTACGGACTTTCAAAAAAGATCGTATATGAAAATGAAGAATTCAATCTGCTTCAGGCAGCGCTCAATATAGAGGAATCCATAGCCGATCTTCGGTATAACAACATCGTGATCGCTACAGATGCCGATGTGGATGGAATGCACATTCGGTTGTTATTGATAACTTTCTTTTTGCAATTCTTTCCGGAGCTGATAAAAGAAAATCATTTATATATCCTGCAAACCCCTTTATTTAGGGTCCGGAATAAAAAAGATACCATTTATTGCTACAGCGAAAATGAAAGACAGCAGGCCGTTGCTAAACTTACCGGAAAAGCGGAAATAACCCGATTTAAAGGTTTAGGTGAAATTTCCCCCGATGAATTTAAACATTTTATTGGGGAAGATATTCGACTGGATCCCGTGATGCTGGATAAGGAACTGTCTATTGAAGAATTACTGAGCTTTTATATGGGTAAAAATACTCCCGACAGGCAGGAATTTATTATTGAGAATCTGAAATTTGAATTGGACCTGGTTGAAGAGAGTAGCCTATGAGGTTTAAAAACACTACCGAAACCAGAATGGTCCCCTCTATTTATATGATCCTGGTGGCTGCATTTGTTACCAATATTTTCGTGAATGTTGAATTGATGAACACCGATCCTGAAAATCCGGTAAAACTTAGCAACTTTTTTCCAAATTTGATTTTACTGGCTTTTGGGATTTATTTCCATCGAATTGGTCAGCTTTTTGAATTCGATAGCGATGGAGAGACGCTTAATTTCAAAAACAATGGACTGTTTTTTTCAAAATTCATGGAATATCGGGTGAAACGGGCAGAATTTCCTAAAACAAAACTCCTGGACTTTAAGGTGAGTGACTATGGATTTTATTCAACACTTAAAATTTATATCAGCAGTCGCAGAAAAAAAGGGCCAAGGTCCTACCGTTTTAATATAACTTTCCTTGGAGGAAAGAAAAAGAAAGGAATGATAGAATCCTTAAACAAGGTGTTGGAAAAGAATAAATTAATTTCTTAAATGGATATAGAAAATCAGGATAATACCCCGGAAGAACTTCAGGAGCAACCAAAAGAACAACTTATTCGTGTCACAGGAATGTACAAGGATTGGTTTCTTGATTATGCTTCGTATGTAATCCTGGAAAGGGCAGTGCCGGCAGTTGAGGATGGGTTTAAACCTGTACAACGCCGTATCATGCACTCTATGAAAGATCTTGATGACGGTCGTTATAACAAAGTTGCCAATATAGTAGGGCACACCATGCAATATCATCCACACGGAGATGCCAGTATTGGTGATGCCATGGTCCAAATTGGTCAAAAAGACCTTTTGATAGATGCGCAGGGAAACTGGGGAAATGTGCTTACCGGAGATAGAGCTGCTGCACCGCGGTATATCGAAGCCAGGTTATCAAAATTTGCTTTGGAAGTTTTATTTAATCAAAAACTTACAGATTGGCAACTTTCCTATGATGGGAGAAAAAAAGAACCGGTAAACCTGCCGGTACGTTTTCCATTATTGCTGGCTCAGGGAGCTGAAGGGATTGCAGTGGGACTTAGCACTCGTATACTTCCGCATAATTTTAACGAACTTATAGACGCATCTATAAAACATTTAAAAGGAAAAAAATTTGTGATCTATCCCGATTTTCCAACTTCCGGCGAAGCAGATATCACCGATTATAATGACGGAAAACGCGGAGGGAAAGTTCGTATAAGAGCCAAAATCTCGCAATATGACAAAACCACTCTGGCGATTACCGAAATTCCTTACGGAACAACCACCACAACCTTAATTGAATCCATACTTAAGGCCAATGATAAGGGGAAGATCAAAATCAAGAAGATAGAGGATAATACGGCAGAACATGTTGAGATTTTAATCTATCTCCCGCCAAACATTTCTCCAGATAAAACCATAGATGCATTATATGCATTTACCAGTTGTGAAAATTCGATCTCCCCGCTGGGTTGTGTTATTATTGATAACAAACCTATTTTTCTTGGGGTAACAGAAATGTTGATGCGATCCACAGACCATACCCTTGGTTTGTTAAAGGCGGATTTGGAGATAAAACTGGATGAATTTGAAGAACAATGGCATTTCGCTTCTCTGGAACGAATATTCATTGAAAAACGAATTTACCGCGATATTGAAGAAGAAGAAACCTGGCAGGGAGTAATCCACGCGATTGACGAAGGGTTAAAGCCGCATACAAAACATTTAAAGCGTGCGATTACTGAAGAAGATATCGTGCGATTAACGGAAATTCGAATAAAAAGAATTTCAAAATTCGATATTGACAAAGCCCAGCAAAAAATTGATGCGCTTGAAGATGAAATCGCCAAAGTAAAACATCACCTGGAGCACTTAACCGATTATGCCATCGCATATTTCACCAGATTGAAAAAGGAATATGGCCATGGAAAGGAGCGTAAAACACATTTGCGGCTTTTTGATGACATAGAAGCTACCAAGGTAGCAATGCGCAATACCAAACTTTACGTAAACCGAAAAGAAGGTTTTATAGGTACTTCGCTGAAAAAAGACGAATTCGTTACAGATTGTTCCGATATTGATGATATTATTTGTTTTACCGGGGATGGCAAAATGATGGTGACCAAAGTGGATGCTAAAACTTTTGTTGGTAAGGACATTATCCACGTTGCGGTTTTCAAGAAAAAGGATAAAAGAACCATTTACAATCTTATTTACCGGGATGGAAAAAATGGAGCTTCCTATATTAAACGGTTTGCGGTTACCTCCATAACCCGTGACCGGGAATATGACATTACCCAGGGGAAAAAGGAATCCAAAATCCATTACTTTTCTGCAAACCCGAACGGGGAAGCAGAAGTAGTTACCGTTTACCTGCGACAGGTGGGCAGCATAAAAAAGTTGAAATTCGAACTTGATTTTGCCGATATGCTTATCAAAGGCCGTAATGTAAAAGGAAACCTTGTTACCAAATATGCAATTAAAAAGATAGAATTAAAAGAGGAGGGAGTTTCAACCCTGAAACCACGAAGAATTTGGTTTGATGAAAGCGTAAAACGTCTTAATGTAGATGAGCGTGGAGAATTGCTTGGAGAGTTTCGTGGAGAAGACAGGCTTTTAGTAATCACCCAGGATGGCGTGGTAAAAACCATTAAACCGGAGTTAACAACACGATTTGACGAGGAAATAATTATCCTGGAGAAATGGATTCCAAAAAAGCCGATCTCAGCAATCTATTGGGAAGCTGAAAAAGAACGTTATTACGTAAAGCGTTTTCTTATAGAGAACCCGGATAAGGAGGAGAATTTTATTGGCGATCATGAAAAATCATACCTGGAGCTTGTTTCTACAGATTATATCCCACAGGTGGAGCTTGTATTTAACAAGTCGAAAGGAAAAGATCAGCGACCTAACGAAGAGATTAATGTTGAAGAGTTTATTTCAGTAAAGGGAATTAAGGCTCTTGGAAACCAGTTAACTGCAGAAAAATTAAAACAGTTAAACCTGCTTGATCCAATCCCTTTTGAGCCGGAAGAGATTTCAACTGAAGACATCGAGGTTAATGATGAAGAAACCTTAAATTCTGATGGCGAAGCAGATGAGCATATCGGTGAAATTACAGGGAAGAAACCCAAAACCGATGAAAGCCAGATTAACTTATTTGATGAATAATGGGGGTTTTAAAAGAGTTTAAGGAATTTGCCGTTAAAGGCAATATGATTGATATGGCGGTAGGTATTATCATTGGTACCGCCTTTAATAAAGTCGTGGATGTTCTCGTGAAACAGGTGGTCTTACCTCCATTATCACTTTTGACGGAAGGAGTTAATTTTGCAGACAGAAAGATCATTCTCAGGGAAGGACTCTTGATAGCAAAGCAGGGGACGGCTGAAATTCAGGAAATTTCCATAGGCTATGGTGCTTTTGTGGAAGCCTTGCTCGATTTTCTTATCGTTGGTTTTACGATATTTCTTGTAGTGAAATTTATGAACCGCTTTAGAAGAAAATCCCAGGATCCCAAAAATAAAACTGTTGAAACCCCTAAGGATATTCAGTTGCTTTCAAATCTCACCGAACTTATTCAGGAGCAAAATGACTTGCTTAGAAAAGGAAGCGCTAAAACTTAGTCAATTTTAGTAACAGAGCCTTTCTGTTTTTGAGTTCCCCCTACCAATCCATATTCAAAGGTATATGTATTCTTATCAGTAGTAAGAATCTTTATATGCAATGCCTTTTCTTCCGCCATATTCTTCGGGTTTAAATTCTTCACGATATACTCACAGTCATTGATCCATCTTACCGATGAGGTATCCGTCTTTCCCTCAAACATATCAATTTCTATGGAATCATTCCGCACAAAAGTAGAAGTTACAAGCTCTCCATTCAAATAAGATTCAAATTGGAAGCTTCCTGTTTTAAACTGTACGCAATCTCTTTGAGGAGAATAACAGGCGGTAAATAGAAGCAATATGGGTATTAAAAGCATTAATTTTTTCATTGTAGAATTCTTGTGATGTTTTATAAACCTCAGGTTATTTTTTAGAGTAATTCGTGGGTAGTTCATAGACATATTTCACAATGCAAATAACGGTATTTTAAGGCTGAAATTCAATTTTCAAAGGCCTCAAAAGTTCCATCCTGATAAAAAATTACGATTTTCTTTATCCTTTTATCTACTGAAGATTTCTCCCTGTTTTCAGAAAATAGCGCCTTAGCAGGTAGATCCCTGGAAACCGGCTGGGCTGGAGGAGACGGAATGGTCTGTTTTGGTGGTTCTTCCGAGCTCTGGGTATTTGGAAAAGAGCCTTTCCCGTTCAATAACCAATACAGTTCTACCTCCGGATATGTTTGCACAACTTTCAGCACGAAATCCAGGCTTGGCTTATTTCTTCCGGAGAGAATATGGGAGATGGAGGAGCGTCCAACATCAATCGCATCTGAGAAAGCAGCAGCAGAGAGATCATAGTATTCCAGAATCTTTTGCAATCTTTTAGAGAAATCGTCGCTGTTTACCATTGTGAATTTACTTGATTAAATAGTGTGTTTACAAATGTAACAAATAGAACGTCACCAGGCAAATTACATTTGTGAATCCATTGTGTTAACCCAAAGTAAATATTCATATAAAACAGGATAAACATCTAACAAATAATAATTTAACATCGTAATTATATCTTCATGGAAATTTTCCATTACAAGACGGTTCAAACATCGGTACGTGTTTACTAATGTAAACAAAGCCATTCTTCAAACCTGTTTACAAATGTGAATATTTGATTATTTACTTTTGTAAACATGGAAAATAAAAATTCGGCATATAAAACGATGCTTCAGTTATATCCTTTGGTAAAGGTTCAGGAGGTAAAAGGAAGATATCTTACCTATCCTCATATTGATGGAATTCTAAAAAACCTTGGTACCAAATTTCAGCTTAAAAAAATTGGAGAATCTACTTTAGGGATACCTGTTCATAAGGTTACTTTGGGAAGTGGAAAGATTAAGGTATTGGCATGGTCCCAGATGCACGGAAATGAATCTACCACGACCAAATCGGTTCTTGATGTGCTGAATGCTTTTTATACCCAGGAAGATAAGCCTGTATTAAAGCAGATTCTGGAACATTGTACGATTTCGGTTATTCCTATGCTAAATCCGGACGGGGCCCTCGCGTATACCCGCGTAAATGCGAATAATGTTGATTTAAACCGCGATGCAAAAGACCTTCAAGAAAAGGAAAGCAAGCTATTACGAACGGTTTTTGAGGATTTTGAGCCAGATTTTTGTTTTAATTTGCACGATCAACGTACTATCTTTAGTGCAGGAAATTCAACTAATCCTGCCAGCATTTCATTTCTCACGCCTGCGATGGACGCTGAAAGGTCCGTGACACCATCCCGAATAAAATCCATGCAGCTAATTGCCGCTATGGCAGAAGAGCTTAAAGCTGATTTAAATGGCCAAATTGGACGTTATGATGACTCATTCAATATCAACTGTACCGGCGATAGTTTTCAAAGTAGGGGAGTGCCTACAATCCTCTTTGAAGCAGGGCATCTTCAAATGGATTACCAGCGTGAAAAAATTAGGGAATATGTGGCTGCAGCGATTTTATGCGGATTATCGGCTATTTCATCCGGATCTTATAAAAAAATGGATTTTCAGCGGTATTTTGATATTCCGGAGAACCAGAAACTTTTTTATGATGTTATTTTAAGGAATGTTTTATTCAAATCGAAATTGGTTGATGTTGCAATTCAGTTTAAAGAAGTGCTGTCGCACGATAAAATTGAATTCATACCGGTTATTGAGAAAATAAGTCCGAAGTTGGCTTTCTATGCGCACCGCGAAATACAATGCGATAATTCTGAAATTTGGTTGACAGATAACCAGAAGCTATCCGAAAACGTTATAGTTAACAAAATCTTTGTAAAAGATGAAATTTTCACGATAAATTATGAAAATAGTTACAAATAATTATCAATTATTTAATTAGATATATTAATTTTGTCTTTTTAATTAAAGACATTAAGATTATGGCAAAGTATAAACTAGATGAAACAGATCATCAAATTCTTGATATGCTCATCGAGAATACCCGGACTCCATTTACCGATATCGCTAAAAAACTAAATATTTCTGCAGGAACGGTACATGTTAGGGTGAAAAAGATGGAAGAGGCTCAAATAATTTTAGGCTCCACCTTAACCCTGAATTATGAAAAGTTGGGATATGCTTTTATTGCATACGTTGGAATTTTTCTTAAAAATACATCTCAAACAAAATTTGTTTTAGAACGCATAAATGATATTCCCTTTGTTACTGTAGCACATGTTACTACAGGGAAATTCAATGTTTTCTGTAAAATCCGTGCACGTGATACACAACATGCAAAAGAAATAATTTTTCAGTTAGATGATATTGAGGGAGTATACAGAACAGAGACTATGATATCGCTTGAGGAAAGTATGAACGATAAAAAACGATTGATGCATTCTATCTTTAAAAACCTCTAGATTTTTTTATTAAACTTATATTAAAACCCCTTTAAAACAGATAGTTTAAAGGGGTTTTTTTTATCTTGTTAGGAGCTTGATTATTCATAAAAATAAAATTTCATAGATGAAAATTGACGAGTTAAAAAAGAATGATTACCCGGAATATTATCAGCAATATACAGGTCTTCTGCCAGACTCTGAGTTAATAGAATTGTTGGAATCACAAAAGGAAGCTATGTTGAGTTTATTTAATTCTTCCGAAGATGTAGATATTCATTTCAGTTATGGAGAGGGGAAATGGACCATTGCAGAGGTGCTGCAGCATATGGTTGATACAGAACGGATTTTTCAATATCGTGCGCTTTGTATTTCCAGAAAAGATCAAACATCTTTGCCGGGCTTTGATCAGGATAGGTATGTTGCTGCCTCAAATGCTAATGAAAGAAGCTTGACTGGGCTTATGGACGAATATAAAGCTGTAAGGGACTCAACAATTTCCCTGTTTAAAAGTTTTTCTCCGAAAATGATGCAATTCATTGGTCTTTCAAATGGTCAGGATTTAAGTACAGCAGCTGCGGGTTTTATTATTGCAGGGCATGAGAAGCATCATTTGAAATTATTCAAGGGGAACTATAGATTATGAATCGTATAAAAACATTCTTTAAGCTTCTGAAAAGAACCTATAACAGCTGGTTAAGCAATGATCCATGGGCGGAAAGTGCGATTATTGCATATTATACCATTTTTTCATTGCCATCTCTTTTGATAATTGTTGTGTCCATTGCAGGATATTTTTTTAAAAGGGAAAAAGTACAGGTCCGAATAAACGAACAAATTAGTGGTTTTATAGGGGATGAGGCAGCTATAGCCATAGAAAAGATGATAAGCAATGCTGCGATTACCGAAAACTCCACCTGGGCGATTGTTTTTGGGGTTTCTATCCTTTTATTTGGTGCAACGGGAGTTTTTTTTAGGTTGAAAATCGCAATGAACAACATCTGGAACGTTGTTGCCAGAAAGGAAAATTTTATGAGGATGCTCATAGATCGGCTTATATCCTTCGGAATGATCCTGGTGATTGGGTTTTTATTATTGCTGTCTTTGCTTTTGACTGCTCTGGTTAAAATAATGGGGGAATATATAGAAGAAAGTGCGCCTGTTATTACAGCCCTTGGTCTGGAAATCATTAATTATGGACTCTCTTTTATCTTTATCACTTTTCTTTTTGGTGCTATTTTTAAATTGTTGCCAGATGTAGTAATCAAATGGAAAACAACGCTCTTTGGGGCTGCATTAACAACTGTTTTGTTCCTGATAGGTGAATTTTTAATAGGTTTTTATTTTGGGCAAAGCAATCCGGGATCTATTTATGGGGGTGCTTCGTCAATTGTTCTTATTTTGCTTTGGGTGAATTATACCTGTTTGATCTTGTTTTTTGGTGCCGAATTTACAGTGCAGTATGCTCTTCATAAAAATGAAACCATAAGACCCAACCGTTTTAGCCAGCCGGCAATTTACAAGGAAATTGAAAAGCTTAATAATAAAAGGGTGAAACTCCGTGAAGATCAGGAGATTTTAAAAAGGTTAAGGGAGAGTCTTGATTATGGCAGGAAAAAACCTAATTCTAAGGTTTAGCAAAGCTTTAACGATCTTTTCCACAAATTTATAAACTTCTTAATAGCATCTTTTTCTTCTTTCCGTTACTTTTAAGAAAGTAAAAAAAATTAACTTAAAGAAGAATCATTATGAAGAAGAGAATCGCCATTTTGGCTACAAATGGATTTGAAGAAATAGAATTGACCTCTCCCAAAGAGGCTATGGAAAAGGAAGGATTTCAGGTTGATATAGTAAGTACGGAGTCGGGAAAAATTAAAGCCTGGGATAAAACAGACTGGTCTAAAGAATATGATGTGGATTATACCTTAAATCAGGTAGCTGCAGGAGATTATAACGCATTAATGCTTCCGGGAGGGGTTTTAAACCCGGATAAATTGAGACGAAGTGAAAAAGCACTTGAATTTGTACGGGAATTTTTTAAACAGCACAAACCTGTGGCTGCGATTTGTCATGCTCCCTGGATTCTTATAGATGCTGAAGTTGTTAAAGGCAGAAAATTAACATCCTTTATTTCCATAAAAAAAGATCTTGAGAATGCAGGAGCAAATTGGGTAGATGAGGAAGTGGTTGTGGATCAAGGGTTCGTTACCAGCCGAAATCCGGATGATTTACCTGCTTTTAATGCAAAATTAATCGAGGAAATAAAAGAAGGCAAGCATGAAGATCAACACGCTTAAGTCTTTTAAAAGCATAAAACAAACCGTTTGAATTCATTTTCAAACGGTTTTTGTTTTTAATTCTTTTGATTAATTCCAGGAGTACCGGTATAAAACCTAAACCTTCGGGGCAAGCCCACGAGATATGAATTGGAAAATATTTTTAAAAATTCGAGGCAATCCTCAAGGAATTAAACCCTCAATGAGGGATTAAAAAGACAGAAATTTTTGGTTATCCTACTTATGTTTTAATTTACCAGCTGATATCATCTGGGTTATAAATGTTTTCTGAATACACCTGTGCGACAAGAGCGTGCTCTCAGGAAATTGATTTAGTCTTCTTCGGGTTCTTCTTCTTCAGCAGTTTTTTCAGGAATTTCTACAATAGGTTCATTAAAATCGGCATCATCATAATCCTCTTCATCATAATTGGCCATAGTATTTTCCAGTCTGGTACTTACCTTAACAAGGTAAATGGAGTCTGAAGTTTTTACTTCCACGGCTTCAATAGTTTCATTTTTGGCATTTTTAAAGGAAATGATTTGATCATCATCATAACCATCGGGATATTTCTCCACCAGGAGGCTTAAAATTTCTGGGGTTAATTTTTTGTAATCTACAATGACTCTTTTCATATGTGGATATTTATTATTTTTTTTTGGTCTCCCGATAGTTATCGGGAGTAATTCGCATATCTCTGCCCAATGGTAGGCGGGTTCATCGGTGTTTAAATAGTGCTTCCGTTATGCTCATTTCATAGCTAATATTTGATGGTGCAATTATAACAAAATTCACAATATCTACAATCTGGGAAATACTTAAAAATGCAATATTTCACTTTCAATATTTTAAGACTGGAATATAAATAAATAACCAGTTCAAAATCAAACAAAAAGAGGATTATTTTAAAAAATTATTGAAGGAAAAATACTCTCAATGTTAAAAATAGCGACCGTTTTTTTTCTAAAACAGGAGTTTAAAAGCTTCCTGAAGCCTTCAATATTAATTCCTTCCTAAGCATTTTTATAATAATCCAATGCTTCCAAAATTAGTTTATTAGGAACTGTATGATCAATTAAAGGTTTCCCAATTTCTTTTAAAAGCACAAAATTAATTCTGCCATGGGTGTTTTTCTTATCAAATTTTAAAAGTTCAATTATCTTTTCAGAGTCTTTGTCGGTGATCTTTATTTTTTGAAATAACTCCAGGATCTTTTTTGTAATTTCCTTCAAATCAGATTCGGGAAAGTTTGATATTTTGGTGGAAATATAAAGCGCCAGGATCATTCCAATAGCGATGGCCTCCCCATGCAGGAGTTTTTTCTTTTTAGGATGTGATAAGTAGTAGGATTCTATGGCATGGCCCAGCGTATGCCCAAAATTCAAGGTTTTTCTTATATTTTGTTCTGTTGGATCTTTTACAACAATCCGGGTTTTTATTTCAATAGACTCCGCTATTAATTCTTCAAGATCTTCCAGTGTAAGTTTTTGAAGTTCTGTAGCCTTCTTCCAGTACTCCTTATCGGCAATAAGACCGTGTTTTAAAATCTCTGCAAGTCCGCTGCGCATCTCAATTGCCGGTAAGCTAGAAAGGTACTCTGTATCGATCAGGACCATTTCCGGTTGATTAATTAAACCAATTTGGTTTTTAAGATTTCCGAGATCTACCCCTGTTTTTCCACCTACCGAAGCATCTACCATGGATAAAAGGCTTGTAGGAACGTTGATAAATTCAATCCCGCGTTTAAAAGTACCAGCCACAAATCCTCCAAGGTCTGTAACAACACCACCGCCAAGATTAATCATAAGGCCTTTCCTGTCGGCTCCAAGTTCAGATAATGCATTCCAGATACCTGTACAGGTTTCAATGTTTTTAAATTCCTCTCCAGCCTCCATTTCTATTACCTCGATTGTTTTTGAAGTTTCAAGCTTTTCCAGAAAGGCAGGAAGGCAATGATTATGTGTGTTGGAATCCACTAAAATGAACACTGCAGAATGGTTGGAACGATCCAAAAATTCGTTTAGTTGCAGGTAGGCATTTTCAGAATAAAAGACAGGGGCCTGATTGGAGGAAGAGGTCATATATTATAAGGTTTTATGCTTTATTAAAATATGTCGAAAATAAGGAGAATTTTGATAAATATTCAATGCTCAATAATTATATTTGTATATTAAATCTATTGTCATGATTACTGAAAAAATTTTCAACGATACCGAGACAGCTTTTAAGTTAAAATCTGATGAGGAACTCAACAGGGCGTTATTTCTTTTTGGAATGATAAATCGTCCCACTTTGGTGAAAATAGGTACTGCACTCACCACTTGGTCTTTAAAACTTCATCTTCCGGTGGAAGGGCTAATTAAAGCCACTATTTTTAATCAATTTAGCGGAGGAGAGACCATGGAGGATTGCCTGCCTACTATTCGAAAGATGTACACCAAAAAACTGCATAGTATCCTGGATTATTCGGTAGAAGGAAAAGAGGAGGAGGAGCAATTTGATGCTGCAATGAAAAAGAAAATCGGTATTATTAAATTTGCTGCAGAAAACAAGGAACTGGCTTTTGCCGTTTTTAAACCTACCGGAATTGGAAGATTAGAGATCTGGGAGAAAGTAACATCGAAAGTTACGCTTTCTAGTGCGGAGGAGAAGGAATGGAAGCGTGTTCAACAGCGCGTGGAAAATATATGTGAAGCTGCGTACCAACATGATATCAGCGTTTTGGCTGATGCAGAAGAATCCTGGATGCAGGATGCTGCAGATGAACTTATGGAGCGCATGATGAGAAAATATAACAGTGAGAAAGCTATTGTATTTAATACCCTTCAATGCTACAGATGGGACAGGCAGCAATATCTTGAAGACCTCCATATGAAGGGCCAAAAAGAAGGTTTTAAAATTGGTGCTAAGATCGTTCGGGGTGCTTATATGGAAAAGGAAAATGAAAGGGCAAAAAAAATGGGATATGTTACTCCAATATGCGAAAGCAAAGAAGCTACAGATGTTAGTTTTAACGGTGTGATGTCTTACTGTCTCGACAATATTGATGATATCTCCACTTTTATTGGAACCCATAATGAAGTGAGTAATTATCTTGCTTTGCAAATTATGGAGAACAAGGAGATTTCAAAAAAAGATAGACGGGTTTGGTTCAGTCAGTTATTTGGGATGAGTGACCATATAAGTTTTAACATGGCCAGAAAAGGTTACAATGCAGCCAAGCTTTTGCCATTTGGTCCTGTAAGGGAAGTGGTGCCTTATTTAATAAGAAGAGCTCAGGAAAACACTTCGGTTCGCGGGCAAACAGGAAGAGAATTATCGCTGTTAATAGAAGAGAAAAAACGTCGTAAAGGAGAAATAACCAAAGCAACCAGAGAAAAAAGAACTCCTAGATCTGCAGAAAAAGTAGAGTGAAATAAATGTTGGGACTTTCACATTTTCTGTTTTGCAAAATTGCCGGTTGGAAACTGGATGGGAAAATTGACCCTTCTGTTAAAAAATGCGTGATCATAGTAGCCCCTCATACCAGTTGGTTTGATTTTTTTATCGGGATTATGGTGCGTAAGATCCTTGATTTGCAAATTGATTTTATCGCTAAAAAAGAATTGTTTCAATCTCCTTTTGGCTGGTATTTTAAATGGGTAGGAGGAACTTCTTTGGATCGCACTCCCAACCAAAATAAAGTAGAGGCTATTGCCGGAATTTTCAAGTCTAAAACTGTTTTTAGACTGGCGCTTTCCCCTGAAGGGACCAAGAAAAAAGTGAATAACTGGAAGACCGGGTTTTATTACATTGCAAAAGAAGCCGAAGTTCCTATTATTATGATTTCTTTTGACTACAATAAAAAGATCGTTAGATTTTCAGAGCCCTTTTATACTTCAAATGATAAGGAGAAAGACTTCTCCAAAATCTGCAAATTTTATCAGGATGTTCAGGGAAAAAATCCTGAAAAATTTGAAATACCGCTGGTTTAAAAAAACCTGATAAGCTGTTTTTCAATTTAGAAAGGTTAATGTCCGGTAACGAATCAAGATCGTTCCGCCTTTGGCGTAACTGTAAGAAACAAAAACCAAGGCTTAATTCTAATTAACTGATAAGCAATTAGTTATAATAAGATTTAAGTCTGTTTTTTAAAATTTAATTGGTTTGCATACTGGAAGGTGTGGTTTCAGTTATAACAAAAATATTTACCAAACAACAATGATTTTAAAATTCATTAAACCTAAAGTAAAACTTTAGGCTATTTTGGTAATTAGTTCTATTCCTATGTATTATATTTAAAAGATTACTTATTCCTCGTGTACAACTTCTTCCATAGTATGATAAACGTTTTGCACATCATCATCTTCTTCCAGACGTTCCAGTAATTTTTCTACATCTGCAGCTTCCTCTTCAGAAAGCTTTTTTGTAACCTGAGGAATTCTTTCAAATCCGGAAGATAGGATTTCAATGTTTCTGTGTTCCAGTTCTTTCTGAATAGATCCGAAACTTTCAAAAGGGGCATAGATAAGAATATCATCTTCATCCTGAAATACCTCCTCTGCACCAAAATCGATCAACTCCAGCTCCAGTTCTTCGGGATCTAAAGCTTCCGCAGGTATTCTGAAATTACAGGTGTGGTCAAACATAAATTCCACAGATCCTGAAGTACCCAGATTCCCGTCGGCTTTGCTAAAATGCATCCGAACATTTGCAACGGTTCTGTTGTTATTATCTGTCGCGGTTTCTACCAGCACGGCGATTCCATGAGGAGCATAGCCTTCAAAAAGAACGATCTTATAATCACCCTGACTTTTATCGCTGGCGCGTTTTATTGCACGTTCCACATTTTCCTTTGGCATGTTGATGCTCTTGGCATTCTGGATCACGGCCCTTAACCTGGAATTCGCATCGGGATCCGGACCGCCTTCCTTGACCGCCATTACAATATCCTTTCCAATTCTGGTAAATGCTTTGGCCATGGCAGACCAGCGCTTCATTTTTCGTGCTTTTCTAAATTCGAATGCTCTTCCCATAAAAAATTTAAATCTGGTGTAAAAATAAAAAAAACGTTCCATTTTTTAACTAAAAAATGGAACGCAGGTTCGTTTTAATTTTAGTATTATTCCGCGTTTACAATTCCTTCGATTGCATTAGCCATTTTAAAATCTTTTTCGGTCACTCCACCGGCATCATGAGTAGATAATTTTATCTGCAACTGGTTATAGACATTGGACCAATCCGGATGATGTTGTTGGGCTTCGGCTTCAAAAGCAATACGGGTCATCAGGGTAAAAGCTTCTTTAAAATTTTCAAATTCAAAAGAGGTATGGATCGCATTTTCAGAAAATTCCCATCCTTCTAAATTTTCAAGTCTATCGTTGATCTCTTCTTCTGTTAGTTTTTTCATTTCGTATTATTTTTAAATTAGTATCGGCTTTTTTAATGTTGAATTTCAATTTTTTAAAGTTAAGGATAATAGGAATAAAAAGCGAGGTTCTGCTTTGGTAAATTATGTTTTTAGTTAACGTGTATTAAATGATAATGGAAGCTTGTATCACTTGATGTATGGAAACCTGGAGATTTTTTGGCAACAGATTATCTTTGGGCAATACTGCTAAAAACCGGTCATAATTGGAGTCGTAAACCTGTTTAAGAAGGGGGTTCTTGTATCCCAGCACTTCGGCTATATCGGTTATAAGGTCGTGTTGGTGGGTAAGATCATTGCTTCCCAAATGAAAAACCCCTTGTTTCTTTCGGTTTATGAGGTAATGCACCTGTTGGGTTAATTTAGAGATTTCGGTAGCATTAATTACAACGTTTGGAAAAACCTCGAGCGGTTCTCCAAATTCTATTTTGTTTTTGATCTCCAGAACACGCGGAGAGTTTGCTCCAAAAACCATGGGCAATCGTAAAATATTGTATTTGTTATTGGGAAGTCTTAAAAGGGCATTTTCAATTTTAATCTTAAACCTTCCGTAGATACTTTGAGACAATGTTTTGTCATATTCATAGGAAGGATAATTGGTAAAGCCGTCAAAAACATTGGCCGAGGAGATAAAGATCAGCTTACAATCATTTTTCAGCAGGTAATTAATAATTGAAAAGTGGGTATTCACCTGGGCATCAAAATTTCCCCTTAGTGCCGAAATAATTGTGGTGGGCTTTAGGCTCTCCAGTAAAATCTCTACGTTTTCCGATTCCATATCATACTCAAAAAACTTCTGATTTTTGCTGAATGACTTCGAATTGGAATAATAGGTTCCATAGGTATCAAAATAGGAGCAAAGCTCTTTATATAAGGCATTGCCTATAAAGCCGCTTGCTCCTAAAATCAAAATTTTTTTCAATAGTTTTATCCTTTATAAAAGGGCAACTTCACCTGTTTTGCGGGGATAGCTTTCTTCCGGATCTGAATAAATATTTTTTCTCCGGTTTTTGCAATTTCCAATGGAACATATCCCATTCCAATACCTTTATCCAACGATGGTGACATGGTACCCGAGGTTACTACGCCAATAATCTTGCCATTTTCATCTACAATATCGTAGCCGTGACGCGGAATACCTCTTTCTTCCAGTTCAAAAGCAATCAATTTTCGGGCAGGACCTTCTTCCTTTTCTTTTTTGAGATTTTCAGAATTCACAAAATCCTTGGTGAATTTTGTGATCCAGCCTAAACCTGCTTCAATAGGGGATGTAGTATCATCGATATCATTTCCGTAAAGGCAAAATCCCATTTCCAAACGCAAGGTGTCGCGGGCGGCAAGGCCTATTGGTTTAATACCAAAATCGGCTCCGGCTTCTATGACCTTTTCCCAAATTTGAACGGCATCTTCATTTTTGAAATAAATCTCAAAACCACCGCTTCCCGTATATCCGGTTGCCGATATTATCACATTCTTAACTCCGGCAAACTCTTCCATTTCAAAGGTGTAAAACTTCATGTTCGCAAGGTCTACCCGGGTTAAAGATTGCATAGCTTCGGCTGCTTTTGGCCCCTGAATGGCAAGCAGGGAATACTCATCAGAAAGATCCCGCATTGTAGCATCCATGGAATTATGCTGGGCAATCCAGTTCCAATCTTTTTCAATATTGGAAGCGTTTACAACTAGTAAATATTTTTCCTCCTGAATTCTGTAAATGATCAAATCGTCTACAATCCCGCCATTTTCATTTGGCATGCAGGTATATTGGGCTTTGCCGTCTATAAGTTTTGAAGCATCATTGGAACATACTTTTTGAATAAGCTCAAGCGCATGGGGCCCGGTGAGCATAAATTCCCCCATATGGGAAACATCAAAAACTCCCACGGCTTTCCGAACGGTTTCATGTTCAATAGTTACTCCTTCGTATGATACAGGCATCATATAACCTGCAAAAGGAACCATCTTCGCGTTCAAAGATGTATGTATGGCATTAAGAGCGACTTCTTTCATATGTAGATATTTATTGTTTTTTAATGTTTATATGTAATTCGCATATCATCATCGGTGTTTGTATCGCGTTTCCGTTATGCTCATTTCATATGTAGATTTTTATTGTTTTAGAGAACATATTTAATATTCATTCTCATGTGTGAGAATATTTTTCCAAGGAATGTTTCATCTGTTTAAAATTTGGGCAAATTTATTTAATTCAGGCTGAATAGAGCCTCATTTCCAGAGTTTTTATTAAGAATTTGTTATGTAAGAGTGTTTTGGGTTTGGAAGTTTTATATTTATATTTCCTGTATAAAAAAGACCATTTATGAAGATTTTTGATGTTGCACAATTAGCCGAAGCAGACAAAGTAACTATTGAAAAAGAAGGAATAACTTCTGAAATGCTCATGGAGCGAGCCGCTACGCTCGTTTTTAATGAAATTCACTCCAGGTTGCAAGGTGCTAAAATTCCCCTAAAGATTTTTTGCGGCATTGGCAACAACGGAGGAGATGGTCTTGTGATAGGCCGGTTGTTGATAGAATATGGATACGACGTAACAATCTATGTGGTTAATTACAGCAATAAACGCTCTGAAGATTTTTTAGCTAATTATGAAAAAATCAAAAAAGTGGCTTCTTCTTGGCCAATCCTTTTAAAAGCAAAAGATGATCTTCCCGATTTAAAGGAAACAGATTTTATTATCGATGCAATTTTTGGAATTGGACTTAACAGATCCCTGGATGAGTGGGTGGGAAAATTGGTGAGACACATAAATTCTTCAGGGGCTTTTGTGCTTTCCGTCGATATGCCTTCCGGTCTTTTTTCAGAGAAGATTCCTTCAGAAAAAGACGCAGTAAT
The DNA here is from genome assembly GCA_051751125.1 of Bacteroidota bacterium. Classification (GTDB taxonomy): domain Bacteria; phylum Bacteroidota; class Bacteroidia; order Flavobacteriales; family Flavobacteriaceae; genus Gillisia. The sequence continues at coordinate 189,622 of JBNJKO010000001.1, forward strand.
AGAGGCGAATTTCACCCTCTCTTTTCAAGCTCCAAAACTGATTTTTTTCCTCCCACAAACTTCCGATTTTGTGGGAGATTTGCAGATATTGGATATCGGCCTGGACAGGGATTTTCTGCATAAGGTACCCGCCAAAGCCAGGCTTATCGATAAAAATGAAGCTATTGGGTTATATATTCCGAGGAAAAAAAATTCCCATAAAGGAGATTATGGACACTCATTAATAGTTGGTGGAAGTTATGGTAAAATTGGGAGCATCGCTTTAACTGGTAATGCCGCATTACGAACCGGTGCTGGATTGATCACATTCTTTTCTCCAAAATGCGGCTACCAAATTCTTCAAACAGTTTTGCAGGAAGCAATGGTGATTACAGACGTTGACGAAAATGAACTTAGCGCTATAGAATTTGATTTAGAACCGGATGTGATCTGTTTTGGAATGGGAGCAGGGACTTCATCCGTGTGTTTAAATGCTTTTAAAAAATTGCTGCAGCAAACTTCAAATCCTATGGTGATTGACGCAGATGGTTTAAATATGCTTTCAAAAGAAAAGGATTTACTGAAATCAGTGCCCAAAAACTCTGTTTTGACTCCGCACCCAAAGGAACTGGAACGACTTATAGGAAAATGGAAGGATGATTTTGAAAAATTAGAGAAGGCAAAGAAATTCACCAAAAAACATAAGGTGATCCTGGTTATTAAAGGGACTTTTACCTTTACAATTTCAGGCGATGACATGTATATCAATAATACAGGAAATCCCGGAATGGCAACTGCGGGTTCCGGAGACGTTCTTTCCGGAGTTATTACGGGACTTATTTCCCAGAAATACGATCCTTTAAAAGCAGCGATTTTGGGGGTATATTTACATGGAAGGGCAGGCGATATTATGGCAGATGAAAAGAGTTATCAGGGAATGATCTCGGGTGATATTGCGGCAAATATTGGCCGTGCATTTTTAGATTTATTTAAAAATGATTCGCAAATGGAATAAATTGCAAAATATTCAATTAATTTAGCAATCGTTTAACGGTAGATCCCTGGTTACAATTGCTGTTTTTTTTAATGTACCAATGGGAAATTTTAGCTGATATAAACATCATAAAACCAACCGAATATTTATGGATTCCAATCACTACATAAGCTCTGCGGTACTTGACCTGTGTGTGCTTCAGGATATTATCAACAATAAAAGAAAACTCGAGCTAAGTGAAGAATCCAGGTTGAATATTGAAAAATCGAGAAAATACCTTGATGATAAGATTAAACAAAGTGATGTCCCCATTTATGGAATAAATACAGGTTTTGGATCCCTTTGCAATGTGAAAATTTCCTCAGAACACCTTACACTGCTGCAGGAAAACCTGGTTATGTCGCATGCATGTGGTACAGGGGACCTTGTTTCTAAACCAATTATAAGATTAATGCTATTATTGAAAATCCAATCTTTGAGTTATGGACATTCTGGAATTGCTTTGGGAACCGTTCAGCGATTGATAGATTTTTATAATAACGATGTGCTTCCTGTAATTTATGAACAAGGTTCGCTTGGAGCTTCAGGAGATTTGGCTCCTTTAGCACATCTGGCTTTGCCTCTTATAGGAAAGGGTGAAGTATATTTTGAAGGGCAAAGGGTACCAGCCGCGCAGGTTTTAAATAAATTTGGATGGAATCCTATAGAACTTCAATCCAAGGAAGGTTTAGCTTTACTGAATGGTACCCAGTTTATGAGTGCACACGGCGTATTTGCCTTAACGGAATCTTATAAATTATGTTATCTGGCCGATGTTATCTCGGCAATTTCTATCGATGCATTCGATTGCAATATGTCTCCGTTTAACGAATTGGTCCATATGGTTCGTCCCCACAGGGGGCAAATTAAAACTGCAGAGCGATTAAGGGGGTTTTTAGCCGGGAGTGAACTGGCAAAACAGGAAAAGGCTAGTGTTCAGGATCCATATTCTTTTAGATGTATCCCACAGGTTCATGGAGCTTCCAGGGATACTTTATCTTTTGTTAGAAAAACTTTTAAAACCGAAATTAATTCGGTTACAGATAATCCCAATATTTTTATTGAAGCAGATAAAATCATTTCCGGAGGGAATTTTCATGGACAACCTTTGGCGTTAGCCTTTGATTATCTTGCGATCGCAATGGCTGAAATGGGGAATATTTCAGAAAGAAGGACCTATCAATTGGTTTCGGGATTAAGAGGACTTCCTGCATTCCTGGTCGAAAATCCGGGCTTAAACAGCGGATTTATGATCCCGCAATACACAGCTGCAAGTATCGTAAGCCAAAATAAGCAATATGCTACTCCTTCAAGTATCGACTCCATTGTCTCCTCAAACGGGCAGGAGGATCATGTAAGTATGGGAGCAAACGGAGCAACGAAAGCTCTGAAAGTGATTGAGAATATATCTACCATACTCGCTATAGAATTATTCAATGCCTCTCAGGCATTGCATTTCCGTGAGCCGGCAAAAACATCGCCTTTTCTTTTGAAGATTCTGGAAGATTTCAGATCTAAAGTGCCTGTTTTAAAGGAAGACCAGGTAATGGCAGATCATATTGGGAATGCCAAGGAATTTCTTTCCAACTTCTCTGTTGAAAATGATTTACTATTTGACTGATCTAAATTTTTAATTTAATCCAATTGATAGCCGCTTCCAGGGTATCAAAGACTTCGAAAGAATCTTCTTCTTTATAAAATTGCTTTTCAAGAAGGGTATTTTGCTGGCAAACCGGATTATTGCTCACCACTGCTATCGCCTTTAGATTAATTGTGCTGGAAGATTCCAGGTAAATCATTGGGTTTACAGCATAGGAATTGACCCTGTTGGAGATATAACCATAAGGCATTCCTTTAAAGATTTTATTGCCTAATTTTAGTAGTTTCCGATTATTTTCAACGTCAAATAATATTCCTTCGTTAAGTTCAGCGATGAGAATATTATCAATAATGGTGACTTTTCCAAAGTCAAATGCTATTGCAGATTCAATCATATTTTAATAGGGAAAAAATGATATTTAAATGTAAGAAAAATATATATGAGATCGTTAGGATTCCTACAAAATCTAAACAAGATTTAGGATCCTAAAATAAAGGTTTTTCAAGTGTATTTATCCGTGATAAAAAAAATGCTTTGAAGTGAATTGAATCACCTCAAAGCATTAAGAATATTTTGAATTTTTTAAGATTCTGTTTCTTTTGCAGCCTTTTCTATTTTCACAGTAAGTTCATTCTTTTCTTCATCCAGATCCATAAAGATTTTATCACCTTCGGAAAGGTTGGAAGTAACGATTTCTTCGGCTAAGGTATCTTCAATATATTTCTGAATCGCCCGGTTTAAAGGCCGTGCTCCATAATCCCTGTCAAATCCTTTTTCCGCTATAAAGTTTTTGGCTTTATCGGTTAAGGTTAAATCGTATCCAATCAGGCTGATTCGGCTAAATAATTTCTCAAGTTCAATATCAATGATTTTTTTAATATCGTCTTTTTCAAGAGAATTAAATATAACCACATCATCTATTCGATTTAAAAATTCAGGAGCAAAGGCTTTTTTAAGCGCATTTTCAATAACACTTCTTGTATTATCATCAATTTGTGACCTTTGAGCTGCGGTTCCAAAACCTACTCCTTGTCCAAAATCTTTGAGTTTTCGGGAACCGATATTGGATGTCATAATAATAATGGTATTCCTGAAATCGATCTTACGACCTAAACTATCAGTAAGGTAACCGTCATCCAGAACCTGAAGCAACATATTAAAAACATCGGGATGCGCTTTTTCTACTTCATCCAAAAGAATTACCGCGTAAGGTTTACGCCGCACTTTTTCGGTTAACTGGCCACCTTCTTCATACCCAACATATCCAGGAGGTGCACCTATCAATCTTGAAACTGCAAATTTTTCCATATACTCACTCATATCTATTCGAATGAGGGTATCTTCATTATCAAACAGTTCCTTTGCAAGAATTTTTGCAAGTTGTGTTTTACCTACTCCTGTTTGTCCCAGGAATATAAAGGAGCCAATTGGTTTATTTGGATCTTTTAATCCGGCGCGATTACGCTGAATTGCTTTAACAACCTTATTTACAGCATCGTCCTGTCCAATTATTTTGTCTTTAATCCGAACAGGTAATTCCGCAAGTTTTTTGATCTCGGTTTGTGCGATTCTATTCACGGGAACACCAGTCATCATAGAAACCACATCGGCCACATTGTCTTCAGTTACAATTTCTTTATGTTTTTTGGATTCTTCTTCCCATTTTTCCTGAGCTATTGCAAGATTTTTCTCGAGATTTTTTTCATCATCCCTTAATTTTGCAGCTTCCTCATATTTTTGCTTCTTGACAACAGCATTTTTGCTTTCACGTACTTCTTCCAGTTTCTTTTCCAGTTCAAGGATTTGCTTTGGAACATCAATATTGGTGATATGCACCCGTGCACCTGCTTCATCCAGGGCATCTATAGCCTTGTCTGGAAGAAACCTGTCTGTCATATACCTGTTTGTTAATTTAACGCAGGCATCAATGGCTTCTGGTGTATAGGTGACATTATGGTGATCTTCATATTTATCCTTGATATTGTTTAATATCTCCAGTGTCTCCTCTACAGTAGTAGGCTCAACGATCACTTTCTGGAATCTACGCTCAAGCGCACCATCTTTTTCTATATACTGTCTGTACTCATCCAGGGTGGTGGCACCAATACATTGAATTTCGCCACGGGCCAAAGCTGGCTTGAACATATTACTGGCATCCAGACTTCCGGTAGCGCCACCGGCACCAACAATTGTATGGATCTCATCGATGAATAAAATAATATCATCATTTTTTTCCAGTTCGTTCATCACCGCTTTCATGCGTTCCTCAAATTGACCACGGTATTTGGTACCGGCAACCAGACTTGCCAAATCGAGTGTTACCACACGTTTGTCAAATAATATTCTGGATACTTTTCTTTTTACGATGCGCAAAGCCAAACCTTCTGCAATAGCCGATTTCCCCACTCCCGGTTCTCCGATGAGCAGTGGATTGTTTTTCTTACGCCTGCTTAATATTTGACTTACCCTTTCGATCTCCTTTTCTCTACCTACAACAGGATCCAGTTTGTCCACTTCGGCCATCGCGGTTAAATCCCTGCCAAAATTATCCAATACCGGAGTTTTAGACTTTTTAGTGGATTTCCCGGTACTGCTGCTGAATGGGTTATCTTTAGAAGCATCATCTGAAGAGCTGTCCTCATCAGAAAAAGATTCGGCTTTTGGTCCTTCCAGAAAATCATCTTCGTTTGTGATCATGTATTTAAACTGATCTTTAACCCCGTCATAATCTATCTTAAGTTTATTAAGAAGTTTTGTGGTAGGATCGTTCTCATTCCGAAGAATACATAATAGCAAATGGGCTGTATTAATAGAAGAACTTTGAAAAAGTTTAGCTTCTAAAAATGTAGTTTTCAGTGCTCTTTCTGCCTGCCTTGTTAAATGCAGGTTCTTTTTCTCATTTGAAGTTATTGTTTCGGTTGAAGTTGCCGGGCTTAATATTTCTACTTTTCGTCTTAAATGGCTTAAATCAATATCCATCGCGTTCAATATATTTATAGCTTTACCATCTCCATCACGCAGAAGTCCTAGCATTAAATGCTCTGTTCCAATAAAGTCATGACCCAGCCTTAGAGCTTCCTCCTTACTGAAGGCAATGACATCTTTTACTTTGGGTGAAAAATTATCATCCATCTTTATTTCCTTTCTCGTTAATTTATTTTCTCAAAAACGTTCAAAAATTATACCCGTTTTTGAGTCGTTAGCTAATAGACAAAATTACTTTTAATAAACAAAATTTAAAATAAGCAACTTATCAACGAAGCACGCCCAAATATTTGTTAATAAAAATAAACAAAATAGAAGCACTTAGGCCTTATAACATTGGGAAAATGCTTAAATTGGCACGTTAGATTTTTGAACTAAATTAAACTATTTTAATATGGCTGAAGGAGAAAAATTAATTCCTATCAACATTGAAGATGAAATGAAATCGGCTTACATCGATTATTCGATGTCGGTCATTGTGTCACGTGCGCTGCCTGATGTGCGTGATGGATTAAAACCCGTACACAGAAGGGTTTTATTTGGGATGCACGAATTAGGAATTAGGGCTACTGGTGCTCATAAAAAATCAGCCCGTATCGTTGGGGAAGTTTTAGGAAAGTATCACCCACACGGTGATTCTTCTGTTTACGAAGCGATGGTTCGGATGGCGCAGGAGTGGAGTTTGCGCTATATGCTTGTAGATGGACAGGGTAACTTTGGATCTGTTGATGGAGATAGCCCGGCGGCTATGAGGTATACAGAAGCAAGGATGCGTAAAATGGCCGAAGATATGTTGGCAGATATCGATAAAGAAACAGTGGATTTTCGTTTGAATTTTGATGATACTCTGGAAGAACCAACAGTTTTGCCAGCCAGGGTACCTAATCTTCTTGTGAACGGTGCCAGCGGAATAGCCGTTGGTATGGCAACCAATATGCCCCCACACAACCTTTCAGAAGTAATAGACGGGACTATCGCTTATATTGAGAACAACGATATTGATATCGATGAACTTATCACGCATATTAAAGCTCCGGATTTTCCAACAGGAGGAACCATCTATGGGTATGACGGGGTTCGGGAAGCGTTCAAAACAGGTCGAGGGCGCGTAATGGTTAGGGCAAAATCGTCCCTGGAGGAAGTCCAGGGCAAGGAATGTATCATTGTTACCGAAATTCCTTATCAGGTGAACAAGGCAGATATGATCAAGAAAACTGCCGATCTTGTTAATGAGAAAAAAATAGATGGTATTTCTTCCATCCGGGATGAATCAGACAGGAATGGAATGCGCATCGTATATATCCTGAAAAGGGATGCAATTCCAAATATCGTCCTTAACACCTTATATAAGCATACCGCTTTACAGCAAAGTTTTAGTGTAAACAATATTGCATTGGTAAAAGGTCGTCCTGAGATGTTGAATCTAAAGGATATGATCTTCCATTTCGTAGAGCACCGTCATGACGTGGTGGTGAGAAGAACCCAGTATGAACTTCGAAAAGCTGAAGAAAGAGCTCATATTTTAGAAGGATTGATCATTGCATCAGATAATATCGATGAAGTAATCGCATTGATAAGATCTTCCAATAATGCTGACGAAGCACGTGGTAAATTGATCGAGCGTTTTGAATTAACCGAAATTCAGGCGAAAGCGATCGTAGAAATGCGATTGAGACAACTTACAGGTCTTGAACAGGATAAACTTCGTTCAGAATATGATGAGATCATGAAAACCATTGAAGACCTGAAAGATATCCTTGAGCGGAAGGATAGAAGAATGCAGGTAATTAAAGATGAATTGCTGGAAATAAAGGCAAAATATGGAGATGAAAGAAGATCTGTTATTGAATATGCCGGTGGAGATCTAAGTATTGAAGATATGATCCCGGATGAGCAGGTAGTGATTACTATTTCTCATGCAGGCTATATCAAAAGAACTTCTCTTACCGAGTATAAAACCCAAAACAGGGGAGGAGTAGGACAAAAAGGTTCTACCACAAGAAGTGAAGACTTTTTGGAATACCTGTTCACAGGGACCAATCATCAGTATATGATATTTTTCACCCAAAATGGAAAATGTTACTGGATGCGGGTTTATGAAATTCCTGAAGGCAGCAAGACCTCAAAAGGGCGGGCTATTCAAAATTTGATCAACATTGAGCCGGACGATAAGGTAAAGGCTTTTATATGTACTCAGGATCTTAAAGATGAGGAATATATCAATAGTCATTATGTGATTATGGCTACCAAAAAAGGTCAGGTAAAAAAGACCTCTTTAGAACAATATTCACGACCACGGGTAAATGGAATTAATGCCATAACTATTCGGGAGGATGATGAGCTTATTGAAGCAAAACTCACCAATGGTGAAAGTCAGGTAATGTTGGCTTTAAGAAGCGGAAAAGCGATCAGGTTTGAAGAAAGTAAAACCAGGCCAATGGGGCGTAATGCTTCCGGGGTTCGAGGTATCACCCTTGCAGATGATAAGGATGAAGTAGTAGGAATGATCGCGGTGAATGATATGGAGGCCAATATTTTGGTGGTTTCCGAAAATGGGTATGGAAAACGATCAAAATTAGAGGATTACAGGATCACAAACCGTGGAGGAAAAGGTGTGAAAACCATTTCTGTAACTGAAAAAACCGGAGAACTGGTTACTATCAAAAATGTAACCGATAAAGATGATCTTATGATCATCAATAAATCCGGACTTGCCATAAGAATGAGCATTGAAAATTTAAGGGTAATGGGAAGAGCAACGCAAGGAGTGAAACTGATTAACCTTAAAGGAAATGATGCTATAGCTGCCGTTGCAAAAGTGATGAAAGATGAAGATGAAGTTGAAATAATGGATGAAGCTGCTTCTACTGATATCAGTGGAGAAATTTCAGATGGCACAACAATTGTAGATGATACTGAAGAGTAAATAATAATCAAAACCAAAAACCAAATGAAAACCAATATTTTAAGTTTAGCATTATCCTTCCTAACGGTAGTTGCTATAGCACAAAAGAAAGAAATTCGGGATGCCGGGAAAGCTGTTGATAAAGGAAGTTATGCGGAAGCAAAAACCCTTTTAAATCAGGCTGAACCCTTATTGTCTGAAGCAAACGATAATTATAAAGAAGATTATTATCTTTATAAAGGTAAGGCATATCTTGGAACAGGTGAAAATGCCTCTGTTGAAGATCTTATGATTGCCGCTGAAGCTTTTAAAAAAGCGCAGGAAATGGGAAGTGATGCCGCAGCTGAGGGATTAGCTACTGTAACAAACAGTTTGGTTCAGGGTGCAATCAACGATCAGAATAATCAGGCATTTACCCAGGCTGCAGATAAGCTTTATGCAGGTTACCAGGTAAATAAAGAAGATACACTATACCTTTATTATGCTGCTTCCAATGAGGTAAGTGCCGGTAATTATGAAAAAGCTTTAAAATACTATGAGGAATTAAAAGACCTTGGATATACAGGAATTGAAACTCAGTATATCGCAGTAAATAAAGCAACCGGAGAAGAAGAGGCTATGAATAAAACCCAAAGAGACCTTATGGTTAAAACAGGGGAATACATTAAGCCTGAAGATAGGATCACCGAAGCAAAAACAGGAGAAATCGCCAAGAATATTGCTTTGATCTATATTCAGCAAGGTGAAGATGATAAGGCCATAGCCGCAATGGAAGCTGCAAAAGCTTCTAATCCAGGTGATATAAGCCTAATGCAATCTGAAGCCGATATGTATTACAAAATGGGTGATAAGGCAAAATATAAGGAGATAATGGAAGGAATTATTGAAAAAGATCCTAACAATCCAACTTTGTATTATAATCTTGGAGTTACTTCATTTGAAATAGGAGACATCGATGCTGCAATTTCTTACTACAAAAAAGCACTGGAAATTGACCCGGAAATGGCAGACGCCCGCTTAAACATAGCTGCTGCTATCCTTTCCAGAGAAGCTTCAATAGTTGAAGAAATGAACACACTGGGAATGAGTAAGGCCGACACTAAAAAATATGATGAATTATCTGAAAAACGTAGTCAGATTTATACAGATGCTTTACCTTATTTAGAAAAGGTGATTGAAAATGATCCATCAAATATTGAAGCATTGCGTACCGCGATGAATATTTATTACCAAATTGGGGAAGATGCAAAAGCAAATGCCATTCAGGAAAAAATTGATCAGTCTCAGAAGTAAGAACTGATCTTTTCAGAGAATAAAAAAGAGGTTGCCATTTTTGGCAACCTCTTTTGGTTTTTATACTTTCTGAAAATTCGAACTCCTATAAGCTTAAATGATCTTTTTGATAACTCTTAACTGATGGGTGTGTTTTCTGGAATCAAGATTGAAAATCCCTGAATGATCTATACGGTCTATTCTTACTTTACCATCTACATGGATAATATAATTATCAGGCATCATGATCCCAACGTGGGTAATCTTCCCTTCCGCATTATCAAAAAAGGCAAGATCTCCGGGCTCGCTTTCTTCTATAAAACTTAAAGGTTCCCCTTGTGAAGCTTGTTGTATGGAATCCCTTAACAAGGAATATCCGTTTAACTTGTAAACCATTTGCGTCAAACCACTGGAATCTATTCCAAAAGGTGTTTTTCCACCCCATAAAAAGGGAGCATTGAGATACATTAAAGCCGTTTCCACCAGGTTCGATTTCTGTATGGAACCGCTCAAAATTTGTCCGTCATAATTTTGCTTCAGGACAGCAGCCGCGTTTAATATAGATCCAATTGGGATGAGCGTAAACCGGTTTTGATCATCTATAAGGTGTTCTATCAAATCGGCAGAATACTGTGGAGTTGCATTGCCCAGTTCCAGATAGAGTTCTTCTTCGATCTTAAAAAACTGCCTGTTGTCCACCCAACCTTCATAAGAATCGAAAGCAATACGTATACGGCTCCATTTTCCGCGTTCTTCAAGAATTTTAAAATGTTCCCCAAATAATAACTGGTTGACCATTTCAGAAGTATTTGCCGGCTCCATACGGACGGGCACAATACTAAGGTTACATATTCCGTATTGCATTGATTAAACATTGGAAATTGGACTTAATCTCTTTGAATTATTATTGCCGAAGCACCACCACCACCATTACAAATAGCTGCTGCACCGGTTTTGGCATTATTCTGTTCCAAAACGTTCAAAAGAGTTATGATTATTCGTGCTCCGGAACATCCAAGTGGATGACCCAAAGAAACGGCACCTCCGTTAACATTGGTGTTTTTATCTGTTAAGCCCAATAGTTTCATATTGGCTAAACCTACAACAGCAAAGGCTTCATTAAATTCAAAATAATCCACATCATCCTGTGTTATTCCAGCTTTTGCAAGCGCTTTAGGCAAGGCCTTGGCTGGAGAAGTTGTAAACCACTTTGGCTCCTGCGCAGCATCTGCGAAGCCTTTAATGCTGGCCAGTACTTTTAATCCCAATTCATTTGCCTTTTCGCGGCTCATCAATATAACCGCAGCGGCTCCATCATTGATTGTTGAAGCATTGGCAGCAGTTACGGTTCCATCCTTGGAAAATGCAGGACGTAAAGAAGTTATCTTATCCATTCGGACGTTCTTAAACTCTTCGTCTTCCTTTACTATAACAGGATCTCCTTTTCTTTGAGGTACTTCTACAGGTACTACCTCATTATCAAATTTACCTTCTTCCCATGCCTTTGCAGACCGGTTATAGGATTGGATGGCAAAAGCATCCTGATCTTCTCTTGAAAAATGGTGTTCGCTGGCACATAGATCGGCACAGGTTCCCATGGCATTATGATCATAGGCATCTACAAGTCCATCTTTTTGCATTCCATCGATCATTGTTGCAGGACCAAACTTTTGTCCGGTTCTAAGATGTAAATAATGCGGGATAAGACTCATGTTTTCCATTCCTCCTGCAATTATAATATCGGCATCTCCAAGCATGATAGATTGCGCACCTTGCATTACCGCTTTCATTCCACTTGCACATACTTTATTTACTGTTGTACAGGGAACCGTATCCGGAATTCCTGCACCAAGAGCAGCTTGTCTTGCAGGGGCCTGACCAACTCCTGCCTGTACTACATTTCCCATCAAAACTTCATTAACAAGTTCCGGGTTTAAGTTTATTTTATTTAAAGCTCCCTGTATGGCTATAGATCCTAACCTGGTGGCTGGAACTGTAGACAATCCTCCAAGAAAACTTCCTATTGGTGTCCTTGCGGCACTCACTATTACAACTTCTTTCATAATGATAGTATTAAAATTTCTCTTGTTGCGAATTTAGTGATTTTATAAAGAAGAAACCAAGGCTTCTTACTACAGATGATTTTTTAGTACATTTGGAAAATAGTAAAAAATAGAATGACCAAATTTCTCAATAGTTTATATAAAAACCAGGCTTTATTTTACAAGGTTTTTCTTTTTATTCTTACCGCTGTGGTTATTTTATACCTGCTTCCTAAAGGCGGAAAATTCAAATATGAAATTACGAAAGGTAAGCCCTGGCAATATGAAAACTTATATGCTCCTTTCGATTTTGCCATTCTAAAAACGGATGATGAAATAGTAAAGGAAAAAGATCAAATCATCTCCAATAATATCCCTTATTATTCATTTAATGAAGAAGTAGTAGCACAGATAAAATCCCAGGTTGAACCTCAAATTAAGGAGGTTTTTTCAGATAGCATACTTAACAGAAAAAAAGGCGCTATCACCACATTTGTAGACAAAACATTGGAGGACCTTTATCAATACGGTATACTTGAAGAAAAGAAACGCTCTAATCCTGAACAGCTTGTTTATTTAAGAAAAGGTAATGAGGCCTTTGAAATTAATTATGACCGGCTTTTCTCACAGGAGGAAATCCAGTCTTTTTTAACATCGGCTATTTCAGAGGCCAATTTGGTTTCAATTCAACCGGAATTGCTGGAACTATTTTATACAATTATAGAACCCAATGTTATTTTTGATTCGGCACTTACACAAAAAGAGTTGGATAGCAAACTTAACAACATCTCCTATACCCGCGGAAGCATAGAAAGAGGAACCATCATTATCTCCAAAGGGGAAGTGGTGGAAGGAGAAAAACTCGATATTTTAAATTCGCTCAAGCAGGAATTTGAGACACAGGTCTGGAGCGATTCCAGTTATAGCTGGATCCTGTTTGGATATAGTCTGCTGGTTTGCATGGCTTTATTGATGCTGTTGTTGTTCATCAGGAAATACCGAAGGGATATCTATGAAAACAATGTAAAGGTTTCCTTTATCTTTTTTAATGTACTTCTGATGGTTTTTCTTACCTCCATGGTGGTGAAATTTGAATCCAGGTATGTTTATATTGTTCCATTATGTGTACTTCCATTAACCCTAAAAGCCTTTTTCGACTCAAGGTTAGGATTGTTTACCCATGTTATCACCGTTCTTATTTTAGGGTTTATAGTGCCAAACAGTTACGAATATATGTTCCTTCAAATAATTGCAGGGATCGTTACTATCTTAACCGTATCAGAACTATACAAAAGGGCTAATTTATTTATTTCAGTAGGACAGATAACCTTTATTTATATCCTGGTATATTTTGCCTTCACAGTTATTCAGGAAGGAAATATCCTGAACCTGGATTACGAAATTTTTCTCACCTTTATTTTGGGAGGTTTGGCCACACTATTTGTCCAGCCGCTTATCTATATCTATGAGAAGTTATTCGGATTGGTTTCAGATATGTCCCTGCTGGAATTGTCAGATACCAATACTAAATTATTAAAGGAACTTTCAAACAAGGCTCCCGGTACTTTTCATCATTCGCTAAATGTTGCCAACCTTGCGGAAGCAGCAGCAAATGAAATTGGAGCAAATGCAATGTTGGTTAGGGTAGGAGCACTTTACCATGATATTGGGAAAATGGATAATCCTACGTATTTTTCTGAAAATCAATCCAGTTCTGTGAATTCCCACGATGAACTTTCTCCAAGGGAAAGTGCCGAAATAATTATTGGTCACGTGATTCGAGGAATTGAAATCGCCAAGAAGAATAACCTTCCGGATAGAGTCATTGATTTTATAAGAACACACCACGGGACCACTACGGTATATTTCTTTTATATGAAGGAAAAGGAACTAAATGATGATGTTTCTTCTGCCGATTTCAGGTATCCCGGCCCCATTCCTTTTAGCAGGGAAACCGCGATCCTTATGATGTGCGACAGCGTGGAGGCTGCAAGCAAAAGCCTGAAAGAACCTACCACCGCCAAGATAGATTCCTTTGTAGATAAAATTATAAACAAACAAATGGAGGAAGCACAATTCCTGAATGCCGATATTACATTCAAGGAAATTCAACTCATAAAAAAAGTACTCAAGCAAAAGCTTAAGAATATCTTTCATTTAAGGGTGGAGTATCCAGAATAATTAGGTTAAATCAAAAAACTGTTGAGCAAGCCAACAATATTTTCTGATAATTAATGGGAGGGAAATACCTTCAAAATTCGATTCAGGCCTTCTGAATAATTTGGGCAGGCCCCGGGAAAATCAAAAACCTCGGGGCAAGCCCACGAGGTATGAAGTGGAAACTAATTTTAAAAATTCGAGGCAAGCCTCGGGTAATTAAACCCTCAATGAGGGATTAAAATCCTCTATGAGGGTTAATTTTTCAGGGTGAATTCAAGATCATCTACGATATCACCATATTGATCCACCAAAATCTCAAAAGAAGTGTTTTCAGATGTAACTGAATAACCCAGGTTTGAAAGCTGCTCCTGGTCTATTTCTGCCGTATAGGCTCCCGGTTTTAGTCCAAGATAGGTGAAATAGCCGTCTCCCTCGCTTAAAACACGTGCTGCAATATTCCCGTTGGTATCCAGGATATTTACAATTATCCTTCCCTGACCGGTTGTCCCTGAATCACCTTTAAAATAAACCATTCCCGCAACTTCTCCCATAACTTCCACCGGCACATGGATTTCCTGAAACTGATTAGGAATGGTATGTATCTTGATCTTGGGGTTGGTAATTCTCCAGGCGATATTGTCTAGACTCACAGGGTCTATTTCCAAAACCAAATCTACATATGGTTGCAGTTCTGTAATCCTAAGGATCGTCCCATCTTCGTTATAGGTTGGATTACCAAAAGTATTCTTAAGTTTCATTCCGGGAACAGAAGGCTCCATAGGATCCTTAATTCCATTGTTGTTATAATCCAGAAACGGAATGATGGTTAGGGCAGCTCTGGACATCGCTGTGCGGTTGCTTGTCATTACTTGCCCGGTATTACTGTCCAGCATCAAACTTCCTCTGGCCGACTGAACAAAAGCGGAATTTCTATTCCCTATTCTGGAGGTAACAGAGGTTTGTGCGAAATCGAATATATACCGGAGGCCCACCTCAAAAATATGAGCATTTCTTAGAATATTATTTTCATAGGCAATGTTCAGAAATCCTCTCTCAAAAACAGGTCGTTCCAGTTCAAAAATCAAATTATTGAATTGATTCCGGCTAAAATCATATTGCACCTGTGGCGAAAAAAGAAACCTGTTGGGCAATCTGTAAGTTTGTGAAAGGGAACTGTAAATAGTTGGTTTTTTAACCCGGTCATTATAAATCCCGTAGGTGGTGAAATTGGTGCTAATACCCATAATTGCTCCGGAAAGTAATAATTGCGCCGTGGTAAATTCCGTATTTGGCATAATGATCTGGTTAATACTGAAACGGCTGAACATCGAAAAATTCTTTCCCCTTATTGGGGTTGATAAACTGATTTTCCGTTCCTCCAGATAATTAAAATTTATGGCTGTTTGGTTCTCATCATATTTTATATAATTCAAATCTACCTGAAAATTTCGGGGAGTCCGGTAACTTAAAATCCCTTCCCCCTTTACGCCATACATATATTCTCCCGAAAATAAAAAATTGGAAGCAAAGCGAACCGAGGTATTCACAAAAGGCATTACCTCTCCGCTGCTCACATCTGTAAGATATTCGGCACCACCACCAATGGTTATGGAATTGCCTAGCCCGTAATTAAAATTCAGCCTTGAAAACCTGTTCATTTCATCGTTTTCTACAATTCCTGCACTTAGGGTATATTCAAGTTCGTTCTTAGGGACAAAATTATAGGGAATATTGATATTTCGTTCTTCAATTCTTTCTTCCCCGTAAGGGCCGTAAAATCTAAGATTAACGGCCGTATTCCCATACATTAGGGGCACATCAAAGGTGTAAAATCCGGAAGCATCTGCCTGGACAAAATCTACCAGTATATTGTTTACGTAAAGTTCTACCGTCCATCTTGGCTCTGTAAAATCGTTGAGGGTATAACTCCCAAAAGAACGCCGGTTCTGAAAAGGGCTGTTGCTAATTTGCACACCGCTAACCGGAGCAAACAGGGAAGAAGTTGCCCGGGTAAAAATTCGTCCTGCCGTAACCTGTTTGAACAATTTACTTTCGTTGTTCACAAATCGCCATTGATAAAATTGATTTCTGGAATCAAAAGGAACCCGGGTGGAGTAATTTAACATTAAGTTGGTCTCTCCGCCCAAAAACATGGTACCCAAGCCCAGCGTTAATCTATTGTCATTCTCGATCTCGCTTTGTTGCGTGGTTACGACACCCCAGTCCAGACTTCCGGCCCTAAAAAACGGATAATTACGCGTGATACTGGTGTCGGGGGTTATGATACCTTTTACCTGGTTTAGGTTTTCCCGCATTTTCCTGAGTCGCATTTCTTTTATAACCGGAAGTTCTTTCTTTGTTTCCAGACTTACGGACAGGCTTCGGAAAGAGAAATTGGTGTTCAGTCCGAATATTTGTCCGAAAAGTGGAGATCTTAAATAAAAGGTGGTGGGGGACTGGATATAATCTGAATCTTTTAATTCGAAATTAACGTCCTTATATGAAATTCTGTTTTCAGCCGGGTTGATTCGGTATGTAGAATCCGGATGGATAATAAAGCCCTCAATTCCAGAATTGATCTTTTCGTTTTTAATTTTCAGAAAATCAAATAAATTTTTAACAGGAATAAAAGCATCCTGGCCTTTTATGGCAATTGGAATTTCCAACACTCCAAAATTGGGGATTTTCATTTCAACATTAAGTTCATCGTATTCCGGGATAGTTTCCTGGGCATTACCGGCAAAGGAAAATAATATGAGAAACAGGAAAGCTGGAAGAAATTTCATGAAACCATCAGTAAAAAAAGTGCAGATTTTAATTGGCATTAATCGCAGTATGATTTTATTGATGGATAAAAGTTAAGGTAAAGGTGCCATTGTAATTCCCCGGCGGATTTGCTATTGAACCTTCTGAACTAAGGGTTCCTCCAACATAAACAGGATTTGAAAGCGGAGGACTGGCAGTAGTTATAAAAGTTTGTCCGGTACTAAAGCTATCAATGTTTAATTTAATACTTCCTCCATTGCTTCCTGGTAAATTAATTGGAGTTTGTGGCTGAATTTGAATTATAGTTCCCGGATTTGCGGTAAGATCAAAAAGAGCAGCCGAAGGGGTAGCACCCATATTTAGGAGAAAGGTATCTCCATTATTGGACCGGATTCCATCAGAGTTTACGGTAACAGTGCCAACTCCGGTGCCAACGGTAAAAGCCCCGAAATTTAAAAACTGGGAGGTATTCACTTGTACCTGAACGGGAATTGGCGGATTTTCCTGAGCCATTGCCGAAAGGCTGAATAATGTGAAGATCAATCCGAAAATTACGTGATTAATAGTCTTTTTTGTCCAGATAAGATTATAAGCTATTTTCATTATTTTTGAATTAATACTTTTTTGGAAAACATCCCGTCTTTAAGATTTATGCTGAAGAAGTAAATTCCTGAACTTTTTATCCCTTCAATTTCTACGGTCTCTTTTTCCGATACATTTTTTCTGTCCAGAATTTGTCCTGTAACAGTACTGGCCAGTAATATACTTTTTTGACCTGTTTCCAAATTCATACTCACCATTACTTTTCCCCCGACAGTTTTAACGCTGAAAGGCTCCTCAAACGCGATCGCCGGATCGCTGATTTCGGTTTCCGAAAACATTAAATGAAAGCGGGATTCGTGCTGCCCTGATTTTGCAAAAAACCTGTACCGAGGTTTTCTACTTAGATTCTGACCAATCCTTTTTTCTGAATCGATTAAATAAACATTGAAATTTGAAGGTAAATCCTGAAGGTCTTGCAGGCCAATCGACATCCAGCCATCTTTTTCGGTTTTTAGTCCTAAGGGGATTTTTTTAATTCCTCCGCTTCCAGGTATCGGAAGGCCATTTATAGATAATTTTTTATTTTCAGGAGTAAGACTGTATAGATTTGGAACAGTAATATCGGTATTCATAAGTTTAAGTGCATCCTTGTCTTTTTCAAAAGAAAGTTTTGCAAAATGAGGAAAATAAATAACTGCAGGATCAGTCTTAACTTCGTTTTCATATCCAGCTGAAATCCGAATTAAGGGATCTTTTTCCGGCTCACTGCCTTTTAAAAATTCTTGTGGAATGCTGTTATCTGTTCGCACCGGGTTAGTAACTCTTAATGTAGCAGTTACCTTAGAAGGGGGATTGGAAGGACCATCGTTGACATGCACAAAAAAGCCTTGCATGGATGGAATGATACCGGAGAATCTTCCATCGGAACTTATTCCATCTACATAAGAAGTATAAGTCCCTGTATACTGCTTTGTTGATCCGGCGGTAAAGAAATAGATAGCATCATCTATATTAGTTTTGGTCCATCCCGGGGCATTCCAGTCGATTGGAGAAGGGTACGGGTTTCCTACTAAATTAAAACCCTTTGTATACAATCTATGATTGTTGTACAAAGTGATTTCCTGAGAACCATTATTAACGTTTCCCGAGATCTCAATCGTTTTTGGAGAAGTTAAGGAGCTTCCGAAATTAAGGGCGTAACCTTTTAAAATTTCCAATGACTCAGCGGCCGTTGTATAAGCCTTCCATCCTGTAGAAGCAGAATCGGCATCATATTCTCGATTTTCATCATAAGTATAAAAATGAGGAAATGAAGTAACCGGATCTACCAGATCCATATAGGAACTAAAATCCCCAACAGTGCTATTGCTAAATGGAGAACTAAAATATTTATAGCCAAAAGCAGGGTCTAAGTAACGCTGCATTTTTACGGTTCCAACAACCTGTCCGTTATTAGTACCCTCTATAAGAGCGGTTTGGGTTGCATCAGAAATAAGGGTGAATGAATTTCCTGTATTAAAATTACCGGTTTCAACAGTTAAAATTCCAGTAACCTCAATTATTGCCTCAGAAGTTACTCCTGAAGTATTATCAATCCTTAAGTTTTGAATTCGGTTATTTTCAAAAGAACCAATGGGAATGTTTTGGGCTGAAGTTCCTTCAAAAGAAATACTTCCGGTTACTGTATTTAGAACTCCGGAATTTGTGAGATCGCCGGCAATTCTTAGCCAGTTATCATTAACCAAAACTGAAGCACCATCTTCAATACTAAGGTTTTTAGCAAGCGTGTTGGTTCCTGCATTTATTTCAGGATAATTATTAGAAGCCAAATTCGCTGGTATCAATACATTGGTTTCCAAAGTAGGTAAGGAGTTACAGCTCCAGTTGTTCGTGTTATTCCAGTTGGTGTCTGTCGATCCGGTCCAGGTAATATTTGTAGTCACAATAACATTAGTACTTGCCTCAATACTTGTACATCCATCTACTGTTACAGTAACTGAATAAGTCCCAGCCATTGCAGTATTGGCATTGGTACTAACCTGTGGGTTTTGTAAAGCAGAAACAAATCTATTTGGGCCTGTCCAGGAATATGTTGCTTCCTCAACTGTTGAAGCGAATAAATTCAATGTTGAACCAACGCAAACAGGGCCATTATTAGAGGCTGTTGGTGCAGATGGTGTTACTGGTTGCGCATTAATAATTATATTTGCGGAATTAGAAGATATACATCCACTTGTATTTGTGACTGTGTAATTATAGGTGCCTGCTGCAAGTCCTGTAATTGTTTTATTAGCTCCTGACCCTGTAATTGATCCTGGATTAATTGTCCAGTTTCCTAAAGGCAAACCGCTCAATGCAACACTTCCTGTTGCTGTTGTGCAAGTTGGTTGAGTAATTGTTCCTACTGTTGGCGCATTGGGAGTAGAATAAATTACAAAAGTCCCAGAATAAGCTTCTACTGGTTGTGTCCTTGAAGGATCACTTGAAGAAACTAATAATCTATAATTATCCCCATTTGGAGCGTTAGATGGAATTAAAAAGGGTTTATCCAGAATTATAACTGTTGCGCCATTTGGCGAATTACCGGTTGTAGGATTTGGAATAGGAACATTGGACAAATCAATCTTATTAACAGTTGTTCCGTTTAGAATTAAACTAAGTGTATATTTTGTAGTTTCACTGAAATAGGTTCCACTACCATTTCCGTTTGTAAGCCTAAAACCTACTTTGATGGAACCTGATGTGCAAACAGGAGCTCCAGTTACCGTTACAATGTCAATAGTTTGAGCCTGCAATCCCAACGAAACTAAAAAGAGAGTCGTCATTAATAATAAACAAGGAAACCAGGGGGCGATCCTCATTTTTTATATTTTAAAATTAAAAGAGTAGTTTTTTTCCATAAGCCTTAACACCTATAATTTCAATTCCTGAACGGCCAAAGTATTTCCCTTTTCTTCCGAGTAACTTACTTTTAAAGTTCCTTTACTCAAATCAACCTCTCCGGCATTCCTAAGCTCAAAAGAGAAATTTCTTTTGGTATTTGGAGTATAGACCGATACACCCTTAACCATACCAATTTCAGTAGTTTTGTCATCTGGCGCAATATGGGTTACTGATATATTTCCGTAGACCGACATGTTCCCCGTCCGATTGATCACCATGGAAAGTCTTGGATTTTCTCCTTCGGTATTTAAAGAAACCTCTGTTAAGTTAATTGCGGTAGTAGATTGTCCTTCGCGGATTATAACAGGGATACTGATCCCGAATACGGTTTTGATATTGATGGAAATTCCTTCTGCTTCATTTTGATCTTCCTCTCCCAGTGCGGTTTGCTCTTCCACTGCCCTGAAATAAACGTGGGAACGGTATTCCCCTTGTTCCAGATTTCCGGATCTGGCCAACTGGACACGAACGGTTTGAGCTTCATTGGGCGCGAGAGTAACCCTTCTTGGAAAATATCGAAGGAAGTCGGTTGCAAAGCGCTGACCTTCCTCAGGCTCTTCCACCTGTTCGAAGTTTCCGCTTTCGGTCATTTTATAGTTGATAAAAGAGATCGCGTAAACAGCAGTATCGCTTCCTGTATTGGCCAGGTTGATCTCCTGGGAACGTTCGGAGCCTTCAAACACCAAACGTTTTGGCATGATCATTAGATCGCCTTGGGCATATGTTGCAAATCCTGAAAAAATAAAGATGAAAATTAGGAGTAGGGGACTTAGTAGTTTTTTTATCATATCCTTGGGGATGGATTTTATTTAAAAATCTTATTGAACTGATTACAAATGTAGTGAAATAAGATAGTCTTGTTAATTAAACCTTAAAACATTTAATTATAGGATACTGTAACATTAAAACCTGAAGAATTGGTATAGAAACCGGATAACTGATTGGCTTCCAAATTCAATGTTCCGCCAATCCTTATAATATCCATAACATCGCCTTCCTGTGGTACAACGGTGAATTGATCTATACGAAGCACCTGATTTGGGTTTTCCTGATTGTATAAAAGAAAGCTTTCCGGTAATGTGATGGCGTAATTATTATTTCCATGAGTCACCACAGCTTCTGCCGGTGTTACGTTTCCGGGTATAGTATTGGAAATCTGAACTCCGTAAGCCACCCTGGAGCCATCCGTGGAAAGGATCACACTGCCGGGATTGTAGGCGGTGATGATATTCCCAAAATCCAGATCCACCGTTTTATCTATCTGGATTGGGTCTATCACGGTTGCCCTGCTGTTTACCGTAGCCGAAGCCGATGCCTGGGCAAAAGCCTGGGAACCTAAAAAAAGGGATAGCAGGATGAAAATTATTTTTTCCATGTGTTCCTAAGTCTGTTTATACAATTTACGAAAATATGCCGGGAACTAAAAAACGCCGCCACAGGGGCGGCGTTTTAATATAATGAATTAATTTCGATTATTCGTAGGCCACACTAACGTCAAAAGTACCAGTATAATTACCTGTTGCCTGACTAGCGGTTACATTTAATGTTGCTCCAACATTAATGGTTTCAGGAGTCCCAGAACCTGTAGGGGTTTCTCCAGCATCATCAATAAAATTATTCACTTTTATTATGTCAGGATTACTCTCAGGACCACTCGTAAGTTCAACATCTGTAGTAGGTAAAATAACTCTATATCTAAAACCAGCTGCAGCAGTTACATTAAAACTTGCCGCTTTCGGCGTGGTGGTACCAATTTGTGACAAGCCACTAAATATACCATCTGTATCAACTACAACCGTTCCAGCAGTATTATTAGAAACTTTACCAAAATTTAAAGCTTGTGTAGCAGTAATTTCAAGTGGGCTAACAATATCTGCAGCTGCGTTAGCAGTCGCGCTAGCGTCTTGTGCAAAACTAGTTCCAGCGATAAGAGCGAATAAGATAAAAGTAATTTTTTTCATTTTAAGTAGGTATTTAGGTTTGTAGGGTTTGTCTTTATTGACAAGACAAATATGCGTTGAATAAGCAATACCCTCAAAACTTAATCGGTAACTAACCCCAATATTCGTTAAAATGCACAAAATGGGTAAAAACACCTATAGGAAATATGAATAAAAGTGAAATTTTGAGGATACGAAGGGTGTAAAGAAGGAACAGGGAAGTACTAGTTGTAATTCACAGTGACATTTAAAGGTGCTGGTGTGGAGTAAAAACCGGGAGTTTGATTTGGATTTACATTAAGGGTTGCACCAACTCGAATTATCTGGGATTCATCGGCTATCAGGTTTCCGTTGCCTGAGCTGCTGGTGAAATTATTGATCACCATGCTCTCGATTCCATTTGTTAATGTATACGTATCATCTGGCAGGGAAATATCGTAGGTATAACCGGATTGCCCTGAAATTATAAAAGTCGCTGCTGAAAGATTTTCTGCTCCCGCCAACACAATACCGCCGGAACCTGTACGGGTACTTTCAGGTGTAAGAATTATCTGACCACCATCTTTTGCGTCGATATTGGCAAAATTCATGTCGGAAGTGGTGGTGATTGTTATGGGTTGGATGATCGTAGCGGAAGCAGTGAAATTCGCGGTTGCAGATGTTTGAGCCTGAACGCCAGAGAATGCGTTTAGTACAAAAATTCCGAAAAGCACGATTAAATTTTTCATTTTTAAATTTCACCTTTAACAATAGTTAAATTTAAATAAACTTTATTCAATAACCGCGGTAAAAAGCATTTTTAATCGATGAAATACACTAAAGTTTGTGAGCGTGTTAATATTTGATCTAAATAAGCATAATAAAACCATAAGGATCATCTTCATACACTTTTTTTAAAGACATAATTTATTTTTCCTTTTCCGAATTTATATTTTGTAGGAAAATTTTGATGAAATTGGTGTTTTCATAAAAAATCAATTTTCAGAATAATCTTATATTGGCTTCAAGAAAAATTAAACATGAAATGGTATTTATAGTAGCAGGCGTTTCGGGAGCAGGAAAAACAACGATTGGAAAACGCCTTGCCAAAAAACTTGAACTTCCGTTTTATGATGCCGATGATTTTCATCCTCCCGAAAATGTTGCTAAAATGGCTCATGGAATCCCATTGGAGGATCAAGACCGGGAGTTCTGGCTCGATACTTTGGCTAGGAACATGTATACCTGGAATTCTGAAAATGGGGCTGTACTAGCCTGTTCTGCACTAAAAGAAAAATACAGAATAAAATTAATTGGAGATCCTGAGCAGCCTGTAACCTGGATCTTTTTGAATTCAGATTATGAAGTCATCCTTAACAGACTTTCCTCCCGAAAAGCTCATTATTTTAAACCTTCCTTATTACATTCCCAGTTTGAAGCTTTGGAGATCCCGGACTACGGACTTCATATCGACGTGAACAAATCTGAAGATAAGATCATCGAAGAGATCATGAACAAATTAGAACATCCAAAATCTGAAATCGGGCTTTTAGGGCTTGGCGTTATGGGAAAGAGTCTTGCCCTTAATCTGGCTTCAAAAGGATTTAAGGTTTCTGTTTACAACCGGCATGTTGCTCGGGTAGAAGTCGATATCGCTAAAAATTTCGCTGAAGCCAATAAGAAGGACCATTATTTCCCCTGGTTTGAAGGCTTGCATGATTTTGTAAACTCGCTTGAAAAACCCAGGGATATTCTGTTGATGGTGAATGCCGGGAACACCGTAGATGTGGTAATTAAAGAGCTGCTGCCATTGCTGGATAAGGGGGATCTTATTATAGACGGTGGTAATTCCCATTTTAAGGATACTATGAGGAGAGAGAAGAACCTCAGGGAAAAAGGGCTTTTATTTATGGGGATGGGAGTTTCAGGAGGGGAAGAAGGTGCTTTAAAGGGGCCTTCCATCATGCCGGGAGGATCCATTGAAGCTTATAAAAGGGTTGGAAAGTTTTTTGAAAAGATAGCCGCCAAAGATCCCGCAGGAAAGCCTTGTTGTACTCACGTTGGTCCGGATGGAGCCGGACATTTTGTGAAAATGCTTCATAACGGTATTGAATATGGAGAAATGCAGCTAATTGCAGAGACCTATCAGTATCTGCGATATTCATTAGGACTTGGACCAGAAGAGATCGAGGGGTTATTCAAAAGATGGAACCTGGAGATGAAAAGCTATTTGCTGGAAATTTCCGCAGATATATTGGAAACAAAAGAAGGCGATGATTTTTTGATCGATAAAATCCTGGATGCTGCCAAACAAAAAGGAACCGGGGGCTGGTCTACCAATGCCGCCCTGGAACTGGGAGTTCCTTTTGACACAATTACCGCCGCTGTGATGGCTCGGAATATTTCAGCCAAAAAGGAGGAAAGAGAAAATGCTATGCATCTTTACGGCATTTCGTCTACCAAAGAAAACAGGACTAAGGAAACTGATCTTTCAGATTTATTTTCAGCATATAAAACAGCTAGTATCATCAATCATGCGATTGGATTCGATCTTTTATCCGAAGCTTCCAGGGAATACGAATGGGATCTTGATTTATCTGAAATAGCAAGAATATGGACCAATGGGTGTATTATCCGGTCCGCTTTTATGGAAGATTTGATTGAGATATTTAAGAAACAACCCGGAGAAAATATTTTAACCCATCCTCAAATTGTAGCTTATGTAAAGAATAACAGGAATTCTCTTATGAAAATTACGGGCGAAGCTTTGGTCTCAGGAATTCCGGTTCCGGTATTATCTGCGGCGGCAAATTACCTGCTCAGCTATATTTCCGGACAGACTTCCGCAAATATGATCCAGGCACAACGTGATTATTTTGGAGCACATACCTATGAGAGAACCGATAAACCCCGGGGAGAATTTTTTCATACCCAATGGAAACCAGCTAATTAATGGATTTACAACTACTTTCGGCCGTATTATTTGGCATTGCATTACTGCTTTTTCTTATTCTCCGACTAAAAATTCAGGCATTCCTGGCATTGCTCATCGTTTGTATAACTGTGGGAATGATGGCAGGAATGCCCGCCAAAGAGATCCTTGACACTATGAAGGATGGAATGGGCAGCACCCTGGGTTTTGTGGCTACCGTGGTTGGTCTTGGAGCTTTATTTGGAGGAATCCTTGAACAATCCGGCGGGGCTCAGCGGCTGGCTTCATTTATGCTGAAAAAAACCGGGGAAAAAAATGCGCCCTGGGCAATGATGATCACGGGTTTCGTTGTTGCTATTCCTGTTTTTTTTGATGTTGCCTTTATAATCCTTGTACCAATTACCTATGCGCTTAGCAAGCGAACCGGGAAATCCCTCTTATTATATGCCATTCCTTTACTTGCAGGTTTAGCGATCACCCATGCTTTTATTCCGCCAACACCGGGGCCTATTGCAGTTGCTGATATCCTGGGAGCCGATCTTGGTTGGGTGATCGTATATGGCTTTTTCGCAGGACTTCCGGCTGCGATACTTGCCGGACCGGTTTTCGCAAAATTTTTGTCAAAAAGGATCATTGTAGCGCCAAAAGTTTTTGAGGAAAATGAAAGCTACGATGAAAAAAAAGCACCTTCGCCTGCACTTATAATAGCTATTATTTTTATCCCGATATTTTTAATCGTGGTCAATACATTGGCAACAAGTCCGTTATTTGAGAATTATGAAATCCCTTCAGGATTGTTGTATAGTATTGAATTGGTAGGGCATCCATTTACGGCGCTTATAATAGCCAATCTAATCGCCTGGTATTTTTTGGGAGTGCGAAGGGGAATGCAGAAGGAATATTTATTAAAAGTAGCCACCAAATCATTTCAGGCTGCCGGAATCATTATTTTACTTACCGGTGCAGGAGGTGCTTTTAAGCAAATACTGATCAATACCGGGGCAGGTGAAATGATAGCAACTGCCCTCAATAACAGCTTTTTCAATCCCCTTGTATTCGGGTTTATTGTTGCCGCCTTGGTCCGCATTTTACAGGGTTCATCAACAGTGGCAATGATTACAGCAGCCGGAATCACAGCTCCTGTGCTTGCCCAGGGAATGTATTCTGTTCAGGAGGTTTCACTTATTGTAATCGCGATTGCATCCGGAGCAACGATTTTATCCCATGTAAACGACAGTGGATTTTGGCTGGTTGGACAGTATTTAGGCCTTACCGAAAAACAAACTTTCAAGTCCTGGACCATGATGACCACCATTATAGCCTTTGTGGGATTATCAATGTCCTTGCTTATGTGGTTCATATTATAAGCTTAAAACTAATTAAAATTTTATATCTTTCAATTTCAGGCATAAAATAATTTGATATCAACCTAAGTCATATTAGGTGAAAACATAGATTTGTTTTTTTGAACTTAAGAACCATTTAAAAATTAATTTGTATATCTCATTAAGAGACCCAAAAGGCGAAATTGAACTAAAAAGCGTCATGTCGAGCGCAGTCAAGACGTTTTTGTTTGATCCTTCGACTGCGCTCAGGGGGACAAAAACTGTTTTTAGGTTTCTAAACAGATAAGCATAAAATTAAAACCAGCTATTTATGAAAAACACGTACTCTACAAATTTAAATCTACGAAATGTCGATCTCGGATTACTAATCTTTCGCCTGGCAATTTCGGCATTGATGCTTACTCATGGAATCCCTAAACTCATCAAATTTTTTGGAAGTGAGGAAATAGTTTTTGCAGATCCTTTGGGGTTGGGAGAAATCACAACATTCACCTTAGCTGTTTTTGCTGAATTTGTTTGTTCTGTTTTAGTGATTTTGGGGCTTGGAACACGACTGGCTGTTTTACCACTTATCGGGACTATGGCTGTTGCCGCTTTAATAGTGCACGTACCGGATGGTTTTGGAAGGCAGGAACTGCCATTGCTTTATTTATCCGGATGGGTCTTATTGTTTTTCACCGGTGCCGGAAAATACTCATTGGACTGGTATTTCATGTCCCTGAAAAAGAATAAATAAACAGAACTTCATCGCATAAAAAGAGAGGCCATCTAAAATTGTTTTTAGGTGGCCTCTCTTTTTAATCTTTTTCAGGAACTTCCCTGTCGGGATTAGGATGTTCTTTATTTTTAGCTGCATCACTGCGAACTCCCCGTTCATTAAACTGGTAATTTGCCTCATCAGGAATATCGGTACCTTCGTGCGAAGTATCGGCTTCATCCCGTCCCGGAATGTCAAGGTCTTTTCCTGTAAAATCGACAGGTCTTTTGCGATTGGCCAAAGGTTTATCCTGACCCTGATCCATGCTTAAACCTTCATCAGATAGTGCCTGCTTATCATCTGAATTTATATTTGGATCATATGGCAGCTCATTTTTTTCAATTTTATCTTCTTTTCGTATCGGCTTGTTGGCCTTTGGCTGATTTTTCTTGTCACTCATAATATTTAGCTTTAGACTTAAAGTTAAATAAATAGAAAAAATAATAGTGTGAATGTCAGGTTAAAGTGAAGTTAAGATTAAGGTATAAAAGATATAATTGAACAAGAATGTCACGTCGAGCGCAGTCGAGACGTTTTTGTTTGACCCTTCGACTCCGCTCAGGGAGACAAAAATTATATTTAAGAGTTTAAACGGATATGCAAAAATGAAAACCTCATAGGATCAAAGTCTGAGGTAAAAACCAAAAAAAGGCAAAACTTTTCAGTTTTGCCTTTTTCATAATCTTATCTAAATTATTACTGTCCCGACTGCTCACTCTCTAAAAGAGCAAAGAACTTATCAAGATTTGGAATAATAACAATTCTTGTTCTTCTGTTCTTAGCCATGTTCTCTTTTGAAGTGTTTTCCACTAAAGGGGAATAGCTGCTTCTTCCTGCTGCGATCAGTTTTTCTGGTGCAACCTTGTATTTATCCTGTAGCAATCTTACGATAGAAGTTGCACGTCTAACACTTAAATCCCAGTTATCCTGAAGGTGCGATCCTTCTACGATGGTTCTGTCATCTGTATGACCTTCAATCATCACTTCCATACTTGGTTCAGAATTGATAACATCAGCCAATTTCTGCATTAAGTTAGAGGCTTTATTGCTCACTCGGTAACTTCCGCTGTTAAACAATAATTTATCAGAAACATTGATCATTACCACTGTTTTATCGATAGTGATATTTACATCATCACTTTCAGAATCATCAGAAATGGATTGTTTCAAATTATAAGAAACTGCAAGGTTGATGGAATCTTCAAGGGTTTTGGCATTTCTAAGTGCTTCCTGATCTACCTTTTTAAGGGTTTCTCTCATTTTTGCCTTATTGTTATTTGACATAACAGTAAGATCATTCATTTCCATTTTACTGTCATTGGATTCCTGCAAGGAATTGATTTTGGCATTATAATCTGAAACCCGGGCTTCAATTGCGTCCAGTTTACGTTGAGCTTCCTCCTTTTCCATTGCGGTTCTTTGCAAATTGGATTGGGTATTGGATAATTCTGTTTCTAGTTCAACATATTTTTTCTTGGAAACACAAGAGCTTAGCATTGCGACAGATAATACTGCTACTAAAAGAGTTCTTTTCATAGTATGAATTTTAAAATTATGGCCGGTTAATTATAGTTGGGTTAATGCAGGCCTGTTAGGTGGTTGCCATAACAGTGCCATTGCACTTTACACTAGTTTAAGGATAAAGGATACAGGATTTTAGATACTCTGTAAATCATAGAATAATCTAAAAGTCAATGGTATAAGAATTTTAATGCTCAAAAAAATACAGGTATGGATTCTATACTGTATTTAGTAAAAAGTGTGGAAATTTTAATAGAAAGTGTATATAATTACCACACATTAGCCGATTAAAGAGTTTCCAGTTTGGAAACTTGTAACTGAAAAAATTCTTCATAAAGATTAGTTAAACACCTGTTTTTGAGGTTATTAAAAATGTTGATTTTGTATTTTTAGAACTTTTAGGAAGGTAGAACTAAAACTAAATAGTATGAAATCACAAAGGAATATTTTTCAAAATGCACTAATGATCATACTAATGATTGGGTTTAATGGATGCGAAAATGATGATGACTTTATCAATGAGACCGATAATGTAATCATTGACAATGGAGATAATGGAGACAATGGTGATAACAATCCGGACCCGGCCACAACTGCGGTTGTTTTGGTGATTGATGAAGAAAGTATCGATAATGGGAATGAACCTAATAACTTTTCGGAAAGTGATGTGAATGATAATCTGGCTGAAATTGGCTTACGTCAAACATTGCGGTATTTCAGGGATAATATCGGAGATGAAATCGTGCTTTATACGGGACAAGTTGGGGATGAAGGATGGTTTACATTAAAAACAATTCCCGATTCCTGGGAAACTGCGGGTCCTACAGGAAGTGGTTTAAGAAATTTTCTCCTTGCAGGACCTGGTTTGGGCGAGAATGAAAACGATGATCTTTTGGATGAAGTAAACGAGGTCATCCCGCTAAGAGCTACAGGTTTGGCCATGTTAACAAGACAAACTGTGATCGCCGTCGTTTATGACAGTGATATCAGTATCAATTACGACCCGATTGAAGGGGATTTGCAAGGAGAAAACCTTGGAATAGTAGCTTTTGAAGTT
Source organism: Bacteroidota bacterium (assembly GCA_051751125.1). Lineage (GTDB taxonomy): Bacteria > Bacteroidota > Bacteroidia > Flavobacteriales > Flavobacteriaceae > Gillisia. The sequence continues at coordinate 219,382 of JBNJKO010000001.1, forward strand.
CTTAGTGTTACAGAAAGCACCGATGGTTCCGATTCGGATTTACCATCCGTACGATTAAAAATCCTCAATGCAGATGAAATAAATGATTTAGAGTTGAATCTATTCAGCAATGTCCCAATTCCAGAATCATCTTCGGAACCAGAAGACACGGTTCCGCCTTCCAATATTCCTCCTATTGAATTAAGTCCGGCAGAATAATATAAAATTTTATTTATTTCCATTTTATTAACTTAATATTATAGGTTTGAGCTTCTTATTACAAGCATAATGCGATAAATTTGAAGTTACCATGCCAAACTCGAAAAAAGAAGAACCAAAAAGGAAAAATAAAACCATAAAGATCCTTGCGAAAATTCTCGCGGGACTCTTTATTTTTATAATCCTTTTAATTCTATTTATACGAAGCCCCTGGGGACAGGGTATTATTGTTGACAAGCTTACCAATTCCATCTCCAATAAAACCAATACCAAAGTTGAAATAGAAAAACTTTTCATCACTTTTGATGGAAATATCAGTCTGGAGGGACTTTATCTTGAGGACCAAAAAAGTGATACGCTCATCTATTCCAGATCCCTGGAAGCCGATGTGCCGCTTTGGCCACTAATAAAAGGAGATGGGATCTCCGTGAATTTTGTAGATTGGGAAGGGCTTCGCGCCAATGTGATTCGAAAAGATTCAGCTGGAGGATTTAATTATCAGTTTCTTTTAGATGCGTATGTTACTTCCGATCCTAATGCTACTTCAGCGGAGGATACCACTGCAACTACAAAGTTCAATATAGGAGAACTTAGTTTCAGGAATTTTGATCTTACATTTAAAGATGATGTTAGCGGAATTGATAGCCGGTTAAAAATGGATAAACTGGATCTTGAGATGGAAGAAACCGATCTGGAAAACATGAAATTCCACATTTCCAATGCTCATTTGGCAAATACCTCAATTTATTACGATCAAACCAAAGCTTTACCGGAATCTGAGGACAGCGATGCGCCCCTGCCTTTTTTGATTGTTGACAGACTTCAACTCGAAAATGTGAACGTGAATTACGCTTCTAAACCAGATGGAATTCTCAGCATTCTTGATGTGGGTGAGTTTATGGCGGAATCGGCGGAATTAAATCTGGAAAATAATCTTATTGTTATTGATGAAATTCTACTCAATAATTCTGAAGTTTTAGTTGAAACTACCACAATAGAACAAGAACCTGAACTAAAGGAATATTTGCCAGGAAATCAGGATTTTGAATGGCCTGAATGGACCGTAAATGTGAATTCGATCTCGCTCGAAAATAATAATTTCAGTTATTTTGTCGATGGAGCCATGGTTGAAAAAGGAATTTTTAATCCTGATGCTATTGTGCTAAAAGATTTTAATTTCACTGCAGAAAATATCTTTCTTGCGGAAGAAACTGCCGGATTACATTTAAACGAATTCAATTTTAATGAGGCTTCAGGATATCAATTAAAAGAGTTTGTATTGGATCTTGAGCTTGATGAAAACTCGCTGGAGCTCGACGGTTTAAGCCTTCACTTAAATGAAAACAGGTTAAACGGCAAATTGACATTGGAATATAACTCTATTGATGAATTCATTAATAATCCGGAAAATGCACAAATAAGCGCTGAATTAAATCAGATCAATTTTTGGTTAAGGGATCTGTTCCCTTTTCAGCCCGAACTCAAACAAAACGAATATTTGGTAGAATTAAGTAAAAAAGTGCTTACCGGAAATTTAAAAGTAGATGGATCTCTTTCTTCCCTGGAAATTCCTTCAGCAAATTTTAAATGGGGACAAAACACCGCTTTAAATGCAACTGGAACTGTAGAAAATCCTATGGATACTGAAAAACTCCGGTTTAACTTTCCTTCCTTCAGCTTTTCATCTACCAGATCGGATGTGGTTGGGTTTGTTAAGGAAGAGGATCTGGGAATAAAGGTTCCTGCCCAATTAAGCCTGCGAGGATCAATTGAAGGTAGCCCGGAAAATATTAAAACCGCTGCAAGGCTGCAAACATCCCAGGGTGCGATTGCAGTTAACGGAAGCTTTTCCGGGGCTGAAACTATCAGTTATACTGCAAATGTGGATGTTATGGAGCTTAATCTTGGGGAGCTATTGCAAAATGAGAACCTGGGTACATTGAATATGGAATTGAGTTCGCGAGGTTCGGGCGAAAATATAAATGTGTTAAATGCTACTTTAGAGTCTACAATTACCAGTTTAAAATACAGTGAATATAGTATCAAAGACTGGAAGATACAGGGGGAGATCGAAAATGGGAACGGCACCATCACTTCAGCCTACAAAGATGAAAATCTCGATGCCGCCCTCCAGGCATATGTTGAACTTGATTCAATATCTCCAAAAGTAATTGCAGATCTTGAAGTAAAGGGAGCTGATCTTCAGGCTCTTGGTTTAACATCAAGAAACATTAGAGGTGCCTTGCAGTTAAATGCAACTTTTCAGGGAAATGCTGAAGATTTTGAATTTTCATCCAATATCACCGATGGAGTTGTGGTCTACGATGATCAATCATATTTGCTGGGAGATTTAGACGTGTCTGCATACGTGCGTACTGATACAACGTCGCTGAACATTAAAAATAAAATGGTAGATCTGCAGCTTCAGTCCAATGCCAGCCCGGAAGATTTCACCAATGCTATTTCCCGTCATTATGAAAGTTATTTCACAGATGAAATTCTAACTGATACTGTAGAAAATCCGGTGGAATTAAAGTTAAGGGGGCATATTAATCAGTCTCCAATTATCAACGACGTTTTTATCACCAATCTCACCGAATTGGATACGGTGGATATCAATGTGGATTTCAGTGAAAAAAACAGGACACTTGTTGCAGCCGTGGAACTCCCGTATATTAATTATAACGGAAATATCATAGACAGTTTGTCCTTCAGCCTGGATTCAGATAAAGAAAATTTTAATTTCAATTTCGGATTTAATGCATTGGATGCGGGCCCGCTTGCGGTTAAAAATACCTTCCTGGACGGAAGTATAGAAAACAAAATGTTGAACCTGGATTTCAATTCATACTATGAGGATGAAAAACTTGTTCATATTGCATCTGTGATCTCAAAGGAAGATGATATTTTCCGGGTTCACCTGGTTCCTGAAGAACTGATCCTGAATTATTCAGAATGGAATATCCCGGAGTCGAATGAAGTTCTGATTGGCGAAAAATCAATTCGATTTAACGATTTTCTAATGAGTAGGGGAAATCAGGAAATAGAAATAAGCAATTCCATGCCTGAAGCTCATAAAGAACATATTGGCATTGGCTTTAAAAATTTTAATCTGGAAGCTGTTTTTAGTTACCTGAATCCTGAAGAATCCCTGGCCTCGGGAAACCTGAACGGCAATTTCATTATTGAGGAACCTTTTTCCAGCACCGGGCTCCTGGCGAATTTGGAAATCCAGAATTTAAAAGTGATGGATGTACCCCTGGGAGTCTTAAACCTTGAAGCCATCGCTGAAGGAGGGGATAATTACAATTTGGATCTCTCCATAAAAGGTGGGGATGCAGATCTTGACCTAACCGGAACCTACGTTGCAGCCGAAACCGGGGCAGAAGTAGACCTGGATCTTCAAATTAATGAGCTTAAAATGGAAGCCATCGAAGGATTTTCAGACGGAGCTATAAATACCACCAGCGGAAGTATTTCAGGACAAATGAACCTAAGCGGAACTCTTACAGAACCTGAATATGACGGGGATTTCCGGTTTAATAATGCAGCTTTTACGGTTGCCACTCTCAATGCGCCGTTTAGAATTGAAGATGAAACCCTAAGACTCGATACTGATGGGGTTTATTTTGATGACTTCAGAATAAATGACACCAAAAATAATTCCTTCGTGGTTAAAGGAGAAGTATTAACCGAAAACTTATTAAACCCTAAATTCGATCTTCAGTTTGAAGCCACCAATTTTAATGTGCTTAATTCCACCGCAGAGGATAATGAACTTTATTATGGAACAGCAAGTTTTGATGGAACCGCGCGTTTAACCGGAGATCTTGATTTGCCTAAATTGGACGTTAATATTACGGTGGGATCAAACACGAATGTTACTTATGTTATTCCGGAAGAATCCCTGGCAATCCAGGAGCGGGATGGAGTGGTTATTTTTGTAAATCGCGAAGATCCGGATGATATATTGACTAAATCTTCTGAAGAAGAGTCTGCAATAATCTCCGGGGTGGATATCCGCGCATTGATTTCCATTGGGGATGGGGCCACCTTCACCATTATTTTAGATGAGCAAACAGAAGATAATTTCAGGGTAAAAGGGGAAGGGGATTTTAATTTTAACATATACCCCAACGGCAGAACCACATTATCCGGCAGATATGAGATGAGTGGCGGGCATTACGAAATGAGCTTATACGGCCTTGTAAAAAGGCGTTTCGAAATCGCATCCGGAAGCACGATTACCTGGGCAGGTGATCCCCTAGATGCCAATCTTGATATCCGTGCAATTTATAAGGTAGAGACATCTGCCTCTGGATTAATGGCTACACAAACCGCAGGAGCCGATGCTTCTGTAAGGGGGAGGTTTAGACAACAATTACCTTTCCTGGTTTATTTAAATGTCGATGGAGAATTAATGCAACCTAAAATTTCTTTCAATCTTGATATGCCGGAGAGTGAACAGGGAGCCATTGGCGGACAGGTTTATGGCAGATTGCAGCAACTGAATAACCAGGAGCAGGAATTGAACAAACAGGTTTTTTCGCTTTTAGTTCTGAACAAATTCTTTCCTGAGTCTGTGTCGGATGGTAGCGGAGGCGGTACTGTAACAGTTGCCCGGGACAATTTAAATCAGGCACTCTCAGACCAATTAAATATTTTTTCAGAAAAGTTATTAGGGGATACCGGAGTAGAACTGGATTTTGATGTAGACAGTTTCACCGATTATCAGGGAGAAAGTCCTCAGGAAAGAACACAGGTGGAGATCACTGCTCAAAAAAAGCTTTTGGATGACCGTTTAATAGTAAGGGTTGGAAGTGACGTGGATATTCAGGGAAGTAGCCAGGTTCAGGGAGAAGAAAGTCCGATAATAGGAAATGTGAGCATTGAGTACCTGCTTACAGAAGATGGTATTTTCCGTATAAAAGGTTTCAGGAAAAATCAATTCGAAAATGTTATAGACGGCCAGTTAATCATTAGCGGAGTGGCATTTATTTTTACAAGGGAGTTCAATGAATTCACCGAATTATGGGAAAATTTCCTAAAAGAAGGAACCGAAAATTCAGAAGAATAATTAATATCTATGCTGAAAAAATCACACATATACCTAATTACCGCCTTGATAAGTTTTCTTGCTTTGCAGTCCTGCAGCGTTAAAAAATTTATTCCGGAAGGAGAACTGCTATACAGGGGTGCGGATCTTGAAGTGGATACGGTTTCAAATATTAAGGAATTCGACCAGTTACGCACGCAACTGGAAGCGGTGGTACAACCTGAGCCAAACAGGAAAATTTTAGGAGGATACCCGGGTCTTTACTTTTATTATAAAGGACAGAAAGAAAAACCAGGATTTATAAATAAATTTTTGAATGATAAAATAGGGGAAGAACCCGTTTATCTTTCAGATGTGGAAACAGTCTCAACCGAGGACCTGCTTTTAAACAGGCTTGAAAACAGAGGCTTTTTCTATAGTACCGCAACTTCTTCTGTCCAGGAAAATGAATCAAAAAAAACAGCGAAAGTATCATATCAGGTTAATTTAACAGAACCCTACAGACTTGAAAACTACAAATTGGATTCCGATACCCTCCTTATCTTTAAAGAGATTGAAAAATACCTTCCGGATACTCCTCTTGAAAAAGGAATGCGATTTGACCTGCCATTATTGAAATTTGAAAGGGAACGATTAGATCGAAAATTGAAAGAAACAGGATATTATAATTTCAACTCAGGTTTTTTGATCTTTGAAGCAGATACCAATCAATACAGCAATAAACGCTTTGATTTATTTTTAAGATTAAAAAAGGAAGTTCCTGTAAAATCCATCATTCCCTATAAAATTTCAAAAGTGAACATTTATCCCAATTATGTAATTGGAAATGATACTATCAAGCAAGATACGGTGCGCTATGAAGGTAAAAACTTTATACAGGCAGAGCAATTCTTTAAACCTAAACGTTTGGATCCTTACGTTCTTATAGATGAAGGAGCATTCTACAGCCCTTCTGATTCCCGGAATACCAGCAGGCGTCTGGCGTCTATTGGGGCCTATAAATTTGTGAACATACGTTATGATGAGATCGATACTTTAGCAACCGATAGTCTTGGGATACTGGAGGCTAATATATTTCTTTCACCCTTAAATAAACGGGCAATCCGGGCAGAACTTCAGGCTATTACAAAATCAAATAATTTTGCAGGTCCTAATCTTGCCGTTACTTTATCCAACCGGAATCTTTTTCATGGTGGTGAAACCTTAAATATCTCTGGTAAATTTGGATACGAAGTCCAGATTGCAGGAGGAGACCGGGAAGGACTAAACAGTATCCAGCTTGGATTGGGAGCCGATCTTATCTTTCCGCGATTGCTCTTTCCTATTTCCTTTGATGAAAACTGGTTTGAATATTCCATTCCAAAAACGAGGATTAGTCTGGAAGGGGATTATTTAAGCCGAAGTAAATTATTCAGCCTTGGTTCCGTTTCTGCCAGATTTGGCTATTTTTGGAATGCAAACCGCTATGTTAGTCACGAATTAAACCCGATTTCGCTAAATTATGTAAGTCTAACCAATACAACCCCGGAATTTGAAACTATCCTGGATGAGAATCCGTTTTTAAGAAACAGTTTCAATCAACAATTTATCGCTGGTCTAACGTATTCTTTTACCTATAATGGCATGGTAGACCAAAATAAAAAACATCAGTTCTTTCTGAATTCAACCCTGGATGTTGCCGGAAATACCATCGATCTTATCAGCGGAAATGCAGATGAAGATCCGCAAACATTTTTAGGATTGGAATATGCTCAATATGCAAAAGCAGATGCTGATTTTAGATATCATTTTAATTTTGGGAAAGAACAAAAGATCGCCACCAGATTATTTGCAGGATATGGAATTCCATATGGGAATTCGGAAGTAATGCCATTCAGTAAACAGTATTTTTCGGGAGGACCTTACAGCGTTCGAGCCTTCCGTATACGCTCATTGGGTCCGGGAACATATGATCCGGATGAATCTGGAAATGCAGGTTTTTTCGATCAATCCGGGAACATTCGGTTTGAAGCTAATGTGGAATACAGATTTCCTATAATTTCATTTCTGAAAGGTGCAGCTTTTGTGGATGCAGGAAATGTATGGAATACAAATGAGTCCCTTCCCGGGGGTAAATTCAGTTCCAACTTTATCAATGAATTTGGAATAGGAGGAGGGGTAGGATTACGTGTGGATATTCAAAACTTTGTGATCCGGTTTGATCTGGCTGCTCCATTTAGAACCCCGTATTTACCAGAAGGAGATCGATGGAACTTTGATTTTGGAAAACCGGTTTTTAATTTCGCTATTGGATATCCCTTCTAATGCTGAAGTTTAGTCCCGAAACTTAGATCTCCCGCATCCCCAAGACCCGGAACAATATATCCGTGTTCGTCGAGTTCATTATCTACAGTAGCAATCCATAATTTTACCTGCTCGGGAAGTTCCTTTTGTAAAGCATTAATTCCTTGCTGAGAACCGATTACAGAAACCAAATGAATATTTTTAGGCATTCCCATAGGTTTTAAAGCATTAAACACGTTGATAAAAGAAAGTCCTGTTGCCAACATAGGATCTGCCAGGATCAGCGTTTTTCCTTCCAGGGAAGGAGAAGCCAGATATTCTACCTTAATTTCAAATTCAGTTTCAGAGCTATGATGGCGGTATGCCGAAATAAAAGAGTTTTCTGCATCGTCAAAATAATTCAATAAACCGTTGTGAAGTGGCAGGCCTGCACGCAAAATGGAACAGATAACCAGTTCTTCATCCGGTACCGAAACCTGAGATATTCCAAGGGGTGAAGTGATGGCCGTTTCCTTATAAGCCAGGTTTTTACTAAGTTCATACCCAAGAATTTCACCTATTCTTTCAATATTCCTTCGAAATCTCATTTTATCCGATTGCATTTTCACATCCCGGATCTCCGCAATGAATTTATTTAAAACCGAATTATTTTTCTCAAGATTAAAAACCTGCATATATCTTTTTTATAAAGTTAATCAGAAATTTCAGGATTATCGCTACTGGTTTGAAATTCCTTTTTTTAAAATGCCAAAAAATTCAAATGAGGTTATTAAAAATTCCATATTTTTGGCTGAATTATTGCATTATAAGGTGAGGGATTAATTGAAAACCAACGATCCTATTAAATGAGCATAACGGAAACAGGATTCAAACACCGATGAATATATGCGAACTATATATAATCAATAAAAATCTACATATGAAAACCTTGCTTTCAGCATTCTTTCTTATAATATTTTCAACAGTTTCATATGCCCAAACAGAACTTCCGGCTACTTCCAATAAGCCTGTTTTTGAAGGGCCCAAAAGCAATTCCGGCGGATTGCCATCCATCTTATTGCGGGAAGCCCCAAGACCGGATTATAAGTTGAAGGATGATCCTACCAAACCCAAACCCATTGAAATGAGGACTAAAAATGACCTTCTTAGTGCGGGTGATTTTATTGAAAACAAATGGGCCGAAGACGAAAAGCCGGAATCAGGTTTTGGAGAAGATCAATATTTGGGTGATTTTAAAACAAAAGGGAAATTTGTTGAGCTTTATTGTCGAGACGATCAATATGTGGATGGAGATAAGATCCGGGTACGGGTAAATGGAGTGGTAATTCAAAATAGCATTACCCTTGGAAGCAATTGGACCCCTATTCTTGTTAACCTTGAAAAAGGTTTTAATACCATTGAATTTGAAGCGCTTAATCAGGGGTCATCTGGCCCAAATACAGCCGCTTTTTCTGTAATTAATGAAATGGGGGAAATTATCAATTCCAATCGATGGAACTTGTTGACAGGATCCAAAGCCAGTATGATTATTGTAAAAGAATAATTCTTTATTCCAATTATTGCTTCCAGGAAAATTCAACTGCATAATTGAAGAAATTATAACAAATTGTTAAGGGACTGTAACTTTTTTAAAGGTTAACTTTAAATACATCTTTTTAACAATTTAATCATTTTCAATTATGAAGAAAGTACTTATCGCTGTTGATTATAGTCCAAGTTCAGAAAAAATAGCAGAGGCCGGTTATAAACTGGCTAAAAATATGCAAGCCCAGGTTTGTATTATGCACGTGATAACCGAAGTTAAATATTACGGAATGGAATATCCTGCATTTATGGGATATACCGGCTACAACATGGATATGGATCTTACTATGGCCGATGAATTACAGAAAGTAGCAGAGGATTTTATGGAAAAAACGAAAGAGCACTTTAACGATCCTGAACTGTCAACTCATATAGGGCAAGGAGACACTGCCGATACAATTTTAGATTATGCTTCTGAATGGAATGCGGATGTTTTAGTTTTAGGAACTCACAGCCACAGTACTTTGGAGAAAATTTTTATTGGCGATGTCGCCTCTGAAATTTTAAAGTCTTCTAAAATTCCTTTGTATATTATTCCTATAAGAGAAAAGTAAGGAGAAAAAATAAAAGTCCTGAGGATGTGCTTCCTCAGGACTTCTTTCAATGTATTATGAAAACCTAGTTTTCTTCAAGATCTTCCAACTTTTTAATTTTTTCTACAGTAGTACTAATCTCACCTAACTGTCTTTTTAATGTTTCAGAAATAGAAGGAGGAAATTTATATTTTTTCAATTTCTCTTCATATTCCTTTTTACTGGCCTTTTCACCTCTTATACATTCTTCCAAAAGTGCCTCATTTTTATTAGAACTAAGCTTGGTTTTTATGTTCATCCAGGTTCTGTGTAAATCCCCTGCTGCACTCCCTTTTTCCTTTGGACGTTCATTTAATGAACGGATTGTCTTATCAAGTTCTATAGCAAAATGATTTCTTTGAACTACCTGTTTTTTCAAAAATCGCCTTAAATTTTCATCTTTCGTCTCTACAAGCGCTTTTTTATAGCCTTTTTCAGCATCATAATTTTTTTCCAACAATTCCTGTAAATTATTTACAAGTTCATTGTGACTTTCTTGCTTTGCAGATTCTCTTGTAGTTTTCATAATTATTCAATTTTTTAATAACGAATGTAAATTTAAGCTATTAAATATAGTAAAAAACTGATTAAAGTCAGCTTTAATAATGGTTTAACAAAAAAACGGAAATCATAAAGTGAGGTTTGTAAGTATCTACACAGGCTGAAATAAGATTTTTTGAAATAATTACTCCAAATTTCAGAAATTAATTATCTCGTACGTCTGAGAATTATGTAAAAAATAAGAAATATTCAGAATTTCCAAGAAATCTTAGGTTGGGTCATCGGAGTACTTTAGACTCTTTTAGCGAAATTGCCAGGCAATTATCCTGCTTTTTTTATTTCCCTGGTTCATTTCAATGGTTTTGTAGGCTGCCTTTAATTTTATAAGCTGTTTATAGATACTGGGAAGGTTTTCTTTTTTTGATACAAGGGAGGTAAACCACCCTATTTGTGTTTTAAATGCAATGCTTTCGCGTATCATTCTTTTTATAAATAATGCTTCCCCACCATTGCACCACAATTCATTGGATTGTCCTCCAAAATTAAGTGCTGTTCCGGAAATTCCCAGATTTTTCAATTTTTTAAGACTCCCTTTTTTTGCTTCTTCTGCCGAAGCGTGAAAAGGAGGATTACACATACTAAAATCAAAATAGGTTCCTGGAGCAACAATTCCTTTAAAGATATGCGCAGGATCCGGCTGATGTTTGATTTCAATGAAATTATTCAGGTCGGGATTAGCGTTAACATTTGCTTTAGCTGCCTTTACCGAAGTTAAACTAATATCGCATCCGGTCATTTTCCAATTATAGATCCTGGCACCCAAAATAGGATAAATACAATTTGCTCCAACCCCAATATCAAGACCTTTTATGCTTTTAGGATCAATTCCTTCTTCTGAAAGAAAATCGGCCAGATAATGAATATAATCGGCTCTTCCGGGAATTGGAGCACATAAATAATCCTCCGGAATATTCCAGTTTGCAACCTGATAATGGTGTTTCAGAAGGGCTTTGTTTAAATGTAAAACCGCCTCAGGATTTGAAAAATCTATCGTGGTTTTTCCAAAATCATTCTGAAAAATATACCTGGACAATTCCGGATAGGTACCGGTTAAAGCCTTCATATCATATTCCTGATTGTGTACGTTTTTCGGATGCAACCTGTAGTGTTTTAAATGAATTTCTGTTTTGTAAAGGTAGCATGTATTTAAAAAACAGGAAAAATCAAATCAGATAAGAAACCTGACGCTTAACCTGATTTCTTTTTCAAAAAGGAACTCCATTCCATTCGGGTGGAAAAAATGGATTTTAAACTTATATTTGCCGACTGAAATTAAGTGATATGAAATGAGCATAACGGATTATCGAACCAACACCAAAGATGATATGCGAATTACATATGACAATTAAAAACAATGAATATCTACATATGAATTCCGGAAATGAAGATGCATCCAGAGGGCTAAACCAGGCAGAAATCGATAAATGTATTTCTGTATTGGAGCAGTTGGTGGGAAATACCAATCAATTGTTTGACTTGCCCGAGGAGCAGCGAATAGCTCTTATGTCGGCTGCAGGATTGCTCACCCGACCTAACAAGGATGAGTTTGCACGCCGTAGAAAAGACGCCAAAAAAGCGGCAAAGCGAAAGATGATCGAGCGCGACAAACACGCCCGAAAGGAAACAGGAATTAGGAGTGCCCGGGAAGCAACTGTTTTTTCGGCTCCTAAACTTTTAGCTCCAGGTAGTAATCCGGAACGCGATCTGGAATTAAAATCACCCAGAAACTGCTATGTATGTAAAAAGGTGTATACTAAACTTCACCATTTTTATGATACCATGTGTACCGAATGCGGGGATTTCAATTATGCGAAACGTTTTCAAACTACCGATCTCAGCAACCAGGTCGCAGTAGTTACCGGTTCAAGATTGAAAATAGGATATCATATTACACTGATGTTGCTAAGATCTGGAGCAACAGTTATTGCCACCACTCGATTCCCAGCAGATTCTGCCATTAGATTTTCTAAAGAAGATGATTTTCAGGATTGGGGACATAGGCTGAAAATTCACGGTTTGGATTTAAGACATATTCCCAGTGTGGAAATATTCTGTAATTATATAGAACAAAAATATGATCGGCTTGATATTTTGATCAATAATGCCGCACAAACAGTGAGACGCCCGGCTGGGTTTTATCAGCATCTAATAGTTAAGGAAACTATGCCTGTAGCGGAGCTTCCTCTTCGGGCTCAGGATCTGCTTGAAAATCATATTTATTGCCTTCAGGAATTGAAAAGCCTTGCTGATGGCGCCGGAAATAATCAAAATCTTCCGGTAACCTGGCATGGTCCGGAACCTGGAATAGGATTACGGTCTTCGGCAGAACTTTCACAAATCCCATATAGTTTTGATAATTCACTTTCTGTAAAAGAGGTTTTTCCGGAAGGTCAGCTTGATGCCGATCTTCAGCAGGTAGATCTCAGGAAGACAAATAGCTGGAGATTGAAATTAGGGGAGATAGAGACTACTGAAATGGTGGAGGTACAACTTGTAAATGCAGTTGCACCTTTTGTATTGTGCAACCGGCTTTCAGCATTGATGAAAAAGGAGAATACAGGCAAAAAGCATATCATCAATGTTTCGGCAATGGAAGGAAAATTCCAGCGGTTCAAGAAGGAAGACAGGCATCCTCATACCAATATGGCAAAGGCAGCCCTTAATATGATGACACATACTTCCGCGTCAGGTCTGGCAAAAGAAGGAATCTTTATGAACGCAGTTGATACCGGGTGGGTAACCGATGAAGATCCAGCCGAATTATCAAGGAAAAAGGTGGAAGTACACGATTTTCAGCCACCGCTCGACATTGTGGATGGCGCAGCGAGGGTAATGGATCCTTTGATAGATGGAATCAATACCGGAAAACATTGGAGCGGAAAATTTTTGAAAGATTATATGCCCATTGATTGGTAAATTTTTAAGCTCAAATTTTATAAAATGTCTCAAAACACTGAAAATAAAGATCCGGAGAAACAGCCTAACAACCCGTTGCATGGGCTTAAACTTGCAGGTATTCTGGAATCTCTGGTAGAAAAATATGGTTGGGAAGAACTTGGACAACAGATTAATATTCGCTGTTTTACCCACAATCCATCGGTAAATTCCAGCTTAAAATTCCTCAGGAAAACTCCCTGGGCCAGGGAAAAGGTTGAACAGTTATATTTAAAATCCTGCCATAAATCGGAAAATTAAACCATCTCTAAAAATACGGGATTTCACTAAGAAAATTTTAGAGGATATTATTTTAACTTCAATATTATTGAACTGACTTTAATTTTCATTCAGATTTATTTTTCCAGCCCGGAAAAATCACGAAAATTTGGAGTAGGTTGATTTTAAGATTTTAACCATAATTCTATACTATCATGAAAGTATTCTCTAAAATTTTTAGTCTGAAAGTAGTGTTGTTCTTTTAAATTTCTTTTCCTGTACCAGCTCAGGAAAATGATAAAACAGAAAAATCTATAATGTGGGAACATAATGACCCCAGCCTTGAATGGGGTGGATGTCCCGAGTTTATGCCGGAAGGATGTGAAATTGCGGTTTTACATGGCGATCCTGCTAAAAAAAATGTAGATATTTTCTTTAAGGTTCCTGCAAATTCAAAAATCCCAAATCATTATCACACCTCTGTGGAGCGAATGGTTCTGGTTGCAGGTGAACTTGATGTCACCTACGAAGGAGAAAAGACAAAAACCCTAAAAGTTGGCTCTTATGCTTTTGGACCAGCCAAAAAACCGCATTATGCTGAGTGTGGTGATAATCCCTGTGTATTATTTATAGCATTTGAAGAACCTCTGGACGCTATCCCGGTTGCGACGAAAAATTGAATTAGTAGAATTCCATAGATTCAATTTTACAAAACATACAGATTATAATCAGGGGATTCTATACTTTTGCCGCTTCACAAGGTCAACTGTTAGATCCCTTATTTGCTCCTATGCATTTTGCTATCCTAAATCATATTTCAAAAGATATTCATCTTACCAAAGAAGAGCAGGAAGAATTTTTGAGTATACTTTCAGAAATAAGGCCAGGAAAAAAAGAACTTTTAATAAAACCGGGAGATAGTGTAACCTCTGAATACTACGTTGTAAGTGGTTGTTTAAAAGCGTATTATTTGGATGAAAACGGGGATGAGCATATTATTCAATTCGCAGTTGAAGATTGGTGGATCTCTGATTTTGAGGCATTTTTCAATGAAGTCCCTGCACAATTATACCTGGAAACCATCGAGGAATCTGTGCTTCTTGAAATTCAAAAAGACGCCCTGGAAGTATTGTATCAAAGGATTCCTAAATTTGAACGTTTCTTTAGGTTAAAAACAACCGGAGCTTTTGTATCACTTCGCAGCCGGATCTTGTCTTCCCTGCAAATGAACAGCAAACAGCGCTATCTGGAATTTTGTAAGTCTTATCCAAATATAGAAAAGCGTGTTCCTAATTATCAAATAGCGAATTACCTCGGGATACAACCGGAAAGCCTTAGCCGGATCAGAAAAAAGTTACTATAGCTTAACAGTTTTTAACAGGCTTCCCTAACATACATCAAGTGGTATCGCGCCTTTCTACTTTACCTTCGCTTTTCTTAAAAATTGATAAATCAAATTATTAAAAAACATAATGATGAAAAAGATATTATTTGTACTTACCAGCAACGATAAAATGGGAGATACCGATCATAAAACCGGCTTTTGGATCGAAGAATTTACCGCTCCTTATTACCTTTTAAAAGATCTTGGGTTTGATATTACGCTTGCATCTCCCAAAGGAGGTCAGCCCCCAATAGACCCAAATAGTGAATCTAAGGATGCCAGCACTGCTACTACTGAAAGATTTGATGCTGATAAAGAAACTCAAAAAACCCTTGCAAATACAAGGATTTTAAGTGAAGTGAACATGGCAGATTATGATGCAGTCTTTTATCCTGGTGGTCACGGATTGCTTTGGGATCTTGTAGAAGATAAAAATTCTATTAAACTCATTGAAGATTTTTATGCCGCAAGCAAGCCAGTTGCTTTTGTATGCCACTCTCCGGCAGTATTGAAAAATGTAAAAGGAACAGATGGACAAGCACTTGTTCACGGCAAGAACGTAACAGGGTTTACCAATGGAGAGGAAGCAGCTGTAGAATTAACTGAAGTTGTTCCATTCCTTCTGGAAGATATGCTGAAACAGAATGGAGGAACTTATAGCAAAACCGGCGACTGGAAACCTTATGCAGTAGAAGACGGATTATTGATCACGGGACAGAATCCAGCTTCTTCTGAAAAAGTTGCAGAGAAATTAGCTGAAAAGCTTACTTCCTAATGTTAAACGAACTTTATAAAAAAAAACATCCGGAATTAAGACGTAATGACAAAAAACAGGCCCAATAATCGGGTTTAAAATAAAGAAATAGCAGAATGAGCAAAGATCAGGCATTATTAAAATCATATAATTTAAACGGACTCGAACTTCCAAATCGTGTTGTAATGGCGCCCATGACGAGGAGCAGGGCTGTTAATTCTGAACATATTCCTACCGAAGAATTTCAGGGAGCCTATTATGAGCAGCGGGCATCGGCAGGATTGATCATATCTGAAGGTTCTCAGGTTTCCAAACAGGCGGTTGGCTATATTCATACGCCCGGTATCTATAGCAAAGATCAGGTTGAAGCCTGGAAAGCGGTTACCAAAAAGGTTCACGATGCTGATGGAAGAATTTTCATGCAGCTTTGGCATGTAGGCAGAATGTCTCATCCAGATTTTCATAACGGAGATTTGCCATTGGCACCTTCGGCTGTTAATCCTGAATCAAAATCCTATACCTATGATGGTTTTAAAGATACCGTAACGCCAAAAGCGATGAGTATTGGGGAGATTAAGCAAACGGTTCAGGATTTTAAAAATGCCGCGAAAAACGCTATAGATGCTGGATTTGACGGAATAGAAATTCATTCCTCCAATGGTTATTTGTTTCATCAGTTCTTTAATGCAACCACTAATCTTCGGGAAGATGAATATGGCGGGAGTATAGAAAATCGTGCAAAGATCCTTTTTGAAGTGATTGAAGCCATAAAAGAGGTAATCCCTGTTAACAAGATTGGTTTGCGTTTAAATCCATCTATGGATGGTATCTTCGGAATGAAAATGGACGAGGAAACCATCCCAACTTTCGATTATATTATCAAAAAACTGAATGATTATAATCTGGCCTATTTGCATTTATCAGAACCTTTTACCGATGTTTCTGCCATACCATACGCAGTAACTGAAATCGCAAAACGTTACAGGCCAATTTATAAAGGAACAATAATAATCAATGGCGGATTTGATCAGGAAAAAGGGAACAAAGTATTAGAGGAAGGCAATGCCGATCTTGTTGCGTATGGAAAGCCTTATATATCTAACCCGGACCTCGTGGAGCGATTCGCTCAAAACGTTCCTTTAACCGAATGGAATGCAGACACATTTTATACCCAGGGTAAAGAAGGCTATCTTGATTATAAAAAGGAAACCGTTTAGTAAGTACTACTTACAACATTTATTGCATAAAAGAGAGATTTTCAATTACTGAAGGTCTCTCTTTTTTCTTTTAGGACAAAGATATTATGTATTTGAAAGCAGGAAATATCTGAAATTTCGTTGATATTCCGGTCAAACTGGAATACAGGGGCAATTACAGGAAAATCTATAACTTTTTATCGTTTTCACCTTTTCACTTCCACAATAACTTCAATTTCAATAGCGATATTGGATGGTAGGCTTGTATGACCTACAGCGGCTCTTGCGTGTTTGCCTTTTTCGCCAAAAACTTCTACCATAAGATCAGAAAATCCATTGATCACTGCAGGCTGTTGGTAAAAATCGGGCGAAGAATTAACCATTCCCCGTACTTTAACAAACTGTTTAATATTGTCAAGAGTTCCACAAGCGGCTTTTAAAGTTGCCAGTATATCGACACCGGTTAAACGTGCAGCTTCATAACCTTCCTCCACAGAAAGTTCTTTTCCAAGTGTTCCCTTCATTTTTGAACCTATTCCTGCCAGAAAAACAAGATTATCAACCCTTCGCCATTTCACAAAGTTAGCAGCAGGTTGGCTTACTTCCGGCAATGTAATCCCAAGTTCCACCAAACGCTCTTCAGGAGTTTGCGCACTTGCTGTGTTAATTATAAAAAAAGCCGGGAATAATAAGAGTAAAATAGTTTTCATGGTACAATTGATTTAATTAGTGTACAAATTAAGGATTTTTCATTTATTCTAAGCCTTGATTAAAATTATGGAAGTCATTTTAAAATTGGTGTTTCCATCATGAAACCCTGATGATTTCCTGGTTGAAAAACACTAACAAATAAAGTTTATTTTAATCAAATAAAAAGGTGTAAATTCGCGGCTTATTTAAAATAAGCATAGATGAAGCGTGTTAACGAATACAAGAAATTGTTTAATGTTGAAAAGGAAATCGATCTGAAACAACTTAAAACTTCTTACAGAAACCTGGTAAAAGAATGGCATCCCGATAAATTTCAGGAAACCGATGCTTTGCATGCGGAAGCTGAAGTTAAAAGCAAGCAAATAATCGATGGCTATCATTTTCTTGTGAGCATTGCTCCGGAAACCAGAGCCGCAAATCTTGAAGAGTATAACATTACAACTTCTGAAGCCGGAATCGCAGATTTTCAGCATAAAGGAAATCTTATGGAGATCTCTTTTACAGATGGTACTACTTACGAATACTTCGGGGTTAATAAACCTCTTTTTCAAAAATTTGTAAATTCCGACAGACAATTTCGTTTTGCGAAAAGGAATATTTTCACCTCATTCCTTTACAGAAAATCAAAGAAAGATCTTGAGCTTCAGGAAGCTTAATATTTAAATTATAGGTTTTATATAATTCCAAAGGTCTTCGGGCTTTTGGAATTTTTTTTGTTCACTTTTTAGTTTCTTCCCCGGAAAAAAGGCGTTTCTACCCTTTTTCCCAAACCAGGCTTCAACCCTTCCTTTCAGGTATTTTAAAAAATCCGCATTTTAAGAAACTCTATCTGAATGATATGTATCATTTTTATTCTCCTCAAGCTCCATTAACTTTAATTATAAAACTTTTGGGGAATAAAATTTAGAGATGAAAAATGTACTATCCATAATAATTATCACAGTTCTTGTGCTGCTTACAATTCCTTTACTGGCAATATCGCCCCTACAGGAAATTTCTGCTAAAGAGGTTGTTGAAAAAGCCGATAAAAATATGCGGGGCGAAACTTCGCAGGCAAAAATGACTATTAGGATTATAAGACCAACCTGGAGCAGGGAAATGGAAATGAAAACCTGGAGCAAAGGGGAGGATTATGCCATGATCCTTATAACTTCTCCTGCCCGGGAGGAAGGAACCGCTTTTTTAAAACGGAAAAATGAAGTTTGGAACTGGGTTCCTTCCATAGAAAGAAATATTAAACTTCCGCCGTCCATGATGTCCCAGAGCTGGATGGGAACCGATTTCACCAACGATGATCTGGTAAGAGAAGCTTCCATTGTTTCAGACTATACACACAGCCATTTGGGTATGGACACGATCTCGGGAAAGAAATGCTACAAAATTGAAATGGTTCCCAAACCTTCCGCAGCAATTGTTTGGGATAAAGTGATCGTTTGGATCGATTCTGAAATTTTCCTGCAATTGAAAGCCGAATTTTATGATGAAGATGGGGAATTAATTAATGTTTTAAATTCCGGGGAAATAAAAGAAATTGGAGGAAGAAAGATCACATCAAAATTGGAAATGATCCCGGTGGACGAGGAAGGCCGCAAAACCGTAATTATTTATAATGACATCGTTTTTAACAAGGAAATTCAAGATGACTTTTTTACCACCCGAAATATGAAACGATTACAATGATGTTATTAAAGATAGCCTGGCTCAATATCTGGCGGAACAAACGCAGAACGCTCATTACCGCAGCTTCGGTTTTTTTTGCGGTCTTGCTCGCGATTTTGGTTCGCTCAATGACCGATGGTATCTATGAAAATATGATCCGTAATTTTGTGAGCTTTTCTTCAGGATATGTGCAAATCCATCAAAAAGGATATTGGGATGAACAGTCTATAGATAACACTTTTGAAGAAAATAAAGCCTTAAATAATACGCTGCTTCAAAATCCTGATATAACCCACATTTTACCAAGGCTTGAAAACTTTGCTTTAGCTTCCTTTGCTGATAAAACAAAAGGGGTTTTAATTTTAGGAATTGATCCTGAATTGGAAGAGAAAGTTAATAGTCTTGATGAAAAAGTTATTAAGGGGAACTACCTGGAATCTCTAAATGACGAAGCTATATTAATTGGAGAGGGTTTGGCAAGCCGATTCAAATTAAAAGTAAGGGATACCCTGGTTTTGCTTGGAAAAGGTTACCAGGCGCGAAGCGCTGCAGCTAAATATGAAATAAAAGGAATCATACAACTTGGTTCACCAGATTTGAACAATAATATTGTTTACCTGCCTTTACAGCAAGCCCAGTATATGCATGCTGCTGAAAACAGGCTAACCGCCATAACTATTGTACCTAACAGGGTTTCCCAATTAAATGATCTAAAAACCTCCGTACAAAAAAACATTGATACTTCCAGGTATGAAGTAATGACTTGGAAAGAGATGATCCCCGAGCTCAATCAGTTTATAGAAGCAGACAGGACAGGGCATTACATCATAATTTTAATACTTTATGTGATTGTTTCCTTCGGATTATTTGGCACTTTACTGATGATGACCTTTGAGCGAATCCATGAGTTTGGAATCCTGATCGCCATCGGGATGAAAAAGCGCTCCCTGGCATTTATACTTTTAATGGAATCCTTAATGATCACATTAATTGGATGTTTAGCCGGAATTGCAGCCGGAGTTCTGCTTGTACAATGGTTTATTAATAACCCGATTTATTTTACGGGAGAACTGAAGGAAGTCTATGAAAACTATGGAATTGAACCCTATTTATATTTTTCGGGAAATCCAAAAATTTTCATAGTTCAGACTTTAATAATTTTAATACTATCCGGTCTTCTAGCCTTATATCCCGTTTTCAAAATGATGAGCTTAAAACCTGTAAAAGCTATAAATAGTTAATTATGTTAGTACAAATTGCATGGCGAAATATTTGGCGCAATAAAATGAGAAGCTTTGTTGTTATTGGCTCCGTTACCCTGGGAATATGGGCCGGAATATTTATTCTCGCATTTTCCTGGGGATTATATCAAAGCAACATTCGCGATTCGGTCTATAAACAATTATCGCATATTCAAATTCACCACCCCTCATTTATTAAGGAAAAGGATCCTGAATTTTCTATTGCAAGTACAGGTGAAGTCCTGGATTCCCTTCATGCTGATAAAAGGATCCTTGCTGCATCTTCACGTGTAATTTCTGCAGGAATGATTTCTTCGCCAACAACAGCCAGTGGTGTAAAAATATTGGGTGTCGATCCTTCTTCAGAAGCAAAACAGACCGGTTTAAATGAAAATGTAATAGACGGAAACTATTTTGATTCCGGCGAGGATAATGAGATACTTATTGGTCAAAAATTGGCTAAAAAACTCAAAGTCAAGCTTCGAAGCAAGGTGATCGTGACTTTCGCCAATATCGATTCAGAAATGATTTCCGCTGCTTTTAGGGTTGGTGGGATTTACAAATCTAAAAACACCTCTCTGGACGAAGAAAATGTGTATGTGTTAAAGGATCATTTGAGAGAACTTTTGGAGTTAAAACCCACTGAAAGCAATGAAATAGCCATTTTATTGAAGAATGAGGAAGACCTGACATATGTTAAAAATTATGTCTCCGGTTTGGTTCCAAACAAAAAAGTGGAAGACTGGAAGGAGCTTTCCCCGGAATTGGGATTGGTGATCGAGTCTTTTAATTTGTACACCTACCTAATTTCCGGGATAATTTTACTGGCGCTTATATTTGGAATAATAAACACCATGCTGATGTCAATTTTGGAACGTGTCCGGGAACTGGGAATGATTATGGCCATTGGTTTAAACAAGCGAAAATTATTTTCCATGATCCTTTTGGAAACACTCTTTCTAACCTTAATTGGATGCCCGATAGGGTTATTAATAGGATGGCTAAGTATTGAATATTTTGGAGAATATGGAATTAATCTTTCCAGATTTTCCGAAGGATTATCTTCCTATGGATTCAGTTCGATAATTTATCCTGCTTTGGATAATCAAAAATATGCCATTGTGGCCATTATGTGCGTAATAACAGCATTGCTGGCCGCAATTTATCCGGCATACAGAGCTTTACAATTAAATCCGGCCGAAGCGATCCGTAAAATTTAAAATCATGGCAAAAACTATAATAGAGGCTCAGAATGTTAGTAAAACCTACAATCCGGATAAGGTGCCTGTAAAGGCCGTTAAGGAAGTGCATTTGCACATTGAAGAGGGCGAATTTGTGGCTTTGGTGGGACCTTCGGGTTCCGGGAAATCCACATTGCTCAATATGATTGGCGGCCTGGACGATCCTACATCGGGAACGGTTATAATTGATGATGTAGAGATAACCAAACTATCAGAAAATAAACTGATCGATTTCAGGCTTCATAATATTGGTTTTGTGTTTCAGTCATTTAATCTAATTCCTGTGCTTACGGCAAAGGAAAATGTAGGATTTGTGCTTCAGCTTCAAAAAACAGATAAAGAAAAAAGGGAACAACGGGTGATGGAATTGTTGAAGGAGGTAGGGCTTGAAGATAAAGTTAACACAAAACCCGGGGAACTATCCGGAGGACAGCAACAGCGTGTTGCAGTTGCCAGGGCTTTGGCTTCCAAGCCAAAAATCGTGCTGGCCGATGAGCCAACGGCAAACCTGGATTCTAAAGCAGCGGCAAATTTAATGGATATTATGTCCAAACTAAATAAAGAGGAAAATATCACTTTTCTGTTTTCTACCCACGACCAAAGAGTAATAAAAAAGGCAAGAAGAGTGATCACTCTTGTAGATGGAAAAATTGATTCTGATGAAGAACAAACACCGTCCGGGGAATAATGAAAAATCTCCTGAAAATATCGGTGCTAATTTTCCTAATGAACGGCTTCGGCTTATCTGCTCAGGAATCAGAAAAAAAATTATCCTTATCCGGTTATATTAAGAACCTGAACGAATTTAGTTTTGTTGACCGGCTGGAGCAATTGCAATGGACTACATTATTTCATAACAGGTTTAATTTTAAATACACGGCCTCCAATGAAATTACTGCTAGATTGGAATTCCGAAACCGTTTGTATTATGGGGATGCTGTTAAAAATATCCCAGGTTTTTCAGAGATAATTTCCAGAGATGATGGCTGGGCAAATCTTTCCCGGAATTTGATTGATAACAAAAATGTGGTGTTTAATTCAACTATAGACCGGGCTTTGATAAACTATAACAAAGGAAGTTGGGATATTACATTGGGAAGACAACGTGTGAATTGGGGAATGAATTTGGTTTGGAATCCCAATGATATTTTCAACACCTATAATTTTCTGGATTTTGATTACGAAGAACGCCCCGGAAGTGATGCTTTAAGGCTGCAATATTATCTTGGCGATTTCAGTAAAATTGAAGTAACAGGGAAAAAGGGGAGGAGCAGGGACGATTATATCATTGCTGGAATGTATAAATTCAACACTTCCTCCTTTGA
Source organism: Bacteroidota bacterium (assembly GCA_051751125.1). Taxonomy (GTDB): domain Bacteria; phylum Bacteroidota; class Bacteroidia; order Flavobacteriales; family Flavobacteriaceae; genus Gillisia. The sequence goes on from JBNJKO010000001.1 coordinate 242,300, forward strand.
TATCCAATTGATCACCGGTATTTATAATAAGGACTGGATGTTGGGCGCCGGTTGGGCCGGCAACCTGAAAGACGCCGGGTTTAAAGGAGAAATCTCCTATTTTGTTCCTATGGAATCCTATTTTAATTCTGATCAGGTCCTTACCGCTTCAATATCTGTGGATTACGCTTTTAAAAAAGGGCTCTATGTCAATACCTCTGTTTTATATAACAGCAACGCAGATAATTTTAAGGGAAATCTGGAAAATTTACTATATGCTAATTTGGATGCAAAGAACTTAATGCCTTATAAATACTCTGGATTCCTTCAGTTTTCAAAGGAATTCTCCCCAATTGTATCGGGTTCAGGAAGTTTTATTTATTCCCCTACGAATCATTCCCTGCTCTTTATGCCCTCTCTGAATTATTCTATAGCCCGGAATTGGGACCTCAATTTTACCGGACAATCCTTTTTTGAATTTGAGGAGTACAAGACCCTGGGGAATAGTTTTTTTCTCAGATTGCGTTGGAGTTTTTAAAATAATTCACGGCATAATTGAATTCATGAATTTGGAAAAGTATGATTAGATATAGAAAAAATCATAGTATCCAGGCGTTAATACACTAATGGTTTTTCAGGATAAAAAACCGGAAAAATCAAGATTTATATATTGCTTAAAAAAGTGCTTTTTTTTAAATGTAAAAAGGCTTTTTAAAATTTAAGGAAGTCTAAATTTGCCGATGGTCAAAAATGCTGTGTACGCCGTTATATTATGTGCTTTAATTGCAGGGAACAATGGTTTGTTGATCAAACATATGTCCAGTATGACGCCGGGATCCATAGCCTGGTTCAGAACTGCAATCCCAATAATTTTTCTGATTCCGCTTTTATGGAAAGATAGAGATCTGCACTTTAGAGGAAACAATAAGAGAATGTTGCTGGCCTCATCCATAAATGCCATTAGGATGTACCTGTATTTAATCGCGTTTATCTATACATCCATTGGGAATGCGGTAGTGCTTTTCTATACCTATCCGATCTTTGTAACCGCCATTGAGATCCTGTTTCTTAAAAAGAAAATTAAAAAGGCGCAATTATTTTTTTTGGTACTTGCCTTTATAGGCATCATTATTACGTATGCCGGAAAACCTTTTAATTTCGAATCCAGGGATTTTATAGGAATGCTGGCCGCAATTGGTGCTTCCATTGGCTATGCCGTTACTGTGATTATTTTTAAAACTGAAACCCATAATTACAGCCAGAACAAAATGATCTTTTATCAGAACATCGTAGGTGCTGTTTTATTTATTCCGTTTTTGACCGTCTTGCCCACTGCCGAAATAGGGCATATAGCCACAGGGGTATTCTATGGATTATTAATTGGCATTGTTGTATTTAAGCTCTTCTTTTATGGCCTGAAACATCTCACCGCATCCACCGCAACCACCTTGATGTACCTGGAAGTGGTAACCGCAATCCTGCTGGGTCATTTTGTTCTTGATGAAAAATTGACCTGGAATATTTTGGTTGGCGGTGGGTTTATTTTAACAAGTAGTATTTATATTTCACGCTTAAACAGAAAGGCGGCCAAAATTGCTGTGGTTCAAATCCCTGATTGAACCCTGTTATTTTTCATTAAAGAGGTCAATTGTTTTTTCAAGGGCTTTATCAAATTTTTCCCAGGTTTCTTCTTTTGTCAGATCTGTATTGATAAATGTTTTATTGAATTTAGAAAGCAGCGTGAAATACACATAACCCCCTATCATTAACTGAAAGGCGTGATTAAGGGAGGTATCTTTATCGCTGATTGCAAAAATTTTTCCGATTTGCGAATTGGTGTATTTAAATAAATCCTTTGTTTCTTTATTGTTCTCCAACAACTGCCAACGCAAAATTTCCTGGCTCAGTTTATTTTCCCGCAATTCTTTGGTGCCCTCTTTTGCGAATTGTTTCAGATCTTCTACACTGCTTTTTTCCTTGTCATCCAAAACCAATAAGGACTTAAAAAAATCACCTTTTTGCGCATATTGTAAAAGCAAACCTTTTAAACCTCCAAAATAGCGATAAATAAGCTCCTTGGAGACACCTGCCTCTTTTGCAATAGCATTGATGCCAACGCCTTGCGGACCTTTTTCTTTTAAAATAGATAAAAATGCCCTATATATTTTCTTTTCGGTGGCCGGACGGTCTTTCTTCATTACAATTGGTTTAAATCTAAAACATCGCCCAATTTAATATTGTTTTTCAGAAAAGGGGGGTAATGTTCCTGCATTAATTCTAACATAAATTGAAGCGGCACTTCATCAAAAGTGCCGTAATCCTCTAAATATTCCATAAAAGAAAGATTTCCTGTCTTATCAAACTCCTGAAATAAAGAATCGTTTTCTCCATCAAATTCTAATGCACCTACACCTAATCTATCGCATAATTCAAAATTGAAGGCGGGAGTCGCTTTTAACCATTTGTTATTTAAAAATAACGCTACATACCCATGGGGAACCAGTACATCCGATCCAAATTTATCTACTATATGTTCTATCGCTATATGGTTCTTTACCTTTGCCAATCCCAATCTTGCCGGAATATTATTTGCTCTTAAAAAACTGATCAATAATACTGCTTTATCCAGGCAATGCCCGTTTTTATATTGAATAATTTCTGAAGCTTTCCAATCGGAATTCTTCAAGCTGAATCGGTAGGGATAATATGGCCAAAAATCTCTCACATGAACATATAATTTTATAGCGATTTCTTTTTCAGAAAGTCCTTGCAGATCTATTTTATTTAGGTGATCTTTAATTATTTCAGAGTCATAATCAAAATTGTAACTCATTTTTAAATTTGTGGCAATCATTTGCATTACAGTATTTTAGACAGTTTATTTTGTATGTACAAGTAAATACTTGGTAAATATAAATATTTAATTATATTTGTAACCACCTGGTAACAATATTTTTTTTGCAATATATGTTACCACTTAGTAACTTATGAATATTGATTTTCATGGAAGCATATATTTATGATACGGTTAGAACGCCCCGGGGAACAGGAAGCCACGCTCAGATAAGTCCCGCAAAACTAATCACTACTTTGTTAAAAGTACTTAAAAGAATTCATCGAAAAAGCAGGAAACAACAGCATATTTTATAAAAATTAACCGAATAAAAAATTAAGGCCTATGTTACAAAATATATTATTGGAACGAGAAATATACGCATCAGAAGAACATAAAATGATGCAGAAAATGGTTCAGGATTTCATTACAAATGAAATTCAGGATCAAATGCCCCAATGGGAAAAAGACGGAATGGTAAGCCGTGAAATTTGGGAACAAGCCGGAGAATTAGGTTTGCTTTGTATGGATATGCCGGAGCAATATGGTGGCAGCGGTCTCGATTTCAGTTTCAATGCTTTGCTTATTGAGGAATTCGCAAAAAAAGGTATCTCCGGACCGGGTTTTTCACTGCATTCAGACATTGTAGCACCTTATATTTTAAAGCACGGAAACGAAGTACAAAAACAAAAATACCTACCCATAATGGCAACAGGAAAAATGATCACAGCAATTGGTATGACAGAGCCAAACTGTGGCAGTGATCTTCAGGCCATAAGGACAACCGCTGTGGATAAAGGGGATCATTATCTGGTAAATGGCCAAAAAACCTTTATTACCAACGGGTTTATGTGTGATATGGCAATAGTAGCGGTTAAAACCAATTCCGGATCAGAAAATGAAGGAGTGTCTTTATTGATCATGGAGAGCGCTGCCGAAGGTTTTGAAAAAGGAGTTCCCTTCAAAAAAATAGGAATGAAGGCCCAGGATACCTGCGAATTATTTTTTGACAACGTAAAAGTCCCAAAAGAGAATTTACTTGGAGAGGAGGGAAGCGGATTCAAGATTATGATGACAGAATTGGCCAGGGAACGTTTATCTGTAGCCATTTCTTCCATTGGAGGTGCGGAAGGATCCATCGTGGACACCGTTGCATATACATCTACAAGAACCGCTTTTAAACAACCCATTGCCGGATTCCAAAACACTCAATTTAAACTTGCGGAATGTGCTACACAATTACAAATTCATCAAACTTTTGTAGATCGATGTATCCGATTACTGGCGGAACATAAACTTACGGCAGAGAGTGCTTCCATGGCAAAATATTCAGCCACAGAAATGCATTCTAAAGTGACAGATGAATGTCTGCAGTTATTTGGTGGTTATGGTTATATGTGGGATTACCCAATTGCCCGAATGTATGTAGACAACAGGGTTGCCAGAATTTATGCCGGAACAAATGAAATAATGAAATTATTGATCGCCCGTGGCTTATTCAGGGAGTTATTCCAGGAAATGAAGGCGATGCGAAAAAAATAAAACACAAATGAAATGAGCATAACGGACCACAATACAAATACCGATGAAGATATGCGAATTACATATGACCAATGGAAAAACAATAAAAAGCATAGATGAAAATAGAAGATTTCAAGGTTGTTTCCACTCTAAATGTACAATGGGGTGAGATGGATGCTTACAAGCACGTAAACAATGTGGCATATGTTCGTTGGGGTGAGACTGCCAGGATAGATTATTTTGTAAAAATAGGCATGATCAATCCAGATTTGGAAAAATCAGAATACGCACCTATACTAGGATTTCAATCTGTAAAATATATAGTTCCGTTAGAATATCCAGACATCATAAAAATTGGAACCAGGGTTGAAGAAATACGGGAAGATCGTGTAGTATTTCGTTCTTATTTTTTTAGTGAGAAACAGGATCGTTTAGCCGCAATTATGGTTCACGAAATAATATTAATAGATCCTGTAAAAAGCTCAAAACTATTAGTGCCCAGCTATTTAACAGAAAAAATAAAAGCTTTGGAAGGACCGTCCAATCACTTTTTGAATACAGACCTATGAAATGAGCATAATAAGGAAACCCGATATTAGCACCAATGAACCTGACTGGCATCAGGCAGGGATATGGGAATTACTTCCGATAGCTTTCGGGAGACCATAAAAAAGCAATAATTATCGACATAGGACAGGAATAAAATTTCTGGAAAAGATTCAAATTTTGGATTCTCCCGGATTTTAAATCGATGCAAAATCAATTTATCAGGTTTTAAAGTCCTGTAGAAGTGTCGATAAACTCAATAAGAATATGTTGAAGACAGAAGTTTATTCCTATTTTCGCATTTTTAAAAATAGCCGAAATTTCAATGAATAAATCTCCAAATACCGCGCTTGTTGTTGCTGCGTTTTTTTCAATTTATGTTATTTGGGGATCGACCTACCTTTTAAACAAAATTGCCGTAACCGAATTACCTCCTTTCATGCTGGCCTCTATTCGTTTTATCACCGCGGGGATTTTAATATTTATTTTAAGTCTGATATTAGGTAAAAGTCTGGCAATCTCAAAAAAACAATTGCTAAACACGGTAATTGCAGGGTTCCTGTTCCTCGCATTTGGAAATGGAATCGTGGTATGGGCATTGGAATATGTAGATAGTGGTTTCGCAGCGCTTCAAATTTCTGCCCAACCCCTGGTGGTTCTTTTGTTAATGTGGATTATTGACAATAAGAAAATTAAAGCAATGTCCATAGTAGGAGTAGTCCTGGGTGTTATTGGTATTTATTTGCTGGTAAGTCAAAAACAAGTAACAGAACAGGAGAATTCTGTTTTGGGAATGGCACTAATCTTCCTGGCATTATTAAGCTGGGCCTCCGGAAGTCTTTTTGTAGGCAGGGCCAATTTACCTTCCAATTATTTGGTAAATACAGGATACCAAATGTTTACCGGTGGGATTTTACTGCTTATCGCCAGCGTATCATTTGGAGAAACCTGGTCCTATCCTACGACCTGGAGTTCCCCAACCCAATATTCCATGATACTTTTAGTCCTGTTTGGAAGTATTGTAGCTTTTACCTCCTTCAATTATTTATTAAAAACGGTTTCGCCTGAAAAAGTTGCAACTTCAACCTATGTTAACCCTATTATCGCTCTTTTGCTGGGCTGGTATTTTTTAAACGAACAGATCACAACACAATCTATCGTTGCGGCGGTTGTACTTCTTACCGGGGTTTATTTTATAAATACCAGGAAACAGCTGGTTATTTTCGCAAGATTTTCGAGCAGAGTAGGTCGAAAAGCAAACCAGAAATATCCGGAAAATCAAACTGACTAGTTACTGAATATCCTGTTTATCACCAATAACTTCTGCTGAAATAGCTACTTATTGAGATTGAAAAAAGAAAGCAACAACCAGCACTTATAAATTTCAGAAAAGGGAAATTTGCCGCAGGCTCTTACTTTCTCTTTCAATTTTTCTTTAAGTTACCACAATTGCGCCATGCCAACGATTATCGCGATTAAAAAAAATAGAAGCAGAAGCCAGAAAAATAAGCCAAAGACAGCGACTGTACCACGTACTTCAGGTTCTCTAAGTTCAGGATCCACAGGCTCTTTAGGTGTCGCATAATCATCAGCAGGCGCAGATGCTGCAATAAGAAGAGCAATAATGAACACAAAAAACAGCACAGGAGCCCACGCTACTCCATATAACTGTGGCCCTACCGGCTGGATCCAGTATCTTCCCGCGAGGGCAGCGAGAAAAAGCAATAAAAGAAAAGCCCAAAAAGCACCCCAGGGTGTCCTGGTTTTAAATCCGTAAGTAAATAGAGCTCCAACTAATAGAGCGATAAAAAATAGAATAATAATTCCTATAATTTCCATGATTATATATTTTTGATTAGTAAATAATTATACCAGATCAGAAAAGAGAGAACTAATAAGGTGCTTCCTTAAAGTTAACTGAAAAATTATGGAATTCTGAATAATATCTTTTTTTTAATAAAATTTTAGAAATATCTAAAAAAAAATTATAATATTTCAGATAATCAAAAAATGCGGTCAAGCTTAAGAGGTGTCTAGGAATAAACCGGTTTTGTTAAACATGCTTGTTACTTCGGCAAAAACAAGTACCAGAACAAAGACAATAAGGGCACATAAAATAGGGCAGGAAGACTATGGATATTTGATAATTTAAATATCTGGGAGGGGAGGGTAAACCAAATATTCCAGCATCAATAGTTTTGTTGATTAATACTAAAACCAGATTGCATCTGGAAATTTCCCTTTTAAACTATAATGGTAACTAATTTCAAAGATTTTTGATTATGAAAAAAGGTAGAATCATCTGGTTTATGGTTATTTACAATCCAAAGTTTACACTTTTAAAAGTATAAACTTTGGAGAAAATGATTTTAAAAATTAGATTACCTTCTTTTTCTGGCCGCCTTGAATTCACTTCCTTCATTCCATTTTGGGAAAGTATTTTCATTGGATAACTTCAGGCCAACTTCATAAAAAAGTTGTAGATCAAACAGCACACCGCTTAAATCTGTGGTTTCAGGATCATATTCATCTGAAGGTTGGTGATACTTGTTTAAACTATATTCATCATTCAATTTCTTTATAGAATCCGCTCCAATATCAAAACCCTCATAGGAACCTGAAGCATAGAGTGCCGGAATCCCGATCTTTGCAAAATTAAAATGATCAGACCTATAAAAATAACCCTTCTCCGGAGCAGGATCGGGGATTACATAACGTCCTTGTTTTACGGCAACTTCAGTGGCATATTGATCCATTTCTGAATGGCCAAAACCGGTAATGGTAAGATCTTTCATTTTCCCCGGACTTTTTAAAGCATCCATATTGATGTTTGCAACGGTATTTTCTGGTAGAAAAACAGGGTTTTCTGCATAATAAGCAGAACCTAATAGGCCTTGTTCCTCTGCAGTTACTGCAATAAAAACAATAGATCTTTCCGGTTGTGGTCCCTTTTTAAAAGCTTCAGCAATGGCAAGAAGTCCGGCAGTTCCGGAGGCATTGTCAACAGCCCCGTTATAAATGGAATCTCCATCTACCGGTCGCCCAATTCCTAGGTGATCCCAATGTGCAGAATAAATAATATACTCCTCTTTTCTTGTAGCCCCCTCCAATAGAGCGACTACGTTTTTGGATGTATTTCTTTTGATTTCATTTTTTATTCCTACAGAAGCCTTTATCCCCATTGCCATTGGTTTAAAATCCTTTTCCAAGGCCAGCTCATTGTAGTCCTTATCTTCAATTAAGGAGGCGTCAAACAGTTTCTTTGCAGCATCCTGAGATACCCAACCCTGAACTTCGGCAACGGGAGCGCCGCTTTCCAGATTTAATTTTGCACCTGTCCAGCTTGATTGTACCACATTCCAACCGTAGGATGCTGGTTCGGTTTCGTGGATGATAATAACTCCGGCGGCACCCTGGCGAACGGCTTCCTCGTATTTATAGGTCCAGCGGCCATAATAGGTCATCTCATTTCCTTTAAACAAAGTGGAATCTTTGGTTGAAAATCCTGGATCATTGATTAAAACTACTGCCGTTTTTCCTTCCCAGTCAATGCCTTCATAATCGTTCCATCCATATTCCGGAGCAACGATTCCATAACCTGCAAATACAAGTTCTGAATTTTCAAGACCTACAGAGTCTTCAGGTTTCAAGGTAAGGGCCACAAAATCCTCAAAAAAGCTTAGATGAAAATCTCCCTGTGGGGCAGAAATCTTCATTTTTTCTGAAACAGTTCCTGTAATTTCTACCAAAGGAACTTCCTGAAAATAACTTTCTCCATTTCCGGGGGAAAGTCCGAGTTTTAAGAATTCCTCCTCTAAATAACGAACGGTTTTCTCTTCCCCTTCTGAAAAAGGCATCCTCCCCATAAATTCATCAGAAGCCAACCGCTCTATATGTTTTGCCAGGGTTTCCTGACTAACTTCTTCTACCGTATTAGTTTCCTTGTCACCGGATTTGCATCCTATAAATGCGATTAAAAAAAGAACACCAAAAAACTTTTTCATACCCTTTATTATTTTCAGCATTAATATTGATTTATAAAGGTCCCTAAAGTATTGATTTTTTATGGATAATAGGATACTCGTAATAATTCCGGCGGAACACGGGTAAGGGTGGTTTCTATGAAAACTTTGAAAAAAGTTATCGCAGCCCCGAATTTATATTTTTTTAAAATTTTTCAGAGGATATAATAAAGTATTGGGGTGTTCCCGGCCATTTTTAGAAGCTGAATAAATTATAATTATTAGAAATAAAGCTATTCTTAAACTGGCTTAAACCATTTCAAAAATCACAAGTGCGTAAAGGTAAAACCTTACGAACCTAAGCAATGCAAACAGCAGGTAGCTTGGAAATGGGAAACGTATAATTCCTGCTGCAATACTTGTCATTGCAAATGGAATAGGGAGTAAGGCACCAACAATAATCAAAAAACCACCCCATTTCCGGGTGTTTTTAATATGCTTTCCCAGGTTTGTTTCAATTTGGTTTTTAAATGCAGGTATTTTGGTAATTCCAACACCTATGAAATAAGAAATAATACCACCCATGTAGGATGCTGCAGCCAAAAGTGTAAGAAAGGAAACAGGATATAAGGATTTTCCTGCCCAGGCGATGAAAAGTTCCGGAGGAACCAGTCCTAATAAGGATTCTGAAATAAAAAAAACACTAAGGATACCAACGGGAGAAAAGGTTTCTGTAACAGTAACCAATAATTTATTTAAATCCAGAACAAAATAATCTACGGCGAATATTCCGGCAATAACAAGGATGATTGGAATAATCGCTTTTTTTACACTTTTTCCTACAAATTTGTAGAACCCCGTATAACTGTAATACTGGTGTAGTAATTTTATGCGCGACTTCTTTTTAGATTTCGCATCCTTCTTCATTAAATTCTTTATTTATTGGATTTCAGATCCTGCTATTTTTGTTTTGAAGCGGACTTCGAAACAAAATAGCAGGTTAGTGGGAATGTATTTAATTTTCTTCTTCATATTCCTGAAGATCCCGACTGTATTCCCTTAAATCCATTTCATTATTCTTAATGGATGTGTCATTCATTAATGATAGAAGATAATCAAGACTTTCTTCAGGGGTAACAGAGGTTTCATCTTCATTTTCATCTTCCAGTTCATCAACAGGCTCATCCTCGGGAATAGAAATAGCGAATGTTTGGTAGTTTTCTATATGCTCATAAGTTAAACGTATAACTTTAGCAAGAAGAGGATCTTCATCTTCTACTGCATAAGGTCTTAATTCTTTTAAATCGTTAACAATAGTATTTACAACAATTCCATTTCGCATTAGATCGCGTTGTATTTTATCGAGTAATTTTTGAGCTTTGGGATTATTCAATTTTTTTGATTTTATAATGCGTTACACTTAAATTTTAACCTTCAGCACATGCGATATGCGCAGGTTTGAATGATAGCAAAGTTAGTGCTTTAAAGTATTTTCAAAACAATTTTAGCTAATATTTATAAAAGATTTACAATTTAAATCTTTCCCTCTCATTACCTGTACTATGGCTATGGAACTGATATAATTAACAATTAATTAGAACTTAAAATTTTAAGGGGAGCTGCTTCTTTAGTAGTTTTAGACTCATTAAAAATTAGACCAAATGGATTTTAAATCAAAAGTAGCACTTATAACAGGTGGGAGTAAAGGAATAGGTTACGGAGTTGCAGCATCGTTGATAAAATCGGGAATGAATGTAGCTATTACAAGCCGCTCAAAAGATGCTGCAGAAAAAGCAGCCAAAGAACTTTCTAAAGCTGGTAGCGGAGAGGCATTAGGCCTTGAGGCCGATGTGAGGGATTATGAAAGTCAGCAGCAGGCTGTGAAAAAAGTTATGGACACCTGGGGGCAACTGGATGTTCTGGTAGCCAATGCCGGAGTTGGTCATTTTGGTTCCATAGAAGATCTTTCAGTAGAAGATTGGAAACAAACTATAGACACTAATCTTAGCGGAGTTTTTTATAGTATAAAAGCTTCCCTGGAAGGATTAAAAAAGTCAAAAGGTTATGTGATTACAATTTCCAGTCTTGCCGGAACAAATTTCTTTGCTGGAGGGTCTGCATATAATGCAAGTAAATTTGGTGTAACCGGAATGACGCAGTCTGTTATGTTGGATTTGAGAAATCTCGGGATCAACGTGAGTACCATTATGCCTGGATCTGTAGCAACACATTTTAACGATCATGAACCTTCAGAAAAAGATTCCTGGAAAATCCAGATTGAAGATATAGGAGAATTGGTTGTCGATTTGTTGAAGATGAATCCACGAACCTTACCAAGTAAAATTGAGGTTAGGCCTTCTCAACCACCATCAAAATAAAAATTTTATATTTTCTCTGAAAGGCAGCAATTTGATTTGCTGCCTTTTTTTGTAAAATTCCAGAAAACCAGAAATAAATATTAATAAAATTTTGGCTACATACACGTAAATTAGTAGCTAAGAATTGCTTATCATGGCTCCCACGGTAAATTAAATTAAACAACCGAATAAAAATTAAAAATGAAATACAAAATAAAAATAGAGGACATCCGTACTGTTGATGAAATCAAAGAATATTGGACAAAAGAAGATTATGTTCAATTGCTGGAAAAATTCAATTATCCTGATGCTAAGGATTCCAAAGCCGAAAATTTAAGGGAATTATTATTTATGGCGATTACAGATTTTGAACCTTCGGAAGCTGCTAAGGTAGTACTGGATTACAAACTAGGAGAACATTTATCTGAAGGGCAGATCGACCAGATTGCCAACGATATGTTATTGGATACCGTTTGTGAAGAATATCCGGAAATGGAATTGCAATCCACATTATTCCACATCACGCAATTGCTGTTTAAAGCATACAATGGAAAGTTCCCAAGTTCCAGCGCTACTATTATAGATTGTTCCATTACCGCATTGGATAAAAACAACGATACCGTGATAACCAAAGAAATGGTTCTGCGATTATTTAATGATGGTCTTTCTGACAGGAATATTATAAAACGCCTATTTGAAGAGCAAATGAATGGAAACGAGGAATTTCCGGAAGCAGAGAATATCATCTGGTATTTAGAAATCTTAAATGAAAACCATTATAAAATAACCACATCAGGAAACCTGATCAAAAAAGAAGAGGTTATAGCTTCAGAATGGGAAGCTGAGATAGAAGAAATCGAAGAGGATTCATAACAAGTAGAATTTTTATTTGAAAAATAAAGTCTTAAAATGCTGCTAAAATATTTAGCAGCATTTTTTTGTTTCTAAACTTTATTGCAGGGCATGAATTACCAAAGATTGTTCATAGTCCCAAAAAAGAACAGGATTCGATAAAATTTAGCAAGAATTAAGAACAGCAGGGCAATGAGAAAAATGGAATATCGTGCTAATCAATTACATCAAATCATAATTTATAAGAGTGATTTAGGTATATAAACTTCATAATCTTTTTCCTAACCATTTCATTTTTCGCAATGAATTTAAAAAAATAGGTTGAAAACAAGTTTTGCAACTATCAATATATTAGATAATTGCGAGTTATCTATTGAAAATAAAATTAATGAATCCTGGCTGCCGCAACATCGATAAAGTGCAATTATAATCGGTAAAAAACAATTAACTGTTAATGCCAAGACTATCCCAATTATCCCAAGCCTTTTTAAAATAGGTTTAATTTCACCCCTGATTATTAATACAGAGTCTTGTAAGAAAACTCTGTCTTTCTATTTTATTGCCTAATGAGAAAAATATTAACCCCCAAAATCGTGACAAGGTGGGTTGGTTTAAAAAACTGGATTAAGGACTTAATAAAATTAATATGAAGTTGTCTATTAAATATATGGTCGGTATTCAATGTGAAATGCAGGTTAAAAAAGAGCTGGAAAGGCTGGATATATCATTTAGATTTATCCAGGATGGAGTGGTTGAGCTTTCTAAGGAAATAACTTTAAATCAGTGGGATCAACTTAAAGAAAATCTTTTAAAATTTGGCTTGAAATTGAAAGGGGATAAAAAAAGAATATTGACTGAAAAGATAAAAATCACAATTCTTGAAATGATTCAATATTCTGATATGTATCCTGTTATTAATTATTCTGAGTACTTAAGTGAAAAATTGAATTATGACTATACATACCTGGCAAACATATTTTCGGAGGTAAAGGGGATCACAATACAACAATTTATCATTCTCAATAAAATTGAAATTGTTAAGAAGCTAATCTTGCTCGATGATCTCAACCTTACCGAGATTTCCTATAAACTGAATTACAGCAGTGTGGCGCATTTATCCGGTCAGTTTAAAAAAGTTACAGGTATTTCTCCTTCTGATTATAAAATACTGAAGCAAAAACGAGTAGCGTTCATGGAAGCACTTTAACCTGTAAATTATTTTTTTATATCTCCATTATAATTCTTCCGCAAAGGGATCTGATTTTTTTCCTCAAAGCTTCACGAATTTTCAAACAGACCAGAAACTGGATAACCCAAATTTTTTCGAAAAAATAACTAAACCATATACCTTTTTTTACATAAAATCATATTTGATCCAATCTGCTCCAAAGTCTTGAATTTAATTTTTCTCCAGGCTTTTGTTCTCTTTTAGTCTGGTATTAGATCTCCCAAAATTCTTATTTGATGTGCTTTATGTGTTTTTATATGGTTTAAACTTAGACCAGCATTAAATCTGGATCTTTATAGTTAAACAAAAGCCAAATGTGTGAATTATGTAACACGTTGCATAATCCTTTAGATCACCTTTGACCAGTGAAAATTATTTCATACCTGGCCCCTTACCAGTAACAATATCTAAAGAAAAACATATGAATTTTAAAAAATTACATTTAACCTCTGCCCTGGCTTTTGCTTTCGCAATGGTACTTTTAATTACCGGCTGCTCCAAAGATGATGTCGATGAGATCGTTGGAGTATGTCCAATTGTTTTATCAACAGTTCCCGAGGATGGTGATATCAATGTACCGCTTGACCAGGTAATTACCGCAACTTTTAATGAAGGGGTAGACCCTGCAACCATCAATGAACAAACTTTTACAGTTGATGGCTCATCTTCAGTAGCCGGGACCGTAACCTATTCAGGTACCACGGCATCTTTCACACCTTCTGCTGATCTTGAACCAAACACGACTTATACAGCAATTGTGACCACATCTATTAAGGATTTTTTGGGTAATGCATTACAACAAAATTATGTGTGGACCTTTACAACTATTCCTGAAATAACCTTATCTGCAACACCGGAAGCCGGAGGAATGCTTCTTGGAGCAGGTACCTTTTTAAAAGGTTCTACGGTAACAGTTGCTGCAATCCCTAGTGAAGGTTATACTTTTACCAGCTGGACTGTTGATGGCACTGTAGTTTCTAACAGCTCAAGCTACCAATTCGAAATGGATGGGAATATAGCTTTAGTGGCTAATTTTGAAGAAGTTGTTTTAGGAAATTTCAGAATAAATCTTTCTTCAAGCCCAATTGCAGGCGGAACCACAAACGGATCTGGTCAATTTACCGAAAATTCAACGGTAACTGTATCAGCTTTACCAAATGCAGGATATGTTTTTGTGAATTGGACAGAAGGTGAAACGGTTGCTTCTACCAGTTCAAGTTATCAATTTGTTTTGACTGAAAACAGAACTTTGGTTGCAAATTACAGCAAAATACCTGAAGATCAATTTGCAGTGGTTTTATCGGCAAGTCCATCAGTAGGTGGATCTGTAAACGGTTCTGGTTCGTATAACGCTGAAACTAACGTGACTGTTACAGCAACTCCAAATACTGGATATGCTTTTGTAAACTGGACAGCAAACGGAGAAGAAGTATCAACTAATTCAAGTTATACATTTGAATTAAGTGCAAATACCACCTTAGTTGCCAATTTTGAAGTAAGAACCTATTCATTAAATGTAACTGCCCAAAACGGAACTGTTGCTAAAAATCCAAATCAGCAAAACTATAATAGTGGAGTTGAAGTAGTTCTTACTGCAACACCTGCAACAGGTTATGAATTTACTTCCTGGAGTGGAGATGCTAACGGATCTGCAAACCCGTTGACAGTGACTATGAACAGTGATAAAAATATAACTGCGAACTTTACACTTATTGAAAGCTCATTCACATTGAATTTAACTGCCCAAAACGGAACTGTTTCTAAAACTCCTAATCAGCAAACTTACAATGATGGAACTCAGGTTGTCCTTACAGCAACTCCAAACAACGGCTATGAATTCACATCCTGGAGTGGAGATGCTACCGGATCTAACAATCCATTAACAGTAACTATGAACAGTGATAAAGATATCACTGCGAACTTTACACTTATTGAAAGCTCATTCACATTGAATGTAACTGCCCAAAACGGAACTGTTTCAAAAAATCCTGATCAGCAGAATTATAATGATGGAGCTACAGTAATTCTTACAGCAACTCCAAACAACGGTTATGAATTTACATCCTGGAGTGGAGATGCTACCGGATCAAACAATCCGTTAACAGTTGTAATGAATTCTGATAAGAATATTACCGCCAACTTTACCCAGGTAAATAATGCCGGTATTCAAGGGATAAACCTTAGATCTGCTGGTGACTTTGTAGTTCTTTCAGGAGCTGGAATCACGAACACTGGTGTTACAACCAGGTTAATTGGTGATGTTGGTTCCTTTCCAACTCCAACAATTACTGGCTTAGACGAGACCAATGTAAATGGAACGCTTTATACAACTGCCAATCCTATTGTAGACCAGGCAAAACAAGATTTGACGGCAGCGTATAATGATGGTCAGTCAAGGTCTTTAAATGCTATCTCATTGCCAGGACAACTTGGAGGTCTTACACTTGCACCGGGATTATATGTTAATTCAACTTCAACCGGCATATCAGGAACAGGACCACAGGGTGTACTAACACTACATGGAGACGCAAATGCTGTGTGGATCTTTAAAATGGGATCTACATTAATAACTGATCCAGGCACAAGTATTGTCCTTTCTGGTGGTGCAAGAGCTGAAAACATTTTCTGGGTAGTAGGTACTTCAGCAACACTTGGAACGACTTCTGTTTTCTACGGAAACATTCTGGCTAACATATCTATTACTTTAAATACCGGTGCAGTTCTAAACGGAAGAGCACTTACAAGAACCGGATCAGTTAGTCTGGATTCTAATACAGTTACAAAACCGTAATTCATTTCAGGAATTAGGAAAAAACAATTAATTATAAAATGGGGCTGTGCCTGGCACAGTCCCTTATAAAACAAATATGAAAAAACTACTATTTATTATTTTAATCGCATTAGTTTACCAAATGCCTTCTATGGCACAGGAAGCTCAGTACGAAAAGCCAACCTGGTTGTTTGGTGTAGCCGCCGGTGCAAACTTCAATTTTTATGAAGGTACTACCCAACGCTTAAATTCCAATTTAACCGTTCCAGCCGCTTTTCATGATGGTGATGGGATTGGGCTTTTTGCTGCACCTCTTGTAGAATATCATTTCCCTAATTCAGTTTGGGGAATTATGTTACAAACAGGATATGACAATCGCCAGGGGGATTGGGATCAGGTAACTTCTCCTTGTAACTGTCCTATGGATCTTTCTACAGACCTTAGTTATATTACTGTTGAACCAAGTTTGCGAATTGCACCTTTCAAAAATGGCTTATATGTTTATGGTGGACCAAGATTGGCTTTCAATTTAGATAAATCCTTTACATACGAAAAAGGAATCAATCCTGCTTATCCTGAGCAAATAGCCGGACCTGCTGTTAATGAAGATTTTGGTGATGTTGAGAACACTATAATCTCTATGCAGATAGGAGCGGGATTTGATATTCCCCTTTCTTCAAATATGCAAAAAACGCAATTTGTGCTTTCGCCTTTTGTATCCTTTCAACCGTATTTCGGTCAGAATCCAAGAGCAACAGAATCCTGGAACATCACTACTGTAAGAGTTGGTGCTGCCCTTAAGTTTGGTGTGGGTCGTAAATCAGTGATTGAAGAAGCTGAAGCTGTATCGCCTTTAGTTGGATTTACAGTAAACTCTCCGGTGAACAAACCTGGGGAAAAAATTGTTTCAGAAACCTTCCCATTGCGTAACTATGTATATTTCGAAAAAGAATCTACAGAGATTCCAGGTCGTTATGAATTACTGAATAAAGATCAGGTTAAAGATTTCAAAGAAGATCAGGTTGAAGTAAAATCTCCTAAAGATTTATCAGGACGTTCAAAACGTGAAATGACGGTTTATTACAATGTATTGAATATTCTTGGTGACCGTATGGGAAAAAATCCATCCTCAACCATCACTTTGGTTGGCTCATCAGAAAAAGGTCCGGAAGACGGAAAATTAATGGCGGCGTCTGTTAAAACCTATTTGGTAGATGTATTTGGAATTGAGGCAACAAGAATTGCTATTGAAGGAAGAAAAAATCCAAAAATTCCATCTTTAAAACCGGGTGGAACGCTTGATGTGGAATTACTCCGCGAAGAAGACAGAAGGGTTTCTATAGAAAGTAATTCTCCGGAATTGCTTATGGCATTCCAAAGCGGTCCAAATGCAGCGTTGAAGCCTGTTCAATTAAGAGGTATTCAGGAAGCGCCTGAAAATAGCTATGTAACCTTCAAAACTGAAGGGGCTAAAGAAGCATTTTCAACCTGGAAACTGGAATTAACGGATGACAAAGGAATGGTTAAAACTTATGGTCCTTATACTGAAGAGGAAGTTAGTATTCCCGGAAAAATGATTTTAGGAAACAATCCTAAAGGAGACTTCAAAGTAAAAATGATCGGAACAACTCCAGGTGGGGAGATCGTAACTGAAGAATCCAACATCAGCGTAGTACTTTGGACTCCGTCTGAATTGGAAGAAGGGATGAGATTCAGTATTCTTTATGAATTTGATGATGCTACAGCAATCCCTATGTACGAGAAATATCTTACAGAGATTGTAGCGCCAAAAATTCCTGAAAACGGAAGAGTTATAATCCAGGGACATACCGATGTTATTGGAGAGACAGAGCACAATCAAAAATTATCTTTAGCCCGTGCAAACAATGTTAAGAAAATTCTTGAAAATGCCCTTTCAAATTCAAACAGAAGTGATGTGACATTTGAAGTACAGGGATTTGGTGAGGATGTTGCAAAATCACCTTTTGGAAATAAACTTCCCGAAGAACGTTCATATAACCGTACGGTTGTAATTGATCTTCTTCCGGTCAATAAAGCGATCTAATAATTATCAGATAAAAATTATCTAAAAAAGGATTTGGTGTAAAAACCGGATCCTTTTTTTTGTTTCAAAATTTCAGTACTTTAAATCCCTCATTGAGGGTTTAATTCCCCCGAGGCTTAGCTCTAATTTTTAAAAGTATTTTTCAATTGATGCCTTGTGGGCTTGCCCCGAGGTTTTTGATTGAAATTCCGGTATAGTAACAAATTTTAAAAAATCCTTAATTCTTCGCAACAATGAATAATACTGGCAATGGCAGAAACAGGATTATAATAGAAGCTACAACTTCCTCCGGAATTGAAATTGCCGAACGCAAAGGCCTGGGGCATCCTGATACTATATGCGATTTAATAACCGAGCAGATATCCGTAGAACTTTCAAAATATTATCTGAAGGAATTTGGTGCGATCATGCACCATAATGTGGATAAGGCACTTTTAATAGGTGGACAGTCCCAACCCCTTTATAAAGGAGGAAACATTATTGAGCCCATATCTTTAATTTTTGCCGGCAGGGCAACACATCAGGTTAAGGATAGAAAAATTCCCGTTGAAGAGATCGCTATTGAAACTGCAAAAAGCTGGTTAAAAAAAAACATTATTCATTTGGATACGGAAACCGGTATTCAAATCATTTCAAAGATCAGAATGGGAAGTAATGATTTGGTCGAATTGTTTAACAGGTTTGGAAAAGGGGAGACCCCTTTGGCAAACGACACTTCCTTTGGAGTAGGATATTATCCAAATACTTATCTGGAGAAAACAATTATTGAAATTGAAAAACTTTTAAACGGTCCGGAAACAAAATTAAAATTCCCTTTTGTTGGAGAGGATATCAAGGTTATGGGAGTGAAAACTTATCAGAAATCAAATTTCACCATCGCCATTGCTATGGTCGATAAATATATCTCAAGCCTTGAGGGTTATATTTCAAAAATTAATCTGATAAAGGCATACATTAGAAACAGCCTGAATTTGACGGATGCGATCATAGATATCAATACAGCCGATGATTACAGTCGTGAAAGCATTTACCTTACTGTAACCGGAACAAGTGCGGAAAACGGAGACGACGGGCAGGTAGGCCGCGGAAATCGGATCAACGGATTAATTACGCCATATCATCCAATGAGCCTGGAGGCAACATCCGGAAAAAACCCGGTAAGCCATATTGGAAAAATCTACAATTATTTTGCTATGGATCTGAGTCGTTTGATCGTTGAGAATAATTTTTCAGAAGAAGCAAATGTGTTTATCGTATCTCAGATAGGAAAACCAATAAATGAACCTCAATTAATTCATATCAAACTGAAAAATATAAAATTGGACACTGAGAAGATCAGGGACTTGGTGATAGAACAATTGAAGGAACTCCCTCAATATTGGAAAAAAATTATAAAAGCCTGAGAAAGATGCTAATTCATTAAGTATTTGGGTAATTCCAATTCATTTTTAATAGATTTTAAAGATAAATTTCACATATTTCCATCTTCATTATCAACTGATTTTTAGTAACTTACCATAAGTTTTTAAGGTTCTGAATTTCTTTGATTATGAAACCAAAAAGTCCAGTTTTTCTTTTAATTCTAATGCTTATTACAGCATGTTCCCAGGTTGGGTCGAATGCAAGGGAAAGCATGTTTCAAAACAAAAGTTTTGTTCATCTTTATTTTGAAACGGAAAAAGAATGTATGGATGCCCAACCAGATCCTGACTATTTTCATAACTGTCATCAACAAATTGACTTTATGAAGGATAGAAGAGTTCGAATCATGTTGACGGATATTCTTTGGGATGGAACTTACAAAATTCAGGGAGATCTTTTAATATTGAAGTTTGAACCAAATTTTGAAATTCCCACCGGAGAAATCTTTTTTGAAATTCTAAATCCAACCCGGTTAATAAAAACCGATGATAATAACCTCTGGAAAAAAATGAACGGAAATTCAATTTGGAAATGATTCCGTTAAGCAAAGCCTTTGAACATCATAAAATATTTTATTCGCATTCGTGGCCAATTTTGAAAAGGATATTTCTTGGTCTAAAGTCAACTTTTTTTGATCGCAAAACTCAATAGTATTTTTTAAAAAAATCCCTCCCTGGCATGGGAGAGATTTAAATAATATACTTTGTCAAGTCGGTTAAACCTTAACGATCATTTTCCCTTTGTTCTTTCCTTCAAAAAGGTTCAGAAAAGCCTGGGGAATATTATCAAAACCTTCCACGATGGTCTCAGAGTATTTAAGTTTGCCATCTTTTAACCAGGTTGAAAGTTGATTTATTGCCGGCCCAAAATCCTTCACGTAATCCATAACAGTAAAACCCTGCATTAAAACGCTTTTTTTGATGAGCGTACCTTCATGCCTGGGACCCATTGGTGTTTTTTCTGCGTTATATAAGGAAATCGCACCGCAATTTATCACCCGGCCAAATTTATTAATATTTGCCAGGGCGGCATCAAGGATCTCTCCGCCCACATTATCAAAATATACATCAACTCCGTCTGGACAGGCCGCAGCAATTGCCTTTTTCATATCATTGGCTGTTCTATAATTTATTCCTTCATCAAAACCGAATTCTTTTATCCGTTCGATTTTTTCGTCACTGCCTGCAATTCCAATTACTTTGCAGCCCATGATTTTTCCAATTTGACCAGCAACACTTCCTACCGCTCCTGCAGCTCCCGAAACTAGAAGTGTCTCACCCTTTTTTAAATCCCCAATTTTCTTGAGGCCGAGGTAAGCGGTGATTCCCGTTAACCCCAAAACTCCTAAATAAGCGGTAAGCGGGGCAGCATCTTTGTTTACTTTGTTGAGTCCATTTCCGGTGGCGGTTTGATATTCCTTCCATTTAAGTAATCCGCTCACAAATTCCCCTTTTCTAAAATTCGGATTTTTAGATTCCGTAACTTCAGCAATTACTGTAGATTCTATAGGTTCGTTAAGCTTAAAAGGAGGGATGTATGATTCCTCATCGCGCATTCTTCCCCGTAAATAAGGATCCACGGATACATAAAGGGTCTTCAATAAAATCTCCCCATCCTTCGGGATTGGGTTTTCTTCTTCTGAAAAATTAAAATCCTCTAAAGTTGGTTTTCCAGTAGGTCTGTTTTTAAGTTGAATTATTTTATTCATTTTTTTTGATTTATTTCTGATTATAGTTTGAATTTACGTCATTCTTCCCAAATTTAAAAAATCCGGAGGAACTATATTAAAAATCCCCGATTCAGAAAAAAGCCTGATTTATTTAAAAAAATCACAATAAACCTATCCTGAAGCAAATAGAAAAAAATTCAGCATTATGATGAAATTTCACCCTGATCGGATACGCTGGCATCAGGGAACTCATGGAGCTGAATTGATGAAAGGTTACATAATTTGTATAATTTCAGAAAAGATTAACGCATATACATCCTGATGCACCTAACTTTGCCAAAATTATATGTAATCAATTTTTACCTGATTTGAATTTTAAACCCTTCCAAATTTTTAAAGGCTTACCGGGATTTATAAAAAGTACCGATTTTGCTAAGGCAACTATACTTGCACTGGCCATAAGTTTGCCTATTGCAGTAGGAGTGGAGCTGGGCAGGTTTGAAATTGGACTGGCCCTTGCTCTTGGAGCTTTGCTGAGTTCTCCCAGTGACGTTAGCGGCAGTTTGAGACATAAAAATTTCGGGATTGCTTTGTCTGCATTTCTTGCCGTGCTGGCAAGTTTAATTGGAGGATATCTTATTGCAGATTCCTGGATAGGTTTACCCGTTCTTGGGGTTACAATTTTTATCCTATCCTATCTGGCTGTTTTTGGGTTTAGAGCTTCTCTTATTAGTTTCTCCGGATTATTTGCACTGGTACTTAGTTTTGCTAATATTTCCAATGTGCTTGAAATCTATGAACGCGCATTGCTTATAGGAATAGGTGGCGTATGGTATTTGGGGTTAACGGTTCTTTGGCAGCGTATACACCCAAAAGGTCAAACAGATCAGTTCCTTGCACAAAGCCTTGAACTTACCGCAGCATACTTAGAAATCAGAGGTAAATTGATTACGGGTGAAGGCAATAGAGAGCTGCTATTGCGACGGTTGCTGGAACTTCAAAGTGAGCTTAACGAAAAACACGAAACATTACGGGATATCCTGATCTCTTCTAGAAAGACTTCCGGAAATTCAAATTATGAACGAAAGCGACTGCTCATTTTTATTCAGCTGGTTGATATTCTGGAACTTGCAATGGCCAATCCTGTGAATTACGATAAGATGGACCGTCTGCTAAAAGATCATCCTGGCCAGATCCTGGTTTTCCAAAAATTGATTTTTGCAATGGCTGAAAGACTTAAAACCATTTCAATTTCACTTCATAAAGAATCCAAAGCAAGCACTTTAAAAACAAGTCTAAAGGAGGTTCATGAATCCTTAAAGGCATATCAAGTGGAAGGCAGCAATTATGCTGATGAAGGATTCCTTATGCTAAAGAATCTTTATGATTACCAGGAAGAGCAAATTCAAAAAATCGAAAAAATAGAAAGACTTCTTGGGAACGAAGATCATCAGGAAACAGGTTTTGCGAAAAAAGATGAAATTCTGGGATTCATAACCCGGCAGGAATTTGATCCCAAGATCCTTTTAGAAAATTTCAATTTAAAATCGGCCATCTTCAAGCATTCCCTTCGTATTGCCGTGGTAGTAGTGATAGGTTATGCTATAGGAGCTTATTTTTCGCTTCAAAATGCGTACTGGATCCTGTTGACCATCGTTGTGATCATGAGGCCGAATTACGGACTAACTAAAACCCGTTCAAAACAACGAACCCTGGGAACCCTCATTGGCGCTGCAATAGCGGTAGGAATTGTTTTTATTACTCAAAATCTAACATTATACGCGATTTTGGCCATAATTTCCCTTGTGTTGGCCTTTGCAACTGTTCAAAAGAATTATAAAACTTCCGCGGTATTTGTAACCCTTAGTGTGGTGTTTGTTTACGCACTTCTGGAACCCAATGTCCTGAATGTTATTCAATTTAGAGTAGTAGACACCTTGATAGGTGCAGGGTTGGCAACCCTTGGGAATTTAATACTCTGGCCTTCCTGGGAATTCTTCGGAATAAAATCTGTAATAACCGAAAGTATAGAAGCCAACAAAATATATTTCAGGGAAGTAACCCGGTTTTACGAAAAAAAGGGGAAACTTCCAACCTCCTATAAACTATCCAGGAAAGCGGCTTTTCTGGGAATAGGCAACCTGAATACAGCTTTTCAACGTATGACCCAGGAGCCGAAAAAGAAACAGAAAAACTTGAAGGAGATCTATGAACTTACCGTGCTCAATCACAGTTTTCTATCTGCGCTTGCATCTATGGGGGCCTATATCCAGAATCATACAACAACAGAAGCCAGCAACCATTTTAAGGTCTTTTCGCGGGGGATAGAAGAAAACATGGAAAGATCCCTCGCACTTTTAAAATCTCAAGACTCTCCTGCTACTAAAATGGAAGAGGAACAGCTTGCTGCAAGGAATTTCTTCGACAAAAATTACCGCAATCTTACCAGGTTAAGAGAAAAAGAAGTCAGCACAAATTTTGATGAGATCTCCGGAGGGGAATTACAGGAGGCTCAATTGATCTATGAACAGTTAAAGTGGCTTATGGATCTTTCGGTCAAACTTGAAAAGAAAATAAGGGAAACAAAATTCCAGAATGAGTAAAAAAGCCCTGAAAGAATATCTGAAGTCTTTGAAAAAGCAGCAGCTGGAAGAACAAATCCTGGATCTTTATCAAAGATTTGATGATGTACGGATTTTTTACAATTTCATTTTTAATCCCAGGGAAGATAAACTCCTGGGGGAGGCAAAATTTAAAATATCAAAAGAGTATTTTCCTGCCGGTAACCGAAAACCAAAGGCCAGAAGATCTGTAGCTCACAAACAAATCAAACATTTTATCACTCTGGGAGTAGATGCCCACCTGGTTGCTGAACTCATGCTCTTCAATATTGAAATTGCACAGGTATACAGTACAGATAACAGAAAGAATACCGAAGCATTTACCCAAAGTATGTTCAGGTCCTTTGAACAGGCGGTGAACTATATCATACAAAATAATCTCATTGAAGAATTTGCGGATCGCATCCTTAAAATAAAAGAGGAAGCAAAAATTCAGGAATGGTCTAATTCTGAAAGATTTGAAAATCTTATGGACCGCTTTGAATAAACTATGAAATTACCTTTGAACTGTGGTAGACTGGCATTGAGGAATTAAATCCACTATTGGTTAAAAAGTGATATTTCTGTTCAATTCCTTACATTTGACCAAATGAGAAACTGGCTTTTACTTCTTCTGCTTTTTAATTCTTATCAAATTTTTGCGCAGTTGGGATTTTGTGAGGGAAGTAAGGGAGATCCTATTTTTCATGAAACTTTTGGACAAGGAACTTCTACCGGATTCCCACTTTCTCCCGGAACTACTAATTACAGATTTGTTTCCCAGGATCCGGATGATGGGGAATATACTATTTCAGATGAAATTTCAAGAACTATTCAGGGCTGGCATCCCTTTTTACCGAAAACGACCATTTCTAACGAAAGGGCTCTTATTGTTAACGCAGATTTTTCAGCTGGAATATTTTATCAAACTCCCATAACAGGGCTTTGTGAGAATACAACCTATGAGTTTTCAGCGTTTTTGATGAATATCTATAACAAATCCAGTACGGATTGTGAAAATGGCGGTATTCCAATAAATGTAAAGTTTGAGCTCTGGGATGAAACCGATTCAATCCTTTTAAAAGAAGGGAACACCGGAGCTATAAATTCTACAAATACCCCTAAATGGGAACAATATGCGCTCACGTTCCAGACAGAACCCGGACAGGAATCTATTATTCTTAAAATGTTCAATAATGGGGAAGGAGGTTGTGGTAATGACCTGGCAATAGATGATATTATCTTTAGGTCTTGTGGGGATTTAACCGAAATTATAGCCACAGATAATCCCTCGAATCCTTACAGGGTTTGTGAAGAAAATACTCCTGTAAGTTTGGTTTTAAATGCCGCTCCCGATTTTTCGGTTTATACAAGACATTTCTACCAATGGCAGGAGAGCACCGATAATGAGACCTGGAATAATATCAATGGTGAAACCGCGGAAAGCCTTACTACACCGCCGCTAATTTCCTCCCGATACTTTCGGGTTAAGGTTGCTGAAGATGAAGTAAACCTTAACAATAATCTTTGCAGTTCTGCTTCCGAAGCTTTTTTTATAAAGATTATCAGTACTCCGGAAGCACCCCGGAGTTTGGGGAATATCAGCATTTGCAGTAACGAAGAACCTCAAGCCTTGTGGGTGGAAGCAAAACCGGATGAAACCGTAAACTGGTATGATGCTCCACAAGGGGGAAATTTACTGGCCGTAGGTTCCACTTCCTTTTTACCTCCGGCATCAGGAACATTTTATGCAGATGCGGTAAAAAATGATTTTTCCTGCGCTCCCGGTCCCCGCACTTCGGTATCATTGGAAATTTATGAAGTTCCCGCGATTTCAGACGAAGTTTTACAGCTCTGCCCGGATACTGCATTAGAACTGGACGCCGGTGTGGAAGTGATGCAGTACTTATGGAACACCGGAGAGAATACCCGAACAGTTAATACATCGGTTCCGGGAAATTTCAGTGTGAGCTTAACTACCCAAAATGGATGTACTGTTGTTAAAAATTTTGAAGTGAATGCTGTGGAAGAAGCTTTGATCGAAGGGATCAATTCCGAAGAAAATACGGTGATCATCAACACCATCAATCCGGGGGAATTTGAATATTCTCTGGATGGTATAAATTTTCAGCTTTCCAATCTATTTGAAATGGTGCCCGGGGGCATTTATACAGGATATGTTCGGGATCTTCAGCAATGTTTTACTGCGACTTTAGAATTTCCGCATATTGTAGTTCCAAAATTTATAACTCCCAATAATGATGGATATAACGATCATTTTCAGCTAAATGGGGTTTCCTGGTTTGAAGCTTCAGAAATCAGGATCTTCGACAGGTATGGAAAACTTATCCTATCCGGAAAAGGAGCGAATTTCAAATGGGACGGAACTTTAAACGGAAAGCAGCTACCGTCCTCAGCTTATTGGTATTGGATCTTTATAGAAGGATTTGAACCTATAAAAGGAAATTTCAGCTTAATGAGATAAAGATTTTTCTTTCTTTATTCTTAGGCTATTGATGCATATCAATGTCATCAGGCCAAACATGATGAGCATAATTGTGGAAAATGGAATTTTTAGATCTATTAAGAATCCAACAAGCAATGGTCCCAGCGCAGTACTTAAAACCATAAACATCGTAAAAACGCTTCTAATAGCACCCATTTTTGCGGTTCCATACATTTCAGCGATCAAGGCGGTTTGAACTGTACCGCTCATTCCAACTGTGATTCCGGCCATAATCAAAAATATCAGGGCACCAATAATACTGTCCATAAAAGCAAATGGAAGAATTCCCAAAGTGAGCGGGATTAAAAAATACCGGAATAAAACCTTGGCGGTGTATTTATCAACCCACATTCCACCAAAAAGTGAAAATAAGAATCTGGTGGCTGCATAAACAGTAAAAAAGGTAGCATATAATTGAACAGACCAATTCTTATCTGCTACAAATACATATTGATAAAAGAAGATGGCGGTTATGGTAAAACTTAACATAAAACTCGCGGGCATCATGATCCCGAATTTTTTCTCGAATACAACATTCTTATAATCTTTTAACAGGGATAGGGTAGAGGGCCTTCCTTCTCCGGATAATTGCTTGTCAAAATCGGCGAGATTGGTAAACTTTAAGCGTATAAGGTAAAGCAATAAAGCGCAACCACTAGCTATAGCTGCGATCCGCCAGTCAAACCAGCCAATTATCAAGGCGATGATCACCGGGAAAATAGCTTCTCCCATGGAATAACCCAGGGATGAAATACTCAAAGCCTTACCACGGTTCTTATCAAAATACTTCGAAATAACGGTCATACTTATATGGCTCATTAAGCCCTGCCCGGTTAACCTAAGCCCGATAAGCGCAATAAAAAGCAATCCAATATTATAGGAAAAACCGAGTAATATACTGGAGAAAGCAAGGCTGAAAATTGTGAAGGCGGTAACTTTTTTTACAGGTTTATGATCTACCGTGTGGCCTACCGTAAGCATCACTATAGAGGAAATTACCGTACAACCTGCATAGATGGCACCAAAAGTACCTTCCGTGATTTGGAAATCCCTAACAATTTCAGGAACATAAAGGGATATAAGGAAAGTTTGACCAAAGCTGGAGAAAAAAGTTAACAACCAACCAAAGCTCACTTTTCTGAAATTATCCTTAAAAAAATAATAGAGATCTGTCAATGTGCTGTTTATTTTAAAATCTGCAAATATAAGCCAGTGCTTTAGAAAACTATCTTTATTCAAGCTTAAAAACAAATTATCAAAAAAGCAAGCTGGAATTAAAAGAAGCCACTCTTTGGGAGTGGCTTTAAAAGGAGTTCAAAAAAAGTCTGGATCAAAGGTCTATTTTTTCATCTTTTTTGGATCGGCTTTTTTTGGATCTGACTTTTTCGGAGCTTGCTTTGGTTGTGCCTTCCCCGGTTTTTTTTGTTCGGCCATGATTGCTCATTTTTAAGATTAATAACATTCTAATTTACAGAATATTACATTTTTAAAAATAGAACTTAATATAATTTTAACGTCCTTGAAAAGTTAATTTTCACTGAAGTCTGAAGGTAATAATCAAGGCTGTTTTATTTCAAAATTATTTCTGAAAAATGGTGGGATTCAACATTTTTTACTTGTTTGTTTTCAGGTAGTCAATTGGCATTTTTATGTTAAGTTTTAACATATCTTCCGACTTTTTGCTTAATTTCACCTTCAAAAAAGAACGCAGAAAGAATGGATATTAATCAGGTCATCCTCAATATACAAGAGCAAAAAAAATTACCGAATTTAAAATATGAAATTCGGGAAAAAACCACCGCTTTCACAAAGCGACTTTTTTATACTCTTTTTGACAGCGCCACTCCGGTGGAAGAAAACATCAAAGGATTGGGAAAGGACTTTCAGGAATTGGTGAAACTGGTATGTTGGGAACCGGGACAACCTTGCAGCGAATTATGGAACAGCTATTGTAAAAAACTTCCGGAAATCCTGGACAAATTAAGTCAGGACGCAAAGGCAATTACCGAAAGTGATCCTGCAGCCAATTCCCTTGAAGAGGTTTATTTGGCCTATCCCGGTTTTTACGCCATTGCGATTTTTAGATTAAGCCATGAACTCAATAAAATTAAACTCCCGCTGGTTCCACGATTGATGACGGAATGCGCCCACAGGGAAACAGGGGTAGATATCAATCCCGGGGCCCATATAGGAGTTCCGTTTTTTATAGATCATGCTACTGGAGTGGTAATTGGAGAAACTACCGTAATAAAAAATAATGTAAAAATTTATCAGGGTGTAACTTT
Source organism: Bacteroidota bacterium (assembly GCA_051751125.1). Lineage (GTDB taxonomy): Bacteria > Bacteroidota > Bacteroidia > Flavobacteriales > Flavobacteriaceae > Gillisia. The sequence continues at coordinate 270,895 of JBNJKO010000001.1, forward strand.
AGGAGCCTTGTCTGTAGACCGAAAATTGAGAAATATCAAGCGTCATCCTACTATTGAAGACAATGTAACTATCTATGCCAACGCCACTATTTTGGGGGGTGATACCATAATTGGAGCGAACAGTGTTATTGGCGGGAATGTATGGCTTACCAGTTCTGTTCCTGAAAATTCCATGGTTTCTCACAAGCCTCAAATCAATATTAAAAAATCGCTAAGAAATGAGTAATACGATACTGGATATAATTGGAAATACCCCTTTGGTAGAAGCCCGCAGCCTGGTAAAGAATCCAAAGGTGAAGCTTTTGCTGAAACTCGAAGGTCAAAATCCGGGTGGTAGCGTTAAAGACAGAGCTGCCTATAATATGATTAAAAGTGCACTGGACAGAGGTGATATCGATAAAAATTCAAAATTAATTGAAGCTACCAGCGGCAATACTGGAATAGCACTGGCCATGATTGCAGGGATCTTCGGATTGGATATTGAACTGGTAATGCCTGAAAATTCTACCATTGAAAGAGTGCAGACCATGCGGGCTTATGGCGCAAAAGTAACCTTAACCAGCGCTGATGGTGGAATTGAAGGTGCAAGGGATTTTGCGGAAGAGAAAATGAAGCAGGGAGCCTATTTTATGATCAATCAATTCGGCAATAATGATAACTGGCAGGCACATTATAAAACCACCGGGCCTGAAATTTGGAGGGATACGAATCAGAAAGTAACGCATTTTGTTTCTTCCATGGGAACCACAGGTACAATTATGGGAACTTCAACTTTTTTAAAAGAAAAAAACAGTGAGATTCAGATTGTAGGAGTACAGCCATGTGATGATGCAAGGATTCCCGGAATTCGAAAATGGCCTGAAGCATATTTACCTGACATATTTAATCCGGAGAAAGTAGACCGTATTCTGGAAGTAAATGAAGAAGAAGCCAAGAAAATGACGCGTTATTTAGCTGAAAAAGAAGGGATCTTTGCGGGGATGAGCAGTGGAGGAGCTACTGCCGCAGCGGTAAAACTTTGTGAGGAACTGGAAGAAGGGGTGGTTGTGAGCATTATTTGTGATCGCGGGGATAGGTATCTGTCTTCCGATCTTTTTGATAAAGAATAAATAGTTTTCTAAAAATAAAAAGACGAAGGACTGTTAATCCTTCGTCTTTCCAAACGGTTTCTCAAATGCTAATTTAATTACTTGCCACTCTTCCTTCTGCGGGTACAGCGGGAGTTATTGTAATATTCTTGTTTCTATCACCATTATTCAGGCGTAAACGATATTTCTCTTTTTGGATCATGGCCCCTTTTCCGCTTGCTACATATTTGTTTTTAACTATAGACCATCCCTTATTTTCTATATACACCTGTTCCCGAATATTTCTTGGTAAGGCGATGTCTTTGAATTTCTGATAAGTTTTTACCAAATCACCGTCTTTATCAAAAGTGGCTCTTAAATGCCCTTTACGATTGATAAAACTCACTTGAATTTCTTCAAAATCTTCAGTATCTAAAGCATCTAATAACTCCTTAATATCAAAATTTTCCTGCATAAATCGTATTGGATTTTTGGAAAAATGACCTGCATAACTTTCTTTAATCTTAAATTCTACATTTTCCAGATCTGTCACTACACTAACCTCCGGGGAATAGGTTATTCTTGCCTCTTCGAGTTGGGTAACTACCTGAGCTTCTACATTGCCAATCCAGCACAGAATTAACAATAAAATCATCATTGGTTTCATAATACATTGTTTTTATTGGTTTATATATTACAAATATACCTTAGGTTTGATAATACCGTTTCTACTTAAGTAGCACAAATTGAAAATTTATAAGAAATTCTTTTTTAGGAGTTTAAGCTACTTCTCATTCATCATTTTTTTTTGACATTCCAACAAATGGATAAGAACCCCCAGGTCCTTTACTTCCATTTTGTTTCTTGATAATCTAATGGATCCCTTTTTCTTGAGTTGCTGTAAATGCCGGTTTATTACTGCTCTTGTGGACCCTAATAAATTTGCGATTTCTTTATTTGGAAGATCGTCAATGTGTTCGAGATCATGTGAATCTTCATTCACGTTTTTAATCAGTAGTTTTAAAAGTCGTGTAGAGATATCGGTAAAGGTCATATCTGAAACCGAATTTTCCAACATTCTCAATTGTTTTCCGGCATAGGGCATTAGCATTTTATAATTTTCGGGATTATTTTTTAACCAGGTTCTTAATTTGGGCATTGGAGCGGCAAGAACCGTAACATCATCCAGGCATTCATAATATACCGTATGCTCCTGCCCATCTAAAAGACAAAAAATATCAAAAACATCCCCCTTAATCAACAAGAAAAGGGTTAATTCTTTTCCGGTAATGGGATCTACCTGGTACATTTTAACCCTTCCGGAAAGTATAATATGAAATTTATAGCTTAATTTTTCATGGTTTAGGATGCAGGTGTTTTTGGACCAGTTTTCTTCTTTAAACATGGACAAAAAAGAGTTGGTTGATTCCTTATCCATTTCTTTAAGAAAATCACAATCACCTAACATCTGTCGATATTTATGATTTAATAATGTTTCCCTTTTCATAACTTATAATTAAAATTTTGAAGTGGAGGGAGTAGGGCTACTTTGGAAAATTCAGTAGATAATTGAAATTAAATTGTTTTAAATCAGTAATTTCAATAAAGCACAAAGACAGGAGATTTGTCTAAAATAGGTAGGGATTTTAATAACATCACAAAAATACGGATTATTCAAATTAACCAAAAATTAAAATAGTTAATTTTAATTTTGCCAAAGATTTTAGTTTAGCCTAAAAATCTGCTATTTTTGCAAAATTGAAGATAACACGAGATATGACGGTTGAAACATTTGGACTTGAAGAAAAGAAGAACGATAAAAAACTTTACGACTACCAGCAGGTTGATATAGATAAGATTTTTAATGCAATAGATAAACATCCTAATCATTATAATTTATTATATCAATTGCCTACGGGAGGTGGAAAAACGGTTATTTTTTCACAGATCGTGCGGGAATATATCCAGCGCACCAATAAAAAAGTGCTCATTTTAACCCACCGTATAGAGCTTTGTAAGCAAACCTCCAAAATGCTTTCTGAATTTGGGGTGCTAAACAAAATTATAAACAGTAAGGTAAAGGAGCTTCCGGACCAGGAAGATTATATGTGTTTTGTTGCGATGGTAGAAACCCTGAACAACAGGCTGAATGATGAAAAACTGGAAATAGAAGACATTGGTCTTGTAATTATAGATGAGGCGCATTATAATTCCTTCCGGAAATTATTCAGGTTTTTTGAAAAATGCTTTATCCTTGGCGTAACGGCTACACCACTGAGTTCCAATATTAAACTTCCAATGAAGGATAATTACAGGGAACTTATTGTAGGTGATTCCATCAATTCCCTTATCGCAAAAGGCTTTTTGGCCCGCGCAAAGGTCTTTAGTTATGATGTGGGATTGCAAACCCTGAAAGTTGGGATCAACGGAGATTATACCGTAAAGTCTTCTGAAGAACTTTACTCCAATCTTTCCATGCAGGAGAAACTGCTGAATGCCTACCTTGAAAGATCCAAAGGGAAAAAGACACTAATCTTCAACAATGGAATAAATACTTCAAAAGAAGTATATGAAACTTTTAAGAATGCTGGCTATCCTGTTCGTCATCTTGATAATACCACCAGCAAAAAGGACAGAAAACATATTCTGAAATGGTTTAAACATACCCCGAATGCCATAGTAACTTCGGTTAGTATTTTGACAACCGGATTTGATGAACCTTCGGTAGAAACCATTATTTTAAACCGCGCAACCAAATCCCTAACGCTTTACTTCCAGATGATAGGACGGGGTTCCCGGGTTTTGCCTACCAAATCTGAATTTAATGTAATCGATTTGGGAAATAATGTGGTAAGATTTGGAGACTGGAGTGCACCGGTAGACTGGAAACAGCTTTTCCGTGCTCCCGATTTCTATTTTGAAAACCTGTTGAGCGATGAAGAAATAGAACGGGAATTCCGATACAAAATGCCGCCGGAGCTCAGGGAGCAGTTTGCAAATTCTGAAGAAGTAGATTTTGATATGGAAGAGGCCTATGACACTGTTATTAAAAAGGGTTTAAAATCCAAGGATGTGCTGGAATGGTCTTTGGAACAACATGTGAAAATGTGTGTGGAAAACAGCGAAGATGTTTTTGATGCCAGGATCCTCGCAAAGGAATTAAAGGACGATATCGCCTCCAGGATTAAACAGTATTCCTACTGCATAAGCAAAAGTACTAAAAACTACCGGGATTGGCTGGAAGAGGATTATTCCAGAAGACTACGACAGCTCATCAACAAGGAGTATTAAGCTGCGACTTTTCTAAAATCGGCTTTAAATAAATAATATTAAACCCCGAAAACTGCTTTCGTGTTTCGGGGTTTTGTATTTGTATACATCATCTAAATTCTGAATATTTCTTTTACCTGGTTTTCCTATTGAGAATCTGCCGATTTTACGTTTTTCTCCACCAGTTCACTTTCCCTTAAAGTTCCGCCTACAACAATTGCCGCGCTAATCAGGATCAGGTTTTTGATGATATATTGTCCTTCCATGGTGAGTTCCAAAGGGAAATCTACAAAAGAAACTTCAGGAAAAAGGATCAGTGGTAAAAAGGTTCCAGGCATTTGAAGGAACAGCAATAAAATAGCAATTCGTAACAAGGATTTAAAACATAGGAATAAGCCTATCAACATCTCCCAAATACCAAGGACTATGATAAAAATATCCGCATCAAACCAAAAAGCGGTCCTGGCTACTAATTCCGCCGCCGGACTGGCATCAATTACTTTTAGATACCCAAACCAGAAAAATGTAATGGCCAGGGAATATCTTAATAGTGGTTTCCCATATTTATACATCCATCTGGATATTTTATAATCCAGTTTTTCTAATTTGGTTTTATTTATAGCGGGCATAATTTTTTAATTTAATTTATATCGGCTAAAATAATCCCCTAAAATTAGAATTAGCAGCCTAAAACCAGCTTGTGAAATATTTAACTATACCCAGGCTCTTCCCAAAAATATATTTGAAAAAAATAATCTCCCGGGAACCCTGGTTCTTTTCCGTAAATTTGCGGAAACTATTTCAATTGAAGCGAACACGCTATTACTACCTGTTTAAACTGCAATTTCTGGGTTACAGGCTTCACGGCTGGCAACGGCAACCAAATCTTAAAACCGTTGAAAGTCTGCTGAAGAAAACCTTTAAATTTATTCTTCAGGATCAAAAATTCAAAATTCTTGGCTCCAGCCGAACCGATGCCATGGTCTCTGCAAACGATGCCGCTTTTGAGTTATTTTTATATGACAGCCCAATCAAAGGATTTGATGATTTCCTAAAGCTTCTTAACCTAAATCTCCCTCCGGATATTAAAGCAACAGGAATGCAGGAGGTAGATGAAACCTTTAATATCATTCAGCATCCAAAGAACAAGGAATATTTATACCTGTTTTCTTTCGGACAAAAGAACCATCCTTTCTGTGCGCCTTTAATGGCCAATTTTCAAAAAAATCTGGATATTGAAAAAATGAAAGAAGCTGCCAAACTCTTTCAGGGAACTCATAATTTTAAAAATTACTGTTCCGGAGCTACGGAAAAAACCAGGTTTGAAAGGAAAGTAATCACTTCTGAAATCATTGAAAACACCATTTATACAGCCAACTTCTTTCCCCAGGAAAGTTTTGTTTTTCATGTGCATGGTTCAGGATTTCTGAGATATCAAATCAGGCTGATGATGGGAACCCTTATTCAGGTTGGTTTGGGCGATCTTTCCCTTCAGGAGATCGAAGAAAGCCTCCTGCCAGAGAAGGATATGGTAATGAAAAATATCGCCCCGGCCTCCGGACTGATCCTGAATAAAGTGGAATTTGAATAAAGGCAAATGCCCGGTTTAGGTTTCTTTTTCTAAAACCGTTAATGCCATTCTGATAGTCCAGTAATCGATACTTTCTTCAAAATGTTCATAATACGTTTTAAGGGCTTCAGGATCTTCCAGTTCTGTTTTTGCTTTCTTTACCGCTTCCAGATCCGATTTTGATATAAACTGCATCAAATCGATATCCTCACCATCGGCGTATAATTTGGTGATGTGAGAGTAGATCGTGGTTGGGGCAAGTTTGCGTTCCTTTGAGATCTCTTCCACGCTTAAACCGGTGTTATAGAGCTCCAGGGTAATTTTATGGGTATTCCCTTTTACCGATTTTTTCTTAGTCCTTTTTTCCTTGCTGAAAGCGATGATCTCCTTGATAAACTGATATCCGTAATCCTGCATTTTTTTCCTTCCCACTCCATTAATTGCGATAAAAGCCTCATCGGTCATTGGGCGTTCTTTTTCCATTTCTTTCAATGTTGCATCATTGAAGATCAAATAGGCGGGGATTCCTTCATCCCTGGACAATTTAAGCCGAAGCTGGCGTAACTTTTCAAACAGGGAGTTGTCTTTTGATTTTACGGCTTTTTCTTCCTCCTGTTCCCTGAGTTCTTTTTCGTCAGGGATTTTAGCCAATTGTACTTTTCCGCCCTCAAAAAGAACCTCTTTTGCGTGCAGAGTGAGCTGTAAATGGTTGTGTTTATGAAAAGCGATCTCGATATATCCAAGATTGATAAGCTGGATGATGTATTGCTGCCAATCGCGCCAAGAGATTTCCCTGCCAATTCCGTAGGTTTTTAGCTGGTTATAATCTTTTTCCAAAACGGCTTCATTTTGCGCTCCGCGTAAAACATCGATAAGCAGGGTAATGGGTTCTTTTCCTTTTAAGCGGTAAATACAGGAAAGTGCTTTTTGTGCGATGATAGTTCCATCGAAGAAAGTGGGCGGATTTCTGCAGATATCACAGTTGCCGCAATCTTCCATTTTCAATTCCCCAAAATAATTAAGAAGGATCTTCCTGCGGCAGGTTAGGGCTTCAGAATATTGCTTCATCCTGTCCAGTTTAGCCAGCTGAACAGCTTCATTTCCGGAGTTGGTAGCAAATTTCTGCAGCTGCACCACATCGGCATAACTGTGAAACAAAATGGTGTCCGATGGCAATCCATCCCGCCCCGCACGGCCTATTTCCTGGTAATATCCTTCCAGGTTTTTTGGCATATTATAATGGATCACCCAGCGGATATTGGATTTATCGATCCCCATTCCAAAGGCGATGGTTGCACAAATAATCTGTTTGCTGTCATTTATAAAGTCATCCTGAATTTTGGTGCGTTCCAAATGAGAAAGCCCTGCGTGGTAGGCTTCTGCCTTTAAACCACCGGACTTCAGTTTAGCGGCGATATCTTCAGTGTTTTTCCTGCTTAAACAATAAATGATCCCGCTTTCGTTCTTCCGGGCCTTAATGAAATCGGCTATCTGGTCAAAACGCTTGGTTCCGGGCCGCACTTCCAGACTCAGGTTTTTCCTGTCAAAGGAAGCGACATGTTTTTTTGCCCGCGGCATATTCAGCTGGTTGCAAATATCCTTCCTGGTAGCCTTATCGGCGGTGGCGGTAAGCGCGATGAGTGGAGTAGTGGGGAAGCGGTTTTTTAAATAGCCCAATTGGGTGTAGGCAGGCCTGAAATCATGGCCCCAGCTGGAAATGCAATGTGCTTCATCTATAGCGATCAAACTGACTTTTCCATCGCTTAAAAACCGGTCGATGACCTGTAAACTTTCCGGAGCGACATATAAAAGTTTTAATTTATTCTCATCGATTTGATGAAAAATGGCTTGTTGATCTTCAGAAGATTGGCTGCTGTTTAAAAAAGCGGCAGTAATTCCGTTGGCGGTCAACCCGTCTACCTGGTCTTTCATCAGGGCGATCAAAGGTGAGATTACCAGGGTAATTTTTGGAAGAAGGATCGCAGGAAGCTGGAAACAAATGGATTTTCCGCCTCCGGTTGGCATGATCACTAAATTATCTTCCCCGGCAAATACCGAATCGATTATTTTGCGTTGCAGGGGCCTGAAGCTTTCAAATCCAAAATATTCTTTTAAAGTGCTTAAAAGTTGCGTTTCTTCCATGCGGCAAAGTTATGGTTTCACACTTAAAACCTGAAGCCCGGATGTGAAAAACCTGATTTTTTTATCGGAAACCTTTATAGCCTAATAGATGATATTCTACTTAGGTATTTTTTTCTGCAGAATTGATCACTTTCCTGAAAGCACTATACAGTTTCCTGATATTAAATTTGGCTGAAATGCGCTAAAGTTCGTATATTAATAAGAGATTCATACTATTTTGTATAAGGATTCTAACCTAAAAAGGTATTTCCTTTTGCAACTATAAAAGAATAAGGAAATGAAAAATTATACGAATTCAGCATTAAAAAATCAAAAATTAAGCACCGGATTGAAATTTCTGGCACCTTTTATCCTGTTTCTGATCTTGTCCTGCGGAGGGGTGAGAAACTCCAGTTCCCTGGAAAGTGAAAAGGATTTTGCAAAAATCTCGGAATTGGTCGATAGCCGAGAATTTGAAATTGAGAATGAATGGCTCTTGCCTCTTGGTGGCTCGATGATCAATTTAATAGGAAACCCCAATTATATCCGGTTTAAAGGAGATAGTGTGAGCCTGTTTTTACCATATTTTGGAGTGAGGCATTCCGGTGGGGCATATGGAAGGGATGGAGGCATAAGCTACGAAGGACCCGCAAAGAATCTTAGCATCACAAAGGATACCGCTAAAAACAATATTCACCTGAATTTTGAAGCCAATGCAGATAGTGAAACCCTGGAGTTTTTTATCACGCTTTTCCAGGGAGGAAGTGCAACGACATTTGTAAGCAGTTCCCAGCGACAGTCGATTTCCTATCGCGGTGATGTAAAGGAACTGCCTGAAGAAAAACAGTAAAATCTAAAATCCCGGGTTTAGCCCACAAGGAATGTCCCCAAATCAAAAACCTCGGAGCAAGCCCACGAGGTATGAATTAGAAAATACTTTTAAAAATTCGAGGCAAGCCTCTGGGAATTAAACCCTCCATTGATCGTTTATGGCAAACCCGATATCGAGTTAAAAAGGCTTTACGGATAAATCCCGGGTTATAAAAAAGTAGAAGTGATGATTGAATGGATTCCTGATCTGGACTATTCCACATATTCTATTTTACATAATATAAATTATAGGACAATTATATATTAAGCAGGATTATGAAATGTTTAGAATTGTAAGCAATAATTCTTTATTAAGTAAAATTTATCATGGACTGTATCTTATGTATTTTCTACGATATTTTGTAAAAGTTCCCAGCTCAATTAAGAGACTATATTACGAGTCTTTAATATTAAAAATCTATAGGTATTGATACGGTAATCTGATTTAATACATCATTATAAATGTCAATATCAGCTTCGTTTGTTTCGATTGAAATAATTAAACTATATCTAACCGATGAATCATAACGATTGAGCTTTTTTCTATTTTTCCACCATCCACCAACTGGAAAAACTGCAATTTTATTTCTTAATGCTAGATCAGCAGCTGCACCAACCCAAATATCCTTGTGAATACTACCTTTATCTCGAACTTGGCTTCCTAATATCCAATTTTCACTACCTTCAGCTACATAATCAGCTTGTTCATCTTTTATAGCTTTACTAACTCGAGCTTGAAAAGCTCCGGGGCTTTCATTTTTATCAATCATTTTAAACCTCAAACCATGTGATTTATATGATTGGTCACTAGCATATCTTTTATTTCCAGGATTTGGTTCAATAAAATACGATAAGGTCACTATTAATTTTACATCCAATTCAGCTAAATCAGACAAGATATCTGTAGGCCATGGCAAATCAAATAAATGAAAAACATTAGTTTTAACTCTATTTTCTTCAAACTTAAAAGGCTTTAAAGTTCTTTCTGCAATAATATTTAATGAATTTTCAGCACTATATTTAGCTTTGTTCAAATCTGGTATGCCATAACCTACTCTCGCTAAAAGTCGAGATTTTTCTTCTGAAGATAAACTATCTAAACTTCTATTATTAAGCATTATGCCATTCCAATCTGCAGAATGAATTATTAATGCCCTAATGGTTTCAGGTAAATAGCTTGGGTATTTTTGATATAATTCAGCAGCAAATTTTGAAGCAAGTGCAGTAGCTGCACTTGTATCAGCCATAGTTGAAAGCCAATACCTTCCTATCCCTCCTACTCCTGTGGACAAAAGTTTTAACGATTCTTCATCTAAAATACCAGAATTAAAGATGCCATCATTTCCTCCTTCAAAAACAATATCTGGTTTCTTTGGCCAGTTTTTATTCCAACTAATGGAAGTTGTATTGCATGGAGACATTTGTCCTCTTTGAGCCAATAGTTGTGCTCCTGGATAAGTTATAATATCTAATCTGTCCTTATTTGTATATGCTCCTACAGTTATAGCATTAAATGCTTGAGCTGGATCTTCTATTGATAGATCATCATTTGAGATAGGATAATTTAGCCTATCAGCAAATGATAGATTTCCACTTGAAACTAAAATTATAGTATTATTATTTCTATCTTCAATTGAACCAAACATTTTTTGGTCAATCGCTGCGGACCAAGAAGAAGGTCTTCCTAAATATTTATTATCAGGAGAAGTAACTGCCAAACAAACGACTCTTTTATTTTCGGGATTCATTATTTCACCAATAGCAATAGCTTCAAGAGTTATTTGGCCATATAAATCTGGGTCATTCGCTGAACTATCAACAATTTTAATACTCTCTATATTTTTAAAAACATTGATTTGTGCACTAGAAGTCAATGGATCAATCAAATCCCCATAGATAATAAGGCCAGCCATTGGAGTCCCGTGTCCTTGCCTGTAAGAGTCAGAATTTGTCCAAGTTGGATTTACTGAGTCTAAATTTCTTTCCGGAATTAAATCTACTAATAGTGGATTTAATCGATTGACTCCAGAGTCTAATAAACAAACTGAAACATTATTTTGTTCTATCTGATTATTAATTCTATCACGTAAATCATTTATAAAATCGCCTTCCCAATATTTGTCTAGATTTATAAAAAAGTCAGTGGTTTCAATAGGTTTTCTTATTTCAGCCAAATTATCTATAAAAAGTAATCTTTCTCCTAATTCTTCAGGAGTAGCTTTAATTAAACCGACAACATTTTCTGGAAAAACAAGTAGTCTTCTATTAGTTAAAATGCTATCTGTAGCTAGAGTATTTAATGTTTCTTGTACAACTTCCTTATTAGAACTACTAAACCAAACTTCCCACCATACACTTACATTTGAGCTTGGAAAATCTATTTCAGGCTCTTGCCAAAAACTTTCTAAAGTAGCTGCTCTAATGTTTTCAATATTCGCTATTAAATTCTGATTTTTTGGTTTACCTGTTATAGTTTCCTCAGTTAAATATTTTTCAACTTTATTTAAAAAATTCGAAACAGCTTTTTTATTTAAATAAACAGCAATTTTATATACAATTTGCTGATTACCATCCGAATCAGCAATAAATTCAGCTTTACAAGATGCAAGTCTGTAATTTCCAGCAGCATCTTCAAAGCTATCGAAAGCTAATTCAAAATTTAATGCAGATTCAAACTCTATATAGACAAAATCATATTCTTCATTTCCGTCAGTAAACTCAGATACAGCGGAAGAAAAAGAGCTTTTTACACCTAGTCCATGTTCTCTTCTATCTCTACCATCTTTAAAATGAAAATCACCGCCACCATAAGTGCTGTAAGGCAAAGAAGTATTATTTCCATTAAGAAAAATGTGATTTAAGTCAGACATACTATTTTAGAAAGATCTTTTTCTTGAATTAATAATTTCAAATAAAAATTCTAAACTTGACTCTTCCTTTCCGTAAATGATAATATTTTTTTGAAAATCTTGACAAATTTTTTCTAGGTCAGAAAAATTTAGTCCAATAGATTTTTTTGAAAGTTCAAATAGAATGTTTTCGTTTATTAAATCATTTTTAAAAAATTCTCTTTTGTAGTATTTGAAGATTTGATCTTCCGTAGGTAACGGATAATTTATAATATCATCGAATCGCCTAAATAATGCTTCATCTAAATTTTCAGGCAAATTAGTTGCCGCAATTATTAGACTATTTGAATCATCTTTTTCAATTTGAAGTAAAAAACTATTGAGTACTCTTTTTATTTCTCCAACCTCATTTCCTTGACTTCTGGTTGTTCCAATACTATCAAATTCATCAAATAAATAAACAGCTCTAAATTCTTTCATTGTATCAAAGACTAAACGAAGTTTAGCTATTGACTCTCCCATATATCTACTTATTAGACCATCGAGTCTTATTACGAAAAGAGGAATACTTAATTCATTAGATATCACTCTTGCCGTCATTGTTTTTCCACAACCTGGAGGTCCAGTTAATAGTATTTTTTTTCTAGGAAATAAATTGTGTTGTCTTAATTTTTCTATTTGGCGTTGCTCATCTAAAATTCTTTGAATAGTTTTTTTTAGTTTAATAGATAAGACCATATCTTTCAATTTATCATCAGGTCTCGAAAACTCTAATAAATCATTAAGCTCCTTTTGAGCTGCATTTATAGGTAGTCTCTTTAGAGCACTTTCATTAATCTTAGATTTTTTAGAATCTTGAATTAATTTTTTTAACTCTTCGGCAAGGTCTTGATGTCCTTTACGTGCTTCTGCAGCAGCTATTTGCATAGCTGTAGCATAGAAGCGTGAATCGTCACCTTCACTGAATGATTTAATTAAACTTTTTATTTGTTCAGCAGCAGCCATTTATAGTGTAGTATTTGACGTAAAAATATATAAAAGTATTAACAATTAGTTATGTTAAACTACAATTTTAAAAAAGAAACCTCAAAATAATCCTATTTGATATATATCTATTACACTTCTAACTTACCTGCTAGCAAAGCGTATTCCAATGAATCAATCGATCCCAACCGAATCATACACGATCACCTTGTTCCATAGATGAGCAGCTTCCTCTATGAACAGCAAATGCGCTGGTTCTTCCTGGTAGTTATCCTGCATTTCCCTGGAAGAAAAAGTCAGGATCAGCGAATAGGTATAGGAATTGTCCACAACACCCCTAGGAGTTTCTGCCGGGATCCCAATGAATTTGGTTTTGGCGTATAAACTGTTGTCCATCAATTTCTTGAGCGAAGTTTCAAAGTCGGTCCTGTCTTTGGGATCTTCAGGATTGTTCAAGTAAAAATAGACGATATGTGCGAAATTCTTATCGAAATCTACATTTTGGTCCTGCGCCTTCACAGTTGCAGTTCCGCTTAAAATTGTAAAAAGTATCAGCAGTTTTAAAGTCTTGATCATAGTTATGGATTTAAAAATTCAAATTACGATAAAAATTCAGCTTTCAGGTAAGCTTCCACGAATTCGGAATTGAAAAAATCAAAAACCTAGGGGCGAGCCCACCTGAATGAAATTCATTTCGGGCAGGCCTCGGGGAATAAAACCCGCAATGAGGGATTTAATGACATTGTTCCTGGTCGTTTTCTTAAAAGATATCACTAAATTGCCGGTAATACGAGCAGCCAAAGCAAACCCAGGGCGTTGCTCCCAAGAAATGACCATTAAAACAATAAGAAACTACATATGAAATGAGCATAACGAAATTTCGGTACAAAACCGATTAACCCGCCTGCCATCGGGCAGCGATTTGCGAATTACATATGACCACTGAAAAACAATAAAGAACTACATATGAAATACCTGTTTATTTTTCTCCTCCTGGTTTTTACAGTAAGCCTTCAGTCCTGCAAAGAAAACGGTCAAAGTGATGGAGGCCCTCAGGGTACTTCCGCCAGTATCGAGATCGACGTCGATGAATTAAAATTCAAAAAGCAGGCAGGTTCCATTGGGAGTTACAATCAATCTGTTGAAATTTCCCTTGAGGTAACGAATAATAGCACGGAGCCTTTTATCTTTAATTTTTCAAATATTACCGGCAGGTCCAAAGCTTCTTTTAATCCTGGTTTAAAACGTCCCGGCAGCATTGTGGAGCTTAGCCTTGTTGAAAGACCAAATATGAAAAAGACTTTAGAGCCAGGGGAATCTACCACGCTGGATTTACGAATACGAAAGGAACTTGATGCAAATAATCTTGAAGGAATGCTTGAGGAATTCAGCTCAGAATTTTCCGGGAAATATGAGCTTTATCTTATCAATCTTGGGGTGAATAAAACTTTCAGGACCGAAGTCGATTTTGCCAGGATCCCAAAAAGCTTTTATTTGGATGCTGAAAAAGTGGATCCCCAGGATTCCCTTAAAATGCAGAAAACCGCGGTTATCCTGTAATAGTTATTAAGTTGCATCGCGCCAGAATTAACTGGCTCGGGAAAACCTTTTAATGGAAATTACCAGCTTATTGGCCTGTAATCCTTCAGGAATTTTCCGCACCAGTGCTTCCCGGTATTTATCCCGTCGAATAAAGGGTCCATCACCCGTGCAGCGCCGTCGACAATATCCAGGGGCGGTTGAAAATCATCCCGTTCGGCTTTCAATTTTGCCAGTTCTGCCGGGTCTTCATCGGTAACCCAGCCGGTATCTACCGCATTCATAAAGATCCCCTCTTTTGCCAAAGTTCCCGAGGAGGTATGGGTGAGCATATTTAAAGCGGCTTTTGCCATATTGGTATGCGGATGCCGGTCTTCCTTAAAAACAGGATGAAACTTCCCTTCCATTGCCGAAACATTGATGATATGCTTTTTCCCGGTACGTTCCTTTTTCATTATTTCTGAAAGCCTGTTGCACAATACAAAAGGTGCCACAGCATTTACCAGTTGTACTTCCAACATTTCGGTGGTTTCAATTTCCCCGAGTCTCAGGCGCCAGGAATTGGTTTTCCGAAGATCCACCTGCTGAAGATCGGCGTCCAGCTCCCCTAACGGAAAAACCTCTTTTGCCTCCAGGGTATTGTCAAAACTATAAGGGATCTGGGATAATTTTGCCGAAGCACTTAATCCTATTCCAGGTTCAGGTCCGTGCCAGGTAACCGGCATATTTTTATTTGAAGCAGCCTCTGTTGTAAGTCCTTTCAATTCCTTTAAACAACTGCTGTGATCCCGCAGAAGTTCCTGTGCAGCTTTTGGCAGGGAAGTGATTTGCCGTATTTCATTTTCCATTAAATGTTCATAGAATCCGGCCGGTCGGCGTACGGTTTGTGCAGCATTGTTGATGAGAATATCCAGCCGCTCAAATTTTTGCTCTATAAAATTGCAGAAGATCTCTACACTTGGAATATGCCTGAGATCCAGACCGTGGATCTTTAACTGGTTTCCCCAATCGTTAAAATCTTCTTCTTTTGAAAACCTTAAAGCAGAATCTACCGGAAAACGGGTGGTTGCTATCACGGTTGCCCCTGCGCGTAATAGCATCAGGGAAATATGATATCCAATTTTTAGGCGGGAGCCGGTTATAACGGCCACCTGCCCTTTTACATCGGCGGTCTGGAAACGCTTGGCATAGTTAAAATCCCCACAGTCCGTGCACATGGTATCATAGAAGTGATGCATTAAGGTAAATTCTGTTTTGCACACATAACATTTGCGGGGCGTTTTAAGTTCCTGCTGTACTTTGCTGGTAAGTGCTTCCAGATGAAGCATTTTAGGAGCGACAAAAATACTGGACTCCCTGGCATTTCTTATCCCGGTTTCCTTTCGGGCGGTTTTATCCCGGGCTTCCAGTTTACGCTTTAGCGCTTTTTTTCCATCCTTTTTTCTACGGGAAAATTCATCACGGTCAGGCCTGGAAAACATTCCGGCAACCTTGATAAGCTCAGTCCTTTGCTCCTTAGGAATATCAAAAATCCTGTCGGTATCTGCCACCAGTTCCGCTAAAATAGAAATGCACGAAGCTATTTCTTTAGAAGTAATCTCCTTTTTAATCTCAATTTCATTATTTTCCATAAATCAGATCCTATCCTTTAATCAGCAGAAAGCCATTACTTTATTTTTGAAGCGCAAATGTAGTTTTAAAATTATGTGTAGAATCTATTTTTTTTCAACATAGCCAAATAGATGATAGAAATACAGAGCAATCAAGATCCATTAGAGGATGAATTCCTGGCCATCGCGGGCAGCTTCGACTTTTATATTTTCGGGAGCCAAATCCTGAATTTTTTTTCTTCCCTCCGCCACATCTTTAAAAAACCAGGCTCCAAAATGAGTTAAAACGATGTGTTGGGTATAAGGGCTGAACATTTTTATAAGATCCGGAATTCCGGTGTGCCCAAAGATCTTCCCTGTGTTCTTGTCCTTTCTTATCACTCCCCCTTTTTTGATAAAGCTTCCTTCAGTGATCACCATATCAATGGTTTTTAGTTTTTCCAGGTATTTCTTTTCTATCCAGGCTACATCTCCGGTATAAAGCAGGCGTTTATCCCCTTTTTCAATAATATAAGCCAGGGATTTCACTTTCAGGCTATGGATCACAGGGATAGGTGTGAATTTATAGCCGTTTTTCTCAAAGGGACCGGTTACAACCTGTAGGTCTTCTAACTGTTCAGATATTTCAGGAGCATAAGCTGGTATCCCTGCGTGAAGTTTGTTATTCTTCCGTACAAAAAAAGCATGATCCGGATGGAAATGTGTAAATACTAAAAATGAGGGGTTATAGTCTAAAAATTCCTTTTCTCCCAGATCGATCAAAACCTTGTCGTCGATCAATATTCCCGAATGTTTTGTATGCCAGGGTGCTTGTTCTTCTATTTTTCCCCTGGTACCAAGGATTTTGATTTTCATAGCTGTAATTGTACATAATTCCGAAATAAGGTGATCCAAAACGGATCAAAGCAGCAAAGTATTTGATTGGTTGAACAGGCAAGCACTGTTGAAATTTGACAGGATTTTATTTTAGAAACTTATCATCTTAGAACCAATTCATCCCACCTTTAATTTAATGAATTTTTTAAAGAACAAAAATGATTTGTGGAATTTTTATAAGAACAGGGTTTCGCGGAATCTTTCCCCTTAATTAAATACCCGCAACTTAATTTAGGAATAGGTGAGATATAAAACTTAATAAGCCCTTTCATTATTAAATGAAAGGGCTTATATAAAATAAAACCCCGACAATAGCCGGAGGTACTATTTTTTAAAGTGTTTTTGCGTTTTTCACCTTTTCATCGGTAAGCGCAAGTTTTATTACTTCATCCATATCATTTACATAATGGAAAGTAAGTCCCGAAAGATATTCCTGCTTTATTTCTTTAATATCGCGTTCGTTCTCTACACATAATATGATATCTGTAATCCTGGCGCGTTTGGCAGCAAGGATCTTCTCCTTGATCCCTCCTACCGGAAGTACTTTTCCACGTAGGGTGATCTCCCCGGTCATAGCCAGATTTTTCTTCACTTTTCGCTGAGTAAACAAGGAGATAAGCGAAGTTAACATGGTAATCCCGGCGCTTGGACCGTCCTTTGGTGTTGCACCTTCCGGCACGTGAATGTGAACGTTGTATTTCCCAAAAACATCGGGGCTGATCCCAAAGTTCTCTGCATTGGACTTTATATATTCCAGTGCTATGGTAGCCGATTCTTTCATCACCTTCCCTAAATTCCCCGTGATATTAAGGGTACCTTTCCCTTTGGAAATAATAGATTCAATAAAAAGGATATCTCCCCCTACCTGGGTCCAGGCAAGTCCTGTAACTACTCCGGCAACATCGTTGCTTTCATATTTATCGCGTTCCATTCTTGGACTCTTCAAAACATCAATCACATCCTTATTACTGATCTTGATATGGTAAGCTTCATCCATAGCAATGTTCTTGGCAGCATATCGCACCATTTTTGCTATTTGTTTTTCAAGGCTCCGAACTCCGGACTCCCTGGTATATCCTTCAATGATCTTTTCCAGCTGAGCCTTTCCAATTTTGAGATGCTCTTTGGTTAATCCGTGTTCTTTTAACTGTTTAGGCAACAAATGCTGTTTTGCAATTTCAATTTTTTCTTCGGTGGTATATCCGGTAACATTGATAATTTCCATTCGGTCCCTCAATGCAGGCTGAATAGTATTCATTGAATTTGCCGTAGCGATGAACATCACCTTGGAGAGATCAAATCCCATTTCAAGGAAATTATCGTGGAATTCACTGTTTTGCTCAGGATCCAGAACCTCCAGCAAGGCTGAAGACGGATCTCCCTGATTCCCGCTGGCCAGTTTATCGATCTCATCCAGCACAAAAACAGGATTGCTTGTTCCTGCCTTTTTAAGGCTTTGAATGATCCTTCCCGGCATAGCTCCTATATAGGTTTTTCGGTGTCCGCGTATTTCAGCTTCATCCCGTAATCCCCCTAATGAGATCCGAACATATTCGCGACCCAATGCTTCTGCAACCGATTTTCCAAGCGATGTTTTACCAACTCCCGGAGGTCCGTACAGGCATAAAATTGGAGATTTCATATCATTCCGAAGTTTTAAAACTGCGAGATATTCAATAATCCGTTCTTTTACATCTTCCAGTCCATAGTGATCCCGGTCCAGAATACGCTGAGCTCTTTTTAAATCGAATTTATCCTTGCTAAATTCATCCCAGGGAAGATCCAGGAATAAGTCCAGGTAATTTCTTTGAATAGAATACTCTGCAACCTGCGGATTCATACGCTGCATCTTGGCAAGTTCCTTGTTAAAATGCTTCTTTACGGTCTCATTCCATTTCTTCTTCTTTCCGCGCGCTTTCATTTCCTCCATTTCATCTTCCTGAGAAACACCACCCAGTTCTTCCTGTATGGTTTTCATTTGCTGATGAAGGAAATATTCCCGCTGCTGCTGGCTCATATCGCTTTGCACCTTGCTTTGGATATCATTTTTCAATTCCAGTTTCTGGTGCTCTACATTCATATATTTCAATGTAGCCAGTGCGCGGTCTTTTAAGTCGTTGGTTTCCAGTAATTCCTGTTTCTCTGCAACGCTAAGATTCATGTTGGAAGAAACAAAATTTATCAAAAAGGAAGGACTTTCGATGTTTTTTATAGCGAAAGAAGCTTCCGATGGAATGTTTGGACTTCCTTTTATAATTTGTAAAGCAAGATCTTTTATGGATTCAATAATCGCACTGAATTCTGGATTTTTGGCATCCGGTCTTAACTCTGAAACTTCTTTAATCGAAGCCGTTAAATAAGGTTTTTCAGAGATCACTTCAGAAATCTCAAAACGTTTTTTACCCTGTATGATCACGGTGGTATTTCCGTCGGGCATTTTAAGAACTCTCAAAATACGCGCTACAACCCCGGTTTGATGGATATCCTTAGGTTCGGGATTTTCAACATCTTCATCCTTTTGTGCCACTACTCCAATAACTTTGCTGCCATTGTTGGCATCATTGATAAGTTTAATGGAGGTATCTCTCCCGGCTGTAATAGGAATTACAACACCCGGGAATAAAACGGTGTTTCTTAATGGTAAAATTGGTAAAATTTCAGGTAGTTCTTCCTGATTTATCTCTTCTTCATCTTCAGGGGTCATCAGGGGAATTAATTCCGCATCTTCATCGATTCCCTGAAATGACAAACTGTCTATATTCATTAATTTAGATTTAGCCATATATTTTTTTAAGTCAAACTGTCATCACAGTCCTTGATTATTATTTTTCTAAAACCTTGAGTTTCTTCAGCATTTCCTAAAGGTAGTGCATTAGAGGCTCTATTTACATTACTCTTGTCAATTCCTGTGCCAGCAGGGCAAACAAAAATATTTTTTGCTGAAACTGTAACAAATTAAAATCTCACCTATCTTTATAATAGAGCTAAGGTTTATTTTTTGACAACAACCATCAATTATACAGACGATTTAGTAGCACGTTGCCGTAAAGGTGAGCAACGGGCACAGCTGGAAATTTATAATAAGTATTATAAAGCCATGTATAACACCGCACTAAGAATTGTGAATGATGGTCCTGAAGCTGAAGATGTGATGCAGGAAGCTTTTATAAAAGCATTTTCTAAGCTCCACACCTTTGAAGAGAAGTCCACTTTTGGAGCCTGGCTGAAAAAGATCGTGGTGAATCTAAGTATTAGCTCATTTAATAAAAAAGCAAAGTATAAAGAGGTTTCCTATCAGGATGAATTCAAAAATGAGCTGCAGGAAGAAGATGGAATAGACCTGGAGGAAAACACAAAGAACTCCCAGGTGCAGCAAATCCTCCGTACGATGAAGGAACTGAAAGAAAATTACAGGATTATCCTAAGCCTGCATCTCATTGAAGGATATGATTATGATGAGATTTGTGAAATACTGAATATCACACCTGCAAATTGCAGGACCACAATTTCGAGAGCCAAGGAAAGCTTGAGAACAAAATTAGAACACTATGGAAAATAACGAAATAGATACCCTTTTCAGAAATCAGGATTTTGATATCGCAGAACCTTCAGCTGGGCATCAGGAACGGTTTTTAGAAAAACTTAAAGAGCAACGTCCCCATTCAAAAAAAGGGAAATTAAGAAGTCTTTGGACTCCCATTTTAGCTGTAGCGGCAAGTTTGCTGCTGGTTATAATGCTTACTGGGAATTTCACTGGACTTGGATTTACAAATAATCAAGGGGATCTGGCAAACGTATCCCCCGAAATGAAGGAAACCCAACTGTTTTATTCCACACTTATTAAAACAGAACTGGCAAAGGTAAACGATGTGAAATCTCCCGAAACTGAAGCTATGGTCAATGATGCCCTGGCTCAAATGGAAAAACTGGATCTGGAATATGAAAAATTACGAAAAGACCTGGTAAAAAGCGGTCAGGATAAACGGGTGATCTTTGCAATGGTTTCAAACCTGCAGCAGCGCATCGATATTTTAAACAATGTATTATCAAGAATAGAAGAAATAAATAATCTTAAAAACCCTAATAATGAAAGCAACTATATATAAACTGATATTTCTAATTGTATTAAGCCCAACCATAGCTTTTTGCACCAATCCGGGGCATGGCGATGAATTTCAGGGAAAAATTACAAAAGAGAAAAAGGTTTCCAAAAAATTCAATGTGGCTGCAAATTCAATTTTAAAAATTGATAACAGCTACGGCAATATCGATATTTCCACCTGGGATCAAAACACCGTAAGCATTGAGGTTTTTATTAAGACCAACGGAAACGATGAAGAAAAGGTTCAGCAGAAACTGGATGATATCAGGATCGAATTCAATCAAACTTCTGCCGGAGTAAGTGCGAAAACCCATTTTTCAAAAGAGAGCAATTCCTTCTGGAATATGCTGTTCAGTAACAACTCTAACGTGAATATGGAGATCAACTACATCATAAAAGCGCCGGTGACAAATAATGTCGATCTCAGCAATGATTACGGGAATATCTTCATCGATAAACTGAAAGGCAATTCAAAGATAAGCTGCGATTATGGAAGGATCGATATTGGAGAATTGCTTGGAACAAGTAACCAAATCAATTTTGATTACTCCAGAAACAGTCATTTTGATTATATCAACAAAGCCGTGATCAATGCAGATTATTCCGACTTCACCATAGAGGAAGCTAAATCCCTGGACATCAATGCCGATTATACCAAGTCGAATATCAGGAAAGTAGAATTGATACAGTTCAATGCAGATTATGGCAGCATGAATGTAGATAAACTGAAAAGAATTGTTGGTAACGGGGATTATATAAGTGTAAAATTAGGACAGGTTTTCCAGTCGGCAGAAATAAATCTGGATTATGGAAACCTGGAAATTGACAAAGTGATAAAAGGAGCCGGAGAAATCAAAATCACTACAGATTATGCCGGAGTCAAGATAGGTTATGCCGAAGATCATCCGTTTCAGTTTAATGTAAATACCTCCTACGGAAGTGTGAATGGAATGGAGAATTTTGAAGTTGAAAGGCAAAGTCAAACTTCAACGAATAAAAGTTATGCCGGTTATCACCTGAACAATTCGCCAGGAAGTACTATCACAATAAAATCCAATTACGCCGGAGTAACCTTTAAACAAAAATAATATTCATTAATAAATCAAAACATCATGAAAAAAACAATCCTAATACTCGGAGCATTACTTTTAACTATCAGCACGGCAAACGCCCAATGGTGGAAAAATGATAGAATAAAGGGAAATGGAGAAATGACTACCCAAAACCGAAGTGTTTCGAATTATGATAAAGTTAGCCTGGTAGGATTTATGGACGTAGAACTCATTTCGGGAAAAGAAGGCGCGTTAACAGTTGAAGCAGAAAGCAATTTACAGGAATATATCACCACCGAGGTTAATGACGGAGTCCTCAAAATCTCTGTAAAAAAAGGTGTTTCACTATCCCCTAGCCGAAATCGAGGGATCAAGGTAATTGTTCCTTTTGAAGAAATTGAAGGCGTTTCAATAACCGGCTCCGGTGACATATGGAGTTCAGATCAAATCAAAGCGGAGAGTTTTAAAAGCAGCCTAACCGGTTCCGGAAACTTAAAACTGAATTTGAACGTTAGGGATTTAAAAAGCACTATTACCGGTTCAGGAAATACTGAATTGAGAGGAACTGCCGAAAACTTTTCCTGTACAGTAACAGGATCCGGGGACCTCGGGGCTTTTAATCTCAGGGTATCCAAAGCAGATGTATCCATTTCAGGATCCGGAGATGTGGAAGTAACAGCAACAGAAGAGTTAAAGGCACGGGTTTCCGGTTCAGGAGATATAAAATACAATGGAAATCCTAAGAAGCAGGATTTTAAAACTTCCGGTTCAGGATCCATCTCTTCCAATTAAAACAGTCCGGAATAGAATCAAGATCGTTCCGCAATTTGCGGAACTGCAGGAATCAGGAACCAGGACTCGATTTTATTACATCATCGAGGGTTCAAATCAAGGCCGACAAGATGAACAACCGAGAGGGAAATTGGGCTGTTGGTGGTAAAACAAAAAACTTCGGTGATTCCTTAATAAGGTTTCACCGAAGTTTTTTTATTGGTAGTTTCTAAAATTATTGTTCGATCACATAGGTTTTTTTCTCCGGACCAATCCCTTTAAGGGTTAGGGATTTCCATTCCTTGGGCAAAATCTCATTTTTCTGTTCAATTCCGTTTTCGGTGATATGCAATCCCCCAAAACCAAACAGTACTACCTGAAGCATTCCTCCTGCCCCGGTTGCAAAATAGGGATTATCACTGTTCGCTTTGTTTAGTTTTTGCTGAATTTAAGGGAATTCTTAATAATAAGATCACTCCGGCAATAAAGAACAGCACTAAAAATATAATTGCATTTCGGACGCTTCCTGTTAATTGCGCCATAATTCCGTATAAAACCATCCCTATTACAATCCCCACTTTTTCAGAAACATCGTAAAAGCTAAAATAACTGGTGGTATCCAGGGTTTCCTCGGGGAGCATTTTTGAATAGGTAGATCGGGATAACGCCTGGGTTCCTCCCATTATAAGTCCCACTCCGGCCGCGGCAAAATAAAACTGAAAAGGAGTAGTTATAAAATAAGCATAAACGCATATCACGATCCAGAATAAATTAAGGATGATCAAGGTCCTGATATTTCCGATTTTTAAAGCGGTTTTGGAGGTTAAAGTAGCTCCTAAGGCTGCAACCAATTGGATAAGCAATATGCTAACGATCAATCCGGTGGTTGCATCCTGCTCTCCCCAATCCAATTCTTCGATCCCAAAATAAGTTGCAACAAGCATGATAGTTTGAACAGCCATGCTGTAGGTGAAAAAAGCTACCAGATATCGCTTTAGAACCAACTGATGGGTAAGAGAATTATAGATAAGGCGCAGCTCCCTGAAACCATTGAAAAGAATATTTTTGGTCAACTTCTGTTGTTTGGTTCCCTTCGGCAAATAGTAATAGGTATACTGGCTAAATCCTATCCACCAAACTCCTGTTAAAACAAAGGAAAGCCTGGTAGGAAGTCCTTCATCCTCAAAACCAAACCAGTCGTATTTCAGGATCATGATCAAACAAATGATAAGTAAAATCACACTCCCAATATAGCCCAAGGAAAAACCTTTTGCACTTATTTTATCCTGTTGATTGGGATATGCGATATCAGGCAAATAGGAGTTATAAAACACCAAACTTGACCAAAAACCTATCAAAGCCAGGAAATAACAAAGCAAACCAAACCAAAGATATTCCAGATTGAACCAGAATAATCCAATGCAGGAAATGGCACCCAGGTAACAGAAAAATTTTAAAAATAATTTCTTGTTCCCTACATAATCTGCTATTCCTGAAAGCAATGGGCTAATTATAGAAACTACCAAAAAAGCCAATGCGGTAACATAGCTTATCAGGGAATCATTATTTATAGAATATCCCAGGAAGTCAACAGTATCTTTAATAATCGTGCCATCCTCACCTTTTATGATGGTAATGGCACCATAAAAAATTGGAAATATAGCCGAGGCGATGACCAAACTGTAAACTGAATTTGCCCAATCATAAAAGGCCCAGGCATTCAATAACTTTTTACTTCCTTTGGGGAGATTTTTCATTTCTTAAAAATAGAAAAAGCTGCCCGTTAAGGCAGCTTTTTCAAAATATATTTTTTTAAAACTATTTAAAAGAAGTTACTCCATACTTTCTAGCTTCCGCTTTTGCTTCCGGAGCCCATTTAGTAATATTGGCAATCCTTGTTGAAGAAGCAGGGTGTGTGCTTAAAAATTCTGGAGGTGACTGGCCATCGCTTTGGGCGGCCATTCTTCTCCATAAATCGGCGGCTTCAGCAGGATCATATCCGGCAATTGCCATTAAGGTAAGACCAATTCTATCGGCTTCAGTCTCGTGACTTCTGCTAAATGGAAGCATTACCCCAACCTGGGAACCCAATCCATATGCCTGAGCAAAAATTTGTTGGGTTTGTTCGCTTTTTCCACTTAATGCGACACTTCCTGCAGCGCCAACCAACTGTTGCAATTGCCCTGCACTCATACGCTGTGCTCCATGGTCGGCAAGTGCGTGGGCTACCTCGTGAGCCATAATTGCAGCAACACCGGTTTCATCTTGTGCTATTGGTAAAATTCCTGTGTAAAACACAATCTTCCCACCTGGCATCGCCCAGGCATTAACCGCTTCATCCTGCACAAGATTAAATTCCCATGCATATCCATTTAAATAGCCCTGGTATCCGTTTGCATTTAAATACCTTTCAGATGCTGTTACGATCTTTTGTCCTACATTCTTGATCATTTGAGCTTCTGAAGTGCCGGTAACAACCTTGTTTTCATTTAAAAACTGATCATACTGCTCAAAAGCCATCGGAAATAGTTGTTCATTTGAAACGAAATTCAAATTCTTTTCTCCGGTAAAGGGATTGGTTTTGCAACCTGCCATTACAAGCACAGCAAAAACCCCTATAATTAAATTCCTAATTTTCATAATTTTTGGTTTTAAATGGTTAAAAGTACAAAACCACTACTGTGGTTTGTATATGTTTATGCTTGCTTTAACAGTTTATAGTTTTCAAAAATCCTGCCGTTTTTTTAAAATCGCCTTAGCAGTTAAGTGGTGCGGCTTGTTTAGGATCAAATTCCTAACTTGCAGTTTTTAAATAAAATATGACAAAAACACAAAAAGGAACTACGCCTGTTCAGGTATTGTTAACCCCTCAATATATTTTGAGCACAGGAAAAATATTAACCAAAATCTCTCCATTTCTTGCAAGCCGTTTTGCTGCACAATTGTTTTTAACCCCTTTCAAATACCCTTTGCCTGAAAGGGAAAAAGAAATGGATGAAAAGGCTGAGCAAAGATCAATTCTTGTTAAAGCGATAAACAGAAAGATAATCGTGTATAAATATGGCGAAGGAACCAAAAAAGTACTTCTGGTGCATGGATGGAGTGGTCGCGGTACCCAAATGTCAATATTGGCTGCTCAGTTAGTCGATAAAGGCTATACTGTTATAAGTTTTGATGCTCCTGCTCATGGAAAGGCTCCCGGGAGAATGAGTATGATGCCTTATTTTATTGAATCCATTCATGAAATAGCAAAGGATTATGGACCCTTTGATAGTGCGATTGGCCATTCTTTAGGAGGGATGTCTTTATTAAGAGCGGTAAAGGAAGGGCTTCTTCTTAAAACACTCGTAATTATAGGAACCGCAAACAGTGTTACCCATATTACAAAGGAATTTGCCCGGAACATGAAATTAAACGATTCTGTTGCCGAAAAAATGAAATCCTATTTCGATAAAAAATTTGGGGAAGATATGGATGTTTATTCCGGAGCCTTATCTGCTGAAAGTGTAAAGATCCCAACACTGGTGGTGCATGATAAAGACGATGTAGATGTAGATGTAAGTTCAGCCTACGAGATTTCAGAAAAGCTGAAGAACAGTGAATTATTTTTAACTGAAGGTCTTGGACATCGGAAGGTATTAGGAAATCCGGAGGTTATTAACAAAATCACAACGTTCGTCACGGCATAATATTTGTAATTTTGTAGAAAAAGAGATGAAAAAAGTATTTATGGCACTGGTTGCAATTGTAATTTTTGGTTGCAACGGTAATGCCCAAAAAAAAGATTCCCAAACCGCATCTGAATACCCCGTAACTAAAACCGAGGCCGAATGGAAAGAGATTTTGACTCCCCAGGAATATGCGGTACTAAGAGAGCATGAGACTGAAAGGCCCTTTTCCAGTGAACTTAACAATGTCAAAGAACCGGGAATATTTGTATGTGCCGCATGCGGAAATGAATTGTTTAAAACAGAACATAAATTTGAAAGCGGAACCGGATGGCCAAGTTTTGATCGTCCTATAGAAGGCGGTGTAGGATATGGGGCTGATACCAAACTGGGATTTCAACGTGATGAAATTCATTGTGCCGATTGTGGCGGACATTTAGGTCATGTTTTTGATGATGGCCCAAGAGCAACAACGGGAAAAAGATATTGTATGAATGGAGTAGCAATGGATTTTATTCCCGATTCAAAATAAAAACGGATGAAACATCCATAACGATATTTCGATTCAGCGTGTAAGGGTTAAATGGATGTTTTTCCCCGATAGCTATCGGGAGTCCGTTAAAACAATAAAATAAACAGATGAAATGAGCATAATGGAAACACGATACAAATACCGATGAAGATATGCGAATTACATATGTCCAATAAAAAACAACAAATATCTGCATATGAAAAAATATAGTACAGAAAAATCGGAAGCGGAATGGAAGGAACAACTTTCTGATGAACAATTCCGGGTTTTAAGACAAAAAGGAACCGAGGCACCTCACACAGGAAAATATAACCTTCATTTTGATGAAAACGGTGATTACCGGTGTGCAGCCTGTGATGCTAAACTGTTTGAAGCAAACAGCAAATTTGAAAGTGGTTGCGGATGGCCTAGTTTTGATGAGGCAATTGAAGGAACCGTAGAATATATCAAGGATAAAACCTTTGGAATGGAACGCACAGAAATTTTATGTGCTAATTGTGGAAGTCATTTAGGACACGTTTTTGATGATGGTCCCACCCAAACCGGACAACGCTATTGCGTGAATTCGGCAAGTATAGAATTTAAAAAATAACCTAAATCTAAGTATTATGAAAAAGATTGTAACCTTATTATTTGTTTCCGTATTCGCATTTACCTCCTGCAGTGATGATGGAGCAGTTGGGCCACAAGGCCCTCAGGGACCACAGGGTCCTGAAGGAGAACCTGGTCCTTTAGGGCAAGTTATAGATATAGAAGGTGATTTTACCGCTGCAAATGATTACTCATTGTTGGTTAATTTTAATGTAGAAGGAATTGAGGTATTTGAATCGGATGCTGTGCTGGTTTACCTTAAAACCGGGGAAGATGGCACAGCAGACGGCGCTCCAGTGGAAGTCTTCAGGATATTACCTCAAACCTATTTTATAGGAGATGAAATTCTACAGTATAATTATGACTTTACTTTCTTTGATGTCCTGATATTTTTGGACGGAACGGTTGCAGATTTTGGAACTCTGGATGCCAGTTATAGAAATGATCAGGTTTTAAGGATTGTTGTTGTTCCTGCAGAATTCGCCGAGACTTCAGGAGTTGATATGTCTAATATGAAAGCTGTTATGAACGCTCTGGAGATTGAACAAAAGGATATTTCAAAAAAGAACCTCTAGTAATCTATTTCAGCATTTATTAAAAAAGGCTTATTTCAGATTTGAAATAAGCCTTTTTTAATTTTAATGAGCATCTCCCCTATTCTTAAGTTTCAAAGGCTTTCAGTTTAGGCTATTATTCCCTAAATTCGCAACATCTTAAATCTTACAAAAAATTCGGAAAATGAGTAAATACGACATCATTGTTTTAGGAAGCGGCCCGGGAGGATATGTTACTGCCATTCGCGCTTCACAATTAGGTTTTAAAACCGCTATAATAGAAAAAGAAAGTTTGGGTGGGGTTTGTCTTAACTGGGGATGTATCCCTACCAAAGCACTTTTAAAAAGCGCGCAGGTTTTTGACTACCTAAAACACGCTGAAGATTACGGACTTACTTTGGAAAAAGCCGATAAAGATTTCTCTGCAGTTGTAAAACGAAGCAGGAATGTAGCCGATGGAATGAGCAAAGGTGTTCAGTTCCTGATGAAAAAGAATAAAATTGACGTTATTGAAGGTTTTGGAAAATTGAAAGCCGGAAAGAAAATTACTGTAACCGATAAAAATGATAAAACCACCGACTACTCTGCAGACAGCATTATTATTGCCACAGGAGCACGATCACGGGAATTGGAAAGCTTGAAGCAGGATGGTAAAAAAGTGATTGGTTACCGGGAAGCGATGACATTAAAAGAACAACCAAAATCTATGATCGTGGTTGGTTCCGGAGCGATTGGAGTTGAATTTGCACATTTTTACAATGCGATGGGAACCGAGGTTACCGTGGTGGAGTTCTTGCCTAACCTTGTTCCTTTAGAGGATGAGGAAATCTCCAAACAATTTGAACGCAGCTTCAAAAAGGCAGGGATAAAGGTAATGACTGATTCATCTGTTGAAAGTGTAGATACTTCAGGAAAAGGGGTAAAAGCCAAGGTGAAAACAGCAAAAGGGGAAGTAACTCTGGAAGCAGACATCCTTCTTTCTGCAGTTGGAATTAAAACAAATATAGAAAATATTGGTCTTGAGGAATTAGGAATTAAAACCGATAGAGATAAAATTCTCGTAAACGAATGGTACCAAACCAATGTTGACGGGATTTATGCCATTGGAGATGTAGTAGCCGGTCCTGCTCTTGCCCATGTAGCTTCTGCTGAGGGAATTACCTGTGTAGAAAAGATCAAGGGAATGCATGTGGAACCTATAGACTATGGAAATATTCCCGGATGTACTTATGCAACCCCTGAAATCGCCTCTGTTGGAATGACTGAAAAACAAGCTAAGGACGCCGGATATGAGTTGAAAATTGGAAAATTCCCATTCTCGGCTTCTGGTAAAGCAAAAGCCGCAGGTACTCCTGATGGTTTTGTAAAAGTAATTTTTGATGCCAAATATGGGGAATGGTTAGGTTGCCATATGATTGGTGCCGGAGTAACCGATATGATAGCTGAAGCTGTTTTGGGTCGGAAACTTGAAACTACAGGACACGAAGTCTTAAAAACCATTCACCCTCACCCAACAATGAGTGAAGCGGTTATGGAAGCTGTTGCGGCAGCATACGGTGAAGTTATACACTTGTAAAGAGGTTTGTTAGACGTTAGACATTAGACATTAGACATTAGACATTAGACAAAAAGCTCCAAATGAAAATTCGGAGCTTTTTAGTTTATCCCTCCACCCTACCCGGGTTTCAAGTTAAAAGTTACGTGAAGTAAATTCTGAATATTTTAGTTCTTTGGCAGGGTTTCGTGTAAAATTTACAGGTAAGAAATTTTGAATCTTGAATCCTGATTTTTTTTTATGGAATTAAATCGCAATACCAAAAGCTGGTGTCCCATGATTTCACATCATCGCTAAAGCAATTATCATCTTCACCTTTATGAGCTTTGTATGATCTTTGAACGATTTCCCCTATTTCAAATTCAATTGGATTTTTAAAGATCGGCCCGTCAAATACGAACGTGTGAAATTCCCCATTTTCGCCACAGGGGTCAACTCCTGGCGGTAAATCTGCGAGAAATTTATGATCTATTATTCTTCCGCAGAATGAGCGATCCAGAACCTTTGAATTTACACAAACCGTAATGGCCTTAAATCCAGAAGCTATAAAATCATTGATGAGCTGATGGCTATTTTTTTTCCAAAGCGGAAAAAGCGCTTTAAGTCCTACCCCGGCCAGTTGTTTTTCTCTGTATTCCTTAAGATCCTCTAAAAAGATATCTCCAAAAACACTGTGTGTAAATCCTTGTTCAAGAAGTTTTGAAACTGCAAGGCTCATTTTTGAATTATAGACCTTCATAGAGACATTTCCTTCCAACTCAATAATATCAACTGGAAGCCCAATGCTTTTAGCCTGTAATAACAGCAACTCCTTCCGAACACCATGCATGGAAACCCGATCCGCTTCAGAATTAAGGGTGGTTAGCAGTTTTTCAATTTTAAGATCGTTGTGACTTTGCAATTTATAGAGCGCAAATGCAGCATCCTTTCCACTGCTCCAGTTAAGATATGCTTTTTTTATCAAAATTTATATTTTCAGAAAACTTTGAATCCCAAGATCATAACTTTGAAGACCAAATCCTATGATCACTCCTTTCGCATTAGGAGAAATAAAGGACTTATGCCGAAACTCTTCCCTGGAAAAGGTATTCGAGATGTGAACTTCCACCACGGGAACCCCAATTGCTTTCACCGCATCGCCAATACCAACAGATGTGTGGGTATAGGCCGCGGCGTTAAGAATGATTCCGTCATAAACTTTAGCTGCAGCCTGTAACTGGTCTATAAGTTCCCCTTCAATATTACTTTGGAAAAAGGATAATTCCACTTCCCGGAATATAAGCTGAAGTTTAGAAAAATACTCCTCAAAACTTTCTTTTCCGTAGGTGTCGGGTTCCCTTGTTCCCAAAAGGTTAAGGTTTGGCCCGTTTATAATCATTAATTTCATATACTGGATAGTATTTTTTTTAGCGGACATATGATCCAGATAATCATTTCCCTTTGTGAGAAAATATTTCTAATGGATGTTTCATATGATAGATTTTAAGAAAGCTCAATTGTACATTAGTCAACTCAATCTTTCCTTGTAAAGGTAAAAAAATAGCTTCATAAAAAAAGCAGGAAGATCTCCTGCTTTTTTTATGAAGCTAATCAATGCTAAAATCCAAATTCAACACCTAAGTTAATTGAGCCAATATTATCGCCATCTACATTTACACCGGAATAAGAACCTATCACACCAACGGGGCCAAGCTTAACGCCTACAAGGGGCCGGTAATAAAAACCTCCGTCATTTCCATCATCCAAACCAATTGCATAGCCCAAATCGGCTCCTAAAAAGAGCAGTGCTAAATTCACGCGGCCAGAGACTGCAATAGGAAGAAATTCGACATCAGTCGTTTCAATACTCCCAAAAGGGGAATCTACATCATCGATGAAAAAACGGGAATAACCAAGCAATCCACCTACATCAACCATAGGAGCTACATTATACCTGTACGCAATGTCTGCCCCAACCTTAAAATCTGAATAATCTTCTATGTCTCCAA
Organism: Bacteroidota bacterium; assembly: GCA_051751125.1. Taxonomy (GTDB): domain Bacteria; phylum Bacteroidota; class Bacteroidia; order Flavobacteriales; family Flavobacteriaceae; genus Gillisia. The sequence continues at coordinate 302,464 of JBNJKO010000001.1, forward strand.
CCGGCATTCCAATATTTGCCCCTAATGTAAACCCGCTTTGTGCCAAAGCTGAAGTATATCCTATCATTACTGCACATAAAGTAAATAGTAATTTTTTCATGATTTTTAAGTTTTTGTGATTACTTAAATATAATGAAAATTCAAAAGCCTTAAACATATGATATTGGAATACAGAATATTACTGGTTTTCCAGTATAAAAAAAGCGGAAACCATCCGGTTTCCGCTTGCAAGCTATTAGTTATAATCAACCTGGATGAAAGCCCGCAATAGGGACGGGCTAGCTTCCAGGAGTAAAGCCCATTGCTGGGATTAAAACATCATCCCAACACCTAATTGGAACCCATTATTTTTTACGGCATCACCATCCCAATTGTCACTGTCAAAAGCATCTGTAAATCCTTGGGTATATCTGGCACTTCCAAAAAAGCCACCTCTTACTTTATAAGTAGCTCCAAGAGCACCTCCAAATTCAAAAGAACTTCCATAATCGGTCTCACTTGTTGTTGTTACTGATCCGGCGGTTAATTTTGATTCTTCTTTAGTCAAAAAGTTGAAAGAAGGTCCTACTTCAAGTGACAATCCGTCAATCAGGTATATTTTTGCCAATACAGGTACCTGGATATAGTCTAAATTATATTCTCCCAAATAACTGGTACCTCCCACCATTCTTCTGGCTTCTGTTCCCTGTGTTGAATACAAAACCTCTGGTTGAAGAGAAATACGATCGGTTAATGGCACTTCGGCTAAAAGGCCTAAATGAAAACCGGTACGGCTGTTATTCTCATCAAACCCATCTGAGCTCATATTGGAAAAATTCACGCCACCTTTAGCACCAAAGATTACGGATTCCTGTGCGCTTACCGCGGTTATTCCAAAAAAAGCAACTGCTATTAATAAAACTGACTTTTTCATTTCTTATGTTTTTAAGTTCGGGATCAAAATTAGGCTTACATTTGTTAAGAAAATGTTATGCAAGCATAAAGTATTACTAATACTGATTTTAAAAATTGTTAATAACTTTCAGCATGACCTGGCAACAAGCACAGAAAGATTTTAAAAATTATTTATTGATAGAACGCGGACTTTCCGGGAATTCCGTCAGTAATTATTCTTTGGATATTTCAAAACTTATCAACTACTTAGAGGCCAATTCAATCTTTGTTTCCCCTACCAAAATTTCAGTAGAAACCCTTCAGCATTTTATATATGAGGTTGCTAAAGTTTTAAATGCACGGTCACAATCCAGAATTATTTCAGGATTGAAAAGTTTTTTTAATTATATGGTTTTTGAAGGATACCGGGAGAGCAATCCTATGGAACTTATAGAAACCCCTAAAATTGGAAAAAAGCTTCCGGATACGCTCTCGATTTCTGAAATAGATGAGCTTATAGCCGCAATTGATCTCAACAAAAAAGAAGGGGAACGAAATAAGGCTATTTTGGAAACCCTTTATGGATGTGGTTTACGGGTATCTGAGTTGATAAATTTAAGAATATCAGATCTCTATTTTAAGGAAGGTTTTATTAAAGTTACAGGAAAAGGTGAAAAACAACGTTTTGTACCAATTGGGGATACAACACAAAATCTTATTTCCGAATATCTTGAAAATTCCAGGGCAGATGTTCCCGTGAATAAAAATGCTTCAGATATTTTATTTTTAAACCGAAGAGGGAACATGCTAACCCGGGCGATGATCTTTACGATCGTTAAAAATCTTTCTAAAGCTGCAAACTTTCAGAAGAATATAAGTCCGCACACCTTTCGTCATTCTTTTGCTACCCATCTCCTTGAGAATGGGGCCGATCTAAGGGCTATTCAACAGATGCTGGGCCACGAAAGCATCACAACTACCGAAATTTACATGCACGTGGATAAAAGCCATCTCCAAAAGGTAATTTTAAGTTTCCATCCCCGCCGGAATTATTAAACTTATGCTAAAAACTTCTCCATTATTTTTTAATGAAAATCATCCATAGTATCTTAATGGGAAATAAGGATATATGAAACATTCATATGGCAAGATGGTAAACAGGTCTATGCTTTTTATGAATGTTATATATGACCGTTAAAAAACAATAAATACCTAAATATGAAAGTTTTAAAATTTAAAAATGGCGATGAAATGCCAGTTATTGGCCTTGGAACCTGGAAATCGGAAAAAGGAAAAGTTGGAAAAGCTGTAAAGATCGCAATAGAAAATGGGTACAGGCATATAGATTGTGCTGCAACCTACGGAAATGAAGCTGAAATTGGTGAAGCACTGGCAGAGATCTTTGAAGAAGGAAAAGTAAAACGGGAAGATCTGTGGATAACTTCCAAGCTTTGGAATGATGCTCATTTAAAACAGGATGTAATTCCCGCGCTTGAAAAAACATTGAAGGATCTTCAATTGGATTACCTGGACCTTTATCTCATTCACTGGCCGGTTGCATTTAAACCAGGGGTTGCTTTTCCGGAAAAAGATGAGGATTATCTTTCTCTTGAGGAAGCTCCTATTGGTGAAACCTGGAAAATGATGCTGGAAGCAAAAGCACTTAATATGATACGGAATGCGGGAGTGTCAAATTTCAGCATTCCTAAGCTGGAAGATCTTATCGGGGAAACCGATGAAATTCCGGAGATGAATCAAATAGAATTACATCCCTATTTACAACAAAATGATATGCTCGAATTTTGCAGTAAGCATAACATTCATCTAACGGCCTATTCTCCACTTGGCAGCAGTGACAGAAGCGAGGAGATGAAAGCTGCAAATGAACCTTCCTTACTGGAAGATAAAGTAATTAATCAAATCGCAAAAAAGCACGGTGCCTCACCAGCGCAGGTGCTTATTAAATGGAATATTATGCGCGGTACTGCCGTAATTCCAAAATCGGTTCATAGAGACAGGATCATAGAGAATATTCAAAGTACAGGAGTGAATTTAGATGAAGATGATCTCAATAAAATTGCCGGTTTAGATAGAAATTTCAGATATGTTACTGGGGAATTCTTTGTAACTAAAGGAAATAGCTATGAAAACATTTATGATGAATAGCTTAAAAGGCATACGGTGATACCAGATTAAAGCTGTGTAAAAATATCGGGATTTTAAAATCCCGATATTTTTTTGTTTACCCCTCATTGAGGGTTTAACCCACCTGACGGACGGACAGTTTTCCCGAGGCCTGCCTGAATCATTCAGGCTGATTATATTATAACGAAAAACCTCTCCGGAAATCCGGAGAGGTTTTTTTAATTATAATATCCGGTTGAACCGGTAAAAAAGCAATTTAGCTTTTTCCTTCCATTTTGTCTTTTAAAGCCTGAAGATCTGCATTAACATCACCAATAGTGGTTTTATCATTGCTTTGTGTTGCAGCAGCTTTTTTAGCGGCTTGCTTCACAATTTGTTGTTCTTCTTCTCTAAAAATAGCAGTATGAGATGCTACCACACGTTTGAATTCTTTATTGAACTCGATGATCTGAAATTCTGCAGATTCACCCTGGCTTAATTTCTTACCATCTTCTTTCTCAAGGTGACGGGTAGGAACAAAAGCAGTGATATCTTCATTAAAGTCGATAGTCGCTCCTTTGTCTACTATTTCAGAAATTTCTGCGGTATGGGTAGTTCCAACAGCAAATTCAGTTTCGTATTTATCCCAAGGATTGGCTTCGGTTTGTTTGTGACCTAAACTAAGTTTACGTCCTTCAACATCCAATTCCAATACTACAACATCTAATTTATCACCTACATTAGTGAATTCAGAAGGATGTTTGATTTTCTTGGTCCAGGAAAGATCAGAGATATAAATAAGTCCGTCAATTCCTTCTTCCAATTCTACGAATACACCAAAGTTTGTAAAGTTTCTTACAATTCCTGTATGTTTAGAACCTACAGGATATTTAGAAGTGATATCAGTCCATGGATCTGGAGTTAATTGCTTAATACCAAGAGACATTTTACGGTCTTCACGATCCAGGGTTAAGATTTGCGCTTCAACCTCATCCCCTACTTTCACGAAATCCTGTGCAGAACGCAAGTGCGTACTCCAGGACATTTCAGAAACGTGGATAAGACCTTCAACACCTTCAGCAACTTCAATAAAAGCACCGTAATCTGCGATTACAACAACTTTACCTTTTACTTTATCACCAACTTTTAAGTTTTCATCTAAAGCTTCCCAAGGATGTTTGTGCAATTGTTTCAATCCTAATTGAATTCTTGTTTTAGCTTCATCGAAGTCAAGAATTACAACATTTAGTTTTTGATCCAGTTCCACGATCTCATTAGGATGATTGATACGAGACCAGCTAAGGTCTGTAATATGAACAAGTCCATCTACACCACCAAGATCAACAAACACACCATAAGAAGTGATGTTTTTAACAGTACCTTCAAGTACCTGACCTTTTTCTAACTGACCGATGATTTCTTTTTTCTGCTCTTCGATATCAGCTTCGATAAGTGCTTTATGCGATACAACAACGTTTTTGAATTCGTGATTGATTTTCACAACTTTAAATTCCATTGTTTTACCAACGTAAGCATCATAATCCCTGATTGGTTTCACATCTATTTGAGATCCTGGCAAGAAAGCCTCAATTCCAAATACATCTACGATCATACCACCTTTGGTACGACATTTTACAAAACCATTTACGATTAAGCTTTCATCATGTGCTTTGTTCACACGATCCCAGGCCATGATCACACGGGCTTTACGGTGAGAAAGAATCAATTGACCGGTAGCGTCTTCACGCACATCAATTAATACTTCTACTTCATCCCCTACTTTAAGATCTGGGTTGTAACGAAATTCATTCAGGGAAATTACCCCTTCACTTTTTGCGTTAATGTCAATGATGGCATCACGATCTGTGATGTTGATAACTCTACCAGTGGTAACTTCATCATCCAGTGTGTCTACGAAATTCTCGGCAACCAACTTCTCAAATTCTACCAATTTCTGGTCATCTACAGGATCAATTCCTTCTTCGTAGTTGTGCCAGTTAAAATCTTCTAAGAATTTTTCAGGGTTTTCCTGCTGAGGCGACGGAGCCGCTTTTGTTTGAACTTCAGTGTTTTCAGAATCCTGAACTTCTTGATTTTTTGTTTCTTCAGCCATTGCTGATAATACTATTTGTATTCTATGTTTCTTCGGAAAAAAATTAAGGCAATAAAAAACATAAAAGAGATTATTGATTTGATTTTCAACCCTTTTCTTTCTTCCATTATTTCGCCAAAAAGGAGTGCAAAAATACAACTTATATTTTAACTTTCAAACACTTAGGCCCTTTTGATTTATTTTTCACAAAGAGATAACTTTTTGCTATCTTAAATCTCATAATTCATTCAAGATTAGATACTATGCTAAAAATATACTCATTGATCCTCATTGCAATTTTTACAGTCTCCTGTAAAGAAGAAAAATCCTTGAAGGATACCCCTCCAATTTTGGAAATTCGAGAGAAAACCGAGAAACCTAATGACACCTTAAATTACTTTTTAAGCGTTGAAAATCCAAAACCGGGACAATTTATCACAAGTCCACTGGAAATAACCGGAGATGCCCGCGGTTCCTGGTTTTTTGAAGCTGAAGCAACAACAGAACTCCTGGACGGGAATCGGCAAAAAATCTCTGAGACCAATATTACCGCTATTGGTGATTGGATGACAGAAGATTGGGTGCCATTTTCCGGAACTATGGATTTTGAGAAACCGGTAACAGAAAACGGGTTTTTGGTCTTCAATAAAGCAAATGCTTCAGGGCTAAAAGAACATGATATAAGTGATACGATCCCGGTAAAATTCCGAATACAAAATTAATCCTGACCTATAACCTCTTCAGCCAGTTCTTTTACGATCTTAAACTGGTCTTCTTTAGTTAAAAAGGAATTGTCTATTTCTATGGCATCTTCAGCCATAACCAAGGGGGAATCTTCCCGCGTGGTATCCATTAAATCCCTGTCTTCAACATTTTTTAAAACCTCCTCATAGCTTACCTTCTCGCCTTTTCCCTCCAGTTCCTTAAACCTTCGCCCTGCTCTTTCTTCCGGAGAAGCTGTCATAAAGATTTTTAATTCGGCATTTGGAAAAACCACGGTTCCTATATCGCGGCCATCCATCACAATCCCTTTTTCCTCTCCCATTATTTTTTGCAGGGAAACCAGTTTCTCACGAACTTCAGAAACCGATGCTACGGTACTCACATGGCTGGAAACATCCATCTTTCGGATTTGCTCTTCCACATTTTCTCCGTTCAAATAAATGGCTGCAAAACCTAAATTTTCATCAAAAATAAATTTCAGATCTACCGAAGGTAATTTTTCGATCAAAGCCTCCCTGTCAAAAGAATTTTCTGTGATCATGGAATTATTCATGGCATATAGTGCAACGGCTCTGTACATAGCACCGGTATCTACATATACGTAGCCTAATTCTTTAGCCAATTGTTTGGCAACAGTACTTTTTCCGGTGGATGAAAATCCATCTATGGCAATTGTGATCTTTTTGGTCATGAAAAATAGTTCAGATTGTTATTTCCTGTCCCTAATGTACTGGAAAAAGGAAATCTTTAAAAAAAGCTTTCCTTCAAGGATAGTATTTTAGAGTGGTGTAAACATTAAATTCGAAGGCCAAAAGTAATTATTTTTTAGGGAAATCTGTTTTTAGACCGCTGATTTCTATCATCTGCAGAACAACTCCAATCCCAGCATAGCCCAATAAAAATAACTAATAGGCCAATAGTTCCATTAATTTATCGTGTATCCTGCTTTTCTTGAGGTATTGATTTTCAAGATTTGCGGCAAAAGGAATTGGTGTTTCCATACTTCCCAGTCGCATTACCGGAGCATCCAGATATTCAAAGCATTTTTCATTGATCATTGCTGAAATATCTGAAATAACACTTCCAAAAACAGAATCTTCTGAAATAAGAAGTACCCTCCCTGTTTTCTTTACCGACCTGAAAATACTATCCTCATCAAGCGGTTTTAAACTTCTAAGGTCTATCAGGTCCACATTTAATTCTGGAAATGCTTCAAGGGTTTCAAGAACCCAATGAACCGGTGCTCCGTAGGTAACGATGCTTGCTTGCTCTCCTTCTTTTAATAAGGCTGCTTTTCCAAAGGGAATGGTGTAATAATCTGTAGGCACATCCTGCCTGATGGTTCTGTATAAGGCCTTATGCTCAAAAAACAACACCGGATTGGGATCGTTAATCGCAGTGTTTAAAAGCCCTTTTGCGTCATAGGGGAAGGCGGGATATACTACTTTTAATCCCGGAGTTTTGGTAAACCAGGCTTCATTGGTTTGACTGTGAAACGGCCCTGCTCCAATTCCTGCTCCACAAGGCATTCTAATTACAACATCTGCCGACTGATTCCAGCGGTAATGTGATTTAGCGAGGTAATTCACAACAGGATTAAATCCGGAGCTTACAAAATCTGCAAATTGCATCTCTACCATTGCCTTCATCCCATTTATCGACAGTCCCATCGCGGCCTCCACGATTCCAGATTCACAAATGGGTGTATTTCGAACTCTTTCCTTTCCAAATTCCTCCAGAAAACCTTCGGTGATTTTGAAAACACCACCGTAATCTGCAATATCCTGACCCATTAAAACAAGATCATTGTGCATCCGCATAGACTGTTTTAAGCCTTGGGAAATAGCATCTATGAATCTAATATTCTCGACTTCTTCATTTTCTTCAAAATGCTCATAATCAAATGATTTATACACGTCATTCAATTCATTTGTTTCAGAAGAAGTGATGGCCGGCTCTTCAAAAGCAAGATGAAGATTTTCGTCTATTTCCTTTTTTATAGCAATGCGATATTCATTCTCTGTTTTTTCGGAAAGTATTCCTTCCTCCAGGAGAAAGGATTTAAAGTTATTGATTGGATCTTTTAAAGCCCATTCCTTCATAAGATCTTCGGGAACATATTTTGTCCCACTTGCTTCTTCGTGGCCGCGCATTCTAAAAGTTTTAAACTCCAGCAATACCGGCCGGGGGTTAGTCCGCATGCTTTCGGCTAAAGCAGAAACCTTTGAAAAGACCTCCAATATATTATTTCCATCTATTTGATGCGCTTCCATCCCATACCCTATTCCGCGATTCATGATGTTTTCGCAGCGATACTGTTCATTTGTAGGTGTTGAAAGACCATAACCGTTATTTTCAACACAAAACAAAACGGGGAGATCCCAAACAGAAGCAATATTAAGCGCTTCGTGAAAATCTCCTTCGCTTGTACCGCCTTCTCCGGTAAATACGGCTGTAACTTTGTTTTCCTTTTTTAATTTATGAGCTAAAGCAATTCCATCTGCAACGCCTAATTGCGGGCCAAGGTGAGAGATCATTCCTATTATTTTGAATTCCTGAGTCCCAAAGTGGAAACTACGATCCCTGCCTTTAGTAAAGCCTGATGCTTTTCCCTGCCATTGAGAAAACAATCTGTACAGGGGAATTTCCCTGGCAGTAAAAACCCCCAAATTACGATGCATTGGTAAAATATATTCATCCTTATTCAGGGAGCATGTTACACCTATTGAAATAGCTTCCTGGCCTATTCCGCTAAACCATTTAGAGATTTTTCCCTGTCGTAATAGAATCAGCATTTTTTCCTCGATAAGCCGGGGTTTCAGCATAGCCTGGTACAGGTTTAATAGGGTCTCTTTGGAATGGTTTTGTTTATCAAACAAAAGCCCGGAAGGCAATGGGGATTGAAAATTCATCTATTTGGATTTGTTAAACAAAAGTAATTAATTTTAATACCATCAGCATAAGTAGGATCAAAAATCTAAACTCCGTAATTTTTATTTAACTTTGTAAGTAAACTTAGATAAACACACCGTAAAATGGCGATGAATAATATACCCAGCGTAGATTTGGCAGATTTCCTGTCGGATGATCCTAAACGCAAGAAAAAATTTGTAAATGAAATTGGGAGGGCCTACGAAGAAATAGGCTTTGTTTCCCTTAAAAATCATTTTTTAAGCGACCAGTTGGTTGAAGAGCTTTATAAAGAAGTGAAAGCATTTTTTGATCTTCCGCTAGAAATAAAAAAGAAATATGAAATTGAAGGTCTTGGCGGTCAAAGAGGTTATATTTCTTTTGGAAAAGAGCACGCAAAAGGTAAAAAAGAGGGTGATCTTAAGGAATTCTGGCACTTTGGCCAGGAACCCACTGCAGATGCTGAATTGATTGAAGAATATCCAAAAAACGTTCAGGTGGAAGAATTAAAGGATTTCAATCATACCGGAATGGAAGCATACAGAATGCTTGAGAAAACCGGGATCTATGTATTAAGGGCTTTAGCGCTTTATATCGGGTTGGATGAGCATTATTTTGATCATTGGGCAAGCAACGGGAATAGTATTTTAAGGCCTATCCATTACCCTCCAATAAAAGAAGAGCCCCAGGGAGCAGTTCGTGCAGGAGCTCATGGAGATATTAATCTCATCACTTTGCTAATGGGTGCTTCCACAGGAGGTCTGCAGGTTTTACGAAAAGACGGTCAATGGATTGATGCAATTCCTAAAGACGATGAACTTGTAATCAATGTTGGGGATATGCTGGAACGGCTTACCAACAACAAATTGCGTTCTACCATTCATAGAGTGATTAATCCACCAAAAGAGGATTGGGACAAACCACGGTATTCTATTCCTTTTTTCATGCATCCACGAAGTGAAATGCCCCTTAATTGTCTGGAAGAATGTATAAGTGAAAACAATCCAAAACATTATGAAGACATTACTGCCGGAGAATTTTTACATCAGCGACTTGTAGAAATAGGGCTTATAAAAAAATAAATTATGGCCAAAAAAAAGTTAGGATTGGAAGATCTTGGCGGCTTTGTTTTTTCTACCGATGAAAATTTTGAAGTTGATCCGGATAATTCAAATTCCATTGAAACGCCCACGCCCGAAAACCAGCATTTAGAAGCTCATTTCAGCAATAAAGGTCGGGGTGGAAAGATAGTTACGGTTATAAAAGGATTCAAGGGAGCAGATGAAGATTTAAATCAACTGGGAAAACAGCTTAAAAAGAAATGTGGAGTTGGCGGATCTGTAAAAGACGGAGAAATTATAATTCAGGGAGATGTGCGGGAAAAGGTTATGCAACTTCTTAAAAATGACGGTTACAAAGTAAAACGGGTTGGAGGTTAATTCTAATTGAACAATTTAATTTCTTTATATGGCGAAACAATTGCACATCATCAGTGGAGATGATCTTGCCCAACATTTTCTCGATCTCAAGATTGAAGGAGAAACAGTAATATGGCGGGAAATGCTTTGTGAAGGGCCTACGGCTTCGGAACTTGGCTCTCAGAAATTCATTGCCTTGCGCACTGAATTCCTAAAGGAGAATTACCAAATTTCTCCTGAAGATTACAAAATTCAGTTTTTAAAGGAATTAAAGAAACTCACCTTTTATAACACTTATGAAGAAGTTGTACTTTGGTTTGAATTTGACCTCTTTTCACATATAAACATGTTGGCAGCAATAAATCACTTGATGGAAAATGATTTAAAGGTTCCTGTTTATTTAGTATGTAGCAAGAAACTAAAGGGGGAAAAAGAACAAACCGTACTTTCGCAGCTCCCGTTAAAAGATCTTAAAAATCATTATGACAAGCGTATTGCCCTTTCGCAGGATGATCTCGAAATGGCCAGTTTGTTATGGCAATTATACAATGAAAACAATCCTCAGAAATTAAAAAAACTGATCAAGGAAAAAACTAATTTTGAATACCTTTCCAGTTGTCTCCGGGCTCATATTGAACGTTTTCCTAATTCTCAAACAGGATTAAACTCCCTTGAAAAGAACATCCTTAAACTCATTACCACCAATAACATCACATCCATGAATCAATTGTTAGGTTATTCCCTGGAATACCAGGGTTATTATGGTTATGGGGACAGGCAAATGCAAAGGGTACTCGATAAACTCCAGATATTTTATAAAATTGGAGAAGATAAAATTGAATTAACTCCTGAAGGGGAAGAAGCATTAGAAGGTACCCGAAATTTTTACAGGGTTTTAAAAAATGATGAATACCTGGGAGGGGCAAAAATATATGATTTCTTATATGATGCAGAAACCCATAATATCTTAAAATTATAATATGACTTTGACGGCTTCAGAATTTATACAAAACAGCGATGGTAGTGTTTATCATTTAAATCTTTTACCGAAACATCTTGCAAACACGGTGATTACCGTAGGGGATCCCGAGCGGGTAAATGCGATTACCAGATATTTTGACAAGATAGAATTTAAAATCCAAAAGAGGGAATTTTATACTCAAACCGGAACATATCAGGGAAAAAGAATTACCGTGATCTCTACAGGAATTGGAACAGATAATATAGACATCGTTTTAAATGAACTTGATGCCCTGGTCAATATAGATTTTAAGACCCGTTCTGTGAAAAATGAATTAACCACTCTTGATATCATCCGGATTGGAACTTCGGGATCTATACAGGAAGAAAATCCCCTGGATTCCTTTGTGCTTTCGGAATCTGCCATAGGTTTTGATGCCCTGCTACACTTCTATGATTGCAATAATATTCTTGATAAAAAATTCTCTGAAGCTCTGGCCAAACACATGGAATGGCCAAAAGAAAATCCAGATTCCTATGTAGTTAATGCCGATAAAGAACTTGCTTCAAAATTCAACGAGGAATTTCATCGCGGAGTTACTTTGACAAACTGCGGATTTTATGGACCCCAGGGACGGGTTTTACGCCTGAAATTAAAGGACGCTCAGTTTAATGAAAAACTGAATAGTTTTAATTATTCAGGAAAAAAAATCACTAACCTGGAAATGGAGACTTCTGCAATTTACGGACTTTCAAAACTTATGGGGCATCGCGCGGTTTCCCTGAACGCAATCGTGGCCAATCGGGTTACAAAAGAATTCAGTAAAGATTCTAAGAAAACAGTGGACCGACTTATTCAACTGGCATTAAAGCAGATAGTAGCTTAAATTTCTTATTTAACAGAACATTAATTTTCTTGCACTTAGCAACTTCGTATTTTTAAAGAAAAACACAGCATTATGCAAGCAATAAGAATTGGTGGAGTACCCGAACATTTTAACCTTCCCTGGCATTTATGTTTGGAAGAAGGTGATTTTAGCTATGAACATCTAGATGTAACCTGGAAGGATTTTCCAGTTGGTACCGGAGCTATGAATGCAGCCTTACGAAATAATGAAATTGACATAGCTATTATTTTAACCGAAGGAATTGTAAAAGATATTCATGATGGAAATCCTTCAAAAATTATCCAGACTTATGTAGAGTCTCCGCTTATTTGGGGAATTCATGTAGCACACGATTCAAAATATACTTCCCTGGCCGAACTTGAACATACAAAAGCAGCGATAAGCCGACCTGGTTCCGGCTCTCAGTTGATGGCCTATGTGAATGCAAAGAATCAGAATTGGGATCTTTCTAAACTTGAGTTTGAGGTGGTTGGAACTATTGAAGGTGCTGTTAAAGCGCTCAAATTGGATACTGCCCAATACTTTATGTGGGAACATTTTACTACTAAGCCTTTAGTTGACAGAGAGGTTTTTAGAAGAGTTGCGGACTGTCCCACCCCCTGGCCTTGTTTTATGATTGCTGCTACCGATGAAGTTATAAGGAATCAACCCCACGATCTAAAAAAATTACTGGATGTTATCAATGCAAAAACAACCAGTTTCAAAGAAATTCCTGATATTGTGGAAATATTGGCAACAAGGTACGGTCAAAAACTAAGAGATATTAAAGCCTGGCTGGATGTTACCGCCTGGAGCCAGTATGAATTTACTAAGGAAGAAATGGAAAAAGTCCAAAACAGTTTGTTAGACCTTAATTTAATTTCAAAAAAATTAACTTATAAAGATATTTTTCATTCAGTTTAATCTCAAATTCACTTAAATTTATTTAATTCGGAATCACCAACAATTATAGGGCAGTTCGGAGTAAATCTGGGTTAAAGATTTTAATCCTGTCAATTTTTTAAACTATAAATGCTATAATAGGATTTCTGAATGTAGTGATTTACCACTGGATTGGAGTTTTCCCGTGGGCTATTAAATATTGATTTGTTTTGCTGAAATGTTTATTTCCAAACCAATGGCCCCTGATAGCGCTTAAGGGAGAAGGATGACCACTGGTGAGTACAAGATGTTTAGAGCAGTCGATTTTGGCTGCTTTTTTTTTTGCAGGACCACCCCATAGCAAAAAAACCACCTGCTCTTTTTCTTCTGAAATTATCTCGATCACCCTGTCTGTAAACTTCTCCCACCCCTTTTTTTTGTGAGATCCTGCTTCGTTAGACCTAACAGTGAGAACTGCATTGAGCATTAATACTCCCTGATCTGCCCAATGTTCCAAATTACCATTAATTGCCGAATAACTTCCAAGATCGGCCTCCAGTTCCTTATAAATATTTTTTAGGGATGGCGGGATTTTTGCTTCCTCAAAAACAGAAAAACTAAGTCCGTGAGCCTGGTTTGGCCCATGATAGGGATCCTGTCCCAGGATAACGACCTTAACATTTTCAAAGGTTGCCCGATTAAAAGCTTCAAAAATGAAATCTTTTTCGGGAAAACATCTATTTTCCTGATATTCCTCATTCACAAATTCGACTAATTCCTGAAAATAGGGTTTTTCGATTTCACCTTTTAAAACGTTTTTCCAACTCTTATGAATATTGACCTTCATTATTATTTAAGTAAATTTGCAGAGTCCCAAAATTAGGGAAATTATACTATGATAAAAATTGCAACCAAAAGTCTTTTAGATTTAGAATTTCCTAAAGTTTGTAAGCAAATAAGTGAACTCTGCATCACACAGATGGGTGTTGATAAATCACTTAAGATAACACCTTACAAAACCTTTAAAAAGACCATTTTAGGACTAAACAGAACCAATGAATATGTGAGTTCCTACCAACAGGATAGCCGTATTCCAAATCACGGATTCGACAGTATTCACAACGAAATAAAAATGCTGGGGATTGAAGATTCTATTCTGGAGATGGGGAGCTTCAAAAAAATATCCAGCCTTTCAGAAACAGCAAATACACAAATAAGGTTTTTTAATAAATTTCAGGAATTATATCCCAGCATTTACGAAACCACAGAAACTGTAGAATATACAAAGGTTATCACAGAACAAATCGATGAAATATTCAATCGTTTTGGAGAGGTGAAAGATGAAGCTACTCCGCTGTTACAGAAAACCAGAAGGGCCATGAATGGGGTAAAGGGGAAAATAAACTCAAGCTTTGTTTCTGCTCTTTCCACCTACAATCAATATGGTTATTTGGATGAGATCCGGGAAAGTGTGGTGGAGAATGTACGGGTTTTAGCCGTTAAAGCTATGTACCGAAAGAAAGTCAAAGGCTCGATAATGGGAAATTCCAAAACCGGGAGCATTGTCTACATTCAACCTGAAGCGACGCTAAACCATACCCGGGAACTCAACAACCTGGAATATGAAGAAAAGGAGGAAATTGACAGGATTCTAAAGGCACTTACCGACTTCCTCAGGCCTTACCGGGAATTATTGCAGGAATACCAGGAATTGTTAAGCGATATTGATGTGATCGCGGCAAAAGCTAAATACGCCCAACTGATCAAAGGTTTGCTTCCTAAAATAACCAAAGACCGGGAATTATATTTAAAAGATGCGTATCACCCTGTATTGCTTCGGAATAACATGAAAACAGGAGAGAAAACTTTTCCGCAAAGCATAGAATTAAAAAAGGATAACAGGATCATCGTGATTTCAGGACCAAATGCCGGCGGAAAAAGTATCACCCTAAAAACGGTTGGGCTTTTACAGATTATGCTTCAAAGCGGAATTTTGATTCCTGTGCACGAATACAGCAGAATGTGTTTTTTTGATAAGATCCTAACTGATATTGGAGACAACCAGTCTATAGAAAACCATTTAAGCACGTATAGTTACAGGCTCAAGAACATGAATTATTTTCTTCGGAAATGTGATGATAAGACCCTTTTCCTTATCGATGAATTTGGGACCGGAAGTGATCCCGAGCTTGGAGGCGCATTGGCTGAAACATTTCTGGAGGTATTTTATGAACGGGAATCCTTCGGAATTCTTACCACACATTACACGAATTTGAAAATGTTGGCCAATGAACTTCCAAATATGACCAATGCAAACATGATGTTTGATTCCAATACCCTGGAACCTTTATATAAACTTCAGCTTGGCGAAGCCGGAAGTTCATTTACTTTTGAAGTTGCACAAAAAAACGGTATTCCGTACAGCCTTATCAATCGTTCCAAGAAAAAAGTGGAACGCGGAAAAATACGTTTCGATAAAAGTATTGCAGACCTTCAGAAGGAACGAAGCAAACTTCAGAAAACCACAGACTCTTTAAAATCGAAAGAGTTGCTTACATCTCAGCAAAAGGATAAACTGGAAGAAACCAATGTCAAGATTCAGCAAAAACTGGAGAGTTACCAGGAATTGTATGATTCCAATCAGCGGTTGATCTATCTGGGGCAAAAGATCAATGATTTGAGCGAGAAGTATTTTAACAATAAACGCAAGAAGGAATTGATGGCAGAATTCATCAAAATTGTGGAGATCGAAAATTCTAAACGCGTAAAGGCTTCTCCAAAAGAAATTAAGGTTAAAAAGGTGAAAGAGCAGAAAGTACTTCAGGAAGCGGAGAAAACGGTGGAAGTGATTCGGGAACGCAAGAAGGAAGAAAAGCAAAAGGTTGAAATTGAAAAGAAAAAAGAAGCTACCAAAATAAAGGTTGGCTTAAAAATTGGCGACAGAGTGCGGTTGGAAAACGGAAAAGCGGTTGGATCTATAGATACTATCGAAAAAGGGAAAGCGATCGTAAACTACGGGATGTTCACCACCAATGTTTCACTGGATCAACTGGAGTTGGTGCAGGCAAAAAAAATAAAATAATGGCGACAGGATTACCAAAAGATAAAAAAATCATCCTTTTTGACGGTGTTTGCAATTTATGTAACAATTCTGTTAATTTCATCATTGAACATGATAAAAAAGATGTTTTCAGATTTGCCTCACTTCAAAGTGAGATAGGCAGAAAACTAACTTCAGAAAGGGGTATAGATTCCGACGAGCTGGATTCCATTGTTTTAATAGAACCAGGTGTGGCTTATTTTAAAAAGTCTACCGCAGCTTTGGAAATATCAAAAGAACTTTCCGGAGGTTATTCCATGCTGAAATACTTCTCCTTTTTACCCGAAGGATTAAGAGATGCAGTTTATGACCTAATTGCCAACAACCGTTATAAATGGTTTGGAAAAAAAGACGCCTGTATGATCCCAACCCCGGAACTTAAAGCTAAATTTCTGGATTAGTTTCCTTTACTTTTTCTGATTCATTTTTCTCAGGATGATACGTATCATCCCATTCCACAACATTTGGCGGTCCTAATTTATCTACAGATTTTGCTACCAACATAGATACCGCAGCATCTCCGGTAATATTCACGGTTGTTCTGCACATATCAAGTGGTCTGTCAACTGCAAAGATCAGTGCCAATCCTGCTTCAGGAATTCCGGCCTGGGCCAGAACTATTACCAGCATCACCATTCCAGCGCCTGGTACAGCAGCAGATCCTATTGAGGCTAAAGTAGCTGTTACTATTATTCCGAGTTGTGCACCAATGGAAAGATCCATTCCGAAAGCCTGGGCAATAAATACCGCTGCTACAGCCTGGTAAAGACTGGTTCCATCCATATTAATGGTCGCTCCAATTGGAAGTACAAAACTTGCAACCTCTCTATGAACTCCCATATGTTCCTCCACACGTTCCATAGTTACCGGAAGTGTTGCCGCGCTGGAACTGGTTGAAAAACCAAGTAATTGCGCCGGTGCGATTCCATTGATAAAAAAGGCCGGAGTATTCTTGGTGAAAATCCAAACTAGCATAACATAAAACCCAATCATTAACAAAAGACCAACTACAACGGTAATAGCATACATCGCGAGGGCGGCAAACAAATCGGTACTGGGTGATTCTACCACCAGCGCAGCCAGTAATGCAAAAACACCGTAAGGAGCCGCTAACATAATTAAATCTATCAATTTAAGGATCACATCGTTGAAACTATCAAAAAAGTCCTTGACTGGTTTTGCCGCTTTTTCAGGGATTAAAATAAGTCCCAATCCGAAGAAAATAGCGAAAAATATTACCTGGAGCATATTGGCATTATCCCCTGCAGCTGCAAAAATATTGCTGGGGACAATATCTTCAAGTGCCTGTAATGGTCCTGATTCTTTTTGACGCTGTGCATCTGCAATCCTGGTGGAAGCATCTGCTTCATAACTTGTGATAAGATCATTTCTGGTCTCTTCGGTAATTGCATTTCCCGGCTTGATCAAATTCACCAATCCTAACCCAATTGAAACAGCAATAACCGTAGTGAAGATGTAGGTTACAATGGTACGGGTTCCCATTTTTGAAAGTTTAGAAATATCCTTAAGATCCGATACACCTTTTATTAGGGACGCCAGAATAAGCGGAACTGCAATTAACTTTAAAGCATTGATGAAAATATTACCAAATGGCTTGATCCAGTCTCCTATAAACTTCGGACCCCAGCTAAAATTGGTGAGAATTAGAGCGAAAATAACCCCGGCGGCCATCCCTAATAATATCTGCCAATGCAATGCTAATTTTTTCATTTTAAAAAATTTATCAGAAAGTTGAATTATATTTTAGATGATCTGTTCTGCAACATAAAATCGGCTATAACAAGTGCTGCCATAGCTTCAACGATAGGAACCGCACGCGGTACCACACAGGGATCGTGTCTTCCCTTCCCCTGCATTTCGACTGTTTCGCCTTTAGAATTGATGGTTTCTTGCTTTTGAATAAGCGTTGCAACAGGTTTAAAGGCTACATTGAAATAAATATCCATTCCATTGGATATCCCCCCCTGAATACCACCGCTTAAATTAGTGGTAGTACTTCCGTCGGGATTAAAAATATCATTATGTTCGCTGCCTTTCATTTTTGTTCCTTCAAAGCCGCTTCCAAATTCAAAACCTTTAACGGCATTTATGGAAAGCATCGCTTTGCCCAATTCGGCATGGAGCTTATCAAAAACAGGTTCGCCCAGACCTTTTGGAACATTTTTTATCACGCACTGAACCGTTCCCCCAATAGTGTCTCCCTCTGAACGGATCTTACGAATATAAGCCTCCATTTTCTCTGCAGAGGCAGGATCCGGACACCGAACAGGATTAGATTCTATTAAATCGGCATCGATCTCCTGATAGTTCTTTTCCATTTTTATAACTCCAACGGATGAAGTAAAGGTTAAAAATGCAATTTCAGGGATTAGTTGTTTTGCAATAGCACCTCCCACTACCCTGCTTGCCGTTTCTCGGGCCGAAGATCTGCCACCGCCGCGGTAATCCCGTACCCCGTACTTTTCGTCATAGGTATAATCGGCATGGGATGGCCTGTAGGTATCTTTAATATGAGAGTAATCTTTAGACTTCTGGTCGGCATTTTGAATAACAAAACCAATAGGGGTTCCTGTGGTTTTTCCTTCAAAGATACCCGATAAGAACTCGACAGTATCGGGCTCTTTACGCTGAGTTACTATTGCCGATTGCCCAGGGCGGCGCTTGTTTAGTTCGTCCTGGATCTTTTCAAGATCGAGGGAAAGCCCCGCAGGACATCCATCTATGATACCACCAATCGCTTTTCCATGAGATTCACCGAACGTAGTAAGTTTGAATAGTTTCCCGAAAGAATTTCCGGCCATAAAGTTGATTTTGAACAAATGTAATTTTTTAACTACATAATAAAAAATGTAATTCCAGATAAAAGTGATTTTATCCAGGCTGCCTTTTCCGGCCTCGCCTGTATTTAAAACTTTTTAATCCCTCATTGAGGGTTTAATTCCCCGAGGCTTGCCCCGAATTTTAAAAATATTTTCTAATTCATACCTCGTGGGCTTGCCCCGAGGTTTTTGATTTGCAGGAAAAACCCTAAACCAAGGCCTCCCTTAAAATTGTAACAGGATGTTTGGCATTCCGCTTTGTTCCGTCGGAAATTTGGTGCCGGCAACTGGTTCCGTTTGCTGCAATTATGGTTTCTTCCGAAGCCTTTCTTACCGCGGGAAAAAGGCTTTGCTCCCCAATATTCATGCTAATTGCATAATGTTCTTTTTCATAGCCGAAAGAACCCGCCATTCCACAACATCCCGAAGAAATAACTGTAGGTTTATAATTCTTCGGAAAATTTAAGATATCAAAGGTCACTGCAGAATTGGACATGGCTTTTTGATGGCAATGGGCGTGAATTTTTAAAACCCTTTTTTCTGAAGTAAAAGATTCTTCTTTAATATTCCCTGCGGAGATCTCTTTTTTCAGAAATTCTTCTATCATAAAACAGTTTGCTGCCAGATTTTTCGCTGCGGAAGGTTCATCGGCCAGCCTCAAGTATTCATCCCTGAAAGTTAAAATAGCAGAAGGTTCTATCCCCAACAGCGGACTTTCAGCTGAAATTTTATCCTTAAACAGGTTGATGTTCTTATTTGCAAGTTCTTTCGCCTCCTCCAGGAAGCCTTTTGAGATATGACTTCTTCCGCTTTCTGCATTTTCAAGGATTATTACCTGGTAGTTTAATCTACTCAATAATTCCAAAGCATCTATTCCTATAGATGCATCCAGGTAATTTGTAAATTCATCATTAAACAAATAGATCTTAGAGATAGGATTGGAAACACTTAGGCGTGCTTTATTCTGCTTATAGTAACTCCAAAGGTTTTGTTTTGAAAGTTTGGGCAGGCTGCGCTCCGGGGCTATTCCCATTATCTTTTTCGCAATCCCGGAAGTGAAGCTGTTTTCGAAGAAAAAATTAGCAACTCCCGGAATTTGGGAAGCAAGCTTATTCATTTTTCCATTTTGAGCAAATGCCTTACTTCTTAAGGATTGTCCGTTAGCTTTTTGATATTGAAACAGAAACTCCGCTTTTAAAGCTGCTACATCAACGTTTGAGGGACATTCACTTTTACAGCCCTTACAACTTATACATAGATCAAAGACCTCTTTTAGTTCCTCGTGGTCAAATTTATTTGGTTTATCTGAGTTGGTCAGGAATTCCCTTAATGCATTTGCCCTGGCCCGGGTGGTATCTTTTTCGTTTTTTGTGGCCCTGTAACTGGGGCACATCGTTCCGCCAGCCTCTACGGATTTCCTGCAATCACCACTTCCATTGCATTTTTCTGCCAGTCTTAGAATTCCCTCAGAATCTGAAAAATTCATCAAGGTGCTTACTTCCGGTTCTTTCCTGTTGGGAACATAACGCAGGGAAGTATCCATTGGCGGGGCATTGACGATCTTTCCGGGATTGAAAATATTATCCGGATCAAAAGTGTTTTTAACCTCTTTTAAAAGCTCATAATTTTTCGGGCCTATCATAAATTCAATAAATTCTGCCCGTAATCTGCCGTCCCCGTGTTCGCCACTCATGGAACCTTTATATTTCTTCACCAAACCAGCAACATCTTCAGTAATCTTTCTGAAAAGTGCAACATCTTCGGTTTTCTTCAAGTTTAAAATTGGACGTAAATGCAGTTCTCCCGCCCCGGCATGTGCATAATACACCGCATCCTGACCGTAGTTTTTCATGATCTGGGAAAATTCCAGGATGTAATTTGCAAGATCAGGCAGTGCTACAGCGGTATCTTCAATACAGGCAACAGCTTTCCTGTCTCCCACCATATTTCCTAAAAGACCTAGCCCTGCTTTTCGAAGTTCCAGTGCTAAATCGATTTGTTCATCCATCAAGACAGGCAGGGCATAAGACAGTCCAGATTCCCTTAACCTTGCTAATAAGACCTCGGTTTCATCCAATAATTCTTCGCGGGAATCAGATCTTAATTCCAGCATCAGGATCGCCTTTGGGTCTCCTTCTATAAAAAACCTGTTTTCGCTATATTTTAAATTCTGTTTGGTACAGTCCAGAATGACCTTATCCATCATTTCACAGGTATACAAAGAACTTTTCATAGCCGGAACAACGGCAAGCATGCAATCTTCAATACTTGAGAAATGTGCCGCAACCATGGCGGTATATTTTGGCTGAAGCAAATCCAGTTGCAAAGTGATCTCTGTTGTAAGCGCTAATGTGCCCTCGCTTCCTGCAAGTAATTTACAAAGGTTAAATTCCAATGCTCCCTCCGAAAAAATTTCAGTTTTAATCAGCTCATCAATGGCATATCCCGTATTCCTTCGATGAATTTCCTTCAGTGGAAAATTTTCTCTTATTTCCTGCTGTACTTCAGCCGGTGCCAGTTTTTCGTATAATTCTTTATAGATCGTTCCTTCGAGTGTATTCAGCTCCATTTTCTCCTTAAATTCTTCAGCAGAAACAGAAGAAAAACCAACCTGGGAACCATCGCTTAATAGGGTTTTCAGCTCGAGAACCTTATCGCGGGTTGTCCCGTATTTAATGGATGTGGTACCGCTTGAGTTATTACCTACCATTCCTCCTATCATGCACCGGTTGGACGTAGATGTATTTGGGCCAAAGAACAATCCGAATTTTTCGAGTTCCCGGTTTAGGTCATCCCGGATTACTCCCGGTTGTACAATGGCAGTTTTCTTTT
This sequence comes from Bacteroidota bacterium, assembly GCA_051751125.1. GTDB lineage: Bacteria > Bacteroidota > Bacteroidia > Flavobacteriales > Flavobacteriaceae > Gillisia. The sequence continues at coordinate 324,105 of JBNJKO010000001.1, forward strand.
CGGGATCGATCTTAAGGATCTTATTAAAATATTTGGAAACATCTACCACAATTCCGCTCCCCACACATTGTCCGGCTAAAGAAGTACCTGCGGTTCTTGGAATAAGCCCGGTTTTATGCTTCCTTGCGAAATCTATAAGAAGTTGAAGGTCCGAATTGCTCCTGGGATAGCATACCCCAAGGGGAATTTCGCGGTAAACAGAGGCATCTGTAGCATAAATGCTTTTATGCAGGGAATCCACAAGAAGCTCACCTTCAAGATCTTGCCTTAATTTTAATAGCATTTCTTTCATAATTGCGTTAAAAATACGAATTTATTCAGGTACAGGTTAACAGAATCTTAGTGAATATTAACAATAGATTGGCTTTACAGGCAATCTACATTTCATTTTAACAGTTAAATTTGCTCAAGAATTTAAAAACAAAAAACAACAGATATGAAGAAATTATTTTTCTTAGCAATTTTTGCAATTGGAGCTACTATGACAACACAGGCTCAAACTATCTCCGAAAATGCCCTTGGTTTAAGATTTGGTGGCGGAAATGGTTTTGGTGCAGAGGTTTCTTACCAACGTGCACTTGGTGATAACAACAGACTTGAGTTGGACTTAGGTTGGAGAAATGACAGCAATAGATACGATGCTGTTAAATTGGTTGGTCTTTATCAATGGGTTTGGAACATTGAAGGTGGATTTAACTGGTACGCAGGTATTGGAGCCGGTGTTGGAAGTGTAAATTATGATAATGACCGTTTTGATAACCGGGACGATGAAGTGTTTATTTTAGCAGCTGGAAATATTGGTATTGAATACAATTTTGATATTCCATTGTTAATTTCTTTGGATTTCAGACCTGAATTTGGATTTGGCGATGATGATGTGTATGATGCATTTTCACCGGATATAGCACTTGGTCTTAGATACCAGTTCTAGATTTTAAAAATATCTTTTTTATTAAAAAC
>JBNJKO010000002.1:0-318636 GCA_051751125.1 Bacteroidota bacterium
TTAAGGGAAGAAAAGTCATTTAAAAAAAGGTCATTCATTTCCGTCTTTTCTGCATCTTTGAGCATAGTGCCTACCTTTTTTTCAGTAAGCCGTATTTGGTTCGCCTGCTCATTATTGATGAGCATAATTTCTTCCAATGCTTTTTCTGTAGATGTCAATTGAGTACTGCCACAGAGCAGAACTGTTTCATTCAATAAATAGCCGGAAAATATGAAGCTTGTTAGTTTATCATGATAGCTCAGGCTAAGCACGGTATTCTCCTCCATAGATTTTTCCTGGATGGAGATCCAGAAATCACCCAAATCCTTAATAGAGTTTGACGAAACAAGGCTATGCAAGCTAACTGGAAGCTTAATGTTTTCCAATAGGGAGCCGGTGTCCAAAAATATTTGTTTGACTATTCCCTGTTTATTGCAATCCAGAATTATTTTACAGTCATTTATTTTATTTTCCATGCTACAGGTTTACCAATTCATTAGCGCTTGTAATTGCATCATCAGCATTTCGGGCAAAACCATCGGCAGCTACTCGTTGCCAGAGATCCGGATTGGTGAGAAATGGATAACCACCTACCATTATTTTTAGATTCTTAAATTTACTATTGCCACGTATTTTTTGTATTAAGGTGGCTGCTTTGCTCACATGGGTAGGAAGGGTCACTGAAAGAGCAAGTACATCTGCCTTATATTCTGTTAATGCTTCCTGTAATTGATTATCAGGCATATTGGCTCCAAGATAATAGGTGTCCCATCCATCCATTTCAAAAAAATCGGTGACCATTCGTATCCCCAATTCGTGCAATTCACCTGAAATCGAACAGGCCACCAGTGTTTTTCCTTTGCGTTTGGTGGAAAATATATGTTGGTATAAGCCCGCCATGATCTGTTGGGTTGCAGCGGTACAGTAATGCTCGTGAGCAACAGTAATTTTATTACACTGCCAAAGTCGGCCAACTTCATATTGTGAAACCTGAAAAATAAACTGATAAATATCTTTTATGGAAACCCCCTCCTGAATAAGTTCTGTTATCAAAAGCGTTGCCTCCCGTCTTTTTCCCTGCAGTAAAAACTCCAAATAAGTATCTACTTCCTTCTTCAGTGGATTGTTGACAGTGATATAGGATGAAATTTCTTCGGTGTTTTCTTTTAGTTTTTCTCTGGCGGCAGTAATATATTCTTTGGTCACAATAGAATACTGGCTTCCCAGGATTTCGTGAATGGCCTGTTGAACAAATTCAAGGTTATCGTGAAGATCCTCCTTTGGAATATTTCGTGCTTTTAACATGGCTTCCACCCATAGAATATAATTGGCATAAAGATCGGGAAGCTTCATGGTCAATGCTTCGACCAAAAATTTTAGATGAAAAACAGCATCTTCATAACAACGCACTTTACCCGCTTCCCCGTAGCGTTTCATCAACCCGGGATGGTGCTTAAAATGTAAGCGGGTTATATGATCGGCCAGCTCACCGAATTTTTCAGTGAACAATTGAACATTCAGTGGGGCCATAATTAACTGCTTATGTGTTCGAATTTAGTTAGCTCCCAACTTTTGGGGACAAGTTTCAATCCTTTGGGAATGTTTTTATGAGACTCCTTTAAATGATGGAGATGCCAGTATTCAAAATCTTCATCACTTTCCCAATACGTTATAAGATGAATTTCTGCAGGGTTATTTAAAGGACTTAAAACATCCATCTTTAAAAATCCTTTGGCACTCTCCACAAGGCCAGGTCGATCTTTAAAAGCGTTCTTCACTTCCTCTTCCATTCCATTTTGAATTTCAAATTTGCTAATTGCTGCTATCATTTGGGAAAGATAAGAATTTAAAAAATGAATAAATTATATGAAAAACAATTTGGTATGGTTACAATATCGTCTTTTTTTGCACCGAAAATTTGCACCTAATATTTTTTACTTCCTGCCGGATATAAAAAGTAAATCTGCAAAAAGTTTCCGAAAAATATCGAAATACAGATTAATGTTCCTTGTTGCTATTTGGCGTTTTTGTTCAACCCAATCGGCAATAAATATCAATTCATATCATTGAACACCAAATTTAATTCACATAAAATAAAGTAGTTTTTAAAGTACTTAATTGTCCCAAATTTTGATTTGACTTCGCTGACAATAGTAACCATCTAAAAATCATACTGGGAGTTCCTGCCTTTTAAATCGTGCATTGGTTGAAGGCAGAATTGTATGAAATTTTTTTTCCTTGGGGGACAAAAAAGGAATAGCAAGAGGATAACGGGCAGAGCCACGTTATAGATTTCCTTTTATGCTTTAAAACTTTGTAATACAGTATCTTAGCCTATGATATTGAGATTTCAAATTAAGAGGAAGATCTTTTTTTACTAAAACCTTTCCGAAGCCCTTGAGAAAGCGACAAAATTTTACTAAAAAATGGATGAAGAGTAAAAAAGAGAAGTTCGAGCCTTTAAAGATTAAGTCTTCCGTAAACAAATAATTTAGATGGTTCAGCCAATCTATTTCTAAATCCCAGTCGATGGCTTTATTGTTAATGATAGATTTTTATAAAATGAACGGTATTTCTCCAAACGAGTGATGGGCCCGAAAATGAAAACATTGGAGAGCCTTATCAAAAAAAAGGATCAATGGAGTGATTGCCATAATAAAGGACATCGAAAAGAATAAAGTAACCCCCACTTTGGCCATTCTGGAATCAATTATGGAAGCTGCAGATCCGAAAAACAAAAAATGGAATCAGAAAAAAAAAGGATTACGAGGAAGACGACACTCACCCCGATTTTTATAAATAACTTATCATGTATATCACTGGAAGCAAATTATTCTCAAAATACTTGAAGAGGCGGTAAAGCGCCTGGAAAAAGTTCAGGATGCTAAGGGTAAAGCTATTGCAACCAAATATTTTGTATGATTTGGAAAATTATTTTATTGGACAAGTTGGAACCATAGAAGTAGGTACTTTATATGTTTTGAAAGGGCTCAATATGGGCTCATAACTAATACCTAAAGGCCTTACAATGGAGGTCGCCAGAGCGGGTAGAAAAGCTTCAGTCCGGTGGTGTTTTTCAAAACCTGCCTGTTGAGCTATCTTGAAAATATGATTGCTGATTGTGGAGTAAGGAACAAGTGTGCCCTGCGCCAGGGCACACTTTATGTTCTTGGGTAAAGTCTTGAAATACAGGGCTTACGAAATGAAGTTGGATTTCTGGGGAAAATTTAATTTAATAATACAACAGAGAATTCCGCCATTTGTCACTATATTTGTGTTAAATGACGTTCAATATGGTAGAGGCAATTAATCATAGAAAAGAAAGAGAAACTGTTGCAAAATGGCTGGATCTAAAATCAGTTTCCTTGAATAAAGGAAACTCAGCTTTTGTATACCTGAAGGTTTTAAAGGAAGGTTTGCACCGGAATTCAGTAAATTCTTTCATCAAACATTCCAGTTTAACAAGAAAACAGGTTTCTAAATTAATACACGTTTCCGAAAGAACCCTGCAGCGATATTCTCCGGATAAGCCTATAGATATTAATTCATCGGAACGATTAATAGAATTGACACGACTTTTTCACAAGGGAATTAACGTTTTTAATGAAAAAGAAAAATTTATTCTCTGGCTGAATCGCCCAAATAAATCCCTGGCAAATTCGAAACCACTTGATTTAATTGAAACCAGTATTGGTATTGACTTAGTTATGGATGAATTACTTAGAATAGAATATGGTGTTTTTTCATGATAGTATATAGAATTGCGAAGAAAAATAGAATTAAAGATTTAAGCGGAACCGGAGCGAAATTAACGGGAGGTCGCTGGAATCCAAAAGGTTTTCCTGTTTTATATTGTGCATCAACGTCTTCTTTAGCTATTTTGGAGAAATTGGTTCATGTAGATTTCGATCTGTTACCAGGCGATTTATATATCGCGGAATTAGAAATTCCAGAAAATAGTATTCAGCAAATAAAACCAAAAGATTTACCTAAAGATTGGAATAAATATCCTGGTCCCGATAAACTTAAAATGCTTGGTAAGAATTGGATTATGGAGAGTAAATTTTTAATCCTTCAAGTTCCAAGTGCTGTAAATCCTAATGAGGTGAATTATTTAATTAATTTGTTGCATCAAGATTCAGAGAAAATTCAAGTTAAGAAAATTTATCCCTTTGAGATTGATGATCGTTTAATGAAATAATACAGAAGTAGTAGCTGAATTAATTGAAGACCGCTTCCTGTGAAGTTTTAAATGAGATCTAGATTTGATGTGATTATAACAATACTTCAAGGGCTTTATCTACAATCTGGGTATCCAGTTCTTTCAAATATGATTGTGTGACAGTCAGGTTTTGATGTCCTAGTGATTCGCTAATCACATCCGTAGCAACGCCTTTTTGTTTGAGACAATTTGCAAAACTATGCCGGGCCACATAACTGCTGACATTTTTAGTAATATCACAAATGTTGGCCAATTCCTTTAGCTTTATATTGTAAATGCCCAACATTTTATGTTTTCGATCTGCAAGTTGCGTTGGAGTGTAGGTTTCACGGAACAGCAATGGAAATACAAATTTATTGCCATACCCATTAATTCGGTAGTAGTTCAGAATCTCTCTAACCGGAGGCATAATGGCAATGGAGAAGTTCCCTTTGGTTTTTGCTCGCTTATAATAGATAACGTTGGCCTCCACATCTTTCCATTCTAAGCAGATCATATCGGCAAAGTTCATGCCTCTGGTATAGAAACTAAAAACAAAGTAGTTTCTGGTATCAATCAAATGTGGATGGTTACTCAAATCTACATTGATAATGCGCATTATTTCTTCAAAATCCAATGCACGTTTAAAACCCTTGCCTCTTAAATTTGATATTTTATAAGTTTTAAAAGGATACTGATTTTCCCTTATCACACCACGCTCTATTGCTTTGTTGAACAAAGCCCTGATGCCTCGCATTTTTACTCCAATCCCGCCGTCGGTGCCACCTCTTGACCTCAGAAAAGCATCATACTTACTCAAAAAGGCCGGGTTGACTTCCCTGAAGTTTAGCTTTTTTATTTTATGAAAAATCTGTACTGATGTTTTAGCGTCTTTATAGGCTTTGGCATTTCCCACACGTCCAGCGTAGATCATCTCTTGAATAATTTCATCGAAAAATGCAAAGACGTCATTTGTTGCAGGGTTAAATGTTATTCTAAATCTCATATCAAATTCTTGGATGGTATAGTCTGGATTTTCAATTTCCAATTCTGTTATAATTTGATACGCTCTTTCCTTAAACTTTAGAAGCAATCTATTATTTTGAACATGGTTATTTTTTCCTTTTTTGAAATTTCCTGTGGATTCAACCCATTCATTCATCTTTGCGCTGAATGGTGTTTTATAATGTCTACATTGTCTTTCTTTGGTAACACGTAAACAAACAGGATATGTACCATCTGATAATAATTTTTTTTTGAGTACAATCTTGAGATTTATCATAATTCATATATTAGGGACAACATTTATGCCTATTCCAATGTTAGACCCTTATAAAATGGGGACAACATAGGGACAACAAATGGGATAATAAATGTAATTAATGTTGGGCCAAATGCAAAATAAAAATTCATAAAATGTTGATTTACAGGCAATAAGATAACAAATGACAGTAGGTGAAAACTACTATTTTGAGGCTGTTAATCAGAGGGTCCTTGGTTCGAGCCCAAGAGGGGGAGCAAAAAGCCTGATAGAGATGTCAGGCTTTCTTGTATTTATAATTTCAGGATGATGTATATATTATATATTCTGGATCACTTGAAAATTCTATATTGGCTCAACTTCCGACTTACTTGTAAGAATGGAATTCCACGATAATGGATCTAATCTTTCATAACCCCATTTAGGCTTGAAAATTTTCCGTAAGCTCTGTAGTTGGCATAAAACCTGGAGAGAGCTCTGAAACGTGCATGGAACAGTTACAAGCCTGTTATTTAAACTTAGCGATATTCTTATTCACATATTTTGGGATTAAACTGAAAGATTAAACGCTTTTGTTAGTTACCTATGGCAAACAGGTATATTATATACTTCAAATTCGTAATTTGTAGTTCATAAGATTATAACAGCCAACTAACCATTAAAAATTTCCATAAGGTATGCGAATCCCACTGTATATAAGATTTGTCTTTATTGCCCTGGCCATTATCATTATTTTTTATGCTCTTGTTATTGCAAATTTTATTCTCGTGCCTTTGGCATTGGGCTTCCTCATAGCAATTCTTCTGTTGCCCGTAAGCCGATTTTTTGAAAATCTGGGAATAGCGCGTATACTGGCAGTAATTCTCTCAATCCTATTCGTAACAATTATTTTGACCGTGGTGAGTTTTGGAATAGGAATGCTGATACGTAATCTGGCGCAGGATATTCCGCAAATAGGTGAAAAGCTGCTGAAAGTTGGCAAGGATCTCCAATCTTATTTCGAGGAAAAGTTTAATGTGGAGCCCCAATTGCAATTTGATTACATCAGGGACTCCATAGGGAGTATCGTCCAACAGGGCTCCGATTTTTTTACATACACCTTATCTGCGACGGCTAGTGTATTTACTTTTGGAGTGATTCTGCTTCTGTCTGCCTTTTTCTTTATTTATTACCGAAATTTTTTCTTGGAATTCCTTTATAAGGTCTTTCCTGAATCCTTGCACGATAAACTCTCCAATCTTCTTTTAGAAACAAAAAAAGCCGTTACGGGTTATATAAGTGGATTATTGTTGATGATGCTTACGGTGGGCACCTTAAACGGCCTTGGCCTTTGGATTTTAGGGATTGATTATGCGATTTTATGGGGAGCGCTTTCCGGCCTGCTAGCAGTAATTCCCTATATAGGGGTAACCATAGGCGGTATTCTGCCTATGCTTTATGCCTTGATCGCTATGGACTCACTTCTGTATCCACTTGGGGTAATTGGAGTGTTTGGTTTTGTGCAATTTTTGGAAGGCAATTTTATCACCCCTAATATTATGAGCAACAGGGTGAGCTTAAATCCTTTTGCCGTTATTATAGCCATTTTTATTGGAGAAAGTATCTGGGGAATCGCAGGGATTATTCTGTTCATCCCTTACCTCGCTATTCTGAAAAATGTTCTTGACGAATTTGAATCCACAAAACCATTTGGCTTTCTACTAGGTAACCCATCCAAGACCAAAGGGAAAAAAAACAATAGTATGTTTAAGAAACTCAAAAAGAAGCTAGGTTTTGATAAAGAGGAATAAATGTTTAAGATTGTTTACTAGCATGGTTCTAATTTAAGGTTTCATCTGTTTTTTAAGCATTCGGAAATCTTCTCTTACATTCTTTAAATTTTCGTAACTTCTGTTTAAAATTTTCAACGATGAAAACAATGTACAAACAGGTGGAGATCGAAATCTCAAGAGGAGATATTGCCGCTCAAAAGGGGATTGATGCCGTGGTAAATGCAGCCAATGCTGAACTTGCTATTGGAGGTGGAGTGGCAGGTGCAATTCATCGGGCGGCAGGGCCTGAACTGTATGAGGAATGTAAACCTTTGGCACCCATCAATCCCGGAGAGGCGGTGATCACAAAAGGGTATAATTTACCGAATAAATATGTGATCCATTGTCTGGGTCCGGTGTATGGAAGGGATAAACCTGAAAATGAGCTCCTGGCAAATTGCTACAAAAACGCGTTACGGCTTGCTGAAGAAAATAAAATTTCCTCCATTGCATTTCCCTCTATTTCTACCGGAGCTTTCGGATATCCTTTTCAAGAGGCGACAGATGTCAGTTTTAATACAATTTTAGGGGAATTAGAGAGGATCAAACATTTGCAAAAGATTAGATTTGTTCTGTTTAGTGAGCAGGATCTCAGGTTCTATGAGGAGAAACTCCAGAAAATCAAATAAAGGCTCATCGCTACCAAACTTTCATGATATGCTGAATATTACTGCAACGTATACAGATCAATACCAACTTGCGATGGCGCAGGTTTATTTTCAAAATGGACAACGGGAAACGACCGCTGTTTTTGATTATTTTTTCAGAAAACTTCCCTTTAAGAACGGTTATGCAATCTTCGCAGGATTGGAAAATCTTTTGGAAATCCTAGAAGATCTCAGGTTTAGTGATGCTGATATCAACTATTTGAAAAAACAGGAGTTTTCCGAAGAGTTTATTGAATACTTAAGGAATTTTAAATTTAGGGGAACTATTTATTCAGCAAGGGAAGGAGATCTTGTGTTTCCAACCCGACCTGTGCTGCAGGTTGAAGCGACGATGATTGAAGCTCAGATTATCGAAACAATGCTGCTCAATATACTCAACTTTCAAACCCTTATAGCTACCAAAGCCAGCCGGATGCGATTGGTAGCCGGAGACCGCACATTACTGGATTTTGGGCTTAGAAGGGCACAGGGTTCCGGCGGTTATTATGCGAGCAGAGCAGCTATTATAGGTGGTTTTAATGGTACCAGTAATGTAATTGCGGGGAAAGATTTTGATATTCCGGTTTCCGGAACTATGGCGCATTCCTTTATTCAGAGTTATGATGATGAACTTAAAGCCTTCCGCGCATTTGCAAAAGGACGACCGCATGATTGCGTGCTGCTTGTAGATACCTATGACACCTTAAAAAGCGGACTTCCTCACGCGATCAAAGTAGGGAAGGAGATGGAAGAGAAAGGAGAAAAACTTATGGGAATTCGTTTGGATAGCGGGGATTTGGCCTATCTGGCGAAAGAAAGCCGAAAAATGCTGGATAATGCTGGTCTTGAATATGTGAAAATAGCAGCTTCCAATCAACTTGATGAATTTGTGATTAAAAGTTTGCTGGAGCAACAGGCACCCATAGATGTGTTTGGAGTTGGAACCAACCTGGTAACGGGAAGTCCGGACGGAGCTTTGGATGGAGTATATAAACTGGCAGAATCAAATGGAAAACCAAGATTGAAAATTTCTGAAAGCCTTTCCAAAGTGACTATTCCGCATAAAAAACAAGTGTACAGATTAAGCAATTCGGAAGGGCACATGATTGGAGCAGATGCCATCACGATGCGCGATGAAACCAGAATAGACCGTATCCATGATCCTATGGAATCACTTAAATCTCTTGCCGTTGAAGGAAGTAAGATGGAAGCTTTATTACACCCTGTAATGAAAGATGGAAAACGAACCGAAAAATCAAGGAGTCTGGAGGAAATTTCCCAATTCGCTAAAGAGCGGCTGGAAGCTTTACCAGCAGAATACAAACGCTTTTTTAATCCGCATATTTACAAAGTGGGTATTAGTTCCAGGTTGAAAGAAGAACGTGAAAATTTACTCAAGAAATACAAAAGTTAAAATATGAGAGCACTGGTGATAATAGATGTTCAAAATGATTTTATTCCGGGAGGAGCTTTAGCTGTTCCGGAAGGTAATGAAATTGTGGAACTGATCAATAAACTTCAGCATAAATTTGATCTCGTGATCGCTACCCAGGATTGGCACCCGGAGAATCATTCAAGTTTTGCCGTGAATCATCCCGAAAAAGAAGAATTCGAAAAAATAGAGTGGAAGGGTAATGAACAGGTCTTATGGCCTGTGCACTGTTTGCAAAACAGCTGGGGCTCAAAATTACATCCCGATTTGAAAACTTCAAAAATCGAAGCTATTTTCAGAAAAGGAACCAATCCGGAAATAGATAGTTACAGTGCATTTTATGATAATGGACATCAAAAAACAACAGGATTAGCAGGATATTTAAAGGAAAAAGGTGTTGATGAGCTATACTTTTGTGGTCTTGCAGCCGAAATCTGTGTATATTTTTCTGTGATGGATGCTTTAGAGGAAGGTTTTGATTCAACAATCATTGAAGATGCAACCCGGGCTTTAGATCGTGACGATTTTGAAAATGCTAAAAAAAATATACTGGAAAAAGGAGGCAAGATCACTAATTCTTCAACTATTTAATATCTCATTGAATGTAGTTAATGGGCAGGTTCCCCCCGAGACCTGCCCGAATCATCCAGGAGGGCTTATTTCGAATTTTAAACAATTTTTTTCTCCCGATAATTCGGTACATACCTCGTATGCGTGCATCAAGGTTTTTAATTTTCATCTTTAAAAAATCTCTTTAAATACCTCAATCAATTTTTCCACTTCCTCGGCTGTGTTGTAATGCACCAAACTCACGCGTACTACCCCGTCCTTTTTTTCAAGATCCAAATCCTGAATGAGTTTTTTGGCATAAAAATCTCCAAACCGAATTCCAATATCGGCTTTGTCTGTATGAGATATAATCTCTGAACTTTTAAAATTCTCGTGAATAAAAGAAATTGTTGGAACCCTATTTAAAGCTGAACCTGTTTTTTGACCTATAATTTTGATCTCTTTTACTGAATTTAAATAGTTCAGTAATTGTTCAGCCAATTTTTCTTCATAAACTTCAATGAGTTTAAAGCTTTCCTTATATTTTTCTTCTTCTGAAGTGTTCTGAAGTCCGAAATGATGATCGTAGATCTCGCCCAGATATTCAGGAATAGCCCGAAGTCCATAGGTAAGTTCAAAATTGTAATTCCCTGGCTGAAATTTATACGGGACATCTTCCGGCTTGAAAAAGTAATGATTAAGACCTTTCATCGCGGTTAACAATTCAAGTTTTCCATACATCATTGCCAGATGTGGGCCATAGGTTTTATACCAGCTAAACGTATAAAAATCCACATCCAGTTCCTGCACATCTATTTTGCGGTGGGGTGCATAGGCAACTCCGTCTACACAAATAAGCGCTCCGGCATCATTAACGATCTTTGCGATCTTTTTTATAGGATTAATACTGCCTAAAACATTGGAGCAATGGGTTACGGCAACAAGTTTTGTTCTGTTGGAAAGCAATTTTTCAAGTTCGGGAAGTTCAAGTTCAAAACTTTCCGGATTTACTTTCCATATCTTTATTTTGATTCCCTTTTGCTGAAGGTCTGTCCAGCAGGAAACGTTTGCCTCGTGATCTGTATTCGTTACGATAACTTCATCCCCATCCTGCCAGGAATCGCTAATACAAAGACTCAGGATGCGCAGCAGCATCGTGGAAGTTGGTCCTATCACAATTTCTTTTTGATTCTTTGCATTTACAAGTCTTGCAACCTGTCCGGTTACCTTAGTCAGTCGTTCTCCGGCAAGTTTTGAAACTTTGTAAGAAGCACCAAGTTGTACATTTGAATTTATCAAATAATCGCCTATATAATTTACAGAGCGACCCAGAATTTGAGAGCCTCCGGCATTATCCATAAAAATGAAATTACTTTTAAGCGCTGGGAATTGTTCTCTTACAAATTTGATGTTCATGCTTGGTAGGGTTTTTAATTTTTTCTGAAAAATACAATTTACTTTTAGAAAATTTATCAGAAATAACTTAAGATCGTTTGAAGAACTTCATGAGTCTTTTATGAATTGTATATTGAAAGCCACAATGAATTTTTCATCAACCCTGAAATTATCAAATTAGTTCTATTTCTGGGGATAACAGGTGATTTATATATCTTAAGAATGTTATATTTGAAATCTTGGAATCCATATTTAAATTAATTCTATTATATGAAAAAAACACTTTTGTTAATCACTGCATGTACATCCTTGCTATTTGTTCCGTTGCATGCACAGGAAACAGATCAGGTTATTGAAAATATTATTAAAGAAGCCAATGAGAATTCTCAGCTTGAAAGTTTAGGACACCAGTTAATGGATGTCATCGGGCCACGTTTAGTGGGAACCCCCGAAATGAAGCAGGCTCATGACTGGGCGGTAAGTACATACGAAGGCTGGGGAATCTCTGCCGAAAATCAACAGTGGGGTGAATGGCGCGGCTGGGAACGTGGGATCACGCATATAGACCTAATTGAACCACGGGTGAGAAGCCTTAGTGGAATGCAGCTTGCCTGGAGTCCCGGGACTAAAAAACCAGTGATTGCTGAAGTTGTTTTGCTTCCTGAAGCTCAGGATTCTGCTGCATTTGCAAAAGTTATGTCTCAGGTAAAAGGAAAACTGGTAATGATCTCTATGCCTCAAATGACAGGGAGACCAGATTATAACTGGGAAGAATTTGCTACAGAAAAATCTTTCGAAAAAATGAGAGCAAATCGGGAGGAACAAACCACTGCCTGGAGAGAAAGAATACGTAATACCGGATATAATGGAAGAAATCTTCCGGAAGCGCTGGAAAATGCCGGTGCAGTTGGTATTATTACTTTAAACTGGTCCCGTGGATTTGGGGCAAATAAGGTGTTTTCTGCCTCGACAAAAAAAATCCCAACTATAGATCTTTCGCTTGAAGATTATGGAATGGTGTATAGACTGGTTGAATCCGGCAATAAACCAAAACTTAGAATTGTGGCTGAATCTAAAGAACTGGGAGCTGTTCCTGCCTTTAATACCATCGCTACTATTAAAGGGACTGAAAAGCCCGAAGAATATATCATACTTTCTGCCCATTTTGATTCCTGGGACGGCGCTACCGGCGCTACCGATAACGGTACGGGAACCCTTGTGATGATGGAAGCTATGCGTATTTTAAAGAAAATGTATCCCAATCCTAAAAGAACCATCATTGCAGGTCATTGGGGAAGCGAAGAGCAGGGATTGAATGGTTCCCGTGCTTATGTAAAGGACAATCCTGAAATTGTTGATAATGTACAGGCATTGTTCAATCAGGATAATGGTACCGGGAGAGTTGTAAGTCTTTCCGGAGGTGGTTTTCTTCATGCGTACGATTATTTAGGAAGATGGCTGGAAGCTGTTCCTGAAGAGATCTCGGGGGAAATTGAAACCAACTTCCCTGGAACCCCTGCCGGAGGCGGATCAGATTATGCTTCTTTTGTGGCTGCAGGTGCTCCCGCTTTTAGCCTGAGTTCTTTAAGCTGGTCCTATTGGAATTATACCTGGCATACCAACCTGGATACCTATGATAAGATCGTTTTTGATGATGTAAGGAATAATGCGATCCTAACTGCGATCCTTGCTTATAAGGCAAGTGAGGATCCTGAAAGGACTTCAAGGGAGAAAAGTGTTCTTCCCGTAAGCCGAAGAACCGGAGAGCAAATGATCTGGCCAGAGCCAAGGGACGCTACCAGGAAAGGTGGTTTAGACTAGTTTTTAAAAAAGTAATTTAGTATAAAAAGCGGCTACATTCCGAAGAATTTTTCCTTCAGGTTGTTAGCCGCTTTTGTGTATCCTCCATCGGCCCCATCCACAAAATGTATATGCTCATCTGTAGCCATATCCTTTACATAACAGGACATGACACTTGCATTGCTTACGTGCAGGCCGTATTTGATCTTATTCGATTTTTCAAGTTCGTCAAGAAAGGAAGTCAATGCTTCCCGTTGTTTTGGGGTACCGGAGATCACAGTGTTTATCCGCCCGTCAATTGTTAGGGTATCGGTAAGTTCAACCAGTTTTTTAAGATAATCTTTTCCGGCCTGGCTATGCTTCAGATAAATATCGCCAAATCTGGTTTTAAGCCAGTTTTTTATGAAATATGAACTGTTATATCCGCCAAGCTTCACCTTCATTTCAGAATGAAGCAATCTTGGTTCCTGGTTGAGCTCCAGATGTTTTACCGAAATAGGTTTCCGGCGTTTTGGAGATCCATAAATGTCATCTATAGCATTCAATACCTGGGAAAATATTTTTGAAGGTTCCTGGCTTCCACATCCGCTCACTATTAAACTTATTACTTCCTGACCTTCTTCAGGCGGTTTAATCTTGTTCCATTTGCATTCCATCCCATCAAGATTTAAAGGGAATTGATCTGCAGGAAAATCATTTAAATAGGTGGCTTCTTCCTGTTTTATATGGTTTTCAGCATACTGTAACCCATTTCCTAAAACAACAGGAATATTAAAAGCATCACTGATCTTCGCCTTGGAGATAATTAATTCGATCTTGTTTTTATAAATCTCACTTACAGAAATATGACCGATTTTTAAATTGAATCCGAAATTTTTTGCGGTGTTTTCACGGTGTTTTTTCAAAGCTGAAATTCCACTTTCCAAAAGTTTTTCAGGAACCAGCATCACAGCACCATCTCCCCCAAAGAAAAAGGGAATACTAATAGTTGCTTTTGCTGCAAGGTTTAAAATGGCGATTACACTTCCAGTGGCTATAAGGTTTACATCCTGATGCCGTCCTGCCTGGATTGCCTGTGAAGAATTTTTTATATCTGCTACCAGGACATACCAGTCTTCTGGAACAGAAACAAACAAAGATTTATCAGCGATTAATTCGCTTAAACGAATATCCTGAATAGGTAAATCTGAATAAAAAGTCTCAGTAGAGATGGCCATTTTTTTTTATAAGTGTAGTCGGGATATTCAAAGAAAATTTCTAAAAAAGGATCTCTTTTCAGGCAAGCTTAGCCTCAAAAATATTTGAAAGCCTTCCAAAGATTCAGAATTTTTATTCAGAATAAAATCGTACGAAGGATCTGTTCTGTTTTTCCGAAACTTTGGTGCTGAAAGCTATTTTTTCAGGTCTGCTCCTACAGGAACTGCACAATCGTGCCCAGGTTGTCCATGAGGCGGATTTTTCACCGGTGCCGCATCGCTGGTCCAAACAGGGGAAGCCCCGGTTGAAACAGGTGGAGGATTTTGAGTTGTAGTATTTCCTGCCGCCTGATCCAGTGGTGCTCCTACCGGAATGTCACAACGGTGACCGGGTAGACCATGCTTCGGATTTAAAGTGGCAGTGGTTTTGGTATTGGAATTCGTGGACTCAACTTGTGTTTGAGCCGGAGTAGTCTCATTTTTTTCTTCGTCTTTACAGGAAACCATAAGGGAAACTCCCAGTGCGATAATTGCAAGACCTATATTTCTTAATTGCATAACAATGAATTTTAGTGATTTAATATATAAAACAGCTTACGGAAGTAAATGGCTTTTAACAGTTATTTTACAATCCGGTTCAATTCTTCTTCAGTAACATCCAGCAGTCCAGATGCAGGTAATCTAAGGGTCATTTCCCGCCAGTTTTCATCTTCTGCAAAGATAGATTTAAACACTGGAATTGCCTCATTAAACCTTTTGCTGTTTGCAAGCGCGACGGCTTTCCAGAATTTCATCTCCAGATTTTCAGGAAATAGATTTTCTGCTTTCCCATATTGTAAAAGAGCATCGTTCACATCTCCGGCTTCCATCGCAAGATCGCCTTTATTCATAAACTCGTATGCACGTGCAACTTTAAGCAAACGTTCCAGTTCCACAATTGGATTTGGATGATCGTCTACACGCAGATCGATCTTTTTATCCTCCCAGGAATTTTCAACTTTATTTGCGCCCACCACGATTAACGCAGCCGATTGCTTTCCGCGGATATCCCCGCCTGCATCCTGTGCTGCCTTCAATGCCGCTACAACTCTTTCGGCCAGGGGAAGTTTTGAATTTTCGGTAAATGCTTTTTTCATCGCAGGAATTACATCGTCATTTAGCATCATATTTGCCTGAACCGAAAAATTATCCCCTACATGATGCATAGCAGATTCTACACATTTTTCACCGGTAAAAGCCGCGGCCCTTCCCGAAGCATCCAAAAATGCCACCTGCCGGAATTCTCTGCCCTCATCTTTGGAAACCAGTTCCTTTAAAGCAACCGTGGAGGATTTTCCTTTTTCCATTAATTCCAGGCCGTTGGGTCCATACGCCGGATTCACAAAAGATTGCGTGGCAACCACGCCAACTCCCGATTTTCCCCAGGGCACTAATGCACCTACAGAAAACCAGTGACTTTGAACGCCTACAGCCATTTCACCGGTTATGGAATCCCTTGCAACTATTGAAAAAGTATGAGCAAAAGGATCGGCTGGGCGGTTTTGGGACACACTTGTATTTAATGTCATACCAGATAGAACTAAGAAGAAGATTATTTTTTTCATGAATGAAAATTATTTAAAGTTTAAATATAAACAATGCTTTTTGAGGTTTTGCTATTAAACGAAGAATAAATAGAATTCCGGGAGGGGAGTGGTTTGAAGTATATCTTCTAATTATTCCTTTATTTCATGAACTTTTAAATATTCCGGGCCGCCATCAACCGGATATCCGGCTATTTTTTCAGCCTTAATCTTAACCGTTTTTCCCTCATAGGCTTCAAGATCGATTTTATCGCTTCTTAATGCATAAAAATTCTCATCGTTGCTGATGGTATGTGTGCCATATTGCCATGAAGACATTTCTATGGCTTTTATAGTTCCCATGATCTCCATAAGTTGATCGTTTTGTGTTTTTGTGGTGTTGCAGCCAATGATAAAAGCAAAAATCGTGATGGCCAAAATAATTTTTATAGGTTTCATAAAGAATGGTTTAAAAGCAATCCGAAGATAAGTTTCTTTCTATGATTTATAAAATATAAGTTTCCCTAAGAATTTGAAAATATTCTCAAAACATTCTTATTTTTGCACCCCATTAAAGGCCTCGTAGTTCAACGGATAGAATAGAAGTTTCCTAAACTTTAGATCCAAGTTCGATTCTTGGCGAGGTCACTTTTAACATTTTAAAGGAAATCAAAACCCTGTTAATCTTATGATTATCAGGGTTTTAATATTTTTTGATATCATTTTATGTTAAATGATATCAAATTAAAAGTTCACAAATCGTCAACATATTTCGATTAGAATTTTTATCTTAAAGACCTGGAAATTTCCATTATTGGTGATTTGACTTCTGTGAAAAATTGTATCAATTCAAATTTTCAACTATGCGAACAACGTCAACATTTTCGGTCTTATTCTGGATTTATACCAAAAGAGCAAAAAACAACCTCGCAGTTATTTATGCCAGAATTACTTTAAACGGTAGGAAATTAAACATTAGTCTAAAAAGAAAGGCGGATGTATCGCTCTGGAACTCCAGTAAGCAAAGGGCAATGGGGAATAGTTTTCAATCTAAAGATCTTAATCAGTTCTTGGATCAGGAACATTCCAGACTTTTTCAATGTTATCAGGAGCTGAAAATAGAAGGTAAGGTTCTTTCTCCGGAAAGTATCAAATCCAGATATTTCGGTGATTTGGGACCTCTTGTTTCTCTTGAAGACCTTTTTAAATACCACAATGAGAATTTCTTTTCGAAACTCAAGTACAACACCTCTCGCCTTTATATAACAAGTCAAAATTATATAAGGAAGTTCTTAAAAAAGGAATATAAAAGGTCAGATTTTTATCTGAAGGAACTGGATTACAGCTTCATTATTAAATTTGAAAATTTCCTTAGATCTGTTCGGCCCCGGCATTACCAGAAAAGTATTCAGCATAATGCAGTGATGAAACATATTCAGCGCCTTAGAAAAATGGTTACCCTGGCATTTCATATGGAATGGATAGATAGGGATCCTTTCGTTAAATTTAAGCCTAATTTGATACAGAAAGAGAGAGGGTTTTTAACTACAGAGGAATTGGGAACCATTGAAAACATCGAGATTGACAGCCAGAGACTAAAAAGGGTAAGGGACCTGTTTATTTTTAGTTGTTATACAGGAATAAGCTATGGGGATTTGATGCTTTTAACTCCGCAGAACCTTATAATAGGAATCGATAAGAAAATTTGGATAATCACCAAAAGGGAAAAGAACGGAAATCAGGTAAAAGTGCCACTATTAACAAAAGCGATTTCCTTAATTGAAGAGTATAAAAATGAAGAAAGTTGTATAATAAAAAACAGTCTTTTACCCCTAATTTCTAATCAAAAGGTCAACAGCTATTTAAAAGAAATAGCTGTAAAGTGTAAAATTCAAAAAAATTTAACATTCCATTTGGCCCGGCACACCTTTGCAACCATAGTTGCTTTAACCAATGGAGTGCCAATTGAAACCGTTTCCAAAATTTTAGGTCATCGAAAACTTTCAACAACACAAATCTATGCTAAGGTTATTGAGAGAAAGGTAAGTGATGATATGGAAATGCTTCAACAGAAATTAAATAATCAAGGGACGATTTCTACTGTACATTCTATGGGAAAAATGGAATAATAAAAAATTAAAATCTCTGAGAGTTGCCGGTTTCGGTTCCTGTGAATTTGGGTATTTACCTAAAATTAATTCTTTGTTCGATTAGAGGCTTTTAAAATCACGTTTTGTGTGATGTGGCCAATTGTCGGTGTTCCAGGTAATACAATAAGGCAGGGATTTCTGCTTTGAGACGTTCTAAAAAATCAGTTTCCTCATTCTTTAAAGAAGGAACTTTCAAAACCCAGAAGCGGGTTTCTTCTCTATCGATTTTAATGAAATTGTCTTCATTATTACTGCAAAGAATAAATTTTCCGAAAAATTCAACCTCCCGCTTATCCTTTCCTTTAGCTTCAAGTTTATTAAAATCTGTTGTGCTTAGGTATTTTATTCGTTCGGTGAGCTCTTCCCTGTTGAACAATACTTCATCAATACAAATGAGCAGCTTGTTTGCCCAGTCGGCATTGAAATGACTGCTGAAATTATCGTTGGTAAGGTATGTCAGGTTGCTGTCGAAAATAGCTTTGAGCCATTTAAGGAAGGTTGTCTTTCCGGTAACCCTTTCCTTGGATACCAGGCATAAAATAGGTAGAATCTGGATCGGCCTACAATATAGCAGTTGCAGGTAATCCAGTCCCAATTCGAATTGTTGGCCGAAAATGTGCTTTAAGAACTGGATTGAGAAATTGACCTCGCCTTCCTGCAGTTTATGAGATAATGGAGCGTACGTATTAAAAAACCCATGATGCTCTTGTTTAAAATCCTTGTGACTTGGCATACATGTAAAGCCTTCATATTTTTTAATTCTTCCAATAAAACTTTTACTGTGATCCTGGCGTAGCGTCTCGATATTCCAGGGAACTAAAATTTCATTAAAATTTCCGGCAATAGTGGGCATCGCAACTATTTTATAATAACTGGTACCCACACGGATATAATGTGTCTTGTTCATCTTAAAATTTTTAGAATTATTAGAAGCCGTAGGATCTACTTCCTGTTCTTCAACAATTTTTTGTTGAATTGATGCTCGAGGAATTCATCCGAGAGGTTCGGTTCTCCCAACAGCCAGGCATCGATCTTTTCCTTATCAAAAAACTTCTGACGGATATTGGGATTATTCCCGGTAGGGATAAGCTTCAAATGAGTAAGCTTATAGATTTTGCTTTTGGATAGTCCGGTATATTGTGCCAGATCTTCCACGTTCATTACTTTTTTGGTGGTTCCGAGGAGGCCTTTAATATCAATTAAAAGATCCTCAATTTTTTTGTTTTCTTCCATTTTGAGTAAAATTTGATTTAGAAAACAAACTAATTGAGAAAAAGAAATCAAATCTTATTAGAAGAAAGCTTTAACACAAAAACAAATAAAACAGTGCGATGTATTCAATGATTTATTATAATTATTGATAAATATTTTTTATTTAAAATCTGAATTTGATAAGATAATGGCAGTTACATGTTGTTTTCTGAAAATGGTTAATCCCCGTATACATCTATTAAATTCTCCTTTTATCATATTCAGGAATTAGATTCCCAGAATATAATGTGTTTTAAAGATTGTATTCCTCAAATATTATCTATATCACCTTGTCTACTTTATAACTCCTATGTTCGTTGTAAGCAACGTACCCTAACTGATTTGTCAAAATTTGAGTATTCCCTATTCTAAAATCTGTAGTATTAAAATGATGATGACCATAAATCCAGTAGTTTGGCTGCTGGGTTTCAATCAAATTATAGAGTTCTACGGCGAAAGCTTCATTAATTTGACTGTTTCTGTATTTTTTCGGGTAATTTAATAAGGTAGGCACATGGTGGGTTACTACCACTGTTTTTAAATCTGATTTTTGATGAAGCCTATTCTTAATAAATTTATGATTTTCTTCAAACAGGGAATTGAATAACTCTGGGGTAAAAGGTTCCCCCATGAATTTGATCATCCGAAAATCATTTAAGTTTTGCTGAATCAAAAGAGCATTTTGTAAAGATATATGTGACCACAGTGTAGAAAGTATCAATCGAAACTTTTCAAAAATAATTTCCTGGTTATTCAGAAGCCAAATATTTTTCCGGATTTTCTCCTTAAAGCTGCCACATTTCAAGCCTACATCAGAATGGTAGTATTCATGATTACCAGGGATCCAAAATACCGCTTCAAAATCGTTGGAAAGCTGGTCAAAGAAATAATTAAAAGCATCAAGTCTACCCAGAGGTACAATATCACCAGCCAGGATGAGTATCTCCCCCACAGGCCTTATTGGAAACTTATTTAAAAAATTTTGATTTTCTGTGAATTCTAAATGAAGGTCTGAGACATATTGTATGCTTAATTCCGGAATTTTCATTTCACTAATTTCAAGTTCATATATTCTACCTAGGTGAATTAACAAATATACTGGAAAGAAGATCAAATTAATTCCAACACTATAACAGTGTGAATTTCGCACAAATTTATCTGAAAGGGCTTGATAACACTGAATTAGAGCAGAAAGTATAATTAAAAAATCGTGTTGTCCCTATGTTGTCCCCACTAAAAAAAGAAAGCCATTCAATTTCTTGAATGGCTTGTCTTCATTAGGCTCCCCCTCTTGGGCTCGAACCAAGGACCCTCTGATTAACAGTCAGATGCTCTAACCAGCTGAGCTAAGGAGGAATCTCGCATTTCTCTTTTGCGGTTGCAAATATATGTCATTTTTTAAATGACTTCAAAACAAAAGGAGACTTTTTTTGAGTAAATTTTTTATAAAAAATCAGACCCAGAATTATTTTCTTCTATTACTCGAATAACCAGCGATATATGTCATTTCCGTTTGCAAATAAAACCAGGGCAATCAGGATAAAAAACCCAACCATTTGGGCATATTCCATAAATTTCTCGTTGGGTGCTTTTCCGGAGATGATCTCATACATCAAAAATACCACATGCCCCCCATCTAAAGCAGGAATTGGCAAAATATTCATAAAGGCCAGAATGATGGAAATAAAGGCAGTTGCCATCCAGAATCCCTGCCAGTTCCAGGCGTCGGGAAATATGCTTCCTATGGCCCCAAATCCACCTACCTGAGTTGCTCCTTTCGCCGTAAATACATATTTGAATTGGGCCACATAATCATGCAAGGTCCAGTATCCAAATTTAAATCCTTCTGTAATACTCTCGGAAAAACCGTATTCCCGGGATTGAACGTTAAAATCACGTTTGGATGTGACTCCTATCAAACCTTCTTCATCCGGAGTTACCTTAACACTTTTAATATCATCGCCTCTTTTAAACACCACTTCTACCTCTTTATTTTTAGCTTCCTGAGATAAAGGAGAAAGTTCATGCCAATATCCTATTTCCTGATTATTGAAAGAAATAATACTATCACCCTTCTGTAATCCCGCTATTCCGGCGGTTTTATCCAAAAGAACACTGTCCAGCACAGCATTTTGTATTGGAATAAATGGTTGCATTATTCCTTCTTCAAACATTTTGGAACCTATTTCTTCTGGTACAGAAACTGTTTCTTCTGTACCATCCTGGTGTAAAACCGTGATGGACCTAACATCCCTCATAAATAGGTGCCGATTTATATCCAGACTGTTTTCAAATTCCTGACCATTAACTTCCAAAATCCTGTCTCCATCCTGAAATCCAAATTCCTTGAATTCCTCGGCCACTGCAAACCCACGCGGCATATCTTCCGGGGTAACATAACTGCTTCCCCAAACAAATAATACCATCATATAAATAACAAATCCCAGTACAAGATTTACGGTAACCCCACCAAGCATAATTATCAATCGCTGCCAGGCTGGTTTGCTCCGGAATTCCCAGGGTTCGGGTGGTTTTGCCATTTGCTCCCTGTCCATGCTCTCATCGATCATCCCGGAAATTTTTACATAACCTCCAAGGGGCAACCATCCAATTCCATATTCGGTCCCACCAATTTTCTTCTTGAAAAGGGCAAATTTCACATCAAAAAATAAATAGAATTTTTCAACCCGGGTTTTGAATAATTTGGCCGGTATAAAATGTCCTAATTCGTGTAAAACAATCAGCAGGGACAAACTGAGCAATAATTGTATAGCTTTTATTAAAAATGGATCCATTTTCTAATCTTCAAATTTTAAATCGCACAAAAGTAACCTTTTAAATACTCCTAAAAAAGAATAAATCAAATCGGCTATGGCCGTGGATGTAATTTTAAACCTCCGTTTGCTACTAATTGATTTTTAGACCGTAATTTTGCTAAAAGTTTTAAAAAATGCTTCAGTTTTTTTCAAAATTCAAAACCTTGGGAATTGTACTCCTGGTTCTTTCAGTAATCATTATTTATGCTATTTATACACTTTTAACTCCTGTAAAAAAGCTTCCGGTCTATCAGCCGGACATGGTAAATACTGAATTGGTGGATACAACCGTACAATATGTAAGAAAGTATCATAAAATAGCCGATTTTGAACTCTACAATCAAAATGGTGACACCATCACCAAAGCCTTTTACAAGGACAAAATCTACATAGCCGATTTTTTCTTTACTACCTGCCTAACTATTTGTCCAATTATGACTGATCATATGGTTAAAATTCAGGAAGAAATAAAAGATGATCCCGAGGTGTTGTTGCTTTCCCATACCGTTTTTCCGGTAGCAGACAGCGTTCCTGTTCTTAAAGAATATGCCTTGGAAAAAGGCGTATTGGATTCCAAATGGAACCTGGTAACCGGGGACAAAAAACACATTTATGAGCTTGCCCGCAAATCTTATCTTGCTTCAAAATCGGACGGCGATGGAGGCCCTTATGATATGATCCATACAGAAAATTTTGTGCTGGTTGATAAAAAAAGCCAGATACGTGGTTTCTACGATGGAACCGATCCGGAAGCAATTGATGATTTAATGAAAGATCTTAAAATCTTAAAAGCTGAATACAAGGAATAGCAGATTTATCCTGTAAACTTTTGTAGGCGATAATTTTAGGCTACTTTTGTCTTGTTTAAAATCAATCTAAATAAAGATGAAGCTCACTATCGCTCATTTAAAACGTGGCCAAAAGGGAATAATCAAGGATTTTTCTGTTGATAATGTTCCCCTAAAGCTGTTGGAAATGGGTTGTCTTCCGGGAAATGAAGTAGAATTGGTACAAACCGCACCTTTCCGGGATCCTATGTATTTAAATATAAACGGAAGTCATTTAGCCATTCGAAAGGAAACGGCACTGCTTATTGAAATAGAATTGATATAATATGGGGAAACAAATTAATGTTGCGTTAATTGGAAACCCAAACACCGGTAAAACCTCGGTTTTTAACCAGCTTACGGGACTTAATCAACAGGTAGGGAATTATCCGGGGATCACGGTAGAAAAAAAAGAAGGAATCTGCAAATTACCCCGCGGCCTGAAAGCTCATATCCTGGATCTCCCCGGGACTTATAGCCTGAACGCTTCCTCCCTGGATGAAAATGTGGTAATTGAGCTATTGCTCAATAAAAACGACAAGGACTTTCCCGATGTTGCCATCGTGATAAGCGATGTAGAAAACCTTAAACGAAATCTGTTACTTTTCACCCAGATAAAAGATCTGGAGATCCCAACTATCCTCGTTATTAATATGGCGGACAGGATGAAACGCAAAGGGATCGAACTCGATATCGCCCTCCTGGAAGAGCGATTAAATACAAAAGTTGCCCTGGTAAGTTCCCGAAAAGGAACCGGAATTGAAGAGCTAAAGGAGATGATCATTAATTACAGGCAGATCTCCACAGAGCCCTGTTTGCGTGCCTCAGCAATAGATCCTGAATATTTTGAAAGACTACGAAAAGCTTTTCCAAATCAATCCTTATACAAACTATGGCTGGTGATTACCCAGGATGTAAATTTTGGAAATGTTAACCGGCATTCCTTAGATTCCAATCCCGACTTTAAGACCCAAAGCTTCAGCGACCTGAAAAGGCTTCAGCAAAAAGAAACAATTCTTAGATACCAGTTCATCAACGGATTGCTTAAAGAAGCTATGACTATAGACCTTAAGTCAGCATCCGATCTTCGGATAAAACTGGACAGGATTACAACGCATAAAGTATGGGGATATCTTATTTTCTTCGGAATAATGCTTTTGATCTTTCAGGCGATTTACGACTGGTCCACTTATCCAATGGATTTTATCGATGTTACATTTGCATCCCTAAGCGAATGGGTAAAAAACACACTTCCTTCAGGTCCTTTTACAAGCCTGATTTCTGAAGGAATTATACCGGGGCTGGGTGGAATTGTAATTTTTATACCTCAAATCGCCTTCCTGTTCCTGTTTATTTCAGTCCTTGAAGAAAGCGGTTATATGAGCCGTGTGGTATTTTTAATGGACCGTATCATGAGAAGGTTTGGACTTAGCGGCAAAAGCGTGGTCCCGCTGGTATCCGGAACAGCCTGTGCTATTCCAGCTGTAATGGCTACACGAAATATTGAAAACTGGAAGGAACGACTTATCACCATTTTAGTGATCCCTTTTACCACCTGCGCCGCCAGGTTGCCCGTCTACCTTATTATAATAGCATTGGTTATTCCTGATCAATCCTATTACGGACTTAATTTACAGGGATTAACCCTAATGTTGCTGTATTTGATAGGCTTTGGAACTGCGATTTTTTCTGCCTGGCTGTTAAATCAGGTTTTAAAAATAAAATCCAAAAGCTATTTCGTGATAGAAATGCCCAACTACAAGCTCCCACTTTTTAAAAATGTGGTGATTAATGTTCTTGAAAAAACAAAATCCTTCGTTTTTGGAGCAGGGAAAATAATCCTGGCAATCTCAATAATATTATGGGTTTTAGCAAGTTATGGACCAGGCGATGATTTTGATAAAGCCGAAGAAATTGTTCGCAACCAAACCGAAAATATTTCGGGAGAAGAACTGGAGGAAGAGATTGCCTCTTACAAACTAGAACATTCCTATATTGGAATCACTGGCAGAGCGATTGAGCCAGTATTTACTCCCCTTGGATATGACTGGAAAATAGGAATTGCCATTTTAAGCTCTTTTGCCGCCCGCGAAGTTTTTGTAGGCACCCTTGCAACCATTTACAGCGTGGGAAGTGATGAGGAAGAAACCATTAAAAACCGAATGGCAGCTGAAACAAACCCGATACTTGGCGGCCCCCTGTTCACATTTGCCAGCGGAATTAGTTTACTGCTTTTTTATGCTTTTGCAATGCAATGCATGAGTACCCTGGCCATTGTAAAAAAGGAAACCAACACTTGGAAATGGCCCATTTTACAATTGGTAATTATGAGTCTTTTTGCCTATATTGTAGCTTTAATTGCCTTCCAGGTATTAAAATAAAGTAGGACTCAATTTAAATGATTTAAGAAATTATGGAAGCATTACAGGAAATATTGGTCTTTTTCACCTTCACCCTTGCTTGGGGATACATGATCACAAAATTTATATGGAAACCCGCTTTTCTAAAAAGCAAAAAGAAATCGGATAAAAGTTGTGGTATTTCAGGCTGCGGTTGCGACTGAATTGATATATATGGTAAATGACAATAAAAATCAGGATAAATTCCCTTCTTCTTTTTAAAATTGAAAACACATTTTCAAGAAAATCATAATTTTTCGCTCACCCTCATTTTAAGGCTATAATCCGGTTTGGCGTTTTTTGACTGAACTGTTGGATAGGGCATTAAATCAATTCCTGAAAGAGTATAAGCAACGGCTTCCGATAAAAAATTTAAAGAACTGCTTTTCGAATTAACCAAGAGCATCTTTTCTTCCAAAAACATTCCATTTTCAAATAGTTCCACCAACACTTTGGCTTCACCTCCCCAAATACAAGTAACATTTTTTGGACATCGGGAATCTGAAATCACTTCTTTAAACCTCAGCGATCGATTACCAAAAATCAGCAATTCTCCCTGCTGTACGGCAGCGCTATAACTTTTGGTTTCTGAAGTTTCCTGACCCATAACAGAAAAAGAAAAAATCAGGAATACGAAAACTAAAAAATATTTCATCGAATGTGGTTTACTTTAAAAGACTATTTAAAAAACCTTTTGTTGCAAATATTAGCCCAAACCAACATCAAGGGTCATCATAACAATAAACCCTCCAATGAATCCCATAGTAGCGATGTCGGTGAAATTCTTTTGTTGAGATTCGGGGATCACCTCCTCCACCACTACAAAGATCATTGCACCTGCTGCAAAAGAAAGGGCGTAAGGCAGGATAGGTTCAAAAGTTATCACGGCCCAGGCTCCCACAACCGCGGCCACCGGCTCCACAATGGCAGAGAGCTGGCCGTAATTAAAGCTTTTCCACCGACTCAATCCCAGTCCGCGAAGAGGCATCGCCACGGCAAAACCTTCAGGAAAATTCTGCAGTCCTATCCCAAGGGCGAGCGCAACAGCGCCTCCAATTGTGGCACCTTCAAAACCTGCACCGGCAGCTCCAAATAATACTCCTACCGCCAAACCTTCGGGAATATTATGCAAGGTAATAGCCAGGGTAAGCAGGACAGATTTATGCCAGGGAGTTTTCACTCCTTCCTTTTCACTCATTTGAAAATTCACATGTAAATGAGGAAGGACCTTATCCAGCCCGAACAAAAATAAAGCTCCCGCAGCAAACCCGGTAACCGCCGGAATAACCTTGGTAAAACCTTCCCCGGGACTCATTTCAATTCCCGGGGCCAGCAAACTCCAGAAGCTTGCCGCAACCATCACCCCTCCCGTAAAACCAAGCATCCCGTCAAAAAGGGCCCTGTTCATCGTCTTGAAAAAGAATACCAGGGATGCCCCCAACATCGTGAGGATCCAGGTGAAAAGAGTTGCGAGAAAAGCAGCCAATATGGGATCTATAGATCCAAAAAATTCTATAATTTCGTCCATCCCAAAGTTTTAAAAAGTTTTTATATAAAGGTTCCCGGAGATCAAATTCGATATCCGGAGTTCATTTTCATTTAGCTGAATAAGCATCGACTGATCAAAAGCTTCTTTTTCAATAACTTTTATTTCTTTCCCCAGAGCGATCTCATTTTTATCAAGGTATCGCAGAAAAGCTGCTGATGAATCCTTTACACCTAAGCAAATTCCAGTTTCCCCTTTCTTCAATTCCGCTAAAAGAACTTTGTTGGAAACTGAAAAAATTCCTTCAGCATCAGGAATAGGGTCACCATGCGGATCGCGTTTTGGAAATCCCAGGAATTTATCTAGTTCTCTAATGAGCTTTTCAGACCGGATATGCTCCAGCTGCTCTGCCACATCATGAACTTCATCCCAGTTAAAATTGAGTTTTTCAACCAGAAAAACCTCCCATAAACGATGCTTTCGTATTACAGCTATTGCTGTTTCCCTCCCGAATTTGCTCAATTTCACCCCTTGGTACTTTTTGTAATTCAGCAGTTTTTTTTCTGAAAGCTTCTTGATCATATCGGTTACCGAAGACGGCTTCGTCTCCATTTCCTCTGCGAGTGCATTTGTGCTAACACCATCGGGAAACAAATTTTCCAAATGAAAAATAGCTTTTAAATAATTTTCTTCTGAAAGACTGAACATAACCTCTTTTTTTATACTTCAAAAATACATTTTTATTTTAAATAAAAGCTTTTTTAGACTTGTCTAAATTTAATTTGTAATTTTGTGAAAAATAAATTAATGAAGCATCTAATATATTTTACGTTTTTTTTATTCGGAACCAATGGATTCTCACAATCAGGAGAACTCTCCGGAGTAATTTTATCTGAAGATGGCCCGGTTCCCTTTGCGAATGTTTATTTGGAAAATTTAAAATCAGGAACTACGGCAAATGAATCCGGGAGTTATACCCTGAAAAACATTCCGCAAGGAACTCATACATTGCAAATAAGTGCAGTGGGATACGAGACTGTAAATAAGGAAATTTTCTTTGCCCCAAACCAAAAATTAAAAATGGATTTCCGGCTGAAAATTTCATCCAGTGAACTTTCTGAAGTTTTAATAATAGATGAACAATCGGGATTGGCCCGACGCACGCCTTATAATGTCTCCACCGTTAGCATGGCAGGAATTGAAAATAAAGGAAACCCAAACGGAATGATGGGAATCCTTAGGGAAGTCCCGGGAATTTACGGAGCAGAATTCGGACAGGGAATTGTAAAACCATTTATTCGCGGACTCGGATTTTCACGTATAGTAACTATATATCAGGGCAATAAACTCGAAAATCACCAATGGGGAGCAGATCACGGATTGGGGATCAACGATCTTGGGATAAAAAGTGTGGATGTGATAAAAGGTCCGGCTTCTGTTTTATATGGATCTGGAGCCCTGGGAGGAGTCTTGCTTTCAAAAGATGATGATTTTTATCTAAATTCCAGGAAACTTGGTGGAAATGTGGGTACTACCTTCAACAGTATTTCCAATGGAATAAGGACTTACGGTTCTATTGGAAAATCTTATAAAAACGACGTGTTTTTCGCTGTAGATGCAGCCTATGAAACCCACGCCGATTATAAAAACGGTGACGGGAGAACAATAGGAAACAGCAGATTTAATACCCAAACGATTCGGTTACATACCGGAATTGAAAAAGAGAATTTTCAGAATAAATTATCCTTTACCTATAACAATCAGAATCTGGGAATTATAAGCGATGAAGAGATGACTGCATCCCAATCCCTTGCAACTTCAAGGAATGACAGAGCTATGCAACTTCCCTTTCAGGAAGTGGAAGATTACCTGATATCTTATAATCAGGGAACCCAAAGTAAGAATTTCGAGAGTTTCCTTCACCTTTCCCATCATTTTAATGACAGGAAAGAAGTTGAAACAGAACCTAATTTGGTAGACCTTGGATTGATGCAGCATCATACATTCTACAATTTCAGACTGCGGTTTCCAAAGGGAAAAATCAAACACAGTATAGGAACCCAGGGAAGTTTTAAGCAAAATGATAATCTGGAGACAGCTCAAAAATTTCTAATCCCAAATGCCCGAACATTTGAAAGTGGGATTTATTACCTGAGCAGCGTGGATCTTGAATCTGTTTTTTTACAGGGGGCTCTCAGGTATGATTACAGAACCGTTACCGCCGATGCAACATCGGAATCTTTGGTGGCTTATAATTTTATACTGCCGGGGAATCCTAAAAACCGGAAACTCACAAAAACATTCAGTGGATTGACAGGTTCGCTTGGAATGACCACTAAATTTGACGAAAAAAACACGCTCAAATTAAATTTTTCTACCGGGTTTAGAGCTCCCGATCTCGC
Organism: Bacteroidota bacterium; assembly: GCA_051751125.1. Classification (GTDB taxonomy): domain Bacteria; phylum Bacteroidota; class Bacteroidia; order Flavobacteriales; family Flavobacteriaceae; genus Gillisia. The sequence continues at coordinate 29,165 of JBNJKO010000002.1, forward strand.
CGAGTTATTTTCAAACGGACCCCATCCCGGAACCAGCAGATTTGAAAAAGGAAATGAAAATTTTGGAAGGGAACAAAGTTTTCAGGCCGATGTGAATTACAGCTATAGAAAAAATGATTTTCAAGGCCAAATCTCCATATTTGGAAGCCGGATAAACAACTACATCTTTTTTGCTTCAACCAATGAAATTCGGGAAGAAGATGGTCTTGAAATATGGTCTTATCTACAAACAGATGCCGATTTTTACGGGATGGAGTTCGATTTAAAACACAGCTGGTTAAAAGACAACCGATTGGAAACCGGTATTTCGGGAGCCATTGTAAGAGCATCAGAAAGGGGATCGAATGAAAACATGAGTTTTATTCCTCCCAATAATTACAATGCGGAAATAAGCTATTTTGCACTTCAGGATAGATCGCTTTATCTATTTTCAAAATTAAGGCTTATCTCTACTCAGAACAGGGTTGGTTTTAACGAAGAAGAAACCCCGGGATACGTGCTGCTGAATTTAGGTGCAAGCAAAAAAATAAATCTGAGAAAAAACAATTTGGAAATTGGGATTACGCTGTATAATGTGCTGAACAAAACCTATGTAGACCATATGTCCATTCTCAGGGCTTTTAATGTGAGCAGTCCGGGTAGGAATTTAATGCTGAACTTTAATTATAATTTTTAAGCATACAACATGGGTTCCTTCTGAATTTGCTCACAGCAAAATTAACCGCAAGGTCGCAAAGCTTTGCACTTCCGTTCGGCACTTTTGCGAAGCAGTCCATTTTTAATTTCCTATTTCAATAATTATCCAGTTGGTAAATTTTTAATTATCATTTTTTCTAAGCGTCCTCTGCGTTTTTTTCTTGGCGTGCTTTTGCGGTTAAGGAATTCACCTTTCTACAATTTTCTAAAACAGAACCAATCACAATTGGTATTATTCAAAAAAACGGCTATCAAAAATAAAAGGGGATTGCACTTTTATTTTGATTTTCTTAAAGTGTTTGTGATAAGGGTTAAGTAAAAAATTAAAATCACCCTTTACCACTGCCGATGGCACTTTTAAAACAGCATATTCATTAGTCTGAATAAAATGATCCCCTATAGCTTGCGTTTTGGGATGATGGGGAAATCTATTCCACATTTCAGGGAGTTCCTTTTGGGAGACTGTTTTGATTTGAAGGATATCAGGGATTAAAATTTCAAGCATCTCAAAATCTTGTGGCAGCAAGTAAAACGGAAGGTGAACCACTACTTCAGCCATAGCAAGTGCACGGCTATCTGCACAATAAATCATTTCTACCCCTTTGGAATTCCAACGATTACCAGACAAAGCTGCTCCTTTTCCTGAAAGTTCGCCGGCATATTTTTTTCGCGACAATCTATAAACCTGCATTACACAAAAATACCATGGTCAATTCTATGAAGCTCATTAAGCACCATCTCTTTACCGTAAGAATCTTTTAGCAGTTCGATGGGCTTCATAGACCCCAGTGCAAATAATGGTGTGCTTAACCACATATAAAATTTACTGCTTGTATCAAAAACAGTATTGCCTAAAAGGGCCACTTCAGCAATCTCTATGATTTTTTCTGAATGAATAGGCTTAAAGCGGAAGTTTTTCTCTGCTCTGTAACGTTGCAATGACTTAGAAGAAATATTCAATATTTCAGCCCAATCTTCATCAGAAAATGGGGTGATTTTTGTGATTTCAGAAAACAGGGAAAAAGTTATACCGGATCTGATAGAATGGATAACTAACAATTTATTATTCAAAAAATCAGCAAAGGAGAAATTTTTGTCTAAACTACCTTGCCTTAAATTTGCAGGAACCTGGGCAACATAGATTGCGGCTGCTTCGTTAATTTGATTTAAAGATTCTTCAAACGTATTCATCTTAAAAAACTTTTGTCCTTAAATTTAATACATTTGTCCGGGTATTCCAAATTAATTTTAAAAACCTTTCTCCTTCTGCAATAGCTCATATTCCATTTGAACTTTCCTGATATTGTTCTCAGCACCCCTTGCTATTTCTAAATTCCCCTTTCTTTTTGAATATGCTCATAGGCTTCCTGAACCCTGGTGAATTTTTCCTGAGCTCCCTTTCTGTAGGCTTCATCCATATGCTGTAATTTATCGGGATGATATTTTTTAGCCATGGTCCTGAAGGCTTTCTTTACTTCGGCATCGGTTGCAGATTTTTCAATTTCCAGGATCTTGTAGGCATTATCGGCACTTTTAAAGAACATGGCCTTAATACTTTCAAAATCTCTTCTCATTAGGTTCAAATGAGCAGAAATTTCAGATAGCTCTCTTAATTCAGCTTCAGAAACATGGCCATCGGCCTTTGCAATACTGAATAAAAAGTGGAGTATTTGTAAGCGAACCTCATACCTGGTACGTTTTTGAAGATACAACCCAATGCGCTGCCCCGATATTTCCCTGCTTTTAATAACCTCGTTAAATGTTCTGAAAGTGGCATTTGCACGCTCTTTACCATAAGCCTGAACGAAATAGGCCCGCACATAATCCAGTTCGGTTTGAGAAACTTTCCCATCTGCTTTTATTACCAGCGAAGCCAGGGAAAGCAAATTAAGTTCAAAATCTCCCGGAGAAACCTTTTGGTCCTGAAAACCTGCGGAAGGACGCTTCCAGTTATCTATTAAGGTTCCAATAATGAATCCAAGAATAGCGCCCGGATACCTGAAAAACATAAAGCCTACTACGGCCAAAATCCATTTGAACATGAAAATTCTTCTATTTTGAAAAGCAAAGATAGTATTTTGAAAAGGGTTAAAAAGAAGGAAGAGTAACAAAGTAAAGGGCGTTGTATTTTTTTTTCAATGATACGCAATTTTCATACTCCTGTTTTATGTACAGCTTGTTTCCAGGTTCCCATTGAAGTAGTTTCAATTGAATAAATTCTAATTTTAACCCCTTTTTAACCTTACTTTCTCAAACTTCTGGTTATTTTTAAATAAAAATATAGATATGCAGCTCTGGAATAAAGTCTTTCTCATAAGTGTATTAACACTTATTTGTTTTTCAACATCAACAGGATATGCCCAACATATACCTCAGGGCGAACCTTCCCTGGAAATAAGAGAAATGTCCAGGGAGACTTCAGCCATGTGGACCAGAGAATTGGGACTTACAGAAAAGCAGGAGATTTTAATGGAAAAAGAGCTTATTGCCTACGCCATGAAAAAAGAAGAATTGCTACAATCCAAAATGCAGGAAGAAGCTAAAGCCATACGTTTACTGGCACTTCAACAGGAAGAAAATGGTGCTATGAGGAATATTCTTACAAAACCTCAATATGAAAGGTACGTGGTCTTACAGCAGAAACTCTTGGATGAAAAACTAAAAAACAGGAAAAATCAATAAAGAAATCGTTAATTGACCTAAAACCTTTGCTATTAAATGATCTCATTTGGCAGCAGTTAATAGCTTATAGCTATTGGTTTATAAGAAGATGGTATATTTCTAACCAAACATAATTCCGTACCTTTGCGCTTTATAAATGTTTAATAAAAACTCTATATATGTATCCAGCAGATTTAGTTAAACCGATGAGAGAAGACCTAACAAGAGTAGGTTTTCAGGAATTACATACTGTTGCCGAAGTTGATGCGGCCATGGAAAAAAAGGGAACTACGCTTGTTGTAGTGAATTCAGTGTGTGGATGTGCGGCAGCAAATGCCCGCCCTGGAGCTCGAATTTCATTACAAAACGGTAAAACCCCAGATAATTTAGTGACCGTTTTTGCAGGTGTAGATAAAGAAGCTACGGACAAAGCCCGCGCTTATATGGTGCCTTTTCCTCCATCTTCTCCTTGTATGGCACTTTTTAAAGATGGCGAATTGGTTCACATGCTTGAACGCCATCACATTGAAGGTCGTCCTGCAGAGATGATTGCTGAAAATCTATCAAGTGCTTATAACGAGTTCTGTTAAAAACGATTTTTTATCTGAATATAATCAAAAACTTCAGAGAGTTTAACTCTCTGTAAGGAATTAAACCGGACTGGAAACAGTTCGGTTTTTTTTATGATTTCAAATGAAGCATATTTTGTATCTTTCTTTTCCTGAAAAATTTTAAAACCGATGAAGTCTTTTTTTATTCTTTTGATATTCACTACAAGTTTTACCGGATGCGATGACATAAAATCTGATCAGGAATTAACCAGGCTGGAACTTGAAAAGCAGCTTCAGGAGATTTATGCATTTATAGATAATGGAGCCTGTTCTCCAGGCGCTGAATGCTCCTTTATGCCCTACGGAAGTAAAGCCTGCGGCGGTCCCAAGGGATATCTCTTGTTCTCTTCAGAAACAGATGTCCCCACTCTTCATAAAATGGTTGAAAAACACCGTAAAGCTGAAGCAGCATACAACGAACAAAACCGCATTATAAGCGATTGCAGTATTCCGGTTCCACCAGAAAAACTGGCTTGTGAAGATGGGAAATGCATTCAAATTCAATAATGATTCTTTCCCGATATTTTTGCATAAAAATGTATGTTTGCAGTAGTCAAGTGTTCCTGGGCAAGCCGGAAAATCTGAAAGAAAGAAATATCGGGAATTTCGATAAGATCCTCAAAACAAAAGCAACGGGCGGGCATCTGGTAATTAGCCCACTGGTGGAATTAAATAAGATATGAAGAAAATACTAGCCTATCCCCTTTCAATAATTTCATACTTTTTTTTCTTCCTATGCCTTGGAATATTTCATGTAATCCAATGGTTAAGTCTAAAGCTTGGAGGTTATCAGGCCCATAAAATTTCGGTGGATGTCTTTAATTTTTTCCTGCTGCGTAGTCTTAATATATTGGGAACACGTTTCAGCATAGATAATCCTCACGATATCCCGGTTGACAGGCCTTGTATATTTGTCTCGAATCACCAGGGAATCTATGACATTCCGCCCATTATCTGGTATTTAAGAAAACATCATCCCAAATTTGTAAGTAAAAAGGAGCTTGGAAAAGGAATTCCCGGAATCTCCTTCAATTTGCGGCATGGAGGTTCGGTCCTCATCGACAGGAAGAATCCGAAACAGGCAGTTGTAGCATTAGCTGGTTTTGCGAAATATTTAAATAAGACAAAGCATTCTGCAGTCATTTTTCCGGAAGGTACCCGGAGCAGAGACGGAAAACCAAAAAGTTTTGCAAAAACAGGAATGCAAATTCTGTTCAAAAAAATGCCTGATGCGCTTGTAGTTCCAATAACCATCAATAATTCCTGGAAACTCTTTGAATACGGTCAATTTCCGCTGGGAATTGGAGTTCACATAACTTTGAAGGTCCATAAACCCATTCCTGCAAATTCAGAGGATCCAGACAGCCTAATCGCAAAAGTGGAACGAACCATAATTTCAGATATTAAATAGCGAAAATTTAAACTCCAAAATTTAAATTAGACCTAACAGGTTTCAAAAAAAACTGTCAGGTCTGGACTTTAATCTCACTTTTATGGGATTTAAAATCTGTGATGTTTAAAGAAAAAAAAAACAAGTTTATGACCCAGCCGCAAATCATAGAAAACACAAAGTCGTTTGTTAAACAAACGCTTCAACACGCCGAAGGCGGGCACGATTGGTTTCATATACAGCGGGTTTTTAACAATGCAAAACTTATTGCTGAAACCGAAGAAAATGCAGATTTGTTTGTCGTTAAATTGGGAGCCTTACTTCATGATATTGCCGATTCAAAATTCCATAACGGGGATGAAAGCCTTGGTCCAAAAATCGCTTCAGAATTTTTAACAACCCAGGAAGTTTCTTCTGAAGTGATCACCCATGTGGTTCATATAATTGAGAATATTTCTTTCAAGGGAGGAAATGAGAACCAGCAATTCCGTTCCCTGGAACTGGATATCATACAGGATGCCGATCGTTTAGACGCGCTTGGCGCCATTGGAATTGCCCGCACGTTCAACTATGGCGGATTTAAAGGAAGATCGCTCTATGACCCCCAAATTAAGCCGGATCTTGCGATGAGCAAGGAAACATATAAAGCATCTACCGCTCCAACGATCAATCATTTCTATGAAAAACTTCTTTTGCTAAAAGAACGGATGAATACAGAATCAGGTAGAAAAATAGCAGAAGAACGACATCGCTATATGGAACATTTCCTGGAGCAGTTCTATGCCGAATGGAACGGAGAAAAATAAAAAACCCTCTCCGGCTTCCAAAAAATGGAGAGAAAGAGAGGATTGATTTATTTATGATCCTGAAAAATCATCCTTCAGAAAAAATGATTTTCATTTTTGAATTTTGAACCTTGCATCCCGAATTTTAAAACCAGGCATTCCAGGGAATTCTGGATAGCATTAAGATTAAAGCAATGGTGTAAAAAATAGCAAGTAATTTAAATTTTGGTTTAGAGGTTAGTTTCCCTTTATGCTTTGAATATCCCATGGTAATAAGAACAATGGCAATAATCATAATAAGAGGATGCTCTACATTGTATAGCCTTAGTACAGAATCTTTCATTACCCCGCCCATTCCTACTTCGCTAAAAGCCCTGAAATACGGAGATATAAAATAAAGCACGATCCCAATCAACAACTGTATATGAGAGGCGATAAGGGTAAAAAGCGCGATCCTGAAGTTGGTAGCTCCGTATTCTTTATTGGAAACATAACCCACAATGGAATTAATAGAGGCTATTATCAGGACTATTAACACAAGATAAGCCCAGTAGGAGTGAATAAATTGAACAGTTTCGTACATAATTTTTAGTTTCAGTAAATATAGTTTTTTTTAACAAAAAAACCGCCCCGAAATTTCGGGGCGGTAAGGTTATTTACGGCAGATTTATTACCATTTGTTTTCAGCAGGATCTCCTCCCCAAATAAGAGTTGCAATATATGGATTGTCGATAAAAATATTTCTGTTTCCCTGAGCTACTTCTATAACATTATTTCGCTGGATCTCAAATTCTGAGACCGGGTCTTCAGCATTCCACTTCAGGAAGAGATCAAGATTACCAACCTTGTTAAAAGTCTCTCCATATCTAATATTGAGGTATAAGACCATTCTGGCAACATCTCCCTTCCATTCATCTCCGGGATACCAACTATTGTTATTAACCAATTTTGCATCTCCGCTTCCTTCAGTAAAAGGATAATTTAGGCGTAGCGAATTAATATCGGAATCTGCAACCCTCAAATGATGCATATCTGTAACGGCGTCCGCAGCACTTAATCTTGACTGTGGATAAATGTGCTCCGTATTAAAAGTTTGTGGGGAATAACTATTGGAATCTGACCAATATTCTTCCCAATACCTCGACTCTCCAGTGTACATAAGAATGACATTATCCGGATTGTTAAGATCTTCATCGGCATCATATAAATAATTATGACGTTCACCATAGGAAAGAATGGTGGTGTGAGCATTGATGGTTAGATTGGAAACCTGCGTGAAGTTAATATCCGTATCTGTTGTTAAGAAAAAGTCGCCGTAATAATCCTGAAGACTTACAGGAATATTAAATGAAACCGCCTCAATAATATTTACCGTTACAGTAGCAGTAGAACAACTTGGTTCCGGAGTATCGTCATCACATAATGTATATGTAAAGGTATCAATCCCCTTAAATGCTGGCAAAGGAGTATAAGTGACGTTACCGTCTTCATTTACAACTACACTTCCGGTTCCTGATGCTTCAACTGAAGTTATAACCGCGCCATCAATAACCATATCATTTTTCAGTAAACTGGTTATAGTCAAACTTGTCGCTCCAAAACTCATTACTACCTCGTCATTAACAGCTGTCGGATCGCCTTCATCAGTAACTGTAATCGTGATGGTTGCTGTAGAACAGATGGGAGTATCATGATCATTACAAACAGTATAGGTGAAACTATCTTCCCCTGCAAAACTATAAGCCGGAGTGTATTTAATATTGCCGTCGTTTTGGAGCTCCACACTTCCAATAGTGCCCTCGACGCCAATAGAACTTACAACAGCAATGTCCGGTACATCATCATTGTCAAGATAATTGGTTACCATCAAAACCTTATCTTCCTCTGTTTGATAAGCATCCTCTATTGCCTCCACTGAAGCTGCTGTAACCGTTACTGTAACAGAAGCTGTTGAACACTTATTAGGGGAAGCATTGTCACACATGGTATATTCAAATATATCTTCTCCCATAAAGTTTGGGGGAGGGGTATAGGTGTAGGTGCCATCGCGGTTATCCACCACCGTTCCCCCTTTTGTGGTTTGAGAATCAATAGAGGTGATTCTGGCATATTCATAAACCGTATCATTGTCCAGTAGCCCACTAAATTTAAGGGAAGTATTTTCTGATGTGCTTAATTCATCATCTACTGCTACAGGTACATTAGCCACGGGGGGGTCCACGGGGGTTTTTACTCCACCTTCATCGTCTTTGCTACAGGCCAGAATCATTAATGCGGCCATTAAAAATAAAATCTTCTTCATTTAAAATAATTTTTCCGGAAAACGCCGGCAGGTTAAAGCAGAAAAACCTCTTAGCTGAAAGTTAAGAGGTTTTTGCTATAAAAATTAAATATATTATAAATTATTGTAACGGAACCCACACACCATTTTCTTTGATAAGAGGCATTTGTTCAATAGTATTTGTTCCGTTGTAAATATCAAAAGTCATCAGGTACTTTTGACCTTCTTGCGCACTTGGCGCCACTCTTTCGTTCAATAGAAGGTTAAATGCTTCAAGTAACATTGCATCTGTCCACTGATTGGCATTACCCGGTCTTCTATCGAAGTTATTATATCTTTTAGCACTACTGGCAGGACCAGGATATTCATCGGCAAGTTCATCTCCGATAAAAGTATAGTCAGCGGCGGCTAAGGTATGTATAATAGTGTTATCAACTACCCAACCAGAGCCTTCATGCCCAAACTGTAAAGTTTGCTCAATTACGCTAGGAATGAAATTCCACTCTCTCTCTTCTTCATTATAAATGAAACTTGCGTAATTATTAACAGTAGCACTTCCATTGTAAAATTTGTATTCTACAGAAACGAAGTCTCCTTGTTGAGCGTAAGGGAAAAGTGGTTCAAGATATCTACCAATGTAGAAACCAGCAACCTCTTCGCTTCCAAAATTGTTAAATCTCTGCCCAAACTCTGTAGTATAAATATTTGCAGGTAATACATGAGGCATCATCCATCTTCCATCTCCATAAGCAAATACTGCAGTTTCCATAATAGTTGAAACCGTAGCAGTTTCGTCTATCACATATTCACCATCGGTAAGAATAACAGATTTGATCACCGAATTCACAGACCCGCTATAGGCTGCATAGGTCACATCAAATTGAGCACCTTCGGTTGCAGATGGGAATCTGTCTATCAATACAACATTAATAGCCTCAAGAATCATTTCCTCACTCCAGTAATTAGCACTTGTAGACCTTACGTCGAAGCTATTATATTGAGCAGCATTACCTGCAGGACCTGGATACTCATCTCCGAGTTCTGTTCCCACGAGGTCATAATCATCATTATTGAACTGATATGCAGTTCCGCCAATCATAATATAATTTGTGCCGTTAAATTTAACATCCATAGTCTCGGTTCCGGGACTACCGTCATAAATCCTATAGCTTACTTGGTAAGTTTGACCTTCCACATCTGGGAAATTATCGCTTAAAACAACATTGATAGCATCAAGGATCATTTGATTGCTCCAGTATGCATCCCTTCCTTCTCTTCTGTCAAAGTTATTGTATTGTGCAGCACTTGAAGCAGGGTCAGGATAGGTCTCTGACAATTCTTCACCAATTAAATCAAAATCATCATTTGAGATATTATATTCCATTTCAACTGCAATAGTTCTATATGTTAGCTCTACATAGTCATTGGTTACAGCCTGTGGAAAGTTTGCTCGAAGAAAGCTGGTGATTTGTGAGCTGCTTGTAAAATAATTTACATCAAGACCCACTGTTTCATAATCGGCAGCAACAACTGTATATTCTACAGTATTTATCGGCGCATAAAGGTCAAAAGTTACCTGTGCAAGAGAACCCTGTCCCCAAACTGGAAATTTATCAGAAAGCAATTGTGGTATAAGCGCTCCGGCTTCATCCAGAGAACTGAAGTTTCCAAATTGAAGATCAAGATCTTCATAATCGTCATCTGTGAGTGTATACTCAGCCATACCTTCAATTGCACGATTATCCAGTTGTGCATCCAGTTCCTCATGAATGTCCTCCATAGGTTCGCAGCTTGTTAATGCAAGTCCCAGGAACATCATTAGTAAATAAATTGAATTTTTCATTTTTATTTTTTTAGAAATTAAATTTTGCTCCAACGTTGAATGTTCTTCCGAATCCGTAAAATACTCCCTCGTTCACTCCGCCTCGGGCAATTGAGATATACTCTGTATCTAAAACATTATTGATGTTCCCGATCAACATGGCTTCGAAATCACCTAGATCAAATTTATGGGTTAAACCAAAATCAAACAGTCCAAAAGCAGGTAATTCCCAAGACTGCCCAAGTTCTCTTGTACTTCTTGTCTCAGGATCAAATTGAGCATAAAGCTCATCATAATAGTTCCAGTCAACACGTAATGATGTACTAGGCCAAACCTGATAATCTGCACCTGCTGCAAATGTTGTTTGTGCAGAACCTCCTACTTTAAGATCGGCTACATAAAGGTTAATAGTTCTTACCAATTCCTGGTCTTCATTAAAGATATCGACACCTGTAATGTCATTTTTCCAGGTCCAGTCCCCAAGTGATGCCATACCGGTTATAGTAAGTTTTTCCATTGGACGGTAGTTAAATTCAAGTTCCACACCTTGGTGTAGCGCATTAAGTCCCAAGATGTTTGCGGAAGCCGTTGTTCCGTCTGGCTGCTGGAATCTTTGTACAAAAGTTTTATCATTCCATTCGGTACGATAAACGTTCAAATCCACCCTGAAGTTTGTACTTCGGTATCCATATCCAAGCTCTGCACTAAAAATTTTCTGGTTCTCAGCTCCCGGATTGATATCATTTCTAAAGTTAAGAAAAACAGCATTAGAAAAAGGTGCCTTCTCAAAATAACCAACATTAGCAAAAATATTGTGGTTATTGTCCAGGTTGTAGTTAGCACCACCTTTTGCACTATATCCAAAGAAATGCTGGAAATCTGTTTCCTGATTAGGATCTGTATCTAAATAATTAAAGAAATCTTTTCTTTTATAAGAAGTGTTTGAAGCTGCAACAGTTACGAATGCAGAAAGAGCATCCTGTGAATATTCTGCCTGGGCGAATACACCTTCCCATAGCACAGTTCCTATATCATAATAATTAATCTTGTCACCAACTCGGGCTGCATTTAATGGATCATTAACGTTACTATTATCCAAGGCATATGCACCACCAAGTAAATCAGTAACTTCTGTAAAATGCGATCCCTCATAGTATCTAAAATCAAGACCACCGGTAAATTCCACGTTGGGAAGAATTTGTGAAGAAAGAGTCGAAAGAACTCCATACCATTGGTGATCATTTCTTGAAGCTCTTAAAAAAGTTTCAGCTCCCAGGGCTCCACGTTCCACATTCTCATCTACAATAAGATCAAGATTCAATGGCTGAAGGTATCCATCTCTATAAGGAGAAGGATTACTAGCAGTCCCAAGACCAAACTTGTTAACGCCAGCATATCCACCACCACCACCAGATCCAAAGGAGGCATAGGCAGAGGTATTCAACTTTGTGTTGTCAGAAATATTCCAATTGTGATTTAAGGACATTTGAGGCTTGTGGTAGAAGTTATCTTCTACATGAACCACCTGTCCATTTTTGTAACCCCAGTCCTGGTTGAATCGGGTACCCCTTTCGCTAATTCTATAAATCTCCATAGGCAAGGCGTTTTGACGCTGTCCATGTCTTTGCTGTGCTCCAAAAGCAGTGAAAGATAATTGGTGATCATCGTTTAAGTCTTTAGCGATGTTTATAAAGTAAGAAAAACCGTTAAATTCAGTTCCGTCTACATAACCGTTTCCGGTAACTTTTGCACCGGAAACTGTGGCTGCCCAACCATTATCCATTTTTCCGGTTGAAACTGTTGCAGAGATTTTTTGATATCCGTCGTTCCCTAAAGAATATAAAGCACTTCCACCTTCCTGAGCATCTGTCGTTCTTGTAACGATATTGATTGTACCTCCAATAGAAGGAACAGCAACTTTTGAAGCTCCCAGGCCTCTTTGCACCTGCATAAATCTTGTAACATCTGAAAGACCTGCCCAGTTACTCCAATAAACACGACCGTTTTCCATGTCGTTTACAGGAATACCGTTTATAAGTACTGCAATGTTTTCTGATTCAAAACCTCTTAGTGTTATCTCAGAATCTCCAAAACCACCACCACCTTTAGTGGCATAAACACCTGGAGTAGATTTTAATATTTCAGGAAATTCCTGATTCCCCAATTCCTGCAGAATGGTTTCTGATCTAATTGTTGAAACAGCGACAGGAGTTTTTCGGTCAATTGCAATGGAATAAGTGCTAATGATCACTTCTCCCAAAGCATCTTCAGCCGGGCTTAGTAATATTTCACCAAGATCCAATGTTTGCCCATTGTTCACTGTGAAAGGGATCTTCAGGGTTTGATAGCCCAAGAATCGAATTTCCAGAGTACCGGTAGCAGAAGGCGCATTCAAAGAGAATTTCCCTCCAAAATCTGTCATTGCCCCAGTATTAGTGCCTATAATCATAACATTTGCACCCGGTAAAGGCGCATTCATGTCAGAATCGATTACCGTTCCGGTAATCGTTCCTTGAGCAAAAATTGTAGCAGATGTTAAAAACAACGCCAATAGTAATAATTTCCTCATCATTTAAACTGTTTTGTTTTATGTTTATAATTCCCGGCAAATGAAGTAAAATAAGGCTTAGCAAACTTTAACGTAATGTTAAGATTTCTATTTTAACATCTTTTGTGTTGTAAAAATAAAACAAATATTCAAGTGATTGAATTGGTGCAGTTTAAAGTAGTTAATGTTTTATTAACAATATCGTAATAGCTATTTCGAAAAGAAATTTAAGAGACTTTTAGTAGAACTGTCATGGTTTTGAACGTCAGATTTCTGGATTTCGGTGAGAATTTCGGTCGCAAGTTGCTTTCCTAATTCCACTCCCCATTGATCATAACTATAAATATTCCAGATAATTCCCTGGACAAATATCTTATGTTCATACATCGCGATTAACTTGCCCAGACTGTTTGGGGTTAATTTATCGATTAATATAGAAGTAGTGGGCTTATTCCCTTTAAAAACTTTAAAAGGTTTCAGTTGTTCGATTTCTTCTGAAGAAAGGTTTTTTTCTTCCAGTTCCCTGGTAACTTCTTCAGCGGTTTTTCCCATCAATAAAGCCTCTGTTTGGGCAAAATAATTGGCCATTAACTTTTGATGATGATCCTTATCTTTATGCAAAGAGTGTTTAAATCCTATGAAATCTGCAGGGATTAATTTAGTTCCCTGGTGGATCAATTGAAAAAATGCATGTTGTGAATTGGTTCCAGGCTCTCCCCAGATTATATTCCCGGTTTCATAGGAAACAGGTTTTCCATTCCTGTCGGTACTTTTCCCGTTGCTTTCCATGATAGCCTGCTGTAAATAAGATGGAAGTTTCTGCAGGTATTGGGTATAGGGAATTACCGTTTCGCTTTCGGCTTTAAAAAAGTTGTTGTACCAAATGCTTATTAAAGCGAGTTGTACAGGAATATTATCGCTGAAATCTTCATTTCTAAAGTGGAGATCCATCTCGTGGGCTCCTTCCAGCAATTCCTCAAACTGATGGTAACCTACCGCCAGGCTTATGGATAAACCAACCGCACTCCAAAGGGAAAATCGGCCTCCTACCCAATCCCACATCGGGAAAATATTTTCAGGATCTATCCCAAAATCTTTCACTTTCTCAATATTGCTGGATACCGCGACAAAATGCTTGGAAACCGCCTCATCCGGCGCGGTTCTTTTTAACCAGGCTCTGGCAGTATTGGCATTAGACAAGGTCTCCTGAGTGGTAAATGTTTTGGAAACTATTAAAAATAAAGTAGTTTCCGGATTGAGATTCTGTAAGGTTTCATGAACATGATCCCCGTCCACATTGGAAATATAATGCAGGTTTAAATGATTTTTGTAAAATTTTAAGGATTCGGTAACCATGGCCGGTCCAAGATCTGATCCGCCAATACCAATATTCACAATATCTGTAAATGCCAATCCCGTGTGGCCCTTCAGGACGCCATTGATAACTTCAGTCGAAAATTTCCTGATCTTATCCTTAACCGCATACACTTCAGGAATCACATTTTCCCCATCTACAATTACTTCCTCATTCTGCGGAACTCTTAATGCGGTATGCAGAACAGGTCGATTCTCTGTTTTGTTGATAGTATCTCCTTTAAAATAGGATTTTATAGCCTCTTTTAAACCGCATTCTTCAGCGAGCTTAAGAAGGAACTCCTGAGTTTCAACCGTGATCCTGTTTTTACTGAAATCTACATAAAAATCCTCCCATTCAATTTTAAGATCTTCAGCTCTTTGAGGATCTTCCTGAAACAGATTTTTCATCTCCAGCTCCCTGATATCTGAAAAATGTTTATTTAGTTTTTTCCAGGCTTCTGTCTTGGTAGGATCTATATTTTTCATCTGTAGTTATTTATTGTTTTTTATCGGTCATATGTAATTCGCATATCTTCATCGGTGTTTGTATAGTGTTTCCGTTTATGCTCATTTCATGGTATTTTATATTTCTTTGAATTCAATTTCATCAATAGCTATTTTTACAGACTCAATAGCTGCAAAATAATCCTCCTTTAATTTTTCTGCAATAGGCTCAGCGGCAGGAAGATTTTGACGGAATGGATCTACCTGTTTTCCACGAACCCAGAACCGATAACATACGTGAGGTCCTGTTGCCAGGCCTGTACTTCCCACAAATCCAATAACATCTCCCTGTTTTACACGTTGTCCTACTCTCACATTACGCTTAGACATGTGCAGGTATTGGGTTGTGTAAGTATCATTGTGTTTTACCTTTACGTAGTTTCCATTTCCGCCAGTATATCCAGATGCGATCACAGTTCCATTTGCCGTACTCCATATTGGAGTTCCATGCGGCGCTGCATAATCTGTTCCTTTGTGAGCTTTCCATCGTTTCTGAACCGGATGAAACCTGTTCCCGGAAAATCTGGATGAGATCCTGCTAAAGTTTAAAGGAGCTTTTAAGAAAAAGCTTTGTAATGGACGTGCCTCTTCATCATAAAAATCACTTTTGCCAGATTCGGTATCGACCATATAACTGAATGCGTAATATGGCCTGTCCTGATGCACAAATACAGCTCCCTCAATATTCTCGATCCCGGCATAAATAGTGTCGTTTATATACCTTTCATTATATACCATCTTGAATTGATCCCCTTTTTGAAGTTTCCAAAAATCGATACTCCATTGATAGATACTGCTCAATTCATGGGACAAAAGCACACTTAAACCCTCGTTTTGCATTGATTCTGAAAGATTATTCACAATTACGCCCGAGACCATTCTTTTCTTAATGCTAATTGGTTTACTTCCTTTATAAGCCGCTATGTTATCCCCAATACTAACCACCGTATATTCAATACGATCATTTTCGTAGATAAAAAACTGTGCGGTTCTTGCAGAATCTCTGGATCTCAGGACAGTATAAGGTTTGCCAACTATCAACCTGGTAGGATCTAAGGTTTCCCGGACTTTTTCAGTGATTTCATAAACTTTTCCGGGGGTTACTCCCTGAGTGTCCAGGATCTTTCCAAAAATATCTCCGGAACGAATGGTATCCCGGATCACTTCAAAATCATTCAGTACAAACCCATATTCTTCCAGCACGGGAGGTGCCACTTCAATGACTTTTACTTCTCCGAGATCCTTATTTTCAACTTCCTTTTTACAGGCTGTAAAGGCTAACGCCAGCAATAACAGGTAACTTAATTTTTTCAACTTAAAATTTATTTTTCTGTATTAAACATATGGGTAACCCATTCCTTACCCCAATTTTCAAATTCTTCACTGCTCCAAAGATTAGGAAAAAAACTGTTTTTTTGGAAACTTGGAGGTAAAAAATCTTTCCAGTTTGTCCCTCCCGTTGCCGCGATCGTTTTTTTGTCCTTATTTAAATACCGATGTGCCGCCCCCATGTGCATAAGCAGCCAATTGATATTTAAATTAGTATCAAAAGTTCGCAAAGCTTCTATAAGAGCTACATTATTTTTTTCTTCCTGCGGAAGGTCAAGGTATTTATGATAGAGGGTTTTTCCTTTCAATTGATGGGCAAGCCTTAAAAAACGCCCGGTATAGCGAATTTCAAATTGTTTCAGGGTGAGTGTTTTTTCACCGGTTGCCAGATCGATTCCTCCTTTTTTCCAGTATAGATTCTCATAAAGCTCTTCTATACTGTTTTCTGAAGAAAAATTTTCCCGTTCCTTAAATGGAATAAGATGTTCCATTGGGGAAGAATATAGCTCAATCATTCGAAATTGAGCCGATTGAAAACCGCTGGCCGGTAAAAGTGCCATCCTGAATTTTAAAAACTGCTCCCGCTCCATTCCTTTGATCATCACATCAAAAGAATTGATCAATATCCTGATGTACCGGTTTATCCTATTTAGTTTCTCGGTAAAATATGCTGCAGAAAGCGTTGAAGCTTCAATAATTTGTTTCTGCTCATGGATGATGAGTTTGAAATAAAGCTCTGTGATTTGATGGTAGGTGATAAAGATCTCCTCATCCGGAAAGTGTGTTTTTGGCACTTGTAAACTCAGCAAAGTATCAAGGTTTACATAATCCCAATACGTAATATACTTGTCATACAAAAGGCCGTCCAGATAAGACCCCATATCCTGACCTGAATTCTTAAATTTCTCTTCAAGTTTTAATATACGCTCTGCAATTTCAGGCTTAATTTGCTCCATTCTAATTCATAATTATTTTAAAGGGATGTTTCAATCCTTTAAATTCATCAATATCTGCATCCAGGGAACCAATTGCCAGGTTTGCAGAAATTTTTACAGGCATTTTATTCTTATCATCGCTTATCCAAATAGTGAGGCTTTCCTTTTCCTTAAACACCCTTCCGGCTAAAACATAAGGCCTGAATTTTAATGTTGCAATTTTACCGAATTTTGTATTGATAACCTCTCTTCCCATGAACTTTAATTTAAAATCATGATTTTCCTTATCAAAAAACATAGGGAAATTAAATTCATCCCCTATATTTAATTTATTTACATTCAGGTCATTACGAACATAATAAAAGGCCGAGAGCAAATCATGAACGTTGTCCCTGGTGGTAAAAGTGGAGTTTTCATTATGCTTTCTATCAAAGACGTGTGCTTTATTCTGTTTCTGGTCAAAATCAATTTCCAGATCTTTCGTATAACCGCCCTCATCTATTTTCCTGATAAACCTGTATGGAAGATTGGTTTTTTTATCGATATAGGTTTCATAATTATCGTCTACCTTAAAAAATAAATGCAGCAAGCCTGTAGATTTCCCTTTTCCTACTATGTGAAACACGTTTTTATCATCCAATTTTGCTTCATTTACCTGTAAAGTTGCATAACTGGCGTTAAACCAGCCATAATGAACCCTGAATTTAAACCATTCACCAGAATCAAAAGCCTTTTGAGAAAACACGCTTAAAGGCAGGAACATTAAAAGAAGACTAAATATAGCAATTCTAATTTTCATAATAGTAAGTTTAACACCCGCCATACAGCGGGCACGGTTCAATTTATTCGAAGAATTACAATTACTATTCCAAATGTATTAAAACAAAAAACCCCATCAAATAAATGATGAGGTTTTTATCTTATTAACCAACTAAAACTTAAATTATGAAAAAAATTAAAACATTTTGGTAACCACTCCGAAATGCGGTGCAAAAGTCTGTTTTTATCAGGCTATTTACAACCCAAAATGTCACTTTAACTATTAATTTATCAGGTTGGTATTTTTAAAATAATTTAAATATATAAATAGCATTTTTTTAATACTTAGGACAAGGTACCCCGCAAATCCTGCTCCCTTTCAATAGCCTCAAAAAGTGCTTTAAAATTCCCTTTCCCAAAAGATTGTGCTCCTTTTCGTTGAATGATCTCAAAAAACATTGTTGGGCGGTCCAAAACCGGCTTGGTGAATATCTGTAAAAGATAGCCTTCATCATCCCTGTCTATCAAAACGCCTAATTCTTTTAATGGCGCAAGATCCTCGTCTATTTCTCCTACTCTGTCCAGAACGGTATCGTAATAGGCTTCCGGAACATATAAAAATTCCACTCCGCGATCTCTAAGGGCGGTTACCGTAGCTATGATATTATCTGTAGCCAGGGCGATATGCTGAACTCCGGCTCCATTGTAAAAATCTATATATTCCTCGATCTGGGATTTCTTTTTCCCTTCGGCCGGCTCATTTATAGGAAATTTTATCCTTCCGTTTCCATTGCTCATCACTTTGCTCATAAGAGCAGTATAATCGGTGGAAATATCTTTGTCATCAAATGACACAAGCTGAGCAAACCCCATTACTTTGCCATAAAATTCACACCATTTGTTCATTTCATTCCATCCAACATTCCCCACCATATGATCTATATATTTTAAGCCTGTTGGTTCAGATTTAAAATTTGGAGCGTAGGTTCTGTATCCTGGTAAAAATGGACCTGAATAATTTTTCCGTTCCACGAATAAATGTACGGTTTCCCCATACGTATGAATTCCGGAAATTACCACAGTACCATTATCATCATCCATAACATAAGGCTCCACATACGATTTTGCTCCACGGCTGGTGGTTTCTTCATAACTTTTCCGGGCATCATCCACCCAAAGTGCAACTACTTTTACACCGTCCCCATGTTTATTGATATGGGCGTTAATAGGCCCTTCAGGTTGTAGCGGAGAAGTTAAAACCAGACGGATCTTGTCCTGTTCTAAAACGTAGGAAACACTGTCTTTTCTGCCCGTTTCCAAACCAGCATATGCTACCGGTTGAAATCCCCAGGCCTGCTGATAATAATATGCAGCCTGTTTGGCATTCCCAACATATAATTCAACGAAATCTGTTCCAAGCAACGGCAAAAAATCCTCTGCTTCCTGAAACTTTTTCTCTAATTTTAATGATGTGTTATCTGTGCTCATATTTTTTTAATTTATGTGGCTTAAGATTGATAGAAAAAGATTCCTATTAATCTTCATTTAATTATTCAAACCCTTTGTTTACAAATTCTATTGTTTTATGATCTATTCTTCAATTTAACTAATGATCCAGCCAGGAGGTGTAATAAGTCTCATCCGAAATTTTCATGGCTTCTTCGGTAAGCTTTAACGGCTTAAAGGTATCTACCATGACGGCGAGTTCTTCGGTTTCTGTTTGTCCAATACTGCGTTCTACTGCTCCCGGATGCGGACCGTGAGGAATTCCAGCGGGATGCAGCGAAATATGTCCTGCCTCCACATCGTTTCGACTCATAAAATCGCCGTCTACATAATACAATACCTCATCACTGTCTATGTTGCTATGACTATAAGGAGCCGGAATACTTTCCGGATGGTAATCATATTTTCTGGGGCAGAAACTGCATACCACAAAGGTATCTGTCTCAAAGGTTTGATGCACCGGTGGCGGCTGATGGATCCTACCCGTAATCGGTTCAAAATCGTGAATGGAAAAAGCATATGGATAATTGTACCCATCGTATCCCACAACATCAAAAGGATGTGTAGCATAGATCATATCAAAGATCTCTCCCTGCTTTTTTACCTTGATAAGAAAATCACCTTTTTCATCGTTGGTTTCCAATTCATAGGGTTGTCTAATATCCCGCTCACAAAAAGGAGAATGCTCAAGCAATTGCCCAAACCAGTTCCTGTACCTTTTTGGGGTGTAAATTGGGCTTCTGGATTCCACAATAAAGAGACGGTTGTTATCATCGTCAAAGTTGAGTTTATAAATAACACCACGCGGGATCAATAAATAATCCCCGTATTTAAAATCAAGATTCCCTAAGTGGGTTCTTAATTTTCCACTCCCCTTATGAATAAAGAGCAACTCATCGGCATCGCTATTTTTATAAAAATAATCTTTTGTAGATTCCTGCGGAGCTGCGAGAGCTATATCCACATCACTGTTGGTTAGCACCACCTTTCGGCTTTCCAGGTAATCCGGATGTGGAGGGACTTGAAAACCTTTAAATCTATAGGATTTTATGTTGTTTTCAAAAGCGATTTTTGGCTTAACGCTGTAACTGCCCTTTATGTCCTTAACCTGGGTTGGGCGATGTTCATGATACATATTGGAAGACATTCCATCAAAGCCAATGGTCCCAAACAGCTGCTCATAATACAAACTGCCGTCTGGTTTTTTAAATACCGTATGTCGCTTATGTGGAATCTTCCCTAGTTTATGATAAAAAGGCATAAGATTTCAGTTTTAAAATTAATACTTCGGAAGAAAAAATTCATTATTCTTATAAATTCTGAAGTTTATCATCCAAAGTAACAAATATCGCTAATTATATTGAAAATTTCTCTTAAAGAAGGATTAAAAGAACTGCTGAATCCCCGGTTTTAAAGAACATATCTAGGCTTCAGTTTCAAGGATTCTGAAAGTCCTGCCAGAATCCCTGAATTTATTTCTCCTGTTCAATATTCGAAAAACAGCAATTTTTAAATATCTCCAAAACCTCTGAAGCATTAGAAATTATAAGGTTCTGCTTTTGAGTTTTGGAAAGAATCTCCCTGTATTCTTTTTATAGATTTTATATTCGGGAAATTTTTCTGCCAATTTCTTTTCCTCGTACAGGCTTTTAAAATGAAATAAAATCAGCAAAAGAAAAGAAATCAACAATCTGTATCCTGAACCCTGAAAAACAGCAATGGAAAAAGCAATAAACAGGATCCCGGTATAAATAGGATGCCTTATTAATTTAAAAACACCACTGGTAAGTAAGCTGGAATATTCCTTTGGAGTTGGAAAAGGCGACAGGTTTTTATTGAGCTGAAAAAAGGCAATTATAATTAGAAGCAAACCAATAATTCCAATTAAAACAAGGATAAATTCTAAAAATAAGGGAATTTCAAATGGGAACAGATTAATATCTAACAAAAAAGTAAGAAACAGGAGTATCTGAATTGCTACATAAAAAATATCTTTTCCTGCTACTTTCATACACTATAAAAGAATTGTTAGCCGTAATTCAGGGATTTGGTCTCCCTAAGGGAGTTTGAATAACAGGGTTCCATCAGCATTTTGGTTTTTTTTAAAGGTTCAATACCCTAATAGCATTTCGCTGTAGTTCTATTTTTCCATCGATTTCAAGTTTTTTTAACAACCTTGAAATTACTACCCGGGAGGTGTGCAAATCGTAGGCTATATCCTGATGTGTTACCTGTAACAATTCATTTTGATTGATCTTTGCTTTATCCTGGAGATACCTCATAAGACGTTTATCCATATTTAAAAAAGCAATGGTGTCTATGGTTTCCAGCATTTCGGTAAGCCTGGAATGATAACTGTCAAATACGAAGTTGCGCCAGCTTTTATATTTGGAAGTCCATTCTTCCATCTTTTGGATGGGAATCATGATTAGTTGAGTTTCCTTTTCAGCAATCGCACGTATTTCGCTTCGGGTGTGCCCTAAACAGCAAGATAGAGTCATCGCACAGGTATCCCCGCTTTCCAGAAAATAGAGCAGCAATTCATCACCTTCTTTATCTTCCCTCAGGATCTTAATGGCTCCGCTTAAAAGCAATGGAAGGAATTTCACATATTCTCCATAATCAATGATCTTTTCGTTCTCGTGAAATGTTTTTAGGATTCCTGATTCTGCAATTTCTTCAAGGATTGCATCTTCAAGAATACCGGAATAAGCTCTTTTTAAGTCGTTTAACATGTGCTGATTTTTTCAAAGGTTAAAAATAAGGTTTTTAACCCGATTTATTCTCCTAAAACCAAAACCCCAAACTAAAAAACCATTGACTTTTTTTAATTTCCGGAGAAAAAGAATATTTCACTTCTAAAGGTCCCAGCAGGGTCTCCAAACCATATCCCAAAGCATACCCTGTATATTTAGGGGCAGAAAACCAGTTTCCGGTAGCATATAAATTGTTCTCTACGTTGGCAAAATTAGCACTGGCACTAATATGATTTTTATTAAAGATCTCATAATCCAACTCCACCATACCTTTGACATAACTATCTCCCGAAATGCTTATAAAATCATATCCATAAAACGGAACAAAATTATTGATGAAATCGTTTCCATAGCCGCCCAAAAAGAAATCCAGCGTATTGCTTCCAGCACTACCTATCCTAAAACCCGATTCAGAAAATATCCTTCCGGTAAGCTTTGGAAGTATTGAAAATGCATATCCTACCTTGCCCTTAGCGATAGAGAATTCAGAAAAATTGTTATTATAATCTGAAGAAAATAAATAAAAATGAAAATCCCCGTCAAAATAAACACCCTTTTTAGGGAAATATTTATTGTCGAAACTATCCAGTTTTAAATACCCGAATGCGCTAAAGTAATCGCTGTTTTCAAAAACAGCAGAAGACAGGTCATTGCCGGGATTTTCAAGCAGGGTTTCAGAGGTGATCTTTAAATGTTTGTGCTCCACACCAATTCCCAGGGAAAAAATCTGCCTGAACAAGGTCTCCCCATATAACTGGTTGGTATAATCCTTATAATCCACTTCTATCCTGTTAATCCCAATATTTTCAATACCGGCATTCTCCCTGGCAAAATCAAAGGCAACTCCCTTATTGAAATTATTATACCTCGATTTCACCCCTAAACTCCAGTAGTACCCTTTATCGATATAATATTGAAAATTGTATCTGAAATTATCTCCCAAAACAACATCCAGGGAGGCAACATCATTCGTGAAAAGGGAACTTTTCCTTGTAAGGTTAATCAATGCTCCGCTTTTATAAAGATCGTCATAATGAAGCGATAACCTCAGAGAGGTTTTATTTTGACTTTCTTCCAGCTGAATAGCAAGCGTATAGGAAGTGTCTATGGGAATAAGATTGTAATTGATCTTGTCAAAATTTCCTGTAGCCGAAAGGTTATTAATACCATCTGCCAGATCCTCCATGGTATATCCCTGACTGTATTTAAGTCTTAACTTCCCAAGAATATAAGCACGCGGATAGCTATTATTACCCTCAATTGTAAGTGAACTTATATTAATGCTATCAATAGGTTTAACTTTTTTAATCTTTAAGGGAGCTGCAGTTTGCTTCTCTGCTATTCGCTTCAAATCCTCTATTCGTTTTCGCGTTGCCATTTCCCCGGAGTCTATTATAGCAGATCCTTTATCAAAGGACAATATATTAAATTTAGAGATATCGGGTTTTATATAGAGATCTGTCATCTTTATTTTTTCACGCATTTCGCTAATAGTCCTGAAATTGCTAATTTGTGTTAAGATCTCAAAAACGCTTTTAAGCTGTTCCCGGTCCACCAGACTATCCTGAACATCGACTCCAATTACTATCTCGGCACCTCTTCGTTTAAGCTCCTCAATAGGATAATTATTTGCAACTCCTCCATCGGTTAGAAGTTTTCCTTCTATTCTTACAGGACTAAAAACCGAAGGGATCGCACTGCTGGCAGAAACTGCTTTAGCTAAAGAACCGCTATCTAAAATTACCTGCTCCCCGGTTTCAATATTTGCTGCAACGCAAAAAAATGGAATTGGTAAATTCTTAAATTCCCGAACATTCCCAAGATGCAGGGTAAGTCTTGATACCAAATTATAAATGTTCTGTCCTTTGGAGAGTCCGGAAGGAAAAGAAACTTTAAAATCATCAAAGGGAAGTGTGATCGCATATTTTTCGGTATCCTCTTTTTCATAAAAAGTTTTAGCGCTTCGCGGAACCTGATCCTGAATAAGAATATTAAAATCGATATCATGAAAAAGAGAATCCAATTGCTTTGCGCTGTATCCAGAAGCATATAATGCCCCAATGATAGCTCCCATGCTGCTTCCTCCAATGTAATCTATCTTTACTCCCGCTTCCTCAATAACCTTTAAAGCGCCTATATGAGCGAGTCCTTTCGCACCACCACCACTTAAAACCAACCCCACTTTTACATCATTTTTTTCCTGGGAAAATCCTTGAAAAGAAATAATTATAAATATGATACAGATTAATTTTTTCATATGTAGTTACTTATTGTCTTTTATTGGTCTCCCGATAGCTCGGGAGTAACATCCATAATAATCATCCACCTGTGTACCGACTTTCCGTTATGGAGGTTTCATTTATTCCTGATGATAATTATTGTAAATAATGTTTGCTTTTGCCTGGCCAACTAATTTAGACAAATCTTCCAGAGATGCTTCTTTAATCCTTTTCAAAGACCTGAAATGCGTTAATAATTCCACAACGGTTTTATCCCCAATTCCTGTAATTGCTTCCAACTCTGTATTTAGGGCAGTTTTGCTTCGCTTATTTCTATGAAAGGTAATCCCAAATCTATGTGCTTCGTTTCGCAATTGCTGAATTATTTTTAAAGTTTCCGATTTCTTATCCAAATATAGTGGAATAGAATCTCCGGGATAATACAATTCTTCCAGCCTCTTAGCGATTCCTATAATCGCTATTTTTCCTCTTAACCCCAAAGCTTCCAATGCTTTTACACCTGAGGAAAGCTGGCCTTTTCCGCCATCTACAATTATGAGTTGGGGCAAAGGCTCCTCTTCTTCCAGCAGTCTTTTGTATCTTCTAAAAACCACTTCTTCCATAGAGGCAAAATCATCCGGTCCTTCTACAGTTTTGATATTAAATTTACGATAATCCTTTTTACTTGGTTTTCCGTTTTTAAATACCACACAGGCCGCTACCGGATTGGTCCCCTGAATGTTGGAATTGTCAAAACACTCAATATGCCTGGGTTCCACACTTAGCCTAAGATCCTCTTTCATTTGTGCCATAATGCGGTTAACATGCCTGTCCGGATCCACAATTTTCATCTGTTTAAATTGCTCCTGCCTGTAGTAACGTGCATTTCTGATAGAAAATTCTATGATTTTCTTTTTATCGCCTAATTTCGGAACATGAATAACAACATCTTCTCCAACATCCACTTTAAAAGGTACATAAACTTCTTTTGAATTTGAATGAAACCGCTGCCGGATCTCCACAATCCCCAATTCCAGCAATTCCTTATCGCTTTCATCGAGTTTCTTTTTCATTTCAATAGTGTGAGAACGAATAATGGCGCCATGAGAGATTTGAAGAAAATTTACATACCCGTAACCCTCATCACTTACAATGGAAAAAACATCTACATTATTTATCTTTGGATTTACCACCGTAGATTTTGACTGATAGTTTTCCAATACATCAATCTTGTCCTTGATGCGTTGGGCATCTTCAAATTCCATATTTTCAGAATGAGCCTTCATTTGATGGCGAAATTGGTGCAGGGAATCCTTAAAATTCCCCTTTACTATCTGCCTGATGGCTTCTATGTTTTCATTATACTCCTTTTCTTCCTGAAACCCTTCACACGGCCCTTTGCAATTCCCCAAATGGTATTCCAGACATACCTTATACTTTCCATTCTTTATTTTTTCTGAAGAAAGATCGTAGTTACAGGTGCGTAATTGATAAAGACCTTTTATCAATTCCAGCAAGGTGTTTACCGTTTTAAAATTGGTAAAAGGCCCGTAATATTCACTTCCGTCCTTTATCAATCTTCTGGTAGGAAAAACTCTTGGAAAGCGTTCGTTTTTAATACATATCCAGGGATAGGTTTTATCATCTTTCAGCATCACGTTAAAGCGAGGCTGATATTTTTTAATCAGGTTATTTTCCAGCAACAAAGCGTCGGTTTCAGAAGCTACCACAATATGTTTAATATCGTGGATCTTTTTAACCATAACACTTGTGCGGTGATTGTCATGGGTTTTGTTGAAATAAGAAGAAACTCTTTTCTTCAGGTTTTTAGCTTTCCCCACATACAGGATCCGGCCATTCTTATCGTAATACTGATATACTCCGGGACTTTGAGGTAAAGTTTGCAACTGTATTTCCAATGCAGGTGTTTCCATTACTCCAAAGATATTACATATTCCCGGGAGCGTTAAAATAAGCGCAAACAACTAATGTTAAAATTTTTCAGAAGAGAGAAACCAATACCAAAAAAAGAGTCTTCTTTTGTATTTTGGCTCCATAATTTTAGGAGTTTATAAGATCGCCTAATTAATCATTTTAGTACCTTGCGCCCATGGAAAAAACCGTAATAGGCCGATTTGATAAGGCCGATTTCCCATTATTACACCTGAAGGATATCTCTGTTAAAATTGATACAGGGGCGTATACTTCATCCATTCACTGTGATAATATCATTGAAAAAGAGGGTTTCCTGCACTGTACTTTTCTGGATGAAGAACATCCGCTTTACAACGGAAAAGAATTCATTTTCAGGGATTATGACATTGTTTTTGTAAAAAGCAGTAATGGTTTGATACAAAAGCGGTTTCAGGTTCAATCTACCATAAAAATTTTTGAAAAGGTTTTTAAAATTTCCCTTTCTTTGTCCGCTCGGCAAGAGATGCGATATCCGGTATTGATAGGAAGAAAGTTCCTTACCAAAAAATTTATAGTAGATCCCGAGCTAATAGATTTATCTTACAATTCAAAAAACGATGAACATAAAAATCCTATCAAGGAATAGCAATCTTTATTCCACCCAAAGGCTTATTGAAGCCGCAAAGAAAAGACATCATCATGTGGAAGTAATAGATCCGTTAAAATGTGATTTGATCATAGAGAAACGGAAACCGTCTATTTTTTACAAAGGACGAATGATCCTTGAAACCGATGCCGTGATTCCCAGGATTGGAGCTTCAGTAACATTTTACGGAACCGCGGTGGTACGTCAGTTTGAGATGATGGGGGTTTTTACCACTACCGAATCTCAATCCCTTGTAAGAAGCCGTGATAAACTAAGAAGCTTACAGGTAC
Organism: Bacteroidota bacterium; assembly: GCA_051751125.1. Taxonomy (GTDB): domain Bacteria; phylum Bacteroidota; class Bacteroidia; order Flavobacteriales; family Flavobacteriaceae; genus Gillisia. The sequence continues at coordinate 56,173 of JBNJKO010000002.1, forward strand.
TCTCCAGGGCAAGACTTGGTTTACCAAAAACGGTTTTTACCAATTACTCCAAGGATGTTGGCGAAGTGATAGACCACGTAGGAGGAGCACCTCTAATTATAAAATTACTGGAAGGAACTCAGGGTCTTGGAGTTGTTTTAGCGGAAACAAAAAATGCCGCAGAGTCTGTAATTGAAGCCTTTAACGGACTTCAGGCCAGGGTAATTGTTCAGGAATTTATAAAAGAAGCCGGTGGAGCAGATATCAGGGCGCTTGTTGTTGATGGGCACGTGGTGGGAGCTATGAAAAGACAGGGAAAAGATGGGGAATTCAGATCCAATCTTCACCGTGGTGGCTCAGCTACTGTAATAGAATTAACCGATGAGGAAGAGACTGCGGCTATTAAAGCAGCTAAAGCTATGGGTCTTGGAGTTGCCGGAGTTGACATGCTGCAAAGTGCCAGGGGACCCCTTATCCTTGAGGTGAACTCCTCACCCGGCCTGGAAGGTATTGAAGCCGCCACAGGAAAAGACATAGCAAAAACAATTATACGATATATAGAAAGAAACGTTTAGTTTATGGCTCATATTGACAAGGAGGATATACTCGAAATTTTAGGTAAAAAAATCCATCCCGGAAAGGGAGCTGTGATCAATTTGAACATGGCAAAATTATATACCACTACTTCGGTTGAAGTTCCTGTTATTATTGAACGTTCCAAAAAACCAGGTCCTGTAATGCTTCTTACTGCAGGGATCCATGGGGACGAAATAAACGGCGTTGAAATTGTTCGCCAAATCATTTCAAAAAATATAAATAAACCTGTAAAAGGAACTATCATCTGTATTCCGGTGGTAAATGTTTTTGGTTTTTTAAACCTGGCAAGGGAATTTCCAGATGGCCGTGATCTAAACCGGGTATTCCCGGGAACTAAAAATGGGTCGCTGGCCAGCAGATTTGCATTTCAGTTTGCTAAAAAAATCCTTCCCGTTGCCGATTTTTGCCTGGACTTCCATACCGGTGGTTCCAGCAGGTTTAACGCAGCGCAGGTACGTGTTTATAAAGAGGATGAAAACAGCATGAAATATGCAAGGATATTTAATGCCCCTTTTACCATGTATTCTAAAACTATTGCGAAATCCTATCGTGAAACCTGTTATAAGGCAGGAAAAAAGGTACTCCTGTTTGAAGGGGGGAAATCCATGGACAGCAATAAGGAAATTGCAAAACAAGGCGTAGAAGGCACTATGCGCATCTTAAGCCACCTTGGTATGCTAAAGCCCAGGTTTGTTTGTCCTGAACCACTTATGCCAAGCATTATAGTTGAAAATAGCACCTGGATGCGTGCAAAATATAGCGGACTCCTACATATAAAAATCGAATGTGGAAAACACATTGAAAAAGGAGAATATCTTGGAACAATTACCGATCCTTACGGGAAATTCAGACATAAAATTCTCGCCCCGCACACAGGCCATGTTATAAATGTAAATGAATCTCCTATTGTGTACCAGGGGGATGCTATTTTTCATATCACACTACCACCAAAAATTCAGGATGAAGAACTCGCTGAGAAGTAAATACCGAACTTTACGGGAGGCACTGACTTCTGAATACATTGAAGCTCAAAGTCTGGAAATAGCCAACAATCTTCTTAAACTTCCAATCTGGGAGTACGAATTCTATCATCTCTTTTTAACTATTTCTGAAAAAAAAGAGATCCATACAGAACCGCTCCTACACATTTTACAGGGAAAAGATAAAAATATCGTTCTTTCAAAAAGTGATTTTAAAACGAGAGAAATGCAAAATTTTCTTCTCACGGATACTACACTAATCAAAAAAAACATATGGGATATTCCAGAACCTGTGGATGGCATTGAAGTTCCTGCTTCCAAAATTGATGTAGTATTTGTACCCTTACTTGCTTTTGACAAATCCGGACACCGGGTAGGTTATGGAAAAGGTTTTTATGACATATTTCTTGCAAATTGCAGAAAGGATGTGATTAAAATAGGACTTTCCCTTTTTGAAGCAGAAGATGAGATTCCCGGGATTATAAGCAGTGATGTTGCTCTAGACTATTGCGTAAGCCCACATCACACCTATAAGTTCAAAAAATAAGTGAGTATATTTGCATTATTTTTAACATTGTCCTACATTTAGAAATCTATATATACAATTGATGCTCAACGACCTTCAGTTAAACAGTATTCTGGAAGATTTTGATATTGCCTACTGGAAAATCAATACTCTTACAAATGAAATCACGTGGTCCGAGCATTTTGAAGCGCTTGTAGGAAAACCTTCCACCCAGGATTCCATTTTCAACTATTTTTTAAATAATATTCTCCATAAAGATTATAAGTATGATTTTAGGACTGCTTTCGAGAGTCTTTCTTCTGAAACCCCTCAAATCAGTCAGGAAATAAAATTAAAGCTCCAAAATGATAAATACCGGTGGTTTGAATGCCGGAATTTAAAAAGCAAGGAAAACAGCAATAAAGATACCGCTGTTTTACTATTTGTAAATATCCACCAGAGCAAACGGGATCAATACACCATTGAGGAGAATTTTTTTTATTACCGGGAAACTGCGGAGATGACCTCTACGGGAGGATGGTACATAGATACCCTCCATAAGGCCATTTACTGGGATGATGTTACCAAAAAAATACTGGATTGTCCGGCAGATTACCAGGTAAATTATGATGAACGTTTGCGTTTTTATGCCACAGATCATCAGGAAAAAGCACTTTCCATGTTTACCAAATGTGAGAAATACGGAATCCCTTTTAAAACAGAAATAAAAATGGTCACCCTTTACGGAAGAGAGTTTTGGGTAAGGGCCACAGGTAAGCCTGTTTATAATGAGGAACAGGAAATCATTGGAATTCGTGGGGTTTTCCAAAATATAGATGAAAACAAAAACAATGAGCTTAATTTACAAAACTCCCTGGATATCATTGCCGCACAAAATTCGAGGTTGTTCAATTTTGCACACATCGTTTCTCATAACTTAAGGTCTCACAGCAGCAATCTTAGCCTGGTAGTTCAGTTGCTCTCTGAAACCCAGCCGTTAAAAGATAAAATGGAATTGCTGGACAATATCTCTGATATTTCTGAAAATCTCGATGTCGCCATCTCTAAACTAAATGAAATGATTACGCATCAGGATGTCTTAACAAAAGAGCGAAAAACCACCAGTTTCAGCAATGCGTTGGATGTGGTGATGGCATCGGTCTCCTCGCTTATAAAAAGGGAAGGTGCTACTATTATTTCCGATTTTAAAGCCCTGAAAGAAATTCAATATATTCCTGAATATCTTGAAAGTATTTTGCTAAATTTAATAACTAATGCAATAAAGTATAAACAGCCTGGTAGAAAACCTGTGATTTTCATTCAAACCTATCTGTTTAATGAACAATCGTTTATGGAAATAAGCGATAATGGAATGGGAATAGATCTCGATCAATTTGGGGAAAAAATGTTCGGGATGTATAAAACTTTTCATAGGAATTCCGATGCAAAAGGAATTGGCTTGTTTATTACCAAAAATCAGGTGGAAACCCTGGGAGGTACTATTTCGGTTACAAGCACCGTAAATATTGGAACGACTTTTAAAATTAAATTTTAGATTAAAATGGGGCAAAAAATAGAATTGGCGTGTATTATCGATGATGATAAAATATACGTGAACTTAGTACGGAAAATCATTGAGATCAAACATCTTTCTGAAAATTTACTGATCTTTAAAAATGGTCTTGAGGCTTTGGATTACTTCAAAGTGATTTTAACCAATATGACCGAAGACAAACTGCCGGATATCATTTTCCTGGACCTTAATATGCCAGTAATGGATGGATGGGAATTTCTTGGGGAATTTATCAAGATCAAGAACAACTTCGATAAGAAGATCATCCTTTATGTAGTTTCATCTTCCATAGATCCAAGAGATCTCGAAAGGGCAAAATCCTTTAATCTGGTTACCGATTATTTGATAAAACCTATTGAACTTAAAAAGTTTGAGCAAATATTTGACAGGGACGTGGCCTGATTCTCCTATTCCTTTTTTTCTTCCTCTTTATTTGGGAAAGCTCTTTTATTGAATAATAAAAGAAGCACAACACCTGTGCTTATTGCGGTATCTGCAACATTGAAAACCGGCTCAAAAAAAGTGAAGTTCTCTCCGCCCCAAAATGGGATCCATTCCGGTAAAATTCCATCATATAACGGGAAGTAAAGCATATCTACAACTTTCCCGTGAAATAAAGTGCCATAACCACCGCCCTCAGGCATAAAAGTAGCTACGTGCCCATAACTGTCGTCGAAAATGATTCCATAAAATACAGAATCTATTATATTCCCAAAGGCACCTGCAAAAATTAATGCGATAGCGGTAATCAGTATCCTGGATCCATTGTTCCTAATGGAATCCCACAACCAATATCCTATTCCCACAATAGCTCCCAAACGGAACAAGGTAAGCAGCAATTTGCCATATTCACCAGGGATTTTTGCCCCCCAGGCCATTCCCTCGTTTTCAACAAAGAGGATCCTGAACCAATCAGTCACTCTAACTTCTTCTCCAAGAATGAAATTGGTCTTGATGTAAAATTTGGAGATTTGATCTATCAGTAAGATCAGAATAATAATGATACTCGCTTTTTTTAAGGACATGAAAGGTGTGTGTTAAAACGGCACAAAAATACTAATTTAATTTAGTTTTCACGTACCCTGATATTTCCATTAATAGTTGTGAGGAGAATTTTATTTTTTCCTTTGATTCCCGGAGGAACCAAAACGTTGCCGTTTCTTGAAATTGCAGTGATCTCCGCATTTTGGGTTTGCACATCAATGGATCCGCTGTATGTATTTACAAGGGCATTTCCCTGAAAAGATCTAAGTTCACAGTAGCCTGATTTCAGCTCAACTTCCAGAGATTTAAAAGTTCCGCTACCCGAAACTGAGGCTATATTGGATTTTATAAACACCTCAAGACCTTCAGGTATTTCCAGGGTGATTTCCAGCGAAAAAACCTTGTGCGCACTCAGTTTATCATATCCGCTTTGTAGAATTTTTCGGAATTGAGTTGTTAGAATCATCCTGTCCTGAAACAGCTCCGTATTTAGTGCGATATCATTGAAATATTCCCCTTCAGAATGAGAAGTGAGAATGATTTTATCTTTTTCCGAAGTTTTTAAATTGATCCTGAATACCTCATCTGTAAAAATATAGATCTTTTCAATATTTTGAGCATCATAAGTTCCGGACACATCTTTTTGGGGAAATATGCTAAAAACGACACTGATTAATATTAAAAATGTAACATAAAACTTCATCTGATTAAAAGATAAAAAAAATGCTCCAATATGAATAAGATCAAATTGGAGCACATATATAATTAATAATAATATTTACTAACGCTTAACGCTGCAAATTCTTGGCTTCTATACTCAAAGTTGCGTGTGGAACCAATTTTAAACGCTCTTTAGCGATTAATTTACCGGTAACCCTGCAGATACCATAAGTCTTGTTCTCAATTCGAATGAGCGCATTTTTAAGATCTCTAATAAACTTTTCCTGACGAATGGCCAATTGAGAATTTGCTTCCTTGCTCATGGTTTCGCTTCCTTCCTCAAATGCTTTAAAGGTGGGGGAAGTATCATCTGTACCATTATCGCCATCGTTTACATAAGCGCTTTTGTATAGCGCTAACTGTTCTTGGGCCTTTTGAATTTTTCCTTTGATTAAATCCTTAAATTCTGCCAGTTCGGCATCATTATAACGTTCTTTGGTTTCTGTTGACATGGGTTTAATGTTTTTTAATACACAATTTGGTGGTCACATCATCGAATTCTATTTCTGTTCCGTCTGCAACCACGTCTGCAAATTCGAGGTTTGCAGTGAGTGTCTCGTTTTTTATATACTTTATATTTTCTAAGACAGCGTCCTCGACAACACTATCCTTCAGTAGGGTCACATCTATGGTATCTGTCACTTCCAATCCGGAATCTTTTCGAAGGTTCTGAATTCTGTTAACCAACTCCCTGGCAATTCCTTCCTTCTTTAGTTCTTCCGAAATATGAACGTCTAAAGCAACTGTGATATTTTTGTTGCTGGCAACCAGCCAACCTTCAATATCCTGAGAAGTAATTACCACGTAATCAGATACCAATTTAGTCATTTTTCCATTAACATCCACAGTTAATTCACTTTCCCGCTCCAGTATTGTGATATCTTCTGAAGTAAGCTTATTAATAACATTTACAACAGATTTCATTTCCTTTCCAAACTTTGGGCCCAGAGTCTTAAAATTGGGCTTCGCCTGTTTCACCAGGATTCCCGAAGCATCATCTATAAGCTGAATTTCCTTTACGTTCACCTCAGATTTTATCAAATCTTCCACTGCCCGGATTTCTGATTTTTGCTTTTCATCCAGCACAGGGATCATAATTCGCTGCAAAGGCTGGCGAACCTTGATCATCTCTTTTTTCCGTAGGGATAAAACCAGGGAAGAAATGATCTGGGCCTTTTCCATTTTATGTTCCAGGTCCTTATCCAGAAAAGTACTGTCAAAGGTTGGGAAATCAGCTAAATGAACCGATTCAAAGGCTTCCTTTCCGGTTACCTCATTAAGGTCCCTGTAAAGTTTTTCCATAAAAAACGGAGCAACCGGTGCGCTTAATTTCGCAACACTTAGCATACAGGTATAAAGGGTTTGATAGGCTGAAATTTTATCCTGCTCGTACTCCCCTTTCCAAAACCTTCTTCGGCTTAAGCGAACATACCAATTGCTTAAATTTTCCTGAACAAATTCTGAAATTGCTCGTGTTGCCTTTGTAGGCTCATATTCTGCATAAAATTTATCAACTTTTTTTATCAAGGTATTCAATTCTGAAAGTACCCATCGATCAATTTCAGGGCGTTCCTCTAAGGGAATATCCGCTTCAGAATAATCGAATTTATCGATATTTGCATACAGGGTAAAAAACGAGTACGTATTATAAAGCGTCCCGAAGAATTTCCGGCTCACTTCCCCAATGCCTTCCAGATCGAATTTTAAATTATCCCATGGATTTGCATTCGAGATCATATACCACCTCGTGGCATCTGCGCCATAGGTTGATAAGGTTGTAAAAGGATCGGCAGCGTTGCCAAGACGTTTGGACATTTTTTGCCCGTTTTTGTCCAGAACCAGTCCGTTGGAAACTACATTTTTATAGGCTACATCATCAAAGATCATAGTTGCAATGGCATGCAGGGTGTAAAACCATCCACGGGTTTGATCGACACCTTCGGCAATGAAATCTGCTTTGAAAGGATTTTTTTCTCCCTTTTGAAGTGAACTCTCAGGAGCTTCTTCAAAGGGATAATGCCACTGTGCATAAGGCATAGAACCAGAGTCAAACCATACATCTATAAGATCTGCTTCCCGCTTCATAGGTTTTCCTGAAGCAGAAACCAGCGTGATCTCATCTACCACATTTTTATGAAGATCTACCAAATCGTAGTTTTCCTCACTCATATTTCCCACTTCGAAACCTGCAAAAACATCCTTTTTCAAAACTCCGGCCTTCACGGCTTTTGCCATTTCTGCTTTAAGTTCTTCTATGGAACCAATGATGATTTCTTCTTTCCCATCTTCAGTTCTCCAAATAGGCAATGGAATTCCCCAATACCTGCTTCTTGAAAGGTTCCAGTCATTGGCATTAGCAAGCCAGTTCCCAAAACGGCCTTCCCCGGTGGATTTTGGTTTCCAGTTGATCTCCTTGTTCAATTCAAACATCCGGTCCTTAAATTCGGTTACCTTGATGAACCAGGAATCCAATGGATAATATAAAATAGGTTTATCCGTTCTCCAGCAATTTGGATAGCTGTGAACATATTTTTCGACTTTAAAGGCTCTGTTATCTTCTTTGAGTTTTATTGCGATCTCCACATCCACAGAACGCTCCGGGGCCTGACCATCATCATAATATTCATTCTTGACATATTTCCCACCAAATTCACCAATCTCATTTATAAATCTACCCTGTAAATCCACAATAGGAACAAGGTTGTCATTTTCATCCTTTACCAATAATGGCGGAACTTCAGGAGTTGCCTGTTTTGCTACCATGGCATCGTCTGCACCAAAGGTTGGCGAGGTGTGCACTATACCTGTTCCCTCCTCTATGGTCACAAAGTCTCCGGCAATAACACGAAATGCATTTTCTGGATTATTATATGGCTGCACATACGGCATTAACTGCTCGTATCTCAATTCAACCAAGTCTTTTCCATGGAAGGTTTTATCGATAAAATAAGGGATTTTATCGCCTTCCTTATATCCTTTTAAGCCATCCTCATTTGCAGCTTTAATGAATTTTTTATCGAATTGTTTATCGGCAAGTGCTTTTGCAACCATAATGGTGATAGGTTCAAAAGTATATTGATTGTAAGTTTTAACCGTTACATATTCTATTTTGGGACCAACTGTTAATGCCGTATTACTGGGTAATGTCCAGGGCGTCGTGGTCCAGGCGATCAGGAAAAGATCCCCCCAGGCATCCTCGCCTCCCAAAAGGGTGGAGTCCAAAACGCGGAACATGACCGTTACAGTAGTATCTGTAACATCCTGGTAGGTTCCCGGCTGATTGAGCTCGTGAGAACTCAATCCTGTTCCTGCTTTAGGCGAATATGGCTGAACGGTATAGCCTTTGTAAATAAGGCCTTTCTTATAGATCTCGGAAAGCAGCCACCATACCGTTTCCATATATTTTGATTTATAGGTGATGTATGGATCTTCCATATCTACCCAATATCCCATTTTTTCGGTAAGGTCGTTCCAGACATCGGTATAACGCATTACGGCGTTTTTACAAGCTTCATTGTATTTTTCTACACTTATCTTGGTTCCGATATCTTCTTTGGTAATACCCAGTTCTTTTTCTACTCCAAGCTCTATTGGAAGTCCGTGGGTATCCCATCCGGCTTTTCGTTTTACCTGATAACCCTTTTGGGTTTTATACCTGCAAAATATATCTTTAATCGCACGGGCCATCACATGATGAATTCCCGGTAGGCCGTTGGCAGAAGGTGGACCTTCAAAAAATACGAACGGCTCCTTTCCTTCACGGGTAGTTACGCTTTTTTCAAAAATATCATGCTCCTTCCAATAGCTCAAAATTTCTTCAGCTACTTTTGGAAGGTCAAGTCCTTTATATTCAGCGAACTTTGTGCTCATTTTATAGTTATTTCTAATGAGCAGCGAAATTAATCATTTTTACCAAAAGAGAGGAACTCAAAAGTTAAAAACACCGACTAAAACTATTTGAAATATTAAGATCCTCCTGAGGATTGTTTTTTTGCCTTATTATAGTGCGAAGAACTCCAACCACAAAAAGAAGCTAGATTGAGTTTTTTGAAGCGATAGGTAGTTACCTGAATTCGTATTTAGAAACTATATTTAAAAGCCAGAATCAAATTTCTCCCCGGAGCAGCAATACCTGAAGAATACGTCCGGTACCTTTGGTCGGTAATATTTTCCAGTGAGGCCGTTGCCTGCCAGTTGGCAGAAATTTCATACTGCCCGGTAAAATTAATAGTGTACCAGGATGGGGCATAAGGATTCCCGTTTTGATCAATGGCGTACAAATATGCTTTCCCTTGTTCAGATGTAGCCAGGTCCTCGTTATCGAACTGCCCGTTGTATTCCACAAAAAGATCCAGTTTTAATTTATCACCCTTCCATACCAAATGCGTATTTCCAAACAATGGAGCGGCGTGCCTTAAAGGATCGGTTGTGCCATTATCCAGTTCCTCTTTTCCCTCTGTAATGGTCATTTGCGAATTCAGTAAAAGGGAGGGACTAAAATTAATTACAATTCCTCCTTCAAAACCATATACATAGGCACTTGCGGCATTTTGTATCGCCTGCACATTACTTGGTTCTCCCTGATACTCTATTGTTTCAACACCATTGAAGCTAAAATTCCGCCGTATTAGTGCATTGTCCAAATGTGTATAAAAAGCAGCAATATCAACACGTATGGCTTGGGAAATTTTCCAGTTTACAGCAATTTCTCCATTGTAGGCATATTCGGGTTTTAAATCGGGATTGGGAACCACTACAGATCCGGGTTCAGAATCGAAAATCTTTCCCACATCGTCTATATTTGGTGCTTTAAAGGCTGTTGAAAAATTTAGTTTCCAATTTATTTTTTCTGAAGGATCCCAACTCAGTCCGGCACTACCTGTCAAAGCACCGGTGCTTAGATCGGCATTTTTAAAAGGATATTCATATATGGTATCTTCAAAATCGGCCTTCAAAAATATATGGTTGTACCTGGCTCCTGTTTGCAAGGTTAAATCCGGGTGGAGTTCCCACTGAAATCCGGAATATGCAGCAAGAGATTGCCAGGAGGATCCATCGGGATAACGGGGCATATCTGCATTGGAATTACCTGTAATTCTATTAATTTGTCGCCCTTCAGAAGAAACCTCATTCAAAACATATTCAACTCCATAATTCAATTTATTGTTTTCGAATTTTTTCTCATAATCCAGATTTACCGACCAGGCATCTACATTTTCTTCAGAATTAAAAAGCAAATTGCTTCCAAGGTCCCGGTTGTTTCTGCTTTCTTTGAAATATTGATAGGCGGCGGTCAATTGGGCATTGTCATAAAACACTCCACTTCCTTTCTTATCGATCTTGAAGTTCCCCATAAACCAGGTTTGCGGTCCATAATACCATTCTGCCGACCTCAACTGCCCGTTTCTTTTTTGAATAAGCCGGTCATACCGTGGAAAATCGGAAGTGGTGCTATACATGAAATTCAGGCTGAAATCCCAGAATTCATTGGGCATATACCGAATCTTTTCCAGCATATTGATTTGATTGTAACCAGTAGGTTTTTGAATCCTGGGATCTTGATTTGAAACAATACGATCATTCCCGTTGCTTTTAATCACATATTCGTTCCTAAGATATTCATCCGGGCCATGACTTCCCATTTTGAGATCTCCAAAATCGGAATAGGTAATGCTGGTTAGAAATACCCAGTTTTTCCTTCCGATATTAAAATCGGCATGAATGGTTTTTTCATCACTGGCAGAGGCATACCGGGAATAGGCACTTCCGGATACAACCGTATTGCGTCCCATAGCAAACTCCGGGGTTAGCGTGTAAAAATTCATAACACCACCCACCGCATCACTCCCAAAAATTACAGATCCGGGACCTAAAATAACCTCCGCGCGTTCTATTGCCAAAGGATCTATTGAGATCACATTCTGAAGGTTTCCGCTTCTGAAAATAGCGTTGTTCATTCGTACCCCATCTACCGTGATAAGCAATCTGTTGGTGGAGAAACCTCTAATCATAGGACTTCCACCTCCCTGCTGACTTTTTTGAACATATACCTTTCCCGAACTTTCAAGAAGATCGGCTGCGGTTTGGGAACTGGAAAATTGAATTTCTTCTGAAGTAATACTCACCACCTGCCTTGGGAGGTCCCTTTTATTTTGTGCGAATTTTGAAACAGACAGAACTACTTCCTGAAGCTGATTTTCATCCGGAATTAAGTAAACCTTATAACTTAATTTGATGTCAGATTTTTTGATACGAAGTTCGTGATGGGAGACATGTTTAAAAATCAAAATTTGATCAGATAAAAATCCGGAAATATCTGCAATCCCATCGAAATTGGTAAGTGTGCTTTTGGTTTTCTCCTTGTTGTAAATTGCCACATTGCTCAACGGGGCTTTTGATTCCCTATCCAGCACCGTTATTTCCTGAGCATAGGAAATGTTGAAAAATGAAAAAATAAGCAGGCCTAAAAGAACTCGCATTTAATTGAAAATTTCGTGAAGCACCGACAGGGACTTTGGTTTCTTAAATGCGTCTATATGAAGTTGATAATACACTAATAACATCTCTAGAAAATGGCTTCGGTTAGTTTTGGTTAATTTCAGTAAATCTAACCCATCAAAATTTGTACCCAGAAGTTGTTTTAAAATCGCGGAGTTTTGGCCTTCTATGCAGTAATTATTGGTTTCCATATCCTGAAACATGCCGTCCAACAAATTAAAGTAGTCAAAATCGGTATTGGAATCATCGGGATAAAAACCAAGGTACCTGGTAAGTTTCAGCATAAACAGCAAATGAAAATTAGCGAAACTCTCATGATGATCCAGCCAGTTTAATGTTGTTTCCAGGTAATGGTATAAAGCTTCGTTCTCTTCTTCCTCCTGAATCGCATTCCGAAGAATTTCAGAAATAAACAGCACCACGGATGATTTTACAACATCTGTATGAAGTGTCTTATAGATATTGAGCATTTTTGCTTCCTGCAAATATTCAAGCGTGCCTTTATCCTTATGCTTTGCAACCAGTTCCAGTTGGGATAATGGCTGAAACATAGAGGTCTTGAATTTCCCTTTTTTAGACCTTAAAATCCCACGTAAAATGTACGTTTTAAGGCCGCTTTTTTGGGTGTAGCATTTCACGATTAAATCTGCCTCCGCATATTTCAAAGCACTTATAACAATAGCATTGGTTTTGACCAGCATCGGGAAAATTTTGAACGAAGATAAATAAAAAATGCCGCTCAGAAAGTGGCATTTTTAAAGCTTATATATATTTGATCTTAGATATAAATGAGTTCTAACTTAAAAGGTTTTTCTGGTTAGACTCCTATCGGTAAAATTACTTTTTCATGGAATTAGTCTTTTCAGCATTTAAAAAAATAGCTTCCATTTCATTAATAAGAACAGATAATTCTTCTGAAAGTTCTCCAAAAACCAAATAGGCTCCATCTGTAGGTCTTGCCTCCCCGCTATCCACGATCAATCCTAAACTGGCAATTTTGTTATTAAGCCTAATGGGGAAGTTTAAAGGATCCTGATTACTCTCATTTTTCACCTGGTAAATAGCTTCCTCAACAGTATTCAGGTTTTTAAGGATTTCGGGATCTATGTCTTCACCCATTTTTTCCTTATAAGCCCGTATTTTTATAACTGCTTCATTGGCATCTGTTACCTTATCCCTTATTTTCATTAACAAATCGAACTGCTCTTTTAGATCAGCCTCTGAAGTATTCTTAACCCTTGGGTCAACCTTGATCTCGAACGGCTGAGTTTCAGTTTTCCCGTTTGTGGTTATTCTTACTTCATACATTCCCGGTAAAGCCAATGGGCCACTTTCAGGCCGGGCAGACCATAAGATCATCCCTTCAAAAACTGTGGCCCCGGGATAACGGAGATCCCATTTAAAGGTGTTTAGTCCTTTTTTATAAGAAGGGCCTTTTGGTTTTTTATCTTTTTCATTTTTCTTCTTTTCTTCTTTTTCAGAATTTTCAGCAAGAGATTCATCAGCTACAGGCTCTGAAGCTTCTTCTTTTTCTTCCGGAGCATCAGATTTAAAGGTTTGTATCAGCTTACCTGAAGCATCCAGAATTTCAATTTTCAGGCTGTCGGTTTCCTGCGCCAAATGGTAATGGAAAACCGCATCCTGAACTCTTCTTACCGCATAATAAGGCTTGTAAAGGTGCAGGTTCTTTTTCAAAATATCTTTACTGTATTCTCTTATTGGAGAAATATCATCGAGGATCCACATGGATCTTCCGTGGGTTGCAATAGCAATATCTTTTTCAGTGACCGCAAGATCCCGAATGGCTACATCAGGCAAATTGAGCTGAAGGGAATTCCATTTTTCACCGTCATCAAAAGAAACATACATTCCATGCTCTGTCCCTGCATAAAGCAATCCGGGGGTGGTAATATCCTCCCTTACCACGTGTACATAATGGCCTTCCGGAATCCCGGAAATAATCTTCTTCCAGGTTTTCCCGTAGTCATTGGTTTTAAAAATATAGGGAGAACGGTCATTCATCTGATATCGCTTTACGGCTACATATGCAGTTCCTGCTTGGTGGCGGGAGGCATCAATAATGCTCACCCTCGAATGCTTCGGTAAGCCCGGGGGAGTAATATTTTCCCAGGTCTTCCCGTGGTTCCTGGTAATATGGATCAATCCGTCATCAGATCCGGCCCAGATGGTATTTACATCATGAAAAGCCGGCGCCAGAGCATAAACCGTGGCATAAAGTTCCGGGCCACTCATATCAAGAGTAACTTCCCCTCCGCTTACTCCCATTGTCTCAGGATCGGCATAAGTAAGATCCGGACTTATTTTTTCCCAGGTTTGCCCTTCACTTGAGGTCGTCCAAACATGTTGGGATGTTACATATAACCTGTCTTCAAGAGTTGAAAAAATAATAGGATAGGTCCAGTGTACCCGCTCTGGTAAAGTCTCAGCGGCATTTCCCATGAAATATCGCGGATAAGGCTCTATACGTCTTCGTTCTCCGGTTTTTCGGTCAATCCTGGTCAATACTCCGGAATAACTCCCAGCATAGAAAATATCCAGATTTTTTGGATCCTGAGCGATATATCCACTTTCTCCTCCTCCTACAGAATAGGAATGTGTATTCTTTTTAATGGTATTCCCTCTTGCAGAAAGAAAATCCCAGCCTTCACTGGGAACAGCAACTGTACTGTTATCCTGCTGCGCACCAGCGACATAATACGGGAAGTCGTTGGTAGCGGTAATATGGTACAATTGGGCAGTAGGAAAATCCTCGTCTGTCCAGGTTTCTCCACCATTTACAGATATAGTCCCTCCTCCGTCATTGGCCTCGGCCATACGCATAGGGTCATTGGGGTCTATCCAGAGATCATGATTATCTCCATGAGGAACTTTGATCTCGGTATCAAATTCTACTCCGCCATCTGTTGATTTCCAAAAACCAACATTCAGGACATATACAGTTTCTTTATCCTGAGGATCGGCATAGATCCTGGTGTAATAAAAAGCCCGTTGCCGCAGTTTTCTGTCCTCATTTGTGCGTTCCCAGGTTAAACCTGCATCATCAGATCTAAATACGCCTCCTTCATTAGCTTCTATTATCGCCCAGACCCTGTTGGAATCCATGGGGGAAACAGTGATCCCTATCTTACCTATGGGTCCTTCCGGTAATCCGATTTTTTTGGTAAGTTCGGTCCAGTTCTTTCCACCATCAGTAGATTTAAAGAATCCTGAAGCTCCTCCACCTCCCCACATTTTCCAGGGTTTGCGATAAACCTCCCAAATGGAAGCATAAATTACTTCAGGGTTATTAGGATCGATGATCAAATCGGCTGCCCCGGCTTTTGGTCCTTTATATAAAATCTTATTCCAGGATTTTCCACCATCGATTGTTTTAAAAACCCCACGTTCTTCATTTGGACCAAAAGGATGTCCCAGGACGGCTGCATAAACAATGTTGGGATTGGTTGGATGAATTCGAATTCGGGAAACCGTTTGAGAATCTTTTAAGCCAACATTTTCCCAGGTTTTCCCGGCATCTGTAGATTTATATATTCCGTCTCCCTGCATGATGTTACCTCTAAACTGAGATTCCCCCATCCCTATGTAAACAATATCAGGATTACTGTCTGCAACATCTACCGCTCCTACCGAAGATCCTTTGATCTGGCCATCGGTAACGGGTTTCCAAATTAGTCCACCGTCTGTGGTTTTCCAGAGTCCTCCCCCGGTGGCACCAAAGTAATATTCATGGATCCGGTCTGCATGTCCTGCTATGGCTGTAGAGCGACCACCCCTGTAAGGGCCTGCAACTCTGTACTCCAGGGTTTGAAAAACCGTAGTATCCAAAGTTTCCTGCTGTACCTGTTGAGCCTGAACCAGATTAAGAGGAACCAGTAAAAATAAATTAAGAGAAAGAAATTTGCATTTTTTAAGGAAATTAGAATATTTCATAGGTGCTTGTTAGGGACTAGTTAGAGTAATCACTCAAAAAATAAAATTATTCCCTGTTAGAGAAACAGAAAATGTTAAAACCGAAATTAAGGATAAAAATCTTTATACCAAACCTTTGCAAATATTCTTAAAGAGAAATGCAAAAAAAATGCCGCTCGGAAAGCGGCATTTTTTTAATTAAGAAGTTTGAAAGCTTATACGACTCCCTGCGCTAACATTGCATCTGCAACCTTTACATAGCCTGCTATATTTGCTCCTTTTACGTAATCTACATAACCATTTTCACCGCCGCCGTATTCCACACATTTATCATGAATACTGTTCATGATCTCTTGAAGTTTTTTATCAACTTCTTCAGCAGTCCAGTTGTACCTCATTGAGTTTTGAGACATTTCAAGTCCTGAAGTAGCAACTCCACCGGCATTAGATGCTTTCCCAGGAGAAAAAAGGATTTTTGCCTTCTTAAAAACCTCAACAGCCTCTGGAGTACAAGGCATATTAGCTCCCTCTCCTACACAAATACAACCGTTTTTCACCAATATTTTTGCATCTTCAACCAATAATTCATTTTGGGTAGCACAAGGCATTGCAATATCACAAGGCACTTCCCACGGAGTTTCACCTTCAAAATATTTAGCCGAAGGATATTCATCTACATATTCACTTATCCTACCGCGTTTTACATTTTTAAGATCCATTATAAACTCCAATTTCTTTGAATCTATTCCTTCTTCATCCAGAATATAACCACCGGAATCGGACATAGTGATCACTTTTGCTCCCAGTTGGGTCGCTTTCTCGGCTGCATATTGTGCAACATTCCCGGATCCTGAGATTAAAACGGTTTTTCCTTCTATTTTATCTCCTTTCAGGTGAAGCATATTTTGAGTGAAATATACATTCCCATAACCGGTAGCTTCAGGCCGAATTAAAGACCCTCCGTAAGAAAGATCTTTCCCGGTTAAAATTCCGGTGAATTCATTTCTTAGGCGTTTATATTGTCCAAACAGGTACCCAACTTCACGACTTCCAACGCCTATATCACCTGCCGGCACATCGGTGTTTGAACCAATATGTCGCTCCAGTTCAGTCATAAAGCTTTGACAAAAACGCATTACTTCATTATCTGTTTTTCCTTTAGGGTTAAAATCTGAACCTCCTTTTCCACCCCCCATAGGCAATGTTGTAAGACTATTCTTAAAAACCTGTTCAAATGCAAGGAACTTAAGAATGCTCAGGTTTACGGAAGGATGAAATCGCAATCCCCCTTTATATGGTCCTATAGCGGAATTCATTTGTATTCTAAATCCACGGTTAATTTGTGTTTTTCCTTTATCATCAATCCAGGGAACACGGAACATAATTACTCTTTCCGGTTCCACCATTCGCTCCAGCAGCATAGCATTCTGGTATTTTTTGTTTTTTTCAATAAATGGGATCACCGTCTCTGCCACCTCATGTACAGCTTGCATGAATTCAGGTTCATTTTGGTTTCTTTTTGAGACCATGTCCAAAAAATCTTTTACATTTTTTTCCATAATGTAGTACTAGCGTATTTTAATTATTAAGAATTTCGTCATTTATTGTAAATATAAAAGTTATAAGCTGAATTGAGGGGATATTTTGCATTTTGATATAAAATTAACGTCCTATATAATTCTGGATTTCAGGAAAGGGTTTTACTATTAATTTTGTTAACTTCTATTTTATATATTTGTTACTCCTTCACCGCATGGTATATGGCAGAATTGCGTTCCCTTTTAATTATTATCTGGCTGCTTTTCCTTTCAGGAGGAAGCGCATATGCTCAGCTTGGATTATCTCATGAAATTGGAATACTGGTAGGTCCCACCGCATTTTTCACCGATTACGGTGAGCGTTATAATTTTAAGAATAATGTTAATAATGCCGGAATTGGAATTGGACTCGTACATTATATGAATTTTGCTTACCGGGCAGATTGCAACTGTTATGCCCGTGAAACCTATTTCAATGATCACTTTAAAATACGCACCGAAATAGATTACTTTAGAACAAAACTTGAGCATTTTGGACCTATAACTGAAAAACCCAAGTCGCCGGGAGGGATCTTATTAAGGGCCATGCATGGGGAGACCCAAACCTTTGAAATTGGAACCAGCCTGGAGTATTATCCCCGGAGCATAAGAGATTACCGGGCATTTTCACATCTTTTTTCGCCATTTATAAGCCTTGGGGTGCATTATGTAAATTACTTTCCCAGTGCATATTCAGACCTGGGACCAATTACCGATGAAAATAATTTATTTCCCACTTTTAGAGATGGTGGAGTAGATTTGGACAGCGGTTCTACCTGGGCCCTTGTTGGGATTGCAGGAACCAGATTTCGCCTTGGACATTCCAGTGATCTCAATCTGGAAGCCCGGTGGCAATACTATGATACAGATTGGCTGGAAGGACTCAATGTACAGGGACCCCAAAACAAGTTCAACGACCTGGTTTTTTGGGTTAATGTGGGCTACATTTATTACATAAATTTTTAACCCAAAGCCTGTTTCAGGTCTTCGATTAAGTCTTCATCGTCTTCAATACCAACACTCAGGCGGATAAGAGAATCTACCACTCCTGTTTTTTTACGTTCCTTAACAGGAATGGAAGCATGGGTCATACTTGCAGGATGTCCGGCAAGGGATTCAACGCCTCCCAGAGATTCGGCTAAAGTGAAGACCTTCAAATTTTCAACAACCTTAACGGCACTATCCAAAGTATCTTCTATGGTTGTGAAAGAGATCATTCCGCCAAACCCACTCATTTGCTTTTTCGCAATATCGTGGTTAGGATGATCTTCAAATCCAGGCCAGTACACTTTACCTACTTTAGGATGAGTTTTCAGGAACCTTGCTACCTTCTCCCCGTTTTCGCAATGACGTTGCATCCTGATATGAAGTGTTTTTATCCCTCTTAATACCAAAAAACTATCCATTGGGCCACAAATAGCGCCACTGGCATTCTGAATGAAATATAATTTGTCCGCAAGCACTTGATCATTGACCACCAAGGACCCCATAACCACATCACTGTGACCTCCAAGATATTTTGTGGCAGAGTGCATAACGATATCGGCACCAAGATCTAGTGGCTGCTGTAAATATGCTGTAGCAAATGTATTATCCACGGCCAATAGCAATTTATGCTTTCTGGAAATTTTCGAAACTGCTTCAATATCTATAATGTTCATCATAGGATTGGTAGGAGTTTCCACCCAAATCATTTTTGTATTCTCATTAATGAATTCTTGAATTTTTCCGGAATCATTCATCCCGACAAAATGAAATTTTAATCCCAAACCTTCAAATATTTTTGTAAAAAGCCGGTAAGAACCACCATAAAGATCATTGGTTGAGATAATCTCATCGCCGGGTTTAAAGAGTTTCAAAACCGCATCAATTGCAGCAAGGCCGGAACCAAAGGCCAGGCCAAATTTTCCATTTTCTATACTTGCAAGGGAATTTTCAAGCGCGGTCCTTGTAGGATTCGCACTTCGGGAATATTCAAAACCTTTATGCCCTCCCGGTGTGGTTTGAGAATAAGTGGTTGTTTGGTAAATTGGTGGCATCACCGATCCATAAGCAGGATCTATATTATGCTGTCCACCATGTATTGTTTTAGTATTAAATTTCATCTGTATCTATTT
This sequence comes from Bacteroidota bacterium, assembly GCA_051751125.1. GTDB lineage: Bacteria > Bacteroidota > Bacteroidia > Flavobacteriales > Flavobacteriaceae > Gillisia. Next base: position 75,633 of record JBNJKO010000002.1, read on the forward strand.
ATTGTTTTTATATATCTTCTGAAGGTAGTCCGGATTTGTCCAAAAGCCTGGCATTTTCTTGACATTTTTACAAGAAACATTCGGCTGGTTTTCAGAGAAATTTCGTTCAAGTAAATGTACCATTCGTATTGTTGATTGACAAAATAGCATGTACCTTTATCCCTAATTTAACATAGGAATTTATTGTGAAAAAACTGCTTTTACCCTTAATAATCACCGTATTATTAGTGGGATGTAAGAATGAAGATGAAGAGCTGCATTTCGAGGAATTTTTTATAGAAGAGGTTTCTGAAACCGCCTGTAATTCCGAAGAAGAAAATTGTGCTTTTATAAGTATACATACTCCGTTTGCTAAACCTGTAGGACCACGAAGTAAAACCATCAACCAGAATATTGAAAAGCATATACTTGCTTTGGTAGATTACCAGGAAATGCAGAAAATAGGCTCCCTGGAAGAACTTGCGCAACGATTTATTGATGATTACGAGGCCTCTGCAGAAGAATTTCCAGAATATAATATACCCTGGGAAGCTTCGGTGGAAGGTAGAATTGTCCATGAATCTCCTGAACTTATTTCCCTGGAGTACAAAGTAGGATTATTTACAGGAGGTGCTCATGGGTATACCAGCGTTAGTTTTCTGAATCTCAAACCTGAAACCGGGGAGGTTTTTTCCAATAAAGATCTTTTTAACCCCGAATTTATTAATTATGCTGAAAAACTTTTCAGAAAAAAGAATAATATCCCTGAAAATGATCCTATTAACAGTACCGGATTCTTTTTTGAGGAGGACAACTTTCAATTGCCTAAAAACATAGGTTTTCTTGAGAATAAAATCATCCTCAGGTACAATCCGTATGAAGTAGCTTCGTATGCCGAAGGTGGCATTCAACTGGAAATTCCGCTTGAAGAAGTTGAGGAATTTTTAAAAATCCTTTAATTTGAATTGAGGAAATCCTTTTTTTTGCAAGGAAGTACTATTTAAAAAATACTGGAAATGAAAAAAATCTACCATCTTTCAACCTGTGATACCTGCAAAAAAATTTTAAAGGAACTGGATGCTCCTTCTGCTTTTATTCTTCAGGACATTAAGGAAGAACCTATCACTGAGGTTCAGCTTGAAGAGATGAAGGAACTGAGTGGAAGTTATGAAGCATTATTCAGCAAAAGGGCAAGATTATACAAGGAACGGAATCTTAAAAATGAGAATTTAACCGAGGATCGTTATAGAAATTTAATTTTGGAACATTATACTTTTTTAAAGCGACCGGTATTTATCAACAATGACCAGATATTCATCGGAAATTCCAAAAAAAACATAGAAGCAGCCAAAACAGCCATACATGGATAACAGGACTCTGGCAATCCTGGCAGCTACTGGTGCCAGTACGATTTACGGTATCAACCACACGATTGCCAAAGGCCTTATGCCGGTTTACATAGAACCCTTCGGATTTATTTTATTGCGGGTTACGGGAGCAGCTATTTTGTTCTGGATCATCAGTTTCTGGGGACCGAAAGAAAAAATCGCCACCAGTGACTGGCCCAGGATCGTGGGTTGTACCTTTTTTGGAATGGTAATAAACATGCTTCTTTTCTTTAAAGGTCTTAGCTTATCTACGCCCATTAACAGCTCGGTAATCATCACTGTTTCTCCTATCCTGGTTTTGATCCTGGCTGCAATTCTTATCAAAGAGCGTATCACGCCGTTAAAAATTATTGGGATTGTAACCGGTCTTGCAGGAGCCTTAACCCTGGTGCTTTTTAGTACTGAGAAGACATTCAATGCCCCCAATATTCCCCTGGGAAATCTACTCTTTATCCTCAATGCATTTTCCTACGGACTATATCTTATCCTCGTAAAACCTTTAACAGCCAAATACCATCCTTTTACATTGATGAAATGGCTTTTCTTATTTGCCATAATCATCAATTTCCCAATAACTATTTCAGAGTTTTCCAGGGTGGAATGGACTGCTCTTCCTATGGATGCTATTTGGAAAATGGCATTTGTGGTTGTGGGAACAACCTTTGCAACATATTTACTCAATATTTTTGCATTGAAAGAATTAAGCGCCTCTACAATAAGTGCTTTTATTTATTTACAACCACTTGTAGCGATAGCATTTGCCGTTGGAACAGGTGCAGATTCACTCAATACGGTAAAGATTACCGCAGCGCTTTTGGTATTTGTGGGTGTTTATATGGTATCCCGAAAAGCAAAACCTGTACGGGTTTAATCAATTAAATCTTTAGGTTTTTTACTGAATTTCCTGGTATCTTCTTTTGTTAGAATTCTAAAATCATCTGTATGGGAAAGACTGTTTAGATTATTAAATAATTCTGAAGGCAACCCTATAAGTTTTCTTTCCTTCAGGTCTATCCAACCGCCCATCATTTCACAACTGGCAAAATTTCTACCTTTATGATCAAAGAAATTATGAATAAATTCAAAATACTTGCCATCTTCAGAAAGTCCTTTTAGCTGAAGACTTACTTTTACAGGTCTTCCGGCGAAGACCTCTTTGAAATAGTACACGTGTTCATAAAATACTACCGGGCCTATATTATGTTTTCCAAGTTCCTTTTGGCCAAATCCGTTTTCCATTAAAAACCCCATCCGGGTGTGGCTCATGAAATTGATGAAGGCGCTATTTGCCAAATGCCGGTTGGCATCCAGATCACTCCATCGTATATCAAATTCTTTTATGTACATAGCCTCTATTTTTTGGCAAACCTACAATTAATTATTATGCACGCATAATAAAATTGATTGCGTAGACGTAAGAGAATTAAACCTGGGAGCAGTATTAAATTAGTTTTAATCTTAATAGATTCGTTTTAATTCCGAAATTTGTTCCTATGCCCATTATAAAAAGCACATATCATCCTCCGGTACTATTCAAAAATTACCATATTTCCACTATCTACGCTTCGGTTATAAGGAAAGTTCCGCCGGTGGCTCAAAGCAGGGAACGACTGGAGCTGGAAGACGGAGATTTTTTGGATCTGGACTGGAGCTATTCTAGTTCTGGAAAACCGGAAAACCTGGTAATTCTTCTTCACGGACTTGAAGGCAATGCCCAGCGCCCGTATATGTTGGGAATGGCGCGATATTTTAACCAAAATGGCTGGGATGTAGCTGCTATAAATTTCAGGGGATGCAGTGGTGAAATTAACCGGTTGTACCGATCTTATAATGCCGGTGCAAGTGAGGATCTGGTGCAGGTAGTTTCACATATTCTTTCAAAAAACCGGTATAACAACCTCGCCTTAAACGGATTTAGCCTTGGAGGAAATTTAATGCTGAAATACCTTGGTGAAGGCAATAAGCTTCCTTCTCAATTGAAAGCGGCAGTTGCCATTTCCACTCCCTGTGATCTTCATTTATCGCTTAAAAAACTGGAAGAATCCCGAAACAGGATCTATTCCAGAAGATTTGTCAAAAAACTCAAAACACAGCTATATCATCGCGAAATTCATTTCCCGGATGACCTGAAAAAAGAGCAGATAGCAGCCTGCACCAGTTTGTATGCTATTGATGAACTTTACACCAGCCGCGCTCACGGATATAAAAATGCATTGGAGTATTATGGGCAATGTAGTTCCCTTCAGTTTATAGAGAAAATCTCCCTTCCAACCTTGCTCATTAATGCAAAAAATGATGGGTTTTTATCTGAAAACTCTTCTCCAATTGCTGTTGCACAATCCAATCCTAACTTCCATCTTGAAATTCCGGAATATGGCGGTCATGTAGGTTTTATTCAGAAGAAAAAACAAACCTATACAGAAGAACGTTCCCTGGAATTTATAGCTTCCTTTTTATAATGAACAGATCCTTTCAAGACAGGAATGGTTCAGGCAGGGTTTCACTAAATTGATTACCTTTGCGCAACATTTAAAAATCGAACATGATTCAGTCAATGACCGGGTTTGGAAAAAGCCTTTTACAGCTTCCATCCAAGAAAATAACGGTAGAAATAAAATCCCTAAACAGCAAAAGCCTCGACCTCAATGCCCGAATTCCCGGACAGTATCGAGAAAAGGAACTGCAATTACGAACCCTTATTGCCAATTCTTTAACCCGTGGAAAAGTGGACTTTTCCTTACACGTAGAAGTTACGGGCGAAGAAACTACTGCAGCAATCAACCCCGCGGTGGTCAAAAATTACATCCGGCAATTAAAAGAAATCGTAGACGGTGATGAAACCGAATTATTGAAAATGGCGGTTAGAATGCCGGATGCTCTTAAGACGGAACGTGATGAAATCGATGAAACCGAATTTGAAGGAATTGAAGAAGCTGTTGCTGAGGCACTGATCGAGATAAATAAATTCAGAACCGATGAAGGTCTTGCACTTGAAAAGGATCTTCAATTTAGAGTGACAAGCATAGAAAAAATTTTAGAAGCAATTATTGCTATGGATCCGGACAGAATAGAAGGTGTTCGGGAAAGGCTTAAAAAAGGTGTGGCAGATCTCAAGGAAAATGTTGACGAGAACCGTTTTGAACAGGAACTTGTTTTTTATATTGAAAAATTCGATATCACCGAAGAAAAAGTGCGCCTGGACAATCACTTATCTTACTTTAAGGATACCCTAAATTCTAAAGATTCCAACGGAAAAAAACTCGCTTTCATCTCTCAGGAAATGGGCAGGGAAATAAATACCATTGGAAGCAAATCCAATTATGCGCCTATGCAACAACTGGTAGTCCAGATGAAAGATGAACTGGAAAAAATAAAAGAACAACTTTTAAACGTACTTTAATGAAAACCGGAAAACTCATCGTTTTTTCGGCTCCTTCCGGATCCGGAAAAACTACCATTGTTAGACATTTGCTTTCTAAACCGGAACTAAAACTGGATTTTTCCATCTCTGCAACTTCCCGGGATCCAAGAGCTGAAGAGGTTGAAGGAAAGGATTACTATTTTCTCTCTTTGGAAGATTTTAAAAAGAAGATAAAAAACGATGAATTCCTGGAATGGGAAGAAGTTTACAGGGATAATTTTTATGGCACCCTTAAATCTGAAGTTGAACGAATTTGGGCATCGGGTAAAAATGTAATCTTTGATATTGATGTTGTAGGAGGCTTGGATATAAAGCATATTTATCCGGAAGAAACCCTGGCTGTATTTGTTAAGCCGCCAAGTATTGAAGAATTAAAGATCCGTTTAAAAAAACGAAAAACAGAGTCGGAAGACAAGATCAATATGCGGGTTGCAAAAGCCTCTATAGAACTCGCAACCGCACCTCAATTTGATTTTATTATAGAGAATAATCATTTGGAAACCGCCCTAAATGAAGCCTATAATTTGGTTTCAAAATATGTAGGTGCAGATAAAAAGCAAGCATGAAACATCCAAGAGAATAAACTTTCTCACACAGGAAGAAGTTAAAATAGATGTTACATGTGACCGATAAAAGACAATGATATAAACGCATGAAAAAAAAGGTAGGCCTATATTTTGGAACTTTTAATCCCATCCATATAGGGCATATAATTATTGCCAATTATATGGTGGAATTTTCAGATCTGGACGAAGTCTGGCTGGTAGTTACTCCCCATAACCCCTTTAAGAAAAAAAGTAGCCTGCTCGAAAATCATCATCGATTGGAAATGGTTTATAAAGCTTGTGAAGATTACGAGAATTTAAAACCATGTGATGTCGAATTCAAGCTGCCACAACCAAATTATACCGTTGTAACACTAGCTAAATTAGAAGAAGATCACCCCGATTTTACTTTTTCTCTAATAATGGGGGAGGACAATCTAAAAAGTTTCCATAAATGGAAAAATTATGAGGTAATTCTTGAAAGACATGCTATTTATGTTTATCCAAGGGTCTCTCAGGGCAAGGTAGATAATCAATTTAAAGATCATCCAAAGATTACAAGAGTAGATGCTCCGGTAATTGAGATCTCTTCTACTTTTATAAGAAATGCGATTAAAGATGGGAAAAATGTTACGGCAATGTTGCCGAAAAAGGTATGGGAATATATAGAATTAATGAATTTCTATAAATTGTAGCCTTAACGACTTAAATTATTTAAGGAAGAAATAATTATTAAAATTTAAAGGCCGGAAAATCATAATTCTCATTACTTGTTTTCTCATTAGCACCCTCTCTCACAGACTTTACAAGAAAATACCAATTTGCCAGCTCCCCAAAATTGACTGGCTCTAATCCAATTTTTACGTTTTTAAATTCTTCTCTACTGGGTGATCGCAGCCTTTTTATGAAATGCTTCCTTCCGTTGTTCCAGTTATAACATTCTTATTTTACGGTTTCCCGTAAAGGATATTAACAAAATTTTAATAGATTTACAGGAAATCTTGCTATTTAATCTGCTCAATTCCAGGCGAATACTATTATTATGGTATAAAAAAAGTGAGGATATAACGAGTTGGGCAGCATTTAAAGAATTATGAGAATAAAAAGATTATTTCTGATTTTTGGTCTAATTACATTAATTGGATGTAAAAAAGTTGAAGAGAAAAAACCAGTAAATGTAGAACACGAAATTGCTGAATTAAAATCTCTGTCAGATAAAGAAGATTATTTAGAATATATTCTTGAAACAGATCAGAATATACGAGATGAGCGAAGCTCCGAAATTTTTCTAAAATTTGGAGAGAATTCTAGTGAATATCAGAACTTCATTTATATAATGGATTCAATTGACCAACTGAATCTAAAAAGAATAGACATTTATTTAAAAACATTTGGATATCCATCAGTAGATTCAGTTTCGAAGAGTGCTTCAATAGCTCCCTGGATAGTTATTCATCACTCAACAGATGTTGAGCAGAGAAAGAAATATTTCAACTACTTATATAATGCTTATAAAGATAAAAATATAAGTTCTGACTATTTTGAAGGATATTTAGGAAGAACATATCAATTTCAATTTGGTAATTATCCGAGTGGAGAAGGAGCTTATAATATGGATGATAAGATTAATGGATTAATTAAAAAACTAGGATTAAAATAATGTAACGCAGCCTAACATCGGTTAAGAGCAAATAGGGGGATTCTGGTGAAAAGCGATATTTTAATTTAGAAACCAAGTAAAAACAACAAAGCCGATAACCACCTCAGCAGCAATAAAAAAGACTGTTTAAAAATCCTTTTGAATATTCTTGTTGGTTAAATGATCCTACTTTTTTCATGGTGGAACAATAACCTAGCACTTCGACTGCGCTCAATGTAATACTCGCCATTCTTATAAACAGTCCTTTTTCTTTTATTCCTTCAAAGCAGGAATTCGCAATACCTGTCCCGGATATATTTTATCGGGATCTGTTAGCATTGGTTTATTTGCTTCAAAAATTATTTGATATTTATTTGCGGAACCATAATGTTCCTTTGCAATTTTACTTAAAGAATCTCCCCGTTCCACTGTGTGAAAAACCGCTTCAGGTTCTTTTTTATCAACCTCCATATTATCCTCTACCTGGGAGATCCCCTCTACATTTCCAACCACTAAAATCACTTTTTCCCGTGTGGTTTGATCTTTAGCCTTTCCTGATATTTTGGCCATTTCATTTTTTATCGTAATCTTAAGATTTTCAACCTTGAGGCTTAAATCCCGTATGGTTCCTTCAAGTTTTCTTGCAGCCCTTTCATTTTCAATTTCTTCAGATTTTTCCTCCTCTCCGGCAACCTTGACCGAGTTTTCTTTGGAATTTTTATCTGCACCAAAAATTTTAGTACCTGCACTCTTAATAAATTTGAATAGTCCCATGTTGTTCTTTTAATTTGTTCAAACAAGATACAAATTCTCCTGAAAACTGGATTATTTTTAATTTATAAAATTTTGTTAGAAAGTGATCAATTACAAGGGTGAAAGTTTACGTGGTATGTTAAAAGAAAAACAATTCAGAATAAATTAATTGGTCCTAAAACAGAAAAACAGCACCAGGCAATTAAGAACCTGATGCTGTTTTCCAACCAAAATAACCAACCAAAAAACTAATATAATTAGTACTAAAAAAAAGCAACTTTGCGTTTCCTTTAATCTAAACGCAGAAATAACGTATCAATTGCAAATTCAACAAGAAAAGAAGGAATAATTCACTTTCCTTTAAATTTATGTATTTTTGTCGCAATAAAATAAACTATGGAAAACTCTCCGAAATTTGGTGTCATTGGCGGTGGAAGCTGGGCTACAGCTATTGTGAAAATGCTTAGTGAAAATCTGGATGAAATAAACTGGTATATGCGCAGCAAAACTGCCATAGAACATATAAGAACCCAGGACCACAACCCCAATTATCTTAGTTCGGTAGAATTTGACGTAAAACAACTTAGGTTAAGTAATGATATTAATGAGGTGGTGGAAAATTCAGATTATTTAATATTTGCTATCCCATCTGCATTTGTAAAGGCAGAACTTGATAAGTTGCATATTCCGCTAAAAGACAAGGTTATATTTTCTGCCATTAAAGGGATCGTTCCAGAAACAAGCCTCATCGTTGGGGAACATTTTAACAGGGAATATGGAGTTCTGGATGAAAATTTCGGGGTGATTACAGGCCCATGTCATGCAGAAGAAGTTGCCCTGGAAAGACTATCTTATCTAACCATCGCCTGCCAGGATGAGGAAAAAGCCACGATTATGGCCAATCATCTTCAAAGCGATTACATAACCTGTAAAACAAGCGATGATGTAACAGGAACCGAATATGCCGCGATGTTAAAAAATATTTATGCCATTGCAGCCGGAATTGCTCACGGACTTGGATATGGTGATAATTTCCAGAGTGTATTGATGAGCAATGCTATTCGGGAAATGAAAAAATTCATTAAAAAAGTGCATAAAATGAAACGGAACATCAATGATTCTGCTTATTTAGGGGATTTGCTGGTAACAGGATATTCTGTTTTTAGCCGTAACCGAATGTTTGGGAATATGATAGGGAAAGGGTACACCGTAAAAAGCGCTCAAATGGAAATGAGTATGATTGCCGAAGGTTATTATGCCACAGAGAGCGCCTATAAGATAAACCAGGAGAAAGGCGCAAAAACGCCTATTATCGATGCGGTATATGATATTCTTTATCAGGGTAAAAACCCTAAAAAAGTCTTCAACAAATTAGCTGAAAAACTGGATTGATCAATTTTCAGAAAAACAGCGTAAAATCTAATTTCAACTGCGGTTTTTTTAACTGCATTTTTCCAGAAGTAAATGAATAATCCTGTTCTTAAGGGCAGCCTGATGGTTGCCTTGGGCGCTTCCAGTTATGGAATGCTTACAACCTTCGTTAAAATGGCCTATGCTGAAGGTTTTACATCCTACGAAATCACCTTTTCACAAATGATCCTTGGCTTAATTGGACTTATTATTATAAACCTGTTATTCGTAAAAGGAAAGAAAACAGAGCTTACTGAGCCTAGATTAAGGAGTATTCTAAAACTGATGGCGGCAGGGACTTCTTTAGGCCTTACCAGTATTTTTTATTATATTTCTGTTCGCTATATTCCTATTTCTATTGGGATTGTAATGCTTATGCAAAGCGTATGGATTGGGGTTGTCCTGGAGGCAATTATGGCCCGCAAAAAACCTTCCAGAAACAAAATTATCGCTGTTGTTGCCATTCTTGGCGGAACTATTCTCGCTACCAATTTATTCCTTAACTCCGTCCAACTTGACTGGCGCGGAATTGCCTGGGGATTTCTGGCCGCGCTTTCATACACCGTAACTATTTACGCCTCAAATACGGTTGCCACTCACCTTCACTCTTTCAGGCGAAGTCTGTGGATGATGGTAGGCGGAACGATTATAGTAAGTATTATCTCCATCCCGTTTTTATTGGAACAATTTAATTTGGAGATCTTTCAGAAATGGGGACTTATTTTGGCTCTTTTTGGTACTATTCTTCCTCCTATTTTATTCACTTTAGGAATGCCGAAAATTAATGTGGGACTTGGCGCTATTATCTCTTCAGTAGAATTGCCTGTAGCAGTATTAATGGCCTATATTTTTTTAAGCGAAGTGGTAAATTTCCAACAGTGGATAGGCATAATAATAATTCTGATGGCGGTGGTAGTTATGAATGTTCCCCGATTCAACAGGAGTTTAAAATAGATAACACTTCTACTTTCCTACTTCTTCAGTATACCCTGGGTTTTAATTATTGGTAATTCCTTCAATTGTGATTCCTGGATTGAATTTTCAGGAAAAACAAATGTCCTATCATACATTTTCCCATCGGCAAAATAAGTTACAGCAAATTCATTGGTAAGCTTTAAAATCTCCTCCTGCAGAAACTCGATTTTCGCGAAGGATTTTGCCTGAAGCTCTTTTACAGTATGGCGCATCGTAGAAGTTTTTATCTCTTTGTCAAAGCCTTTGCTTACAATCAAGATCATTTCAATTGTAATATCCCGGTCATTTATTAAATAGGCATTCCACTCCATTATTTGAGATTCTTCATTTTTTTCCCTGGCAACACCAAGGTAAATTCCTTTAGACTCGGGTATTTTAATATCTTTCTTCAAAATGGATCTTGTTTTCTTATTCGTTTGTTTCAAAATAATCAAAAACGCAGCAACAAATATACTATTTGCCAAAGCAATTTTAAGGATCAATTCAAGGTATTAATATCAAACCCTCAGAAGCTATTTAAATTCGCTGAAATGTGTTACTTTAAGCAAAACACCTCTTTAAAAACTTTAGGATTGATTCCTGAATAATTATCTTGCTGAGGTAAATAAAGGCCTTCATAAAAATGGATAACAAAACACTCCCCGACTTAAAAACATACGAATTTGAAGAGTTTGCATTTAAAGAATTAATGCAAAACAGGATTAATAAGGTTCTTATCGTATGCTCTAACTATGATTATTACATGCTCGAGGAGGATGGGAGAATAGACGAGCGTATTTTCAATGAGTATACGGCTTTAAACCTTCGGTACCCACCAAGCTTTACCCATGCCAATTCTGCCAAAAGGGCAATAAGCACAATGCAATCTGATAAAATAGATCTGGTAATAACCTGGCTTGATATTGGAAACGCCAAGGCTTTTGAAACTTCAAAGCAAATAAAAGAGGCCTTTCCATCCATCCCAATTGCGGCTCTTAGTCTGTATTCTGCTGAACTGAGAAAAAAAACACTAAGTGAAAACACAGGAATTATCGATCTGGTTTTTCATTGGAACGGGAATGTCGATATTTTTCTGGCAATTATCAAACTTACTGAAGATAGGATGAATGCGGAAAAAGACATTAATGAAATTGGTGTTAAAGCGATTTTACTGGTAGAAGATTCCCTGAAATTCTATTCAAGGTATTTGCCAATTATTTATAAGATCATCTTAAAACAAACGCACTCCTTCATGTCTGAAGGTTTGAATGAGCACCGCACTATGATGCTCATGAGAGGTCGCCCAAAAATTTTACTGGCAACCAATTACGAAGAAGGGATCTGTCTTTTCGAAAAATATAAAGACAACCTTTTAGGGGTTATTTCTGATGTAAATTATTTTAAAGGTGGAAAAAGGGATCCTAATGCGGGATTCGAATTCCTCAAATATGTAAGAAGCCTGAAACGCTATTTTCCATTCCTAATTCAATCTTCCGATAAAAACAACGAGAAATTAACCCTGGAGTTAAAGGGAAAATTCCTATATAAACATTCTGAAGTACTGGGTGAGGAAATTAAAAATTATATTAATAAATACTTTTCATTTGGTGATTTTGAATTCTGGGATCCTGTTCAAATGAAAGTTTTGGCTACGGTAAAAGATTTGAATAATTTCCAAAGGAGCCTCAACAGCGTAAGTTTAGAATCTATACAGTACCATGCAAAGCGGAGCGAATATTCGAAATGGTTAAGGTCCAGGGCGCTTTTTCCATTGGCTAATTTATTTAGCACAGTAGAATATGAGGATTTTGATGATATAGAACAAATAAGGGAATTTTTAATAAATGCCATTAAAAAATACCGCTTATACAGGTCCAGAGGAGTTATCGCAAAATTTGACAAAGATAAATACGATGAGTATTTGGGTTTTGCACGAATAGGCGAAGGTTCCCTGGGAGGAAAGGGTCTTGGCCTGGCATTTATCAATTCCTTTTTAAAACGCCATAAATTATTTAATAAATACAAAGATATTTCCATCTCAATACCTCGTACGGTGGTTTTAAGCACGGAGGTATTTGATGAATTTATGGAAAAACATAAGCTTATACGCTTTGTTGCTCAATGTGATAACGATGATGAAATTTTAAACGAATTTATTTCAAAACCACTCCCAAATTGGGTTGTGGAAGATATAAAATCCTTCTTAAATGTAACAAAAACTCCCATCGCAGTCCGTTCTTCCAGTGTGCTGGAAGATTCGCATTATATTCCATTTGCAGGGGTATTTGCAACCTATATGATTCCAAGTTCGTCAAAAGAAAAAATGCTGCATATGGTTTCCAACGCCATTAAATCGGTAATGGCTTCAGCCTTTTTCGAACAGAGCAAAATTTACTTAAAAGCATCTTCCCACAGTATTGAAGAAGATAAGATGGCGGTTATTTTACAAGAGGTTACCGGGAAACAATATGATGATGTCTACTACCCAAATATTTCAGGAGTGGCGCGTTCCATAAATTTTTATCCACTTGGCAGTGAATTGCCCAATGAGGGAATTGCCAATATCGCTTTGGGGTTGGGGGAAATTATTGTTGGCGGTGGTCAAACCCTTAGATTTTCACCCTATCATCCCAAAAAGATTCTCCAGCTATCTTCTCCCGAATCCACCAAACGGGAGACACAGCAATATTTCTATGGGCTGGATATGGATCCGGAAAGCTATCAGGTTTCCACCAGTGAAGCTATAAATAAGAAAAAGATAAGCATAAGAAATGCCGAAAAACACGGCTCTTTAAAATTCGTTGCTTCTACTTACGACATTCAAAATAACACCATAAGACCCGGAGTTCTACAGGATGGTATTCGGGTAATAACTTTCGATAACATCTTGAAGTACAATAACTTTCCATTGGCAGAAATTCTAAAGGAATTGTTACGAATTGGACAACGGGAAATGCGAAATCCAATAGAAATTGAATTTGCGGTAAAACTTGATGTTCCTTCCGGCCATCCAAAGGAATTTAGTTTTTTACAAATAAGGCCTATTGTTGAAAGCATTGAAACGATGAACAAAATTCCGGAGAATTTTGATGTTGAAGATACTATAGTGTATTCAGAATCTGCACTTGGCAACGGAAACTATGGGAATATACAGAATCTTGTCTATGTAAAACCCGAAACCTTCAACGCTGCCAATACCTGGGAAATAGCAGCTGCCGTAGAACGTATAAATAAAAAATTCAGCAAACTGGATGAGCAATATATTTTAATTGGCCCAGGTAGATGGGGATCCAGCGATCCGTGGTTGGGAATTCCGGTGATTTGGCCACAAATAGCCTCGGCTAAAATCATTATTGAAGCTGGTTTAAATGAGTATAGAATTGAACCTAGCCAGGGTACCCATTTTTTTCAAAATTTAACCTCTTTTAAAGTTGGTTATTTAACTATAAATCCTTTCATAGAGGATGGCCATTTCGACTTATCGTACTTAAATGATCAGGTTGCTGAATATGAAGATGAGTATTTAAGGCATATTCGTTTTAAAAAACCTCTAAATATAATTATAGACGGGAAAAACAGTAAAGCCATAATTTTTAAAGAAGGACATAAAACAGAAGATACTATTGAACCCGAAGTTTCCATCGAAGATCTCCCTCCTGAGGGATTTATGTAGAAGAAGTTAAAATGATTTTTTATTCGAAGGGTACAGGTAGATATCGGGTAATTATACCCCGCTGGTTTGTTAAAAACTGAGAGGGTTTTTAAATAAAAATACAATTTAATATATGTAATTTTGCACCCGGATAACATACGAAAGAATATATCCTCAAATAATTTTTAAATACAGTTAAATCATATAATTATGAATGTAAAAGACATATTAAATAACCTGGAAACCAAACATCCCGGAGAAAAAGAGTACTTGCAGGCAGTTCACGAAGTGTTGGAATCTATTCAAACTATTTATGATGAAAATCCTCAATATGAAGCAGCAAAAATAATTGAGCGACTTGTGGAACCAGATCGTATTTTAACCTTTAGAATCGCCTGGGTAGATGATGAAGGAGGGGTTCAGGTTAATTTAGGACACAGGGTGCAATTTAATAATGCAATTGGACCTTACAAAGGAGGAATCCGACTGCATCCAAGTGTGAATTTAAGCATTTTAAAATTTTTAGGATTTGAACAAACATTTAAAAATGCCTTAACAACCTTACCAATGGGTGGTGCCAAAGGAGGATCTGATTTCAACCCGAAGGGAAAATCAGATGCAGAAATAATGCGTTTTTGTCAGGCCTTTATGTTGGAATTATGGCGTGTTATTGGTCCTAATCAAGATGTTCCGGCAGGAGATATTGGAACTGGCGGTAGAGAAATTGGTTTTATGTACGGAATGTATAAAAAACTACAATTTGAAAATACCGGTGTTTTTACAGGAAAAGGTTTAAATTGGGGAGGAAGTCTCATAAGGCCTGAAGCTACAGGTTTTGGAGCCACTTATTTCACAAATGAAATGCTGCAAACAAAAAACGATTCCTTTATAGGAAAAACGGTTTCTGTTTCAGGATTTGGAAATGTAGCCTGGGGTGTAGCTTTAAAAGTTACAGAACTTGGCGGAAAAGTTGTTACCATCTCCGGTCCTGACGGATATATCTACGACGAGAGCGGTTTGGATGCAGAAAAAATAGCCTATCTCTTATGGCTTAGGGCATCAAACAACGACATTGTTTCTCCTTATGTAACAGAATTCCCCGAAGCCAAATTTATTCCCGGTAAAAAGCCCTGGGAGGTTCCTGTGGATATCGCAATGCCAAGTGCAATTCAAAATGAATTGGATGGGGAGGATGCAAAAATATTAATTGCAAATGGCGTAAAATATATTGTGGAAGTATCTAATATGGGATGTACACCAGAAGCGGTTGAACTGTTTCATAATCATAAATTACCATTTGCTCCTGGTAAAGCTGCAAATGCCGGTGGTGTAGGAGTTTCCGGTTTGGAAATGTCACAAAATGCCATGAAAATAAACTGGACTACCGAAGAGGTGGATGCTAAATTACATCAAATTATGTCTTCAATTCATACTGTTTGTTCCAAATACGGAACAGATGAGGACGGATATATTAATTATGTAAAAGGAGCAAATATTGCAGGTTTTATAAAGGTTGCCGATGCTATGTTAGATCAAGGTGTTTTATAATATTTACACCAATTTTTATCTTCCTAAATAACCCATTAGGGCTACATTAGGATAAATATTTATTAATTCCCGGGGAAAATATTCCCGGGAATTTTATTTTTAGATGAATCTTTAATTTTAATTTTCTAGTAAATTCAATTTCATTTATCCAGCCTGTCCTCTACCGTCTTATATAAATAACCCATAAAGAAAATTGCCACCAGGAAAAGAATAACCCCTACAAAAAATTCAATGACCTGAAAGACCAGCGTAAGTGCTGCTATCCCGGCTAAAATAATAACTGCTAAAATAATAATTCCAATCTTTTTCATTTGTGGATATTTATTGGTTTTTATTGTTCTCCCGATAACTATCAGGAGTAATTCGCATTACTTCATTAGTATTTGTATCAGGTACGTTAGGTTCATTTTATATGGTTGATTTAAATTGTTCCAGAAACCTAATATCATTTTCATAGAACATTCTAATATCTCCAATTTGGTAAAGCAGCATAGCGATACGTTCTATTCCCATTCCAAAAGCGAATCCGCTATATTCCGTGGGATCAATTCCGCAATTTTTAAGCACATTTGGATCTACCATTCCACAGCCCATGATTTCCAACCAGCCGGTTCCTTTGGTAATGCGGTAATCGGTTTCTGTTTCCAGTCCCCAGTAGATATCAACTTCGGCACTAGGCTCTGTAAATGGAAAATAAGAAGGTCTAAGCCTGATCCTGGACTTCCCAAACATTTGTTCTGTAAAATACAGTAAGGTTTGTTTTAGATCAGCAAAGGAAACGTCCTTATCGATATACAGCCCTTCCACCTGGTGAAAAATACAATGTGATCTTGCAGAAATAGCTTCATTCCTGAAAACACGCCCCGGTGAAATAGTTCGTATTGGAGGTTGATTATTCTCCATATATCTTACCTGTACAGAAGAGGTATGTGTTCTTAATAAAATATCGGGATCTGTCTGGATGAAAAAGGTATCCTGCATATCCCTTGCCGGGTGATATTCCGGAAGATTTAATGCTGTAAAATTATGCCAGTCGTCTTCAATTTCTGGTCCTTCAGAAACATTGAAACCTATATTTGAAAAGATTTCTATGATTTGATTTTTCACGATGGAAATAGGATGTCTGGATCCAATCTCAACTGGTTCTGCCGGACGGGAAAGATCTCCATAAACTCCATGTTCTTCCTGTGCACCTTCAAAAGCATCTTTTAATACTGAAACCTTTTCCTGAGCTGTGGTTTTTAAAGTATTTATTGCCTGGCCAAATTCCTTTTTCTGATCATTCGGAACATTTTTAAATTCAGCAAAAAATTGATTTAAAAATCCCTTTTTTCCGAGGTATTTAATCCTTAAAGCTTCCACTTCCTCTTTATTTGAAGCCTGAAAACCCGCAACAATTGCAATATGCTCCTTAATCTTATCAATCATGAATTCATTTCTTTAAGTGGCAAATTTACTAAAATTGTACTTTTACCCTGCAATTTTAAAAATCTTATTGAATATATCCGGTTTCCAGAAAATACTGAACTATGGCGTCCTTCATCAACACCGATTGCTCTCCTGCTTTCAAGCTGGGCAAAACTTCCAGCACCTTATAATGAGGCCAACCATCTTCGTCTACAAAATCAAATTCATAATAACCATAGGGTGCCAGCAAACGGCATATCGCTATGTGCATAAGATCTAATTTTTGATCTTTTTTAAATTTTTCATGTGGTCTTCCTAATTCCTGCACCCCAATAAGATAAATTATCGCATCTAAATCCAGAAGATCCCCATCTGCAAATTGATTGGAAATCCTGGTTTGTAATTGGGTCCACCGTTCTTTTAATTGTTCATCTCTTGCCATTTGCCAAAGATACGTATCTTGGAAGATGTAATTACTATCCCTAAAAAATGAATATAATAGATATAATTCTTGCCGTGATTCTCCTTTATGGATTGATACGAGGCTTCTTTAGAGGTTTTTTTGCTGAACTTGCTTCGCTGGTGGCATTTGTAGCTGGAATATATGTTGCAATCTATTTCTCTCATATTTTAAGCGATTACCTTATAGATAAGGTCTCATGGAACATTCAGTTTGTCAATTTAATCGCCTTTGCAATCACCTTTGTCCTTATTGTTTTTTTGATCTCCCTTGCAGGAAAATTTATAACCGGTTTAATGAATTTTGCTGCCTTAGGAATTATAAATAAATTGGCAGGTGCAGGATTTGGATTGATCAAACTCGCCTTTATTATAAGCGTGGTCATTATGTTTTTTGGGGAAACAAACGAAGATATTAATATTGTAGAACAGGCAACCATTGAAAGTTCTTTGTTATATCCTCACGTACAGGCAATCGCTCCTGTTTTATTACCGGCTATTCTACGGGAAGCAAAAGAAATAGATCTTCTTGAAGAAGATTTTGAGGTATAAAAAAAGGATCGGTGTGAACACCGATCCTTTGGCTCCCAAATCAAACAAATTCAGGGAAATATAAATCTTTAATTAGAAATTAAGCTGGTAAACCTCATCCAGTTCAGAATCATTGCTGATGTTAACACCCAGATCCTTAATAATTCCTGAATCTATTCCATACACCCAGCCATGAAGGCTAAGTTCCTGGTTTTTTTCCCATGCTCCCTGCACAATAGAGGTTTTGGCAAGATCAAAGACCTGTTCTGTAACATTCAATTCCACAAACCGGTTGGAACGCTGTGTCTGGTCTTCAATAGCATCCAGTTCTGTTTTATGTAACCTGTAAACGTCTTTAATGTGACGTATCCAGTTATCTATCAAACCAATAGATTGGTTTGTCATGGCCGCATTTACGCCACCACATCCGTAATGCCCGCAAACAATCACGTGCTTCACCTTTAATGCATTTACAGCATAATCCAGTACGCTCAACATGTTCATATCAGAATGGACAACCATGTTGGCTATATTCCTATGGACAAAAACTTCTCCAGGTTGAGCTCCAATAATTTCATTTGCAGGAACCCTGCTATCTGCACAACCTATCCATAATAAAGGAGGTTGTTGTCCCTTGGATAGCTCGTCAAAATATTCCGGATTTAGATCCAGTTTACTCTTTACCCATTTTTTATTATTCTCAAGTAGAGATTTATAAAATGTACTCATAATGTTATATTTTTTAATTAATAATTAATGTGCTCCTTCTAATACGTTCACTCCAAAAAATTGACGATAACTGGGTGGGTTTACTACCTCACCTCTATCTGAAATTAATTTGATGGTGATATTTTTTCTCTCAGCCGTTATGGAAAAATCATCAAGGATTTCCAGAACATCCAGATCAAGTGATTTTGTTTTTCTTACATCCAGAGTAAGATAGGTATCTTTTGGCAAGGCATACAATTCCCTTTGAATGGCTGCTTTATTCAAAAAGGTTACTTCCTCTGCAAATACCATTTTAATCTTATGTAGTCCATTGGATTTATCTTCCATATGAAGAAAGTGAGAGTTTTTGTAACTATTAATCAATATAGTGATAATTCCCACAGCCAATCCTAATAAAATACCTACCAATAAATCGGTGACAACAATTGCTATAACAGTTACCAGAAAAGGTAAAAATTGAGTTTTCCCAAGTTTTGACATCTGAAAAAATTGCTTCGGATTTGCAAGTTTATAACCAATGATCAACAAAACCGCTGCCAGAACCCCTAACGGAATCAGGTTTAAAAACCGCGGGATGAGGATTACGCTTAACAACAATAAAAGTCCGTGCATAACAGTAGAAGCTTTGGTTTTTCCTCCGCTCATAACATTTGCAGAACTTCGAACAATTACCTGTGTTATTGGTAAACCGCCTACAAGACCAGAAAAAGTATTCCCTATCCCCTGGGCCACCAATTCCCTGTTGGTTGGGGTTACCCTCTTTGCAGGGTCCAGCTTATCTGTTGCTTCCACACTTAATAAGGTTTCCAAACTTGCTACGACGGCAATGGTGATAGCAACGATAAATACCTGTGAATTTCCTATTTGAGAGAAATCAGGGAACGTTAACTGGCCTAAAAATTCCGATACATTATCGGGAACCGGTACAGTTACCAAATTAGCTCCTGTAATTTCAAATACTGAGCCGCTGCCTTGAAAAATAAGCATATAAATAATACCAACAATTACCGCCACCAAAGGGCCTGGAATAAGTTTAAAGGCCTTATGCTTTTTTGCAAGAACTTTATCCCAAATCAATAGGATTGCCAATGAGACTACAGTAATAACCACCACTCCTGTCGCAACAGAATTTAACATATTTACTAAACCGGTATAGATATCAAATCCGGTGGTTTCAAAAAAGGCAAAAGGTGTTTCCCCATCTTCGTAACCAAGCGCCAAAGGGATTTGTTTTAAAAAGATAATGATCCCAATTGCAGACAACATTCCTTTAATTACTGAAGATGGAAAGAAATAACCAATAACCCCGGCTTTTAAAATTCCAAGAAGGATTTGAAGCAATCCGGCAATTACTACAGCTACCAGAAACAATTCATAACTCCCCAAATCGGAAATTGCAGTTAAAACCACTACTGCCAATCCTGCTGCCGGACCACTAACTCCAAGGGAAGATCCAGAAATGGAACCTACAACGATACCTCCGATAACGCCGGCAATAACGCCGGCAAATAAAGGAGCTCCACTAGCCAGCGCTATTCCCAAACATAATGGCAAAGCAACAAAAAATACTACTAAACTTGCAGGCAAGTCGTTTTTTAAATTTTTAAACATACGATATAAAATAATTGGACGATCATAGATGGCCCTTCCAATTTCAGGTTTATTTTAATAACCTGATTTAAGAAAAGAATCTCCTAACAATCGGAAAATTTGCGAATAATTTAAATTTGAATATTCAGAAACAGCAATAGATTACCTAACCTTTATGCCTCATAGAAGCACACATAGGTTATTCCGATTTTGAAATACGGTTGCTGAAACTAAAGATTCTATAATGAAGAAGTATTAAGCAATATCCGGAGGAGGGGATATAACTTCGGGATATAATAAATCAAGGTCACTTTTCACCTTATAGGCTATTACCTTCTTCTTTGAAAGTAATCCAATACTAAGATGGTTTGTATCATTGTCGTGGAAAGTGAATTCTGTAAGAGTTTTGCCTTCTTTAGACTGTTCCTCTTCAGTCATGGAAAAAACATAGGAAACATCTGAATGCTTATCAATTATGACCACTATCGTTGGGCATAAAAGAAAACTTATAAAAAGAAATGCCAGAAGGCCAGCTGTTTTTTTCATCGGGGCAAAAATAACATTTAACAAGCTATATCAAAACTTAAAGCGATAATTTAAACTAAGGTTAACATCAATAAAAACTATTTATAAGAATCTCACCTCATTTTTTGTAATCCAGCCCTGTGCTCCGTTTGATAATTCAAGTTTAATCCAGTCCTGGAAGGTCTCCAAGACTTTTAGTTTTGTCCCTTCATGCAATAGGAACAATTCATCACTTCTAAGGTTAGGCTCACTCCTCACAGGAACCTCTTCAGCAAATATGATAGCATACTGGCTGTTTTGAATCGACGCCTGCTGCTGATACGCAAAACCTACCGAGCCTAAAGAAACTATTAGAAAGAAGATTGAAACACCAAAAAAGATTCTTTTAAATTTTGCTCCGGCACTGAAATAATACAGCAGGAAAAAAATCGCAAAAATCACAGAACTTACTATTGCCATCCAGGCCCAACCATCAAAACTAAGTTTGGAAATCGTATTGTTAACCATTTTGGATAATCCTGTTTCAGGTACATCGGCAATATCATCAATAACCATATTCCTTGCAAATTCAAGGTTGTTCTCAATATCTGCATCGTTCGGTTTTAATTGAAGTGCTTTTTCGTAATAATAAACACTTGGTGCAATATTATTTAATTTATAGTACGTATTGGCCAGATTGAAATACAAGGCAGCTGAAGTTTCTCCATTGCTGAGAATTTGCTGATAATTCTCCAATGCTTCCTGATAATTCCCCTCATTATAATCAGCATTTGCCTCCTCAAATAACGCCTCGTTTTGAGCCATTAGCGGGATACAGCAAAACATTAAAAAATAAAATAGTAAGATTTTCATGATTTATAACTGTTTATCTAAAGCTGAAATTGTAATAACGGCCTTTTCGTATTCCTCGCGCATGGTATCACTTGAAGAAGGAGTATAACGTGCAAATTCGCAACTTTTAAGGAGTGACATAAATTCCATGATAGCCGGTTTATCCACCTTTGCTTCTTCCAAAAGGCTTATGATCTTTTCCTTGCTCATATCTGTGGTCTGTATATGCAACTTGGCTTTAAGGTAATTGTGCAGCGCTCTTTCCAAAGCAATGTAAAAAGCTGTTTGATCGCCAAGGTTTTTTTTTGCTTCTGAAAGGTATTTCCGTGCCAGCTTATTAGCTCTTTTAATTCTGTTTCCAGCAACATCATTTGCGAGCTCTGTTCGTTTTTTTCCTAATAAAATACCCAAAACAACAAGAAGAAATGGTGAGAGATACAGGGCCCAAAAGGACCAACCTCCAAAAAAGCTACCGGAACCAACAGGATGCAAACCGGGATTCAGTTTTATGTATTTAAATTGATTTTCCGTGATTCCCACCGGTTGCTTCACTCCGGTCACCGAACCTCCCGATGCCATAGAACTTCCTGCCGGAGCGGCAGAAACATCCAGCAGGATCTCGCCGGAGGTGATGGTTTTGTAACTTTTACTGTCTAAATCAAAATACGAAAATGAAAGTCCGGGAATGGGGAATTTCCCTTTTTGAGTAGGAACAATGGTATAATTATCAGTCACACTTCCCTGGGTTCCATTAAGATCTGTCCGGACATTTTCACTGCGTTCCGGCTCATATTTTTCCAGCGAAGCCGGCACTTGCAATTCAGGAAGTTCAAATAATTTTAAATTTCCTTTACCGCTTACTTCAACCTTTACGGTTAAAGATTCGGTTGCGGCAAGTTCGGTTTTACCGGGGATTACCTTAAAATCAAATTTTCCAACTGCTCCTGTAAATCCCGCCGGTTTATTCGCTTCTGGCAAAGGTTTCACATTAATGGTTCTTTTCCCGGCTGCAACGGTTTTGTCAATGGTTTCATAAAGTCTGCCACCAAAAATATCCCTGCGATTGCTGGGAACATCTACAGCGACCGAAAGCGTTAATGGTTCAATATCCAGTTCTCCGGTTTTTTGAGGGTATAAAATTGTTTTTCGAAGTATCACAAACCTGTAGGGTTCTCCCTGATATTCGCCATTTTCAATTTTTAGCTGGCGAATATCGATGTTCTGACTCCAGAAATCACTGTAAACAGGATTATCCAATTCTCTCCAGTTGCTGACACTTACCCTGGGGCTCACATAAAGTTTGTAAACTACTGTTATTGCTTCATTGAGAAAGGGATTGGAATTAGATATTTCGGCTACCAAATGCAGATTCTCAGATGCAACAAAATCAGAATTATTCCCATCGGTAGGTTGATCCACCGCAGCGGTTACTTCCACCTGAACAGGCGAAGTTTTGTACGTTGTTCCGTCAATAGTGATCTCTGCCTGTCCTATAGTGAATTTTCCCCTGGCAGTTGGTGCCAAAAAATAACTGTATGTTTTTGAATAAGTGCGCTTTCCGTTAATCCAGCTATTGCTTACTGCCTGGTTTGGGCCACCAACGACTGTAAATCCGATAAAAGAGGGCGCCCTAAAATTATCGCCATCCTGATTCATTTCAAAATCTACCCGAAGACGTTCATTCATCCCCAGTTTATTTTTACTAACCTCGGCAACAAATTTCACCTGGGCAAAACCCATGCCTGAGATAAATAAAAAAAATGATACTATGAATATTCTTAAATTCATTTCTAATTAAACTTTTAAGTCCCTCATTGAGGGTTTAACCCGCCTGACGGACGGGCTGGTTCCCCGAGATCTGCCCAAACTATTCAGGCGGGCTTGCCTCGAATTTTTTAAAAATATTTTCTAATTCATACTTCCTGGGCTTGACCCGAGGTTTTTGAATTGAAGCTTTTTATGAACTTTTAAATTCCTGCTACTACCAGTCCTTTCCTGTCCTGGTTTTTGCTCCCTGTGCCTTTTGCGCATTTATTTTATCCTGAACCTTCTTCTCTTCATTATTCATCGCCTCAAGCAAACTTTTTATTTGCTGTGGAGATAGTTGGCCAGGCTGTGGCTGTGGTTGTTTAGGTTGTTCCTGCTCCCCATCTTTTCCTTCGTCTTTCTTTTGATCCTTAGGATCTCCATTTTCATCCTCTTTTTCAGGTTCTTTTTGAGAATCCTCTTCCTTATCACCTCCCTGGTCTTCTTTATCTTCTCCGTCCTTTTTATCCTGATCTTTTTCTCCTTCATCTCCTTTTTGATCCTTTTCCTCATCCTTTTTCTGGTCGTCCTTATCTTGCTGATCTTCATCTCCACCGCCGCCATCTTTTTCCTCTTCTTCCAACATTTTCTTTGCTAAAGCCAAATTATAACGGGTTTCCTCTTCTGAAGGGTTACTTCTTAAAGCATTTTTATAAGCTTCTACAGCTTCTTTATATTTCTTTTGCTCCATAAAGGTATTGCCTAAATTATGGAAGATCTTATGTTTGGAATCCTTGGTTTCAGAAACTTCAGCAGCTTGTTTATAACGTTGTGCTGCATTTCCCGGTTTTTCCTTGCTGTAATACATGTTAGCCATATTGTACCGGGCAACTTCGCTGTCGGGATTCTTGGCAACCGCCTTTCTATAAGAAGCTTCTGCAGCAGCAAAATCATTCTCACCCAGCTTTTCTTCAGCTTCTTTCAAGAATTTATTTGTTTGCTTTTCTATCTTTTTTTGCTCCTCCTCCATAGTTTGAGAGTAGGAGGTGTTAGAATATAAAAAGCTGATACCTATAAATAAGTACACAAAAAATTTATATGTTCTAAGTATGTGTTTCATCTGTTTATATTATTGTTTTAGCGGTCATATGCGACATCCATATAATCATTCCCATGTGTATCGGCTTCCCGTTATGGATGTTTCATCTTCTTACTTGCTTCCTCTTTCGTTAAAAAGATTTAATTTTTTGACCCAGGCAGTTTTTCTTTCCAACATAAAAATATCTGCCAACAGCAACAAAATAGCCAATCCTAAAAACCACTGGAACTGAGACTGATAATCTGCAAATTGTTTGGCTTCGAATTCGGTTTGATCCAATGTTTGAAGAAATTCTGCAACTTCTCCTGTCACTTCAGAGGTAACATTCCCCTGTATATAAGTTCCGTTAGCAACTCCGGCAATATCTTTTAAAGTTTGATCACTCATCCTGGTGATAACGGTTTCCCCTCTTTGATCTTTTTTATAGGACTGGATTACTCCGTTTCTTTTTATAGGAATAGGACCTCCTTTTGGAGTTCCCACACCAATTGTAAAGATTCGTATTCCCTGTTCAGCCGCTTCCTTTGCCACTGCCAAAGCATCTCCTTCATGATCTTCGCCATCACTAATAATTATCAGGACTTTGCTGGTTTGGCTGTCCTCGTCATAAAAGGTTGTTGCCAGTTTAATCGCTTCGCTTATTGCAGTTCCCTGAGATGAAACCATATCAGTATTCATAGACTGCAGGAACATTTTTGCCGAAGCATAATCTGTGGTAATAGGCAGTTGCGGGAAAGCACTTCCAGCATAACCAATCAGTCCAATTCTGTCACTTCCCAGATTATTGATGACCTGAGTCACCAGTTGTTTTGATTTTTCAAGCCTGTTGGGAGCTACGTCTTCCGCTTCCATACTTTTAGAAACATCCAGTGCAAAAACAATGTCGACCCCTTCCCTGGTAACCGTTTCCATTTTTGTCCCGATTTTTGGATTTACCAAAGCAAATGCCAACGCCCCTAACGCAACTAACAAAAAGGCGAATTTAAGCCCAGGCTTAAACCTGGATTTATCCGGACTTAATTGCATTAGCATCTCTGGTTTGGCAAATTGCTTCTGCTTTCTTCTTTTCCAGATTAGTTGCAGAAAATAAAACAAGAGCAACACCGGAACGATGAGCAATAACCAGAAAAATTTCTCCTCTTCTAAAATATACATTTAAATGCTCCTTTATTGTTCAATTGCCATGTTTCCGGGAAAGAAATTGGCGCATTTTTAAATTTAAATAAAACTTCTGAATACCGTGAACCTCAAAAAAAGTTCCAAAATCAACAAAAGCCCGGCTAATAATAAAAATGGCCGGAACCTTTCCTCATAATTGGTATATTTAAATTCTTCGATCTCCGTTTTTTCAAGGCTATCTATCTCTTCATAGATCTCCCCGAGTTTTTCATTATCGGTGGCACGAAAGTATTTCCCGCCGGTTGTTTGTGCTATCTCCTCCAGTAGTTTTTCATCTATTTCCACCCGTGCCATTCCGTATCGAAACTGGCCATTTGGAAGTATGTCAATGGGAGATAATGCCATTCCATTGCTTCCAACTCCTATGGTATATACCTTGATTCCATATTCTACAGCGAGTTCACTGGCAATTTTTGGATCTATAAATCCGGAATTATTCACCCCATCTGTAAGTAAAATAATCACTTTGCTTTTTGCCTTGCTGTCCTTTAATCGGTTAACAGATGTTGCGAGGCCCATTCCTATGGCGGTACCGCTTTCTATAACGGTATTGTATTCTATCTCATTAAGGGATGCAAGCACGATAGCCTTATCACTGGTCACCGGGGTTTTTGTAAAACTTTCACCTGCATATTCCACTAATCCAATTCTATCTGAAGGGCGGCCTTTAATGAATTCGGCTGCTACCTCTTTTAATGCTTCCAGGCGGTTTGGTTTAAGATCCCGGGCAAGCATACTTGCCGAAACATCTATGGAAAGCACAATGTCAATCCCCTGGGTTGAACTTGTTCTTGTAGAAACATCGGTGGTTCGTGGGCGTGCCATCGCAATTATCAGCAATGCAAGGGCTAGCAACCTCAGCACAAACAAGCCATGTCTTAAAACCGGCAGGATGCTGCTTTTAGCCTTAAATCCCCGAATGCTGGAAATCCTTAGTTCTGCCTGTTGCCGGTTTCGCTTCCAGAAATACCAGGCTGCGGCTATTGGCAGTAAAACCAATAACCAGAAAAACTGAGGACTTTCGAATGTGAAGTTGTCAAACATTAATTCGTGGGATTTTCAAATTCAACCGAATTCATAATGCGGTTCGCAATTTCTTCAGCAAAAGGGTCCTCCTCATCAAAGATCACGGTGATCTGTTGGAAACCCTGATTCACTCCGAAATTCAAAATAATATATTCCTTTTTTACGGGACGTTTTGTATCAGGATTTTCCAGCTCCAGTGTTCCAAAAACCTTTACGCCTTGAACTCCCTGAATTGTACTATATTTTTCATCTTTTACTATAATATTTTTGGCGCCTTTTTTCTCAAGATTTGCATAAACACCTTCCACAGCAGTATTTAGGTCGAATTTTGCATCCTTTTGAAATTTTAGGGTGCTTACCACCACATAAAGATCGTTTTCCAAACTACCATCAATAAAGGTTTCATCTCCAACCAGCATTTCATTTGCTTCGTCCGGCCTGTCAATTATTCCGCGGGTTAGAACTCTTGGGGTTGTTATAGAAACCAGAGGATCTCCATATTCACTTTGTATCCATTCGCCTTCCAGCAATTCTTTGGTCTCATTCCCAATTAAGGTGTCTTTTAAATAATCGAACCCTTTTGTTGTAATAAGTGCCGTAACGACTATTGCAATTACCAGAACACCTGCCAGCACTCCATAAATTATTTTTTTGCGTTTTCGTTTTCTAAGTCGCTCAATTTTATAAGCTTCATCTTTTAATAGCTCTTCTTCGGTAGGCTCCGGAATAGCGGCTTTTGTGTCATTAATAACATGCTCTATTTTAGACCGGTCTCCTTTCGCAGTGATAACATCAGGTCTGGAATTTGCGAATTTCGCAAGATCTGCTCGCTGTAAAATCCGTTTCAACTCATCGATGGTTTCACGGCTTAACTTAAGTTGTCCGGCTTCCATTTTTATTTCGAGGTCATGGATTAGTTCAGAAGTGGTGCTTTCCATGGCACGCAAATGGATCTCATCCTCCAGGTATCTTCGAACCGCTTCGGTTAACTTCGAATAATATTCTTTGGTTTGCCTGTTTTCCAGAAACTGGGATTGATCCAGTTGTTGCAATTCAAACAACGCTCGTTCATAAGGCGGTAATTGTTTGGCGGCTTCCTGTTTTTTCTTCCTTCTTCTGAAGAGATAATATCCTAAACCAATCAGCACCAAAATCCCCAAAAACCAACATACCCAATTTGGAATTTGAAATCCTGAAGGGACTTCCATCGCAGGTTTAATAGGATACATTTTTTGTTTTGTGGTATCTACAACAACATTTGCAACTTCCACTCGCATGGAATCTGTAAAATACGGGGTATCATTTACAAGAACTTGCTGCCGTGGAATCGTATAACTGCCGGAGTCAAATTGAGTTAGCGCATATTCCTTAAAGAGACGAAACCGGTTTTGAACTCTTGAAGTATCGGTTTGAAGGGATTCAACAACCTCCAATGGATTAAAGGTCTGGCCTTCCGGAAAAACCACCAAATTGGTAGAATCTGTTTCCACCTGAATGGTATAGATAATTTGTTCTCCAATCCTTATTTGGGTAGAATCTATCGAAGAGGAAACTTTTGTTTCCTGAGAAAAAACCGAAAAAGAAGTAGCTATTAAAATAGAAAAAAGAAGAAATTTCTGAAACGCAGCATTTGCATCTTCAGGAAATCTGAATAGCTCAGGTAACTTCGATTTTTTGATAAACGTATTTAAATTTGAATATTTTTTGGTCATATTTTTCTTATCCCCTTGTTTTAAAATACCCCAATAATTTCCTGACGTAACTTTCATCCACCCGGGTGCTGAAACTTCCGGCACCACTCTTTGTAAAACTCTCCCTGAAGTAATTTTCACGATCCCTGAAATATTCGGCATAAGAATATCGAACAGATTTTGAGCCGGTATTCACCATCATCAATTCCCCCGATTCCCTGTCCAGCATTTGCACCAAACCAAGGTTAGGAATTTCTTCTTCCCTGCGGTCATAAACGCGAATTCCTGTAACATCATGCTTTCCGCTGATGATCTTTAAACTATGCTGATATCCGTCATCAATAAAATCTGAAAGAACAAAAATGATGGCTTTTTTCTTCAGGACATTTGTGGCATATTTAAGCGCTTCAGAAAGATTGGTGCTTTTCCCCTTCGGTTCGAATTCTATAAGTTCCCTTATAATTCGCAATACGTGGGATCTTCCCTTTTTGGGCGGAATAAATAGTTCTAGTTGATCTGAAAACAGTAAAAGTCCTATTTTATCGTTGTTTTGAGTCGCAGAAAATGCCAACGTGGCAGCCACCTCGGTAATAATATCTTTTTTAAACTGATCCCCGGTTCCAAAAAGTTCAGAGCCGGAAACATCTACCAGCAACATCATCGTAAGTTCCCGTTCCTCTTCAAATACTTTTACAAAAGGCTCATTATATCGGGCAGTTACATTCCAGTCTATACTTCGAACATCATCTCCAAACTGATAACTTCTAACCTCGCTAAAAGTCATTCCCCTGCCTTTAAAAGTAGAATGGTATTCCCCTCCAAACACGTGATTGCTCAGGCGCCTGGTCTTGATCTCTATTTTCCGAACTTTTTTGAGTAATTCCTTCGTATCCATTTTATGCGTTTCCTGAGTCTTTTCTGATGAAAAAAGGAACTGATTATTTTGTTACAAGATGAGTTTCTTTAAAGGGTTTAAGGCCTTTTTATGGCACTTCTACCTCATTTATAATTCTGCTGATGATATCTTCTGAAGTAACATTTTCCGCTTCGGCTTCATAGGTTATTCCAATTCTGTGTCTTAAAACGTCGTATACTACCGCTCTTACATCTTCAGGAATCACATAACCTCTGCGTTTTATAAATGCATAACATTTGGATGCGATCGCAAGGTTGATACTTCCCCTTGGAGAAGCTCCAAAATTTATAAGGGGTTTTAATTCTTCAAGTTTGTATTTTTCCGGAGTTCTGGTTGCAAAGATGATATCGAGAATATATTTTTCGATTTTTTCATCCATATAAACTTCTCTCACCGATGCCTGTGCCCGGGCGATTTGTTCCAGGGTCACTACCTGGTTTACCTTTTCGAAACCACCTCTTAAGTTGGCGCGCACAATTTGTTGCTCATCGGCCATTAAGGGATATTTTATAACTGTTTTCAGCATAAATCTATCCACTTGGGCTTCAGGCAAGGGATAGGTTCCTTCCTGTTCCACCGGGTTTTGGGTAGCCATTACAAGAAATGGCCTGTCCAGTATAAAGGTTTGATCACCAATGGTTACCTGTTTTTCCTGCATGGCTTCCAGCAAAGCCGACTGCACTTTTGCCGGTGCCCTGTTAATCTCATCTGCAAGCACAAAATTGGCGAAAATAGGTCCTTTTTTAATGCTGAAATCACTCAGTTTCATATTATAGATCATGGTTCCCACAACATCTGCGGGTAAAAGATCGGGCGTAAACTGTATTCTGCTAAAAGTTCCATGAACAGCCTGAGAAAGTGTATTGATAGCAAGGGTTTTCGCCAAACCGGGAACACCCTCCAGCAAGATATGCCCCTGGCCTAAAAGACCAATTAACAGGCGCTCTACCATATCTTTTTGGCCAACAATAACCTTGTTCATTTCTCCGGTAAGCAGGTCTACAAATGCGCTTTCCCGCTCTATTTTTTCATTTAAGCTTGAAATATCTACTGAAGCATTATTTTCAATCATGGAATATTTTTTTAAGAATGTGAAGATATTCACAAATTACGAACGATGCAAACACGCAATTATTGAACCAAAATTGGTCAAAAAACATAAAAGACCGTCTTTTCAGACAGTCTTTTTTTAGAATAATTAAATTAATAACACAATGATGTTTTATTGCCCAATTTCTGCCAGAAAGATTTTTGCCATTTCAATATCCTCTCCTGATGTAACCACTACGTTGTTTTCAACATACATTTGGAAACCAGAAGTTGCTTCAGGAGTTACCGTGAATTGGTAGGTACCTGCTGGAACTCCATTAAGAGAGAATTTTCCATCTGTACCGGTGTAAGCTGTAATAGTATTAGCCGCATTCTGAAGTTTTACAACACTTTGGAAAGTTGAAGGTTGTACTTCTCCTGAAATTGTTGCAGATCCTTCAACCGCTGCCAAACGAATTACTGGCTTTAGGATATATTGTCCTGAATTACCTGCAACAACAATAGATTGATCCACGTTAAAATCAAGAAGGAATTCATAATTTTCACCAGCTACCAATTCCTGATTTACCTTTAACTTTAATCCTGATTGTTGTGCACTTGGGGTACTTAAAGGGATTTCTTCGGTTGTACCATTAAGAACAATGGCATTATCAGTTCCCAATACCAATCTGATTTGTCCTAACATTCCCGGTTCAACCTGAGCGTTTGCAAGTAACTGGGTAACTCCTCCTGTTAAACTTAAAAGATCATATCTTCCAGTTTCAACTCCCGTTAAACTTACCCAACCTTCATCATCAGTGGATGCATCAACCTTGATCATAACATCCTTGACGTCTACCATAACAGCTTTGTAATCTCCGGGAGCGTCAGTCATGCTCACCTTTAGCGTCGCCATTCCATCTTTTTCATCAGAATCGTCATCGCAGCTGTAAAACATGGTAACTGCCATTGCAACGATTAACATTGCTGTAATTTTTTTTACACTAAACTTCTTTGAGTACATTTTCATATTTGTTTAAATTTGGGTTCGGGCTTAAGAACGCAGTATTGTTCTATAGATTATAAACGATTCGCACAATTAACTTTTTTTAACACTGCTTAATCCTCTTTTACAAACTTAATACCGGTGTAAGCAATACATTTTATACCTTAGAATCTTTAAAATAAATATTTAAATATGAATAAAATAGCCCTTATTACCGGTGCCACTAGTGGAATTGGAAAAGCAACAGCACACGCTTTTGCTTCAGAAAAAATTGATCTTATCTTATGCGGAAGGAGGAAAGAGCTTCTTTTAGAACTTGCGGCAGAATTATCAAAAAAAGTATCGGTTACCACCCTGGTTTTTGATGTTCGTGATAAAACCGAAGTTTTTAAACAACTGGAAAGTCTTCCTTCGGAATTTAAAAAAATCGATATTCTCATCAACAATGCGGGAAATGCTCATGGCATGAACCCCATACAGGATGGGAATATAGATGATTGGGATGCTATGATAGATATCAATGTGAAAGGACTGCTTTATGTGAGCAAAGGGGTAATTCCCCAAATGGTGGAACGTAAATCCGGACATATCATCAACATAGGCTCAACGGCCGGAAAGGAAGTATATCCCAATGGAAATGTATATTGCGCGAGCAAATTTGCCGTTGATGCCATTAACCAGGGAATGAGAATAGATCTTAATAAAGCAGGCATCCGGGTGGGAGCGGTTAATCCCGGGCTTGTTGAAACGGAATTCAGCAAAGTTAGGTTTAAAGGAGATACTGCAAGGGCAGAAAAAGTTTATCAGGGTTTTCAGGCCCTAAAACCAGAAGATATTGCAGATGTTATTCGTTTTGTAGTCACACGACCATATCATGTGAATATCGCAGATCTTACCGTGATGCCTACCGCACAGGCCAGCAGCACCATTATTAACAGGGATTAAGAAAGAAAAGAAATCTATACAGCAGAAAACACCAATAATTTCAACCGATGATCAACAAACGGCTTTTAATAAAAAACCTGCTCGCTCATAATGACGAGAACAGCTTTTATGATAAAAAGCGGTTGCTTAACATTAGCCAGAAAGAAGGAAAAGCAAAGTTTTTAAAACACGTTTGTGCGCTCGCCAATTCCAACCCTAACAACAATTCCTATATTGTGATTGGGGTGGAGGATGAAGACAATCGTATTACAGGGGTGGATTTTTTTGATGACAGCAAGATCCAAAATCTCGTGAACGCATACCTCTCTAATCCGCCGATTGTTTCCTATGAAAACATTCCATTTCCGCATCTATCAGATAACCTGGTTGTAGGTTTGGTGACAATCCGGCCAAATTTTGGTAAAATTTGCTCGTTGCGTAAAAACATCTGGAAATATTACGGCGGATCGGTTTTTATAAGGGAAGGCAGTATAAGTATGCCTAAAATCTTTGGAATAGAGATCAAAGATGTGAATTCAAAAATTGTGGAGGCGATAGAAAAACACGCCCGAAACAACATTGAACTCACCCTGGATGGAGTTTTTGATTTTATGAAAAAACGAAAGGATTATAATCCCGAATATAAAGTCTTCAAGGAATATTTCGTGGTATGCTGGGCCGGTAAAATTAAAAAGATCAAAAATGAAATTTATTATTCCAGGGTGGATATTGAATTGATCAATGAACAGGTGAAGCTATTTTATTCAGATCTGGATGAAGTAAGCATAAGCATTGATAAAGATTATTTCAAAATCGTGGAATATGTGCATTTAGGTCTGCAGAATAAATTTCAGTATTATCCCTTGGAAGAGGTTCAAATTAAATTCAAGGATAACGCCGGGTATGAAATAGATAGTAAGCTATTATTCGATCCCCCAAAATTTGATAAAAAGATCCTATATCATATTTATAACTCCAACAATGCCCTTATTTCCAAATTAAAAAATGGGGCCGAACTTAATAAAAACGAAGAAAAAGATCTTTTAAATCTTCCCGCCACTTATTTGATATGCTATTTCAATGATTTTGAAATGGCGATTCAGAAACTGGAATCGGCAAAAGAAATTTTAAAAAAACATAGCAAAAAGCTTTATCAGTCTTATAAAGAAAGTATGCGAATCTTAAGAAAAGTACAATACAGTTAACTATGCAAAGAACAATAGCAATTGGAGATATACACGGCGGTTTAAAAGCTTTGGTACAACTTCTTGATGAAATCAATATCACCCCGGATGATACACTTATTTTTTTAGGGGATTATGTTGATGGATGGAAAGATTCAGCAAATGTTGTTAGCTATTTGATTGAACTTGCAAAACAAATTTCCTGCATCTTTTTACGCGGAAATCATGATGACCTTACTTATCGCTGGTTAAAAACAGGTGAATTGAACGAAAAATGGCTACAACATGGTGGCCAGTCGAGCATTGATGCTTACCGGGATTTCACTTCAGAAAAAATCAAAAATCATTTGGATTTTTATGAACAAATGGTAAACTATTACATCGACAAACAAAACAGATTATTCGTTCATGCCGGTTTTACAAATCTTCATGGACCAGAGCAGGAATATCATGAGAGTAGCTTCTATTGGGATCGTACTTTATGGGAAACAGCTTTATCACTCGACAAAAGCATGCAAGCCACGCATAAGTTCTATCCTGCACGCTTAAAATTATTTAAAGAAATTTTTATAGGCCATACTCCGGTTTCCCGAATAGATGAAGAAAAGCCCGTAAAAATGGCAAATGTTTGGAACATAGATACCGGTGCAGCATTTAAAGGAAAACTTTCCGGGATAGATGTGGATTCTAAAAATGTATGGCAAAGCCAACCTGTATATAAGCTTTACCCCAGGGAAGAAGGTAGAAATTAATTTAAATTTAAGGACGAAATCTCAATAACTTTATATCTTTGAGGTTTAGTTAACTTTTATTGCACAATTTTTGATTATATTTTAAAAATAATAGCCAACGCTTTACAGAAAATTATTTTGTATTGTATGGAAAAACCCTAAAAATGAAAAGCTATGGCCCTGGATAACATTAGATTAGAAGTCATGCAAACCGTCGAAAAATCTGTAGACGGTTTTATAGATAAATACTTAATTCCTGTCGAGGAAATTTGGCAACCTACGGATTTGCTGCCAAATCTACAGAATGATAATTACATGGATGAAATTGTCCAGATTCGGGAAGAAGCTCAGGAATTGGGATATGATTTTTGGGTTGTACTTGTAGCCGATATGGTTACTGAAGAAGCTTTGCCTACCTATGAATCATGGTTAATGGACATGGAAGGAGTAGAACAACACGGAGCAGCTCAAGGGAAACAAAATGGATGGGCACGATGGATACGCCAATGGACCGGAGAAGAAAACAGACACGGAGATACCCTAAATAAATACCTTTATCTTTCCGGACGTGTTGATATGAAGGAGATTGAAAAAACAACTCAATATCTTATCAATGACGGATTTGATATTGGCACCGGAAGAGATCCTTATAAGAACTTTGTATATACCAGTTTTCAGGAATTGGCTACCAACATTTCGCACAAAAGAGTAGGGCAACTTGCCAAGAAAAAAGGCAATAAAATGCTCGCCAAAATGTGTAGTGTTATTGCCGGAGACGAGATGAGACATCATTTGGCATACCGGGAATTTGTAAAAGTTATTTTTGATTATGATCCAAGTGAGATGATGCTCGCTTTCCAGGATATGATGAAGAAGAAAATCGTAATGCCCGCACAATTTATAAGAGAATCTGGAGATGATATCGCCACTGCTTTTGAGAATTTCTCCAATGCGGCTCAACGACTTGGTGTTTATACAACTTACGATTATATAGATATTCTTAAAAAATTAAATGATTATTGGGAAATTGACAAGTTTACTTCCCTTACCGATGATGCCGAAAAAGCAAGGGATTATTTAATGGCACTTCCGGATAGAATGACCAGAATTGCAGGTAGGATTTCCATTCCGCAGGATCAGCATCAGTTTAAATGGGTAGGTGCCAATGGTAGGCTTTAATCATCTAAATGCTGAGAAATAATTGATAAACAGAATGAAATATACGAAACCCGCTCTTTTAGCGGGTTTTTTTGTTGGATTTAAACCCATGAAAAAAAATCGCAAAACAAAATTATAAAGATGTTTCTATTACTTTGTAAATTTCTATTTTTTGCTTTTTGAAAACATTTTTACACTTATAATTCAAAATAATATTCAGGAAAATGAAAAATCTCAATGATTTATTGCTTCTTGGAGATCCAAGGCTTTACCACTCCTGTGATCCGGTTCTAAAGGAAGAATTACCGATTGTAAAAGCCTGGGTGGAAGACCTGGATAATGTTATGAAAGAAATTCGGGAAAAGTACCATTTTGGTCGCGCCATAGCCGCGCCACAATTGGGGATAATGAAACGGCTTATCTATATGAACATCGAAAAACCCGTTATTTTTATAAATCCGGAGTTTAGCTATTTAAGTGAGGAACTATTTGAAGTTTGGGATGATTGTATGAGTTTCCCTAACCTTCTTGTAAAAGTAAACCGGCATAAGACTGCAACTATTAAATACCTGGATGAATTCTGGCAGCCCCAGGAGTTAAAACTAGAGAATGACCTGGCAGAACTCTTACAGCATGAATATGATCATTTAAATGGAATACTATGCACTATGCGCGCAATTGATGATAAATCCTTTAAGTGGAGATCCTGAATCCCTCATTGAGGGTTTAAATGCCCGAGGTGGGGCCTGCCTTGAATTTTAAAAATATTTTCTAATTCACACCTCGTAGGCTTAGCCAGAGGTTTTTTGATTATTTATTATGAAGCAAGCACCCTATTACATAAACAAGCCCGATAATATTTTGCCAGAAGGGCTTACAAACTTCCTTTTCCGAAGCAGTGATCCCCTGGCATATCATCGATCTTTAAAAAACTATTCGGTTACCCCATTGCTGGAATTAAACGAATTGGCTAAATCCTATGGAGTGAAGAATATTTTTGTAAAAGATGAATCCTATCGCTTCGGCTTAAATGCATTTAAAGGTTTAGGTGCTTCTTTTGCAATTTCAAAAATACTGGAAAAGGATCCGGATATAGAAACATTTTGCTCGGCAACGGATGGAAATCACGGCCGTGCCGTAGCCTGGTCGGCAAAACTTTTTGGAAAAAATTCAAGAATTTTCGTCCCTAAAGATACTACCAAAGCCCGCATTCAGGCTATTGAAAAAGAGGGAGCACTCGTAGAAAAAGTGGATGCAGATTATGATGAAACCTGTGAGTTTGCTAAAAATGAAAGCAGGAAAAACGGCTGGCAGCTGGTTCAGGATACCGCCAGCGAGAATTATGAAGAGATTCCTGCATATATCATGGCTGGATATCTCACTCATTTTAAGGAACTGGAAAACAGTCTCCACAAATTGCCAAAACCAAAAATAGACATTGTGTTTTTACAGGCCGGGGTGGGAAGCTGGCCTGCGGCAGTAGCCTGGTATTATCTCAACCGATATGGTGTAAACAGACCGAAAATAGTTCTTGTAGAACCCATAGAAGCTGCAGGGATTCTGGCATCCTTTAAAAAAGGGGAACGCACCAAACCTGAAGGGAATTTTCAAACTATAATGGCAGGTCTCAACTGCGGAATTCCATCCCTAACCGCCTGGGAAATATTAAAAAATTCAGCAGATGCCGCAATAGCAATCGAAGACACCTTTACAAAACGAGCCATCAGGGAATTATATTATCCTACCGGCGATGATAAAAGGATTATTTCGGGAGAATCTGGTGCAGGGGGACTTGCCGGCTTTATCGCTTTAATGACGGATCCCCGCTTCAGGAATTTAAAGGAAACCCTCAATATTAACTCTGAATCGAGGGTGCTTTTTTACAGTACTGAAGGAGATACAGATCCGGAGAATTTTAAAAATATCATTCGGAAGAATTAATAAACATTACCAATTCTTGGATTTTTTATTTTATTCTCAATTATTTAGTACCTTTAAGAAAGATCCTTCTTTGGGACTAATTTATTTTTTTAATCTAACCAAAAATTTATAATTATGTATTTATACGTGGAATTATGGAATGTGACCGAATCATGGATGAAACTTTCCAAAGATAAAAGACGGGAGTTTTTTGATAAAATGGAATTAGGTGTAAAAGAGATCATGGATAGTGGTGCGGAAGTTACAGGCTGGGCGATGAATGATGAACACACACCTTATAGAAGCGACTACCGCTATATGGCAGTTTGGAAATTACCATCTATAGATGATGTGGAAAAACTCGAAAAAGCAGTGGCAGATTCCGGGTGGCACACTTATTTTTCCCAGGTAAATGCAAGAGGAGAAATGATACCAATGCCTAAGGTTATTGAAAAATTGATAAACATTGAGGCGCATTCAACCTCTATAATTGAATAAGAGGTTATTTAGTTAATGCCTTTAATTCTTTTTTTAAATTAAAAATCACAGCATTTTCTTTACAGAAGTGCTGTGATTATTTTTTACTTTAGAAACCCCTTTTCAGTTTTAAAAAGGTGGCATCTAATTCAATTGCATCTCTGGAATATCACCTTCAACTAAAAGAGTTCCTTCGGTAGCATTTTTAATTTCCTCTACACTTACTCCCGGTGCACGTTCCAAAAGTTTAAATCCTTTATTGGTAACTTCCAGTACTGCAAGGTTGGTAACCACTTTAGTTACACAGCCAACTCCGGTTAGGGGCAGGGAACACCTTTTAAGCACCTTTGACTCCCCTTCACGGTTTGTATGCATCATTGCTACAATAATATTTTCTGCGGAAGCAACCAGGTCCATAGCACCTCCCATTCCCTTGACCATTTTTCCCGGAATTTTCCAGTTGGCGATATCACCATTTTCAGCTACTTCCATAGCTCCTAAGATGGTAAGATCCACGTGTTGCCCCCGAATCATTCCGAAGCTCATGGCAGAGTCGAAAAAGCTTGCACCAGGCAGGGCTGTAATTGTTTGTTTCCCTGCATTGATCAAATCGGCGTCTTCCTCCCCTTCAAATGGAAAAGGCCCCATTCCTAAAATCCCGTTTTCACTCTGAAATTCCACTTCTATATCATCCCTTACATAATTGGCCACCAAAGTTGGGATTCCAATTCCAAGATTCACGTAAAAGCCATCTTTTACTTCTTTCGCAATGCGTTTTGCTATTCCGTTTTTATCTAACATTTTATTGATTTGAAGATTTGAAAATGTAATAATTTGAAAATTTATGCTTTCTGAAAATCAGTTTATAAAACCCGGATTTTCAAATTACTCTTTCTTCCTGACTGTTCGCTGCTCAATGCGCTTCTCGTAATCCTTTCCCTGAAAAATACGTTGTACAAAAATTCCCGGGATGTGAACCTGGTTTGGATCTAGTTCTCCTGGCTTAACCAGTTCTTCGACCTCGGCTACGGTTACTGTTGCAGCCCCACACATGAGAGGATTAAAATTCCGGGCGGTTCCTTTGAATATCAAATTCCCGGCTTCATCCCCTTTCCAGGCTTTTACAAAGGCAAAATCGGCTTTGTAAGCTTCTTCAAGCACATACATTTTCCCGTCAAATTCACGGGTTTCCTTTCCTTCAGCTACTTCGGTACCATAGCCGGCCGGAGTATAAATAGCAGGAAATCCCTGCTGAGCGGCTTGACATTTTGCGGCAAGTGTTCCCTGCGGGGTTAATTCTACGTCTAGCTCTCCGCTAAGCATTTGCCGTTCAAATTCGGCATTTTCTCCCACATAGGAAGAGATCATTTTTTTGATTTGTTTTTTATGAAGCAAGAGGCCGAGGCCAAAATCGTCTACACCCGCATTGTTGGAAATACAGGTAAGGTCTTTAAGATTAAGACGTACCAATTCTGAAATTGCATTTTCAGGAATTCCACTCAGGCCAAATCCCCCAAGCATAAAGGTCATTCTATCATGAACTCCTTTCATTGCTTCCTGTACGTTGTTCACAGTTTTTTTGATCATTGAATTTCATTTTGTGGAAATTTACAAAATTAATGATCTTACTACAACGTTTTCTTCAAGGGAATTTAAGTGCGACTTTAGGACATTTTAGAAATCAAGTTCATCCGGAATGTATTGATGATCTGAATTTTTACCCTTGTATTGACTACAGTCGATCTCGATTGATAAATTCTCCGGTCTTGGAAAAGCCCCGGAGGAAACTTCCAGCTCATCGTCTGCGTAGACCTTTTTCATATAGATTCCCCAAATAGGCAAAGCCATCGTTGCTCCCTGGCCATAAGTTATACCTGGGAAATGTACGGCACGATCTTCACCTCCTACCCAAACGCCTGTAACAAGGTCTGGAACCATTCCCATAAACCATCCATCACTTTGATTTTGCGTAGTACCGGTTTTTCCCGCAATTGGGTTTTTAAAGTCATATGGATATCCTGTGACCGCTCTTTTGTAGTGATCCTGATTTCCGGCCCAGGTTCCACGAAGTCGTGTTCCGGAACCGCCCTGGGTAACACCTTCCATAAGGTTCACTGTAATATATGCAGATTCTTTATTAAGGACATCCCTGGTTTCCGGCACATGCTGATACAATACCGTTCCGTTTTTATCTTCTATACGATTGACTATTACAGGTTTTACATAGACACCTTCATTTACAAAAGTACTATAGGCTGAAACCATTTCAAAAACGCTCATATCGGCAGTTCCAAGTGCAATAGATGGCACATTTGGAATATCCTTGGTATCCACACCCAATTTATCAAGCAGCTCAATTACCGGTTTGGGACCTGTCTTGGCAATTAATCTTGCGCTTATCGTGTTTACAGATTGAGCAAGTGCTTGTTTTAAGGTAAGCATTCCGTCGTATTTATTATCGCTGTTGGCTGGGGACCAATCATTTTGGGATCCCAGATTACCGGCTTCAATGGTGAAATGATTTCTGGGCAGGGTATCACAAGGAGATAGTTTTAACTGATCTATAGCCGTAGCGTACACAAATGGTTTAAAGGTAGAACCTACCTGACGTTTAGCCTGCTTTACATGCTCATATTTAAAATGCTTAAAATTGATACCACCTACCCAGGCTTTTACTTCACCGGTTTGCGGAGTCATAGACATCATGCCCGCATTAAGGAAAGATTTATAATATAGGATGGAATCACGTGGTGTCATGACAGTATCTTTAATGCCTTGCCAGCTAAACACGCTCATCTCCGTTAATTTTTCAAAGGAATTAACAATCTCTTCCTTGGATTTCCCCTGAGCTTCCATCTTTTTCCATCGGTCTGAAACCTTCATTGATCTGTTTATGATGCTTTCAACTTCATCCTCATTAATATCCCTGAAAGGAGCTGTTTTATTGTTTCTGTTTTGATAATTAAATTCCTTCTGAAGGTTGGACATATGCATTGTTACGGCTTCTTCAGCATATTTCTGCATTCTGGAATCTATACTGGTATATATCTTTAAACCGTCCCGGTAAATGTTGTACTCTGTTCCATCTGGCTTTGGATTTTTCTGAATCCAGTCCCTCATAAATCCCTGAAGGTACACCCTGAAATAGGTCGCAATCCCTTCATCATGACCCTGAGGCGTGAATTCTATTTTCATAGGAAGTGCCTGCAAGGAATCTTTTTCTTCACTGGTGAGAAATCCATTTTTTTGCATTTGCTTCAAAACCTGATTCCTGCGTTGTACAACCAAATCCGGCCTGCGAACAGGATTGTATAATGCTGAATTTTTAAGCATTCCCACCAAAACAGCCGATTCCTGAACTTTAAGGTCCTTTGCTTCTTTATTGAAATATATCTTGGATGCAGAACGAACTCCTACCGCCTGGTAAATAAAATCGTATTTATTAAGATACATGGTAATAATTTCTTCCTTGGTATACTGGCGCTCAAGACGAATTGCAATAATCCATTCCTTGAATTTTTGCATCACCCTTCCAACGAAATTTTGAGAAACATTGTCCGTAAATAAAAGTTTTGCCAACTGCTGCGGAATGGTACTCGCTCCTCCACGTGAACCTAAATAAACCGCGGCGCGCATCGTCCCAATAGCATCTATTCCAGCGTGTTCATAATAACGTTCGTCTTCGGTAGCAACAAGTGCCTGAACAAGATGATTTGGCAGATCTTCGTATTTTATAGGGGTTCTGTTCTCGCTGTAATATTTCCCAAGGGTTTCCCCATCTGAAGAAAATATTTCGGTAGCAAGATTTGTTTCGGGGTTTTCGAGTTCTTCAAATTTGGGCATTTTTCCAAATGCGCCCCATCCTGCCATCAGAAACAGGATAATGATACTTAAGATCCCAACACCAAAAAGTGTCCAGAATCCTACGATATATTTTGTGAAACCAGTTTTTTTAACCGGTTTAGAAGTTGTTTTTTTTGACGGGTTTGCCATAACTGCACTAAAATTATTTTGTGGCTTCTTCTATCCGAAAACCAATTTCGGTTATACCTTCCAGATTTTCAATTCCCTGTTCACTGTTGTTTTTTCGCATAGCGTGTTTAATAAAAACTACATATTGGCCGGGTTCTTCAAAACTCACCTGCTCCTTGTACCAGAGTTTATTTTCCTTAACGCTTCCAAATCCCGTGCCAAGCCATTCCCCGCTGGGAGCTGCCATTTCATATTCCAGGGTGTCGGTTATAACTTTTCCCTGCGGAAACTGGATTTCTGCTATCAAAAATAAATTGCTAAAATTAAATTCGTTGTTATTCCGAACATTTATAAACAGGTCATATTTTTTATCCGGATCTATATTTTGAAGCTTAAACGCAACTATTGAATCTTTATTCCATGTATTTGAAATAGAATGGTATTCATCATAAACCCGTTTAGAGTCGCAGGATACCAATCCTGTTGCGGCTATAACCAGTATCCATAAGAACAATCTATTCATTTTTTGATGGATTTTGTTTTCGGCGTTTATTTTTCCGACGTTTTTTATTGGGGGTTTTGGGGGTATCAAATCGGGTTAAACTGTCTTGTCCAACAACATTGTTGAAATCTGATTTAGAGGTATCTTCTTTCTCGATCAAAACCTCATATTCTTCAAGGCTGTTTACAGGTTCCCTGTCTGTATTGGCTTTTATAATTTTATTAGCCTGCTCCGGAGTTAATTTATGCCAGTTCATCCAATCGCCTTCATAGGCGTACCATAAAAATCCCTGGAAAATATCTGTTTTCTGACATACCGCGGTTCCTTTTTTGGTAAATAACTTAATTTCTGTCTTTGGAAAAGCTTTTAAGGCATCCAGATAGGTGTCTAATTCGTAATTCAAGCAACACTTTAGCTTACCACATTGTCCTGCCAGTTTTTGAGGATTAAGTGAAAGTTGTTGATATCTTGCCGCTGACGTATTTACCGATCTAAAATCTGTTAACCAGGTAGAACAGCAAAGTTCCCTTCCACAAGATCCAATTCCTCCCAAACGTGCAGCTTCCTGCCGAAAACCTATTTGCCTCATCTCAATACGAGTGCTGAATTCTACCGCAAATTCCTTAATGAGCTGGCGAAAATCCACACGTTCTTCAGCAGTATAATAAAAAGTTGCTTTAGAACCATCTCCCTGAAATTCAATATCGCTTATTTTCATGTGAAGATTAAGTCTGATAGCTATTTCCCGCGCACGAACTTTCATTTTATCTTCCTTATTCCTGGCTTCCTGCCAGATATCAATATCGCGTTGCGTTGCTTTCCTGTAAATTTTAAGAACTTCAGGGCTATCAATTGCAACTTTTTTCTTCTTCATTTGTACCCGTACCAATTCTCCGGTGAGGGTTACAATCCCCACATCATGACCCGGTGAAGCTTCCACTGCCACCACATCTCCAATACTAAGTGTTAATTTTTCAGAGTTTTTGAAGAAATCTTTTCTTCCGTTCTTAAACCTTATCTCCACACAATTAAAGGGCTCAACCCCTCCCGGAAGTGACATATTTGAAAGCCAGTCAAAAACGGTTAATTTATTACATCCATCTGTACCACAGGTACCATTATTCTTACATCCCTTTGGCTGACCGTCTTTCCCGGTCGCACAACTGCTACATCCCATACTCTTTTATATATATTGAAATTCTAACAAGCCTTATACCTGTTGAATTTTAGATTCGTAAATAATTTTAAAAGGTAAATATATCACTTTTTAAATGATGGTTAAATTTCCTTTTTTTTATATTGGTATTTAAACGAAAGAAGCTGTTCTAATATTAGCAAATACGCTAAAAGACATTCAGTTTGTCTCTTTTACTGTAATGATCTTTACCGGACAAGCTTTTGAAGCGGCTTCACAAGCCTCTAAAATTGAATAATTGTGAGACTTAAGTGTAAAAAAGCCTTTGCTGTCTACAGATTTTAATAATACACTTTTCCCGTCTTTTTTTGACATTTGAAATTGCTGAGGAGCAACCTCAACACAGTAGTTGCAGCCAATACACTTATTTCTTTGTAAAGTGACCACAACCATCAGGCTTGTATAATTTTATATAATTTATCTGACATTCTCACCCTAAAGGGTAATTTTAGGGTAATGTTATCACCTTTAATTGCTTTTTCAAATGGTAAATCATTTACAAACATATCCTCAATAACTACTTCCTCCACTC
The DNA here is from genome assembly GCA_051751125.1 of Bacteroidota bacterium. GTDB lineage: Bacteria > Bacteroidota > Bacteroidia > Flavobacteriales > Flavobacteriaceae > Gillisia. The sequence continues at coordinate 119,281 of JBNJKO010000002.1, forward strand.
CTGTGCTGGGTCCGGTTATCAATATTTTATCTCCCTTTTTGATATCGTAGGCTTCAATTTTAAACTCAGCAACTCCGGCTTCAGGAAAATAATGGGTGCCTTTCCCAATGTATATCTTTTTTTGAGTCGCCTCAGAACCATTGTGATTGCTCCATTCTCCTAATTTTTGTCCCAGGTAATATCCAGACCAAAACCCCCTGTTGTAAACCGTGCTTAAAGCTTCCATCCACAAGCTTACTTTCTCCTTTGAATAAGTCCCGAGGTGATAAGCATCTATTGCCTCGCGATATGTTTTGATCACAGTTGCAACATATTCCGGCGCCCTGCCACGACCCTCAATTTTTAGGACCTGAATGCCGGAATCTATAATCTGATCCAGAATATCTATAGTACAAAGGTCTTTTGGCGACATCATATATTCATTGTCAAGCTCAATTTCGAAACCTGTTTCCTGATCTGTTACCGTATATTTTTTTCGGCAGTTTTGTTTACAGGCGCCCCGATTGGCCGAAGAATTATCTGAGTGCAAACTCAAATAACACTTTCCTGAAACCGCCATGCAAAGTGCTCCATGACCAAATATTTCAATTTCCACCAAATTCCCGGAAGGCCCTTTTATTTGGTCTTTTTCAATTTGCTCTGTAATATACTTTACCTGCCGTAAACTCAATTCCCGGGAAAGCACCATTGTTTCGGCAAATAAACTGTAAAATTTTACAGTTTCAATATTGGTCACATTAAGTTGGGTAGAGATATGCACTTCCATTCCTATTTCCCTTGCTGAAGCGATTACAGCCTGGTCTGAAGCTATCACAGCTGTAATCCCGGCTTCCTTTGCCTTGTTCAGAAGTGTTTTTACTACTGAAAGATCATGGTCGTAAACAATGGTGTTAAGGGTTAAATAGGTGCGCATTTTTTTTTCTTCACACCGTCTTACAATTTCAGATAAATCGTCCATTGTAAAATTGACAGATGCGCGCGCCCTCATATTTAATTGATCCACTCCAAAATAAACCGAATCTGCCCCGTTTTGAATTGCAGCCTGAAGGGATTCAAAATTTCCCGCGGGAGCCATTAATTCAATTTTTCCTTTTTCCATCTATTGAATTACTTTAAACAATTTATCCGAATTTCTTATTCTAAAAGGCAAGGACAGGGTTATTTTATCTCCGGCATTTGCAATGTTTGAAAGTTTGCCATTCACGTACATTTGATCTAATGTGAATTCCTGAACGCCGGTTGTTGGTCCGGAAATACTAATTTTATCTCCCAGCTTTAATTCGTTTCTGTCCAATACAAATAATCCTATTTTGGATTTGGTGTAGTAGTGTTCTCCTTTTCCGATCAATACCTTTTTTTCTGAAATGCGTTTTCGGATAGTTTTTGGCTTTTTGAATACGGCTAAAGCAGCGTCCGGAAGATCTCCCGATTTTTTAAATTTCAGGTCCTTTGATTTTCCTTTCTTGAAGATCATATTTCCCTTATCGAGACCTTTCCGCAATTTGATTTGATCAACCATTGGCAAATTGACAATCTCCACGCATTCTGAAGAACAACAAGCTTCCATTGAATCCCTGCATTCATCACATTGAAGGAAAAGTAAATGACAGGCATCATTTGCGCAATTGGTATGATTGTCACAAGGTTTTCCACATTGATGACATTGGGAAATTATATCATCGGTAATCCTCTCCCCAAGCCGATGGTCAAAAACAAAGTTTTTACCAACAAACTTACTCTCTAATTTTTCGGCGTTTATTTGGCGCGTATATTCTATAATTCCGCCTTCCAGCTGGTAGACGTTTTTAAATCCTTTGTGCTTAAAAAAGGCACTTGCTTTTTCACACCGAATTCCTCCGGTACAGTACATCAACAGGTTTTTGTCTTCCTTATGTGCGGCAAGTTGGTTTTCAATAATGGGGAGGGATTCCCGAAAGGTATCAACATCGGGAGTAATTGCGCCTTTAAAATGACCAATTTCACTCTCGTAGTGATTCCGCATATCCACTACAATTGTATTTGGATCGTTCAGAAAACTGTTGAATTCTTCAGCTTTTAAGTGAGTTCCAATATTGGTAACATCAAAATTTTCGTCGTTAAGCCCATCTGCAACAATTTTATTGCGCACCTTAATCGTTAACTTCAAAAAAGAATGATCATCGTGTTCCACAGCGATATTCAGGCGAATTCCCCTCATAAAATCATATTCTTCAATGACTTTTTTGAATTCATAAAAATTATCCGCAGGAAGGGAAAGTTGAGCGTTAATTCCTTCTTTGGCTATATAAATTCTACCCAGGACCTCCAAAGGATTCCAGGCTAAAAATAAGGAGTTTCTAAAAAATTCCGGATCTTCAATTTTTGCGTACGCATAAAAAGACAACGTCAGTCGTTGTTTGCCTGCTTCGTCTATAAGCCCGGCCCTTTCTTCTGCGCTTAAGGTGTTGTATAGTTGCATGCTATAAACGGTTTAAGTGAGAAATATAATTTGTTCTAAATGGAAGAACAGGCTGCAAAAGTACTGATTTTATGAGGTCAGTCAATAAAAAAAGCATCAAATTGGTCATTTGATGCTTTTTTTCGAACGGCTAATTCGTTATTATTATTTTTTATTTAAAATCATAAAAAAAACAAATAACGAATTAGCCGCCATCATCCCTGCTACTACAACTTAATAAAATTGTAGTGGCAGCGCCAGGTCGATTCAGGATTAAACTGATTTTAAGAAACCTCATAATACTGCTTCTTTAAAATTAAGATGCAAACAATTACAAAAGGTTGCGTGTTAAATTGTAGCGAATCAAAACTTATAGTATTTTAGCTGCACGCATTTATAAAAATTAGAAAAAACATTATGGTCGACGAAAAAGAAAAAGAAGCTAAATTAAAAGCATTAAAGCTTACCCTTGATAAAATGGATAAAACTTACGGAAAAGGGACCGTAATGAAGATGAGCGATCAGCCTATTTATGAAGGCGAAGCTATTTCTACTGGATCTTTAGGTTTGAATCTGGCTTTGGGCGTAGGTGGATATCCGCGCGGAAGAGTTATCGAGATCTATGGACCGGAATCTTCGGGTAAAACAACCTTAACTTTACATGCTATCGCCGAAGCGCAAAAAGCGGGTGGAATTGCTGCATTTATTGATGCGGAACATGCATTTGACAGGTTTTATGCGGAAAGCCTTGGAATAGATCTTGAAAACCTGATTATCTCACAACCCGATAACGGAGAGCAAGCTTTAGAAATAACCGATAATTTGATTAGATCCGGAGCGATTGACATTATTGTGATAGATTCTGTTGCCGCTCTTACTCCTAAAAGTGAAATTGAAGGAGAAATGGGAGATTCAAAAATGGGACTTCACGCCCGACTTATGTCTCAGGCTTTAAGAAAATTAACTGCCAGCATCAGCAAAACCCATTGTACCGTGATTTTCATCAATCAGCTTAGGGAAAAAATAGGTGTTATGTTTGGCAATCCGGAAACAACTACCGGTGGAAATGCACTTAAATTTTATGCATCGGTGAGGCTGGATATAAGAAGATCAACTCAAATAAAGGATGCAAACAGCAATGTGCTTGGTAATAAGACGAAAGTTAAAGTCGTAAAAAATAAGGTTGCTCCACCATTTAGAACCGCAGAATTCGACATTATGTACGGGGAAGGAATTTCCAAAATAGGGGAAATAATAGATATAGGCGTAGATTATGAAATCATTAAGAAAAGTGGTTCCTGGTTTAGTTATGAAGACACTAAATTAGGCCAGGGTCGGGATGCAGTAAAAGCTGTACTCAAGGATAATCCTGAACTCATGGAGGAATTGGAAGAAAAAATCAAAGCCGCGATTAAGATCGCAAAGGAATAAAATAATCTTTTCATCAAACAAAAATCCCGCAAAAGCGGGATTTTTGTTTTTATGCACGCAACTCTTTAACATTATTTGCATCTGATAAGTGTAACCTACTTATTTAGTCAATTTTTCAGATGAAAAAATTACTACTGGTATTTTTTTATTCAACAATAATAACTGCCTGCTCCAGTGATGAAGATAATGGCGGAATGATGCAAAATCTGGCGGTTATAACAACAGTAGAATTACCAGATCATTTTGAATATAACCAGGAATACGAGATTAAAATCAATTACAGACGCCCAACTAACTGTGACTTTTTTTCCGGATTCGATATCTCAAAAAGCAGTAATAAAATAACTGTAGGTGTGGTAACAAGTTATAGCACAAGCAATACAACGTGTGTGAGAACAGGGAATTTAAATACCAGCATAAAATTAAATTTTGTTGCAGATAGGGATGATTTTTATATCTTTAAATTCTGGCAGGGTAAAAATACTTCAGGAGAGGTTCAGTTTTTAACCGTGGAAGTCCCCGTAACCCGTCCAGGAATGTAGTATTAACTAACAATCCCTAGACATTTGAGTTTAAATCAGCTCATACACAATTGTAAGAAACAGGATATAAGAGCACAGGAGCAATTATATCGGCTATACGCCAACAAATTATTTGCAGTGTGCCTTAAATATTCTAATAGCTATCAGCAGGCTGAAGACAATCTGCAGGATGGTTTTATGACGATATTCGATAAAATATTGCAATATCAGGATAAAGGTTCTTTTGAAGGTTGGATGAAGCGAATTGTGATTAACACCGCTCTTCAGAAATACAGGAAACAGACTGTTTTTGAACTTGTTAATGAAGAACAGCTTAGAGAACCCGCTCTTGAAATCGATGAGGAAGAGGTATCCATCGATTACTTGCTGGAGATAATCCACGCATTACCGGACAGATACCGTCAGGTTTTTAACTTGTATGCATTGGATGGGTTTTCGCACAAGGAAATTGCAGAAATGCTTCAAATTACAACAGGCACTTCCAAATCCAATTTGGCAAGAGCCCGAATAATATTAAAGGAAAAAATTGAAGCTAGCCAGGAAAAACTGGCTGCGCATTCATCATAGTAATGGAGGAAAGAAAGCATATAGACAGAGTGTATCAGGAGAAATTCAAGGATTTCGAAGCGGCTCCACGCGAAGAAGTCTGGAAGAATATTTCCAGTAAATTGCAGGAAAAGAAACGTAAAAAAAGGGTTTTACCTCTTTGGTATAGAATGGCTGGAGTAGCCGCTGTACTGGCACTGTTTATAAGTTACACCAACGGTTTGTTTAAAACCAATACTCCTCAGGGATCTCAAACAGCTTCAGCCGTGATGGATGAAAGTTTTCTTGAAGTAAGCCTCGCTTCCCAGGCTTATACCGAAAATATGATAAGATCTTCCATTATACTTCAGGCATTGAAACAAAACACGCAAAATAGAGAAGCTATTGAAGCTCAGGCAGCATTTTTCAGAAGTGAGCAAAACGAAGATGAAAGAACTTTTGGAAGTAATGGAAGTATTAGAACTACAACACCTCCCGTTAATTCAGGAATTGAAGCATATACATTTTCTGAATTTGAAAATTTAGAAGCTGAAGTTGTAACAACAGAAGTAGCGGAGACCTCAACAAAGTCAAAACCCGATCTTCCAATTGCAAGCATTAGCAACAAGGATGAAGAGTCCCAGATCAACAAAAAATCCAATACAAGAAAATTAAAAGTTTCTACTATGGCCGCACCTATTTATTATAATAATATGGGAAGTGGAAATGCAATAGATCAACGTTTTGCTGATAATGAAAACAGCAGTGAGATCACCCTTTCGTACGGAATAAATTTTGCTTACCAAATTTCAGAAAAAATAAAGATCCGTACCGGTATAAGCAAGGTGGATATGAGTTATAACACCAACAATATCGCGTTTACTGCAACAGTTAACCCGGTTGCATTAAGCGGAATAAATTATGGTGAGAACATCCCGAATTTCCGGATAGAGAACACTATTGGACGCCCTTTCAGCAATATTAGTGCTTCTGCAGAATTTAACCGTGCAAGTCTTGCCTCCCCTACAGTGGGATACTTAAATCAGCAAATAGGCTTTATAGAAGTTCCGCTGGAAATTGAATATGTGATTGTGGATAAAAAGATAGGTATCAATATTATTGGTGGTGGGAGTACGCTCTTTCTGGACAGGAATATGATCTCTCTTAATTCAGCCGATTTTTCCACCAATCTTGGAGCATCCAACAATCTTAATAATTTAAGTTTTACAACAAATATAGGGGTAGGGTTTGACTACAATATTTCTTCCAAGTTTGAATTGAACCTTGAACCTATATTCAAATATCAAATGAATGCTTTCAATGGAAACACGAGTAATGTAAATCCTTATTTCTTTGGGGTTTATTCCGGTTTCAGTTTCAAATTCTAAATCTAATTCTATAGGGAGGGATTTCTTAATTCCTTCAGAATCAAATCATAAGTTTCCTGTCTAACAGCTCTTTTATCTTCCTGGTTTTTTCCTTTGGTAGGAATAATTTCGTGCACTTTGGCCCTCATTTTTCCGGGACTTCCAGAGAAAAAAGTATAGGAAAATCGCTTCTTGTTATCATGAAACGTGATTGGCACTATTGGGATTTGGTGATCTATCGCCAGCCTGAAGGCACCTTCCTTAAAAATGGTGAGTTCCAGGTTTTTATCTTCGGGAACTCCTCCTTCCGGAAAAATACAAATACTGTTCCCCTGCTTTATTCTGCGCTGAGCTTCTTCAAATACCTGAAATTTACTCCGTTGACTATTTCTATCCACCAAAATACAAGTTCGCCGATAGAAATATCCAAAAAGCGGAATTTTAGTAAGCTCCTTTTTACCTACAAAAACAAATGGATGATCTATCACCGTCAACATTAACATAATGTCTATTATGGAAGTATGATTTGCTACAAACATATAGCTCTCCCCCTTTTTTAATCGAGCGGAAGATATTTTTTTCGGAATGAATCCCATCCCATAAACGATGCATTTCGCCCAAATTCTTGCACAGGCGAAATACTGCGGATAGTACTTTTCTGAAGAGGTGAAAAAGATCAAAAAAGGCAGCATTATGATTATGGGTATTCCCATTAGCACATAGAACCAGATTCGCCAAAGTAGGATCAGAAATTTTTTAAATATATTCATACCAGCCAAAAATACTAAAATGAATTAAGCCAATTCCATAAAAGAAGTACCTTTGTGAAAATTAAAAAATTCAATGGCAAGAATACTTACCGGAGTGCAAAGCACAGGCACTCCCCATCTTGGAAACTTATTGGGCGCCATAATCCCGGCGATTGAAATGGCAAATCGTCCTGAAAATGATTCTTTTTTATTTATCGCAAACCTTCATTCCCTAACTCAAATAAAAGACGCATCGGTTTTAAAGGAAAACACTTATTCTACAGCGGCTACATGGCTTGCATTTGGTCTCGATATTGAGAAAACCGTTTTTTACAGGCAAAGTGATATTCCGCAGGTAACCGAACTTTCCTGGTATTTAAGCTGCTTTTTTCCGTATCAACGTTTAACCCTGGCGCACTCTTTTAAAGACAAAGCAGATAGACTTGAAGACGTGAATTCAGGTTTGTTTTCGTACCCTATGTTGATGGCGGCAGATATTCTTCTTTATGATGCCGAAATTGTTCCTGTAGGAAAAGATCAATTGCAACATATTGAAATGACCCGCGATGTAGCCTCGCGATTTCATGCTCAAATGGGGGATACTTTTGTAATTCCCGAAGCAAAAATTCAGGAAGACACCAAGTATATTCCCGGTATTGACGGGGAAAAAATGAGCAAATCCAAAGGGAATGTGATAAATCTATTTCTTTCAGATAAGGAACTTCGAAAGCAGATCATGAGTATCGCTACAGACAGCACGCCCCTGGAAGCTCCAAAAGATCCTGAAACCTGTAATGTTTTTGCTTTATATAAACTCCTTGCACCGGCCGAACAAATCAAAGAAATGCGCGGGAAATATCTGGCAGGAAATTATGGTTATGGCCATGCCAAACAAGCTCTTTACGAACTTATTATCCAAAAATTTAAAAAGCAACGGGAGCACTATACGTATTATATGAACCATCCCGAAGAAGTAGATGCTGCCTTGAAAAAAGGTGCAGAAAAAGCTTCTGAAACAGCCAAAAAAGTACTTTTAAGAGTGCGGACTAAACTGGGTTACTAAATAGCTTCAAATAATTTTCCGGGAAGGGGCCTGATGGCCCCTTTTAATTCCATTTCCAGCAATAATCCGGCAGCTTTATATGTTGGGATTTCACAGTTTAAGGCAATGGTATCCAGTTGCTGCTTTCCGTTTTCCCTTAAATAATTATGAATTGGCTGCTCTTTGGAGTTCAATTCTATAAAGAGCTGTTTTTGCACCACCGATTGCCCAATGTTAAGATCCCAGTTAAGGATATAAACAAGATCTGCAGCGCTTGTAAGCACATGAGCATTTTGAGATTTTATCAGGTTATTACAGCCACGACTTTGCGAATCATTAGGCCTTCCCGGAACCGCAAAAACCTCACGATTATAAGAATTCGCGATATCCGCAGTTACAAGGGAACCTCCTTTTTCGGCACTTTCTACAACAATAGTCGCTTCACTAAGCCCTGCAATTATTCTGTTACGCTTTAAAAAATTGGTACGTTCAAATGCCTGAGTTGACCAAAAATCGGTGAAAAAACCACCATTTTCTTCCATCTGTTCGACATATTTTGAATGAATTTTTGGATAGATCTGGTTTAGGCCATGAGCCAGACAACCAATGGTTTGTAATTTATTTTTAACCGCTGCCTTTTGGGCGGTAATATCCACACCATAGGCAAACCCGGAAATAATCACAGGATCTAAAGGAGCCAGATCCTCAATAAGTTGTTCGCAAAAAGCCGTTCCATGAATGGTTATATTTCGTGTGCCAACCACGCTTATTATTTTTTTGTTCTTCAAATCTATATTTCCGCGGGAAAACAACAAAATTGGTCCGTCATTGCAATGTTTGAGTTTTTCCGGATAATCCATATCCTGGTAATAATAATACTGAATTTTGTTTTCCTGAATAAACTTAAGTTCAGCTTCCGCAGCATGTAAATGTGCAGAATCATAGAATCCTTTTAGCTTAAACTTTCCAATTCCGTCAATTTTAAGAAGACTTTCTTTTTTTGATTTCAGTACAGCTTCCGCAGATCCAAGATGCCTGATGAGTTTTTTAGCCGTACTATCCCCCAGATTTGGAATATGTTGCAAAGCCAGAACGTAAAGTAATTCAGATAAATCCATAATTTTAAAAGCTTTGCCTAATAAAATGAAATAATGAGATCAAATCGCTGTACATTATTCATTTTCAATGATTAATAACACTCAGGGAGTATTAAAAATACTCAAAAAAAGATTTGTTAATAAGATATCTTTAGCTAATTTTATGCTGTTGCTTTAAATCTTACTTTTGTAATTATGACGATAGCTACCTTCATCTCTGATTTACTTTACCGTTACGAATGTGTCATCCTTCCGGGTTTTGGGGCATTTTTAACCCAAAAAGAGTCGGCACATTTCGACGAAGATTCCAAAACTTTTTTCCCGCCGAAAAAGCAGGTTTCCTTTAATGCACAATTAAAGAAAAGTGATGGCTTATTGGTAAACTATATTTCAGAAGTACAGGGCATCTCATATCCTGCCGCCGTTTATAAGGTGGAAGAATTTGTTCAGCAAATCAATGAACAGCTGGAAAAAGAAAATAAAGTCACTTTAGATACTTTGGGGAATTTCTCAGTTTCATCTGAAGGAAATTTAATATTTGAGCCTTTAAAATTAACTAATTATCTTTCGGAAGCTTTTGGTTTAAGCACTATCCCGGCTTCTGCGATCAAACGGGAAGCTTATAAGAAACAGGTTCAGGAACTCGAGGAAAAAGTGCCGTTCCTTTTTACTCCGGAAAGAAGACAAAGCAGGCCTTATTTTAAATATGCGGCCATAGGCTTAATAGCTTTAGGTCTTGCCGGATTTACCGGTTTGAATATCTACAGCAATCAGGTAAGCCAGCATAATGTTGCTGAACAACAGGCTGCCGAATCTCAACTACAACAGCAAATTCAACAGGCTACCTTCATTATAGATAATCCCCTTCCGGAGATTACCTTTAAAGTAACCAAACAAATTGGAGATTATCACATCGTTGCGGGTGCTTTTCGTGTGGAAGAAAATGCCCATCAAAAAGTAACCGAATTAAGGACTGAAGGTTTTAAAGCCCGTTATATTGGTGAGAACAAATTTGGACTTCATCAGGTGGTATATGGTAGTTTTCAAACCAGGCCGGAAGCAATGGATATGTTGAGAAAAGCCAAAAAATCGAACGAAGGAGCTTGGATGCTTATTCAGGAATTTTAATACTTCATTAACTTGTAAACAGCCGGATTGGCTTGTACCTTTGCCAGAAAATTGGCAGAATGCAATCAAGAACTCCCAGCGATTCCCGTACTATACTTACAGACCTTGTTTTACCAAGTGAAACCAATCCGCTTAATAACCTATTCGGCGGGGAACTATTAGCAAGAATGGATCGTGCAGCGAGTATTGCCGCAAGAAGGCATAGCCGCAGGATCGTAGTAACTGCCTCTGTAAATCACGTTGCATTTAACAAAGCCATTCCTTTAGGAAGTGTAGTTACTGTAGAAGCGGCTGTTTCCCGCGCCTTTAAAAGCTCTATGGAAATCTTTATAGATGTTTGGGTGGAAGACCGCGAAAGCGGAAAACGATCTAAAGCCAACGAAGCCATTTATACTTTTGTAGCAGTAGATGAAACCGGATCTCCGGTACTAGTTCCTGCTTTGGACCCTGAAACTGAACTTGAAAAAGCACGTTTTGATGCTGCCTTAAGAAGAAAACAGCTAAGCTTGGTTCTTGCCGGAAAAATGAAACCAAAAGATGCAACCGAGCTTAAAGCTTTATTCAAGGATTAAATCCGCCTCTTTTTTCCCATCAACTTATTAAATCAGGAATTAGTCCTATTTAATGTTTTTCATTCACAATTTACATCCGTAAGATCCAGTCTGAAGGATCCAGTTTATCCATGTTTTTATAGATAAGGAAATAGAGTGTTGTTTTACCTGAACTGCTGCTTGTTGCAACTTCTCCGATATCCTGACTCAGGGAAACAACATCTCCTTTATTCACATAAACCTTGGAAAGATTGTTATAAATGGTAAGATAATCTCCATGCCTTACCATTACGGCTTTATTTGCACCTTTTACGGCCTGTACTTCACTTACTGTTCCTCCAAAAACCGCCCGTGCTTTTCCACCCTTATCGGTTTCAATACGCACGCCGTTACTGTTTATACTTATAGATTTCACAACCGGGTGCGGTTGAGTTCCAAATCTTGTAGTGACAACCCCGGAACGAACCGGCCACGGAAGTTTCCCTTTATTGCTTGCAAAATTTGCCGCAAGCGCTTTTGCCTCGGGAGTTAATTCATAAACATCCCTGGAAGTTGAACCGCTTTCCTTATTGGCAGCAGCGATAGATGCCCTTATTATTTCATCAATTTGTTTATCTATCGCGTTAATCTCCTGCTGTTTCTTCTTAATTTGCGATGCAAACTGACCTTCCTTTTGTCTTATACTTTTTATAAGAATCTGCTGAGATTGACGATTTTTTCCCAATTGTGCCCTGGTTTCTCTGTTTTCAGCTATTAAGATATCCTTTGTTTTTTTCTGCTTTATCAAACTTGCATTAAGTGCCTGCATTTCTTCTGTACGAAGCTTTATTTCGTCTCCTTGCTGTTTCCTGTAGTTCGCGTACTGTTTCATGTACTGAAGCCTCTTATAGGCTTGTAAGAAGCTTTCAGAAGATAACAGAAACATCACCCTGCTTTGCTGGGATTTACTTTTAAAGGATTTTTCGATCATTTGAGAATAATCCTCCTTTAATTTCTCCAGTTCCTTCCGGAGACTCTGAATTTTGTTGGTGTTGGAATTGATATCCCGGGTAAGTAAATTCGCCTGCTGGTTGGTAACCTTGATCAAATTCTCTGTAGTTCTTATTTGCCGATCCAGATCCTCCACTTCGGTTAAAACAGATTTTTCCGCATTTTTATTTGACGTTCTTAAACTGTTAATCCTTTGAATTTCCTCGCGAAGTTCCAGACGACGTTGTTCCAAATCTTCCCGACTGGTTTGGGAATATCCTGAAAAATTCCCGGTAAAGAGAACAATCATCAGAAATAGGAGTGGGATACTGTTTTTTAACATCATTATTCTAGAGCGATTTCGTCATAACCTGAAGGAATTTCAAAAGGGAAACTCACCGGGTCGTTAAAAGTTACCGATTTAAAGGAGATCTCTATCTGGGTGCCACTTCCCTGGCTGTTGGCCACGATCCTAATTTCCTCCGGAATGGTTTTTCCACTTACCCTTTGGTATTTTGGATAGGTCACTGTAACATTCCTGTTTTCCTTCTCTTGGGATAATTGCTGGGCAATTGCTTTAAAACTTTTGGAATCCAGCAGGAAAATTTTCTTGATGAGCTCCAAATCCTTTAAAGGCACCAATTGATATCCCTGAACGGATTCCGTTAATTTGTAGCGTTCGGACCTTAGATCATATATGGTTTGTCCGGTCAGCAAATTTTGCAATTTATCAAAGTCCAAAGGAGTTCCCAGCCATTTGCTAAGCAATCTGTAATCTCCGTCAAAATAGGTTTTGCTTATCTTCTCGTAGTAACTTACCCTATCCCTGGTAATAATTGCTTTTGCTAATGGAATTCCCAGCAATTGAGCGCTCATCCAAATCACACTGTCTTTTTGCATTCTAAAACTCACCGTAACAGATTGTGAACGGTCTTCATCCTGATATTTCAGGCGTAAACGGCTGTTCATGGTTTTAAAATCCGCCTCGTTGCTGTAATGCATTGCAACAACTTTTGCGGTTGCTGCATCTTCAATTTCAACAGGTTCCTTCCTGCTCTTACAGGAAATAATCAATAAACATATACTTAGTAGGGTGAATGCTTTCTTATACATTTAATTATGACTTTTTTTAATTTGTGTGGACTTCTCGCTGAATTCTATCGCCCTTTCAGCGTTTCCGAGTCCAGTGTAAGTAATAGACAATTGATCATAGAAATCAGCTGTCATTATTTGATCATCGATTAAATAATCAAGGCCAAATGTAAGTCTTTCCAATGCTTCTGTAAATTTCTTCTGCTTATTTAACGCAGCACCCTGAATGAGGTAAAGGATTGGTTGCGAAGGAAAAATTTCAAGGGCCTGTTCACTTAATTTTAGCGCATTATCCAGTTTTGAAAGATCCAGTTGAAGTAGCAAGGTATTCCGCAAAAGATCAAAATTGTCAAGATTCTTCTCTATGCCCAGCTCAAAATAGCCGAGTGCCTTTTCCTTCTGGTTTTTTATAAGATAATATTCCCCAAATCTCTGATAGATCTCCGGACTGCTTTCAGATTTTGAAAACATTTCAGCAACTTCCAATAATTCATCCTCATAGGATGGATTTTCATTTACAAACAGCAAAAAATCATTCAGAACTTTAAACTTCGAATCGGGATCAATTTCTTCAGCCTCCAGTATAAGTTTCATTGAATTTAGCGCTGCCTTTGTATCTCCGGAATCCAGATGGAATTTATACAAAGCCAGATGAACCACTTTTGAATTAGGAAAGATCTTTTCCATATTTTTAGCGGTTTCAAAAGCTTCTTTCTGCATATCCTGCTCACTGTAAACAAATATCAGGTTGAGATAATTCCTTTCATTCTCAGGATCAAGCTTAATGGCATCCAGCAAAACCTGAATTTGCGCCGGAGTATTTTTGGTAAGTGCATAGATTTGCTGTCTCAGGCCCGTTCTGTATTCCGTTAATCCAAGTTCTGAATCCAATTTATCCAGCAAATCTAATAAGGAATCATACTTTTGGCTCTCAAATAAAAGATCTGCAAGGTTTTCATTATATTTTGAATTAAAAGGGAGCAATTTTTGAGCAATCAAAATAGCCTGTTCAAAATCCTTATCGTAATAAAAGGCCTCCATCAATTCCACCAACACCCATTCCTGGTTAGGTTGTAATCGGTTGGCTTTTTGCAAATTGGAAATCGCCTTTTCGTAATTTTCAAGCGCTTTATAATTCTTTCCAAGTTCAAAATAAACCACAGCATTCTCAGGTTGCAAGCTTTCGCATTTCTGAAGCGCAACAATCGCCTTTTCATAATTCTCGATGGCCTTTTGTTTTAAAGCTTCAAAAAAGTATTCCTGAAATTCGTCGGTTACAGTTCCTAAATCATCTACATTAATATCCTGAACAGGAGTTTCAATCTCCTGCGCAATTGCTTCGGAAGAAATTAAAATTCCCAAAAACATCAGTATAACTATGTAGCTCTTTTTTTTCACTCTTTTGCATTATTAACGCTTAACCAGGGGAACCAAAAGATGGTTATTTATTCCAAAACTGAATAATCTCCAATGCTAATGCTGGTAAAATCACCATTAAATTTAGCAAAACTCCCTATCATGGCATTGTCCAGTTTTGCGTTTTTTATTTCAGAAAAATTCTGGATTAAACTATTTTTTATAGTGGAATCCTTTACTACACAACCATCTCCAATCGAAACATTTGGACCTATTTTCGCATTTTCCAAAACAACATTTTCGCCTATAAAACAAGGTTCCGTAATTTCGGAATTTGTGATCTTAACAGAATCTGATATCAGCTTTTCACCATCCTGATGCAAAAATTTTAACATCCTTGCGTTGGTTTCTACTGTAACGTCTTTATTTCCGCAGTCCATCCACTCGTCCACCTTTCCGGGAACAAAAACCAAGCCTTTTTGCTTCATAGCTTCAATTCCATCATTGATCTGGTATTCCCCGCCACGAATAATATTTTTATCCAAAACGTTTTGTAATTCCTCTTTTAGTACTGCAACATCTTTAAAATAATAAATTCCTATCACAGCAAGATCTGAAACAAATTCTTCCGGCTTCTCAACAAGATCTGTGATATGGTTCTTCTCATTTAATTTCACCACGCCATAGGCATTGGGGTTTTCCACCTGTTTCACCCAGATAACGCTGTCGGCATCTTTATCGAGTGTGAAATCTGCTTTAAAAAGCGTATCGGCATATGCAATTACGGCGGGACCTTCCAATGAATCCTTGGCACACATGATCGCATGACCAGTTCCCAAAGGTTTATCCTGGTAGTAAATGCTGGCTTTTGCGCCAAGGCTTTCTGCGATTCGAATAAGGTCTTTTTCTACTTTTTCACCAAAATCAACTCCGATAATAAATGCAACTTCCTCAATTTTTTCATCCAGTACTTTAGCGATATCTTCTACCAAACGGTGTACTATAGGTTTTCCTGCTATTGGAATTAAAGGTTTTGGAACAGTTAAGGTATGAGGGCGAAGTCGTGAACCACGACCTGCCATAGGTACTATAATCTTCATTTTAAATTAGAATTGAGTAATTAGATGTGAGAAGTGAGATTTTAGAAATATCATTAATTTCATGTGCCTCTGGTTTGTCAAATCCCATCATATTATTGGTTAATAAATTTATTATTTAGTTCCGGTGCTGCCGAAACCGCCGGCTCCTCGTAAGGTTTCTCCAAGTTCTTCAACTTTTATCCATTCTGCCCGTTCGTGTTTTGAAATCACCAATTGTGCCACACGTTCCCCATTTTCAATAGTGAAATTTTCGTTGGAGAGATTTACCAGGATAACGCCAATTTCTCCCCGGTAATCTGCATCTATGGTACCCGGGGAATTAAGCACTGTAATTCCTTTTTTTGCAGCCAGGCCGCTTCGGGGTCTTACCTGGGCTTCATATCCCAAAGGTAATTCCATAAACAATCCGGTTTTCACAATACTGCGTTCCAATGGTTTTAACGTAATTGCTTCAGAAATATTGGCTCTCAAGTCCATTCCAGCAGAAGCTTCTGTCTCGTAATGTGGCAACTTATGGGAAGATTTATTGATTATTTTGATTTGCATCTTAATAAATTTTAGTGTTTATTTATAATAAGGCTTGATATTAAAAAATAGCCAGGAATCGATGAATAAAAAATTATGGAAACCCTTTAAGCATTCTTTTTTCGTTTTTCCTTCTTTAATGACTTGATATGAAATTATCTATTGAAAAAAATCATCATCAAAATCATCATCAAAATCAAAATCATCATCTTCATCACCCTCTCCCATAATTGCTTCAATATCTTCAAGGTGAACATTTACATCATCCAGCTCGAATTCGGTTGGATCAAATCTACCGCCCATCCATTCTAACATTTCCTCGTATTCAGGATGTTTTTTATCCGAAATTATTTCCAAAAGATTGTAATATCCGTATAAACCTCCGCAATCTTCAGGGGGACAAGCGAGTTTTCCTTTAATGCAAACAGGGTAATAGGTCGCCGGATCTAATGGCAGGGTTTTCTCAACCACAATGGAATGAATCCATCCATCGCCAAAATCGTATTCATAATTAAAACTTTTAACCTCACCTTTTGAAAGCACTTCATCCAGGGTTATTTCAGTGGCATCAATAACATCAGCGTCTCCAGACTCAGGATCATCAAAATCTTCATCTATGATCCCAATTCGGTAATTCCCGATCTTAAATTCATATAAATGATAAATCCCCCAACCCATTGCCAATTGAATGGTGTAATGCAATTCATAAAACGAGATCGAACTTTTTACCAGCACCCGTCTCCAAATTGGAGGCTTAGAATTTTTTAAAGAAATTTTAAGCTGAACTGCTCTTTCTTCCATATTTCAATATTTTAATGGTTGATTATTTTTCTGAAATCCTTCCGTTCATTTATAAACACAAACAATAAGAACAAAATTACAAAAGCCGTTCCTACAAAATAATTTTCCCTGAAAAAATTAAAGGAAATCGCAGCAAATCCTATTGAAATAAACAGGTACAAAAATATGTTTTTAATATTATAGGGAACCGGATAATATTTTCTTCCGAAGTAATATGAAACCAGCATCATGGTCCCATATGCAGCAAGTGTTGTATAGGCTGATGCCATAAAACCGATCATGGGAATAAGCCATAAATTGAGGCCAATGGTAATTATGGCACCAATTATAGATATGTACATTCCCAATTTTGTCCTGTCGGTTAATTTATACCAAACCGAAAGGTTGTGATAAATCCCCAGGAATAAATTGGCCAACAAAACTACTGGAACTATTGAAATGGTAACCCAATATTCCGGATTTGGAACGATAAGCATTTTGAAGAAATCCAAAAATACAACCATCACAATAAAGATCAAACTACCTAGGATCACAAAATAGTTGAGAATATTGGCATAGGTTTGTTTCGCATTTTCCTGTTTTGCCTGGTTAAAAAAGAAAGGTTCTGCCCCTAATCGAAAAGCCTGAACAAAAATGGTCATAAAAATGGCGAGTTTGTAACAGGCGGCATAGGCTCCCATAATTTCATCGGAAACCATTTCCTTCAACAAGATCTTATCCAGCATTTCATTAATCACAAAGGCGATCCCGGCCACCATAATTGGCCAGCCGTATTTCCACATTTGTTTGAAAATTTCGGGGCTAAAAGCGATACTCGTCCTGAAAAAGTATGGCAATAAGATCAGGAAAGTCGCACCGCTGGCCAGTAAATTTGCCAGGAAAATATACTGGACTTTGTCTGTTTCGGAATAGTTGTTTAAAACAAAATCGGGAATTAGTGAAGGATGCTTTGGTATAAGCCATAGAAAGTAAAAATTCACCAGGACAACCAAAACAATATTAAATATCTTGACGACTGCAAATTTCAGCGGCCTGTTTGAAGCCCTTAAAAATGCAAATGGTACAACCACTAATGTATCCAGGGCCAAAATTCCCAAAAGAATATTGAAATAATCCGGGTTAAGATCTACCAAGTCTATTAAGTAATCCCTAAAAAGAAATACAACTATAAAGAAAATCAGGGTAGTAACCGTAAGACTAATAAATGCAGTAGAAAATACAAGGTTTTTTTTCTCTAACGTACTAAAATACCTGAAAAAGGCTGTTTCCATTCCATAGGTCAGGATAACATTAAAAAATGCCGCCCAGACGTAAAAAGTGGTATTTACCGAATAGCCAACCGTAGAAAGCGCAGTAACATGTAAAGGCACAAGAATGAAATTCATGAGCCTGGGCAATACCGTTGCGAAACCATAAATAATGGTATCCTGAAAAAAACGTTTTAAAATGCTCAAAAGGGGGTTTCGTTTAAGCTATAAATATCTTAATTAATCGGTTAATTCCCGCCTGTAGACCAGCTTAATTTCCAAAGGCTATTCCTTTGCACGTTCTTTTATTCCGGTAATTTTATAATATTTCTTTTTATTATTTTCCTCAAATACAACTACAGCCTCATCCTCTTTGATCTCAAACGGAACTTTAACCGGCATTTGCGGCATTTTATTAGCATATTCCTCCTTTGGGTCTGAACTCATTATTAGATCCTTTTCTCCTGTGCTAAACTGAGCGGTATAAACTCCTGAATTCTCAGGATCCAGTTGCAGCGCTGATTTCATTCCGCGGAAATATACACTGTCAAGGCTAATCCTGTTAACCTGAATAGCTTTTACCGGAATAAAGAGCTGTAAAGAATTCGTGGTTGAAGTAAAATAAGCTTGTTCGAACTGAGCGGGCGATCGTTCCTGAAGTTCTTTATTACTTCCACAACTGCTTAACAAAACTGCAGCCAGCACTGTAGTGAATACGAGGTAGAAATATTTCATAATAAAAAGATTTAATAGTTATTAAATATAAGACAAAATACATGCCAAAAGAAAACCCCGGCAAAATCTGCTGGGGTTTTTGGTATAAATTATAATTCTATTTCTCTGATTGTTAATTCCTTAAGAATTATAAAAATTTAACTTTGCCAAAGCTGAGTCTAATTGTTCAACGCTTCCGAATTTGAAAATTTGACACCGCTATCGCTGCGTCTAATTGTTCAACGCTTCTGCTCCACCAACAATTTCTAAAATTTCATTGGTGATAGATGCCTGACGGGCTTTATTGTATGATAATTTAAGGGAATCCCTTAATTCGGTAGCATTATCTGTAGCCTTATGCATTGCTGTCATTCGTGCTCCGTGCTCTGATGCCAGGGAATCACTCATCGCTTTAAAAAGTTGCATTTTTAAAGATTTTGGGATCAAATCCCGAACGATCTCAACTTTCGTTGGCTCAAAAATATAATCCAAAGTGACATTTTTATCCGTAACAAATTTCTCGATAGGTAAAAATTGCTCCCTGGTTATAATTTGAGTCGCAGCATTTTTGAACTGGTTGTAAACAAATACGATCTCATCATATTTTCCTTCCAAAAACAATTCCATCAATTCTTCTGCGATTACAGCAACATGCTCATAATCTAAATTATCGTAGATAGCATTATTGCTTTCAGAAATAGTGAAACCCTTCTTCAATACATCGCTGGCCTTTTTTCCTATAGTATAAAGGCTCACATTTTTATCGCTGTATTTTTCAGTAGCGATTTGTCTAACACCTTTCACAATATTATTATTGAATGCTCCCGCCAAACCACGATTTGAGGAAATAGCAACTATCAGGACGTTTTTAACCTCACGCTGCTCAGCATACTTACTGCTGGTATCATCATCCAGAGTTGCGCTTAAACTTTGAAGCAGTTCTGTTAACTTTTCAGAATAAGGACGCATTTGAGTAATGGAATCCTGGGCCTTGCTCAACTTTGCGGCCGACACCATTTTCATAGCGCTGGTGATTTGCATCGTTGATGAAACCGATGTTATCCTGCTGCGTAATTCTTTTAAGTTTGCCATTTTTTATAGAATTGAGTATTAAGTTCGGGCTTTGAAACCGTTGTTTAATACTTTATAAATCCATTTTTTAAATACAAGCCCGGGTTCCTGAAAACCCGGTTATTTATACTCAGTACTAATTCTTGAATTTTGCTGAAAGCTCTTTTGCCGCATTGGTAAGAGTTTCAGTAATCTCGTCTGTCCATTTTCCAGATTTGATAGCGTCCAGAACATCACGATGTTTCACGTTCAAATATTCCAGGTAATCTCTTTCAAAATCCTTCACTTTTTCTACAGGAACACTTCTAAGAAGGTTTTTTGCACCGGCAAAAATTATCGCAACCTGATCTTCAACTGCATAAGGATCATTTTCAGCTTGCTTTAAAATCTCCACGTTACGTTTACCTCTTTCAATAACATTCAGCGTTGCAGCATCCAGATCAGATCCGAATTTAGCAAAGGCTTCCAGCTCGCGGTATTGTGCCTGATCCAGTTTAAGGGTACCAGCCACTTTTTTCATAGGCTTAATTTGTGCATTACCACCCACTCTTGATACAGAAATACCCACATCGATCGCAGGACGAACCCCCGAGTTAAACAGGTCTGTGGTTAAGAAAATTTGACCATCGGTAATCGAGATCACATTGGTTGGAATATATGCAGAAACGTCGGCAGCCTGGGTTTCAATAATTGGAAGTGCAGTTAAAGAACCTCCTCCTTTTACTTTTCCCTTCATCCAATCCGGAAGATCATTCATTTGCCCTGCAATCTCATCATTGTTAATGATCTTGGCAGCACGTTCCAGAAGCCTGGAATGCAAAAAGAAAACATCCCCAGGATAAGCCTCACGTCCCGGAGGGCGACGTAATAATAGGGAAACTTCACGGTAAGCTACCGCTTGTTTTGATAAATCATCATATACAATAAGTGCAGGACGACCGGTATCTCTAAAATATTCCCCGATTGCAGCTCCTGCAAATGGTGCATAAACCTGCATTGGAGCAGGATCTGATGCATTTGCAGCAACAATGGTAGTATATGCCAAAGCACCTTTATCTTCCAATACCTTCACAATTCCCGCAACTGTAGAAGCCTTCTGGCCTATGGCAACATAGATACAATACACGGGTTTTCCGGCATCGTAAAATTCTTTCTGATTCAAAATAGTATCGATACAAACAGCGGTTTTCCCTGTTTGACGGTCACCAATCACCAATTCCCTTTGACCTCTTCCAACCGGTACCATCGCATCAATAGCTTTGATTCCCGTTTGCATAGGTTCGGTTACCGGTTGACGGTAGATAACACCCGGAGCTTTACGTTCCAAAGGCATCTCGAAAGTTTCTCCTTCAATAGGTCCTTTTCCGTCGATAGGATTTCCAAGAGTATCTATTACCCTTCCTGAAATTCCTTCACCAACTTTTATAGAAGCGATACGTTGGGTTCTTTTTGCAATAGATCCTTCCTTTATCTCCTTGGAAGGTCCCAAAAGTACTACCCCAACATTGTCTTCTTCAAGGTTTAGAACAAGTCCCTCCAAACCGCTTTCAAATTCTACCAATTCCCCATATTGAGCATTGGCTAAACCATAGATACGGGCAATACCATCACCAACGGTAAGCACAGTTCCCACTTCATCTAAAGAAGCTTTTGCTTCAAAACCTGAAAGTTGTTTTTTTAATATTGCTGAAACTTCAGCTGGATTTACTTCGGCCATAATTATTTAGAATAAAATTGGTACGCAACGCGCACCTGTTTTAATTAAATTTTTGAAATATATGTGTTGTTTTTAAACTCCCTTTTCAGGTTACTAAGGTTTTTAGCAACACTTGCATTGTATTGTAAATCCCCTATTCTAAGGATAAATCCTCCGATTATAGCTGGATCTACAATGTTTTCTATAGTTGCACCGCTTCCGGTAAGTTCTTTCACCTTATTCAGTATTTTTTCCTCCAGTGCTGCATCCAATGGAATTGCAGTTGTTACGGTTGCTACCTGAACTTGGTTCATCTCATTATACAATAAAGTATATTTTTGAGCAACTGCTTTTAAAATAGCGATCCGGTTATTTTCTATAAGAAT
This sequence comes from Bacteroidota bacterium, assembly GCA_051751125.1. Classification (GTDB taxonomy): domain Bacteria; phylum Bacteroidota; class Bacteroidia; order Flavobacteriales; family Flavobacteriaceae; genus Gillisia. The sequence continues at coordinate 141,107 of JBNJKO010000002.1, forward strand.
ATCAAAAGCTCCTAATGTAATAGCATGTGCATCATTGAAGATTTCCTTTAAAACATTCTTTTTAATGCCACCTTTGATAATAGGACTTGAAAGTGCATCCTGAAGATCCTCACTGCCAATAATGGTTTTGAAAATTGTTTGCATATCTCCATTGACAACATCTGCGGCATTTTGATCTTTTGCAAGATCCAATATCGCCTTTGCATATCTTAGAGAAACTCTGGTTCCTTTCATAATTCTAACTCTAATTTAGCGTAACATCATCCAACATCGTTTCAACCAGCTTTCGTTGCTTGTCCTTATTGGATAATTCTTCACGAACGACTTTTTCAGCGATCTCAATAGACAAACTGGCAACCTGATTTTTAATGTCAGCCATTGCAGCATTCTTTTCATTTTGAATGGTGATTTGAGCCTGAGCCACTATTTGATTTGCTTTTTCCTGAGCTTCTGCTCCGGCATCGGCAATCATTTTATCCTTTATTTCTCTGGCTTCTCTTAAAAGAGCATCCCGTTCACCTCTTGCTTCCTTTAACAATTTCTCATTATCGGCTTTCAAATTCTGCATTTCCTTTTTTGCATTTTCAGCAGAGGCCAATGCGTCATTTATAGAATCTTCCCGGCTTTTAACAGCACCAAGAATTGGTTTCCAGGCAAATTTTGCCATAAGGATGATCAATACTAAAAAGACGATGGTTTGCCAAAAGAACAAGCCAATTTCAGGAGTAATTAAATCCATAATGATTATTATATATAATTCTTTTTAATTCAAAATAACATTTAAAACCTACTCGTAACCAACCGTTACGAGTAGGTTCTTAAAACTTAAGACTAAGCTGGTACTGTAAGTACTCCTAGCAAAGCAGCAACCACTCCAAAAAGGGCAACACCCTCTACAAGTGCAGCAGCAATAATCATAGCAGTCTGGATCTTTCCAGAAGCTTCTGGCTGGCGAGCGATAGCATCCATTGCAGATCCACCAATTCTACCAACACCAATAGCAGCTCCAATAACTGCAAGACCAGCTCCTAATGCGGCAAGTCCAATGTGTAAATACTCCATAGTAATAAAATTAAAAATTAAAAATTAATGATGCTCATGTTCCGCAACTGCCATCCCTATAAACAGGGCAGACAGCATTGTAAAAATGAACGCTTGAAGGAATGCAACCAGCAATTCCAAAACGGTGATGAACAATGCAAATGGTACCGAAATTCCGGCAACTCCTGCACTTTCCAATATAAAAATAAGTCCTAATAAACTTAGAATAATAATGTGACCTGCCGTGATGTTTGCAAACAAACGAATCATTAAAGCTATAGGCTTAATAATTAACCCCATCACTTCCACTACAGCCAGGATAGGCTTCACAAAAGTAGGTATTCCCGGCATCCAAAAAGTATGTTTCCAAAACTCCCTGTTCCCGTTGGCAATTATCAATACAAGGGTGAATAACCCAAGGGATACTGTTACAGCAATATTTCCAGTAACGTTCGCCGCTCCCGGCAGTAAACCCAAAAGATTCGTAATCCAGATAAAGAAGAATACCGTTAAAAGGAAAGGCATAAACTTCATATATTTTTTCTCGCCAATTTGTGGGATTGCAATATCGTCACGTACAAATAAAACCAGCGCTTCCATCGCATTGTTAAATCCAGAAGGGGCAGCTGTATTTTTTTTATGGTAGCGCGCAAGAGAAAAGAAAAATAACAGCATCAAAATCACTGTTAAAAACATAGCCGCTACATTTTTGGTAATAGAAAAATCCCAGGGCTTACTTGCATTTACCGCATTATGTTCTTCATCAAAAGCAAGGGATGTGGCACCTTCATCCAGCTTATAAATTTTTTCATGATAATTCACGAATTTCATTCCATCTTTCTCAACTACATATTCACCTTCTGTGTCATGATGAAATTCACTGGACATAAATGAAACCATCCCATTATCAGTAAACAGAATTACAGGAAGTGGAAGGGTAAAAGAATTCTCTCCAGATCCAAAAAAATGCCATCCATGAGAGTCACCAATATGATGCATAATCATATCGGTAGCGTTAAATTTTTCTGCTTTTTCTTTAATTATACTGCCCTCTTCCTGAGAAAAAGAAAATAAAGGAATTAAAGCCAGTGCAAAAACCACTATAATCTTCAAAGATTTTTGTGCTATCATAGTTCTGTTAAACTTAATAAATGGGTGCTCAAAATTTCCGTGCAAAGGTATACTTTTAATTTTTATCTAAAAGCTAACATTTCATTTTTTTGATTCGATTCAGTTTTTTTTGATGCCTTTGAAACACAAACAGTTATTTAGAATTTATTAGTCGAACCGCATAAATTGTTTCGAAAATTAAATAAAAAAAATAGGGTATAAAAAAGGATAGCAAATTTATAAACCGAAAATCTTTATTATTTAACAACATTGGCAGTAAAAACAGTATCGCGGCTAACATTTTTAGAAGACTTCCCCCCATAAAGGCAAATCCGGTATTATCTCTGAAATTCTTATGAATTAAAACCAGTACGATATAAATGACTAAAGTTGCTAAAATATGAAAAGAATAAATTGTCCAGATACTATAATAAAATTCAATGTCTTTCAAAAGAAGATTTAAAACCAGATATTGAATTACAAATAAAACGATTGAAAATGGAATAAATATTTTTAAAAAATCAAGTAATTGTTGTTTCATATATGATTCTTATTGTTTTTTAGGTCTCCCGATAGCGATTTTCTATTATGCATATTTCGTTCTTTAAACTTCCTTGCTCATTTTTATAACTCTTCGAATTACCTGAAATAGCGCAATAAAAACACCCAAAAGCGAAATTCCAATTGTAAAACCAGAAAAATCATTGGGAAATTTTTTATCCAGCCAAATTCCAAGCAAAACACCGGCTGCAATTATAATCCCCATTTGAAACGCGATGTTTACAAATTCCAGGTATTTATTAAGCGGAGCGTTCGCTTTCTTTTTGTTCATTTTTTTTGATATTCTTTAAAGCGCCTTTCATTTCGCAGGTTGCGTTAAAGGCCGCTCCGGGTTCTATCGAAAGTTTCCCGGAAATCACCTCCCCTTCAATAACTGCAGAAGATCTTAGGGTAAGGGTTTCCTGGACATTTAACTTTCCAGAAAATTTTCCTTCAAAATCTGCATTCTGACATTCTAAATCACCTTGTATAAATCCACCTTTGCTTATCACTACTTTTCCGGAAGTTTTTAGGGTTCCCTTTAGAGTCCCTTCTACTCTAAACCCTCCTTTGGCTTCAATATCTCCGGTAATAACTGTTCCTGCAGAGATCCGGTTTTGCTCTTTACTGATTTCAGGGGTGAACTTTGATTTTTTCTGATTTGAAAACATAAAATTTGGATTTACTGTTTTTCTTTTAATTCCTTATAAGCTTCTAAATTTTTATGAAGCTGAATGATTCTGTAATTATCTGAAGTAATAATCACAGGTATTTTCTCAATAGCATATTTATTGTTAATCCTCAATAACTCTGAAAATCCTTCTGCTTTGCTTCTATCCTCAACTTTATGAACCACTACAAAAATACTTTCTGCATCATATACATCTACCGAAGTTGAAAGTTTGGAATACCCTAAATCCGTTATGGCAAGTTCGATTTTTTCTTTCAGCTTAAGTGTCGCCGATTCTTCCTTTTTATTAAAAATATAAAGCAATTTGAGGTTGTTTTCATCGGTTAACTGAAATTCCTTATTTGCCAGTTTTGGAAGGGATGTATTATAGAGTTCCTGTGCTTTTTTCCCAGATTCCGTTTGCGGATAATTGGTTGCCACCTTCAACAGGGCTTCTTTATATGCTTCAAATCCATATAAACGTCCTGTTGCCATCGCATTAAGCAGACTTATTTTCGGTAAAATATCTTCATCCCGGTATTGCTCCAAATAAGTTTCGCTTTGCTCTAAAACCTCAACATAGTTGCTTTCTTCAAATAATTGGTATAGTTCAAGATATTTATTTTCAACCTCATCATCAAGCTTTACGGCCAACCCCGGATTTCTAATACTGGTAGCATATCTTGAATCACCATAGTTTTGTAAAACCAACTGTTTGTATTTTTCTGCTTTAGAAAGATTTCCCTCCTCCAGATAGATTTGATACAAATAATAAGTTGACGGAACCACCAATCTTTCCTCGAATGTATAATCAAGCAAAGCCTGAAATTTATCTGAAGCCAGTTCATTTTCGCCAAATTTCTCCTTGTATATTAATCCCAACCGGTAATAGGCATCATTTCTCTGGGCAGCCAGACTGTCTATTATTTTAGGTTCCCGGGGGACTTGTTCCAGATACGTTTGTGGATCAAATTGCGGATTGTTGGCAATTATAAGGCTTGAAACATTATCCAGCTCTTCCGTACTCAAGTTGGTTGCATTCCCTTCATCAAGTCGCCAATTGTCTTTTAATTCCCTACTGCCCCAGGTTTGTAAAAAATCCCGCATTCCATTAGCCACCCTTACCGGGTTGTAAAAATAAAACGTATTCGCTCCCGCATTAGCCCCTCCCAAAGCAGGTGGCATGCCTGGTCCGACTGGAATTCGTGCAGTTGGTACCTGTTCCGGGATATTTCCTTTTTTAGCTTCTGCAATTGCTGCTTGCTTTAAAGTTTCTGTATAGGAAGTAAAAAAATTAAGTCTTTCCTCATCGCTCATAGCAACGAGTTTCAGGATACTGTCATTTTTTTCGGCAATATCTTCATATAAGATCAATTCCTGAAGGTTATCGCGCTTCCGCTTTATAAAAAAATAATCCCTGGTATGGGTTGGTATTTTGGTAAGTGTACTGTCATAGTAAGTTCCCGCAAGCCTGTAATCGGAATTTTCAAAATAGATATTCCCCAGGGTTTCGTAGTTTACAGATTGTAGAAAAGTGTCATCTGAAGATGCCTTCAGCGATTTATTATAATAGTTTGTCGCAAGATTTACAGAGTCGAGATGCTTGTAATATTCTGCGAACTGAAAATAGATCTTGTCCAAAAAAAGCCTGTTTTCACGATCTTCCTCCAGCTCTTTTAATTGCTCATAGAGCACTAAATGATCCTGTTGAGAAAAATTAAAGTTCCTGAGTTTTCCCAGTTCTGCATGAATCAAATATTCCCTAGGAATTTTTCTGTTTAATTCCGTGACCTTGTCAAAGGCAAAATTAGCGCTATCTCTTTTCTGTAAATGATTGTACAATTGCCCTTCTATAAAGTGATACCTGCCTTTTTCTTCATCTTTTTTTGTAAAAACAGCCGCTTTCCTTATTGGAACCACAGCACTATCCAGAGACCCCATATTGATATAAGCCTGGGCCAGCATCGCGTTTGCATCTGCAAGATCCTGATTTTTCAGGGTTTCAGCTTTAAGGATTCTTTTCAGGTTTTTTATTGCCAGACTGGTATTTTGTAACCGGATATTGGTTTTTTCCCTCCAAATCTGGGCGTGGTTAATGGTATTTCCTGCGGGATATTTAAAAAGAATGTAATTGAAAGCCTCCAGCGCCGGAATAAACCGCTGGTCATAATACCTGGCTTTTCCCAGTAAAAGATAGGCTTCATCTATTTGTGGATTTTTCTCTCTTCCAGCAATAAGCATGGAATGCTTTTGAATAGCTTTAGTGGCTTTTACTTCTGCGGCCTGAAAGAGTTCATTTCTATTAGCTCCAGGAAGAACAATCTCTTCAGAAAACTGCATGCGTTCCACCGGAAGTATTTCCCAGAAATTTTCATTGTAGGAACTAGCGACCTGTTCCTTTCCCTGTGCCAGCGCAAGATTGCCGTTGTAGAGGGTATTAAACTCTGTATTTACGGCATGCCAATTCCTGTTGATGAAGGTGTCCTTTTTTCGGGAACATCCCGAGATCACGATCACCAGAATAAGGCACAAAGCGCTGAAGCTAATTCTATTCAAAATCAATACGTTCTTGATGTAACAAATAACTGAAATATCAGGTGTTTAGTATCCAAAAATACGTTTCTTTTTCTAACTGAAACCCAAATCCTATAACTTCACAGTTTGACCTCCCGAAAAATAAGTCTCCAGTTCTTTCAAAGTAGCTTCTGAAGTGATGATGTCTTTTACAAGGATTCCCTTATCCATAACAACTATACGTTCACAAACTTCGGTAATATGAATAAGATCATGGCTGGAGATCAAAAAAGTAGTGTCCTGGGACGCACCCAATTCGCGTATTATTTTTTTAAGTCTTATTTGAGTGGTAGGATCAAGATTTGCGAAAGGCTCATCAAGAATGACCACTTCAGGATTTCCGATAAGTGCGGCAACAATCCCCACTTTTTTCTGATTCCCTTTTGAAAGATCCCGAAGATATTTGCGCTTTTTTAAAATTTCATCATTGAAGAAGTCTTCAAAAGTGCCCAATAAAGCATCTACATCGGCTTTATTTTGCTGTCTTAGATCACCAATAAAATAAAAGTATTCCTCCGGAGTAAGGTATCCTATCAAAAAACTTTCATCTATAAAAGAAGATGTAAAAGCTTTCCAGGTTTCACTCTGGCTAACGGTGATTTCATTGTTGAAAATATTTCCGGTAGTAGGTTGAATCAAATCGAGCAAAAGACTGAAAAAGGTGGTTTTTCCTGCTCCGTTATTTCCTACAAGTCCAAAACTTTGTCCGGTAGGAATATCCAGATGTTCTATATTTAGAACGGTGGTTCCGTTATATATTTTTTTAAGGTTTGTTGCGGTAATCATCAGCTGTGTTTTTAAAATTTTAATCGCCTTGTTGCTTAAATCCTTCTATCATTGCGTATTTATTCCTTTTATAGATATTTGCGATAGAATCTATAAGTCGGCTTCTTAAAAATAGCCCCAGAACGCCTAAGCCTAATAAGAAAAGCATTCCGCTTTCAAATGAAATGAACTTATAAAAAATCCAGAAAAGAAATACAGGGATCACCATTAAAGGAATTCCAACCAGCCATTGCGCTGCACCTGCACCCTGGTAATTCATGAACGGACTTTTATCCAGATCTATTCGTTTTCGGTTAAAAGATCCGGCATAAAGCAAGATTGGAATGTTCACACCAATATTGTAAACCGCGCAAATAATATTAAGTAAAAATATCCTCCATCCAAAATAAGCATAAGGTGTTGCCAGAATTGCAAGGGCAACAACGCTAAAGGTTATCAGCCCGGCTTTTGCGGTTAAATATCTGTTCATCGGGATATTTTGAGCCATGATCAACGGATAATAATTGGAATCCCAGGCCGGAATAAATTGACCAAAATTGATCATAAACATCCCGGTGATAAAAATCCCAACAAACACAAAGAACCAGGGCAGATCCTGATAGGTATCCTGAGTATAAAAGAACAAGCCATATCCAAGAAATAGAATGGACATATAAATAGATGTTTTGGGACGTTTATTTCTCCAAATCAATTTCAAATCCTGCTGAAGATAAGGTGCAATATCCCCGAATTTACGTGTCCATAAAAATTCGCGGGTATTAATGTTTTTAGTTTGTTCTTTTAAAGTAGCATCCAGGTAAAATTTACTTTCAAGATTTTTACGATTCCACAAATACAACAATAAAAACATCAAAATTGGAATGATGGTGATAAATGGATGGAAAAGGATTTGGTTTAAACCTTTTCCAAACCATACGCTGATCTCAAAAATTTTAAAATAATCAAGAATTGCAAAACTTAAAACAACAACTAAAACCGGAATCAGGGCCTTTAAGTTTTCTGTAAATCTCTTTTTGATGATGAAATTGGCATAATTCACACAAAAGGTGAGTGCCGTCATCCCAATCATCCATGCAAGAACAGGACCTGTTGCAAATTGCTCCTTGTAAATATTGAAAATCCCAAATGGGATGATCACCATTAAAGGAAGAAAATTAAAGAAAGAATAAAGCGATTTCAGCAAGACAAAATTCACCACTTTACGCTTCCTTATTGGTAGTATCAAAAGTGGTTTGATATTTAAAACGGGGAGAGTTTGTAATAAAAAGCGGTATGCCAGCTCAAATAAAAGCCAAAACAGCACAAATCTATTTACCACAAAAAGCGGTAGTTCCCCGGGATAAAATTTTTCTACCAGCGGATACAGGCCAATACCGAATAATAAAAAGATCACTGTGAAATAGATGCCTAAAAAAATCATCAGTATTTTAAGGCCAATGCTTTTGCCCATACTTGCCGACCTGAAAAAGGATTTCCATTCCAGCGAGATTAAACGCTTAAACATATATTCTGAAGTTTTTATACAAGTGTTGAAATTTACGCATTTGTTACAATTAAAAAACTTTAAGTCTTTGTATTTTTGCGTACAAATACCAGATGATGAATAAATTTTATGCGTTAAAGATAAAAGAAATTATCCGCGAAACTCCGGAGGCGGTAAGTTTATCCTTCGATATTCCTCAAGATCTCAAGGACAAATTTAACTATAAGGCAGGGCAGTATGTTACCATTAAAACTGTTATTGACGGAGAGGAAATAAGAAGAGCCTATTCCCTATGTTCCTCGCCTCACACCCACGAATTTAAAGTCACCGTTAAGGAAGTCCCTGGAGGGCTTTTTTCCGGATTTGCAAACAATAAATTACAGGCAGGTGATATTCTGGAAGTACATCCACCAGAGGGAAAATTCATCTTTGAGCCGGGAGTAATTCCACAAACTTATGCAGCTTTTGCCGCAGGAAGCGGAATCACCCCGGTATTATCAATTATTAAAACCGTTTTAATACGGGAGCCCGAAAGCAAATTTGTTTTGGTTTACGGAAATAAATCCCTGGACGAAACCATATTTTTTAAGGAATTGCTGGAGCTTCAGGTAAAACATCCGGAAAGGTTATTTATCGAGTTTATCTATAGCCAATCAAGGGAAGAGAACGCACAGTTTGGAAGAATAGAAACCAGCACCGTTAATTATGTTCTCAAAAATAAATTTAAGGGCACCAGCTTTAAAACCTTTTTCCTGTGTGGCCCTGAACCAATGATCAATAGTGTTACTGAAATATTAAAGCAAAACGGTATTCCTGAGGAAAACATTTTATTTGAACTTTTTACGGCCAAAGAGGTCGATGAAGTTAAAATTATAACCGAAGGCGAAGTTGAGTTAAGCATTATGGTTGACGATGAGGAAACCACTTTTACGATGGACAGCAAAAAAACAGTTCTGGATGTAGCTTTGGATAATGATCTTGATGTTCCTTATTCCTGCCAGGGCGGAATTTGCAGCAGTTGTATCGCCAGAATAACGGAAGGCACAGCAGTAATGCGTAAAAATCAAATATTAACCGACAGCGAGATCGCTGAAGGATTGATACTTACCTGCCAGGCCCAACCCACATCGGCGGTTTTAAAAGTAGATTATGATGACGTTTAAAGGCCCCCAACCCCCGAAGGGGGAGCATTGCATTTTCTAAATAACTATTGAAGTTCCCCCCTTCGCTTCGGGGTTTGAATAGTTAAGAGTGGCTGTCTAAAAAAGTTCGACTTCCGTCAAGCTGAACTTGTTTCAGCTTCTAAAATGTTATATCCTGAAATAAATTCAGGATGACGAATTTAATGTGTTTCAAACTCCCCCTTCGGGGGTTGAGGTGCCTTTAATTTATCAACCACTTTTTGTGGTGAAATACTTCGCATCACATTCTCATAGCCCTCCGGGAATTTATTGCCATAAACCGAGGTTGGTATTTTTGGATATTTATTGAGATCCGGAAGTAAATTGTTTTCCGGGGGTTGATTAAATGATGAAAAACCTGCATACGGATGGGTTACTCCCCAAAGTGTAATTACCGGAATTCCGTACATGGCTGCCAAATGCGCATTTCCGCTGTCCATGGAAAGCATCAAATCGAGATTAGAGATCAATGCCAGTTCCTCCTCAAACGAAAGTTTTCCGGCTATAGAAACCACATTACTAAATTTTTTGGCTAATGCTTCAAGTTTGTCAGTTTCCAATTTTCCTCCTCCAAACAGGAAAATCATTGCTTTCCCTTCCTTATCGATCTCTTTTATAACTCTTTCCATAAGGTCTAATGGATATACTTTTGAATCGTGTTGTGCAAAAGGGGCTATTCCAATCCATTTCAGAACATTTTTCCCTGTTATTTCCAGGATTTTGGGAGAAAGTTTCTGTTTTGAAGGAAAGGAAGGTTTTTTTAAATCCACGGGATATCCCAGTTCCGAAAAAACATCGGCATAACGTTGATGCGTGGATTTCAGCTGTTTGAAAACCTTGTTATTTTCCGCTGTTAATTCCTTTTTTTCCGCTCTTCCCTTATCGATTTGCTTCACCGGGATTCTGTACAAATAAAAAATATACCTCAGCACATTGCTTCGCAAAACATCGTGCAAGTCTGCAACGGCATCTATGCCAAGTTCTTTGAGTTCTCTTGCCAACCTGCAAAGACCAACGAATCCATGATGTATCCCGGAAAGATCAGCTTGATAAACCTCCACATTTGGTATATCCTTAAACATAGGAGCGAAAAATCTACGGGTAAGCAGGGTGATCTTTAAATTGGGATACGTAGCAGTTAAAATTCGCAAAACAGGCACTAACATAGCAACATCTCCCATTGCTGAAAGCCGAATTACCAGGATATGTGCTGCCTCCTCTAACTTAGGCTTATCATACAAAGGATGAGAGAAGTCTTCGAATTTAGAGGTGCGGAGGGCCATTTTATTATTTTTTACGTAGAACGGGATTCAATTCCTCATCATTATACATCTTCATTTGCTTATATACCTTCATATATTTATCTCCTTTTGAAATTGCTTCAAGCAATTGGTCGATTGCCATGGAAAGATCTACACGTTGTTCCAGTAAAACATCAAGTTTTGCCTTGCATTTCACCCTGTGCTCCTGCAAGGCATCTTCCCTGTTTGCCTCTTCTTTCATATGATATACTTTAAGTGCTAAAATAGAAAGGCGATCTACTCCCCAGGCAGGACTTTCGGTATTGATGGTCGCATTATCTTTAACGGTTACATCCTTATATTGTTCAAGGAAATAACTATCAATATATTCTACGGTATCTGTACGATCCTGATTGGAAGCATCAATTTGTCTTTTCAATTTTAAAGCTTCAACCGGATCTATATTGGGATCCCGGATTATATCTTCATAATGCCATTGTACGGTATCTATCCAGCATTTTCTATATAATAAATGTTCCAAAAGTTCATTTTCATGATCGTATGGATTTTTAAAATCCTGGTCAACCGTATTTATTTCGTGATATTTTTCAATTACTTCTTTAAAAATTCGATTTGCTTTAGTTGAAAACATGCTTATTGATTTTTTTCTAAAATGTGTAAATATTCTTTTGTGGCTGTAGCCGTGTGATTCCGGTTTTCGGTTTTATCAGCTTTAAAACGTTGATAATCTGTTGTAACAAGATCGTATTTCCCCAATCTCTGCATTATTTTGCGTATCTCAGCTGCCGGCATTAATCCTTCATTATTATAGCTTAAAAAAATATACTTAAAACCAGCATTTTTCAGCAATGTTTCAAAGGAATTCTTCACGTGGGCAGTTCGGCAATAATCAGATCTGTAATAGGTTCTTAATCCCGTTTTCCCGCTGGGAACAAAGGTATCATATTTGGCGATAGTATTCAATAAATGGTAATTGGCGCCATACTGCCGGTTGTTGTATGGTGGATCAAGGTACAGGATATCCCCCTCAATTTCCTTGATCAATTGATTGGCATCTTCCTGAAAAACCTTGTGTGGATTTTTGGTAAGCTCAAAATGGGCCGGAGCAATCTGCATTATTTTAGCTGCGGAAGGTTTTATCTTTTTCAAATATGCACCATATACCGAAGCTGTATTCGCCGCTTTATCGGCGCTTTCTATTAGGGAAGCCAAGAGAAAATAATATAAATCTGGCTCAATTCCTTCTGAATTTTTCCAGGATTCTATCTGAGCTCTTACAGCATCTATTTTTTGTCCGTTTTGGGAAGAAAAATAAAGTCGGCCAGCAGCTCCTCCCTCAGAATAATTTTGAAAAATGAATCCTTTTTTTCCTGAAAGTTCATTCAGAAATGATAAATAGGGCTCAAAATCGAGTTTTTGATGATTTCCTATATAGTTTTTCAATAATGAATAACTGTAAAATTCAACATCATTGGCAATTACCTCTTTTACCGAAGTTTTAAAATTCCTGCCTACACTTCCCGTTCCCGCAAAAAGATCACAAAACACCATTCCACTGAAATCTCCGGAGACCGCTTTTTCAACGTTGGATTTTATAAATCCTGAAAGTCTATGTTTGGAACCTATATAATTCATTTTACTGCTAGGATAATTTCAGAAAATTAAGGTTTTTCAAAATAACAGCGGAATTAAAAATGGCATTAAGATCAGGCCAATTAATAGAATTTCCTTGAAGGTCTTTTCCCGGTTGCTTTCAAAATAATTCGATGCGATAATAGACAAGGGTATAAAAAAGAAAATAAATTCACTTCCATTTTTAACGGGAGAGAAAATTGCAACAGCCACAGAAACCAGCAAGGTTAGAAAAATGAGCGTATAGGTTGGCCGGGAATTGATACTGGCTTTTTTAAACAATCCAAAATAGTAGGAAAGTGTCCAAAGCGATAAAGCCAGAATTATACTAAGAGGGATCAATAAATCCGGTTCATTGTATGCTTGAAAATCGAAACTGCTTTCCTGAAACCAGGCCTGAAAGCTGTAAAACTGATCGTAAAAAAGAATATGAAATGCAGTTACCAGTAATAATACCCCAAAAACAGCTACCGGCGGGATCAACCAGTTTTTAAAATAATTGGCAGTATATACTAAAATCCCACTATAAACCACTATAAGGAATAAAATAGACCAGAAATAAAACAGGGATGCAATACATACCCAAAAAGTTGCATCAAAAATTTTCTTCTGAATTTCTTTATGGGATTTTAAGCTTATGATTCTTCGCAGCGCCATTAAAACGCATAAATTGGCTACAATAACCTGATTATCTCTTAGAATTGGTATAAATGAAACTGAGAAAACAGCAAAAAGAACGATCTTGAAAGCGCTTCTTTGAGTGAGCTCATTTTTTCTCGCAATAAAATCCAATACCCAAACCCCAATGATAAAACACACCAATACCCCTGTTTTCTTTGCAATAAGGGCCATATTAAAATTTAAGAAAAAAACTTCGTAATTTGCAAAAACGTAAAATAAAGCCATAACAACTATTACAGCTAAAAAATTTACCGGTTTTGATTTGCTAAAAAAGCTTGTTAGCATTGGGGTTTTTTCTATTTTTGTAAAATAATATAACAAAGTTATACAATGAAAGAATTTTTTGAAGGAATTGCATCTCTTTTTGAGGATGTTTTATTCATCCCTTTCGACTTGCTTAGAGATTTGGAATTAGAATCCTGGTTTCTCGCCAATTTTATGAATTGGATTTTTGTAATTATTGCTTTTGTTGCTTTTCTCTTTTGGATGCTGCAACTTAAAAAATTCAATGACAATGATGAAGAGGACCGCGACCCAACTGCACATTCGTTTTTAGGATAGATCAAATCCTAAATCCTTTCTATAATACATCTTATCAAAATGAAGTTTATCTACATTTTGATAAGATTTTTTTAGCGCCTCTTTGTAATCGCTTCCAAACGAAGTAACCGCCAGTACCCTGCCACCATTGGTAATGATCTTATCATTAAATTCTTTTGTTCCAGCATGAAAAACCAGCGAACCTTCCACATCTCCAATACCTGTAATTTCCTTTCCTTTTTCGTAAGCTTCCGGATAACCTCCTGAAACGAGCATTACCGTTGCTGCTGTATTCCCATCTATTTCAATTTCGGTTTCATTCAGGGTTTTCGAAGCGACCTTTTGAAACAATTCTACCAAATCAGACTTTATTCGGGGTAAAACAACTTCTGTTTCCGGATCGCCCATTCGCACATTGTACTCAATTACATAAGGTTCCCCTTTAATCACCATCAACCCTATAAAAATAAAGCCTTTATAATCTATTTTTTCTTCTTTAAGTCCAGCTACCGTTGGTTTTACAATACGTTCCTCTATTTTCTGCATCAATTCATCATCTGCAAAAGGAACAGGAGAGATCGCGCCCATTCCACCGGTATTAAGGCCTGTATTTCCTTCCCCAATTCTTTTATAATCCTTTGCCGTGGGAAGCATATTATAATTTTCCCCGTCGGTTAAAACAAATACACTTAATTCTATTCCATCCAGAAATTCTTCAATAACAACTTTTTCTCCTGCGTTCCCAAACTTGCTTTCAAGCAGCATATTTTCCAGTTCCTTTTTGGCTTCTGCTATATCTTCCAGAATTAAAACACCCTTTCCACCTGCAAGACCATCGGCTTTCAATACATAAGGCGCATTTAAAGTATCCAGAAAGTCTTTTCCGGCTTGTAAACTTTCCGAAGTGAAACTTTGATATGCAGCCGTTGGTATTTTGTGCATGAACATAAACTCCTTCGCGCGTTCCTTGCTTCCTTCCAGAAGGGCTCCTCTTTTTGAAGGACCAATTAGGGCAACTTCTTTCAATTCCGGATCTTCGGTGAAAAAATCGGAAATCCCCAGTACTAAAGGATCCTCCGGTCCAACTACCACCATTTTTATGTTTTCTTTCAATACAAAATCCTTAATTGCATCAAAGTTAGTTAGCTCCAAGTTTATATTTTTACCAAACTGGGCCGTACCCGCATTTCCGGGCGCAGTAAAGAGTTTGTCACATAATTCGCTTTGAGAAATTTTATATGCAAAAGCATGTTCCCGCCCACCGGCACCCAAAATTAAAATATTCATGGAGAAGTTATTTATTGTTCTTGCCCCAAAAATAATTGTTTGTAAATTGAAGCACTAATAATTTCGAATAAATTAAAGCCAAAAATATCCTTGAACTGGTTTAATATTTCCCTTCAACTCAACAAATTTCCCATTAACAGGGCTCAAAAATTGCTGCGAGAAATTCAGGATATTCCGGAGACCGAATACCAGTCTTATTTGGAAGCGCAACGCAAAAGTGTGGTGGACTATCACCTCGCGAATAATCCGAATTATAAAAAGTTCTTCGGAAGCCCCTCTTTTTTAAGTTGGGAAGAAGTTCCGGTAATGCAAAAGTCAGATTTGCAACATCCGTTGAAAGAACGCTTAAGCGATTCCTTCAATAAAAGCAACACCTACATTGGAAAAACATCAGGTTCCAGCGGTCACCCTTTTATTTTTGCAAAGGACCGGTTGTGTCATGCGCTTGCCTGGGCAGAATTTATCGATCGATATCAGTGGGTAAATATCGACCTCAACAAATCACTGCAGGCACGTTTTTATGGAATTCCACTGGACTTTTTCGGAAATTTACAGGAACGGTTTAAAGACCGGATGAGCCTTAGAAGAAGGTTCAATATTTTTGATCTTAGTGAACAGAAGATGGAAAATTTCTTAAACCGCTTTAAAAGATCAAAATTTGATTATATAAACGGGTACACCAGCGCCATTGTGCTTTTCGCGAAATACCTCCACCGGAAAAACATCGTTTTAAAAACCATTTGCCCTTCCCTAAAAATATGCATAGCAACTTCTGAAAAGCTTTTTGAAAATGATAAGAAACGTATAGAAGAATCTTTCGGGGTTCCGGTTATTAATGAATATGGGGCGAGTGAAGCAGGCCTGATCGCTTTTGAAAATCCGGAAGGCGAATGGGTGGTAAATTCTGAAGGTTTATATATTGAGATTCTGGACGATGAGGATAAGGTTTTACCTTACGGGAAAGAAGGAAGGGTTGTAATCACATCGCTTTACAATAAAGCACATCCTATGATACGCTATGATATTGGCGACATAGGCAGCCTTTCCAAAAAGAGCAGTTTTAAAAAACCTATTTTACAAACACTTACAGGAAGGACCAATGACGTGGCGGTTCTTGCAAACGGGAAAGTTGTTCCCGGGCTTACGTTTTATTATGTGACAAAATCCATTATTGAAGATACCGGAAGCATCAAGGAATTTGTGATCTTCCAAACCGAACTGGACCGTTTTAAAATCGAATATGTGAGCGAAGAGACATTCACTGCTATTCAAATCCAGAAAATATTAGGAGCTATAGAGATTTTTGTGGGTAAAAACCTTAAAGTGGATTTTGAACAAAAATCATTTTTAAAAAGGAACAAAAGCGGAAAACTTCAGCAGTTTTCCTCATTGGTTTAGTCCTTTTTCCCTTTTTCTTTTGACAAAAAATTGTTCCCATAAAAACAGAATCATATATCCACTGCTTTTTAAAGATCCGAAGTTAAGGAACCGTCTGTAAACCTGATAATTATATTTAATAAGTCCCCATTTGTTGGTTGAAATTCCGTTTTTTCGTATCCTGTAACAGGCCAGCGGCTGCTGGATCCCCTTAGCAATTTTCACCTTTTTTAATACCGAAAGCCATAAGGCCCAATCCTGTCTTTTACGTAGTAGCGGACTGTAAATTTTACCTGTTTTTGAAACATCATACATTCCGGTAAGGTTGCCCACGTAATTTGCTTTCAGCAGTTTTTTGTAGGTCAGCTTTGGTAAAGCAAGAATGCCTTCTGAATGATACGCGCCTTTTTCAGAAATCAAATAGTAGCTTGAAAAACTCATCGCCAGCTGGTTTTCCTTCATGAATTTTATCTGCACTTCCAGCTTTTCAGGTAGCCAGAGATCATCGGCATCAAGAAAAGCTATAAAATCCCCTTTTGCAGCGGTTATGCCTTTATTTCTTGTAGCTCCTGCACCCTCATTTTCTAAATTTTTCAGAAGTTGAATCCTGGGTTCGAGCTTTATAATATTTTCAACAATGGAGCAGGTTCCATCAGTAGAAAAATCATCAATAACAAACAGTTCCCAGTTCTTATAAGTTTGATTCTGCACCGAGGCTATTGCTTCTGAAATATAATCTGCAGCATTAAAAGCGGGCATAATCACAGAAACCAATGGCTCATTCATCCTCATAGGTTTTTAGCGCTTTATATGCCTGGCGAAGTCCTTGTGTTCACTTTTGAACAATTCCTCCTTTGTGAGTCCTTTAAAATAGTTGTACGTAAGCTTCATTCCCTCGCTTCTGGAAACTTTGGGTTCCCATCCAAGGATGTTTTTTGCCCTGGTAATATCCGGTTGACGTTTTAACGGATCATCCTCAGGCAATGGTTCGTAAACTATTTTTTGAGTTGAATTAGTGAGTTTTATGATCTCTTCTGCAAATTGTTTAATAGTGATTTCATCCGGGTTTCCAATATTAACAGGATCGCTATAATCGCTAAGCAATAAGCGGTAGATCCCTTCAACCTGGTCATCTACATAACAAAAAGAGCGGGTTTGAGCACCTTCCCCGAAAACAGTAAGATCTTCTCCACGCAAGGCCTGCCCAATAAATGCGGGAATTACGCGTCCGTCATTTAAACGCATTCGCGGACCATAGGTGTTAAAAATACGGGCGATACGGGTTTCAACACCATGAAACCTGTGATAGGCCATTGTCATGGATTCCTGGAAACGCTTGGCTTCATCATAAACCCCGCGCGGTCCTATTGAATTCACATTTCCGTAATAATCTTCATTTTGGGGATGCACAAGAGGGTCTCCATACACCTCTGAAGTAGAAGCGATAAGAATTCGTGCATTTTTTTCCTTTGCCAGACCCAGCAAATGCAAGATCCCCAGGGAGCCAACTTTTAAAGTTTGAATGGGAATTTTTAGATAATCTATTGGACTTGCAGGAGAAGCAAAATGTAGAATATAATCCAGGTCTCCAGCAACGTGAACAAATCTCGTTACATCATAATGATAGAATTCAAAGGTGTCTTCTTTTAGCAGATGTTCAATATTTTTCATATCACCTGTAATAAGGTTATCCATTCCTATTACTTCAAAACCTTCCTTGATGAACCTGTCGCATAAATGAGACCCCAAAAATCCAGCTGCTCCAGTGATCAATATTCTTTTTGCCATACGTGTGTTTAGTTGATAAAATCTATTTGTATTAGAGTATGAATTTTAAAAGGTGTTGCAGCCGCTTTTTTAATTCAATTTTTTTAATCTCAAATAATTATTTTTTCCAAATGTTATATAATATAGCGGGAATGCTAATCCAATTGCTGCCAAGAAAATCAGAAAATTTAATTCAATTTCAAATAGATATTTTAATAAGAAATATGTCCCTAAAACACCTAAAGATATTTTCAAAATCCAATGTCCATACTTAAATCCGGCTATTTTAATTACTTTAGATTCGTTTTCAATAATATTAAATTCAGTAGTTTGGCTTTTACACCAATCTATTTTTGCATTAATTTTATGTATTCCAGGTTCAATTTCAAACTCCTTAGTATCTCCGTTCGAAATTGTTCCAATTTTTATATTATTCAGATAAATTCCAAATTCTCTTGCTCTATTGTTCAACTCAGAAGTTCTCGTTATAATAAGTTTTGCCATTTTTATTGTTTTCTTCGGTGATAAGAATAGAAGTGAATTTCCAATGCACTTTTTCTATCCACTGCAGTCCTAAAAGCCAGAGGATTGGCCTGCTGTCCTTGTGAATATCCTTCTTTGATAGATCCAACAGTATCTTCCCAATTATAAATTGCAGAAAAAATAAAAGCCGTTAAAATTCCAAGCGCAAAAAATTTCAAATCCCTCCTATTAATATTGAATTTCATTTAGTAATTATTTTATTCCATTTATCTTAATCCACTCTGGTATTGACCACAACAGTTTAAATACTAATATTTTCTGATTGATAAACCTCCTGTACGGCTTCTTCCCAGGAAACAGGATTGAACATCAAGGTTTCTATCAGTTTTTGCTTGTCTAGTACGCTATATGGTGGTCTGGCTGCAATTGTTTTATAGGAATTATCCTTGTTAAGCTGAATTTTCCCCAGATTGTTAGAAACCCTTAATATTTCTTCAGCAAAGCCGTACCAGGTCGTTTCTCCAGAATTGCTGAAATGATACAGTCCATAATTCGAGTTTTTCTCCCGGATAAGTTTTAAGATCAACTGAGCCAAATGATTTGCATTTGTAGGGGTACCTGTTTGTGCGGTGGTAATATTCAAGGTTGCATTTTCAGCAGCTTTCTTCAGGATGGTTTTGTAAAAATTATGACCAAATTCAGAAAATAACCAGGATGCCCTAAAAATAAAATACTCATCCATATTTGCCTGGATACAGGTTTCTCCTTTAAGTTTTGAAGCCCCGTAAACATTGATAGGATTCGTGGTATCTGTTTCAGAATAGGGCTTGCTTGCATTTCCGTCAAAAACATAATCTGTGGAGATGTGGATCAAGACAGTGCTGTTTTTTTTACAAATTACAGCGAGATTTTTAACGGCATCGGCATTGACTTTAAAAGCTTTTTCCTGCTCAGATTCGGCTTTTTCTACATTGGTGTAGGCTGCAGTGTTAATGCAATAATCGATTCGTTTGCTCTTAAAACATCCCTCAAGATCACACTTTGAAGTAATATCGATTTCCGAAGAATCCATGAAAAGCCAATCGATAGAATCTTCCGTTTCGGAAAACTTTTTAATGCAGGATGCCAATTGACCCGAGGCGCCGGTGACTAAAACTGTTTGCATATATATTCTTGTTTTGGGTAACTTCAAATGGCTTAAATGAGCAGTTCTTTAAGGATTCTGAGATTTAAGCAATACGTTTTAACTGTATGTTTTATTGAAAGAGTTCGTTTAAGGTTGGTAATTTAAGGTCTTTTTCAGATAAAATCATTTTTTCTTCCGGAAATCCCCAGTCAATTGCAAGGGAAGGGTCATTATAGATAATTCCGGATTCTGATCCAGGATAATAAAACCGGTCACATTTATAGGAAAAAACCGAAGTTTCAGAAAGTGTTATAAACCCGTGTGCAAAACCCTGGGGCACAAAAAGCTGATGTTGATTCTCATCATTCAGAATAATTTTGTGTGCTTTTTTGAAGGTGGGAGAATACGGCCGAAGATCGACTACCACATCTAAAACCTCTCCGTAAACAACCCGCACCAGTTTTGCCTGTGCAAAATCCCCGGCCTGAAAATGCAAACCTCTTAAAACTCCCTTTTTTGAGAGTGATTGATTGTCCTGAACAAATTCAATTTCCAGGCCTGTGGCTTCTTTAAACTTTTTTTTATGATAGGCTTCCACAAAAATCCCCCGGTGATCCTTAAAAACTTCAGGAGTAACCACGAAACAATCTTTTAATGGAGTTGGATGAAATTGCATAGATCTTTTTATGAATTGAATATTTGTTCCAGTATTTTTTCTGTAATAAGATAGGTAGGTTTTACCCCGGTGGTCCCTAATCCACCTGATGCTAGTGTGCTCCCGGTTATCAGGGGGTTGTCTGAAGCATAATAGGCATAACGTACTTTTACATTTTCGCTTATATTCCCGCGAAGTTTTGAAGCTGCCTGAATCGCTTTTTGATAATGGGCGCCTTCCATTTCCAGTCCTACAACATTCCAGGTGGATTCCTGAAAAAATCTTAGAATATCCTTATTCTGTAAAGAAGTTCCCAAAACCGTGATCATAGATCCGTCAACAACTTTAATCTGATTTTCTTCAAAATCAGACTTTTTTAATTCATTGTTAAAGGGGTAATTGTCTGCTGTACCTTCAAACAAATGGGCAGAAGGGATCATAATATCCCCTTTTCCTCCATCCAAAATCCCTGCTTTTCCCATGATGGAAATTGAATTCGCATTTAAATGGATCTCGCTTTCCTCAAAAGTATAAGGCTTAAGGAGCTCATCCATGGTTTCATAAGCTTGTTCACCAAACGCGTAATCCATTACTACAATCACAGGTTTTTCATCTTCCGGTTTATTTTCAAACCCTGAATTTCTATAACCATTTTTTAATTTGGATGTGTCAAATATCTGTACATCGATGTAAGCCCCACTAAAATCTTCAAGAAATTTCATGCCGTTTTCCAAAGCAACTTTCATCACCTTATGGCGCAACTGCCCATTTGAAGTATCGCTTAATTCTTCATATAATTCCATCGAACTTTTCTTCTTCAACTCCTCTTTTAAAGCTATTGGGGTATACAAAGTGTTCATAACGCTATGCATATTTGCACTTATAATATGAATTGGACGATGCATTAAATTATTTTCCAGCAATTGCTTTTTAATGGAATCGGCCCAAATCTCTCCATGGATATGATGACCAAGACGTTCCCTTAAAACCGGGCTAAAAGTAACAATACGCTTATTGGATTCGAGGGTTTCTTCAATTGCCAATTTCCCCAGCCAATAGATGATATGCAAAAAACGCTCTTCATTTTCGGGAATCATGAATTTTGGATAAAGTGTTGTAACCTCTTTAAATGTCCTTCCCAGTATATTTGAAGTATGTGTCAAGGCTATTTCACGCTCTATTTGGGTCAGTTCCTTTTTTAAAACTGCTTCTTCAAGTTTTTTCCAATCCCTTGTTAGCTCTCCGTCTTCGTCGATGATTACCCTTCGCATTATTTTATGCGATTCCATAAACAAAAAAGTTAGGTGCGTTAGAATATCGTAGATCTCGGACCGTCCCCTGGTAATTTCAATATTCATTTGTTCCTCATCGATCCGGTAACAATTTCTCCTTCTTTTTGGGGGAACAATAGGCTTAAAATGTGAATTAGCGTAGCCTTCATCACTGGTTAAGTTAATATACCTGCACTCTTCAATCCCTTTTGGCAAACGGTCTATAACATATAAAAGCCCTTCAAGTTCCACTTTTTCATCGGCTATTGAACCATAAATTTCGGGTCTTAGCGTCATTAAAGATTCCCTTAATGTATCTCCAGAAACTCCCATTGGTTTATAAAATCCTCGATTAAATAAATGCCGCATGGTTATATACATGCGTTCAATGGCGTTGGTGCTCTCCTGTGCCCGGGTTCTCCCCATCAATTTGAAATTTCCCATTCTATTCTAATTCTTTTTTATTTTTTCGAGATCATCGGCGATTTTTCGATCGTTTGACAATCTTGGTAATTTGTTTTGTCCACCCAGCTTTCCTATCGATTTCATATACTGTTGAAATCCATTTTCGGGAATAGTTGTTACTTTTAACTTCTGAAGGATTTTGCCCTCAATTAAATCAAAGTAATAAGAATTTTGATGCTGCATTGACTTATCAAGGATCTCAATAAATTCCTTCATGTTTTCCGGCTCCTGCTCAAATTCCACGAACCATTCATGGTATGGTAATTCATCTCCATCAGGAGTAATTTGCGGAGCCACGGTAAATTCTGAAATTCTGGCAGAAGTTGCTTCTGTAGCTTCCTGCATTGCAAATTCCACTTCTTTTGCTATCACATGTTCCCCGAAGGCCGAAATAAAATGCTTGATTCTTCCGGAAACTATTATCCGGTAGGGAGCCAATGAGGTAAACTGGATTGTATCTCCAATGTTATATCCCCATAAACCAGCGGTTGTAGAAATGATCATCGCATAATTAATCCCGGTTTTAACCGATCCAATTCCTAATCTGGCGGGATTTTCTTCAAAGAATTCATCTGCTTTAATAAATTCATAAAATATTCCTGAATCCAGCTGAAGCAACATTCCTTTTTCATCCTGTTTATCCTGAAATGCAAAAAACCCTTCTGAAGCAGGGTATAACTCAATACTATCAACTTTTCTACCTATCAGGTTTTCAAATTTTGCGCGATAGGGCTCATAATTCACCCCACCGTAAATAAACAAGTTGAAATTTGGAAAAAGATCGCCAATAGGTTTTCCGGTTTTCTGATAAAGTCGCTCAAAATACATTTGTACCCAGGAAGGAATTCCGCTTATCACCGTCATATCCTCAGCTTTTGTTTCCTCCACAATGGCATCCACTTTGGTTTCCCAATCTTCAATGCAATTGGTTTCCAGGGTTGGCATTCTGTTCTTTTGGAGATATGCGGGCACATAATGTGCTACTATTCCCGAGAGTCTTCCCAGTTTCACCCCATTTTTATCTTCCAGTTCCGGACTTCCCTGCAAAAAGATCATTTTACCATCCACAAATTCTGCTTTTCCAGTTTCGGCTATATAACACAGAATAGCATTCCTGGCGGCATTAATGTGAGTTGGCATGGATTCCCTGGTAAGCGGAATATACTTTGCTCCACTTGTTGTTCCAGATGTTTTTGCATAATAAAGGGGTTTCCCCGGCCATAAAATATCTTTTTCGCCGGCAACCATTTTATCTACATAAAACCGAAGTTCTTCATAATCTCTAACAGGAACATTTTTTATGAAATCTTCATGGGAAGTGATATTTTGGAAATTATGATCTTGACCAAAGCGGGTATTTTTCGCAAATTTTATGAGATCCCGAAATACCCGTTCCTGGGTTTCTAAAGGATGGGTAGCCCAGGAATCTATTTTATTTCGAATATATTTAGCAAATAGTTTAGCTGAAAAGGATTTTATAGACATAATTATTTATTCAAAATCAATATAATCTGTTGGATTTACAGGATTGCCCTCTTTCCACAATTCAAAATGCAGGTGGGGACCCGTGCTGTATTCGCCTGTAGATCCTGCCGCGGCAATCACCTCTCCGGATTTCACGAAATCCCCCTGTTCCTTGGCAAGAGAGGAGTTATGTTTATATACGGAAATCAAGCCGTAATTATGTTCAATGATCATCACATATCCGGTACCGGCACTCCATTCTGCAAAAATCACTCTGCCATCGGCAACCGCTTTAACCGGCGCATTTTTTGGAACAACTACATCTACGGCAAAATGCTGGGTTTTAATATCATATTTTTCAGAAATTGAACCCCGAACAGGCGGAAACAAAGCAAATTCCATCTCAGAACCAGCTGCCTCAAAAATATTATATTTATCCTCCTGTGCAACTTGATCCCTTAATAGAGAATCTGCACGGGACGGGTTTAAATTTAGTAAGTCAGGATCATTTATTCCCCGCTTTATCACAGAATCCCTATTTAAACCTGTGCTATCCAATTCCCCGATCAATACACGTTTTACCGATTCATAGTATTGGTTATTCAACATTAGGACTCTTTGAAGGGAATCTGTTTTATAGGCCAACCCGGTAGCCTGTCTTTTTAGATTTGCAGAAGAGTATCCGGGAATATATTCTCTTAAACCGGTAAAGGCTATTAAAAATGTAGTGCCGGCGATAAGGATTATCGCACTTAGCGTTACCACAACAAATACATTGAGACGGGTTAATCTAAAGGATAATCGCTCTTCAAAAGTATCTTCATTTAAAATTACCAGCCTGTATTTGTGCAGTAATTTAGTGGCAAATTTTTTGTTATCTTTTTTATTACCCATTTTTTTCGAAGCTTTTACAAAGATAGTGTAAAGTTAAATTTATACTATTTTATTGTTGGGAAACGTTAGTTTTAAGGATTTCTTAGTAAGTTTGTAATTCAAAACTTTTTATTATGAACGCACTGATTTTACCATTGATGATAGGAGCACCACAAATTATTCTTATTGTTATAGTTATATTGCTCCTGTTTGGTGGCCGTAAAATACCAGAACTAATGAGAGGTTTAGGTAGCGGAATAAAAGAATTTAAGGATGCTTCCAAAGATGATGAACCTGATAATAAGAAGGTACCTGAAGAAAACAAGTGATATTTTTTTAATATAACTTTTAAAAAAAGCCCAATTTAAGTTGGGCTTTTTTTTATTCTATTTTTGCCGATTTAAGGATAGCTTCCAGTTCAAACATATTATCCCGTTTTGCTGTTGAGGGTGAAAATGCAAAACCTTCCAAAATCAGGTATCGGTTATTTGCGCTGTCACGTACTGCATAATTTATAAATGGACCGGCCATAAATGCATTTTTAACCTCCCAGGTACCTTTGGTTTCATAAGCAAACTTATTGTCGATCTCTGAATCAAATAAATAAGGTGCGTAAGCCTCCTCCGTGATCATATAGCTATCTTTTAGAGGCCCGGGGATATGGGTCTCCCCAATGGAATCCCTCATTCTTATAATATTGGAAACCACACTGGAATCATTTTCAATGGAACTTATAGGAACCTGATATACCATAATTTCCATATTTCCGCTTGGGATATCTTTTCTTATCCAAAAGAAATTTTCATCTTCAATAGCGTATCTGTAGGCAGAGGGAAATTTCAGAGAAACTCCAAATTGCTTTTTCAGATTTTCATCATTCTTCAGGGATTTATGGATCCTTCGTTGTTTTTCCCTTACTTCAGTAGTCTTCAAAATCTTGATGATACTATCTGAATGTTTATTGATTTGATCTACTATTTCCTGCGGGTTGTTCCCTGCGATTAAAATTCCCGTTTGAGGATGCGCAAAAGGATCATTATAAACCTTAAAAGTGGCTGGTTTATCCGATTCGATTTTTACAAATAATCTGTTTTTTCTCACAAATCCGGAAAAGGCTTCCGGAGGCATTTGGTTTAAAGAAAATAAGGGTTCCTCCTGTGGCAATCCATCTACAGCGGCAGCAAGATTTTTACGAAGTGCCTCCCCTATCTGGCCTTCCCATTTTTCATTTTCAATTATTACAGAAACATTATTGATGTTTCCAGAGGAATCTGAAAGGATAATTTCATCCTGATTTTCAGAATTATTACAGCTTAAAAAAAGAGCTGCAATCATTCCAAAGAACATAATATTCTTCATATACTGGTTTTTAAAAGAAGATCCTATCCTCGTGAAAGCTTAAGGACCATCCCTGGTTTAAGGTTTGTATGGGTTATTCCATTCCAAGTCCTCAAATTTTGTACCGTAATTCCAGGGAATTTCTTAGAGATGCTCCAGAGGGAGTCTCCACTTTTAACTGTATATAATTTTGTTTCGGTTTGATTGCTTGTTTTCACAATGTTAGTATTTGCTACAGCTGCAGACTTTCTGGAATAAATAGTGAGGTATTGACCTACCCTTAAATTATTTCCATTAAGACTGTTCCAGCTTTTTATGCTGCTAATCCCAACACCATATTTTTGAGCGATTTTTCCAAGATAATCACCACTTTTCACACGATATCTCACCTTGTCTTCAGCTTCAACATAAGCTGGTAAAGCTTTCTCTTCTACTGCCAACTCGGTTTTAGCGAAATTATAAATAGCATCTTCGTTATTTACAAACATTCCCACGCTTTTCCTGGGCATCCGGAGTGCATAGGCTTCATCTTCAACAAAAGGAATGATATCCAGCTTATAACTGGGATTTAAAAACTGTAACAGCTCCTTTTCTACCCCGGTAACCTTTGATATATGATCGAAAGAAAGTAATTGTTTCACGTGGATGGTATCGGTTTCAAAAAACGCTAGTTCAGGCTTTTCCGGCTGGAAACCATGTTCCTCTGCATACTCAAATAAGTATAAAGTAGCCAGGAACGCTGGAACATATCCTGCTGTTTCCCTTGGTAAATAGGAGCGTAAATTCCAGTAATTAGTGGATCCCCCACTGCGGCGGATGGCTTTTGAAACATTTCCCGGACCGGAATTATAGGATGCCAGCACCATGTCCCAGTCACCAAAAGTGCGGTAAAGACTGGCAAGGTAATCTGCTGCAGCCTCCGTGGCCATGATTGGATCCATTCGTTCGTCTACATAGGAACTCACTTCCAGGCCTTGCATTTTTCCGGTTGCGAACATAAACTGCCAGAGTCCGGTAGCCCCCATGTGAGATTTTGCTCTTGGGTTTAACGCAGATTCCACGATGGCCAGATATTTAATTTCCAATGGAACATCATACCTGTCTAATTGCTGTTCAAACATTGGAAAATAATATTCGCTTAAAGCCATAAGACGCTCCATGGACTTTTTATTACGCTTTAAATAAGATTTTATTACACTTTCCAGAATTGGATTATACTCCACATTAAAAGGAGTTCTTGCATTTAATTTTGCAAGCCTTGCCTTTAAGGTATCTGTAGGTAATTCCTTATAAACAACTTCAGAATAGTCCTGTTCCCGGATCTCGCGTTGCATCGTTTCAAAAAGATCTGAATTCAACAACTCCGCTTTCCAAACTGAATCTATGACAACAGCCTTTGGCAGATCTTGAAAATTTGATAGATCGTCGATCTTTGCCCCTATAGGCAGTCGGTTTTTAAATTCTGGATCGGGTTTTAGCAATTTAATGCTACTACTGTCCTTTTTTTCAAAAACCTGAACCCTGAAATTCGCCTTTTGAGCATTAGTAGCCTTGGCCGTATTTATTTGTTTCTTTGGGGTTTGAGCATAACTACCCAAAAAAACAAACAACATCAGGAAATAGATCGTTTTTTTCATATCGCCATTGGATTATGGTTAAGAACGGGATTTTTTCAATTTTAGTACCTACTTTCCGGAAATGGCCTCGATTCCAGGCAAGGATTTTCCTTCCAGCATTTCGAGCATAGCACCACCTCCAGTGGAAACATAACTCATTTGATCTTCAAGCCCGAATTTTTTGACAGCAGAAACGGAATCTCCGCCACCAACCAGAGAAAATGCACCATTTTCAGTAGCTTTTCCTATTGCTTTTCCAAGTTCTATTGTTCCCTTTGAAAAGGCTTCCATTTCAAAAACCCCAATAGGACCATTCCAAAGGATGGTTTTAGATCTAGCGATCACATTTGAAAAACTTTCAATGGTTTTAGGGCCTGCATCCAGTCCCATCCAGCCATCAGGAATATCATCTATCGGCGTGGTATTGGTATTGGCCATTTCAGAAAAACTATCGGCGATTACCGAATCAATTGGTAAATGAATCTCTACACCCATTTTTTCTGCTTTTTCCAGAATTTCCAGTGCCAACTCCTGCTTATCTTCTTCAATCAGGGAACTTCCTACATTTCCTCCGCGCGCTTTTATAAAGGTAAAGGCCATTCCTCCACCAATAATAAGATGGTCAACTTTTCCAAGAATATTCTCTATCACAGTAATTTTTGAAGAAACTTTTGCACCTCCCAAAATTGCCGTTACAGGTTTTTCTGAAGATTTTAAAACCTTATTCATGCTTTCAATTTCCTTTTGAAGCAAATATCCAAAACATTTCTCTTCAAAATATTTTGCAACTACTGTAGTAGAAGCATGAGCCCTGTGGGCTGTTCCAAAAGCATCATTTACGTAGATGTCCCCAAGTTTGGAAAGTTGTTTGGCAAAATCTGAATCTCCCTCAGTTTCCTCTTCGTGATATCTCAGGTTTTCAAGTAAAAGAACTTCTCCGGGATTTAAATCATTGGCGGCATTCTCAGCAACTTCTCCTACACAATTATTCACGAATTTTACATCTGTACCAAGAACTTCAGATACTTTTCCAACAATTTGTTCGAGAGAATACTTGGACTCATTGTTCTCAGGCCTTCCCAAATGAGACATTAAAACTACGCTTCCGCCATCGTTCAATATTTTTTTAATAGTAGGTTTTGCTGCTTCAATCCTAGTGGCGTCACCTACCTTTCCGTCTTTATCTACAGGAACATTAAAATCTACACGAATTAATGCCCGTTTGTTTTCAAAATTATAATCGTCAATTGTTTTCATCTTTTTTAGATTTTATGGCTCCCACAATTATTTGGGTGGAATAATTAATTAAATTTTTTTAGTTATTTGACCAGATTCAAATTGGCCAAATTTTTTTAGGGAATACTTAAATTACAAATATAAATTTTTCTGAAGATAAAAAGTGTAGATTAATTTTATCTTTGCTTATGCTTTTTTCTGAAGTTTTGGGCTTACCCCACATCAAAAATCACTTAACCACTGCGGCAGATAGAGGACGCATTCCACACGCGCAATTATTTACGGGAAATCACGGTAGTGGATTGCTCCCAATGGCCATTGCTTATGCCCAATATATTCTATGCGAAAATTCTGGTGGCGAAAATAGTTCCGGAACGCAATCCTGTAATACCAGATTTAAAAAATTAGCCCATCCGGATCTTCACTTTGCGTTTCCGGTAGCAACAACAGATACTATAAAAAAACACCCTGTGTCGGGAAATTTTATGGATTCATGGCGGGAATTTATCCAGGACAATCCTTACGGTAGTTTGTTTGACTGGTACCTTAAACTTGGAATTGATAACAAACAAGGACAATTGGGAGTAGATGAAGCTCAGGAAATAGTAAAGTCACTTTCCCTGAAATCCTATGAAGGCGGTTATAAAGTGATGCTTATCTGGATGGCCGATAAAATGAATACGGCCTGTTCCAATAAACTTCTAAAACTTATCGAGGAACCGCCGGAGAAAACCCTTTTTATTTTAATTGCGGAAGACGAGGAGCAAATTATTCAAACCATAAGATCCCGTTGTCAAATTCTTCGCTTTCCTCCAATTGCAGAATCGGTAATTGCTCAGGAATTGGAAAAGAACAATAAAATTGATGCGCTTTCAGCAAAAAAAATTGCGATCCAGGCAAATGGGAATTTTGCACAGGCACTTCATATCTTAAAAAATGATTCTGGCGATGAACAATTTGAGGCCTGGTTCATTTCCTGGGTGCGCAGCGCTTTTAAGGCAAAAGGAAATAAAGCTGCAATTCATGATTTGATAGATTGGAGTGCCCAAATTGCCGGAATTGGCCGTGAAACCCAAAAGAGCTTTTTATCCTATTGCCTTGATTTTTTCAGGCAGGCCTTAATGTTCAATTATAACGCAAAAGATCTGGTCTATTTCCAACCAAAATCGGCTACTTTCAAGATGGAAAAATTCGCGCCTTTTATACACGGCGCGAATATCATGGCTATTACTTCTGAAATTCAGGATGCCATGTATCATATTGAAAGAAACGGAAATGCCAAAATTATTCTTACAGACTTATCTATAAAACTAACCCGGCTTTTACATCAAAAAGCAGCTTAACCAAAAAAATATGGTAAATCTACAAACTTATATTACGGAGATCTTGATTCTCATCTTTATTCTTATCACCTTTTTACAATCCGGAATCGATAAAATAATGGACTGGAAGGGAAATACAGGATGGTTGAAATCACATTTTTCCAAAACATTTTTAGCCGGGCAGGTACCTTTAATGGTTGGTACAATATTAGTTCTTGAGGTGATAACCGGTATTTTGGCCATAATTGGAATCATTCAATTGATTGCATTTGGAGAGGTTCTTTTTGCGCTTTATACCTGCGTATTGGCAGCCGTTACTTTGTTAATGTTACTTTTCGGCCAAAGAGTAGCGAAAGATTATGCCGGAGCTTTTACCATTTGCGGATATTTTATAGTGGTGATTTTTGGTGTGTACATTCTTTCCTGATTTTGAGATATAAAATAAAATAGCTGGTAAAACAGAACCTGCTTCAGTTTAAAACATAAAAAAAACGCATCGGACTCAAAGCCTGATGCATTTTTTACATGAAGGAATTAAAGGTTACTCTTTATAACCTTCATTCAATTTTCCAAGAATATCCTCTGTTATATCCAATCCTTCTTTAGCATACATAATGTTTGCAGACTCGTTTGAACCAAAAATATAGGTGTAATCGTTTTCTTCACCATATACCTTCACATAGTCCTTAACTTTATTCACTATAGAATCAATTACAACGTCGCTTTCATTACGTAATTGATTACCCATCATTTGCTGTTGCTGCTGAATAGTTTGCTGCTTTTGCATTAATTCCTGCTCTTTTTCCTGTCTTTGGGCAGTAGACAAAGTGTTCATAGTTTCCTGATAAGCCTGAACTTCCGCCTGAAAACTTTGGGCCAAAGAATCCAATTGTCCTTTGATCCTGTCGGATTTTGAAGTAAATTCAGCTTCCACCTCTTTCATCTCCTTATATTCCTGAATAAGTTTGGTCGTATCTACATACGCCGTTTTTTCCTGATTACAACTTGTAAGACCGGCAGCAACTAAAACCACCAATATTAATTTTTTCATCTTTTTAATTTTGTTTAGTCGCAAAAGTAACAAAGTAAGATTGTAAAAAATAATTAATTTGAAAATTACTAATTATAATTAAATTCTATAGTAATCTTCAAAAGAATAGCGAATTGAAATAGAAAATGAGGCTGTCAAAGCTCTGAGAATGCATTTTTGATCCGAAAATAGGTCAATCTATATTGTGTCGATAAATATTCGCTTAAAACAGCTTAGAATGTGTTTTATTTCGTTTTTCGGAAGAAATACACCAGCGAGGAATACTCCGTTGTAGATCGTGCCTTTAAATTTGATTTCAAACCTATTAGGAAGGCTTTTAAAAAATTACTTCGACCGGTTTTATATTTTTCCGAAAGAAGGCTAACATAATAGGAGTCAAAAATTAATGGTTTAAGATCGGTTTGCTTAAATCCCTTTCCTGCAAAAAGCGGTTTAAAGCTTTGTTGTGAAAAATGAGAAAGATGTCGGGGGACATCATAAGCTGCCCAAAATTCTTTATAATATTGAGCATCATAACTCTTATAATTGGGAACCGCAATAACCAATAATCCATTCTTTTTCAGAAGGTGTTCCAATTCTATCACCTGACTTTTCAAATCGCACACATGTTCAAGTACATGCCACATCGTTATGACATCAAATTTCCCTGATTTGAAGTTGTGGGAATTTACAGACAATTTAATTCCCTTTTCGGAAGCTCTTTTTCGAGCTTCTTCATCAGGTTCTATTCCATGAACCTTCCATCCCCTCTTTTTTGCCTCGTTTAAAAAATCACCTGTTCCGGCTCCAATATCCAGAAGATTTCCTTTTTCTGGATATTTCTTTTCTATCCATTTCAGCTTTCTTAAAAGCATGTGCTTTTTAACCTGATGATAGATCTTCTCTATTAAAGTTTTTCTGGAATCGGTATGTGAAATGTAATTTTCACTTTTGTAATATCCCGGTAGATCTTTTAAATTCGGCTTAGGAAAAGTAACCAACATTTGCTTTTCAGTATCAAATAACAAATCGAATTGTTCCTTTGAAACCGTATGATCCTTACACGAGATAAAAACTGAATGTTTGTTTTGTATACCGGATTCTAACATTGAATTTGTTGCTGTACTATTTTAAAACCACAATTTATTTCAAATTGTTCCACGTGAAACAATCTGTTTTTATCTTCCCATATAAACCAAAAGAACCGAAACATCACTTGGGCTCACGCCGCTTATTCTTGAAGCCTGAGACACGGTAACTGGTTGAATTTTATTCAGCTTTTCGCGCGCCTCATAAGACATGGATTTAATGTGAGAATAATCGAAATTTTTCGGGATTTTCACTTCTTCCAAACGATGCAGTTTATCTGCATTATTTTTTTCCTTATCTATATAACCGGAATATTTAATCTGAATTTCGGTTTGCTCCAGCATCTCTTCATTCAAATTATGTCCCTTAATATATTCAGTAACCCCGGGAAATGTTTTTACATCTTCCATCGTAATATTTGGTCTTGAAAAGATCTTAAAAATCTTATCGCTTTGTTTCATTTCGGCAGAATCTTTTGATTCCAAAACAGGATTTGAAAATTCAGGAACCACACTTGTTTCCTTTAAAAAATTGACGAAGCCGAAAGATTTCTCTTTCTTCTCTTCCATTTTTCGCATCCTTTTTTCTCCAGCCAGGCCTAATTTATAGGATTTTTCAGTTAATCTGAAATCGGCATTATCCTGCCGAAGCAAGGTCCTGTATTCGGCTCTGGAAGTAAACATCCGGTACGGCTCCTCTGTTCCTTTAGTTATCAAATCATCCACCAGCACTCCAATATAAGCTTCGTCCCTTTTCAAAATAAAAGAATCTCTTTCCTGAACTTTAAGTGCGGCATTTATACCTGCCATCAAACCCTGGGAAGCGGCTTCTTCATAACCTGTCGTTCCATTGATTTGACCTGCAAAATATAAGCCTTCAACCAATTTGGTTTCCAGGGTATGCTGCAGCTGAGTGGGTGGGAAATAATCGTATTCAATAGCGTATCCAGGTCTGAAAAATTTAACCTTTTCAAATCCGGCTACAGATTTTAATGCTTTATACTGTACATCTTCCGGAAGCGACGTTGAAAACCCGTTTACATACATCTCCACCGTATTCCAACCTTCCGGTTCTACAAATAACTGATGCCTGTCCTTATCGGCAAATCTATTGATCTTATCTTCTATAGATGGGCAATATCGCGGTCCAATACTTTTAATTCTTCCATTGAACATTGGAGAGCGGTCAAAACCTTCTTTCAATATATTATGTACCTCGTTGGAGGTATAAGTCATAAAACAGGAGCGTTGTTTTACAAGAGGTTTTGTTTCATCCAGATAAGAGAATTTGGACGGAATTTCATCACCGGGTTGTTCCACCATTTTTGAATAATCCAAAGAACGCCCATCTACGCGTGGAGGCGTTCCGGTTTTCATTCTGCCAGATTCAAATCCAAGCTGTACAAGCTCTTCAGTTATTCCGGTAGCAGCTCTTTCTCCTGAACGACCACCACCAAAATTCTTATCGCCAATATGAATGAGTCCGTTTAAAAATGTACCGTTTGTAAGCACTACAGATTTTCCCCTGACTTCAAGTCCTAAGGAAGTCCGCACTCCGGCAATTCTATTTCCTTCAACGATTAAACCAGCAACCATTTCCTGATAAAAATCAAGATTAGCAGTATTCTCAAGTCTCAATCTCCAGTGTTCGGCAAACATCATCCGGTCACTTTGAACCCTTGGACTCCACATTGCAGGACCTTTGGATTTATTGAGCATTTTAAACTGAATAGCACTGGTATCACTTACCAATCCGCTGTAACCACCAAGAGCATCAATTTCGCGGACAATTTGTCCCTTTGCAATTCCGCCCATAGCGGGATTACAGCTCATTTGTGCAATGTTTTGAAGATTCATCGTGATAAGCAAAGTGCTGCTTCCCATATTGGCTGCTGCCGCCGCTGCTTCACTTCCGGCGTGACCGCCCCCTACCACAATTACATCATATTCCTTATCAAACATATAGCTTATCTTTCTTATTGTTCCACGTGGAACAATTTCAATTTTTCCTCTTCTTTGAGTCTCATCAAGGTCGACTCTTCATCACTTTTATCCTTGTAACCACAAAGGTGCAATACCCCATGGATTATAACCCGTCGCAATTCTTCCTCAAAACTAACATTGAATTCCCTAGCATTTTCTTCAACCCGCTCGGTACTTATATAGATATCACCTTGTAGTGTATTCCCTACAGAATAATCAAAAGAAATGATATCGGTATAGGTGTCATGGTCCAGATATTTTATATTAATATCAAGTAAATAATCATCATCACAAAAAATATAACTGATCTCTTCCAGCTTTTTACCTTCCGATTCAATCACTCTTTGGATCCAACTTTCATAAGATTCCTCTTGTTCAAATTGGAACTCATTTTCCGAATAAAAATTAATTTTCGACTCCTTCAAAATAGCGCTTTACTTTTTCTTTATAAACAGGGCGCAAAGGTAAGGTTTGTCTGTTTAAAATTTCTGTAGAATTAAAATATTCTTTAGCCTTAATGATTTGGTCTTTAGCGCGGTTCTCATAACTATTTTGGTTAGTCAAGGAAATTCTCCTCTCCTCTTCCTCCTGCTCCAACACGGCACTTTCCAGTTGAAGTAATCTATGAACAATCCGGTTCATCCTTTCAAGTGTCTCCCTATTAAAACCTTTTTCCAGAACATCCTGCTCTATCTCTTCCATTTCTCGTAATAGCCCGGAATTTTTCTTATCCAAACCATGTTCCTTTAACTTATCTTCCAATTTTTGCCTGAGTATTTGTTGCTCTTTAAATATCTCATATAACTCCCCGTTCATCTCTTCTCCTAACTTATCCGATCCTTTTTCTTCATTTCCATTTTTGCCTTCACCTTTAGAATCTTTACCCTCGCCTTCTTTGGGCTCCTCTCCTTCACCTGGCAATAGTCCCTGCTGCATTTTTTCGTTTATTTCTTCCTGGGATTGAATAATATCAGGAAGCTGCATTCCTTTTCCACTCCCGCCCGAACCTGGCTGAATATTTGCCATTTCCTGCATATTGCTCAAAACATCGCTCAACATCAAAGCCAGCTCATTGGTCCCTGTCATAACGTATTGCTGACTTGCAGTGCCCTGAGGCAATTGATTTTCGGCAAGGCGCTCCAGGGATTTATCTATATTGAACTCAATATCTGTTAATTTCGCTGTGATCTTCTCTGTGATCATAGGATTATTCAGCGCGAGGGAAAAAATGCTATCGTCTATATGATGAAAATGCTCCTTCAAAACCTGTTGTTTCCTTAATTCCTTCGCATAACCTGGATCGTTAATCCTTAAATCTCTGAATTTGAGAAGTAAATCTTCCTGTTCAAAGGAAAAAACCAGGAGATTACTAAGGATTTGTCGCATACTTTCGATATTGGCATTAAGCTGTTCCCCCTCCCCCATCCTTTGAGAAGCTTTCATTTTCTTGCTCATTTCCTTCATTTTCTCCGCGGCCTTCTGCTGATTTTTTTGAGCATCCTCCGATTTATTTTGCTCCAGATTTTCCTCTGCCTGTTGTTGCTCATCCCTAATTTCCTGCTCTTCCTCCTCCTCTCTTACAAGATCCATCGGCTTCTTTAGATTCTCGTTTTCCTTTTCCAAATCCTCCATTTGTTTCTGAAATTTTTCAAATTTTTTTGAAACCTCCTTCTGATTTTCATCTGAATTTAATGAATCCTGTTCTTTTAAAGACTCCTGTTCCTCCGCCAATTCAAATAGATCGTTGGCAAGTTTCTGGGTTTTTTCCTGAACGTAATATCGCTTGGTCAATTCCAGGAGTTGCTCCAAATTCTTTTGTTCGGTACTGTTTTGCTTGGAAAGTTTTTCAAGCTTTTCGGTTAATTCTTCCCGACTGATCTTTTCCGAATATTTCTGTAATTCTTCCAGTAAAGCTTCGTTTTCCTGAAGACGTTTTTCATTCCGTTCCAACCTGTCTTTAAGCTCCTCTTTAAATTTGTTGCTTTCTTCAGTTCCAACTTTATCCTCCAGACTTTGCTTCAATTTTTCAGAATAATTTTTCATCATTTCTGTTTGTTGCTTTTGGCGATCCAGAAAACTGTCCAGCTTCTTCCGGTCGTTATAATTAAGTTGCTCTTTTTGTTTCTGAAGTTGGGAAAGCTCTTTTAATTCCTGTTCTGAAAGTTGCATTTTATCAAGACTCTGTGTAAGATTTTCTATAGATTCCCCCTGTTGCTGAAGCTGTTCTTCAACGATCTCATTATCCGATTTTTCCCTGAAACTAAAAACTTCACTCTTGCTTCGCTTGGCTCCGTGTATTCCATCGTTATCGAAAACCTCAAAATAAATGCTGTACTCCTTTCCTTTTTCCAAATCAATGTTTCCCGGAAACGAGCTTAAAAATTCATTAAAAACCTGATTTTCTACTGAAATTGCAATTTTTTTGGCATTATCTTTCTCATTACCAGTATAATAAACCATATTCACGGCAGAAACTGCGTGATCATCGGAAACCTTTCCGAAGAAATAAAGACTTTCGCCATCAATACTATCCAGTTTATGTTCCACTGTGATCTGTGGAAACTGATCCCTAATTACAGAAATGGAATATTCCAGAACCTCATGATCTTTCACCCAGGAATTTGATGTTTTGATCTGGTAATCAAAATTTGAAAATACTGGCTTCGTCAAACCAAATTTGGCATCTTTTCTTTCAAACTGAATAATGCTGTCCTCTAAAAAAAATGTTACTCTATCTGTAGCTATTGTGTTTAGTTCCCAGGAAACTTTTGTGCCTTCAGGAATATTTACATTTCCAGTTCCCTTAACAGTTTCAGAAATCTTTTGAAGGTAATTTGGATACTCCAAATGCATTTGAAAATCCAATAATTTCGGCACAGCCAAAACCTCGATTTTATAATTCCGGGATCTAACATTATTGGAGCTTAAATAAAAATCTATGTCTTCCTTAATTCCACGGAAATCATATTCAAATTCATTGGCTTCAGAAGATTTCAAATAATACATTTCCCCATTATAATGGATCGTCATTGTTTCCGGAACCACTTTTCCACTGGTTTTTACTTCCAGCTTTAAATCCTTCCCCTCCTCTACTAAAAACTCATCATTATTTAAGATAAAGGCAAAAGGAGCGGGCGGTTCATAAACAGTTTTATAGTGTACCACTCGGGAATAGCTGTCTGAAAAAACAGAGGAATTCCCGGTTAGTAAAAAAGCAAGAATGATGATAACCGGAAATGCGGCATATTTCAAATACTTCAGACTGGATTTGAAATTAACTGCAAATTTAAAAGGTATGGGTTTTAATTCCCTAGATTTTTGAGCGATGCTTGCGAGCAACAAATCCGATTTTTCGGAAGAATTTTGCAATTGAAGAACGTTAAGCAGCTTATCGTTTACTTCAGGAAAATGCTTTCCTATCATTTTGGAAGCTTCTGCAAGACTTATCCCTGTTGAAAATTTAAAGAGTTTAGCCAGCGGAACCAAAATGAATTTAAATAATAATCCTGCAGAAACGGCTATAAAAACCCAAAATAGCACACTTCTGCCGCTGGGTGCCAACCAGAAAAAATATTCGATAAGAAGGATAAGAATGAGATAAAAAAGCCAGATGGAAAAAAACAAAATACTCCCTTTCAGCAATTCATTTATATAAAATCTTCTTATAAATGCTGATAATTTCTGCTGAATAAAATTGAAATCCTCCATTATTTTTCCTTCTTCCTTTCCCGGTACTAAAACTACGAATTTCTTATAACTTTCCCATATTTCTTTATATTGGGATTAGTTATTTCAAAAAAAACAAAACGATGACTCTTCCTAACAAGCTATAAAAATGGTAAAAACCTTTAGAATCCATTACCTTTGCACTTAAAATTCACAATTATGTCAGCTAAAGTACGCGTACGTTTTGCACCCAGTCCCACAGGACCTTTACATATAGGTGGTGTAAGAACGGCATTATATAATTATTTATTCGCAAAAAAACACAACGGAGATTTCCTATTGAGGATAGAGGATACAGACCAAAACAGGTTTGTGGACGGCGCCGAGCAATATATTATTGATTCCCTAAATTGGTGCGGGATCCCGTATGATGAAGGCCCCGGGAAAGAAGGAGATTATGGTCCATACCGCCAAAGTGAACGCGCACATTTATATAAAGAATATGCAGATAAATTGCTCCAAAGCGGAAATGCCTATTATGCGTTTGATACCTCAGAAGCATTGGAAGAACACCGGAAGGATCACGAAGAAAAAGGGAAAACTTTCATTTACAACTGGCATAACCGACAAAAACTGAATAATTCCTTATCCCTTTCTGAAGATAAAGTAAGGGATAACCTGGATGCAGAGGTTCCCTATGTAATTCGTTTTAAAAGCCCGGAATCTGAAACCCTGGAGCTTTACGACGAAATCAGGGGGAATATGGAAATAGATACCGCAGTGTTGGATGATAAAGTGCTTTTTAAAAGTGATGGTTTGCCAACCTATCATCTGGCAAATATTGTTGATGATCATTTAATGAAAATTTCACACGTGATTCGCGGTGAGGAATGGCTTCCTTCCCTTGCTTTACATGTATTGATTTACCGGGCATTTGGATGGACAGCTCCAAAATTCGCCCATTTACCGCTTATTTTAAAACCTCAGGGAAAAGGAAAATTAAGCAAACGTGATGGAGATAAAATGGGCTTTCCTGTCTTTCCTTTGGAATGGAAAGATCCTAAAACTGGTGAAGTTTCGGCCGGATACCGAGAGGAAAATTACCTGCCGGAAGCGCTTATAAATATGTTAAGCCTTTTGGGATGGAATCCGGGCACCGAACAGGAATTTTTCATCCTGGAGGAATTGGTGGAAGCTTTTGAAATTTCCAGGGTACATAAATCCGGGGCTAAATTTGATCCGGAAAAAACAAAATGGTTTCAACAACACTATTTGCAACTGGAATCGGACTATGATCTTGCAAAGCAATTTCAAAGAATACTTGAATCCAGGGACATATCATTTAACCTGACATACGTTATTGAAGTTGTAAACCTTTTAAAGGAACGCGCTGTTTTTGTGGACGATTTCTGGGAATTAGGAAGTTATTTCTTTGAGGCACCTAAAGAATTTGATGAGAAAGCAGCAAAAAAGGCCTGGAAAGAAGACAGTGCTGAGATCATGGAAAAACTTGCTGTGATTTTATCAAAAGTGGAAAATTTTGAAGCTGAAAAAATCCAGGATGAAGTTAAATCCTGGATTGAATCAAATGATATCGGTTTCGGAAAAGTGATGCAGCCTTTCAGGCTTTCACTTGTTGGTGCAATGCAGGGTCCGGATGTTTTTGAAATTGCCGCAATGTTAGGAAAAGAAGAAACCCTGAAACGAATTAATTATGTGGTACATACACTTAAATAGATATTTAATCACCGTAGCAAGTTCTACGGCATTATAAATAAACTACAATTCCCGCTGTTGCTACTCCTAAATGACCATTTAGATTAGCAGCGCGGGAATCTTTATTTTCCAGCTCTTCAGAATTCAGTTTGCTAAAAATATTATTTACCCCGTATTGATATTGAACCCATAATTTCACATCCCGGAAACCAGCAGAAATATTTCCGGCAACATTTAAGTTCACCCTGGAAATCTCTTCCAGATTTTTAGCCTGAAGATCGTAGCCCTCTATAAAATAATTCTCAAATTCCTTTTCAGGTTTCCATTTGCTGTTTATTTGAAGCACAGGACCCGCTTCAAAGCTTAGGTGTTCTCCAATGATCTTATGGCCTCCAAAAAGGTTTATTTGGACTCCTGTAGCTTTAAAATCAGCGACCGCAGCTTTAGAAGCCTGTGTTTCCATGATATTTATTCCGGTTTTGAATTGAAAGAAGTTAACCCCATAGATAATGATGAAATTATTATAAACTGTAGCCCGGGTAGTTAGCCCGGCCATAAATCCTGTTGTTTCAGAAGTTATAAAATCATCGCTCTTAATTCCGCCATAGCTGATCCCTGCCTGTATCCCAAGCCGATTGTAGGAATCTCCATACCTGTTTTGTGCCTCTACCCCAAGGGCACAAATCATAAACATACCTACCATAAATACCGTTAAATTCCGCATATTTTAATAATCTTTAATAATCTAAAGTAGATCAATTATTGTGTATATTAAGCAACTAAATTATACTAAACACCATGCTTGCAACAATTCTTATCCCCATCATTCTCGTTTTTGTACTTATTATCCTGTTTTCAGGAATATTTACTGTAAAACAACAAACCTCAGCCCTTATAGAGCGCTTCGGAAAATTCAGAAGTATCAGCAATTCGGGTTTACATTTTAAAGTTCCTATTATAGACCAAATTTCAGGACGTATTAATTTAAAAGTACAACAACTGGATGTTCTGGTAGAAACCAAGACAAAGGATGATGTGTTTGTAAAACTAAAAATTTCTGTGCAGTTCCAGGTTATGAGTACAAATGTTTATGATGCATTCTATAAATTGCAAAATCCCAATGACCAGATTACTTCTTATGTCTTTGATGTAGTGAGGGCTGAAGTTCCAAAAATGAAACTGGATGATGTTTTTGAAAGAAAGGATGATATTGCAAATGCTGTGAAAAGGGAATTAAATCAAGCTATGCAGGACTATGGCTATGATATTATAAAAACCCTGGTTACAGATATAGATCCCGATGCGCAGGTAAAATCGGCGATGAACAGGATAAATGCTGCTGAAAGGGAAAAGGTAGCTGCAGAATACGTGGCAGAGGCCGAACGGATCAAAATAGTGGCTAAAGCCCGAGCGGAGGCAGAAAGCAAGCGGTTACAAGGACAGGGAATTGCAGATCAGCGCCGTGAGATCGCAAGAGGTTTGGAAGAAAGCGTGGATGTTTTGAATAAAGTAGGGATCAATTCTCAGGAAGCTTCAGCTTTAATTGTTGTAACCCAGCATTATGATACCTTACAGGCTATTGGAGAGCAAACCAACAGCAATCTCATTTTACTTCCAAATTCCCCACAGGCAGGGAGTGATATGCTCAATAATATGATAGCATCTTTTACCGCATCCAATCAAATTGGGGAAGTTATGAGAGCTAAAAATGCCGAAGTTTTGGCAAAAAAATATAAAGGAGAAAAAAACGAAGAGAAAAAAAACGATGACAAGGAATAAAAAAGACCGGAAATATTGTTTAAAGTTTTCTTTTAACTTACAAACAATAGCTTCCGGTCTTTTTTTCTTTTAACTATTTTTATTTCGAAATAATATTTCTTAACAATGAGAATTTAGCTATCGCTTTTGCTACTATGGCTTTTTTGGCAATAGAACTTATCAGGCTTCCGGCCAATGCTCCTGGCGAAAGGTTGTGCCTGATTTGCCAGTAGCTAATCTTCATCTCCTCCTTATTGATTAGAGTTTGAAGCCTTAATATTTTAAGATCTCTGTCAACCTCATCAAATGATCTATATTCTCTCATCGGGTGGTGTTTTATCTTTAAAGATTTTTCTTGAAGATTTGAGAAGAAATTTCTTCTCAATTAATTTTCTTCCAATCACAAGAATAAAAATAATGATAAGTAAATAAAATC
This sequence comes from Bacteroidota bacterium, assembly GCA_051751125.1. Lineage (GTDB taxonomy): Bacteria > Bacteroidota > Bacteroidia > Flavobacteriales > Flavobacteriaceae > Gillisia. The sequence continues at coordinate 182,564 of JBNJKO010000002.1, forward strand.
CCGCTACTATATAGAATCCTACGCTAGGCTGATCTAAAACAGCACTTATATGCACTGCAACCGCAATGGACAAGAATAAGAGGAAAAAAATACCGAAAAAACCAATCAATACTGCAGTTACAAGAGAAGTAGCCGTTTTTACAACTTTCTTGTAAAGGCTCAGTTTGTAGTATTCCACATTGCTTTCGGCGAAGGAACGAACACTATCCTTTAATTCCTGAATACTATTGGTTAGTTTTTCGAAAGCCATACTATACTTATATTATAGCTCTATCAGGGATATCTGAAGCGGTTTCTGATTTAATATCTTTTTTTAATTTGGAATTTTGTTTTCTAAGATCCTCAAGTTTAGTTTCCAGAGCTGCAAGGATTTCATCTGCTTTATAGCTTGCGGAAGATAAAGTTTCCTCAAGACGGGATTCAAAATCTTTGCGGGTTTTTTTAGCTTTTGAGGTCAAATTGGAGGAAGTTTCCTTATATTTTTTATTAAATTCTTCCTGCGCTTTTTTGGTTTCCTTACTTATTTTTTTGCGGGTTTCATCTCCACTTTCCGGAGCATATAACAACCCAACAACTGCTCCAATAGCGGCACCTGTCATCAACGCTAATAAGGTATTTCCTGTATTTGCCATAATTATTTATTGATTTAATTGATTATTTATTGCACAAAATTAACTTAAAACTAAGGTTTCCTCTGTTAATAACCGGTTAATATGTAAACTTCCTTTCCCAAAATATTCTTAAATGGCCTTTAAAACTGAGTTTCAGCTGGAATTACTGGTTCTGCTTTCCCCAGGAATCACGTAAGGCAACGGTTCTGTTAAAAATTAACTTGTCTTTTGTAGTGTCCTTATCCACATTAAAATATCCAATTCGCTGAAACTGGAATTTTTCTGAAACACCGGCACCTTTTAGAGCGGGTTCAACATATCCTTTTATAATTTGTAAGGAATCCGGGTTGATAAAATCCAGATAACTCTTTTCCTTATCCGTATCGGGCGATTCTACGTTAAATAAGCGATCGTAAAGCCTTATCTCTGCTTCAATAGCGTGTTTTAAAGAAACCCAGTGTAAAGTCCCTTTAACCTTCCTTAAAGATTCCTCTGTACCACTTCCGCTTTTACTTTGGGAATCATATGTGCAATGAATTTCCAGGATCTCCCCGTTCTCATCTTTTATAACCTTATCCCCTTTTATAATATACGCGCTTTTTAACCGTACCTCTTTGCCAATACTAAGCCTGAAAAATTTCCGGTTGGCTTCTTCTTTAAAATCTTCCCTTTCTATATAAAGTTCTTTTGAAAAAGGAATTTCTCTTGTCCCTGCCGCTTCATCTTCAGGATTGTTTTCGGTTTCAAGCCACTCTTCCTTTCCATCAGGATAATTGGTAATTACCAGTTTTACAGGATCTAAAACACCCATAACACGCGGTGCAATCTTATTCAAATCCTCGCGTATACAAAACTCGAGCAGGGATACGTCAATGACATTGTCACGTTTTGCCACTCCAATGGTTTCGGCAAATTTCCTGATGGAAGCAGGTGTATATCCCCTCCTTCGCAATCCAGATATGGTAGGCATACGCGGATCATCCCAGGACGAAACTATATTTTTATTAACCAGTTCTGCGAGTTTACGCTTACTCATCACCGTATAACTCAAATTTAAACGGGCAAATTCGGTTTGTTTTGGTTTTAATTGATCCTTGGTATCAATCACTCCTAAAAACCAGTTGTAAAGCTCTCTGTGCATCACAAATTCAAGTGTACAAAAGGAATGTGAAACCTGTTCTATAAAATCGCTTTGCCCATGTGCCCAATCGTACAGCGGATAGATCATCCAGTCATTACCTGTACGATGGTGCTTTTTGTGCAGACTCCTGTACATTACAGGATCCCGCATTAGCATATTTTTAGAGGCCATATCTATTTTAGCCCGAAGCACATGAACTCCCTCCTGGGTTTCTCCTTTCTTCATCTTTTCAAAAAGATCAAGATTTTCTTCAACCGATCTGGACCTAAATGGACTATCGACACCAGGCTGAGTTGGAGTTCCCTTTTGCTCTGCCATAACAGCAGAAGGCTGACTATCTACATAAGCATATCCATCCTTTATCATTTGAACGGCCCAATCATAAAGCTGCTGAAAATAATCGGAAGCATAACATTCGTTTGCCCATTTAAACCCGAGCCATAAAACATCCTCTTTGATGGAATCTACAAATTCTTGCTCTTCCTTTATCGGATTGGTATCATCAAACCGAAGATTTACAGGAGCTCCATATTTCTCACCCAATCCAAAATTCAGACAAATGGATTTTGCGTGCCCAATATGTAAATAACCATTGGGTTCTGGAGGAAAACGAAACTTCAGCTGTTCTCTGGAATAATTTTCCTTAAGATCTTCTTCTATAATCTGCTCAATAAAATTGAGGGATTTCTTTACTTCAGTCATAATAATTATGGATAAAAAATAGTTTGCAAAGTTATCAAAAATTCCCTCGGGAATACCAATCAATTACCTTGAAGCAGGCTAAAGAAACAACTAAAAGGATGGAACAACCATATTTCAGATAAATTCATACAGGAAATTGAAAAACCAGCTTCCGGAAATTAAATTCTCCTATAGAGATGAAAGAGGTTGGGAAAGACGGAAAAATGAGTTTTTTGGAACATATTTAATTCTGGGGTTTTACATTTGTAAAAAAAAGTGTGGGAACCATCAAATTAAAAAACCTCAGAACCTTTTCGAATCACGGTTGTTTGGAAGAGGAAGGTAAAATTGGAAGCGATTACAGGATAGACCTGACGGTGCATGGAGATTTGTCACAATCCGCAAAAACCGATTCTTTAGAAGATACGATAGATTATGTTCATCTTAACAAAATAGTAAAAGAAGAAATGGCTATTCGATCTAAATTATTAGAAACAGTTGCCGAACGTATTCTTGTACGGACTTTATCAGAATTGAATCTTGTAAAAAAAGTAAAGGTCTGTGTATCAAAAATAAACCCCCCTATTGGTGGCGATGTAGAAATGGTAAGTGTGTGCAGAACTAAATCCCGATAGTTTTTTGTTCAGAAAATGGAAAATTTTGTTACATTTGCCAACCAAATTTAATGGCATCGTGGCCGAGTGGCTAGGCAGAGCTCTGCAAAAGCTCGTACAGCGGTTCGAATCCGCTCGATGCCTCAAAAAAAGCTTCCTTAAAAGGGAGCTTTTTTTATTTCTTATAATCCTGAAGATTATATATTATTATCAATTTTTCAGTAAATTAAAGGCGTCTTCTTTATTATAAAAGATTGGAAAGAAATTATCTATCCTTCAAAAGAAATCAATTTGTGAATCTTTAGAGAATGTATATACCATGGTTTCAGGTTGAATAATATCAATTCGTTCCTGTAACCTTTCAGCCCTCTTAGGAAAGACACCTCTAACTATTAAAATTATCCCGAAAATGATCATTAAAATACTGATACCTTTCTTCATTAGGTAGATACGGTTAGGAGTTAATTTCCTGTTCAGCTTTTTAGCCAGAAGGATTTTAACAATATCTATTAAAAGGTAAGTGATAAGAATGGTTCCAAAAAATACCGAAATCCGGTTTGTCTCCATATTGAGCGTAGGACCAAAAACGATGATCAATCCAAGCCAGAATCCCAATACTCCAATATTGATAAAATTTAGCAGAAAACCTTTGGCTGCCATCCCAAAAAAATCGCTTCTGTTTAATTTTCTTACTTCAGGGATTTCATCTTCAAGTGGAAGTGCTTTTTTAGTTTGTATAAACGACATTAATCCGTAAGTGGCAAGGATCATTCCTCCAAAAATAAACAGTGCAGGATCGTTTTTTAAGCTTGATAGTAATTTTGAAGTACTAAGGTATGCTATAAACAGGAAAACTATATCGGCTACAATTACACCTAAATCAAAAGAAATCGCAGCTCTGAATCCTTTTATTGCAGCTGTTTCCAACAAGACAAAAAAAACGGGTCCAAGTAAAAAAGCCAAGAAAATTCCCAGTGGAATGGCCGCCAAAATATCCTGAAACATACACAAATATGATTTCTACAAAGGTAAGGTTTTAGATTATATCTTTAGGAGTTCATCTAAAGCTTGTCTTCAGGCCAGTTATTTCAGGATTTCCATAATTATATCCATGAAGCCTTTACCTCATTGATTATTTCTGAAAAGGAATATTTATAATTATTCCTTTTCTATACTTTTTTTACTTCCAATTAAATTGAAATCCAAATGTCTTTTTACCAAATCGGCATTTTTTACACTTACATACACTTCATCTCCAAGCGTATATTTATTTTTGGTTTTTCTGCCAATTATAGCATATTGTTCCTCGTCAAATTCATAATGATCATCCCTAATATCCCTAAGCCTAACCATTCCTTCGCATTTATTGGCTTCAATTTCCACATAAATACCCCATTCAGTAACTCCGGAAATAACTCCTAAAAATTCTTCTTCCTGGTGATCCAGCATAAATTTAACCTGCATAAACTTGATAGAATCCCTTTCAGCATTGGTAGAAAGGCTTTCCATATCACTGCTATGCTTGCACTTTTCCTCGTATTCTTCTTCTTTGGCAGATGGTTTATTATCCAGGTATTCCTGAAGTAACCTATGTGTCATCACATCCGGATATCTTCTTATAGGAGAGGTAAAATGAGAATAATGATCGAAGGCCAAACCATAATGCCCTATATTCTTAGTGCTGTAATACGCCTTACTCATCGTCCTGATGGTAAGTGTATCAACCATATTTTGTTCTTTTTTACCCTGCACATCGCTCAAAAGTGCATTAAGGGAATTAGAGATGGATTGCTTATCCTTTAAATCTATTTTATATCCAAATTTTGAAATAACCGTTTGCAGGGAATTAAGTTTAGATTCATCCGGTTCATCATGACAACGATATACAAACGTCTTTTTTGGTTTTTGTTTTCCAATAAACTCTGCCACTTTTTTATTGGCCAGAAGCATAAATTCTTCAATAAGCTTATTAGCTTCATTGGAAGTTTTAAAATATACTCCAATAGGCTCATTATTCTCACTTAACTGAAATTTCACTTCCACTTTATCAAAGGAAATAGCACCGGCTTTCATCCTTCTTTCCCGCATCACAACCGCGAGATCGTTCATGGTGGTAATAGCCGAAACCACATCGTTATTAACCTTATACCCACTCTCCTGAATGGAAATTTCATCCGGAATCACTCCCTTATTAGTTTCAATGATATGTTGTGCCTCTTCATAGGCAAATCTATAATCGGAATTGGTAACAGTTCTTCCAAACCATTGATCGATTACATGGCCTTTGGTATCCATTTCAAAAATGGCTGAAAAAGTATACTTTTCTTCATTAGGTCTTAATGAACATGCATTGTTTGAAAGTACTTCCGGCAACATAGGAACCACACGGTCTACAAGATATATAGAGGTTGCCCGTTCATAGGCTTCCTGGTCTAAAACTGTTCCCGGTAGCAGGTAATGAGAAACATCGGCTATATGAATTCCAATATTGTAATTTCCATTTTCCAGCACCTCAAAACTTAATGCATCATCAAAATCCTTGGCATCTTGCGGATCAATAGTAAAAGTTAGCGTATCCCTTAAATCTCTTCTTTTTTTAATTTCAGAATCCTTTATAGAAGTATCAATACCATTCGCAAAATCTTCTATTTCTTTCGGAAATTCATGCGGCAACCCATATTGTGCTAAAATAGAATGCATTTCTGTTTGGTGCTCGCCGGGTTTACCTAAGACTTCTTTTACCCTTCCGAAGGGTGAATCAGCCTTTTCAGGCCATTCTTCCAGAATAACAACTACTTTATCACCATCCTGTGCATCGAGTATTTTATTTTTCTGAACAAAAATATCTGTATACATCTTTGGATCTGCGATGGATACAAAACCAAAATTCTCCTTCAGCTGGAGAATTCCTACAAATTCTGTACGTTTTCGGTTAAGGATTTTTACCACTTCCCCCTCCGATTTTCTTTTGTTTCGTTTATTGTATATATAAATTTCTACTTCATCCCCGTTAAGTGCTTTGTTCAAGGCATTTTGCGGAATAAAAACATCGTCTTCAAGTTCCTCTACCACAACATAACCAAAACCTTTAGTGGTCATATCAAGTATACCGGTATAATATTCCAGGTTTGCTTCAATTTTGAATTTTCCCCTGTCTTCTTCCTTAATTTGCTTTTTAGCGGCAAGCTGCGCAAGTACTCTTATAATTTTATTTCTTGATCCAGGGTCATCTACACCAAGTTTTGCAGCTATTTGTTTATAATTAAACGCGGTGTCAGGTGATTTTCTTAAGATATCCAGAATGCTTTTTGAAAAATTATCCCTGCCTCCGGATGTATTCGATTTACTTTTTTTCTTCTTCATAAATTTTAATAAAGCATAAAATTACAGCAATTATGTGACTTTAGATTAATAAGCCGCTAAAGATTTTTTAAGTCTGTTTTATTAGTTAATGCCAATAAACAAAAGGACTCTATTGATTAACAAATAGTTAAGAAATTATTTTTTAATTAAATCATTTGTTTTTTATTAAAAATTTCTTAAATTCATATTCCCAATCCCCAATAAATTCCCCGTAAAATTCCCCCTCAACTTTTTAAAAAACGTTATGATTTTGAGTAAGTCCTCTAAAATATCATTATTGTTTTTTCTTATTTTCCTGCTCGGGGTAATAGGAGTAGTTGCTCTTGTAAATAAAACTTTGAATAAAAATTCCTCTACTGAAATCCAGCTAATAACAGATTTGAAGCAAATTAGTTTACTTAATAAAACAAGCCAAATTTATTTTAAATAAAATATTATTATTTTTCATTTATGTGCTATAATCTTTTTAAATAAGCGGGCTTTGTGTTCAATCTACAATTTAAAATTATTATCATTTATTATAAAAATAGACTTTACTTAAAGAATCACACTGAAGAGAAAATAGTTGTTTTTGAAATAAAAAATATTTAAATCATCCCGTACTACTTATCTAAAGGAAACGATAGTTGTTAACATATATAATATATATTTCATTTTTATTCTTTTACTAAAATTAAAACTGATGTTTATTATTGCTTGTTAATTTGTAGCATAACTTTTTTGACTTAAAATTGGATTTCTCATTACGAACATTTGATTTCAACTTATTAACAAATCTATATTAGCGCAACTTCCTGATTGTGATAGATTTTTAAGATTTACTTAACAATGGTTAACAAAATCTTGTTAATATAAAAATGTGAAAATTAAATTTATTTTGGTTGTTCACAATGCTGTTTTTGATGCTCATAAGTTCTCCACAAATTGCATAGTTATAATTTGCTTTTAAGGGTTAATTTTTTCTATTCTAATTTTCATCCACTTATCCAAATTTCGTTGTTAGATTCTGACTAAAGGTTATCCACAATTTATCAATATTTCCAAAGTCTTTAAAATAAAGGAAGTACAGCTAGTAATTAACAATCAAAATAATTTAAGTTAACAAGCTGTTTTTTACCTTTGCTAAACTAAAAAACATAGCTATGACAATTTCAATTGGAAACGATCACGCAGGAACCGAATATAAATTTGCTATTATGGCATATTTGGAATCTAAAGAAATAGATGTTGTTAATTATGGTACGGATTCTGAAGAAAGTGTAGATTATCCGGATTTTATTCATCCTGTGGCCAATGATGTTGAAAACGGAAAGGTTGATCTTGGAATCATTATTTGTGGAAGTGGCAATGGAGCTTCTATGACGGCTAATAAGCACCAGGGAATCCGTTGTGCACTATGCTGGACTTCTGAAATAGCCACACTTGCTCGGCAACATAATGATGCCAATATTTTGAGCATTCCTTCCAGGTTTGTCTCACAAACCCAGGCAATAGATATGGTTGATATTTTTCTAAATACTCATTTTGAAGGTGGTAGGCATCAAAACAGAGTAGCGAAAATACCTATGGGAAATAAATAATTTCTTACTCTATATCAATATAATTTAATCCCTTTTGAATGAATATTAAAATAAAAACATTTCAGGAACTTGAACTGGATGAGCTTTATAAAATCTTACAGTTAAGATCGGAGGTTTTTGTTGTAGAACAGGATTGTGTTTACCAGGATATTGATGGAAAAGACAGCAAAGCGATCCATGTGATGGGTTTCGAAGGAGATGAACTGGTGGCTTATACGCGTTGTTTTAAACCGGGATATTATTTTGAGCAAGCATCTATTGGCAGGGTAATAGTAAAATCCAAATACAGGAAATATGGGTTTGGCCACGACATTATTAAAGCTTCCATCGACCTTATAGAAAATCAATTTCAGACTAAAAACATCAAACTTTCCGCACAAACATATTTAACAAGGTTCTATGAAACCCATGGTTTTGTTCAATTTGGGGAAGGATATCTGGAAGATGGTATTCCGCATGTTGCAATGATAAAAGGTTCCTGAGGGAATCTTTTTATCATTTATAATATTTAATATATACTATTAAATTTTTCAGCGAGGCTTATAAAAAAGCTAATTTATTTTTACTTTAGAATAGCTTTATAACGCTGTTGATCATTAAGAATTTCTTTGGCTTCAAGAATTTCAGGATTATGTTCTACATAATATTCATACAATCCCTCCTGATAGAAATATCTTTTGATAATTTCATCGGTTAATAAACTAACCAACTCTGGTTTTTTAGCATCGAGTTCTTTCTTTTTAGCAGCTTCTATTTCTAACAAGATCTCTTTATAATTCTGAATGGTTTCCTCCTCAAAACCCTCGTTTTTAGCTGTGATCATTGCTTTATCGAGTTCCACTTCAGTCCTGGTCTGGTAACTGAAGCCTGTTTTGTTTAAATGCTCTTTAAATTCATTATAATCTGCATCGGTAAACCGAAAACTTTCAGGATTTTCCAGTTTATGCGAATAATAATAAGTTGTAGCAAAATCAAAAAGGGCATTGCTGGCCAGAAGTGCATTGGTAATTGCACTATATTCTGAAGTCTTTAAAGTTACATCGGGAAGAATTCCACCTCCGTCAAAAACACTTCTTCCATTTCTGGTTTTAAACTCATTATAATCCTCTGTTCTGGTCCTTACTGCTTTTCCCTGGTTATCTCTATCCCTGTAATCCAATGCCTGAATACATCTTCCACTGGGTGTATAATAGCGGGAGATCGTTAGTTTTAACTGAGTTCCGTATGCAAGTTCCTTGGGTCGCTGTACCAGTCCTTTTCCAAAACTTCTGGCACCTACAACCACCCCGCGGTCCAGATCCTGTATTGCCCCTGCAACAATTTCACTTGCAGATGCGCTTCGTCCATTAACCAGAACAGTTAATGGAATTTTGGTGTTAATAGGCTCATTGGGAGTAAAATATTCTTTATTGTATTTCTCTATCACAGATTTTGTAGAAGTGATTAACTGGCCTTTATCAAGAAAAATATTGGAAACTAAAATAGCTTCACTTAACAATCCACCCGGATTACCCCGCAAATCAAGAATGATTTTAGTTGCTCCCTGACTTTCAAGATCTTTGAGGGCTTTAATTGTTTCGTTGGAAGCATTTTCATTAAACCTGCTTAAAACAATATATCCTGTTTTATCTTCCAGCAATTGATAATGTGGAACAGCTTTAAGGGCAACGGTTCCTCTTGTTAATGTTGTAGATTGTGTTTTTCCCTGTCTAAAATATGTTAAGGTTATTTCAGAATTTGGGGCTCCGTTTAGCAGTTTTCCGGCATCTTCCTTGAAATCATTCACGGCTATTCCATCTATTTGTATTATTTCATCTCCGGGCTTTAAACCGGCTTTATCTGCCGGAAAATCTTTATAAGTCTCCATAATCGTAAACTTGTCTTCCCGAATCCTTACCGAAGCTCCTATGCCCTGATATTCGCCTGCAGTATTCATTCTTGCGGCTTCCACATCCTGTTCATTCCAGTAATTGGTATAAGGATCCAAATCTTCAAGCATTGCTTTTATGGCAGTATCCATCAAATCTGCAGGGTTGGTTTCATCTACATAATTCATGTTCAACTCCTTGAACAGGGTTGTAAAGATCTCCAACTGTTTTGCGATTGCAAAAAAATCAGATTTAAAACCGGTTGTTCCAATAAGGACCGCAATTCCAAGAATCGCAATTCCAATTGTTTTAATTATTGATTTTTTCATGAGATGCCTCCTTTTCTTTTAATTTTTTCAAAATCTGGATCAAACAGGTATTTATTTGATGATAATCAAATTTTTTAGCGGTTGTATAAACAAACATCATTGCATATTTTTGATCCGGATTGCTTTCTACAAGATATTTATTTTTTCTGAAAGCCTCACGCATTAAGCGTTTAAAATAATTGCGGTCTACGGCCTTTTTAAAATTGCGTTTCGGAACAGAAACCCCTGTTTTACAGGTTTTTAATCCTGGTTCTTTTAGGGGTAGATAAATGAGTTTTAAGGGAAAATTTTTTATAGATTTTCCTTCTGAAAACAAGCGGTCTATAAGGATTTTGCTTTTCAGTTTTTCTGAAGAAGGAAACTTTTCATTCATCGTTGAAGTATTAGAGGGCTAAATTAAAAAAATCCGCTTTGGGAATTCCCAAAACGGATCTTTCTTTTAATCAAGCTTCTTAGAATGACTATTTATATTATTGCAATCAACCTTTATTCCTGCTCAAAAACATTGTTTTCACGATTGATATCTGCCATCATTTGGGAATCATCAATAATGATTTTGCTTATTTGAGATTTAGGTTTATTCAACTTCAACGTGTAGGTAGGATATGCCCAGGCCCAATCGTCTGCAATAATTCTTTTAGTAGTATCCTGAGCCGGTTTTTGCCAACGCATCATCCTTAATGGAATGTAAACCAACTCCTCTGTTCCGTCCTTGTAGACCACTTTCAGGTCTATAGGCATCGGCATCAGGCCAATTCTTTCAAGGGTAACTTTTGTTGTTTCATTTTCACCTTCAGCAACTTCTTTTATACCATAATCTATGGTGTTGGTTGTTTGGGTCCAGTCGGTTAAATACCAGTCCAGTTCAGCTCCGGAAACTTTTTCAGCAATTCTTATAAAATCATTTGGCGTAGGATGTTTAAATTTCCATTCGTCGTAATACCGATGTATTGTTTTCTGAAGGTTTTCTTTTCCAATAACATATCCCAACTGAGAAAGGAATATAGCTCCTTTTGAATAGGCACTGGCTCCATAAGCAGCATTTACTTCAAACCTGTCTGAATGAGTAGATTGTGGCTGTTCAATTCCAGAAGTTGCCAACCTGATATAGCTGCGGTAGGTTCCCTCTAAGGGATTTTCTTTATTTTCTTCCATAACCTCATTCATTGCAAGACTGGAGATATAGGAAGTAAATCCTTCATCCATCCATTCGTGCTTGCTTTCGTTGTTGGCCAGCAAATGCTGAAACCAGGCGTGTGCCATTTCATGTGCCGTAACTCCTACCAAACTTCCAAAAGAACGTTCTCCGGTTATAAGAGTAAGCATTGCATATTCCATTCCACCGTCACCACCCTGAACAACAGAATACTGATCCCATGGATATTCCCCGATGTGTTCATTAAAATACAGCAATAAAGCTTCTGTTTTAGGCTGAAGATTTTTCCAGTTTTCCTTTATATCAGGGTTGTTTTTATAAAGAAAATGCAGCACGGTCCCATCTGCAGCGGTTCTTTTATCGTGAATATATTCAGGATCTGCGGCCCATGCAAAGTCATGTACCATTGGCGCTGTAAAATGCCAGGTGAGTTTTTTACCACCGGGACGCTTTACCGTGGTACCTTTTTCTTCGTAACCATATCCTATTTCCTGTGGATTTTGCAAAGTTCCGGTTGCACCCATAATATAGCTTTTGTCGATGCTGATTTTGACGTCAAAATCTCCCCATACCCCGTGGAATTCTCTTCCTAAATAAGGATCTGCGTGCCATCCTTCAAAATCATATTCAGCTAATTTTGGATACCACTGGGTCATTGAAAGTGCAACACCTTCTGAACTATTTCTTCCGGAACGACGAATTTGCACAGGCACCTGTCCTGTAAATTCCATGTTAAAAGTTGTCTTTTCTCCAGGAAGTACGGGTTTGTCCAGCGCTACTTCAAGTACAGTTCCAACTTCTTTATAAGATAAGGATGCACCGTTTTGAGTAAGGGAATTTATCTTTAAAAACCCTTGTTCGTTTTCAGATAATTTTGAAATACGGTCTCCTACCCTGCTATCAGGATCTGCAATGGTTCTCGATCTTACATCCATTTCGCTTCCAGGTTGGAAGGCATTAAAAAACAAGTGGTAAAATACGCGGTTTAAGGTATCCGGGGAATTATTGGTATATACCAATTCCTGGGTTCCTGTATACTGATAGTTTTCAACGTTCATATCAACTTCCATCTTATAATCAACCTGTTGTTGCCAATAAGAAGTATTGTTTTGGGCAGAGGCCCAGAATCCGGATAAAAATGTAAGTGTTATTAAAATTCTTTTCATATGTAGATGTTTATTGTTTTTTAATGGTCATATGTAATTCGCATATCTTCATCGGTGTTTGTATAGTATTTCCGTTATGCTCATTTCATAATTTACTGTTTTGAAACTTTGTCTGCTAAAATTAATGCGTTGTATAAATTAACCATATTTCCTGAAACGGAAAGTTCTTTGAATTTTTTCTGACTTTTTTCTTCTCCCACAAGCACAGTAGCATTGGTTGAAATACCGCTATTCATAATTACCATTTTAACCTGATTTGCGGTTAATTTTGGATAAAAAGACCTGATAACTGCAGCTACTCCAGAAACTGCCGGAGCAGCCATAGAAGTTCCCTGTAAATATTCATAGGTATTGTTGGGAGTGGTGGACCAGATTTTTACTCCGGGAGCAAATACATCCACATTGGTTTTGCCATAATTTGAAAATCCTGCTATAAGTCCAGATCCGTATTCATAATTAAGAGCTCCGATACTTAAAACATTATTTGATATTTCATTAGGGGCATCAGGATGTTGGTCATTTGGATATACCCTTTTGGTTTCAAGATCCAAACCTTCATTTCCAGATGCATTAACGATCAAAACATCATTTTCAGCTGCATAGATAATAGCATCGTTTACCCATTCCGGATTAGGAGAAAAATATTTTCCAAAACTGGTATTTATTATTTTGGCACCGTTATCTACGGCATAGCGTATGGCAAGGGCAATATCTTTATCGTATTCGTCTCCATCCGGCACGGCGCGTAGAACCATTATTTTCGCATTATTTGCAACTCCATTTATTCCGATGTTATTGTTTCTTTTTGCCGCAATCGTTCCTGCTACGTGCGTACCGTGTTTAATATCTTCCTTATCCTTTGTAGGACCTGAAACCTGGTTGTTCCCGTATTTTGTATCGGTAATATCATAGGGATCATCCCCTACTACCGCCCTTCCATCAAGCTGAAGGTTGAAGTGTGAATCCAACCTGTCTGAAAAATAGGTAAGTCCTTCTTCCAGTAATTTTATGGCTTCCGGAATGTTTTCATTGACATTGTTCTGGATTTGCATCAACATGCCTTTATAATTTTTCATCTGGTCTGTATCAGCAGGCATGGCTGATAATTCCTTTTTGGTATAATCCTCTTTTCCAAGTCTTGAAGATACCGCAGCATGTGCAGGGACTATTTGTTGTTTTATTTGTAGGTATTGATCCCGGGATTGAAGGGTTTCATTATACTCCTTTTCATATTCTGCCTTAGCATTTTGATAAAGGATAAATTCTTTCCGGTTTGCAGTGCTTACCGAACTGGCAGGTTTGCCTTCGTAAATAGGTTTTAAGCGTTTGTAAATACGGGTATATTCCATATTTTCCTTTACAGCATCTCCTAAAAAATTCCAGCCGTGAATATCATCAATGTACCCGTTGTTGTCATCATCTATTCCATTATTGGGAATTTCATCTTTATTTATCCAAACAACACTTTTCAGATCTTCATGCGTAATATCAACCCCACTGTCTATTACAGCAACAATAACAGAAGTTCCGGTTTTATTTTTAATAATTTCATCATAAGCCTTATTTACGCTCATTCCCGGAATGGTATCGGTTGAAAGATCTGCTTCCCCCCAATATTTTAGCTGAGAATCGGTTAAAGGGACAATCTTTAAAGGAAGTTCATCTATATTTTCAATGGGAGTGGAAAGAATTGAAGGGGAAGTGCTGCTGCATCCAGCTAAGGATAAGATCAGACTTGTAATAAGCAGGGGTTTAAAAACCGGTATTTTCATATTAATTTTATTGTTGTTTGTTAAATTCAAAGGATATCTATCGAAAAAACATCGCCTGAAAAAGTTTAATCAAAAAGTTCGTTAAAGGTAAAGGTTTCATCCAGCCGAACACCTTTTTCGGTGTGTTTTACAGTTATTATTTGATTATGAGCATCGTGTTCAAGAAACAAATAAAAACCCTCATCCGCTGCCGTTTTCAGAAACAGCTCTTTTTCGGTTAAAGTTATTAGCGGCCGGGTATCATAACCCATTACATACGGTAAAGGTATATGTCCTGCGGTAGGAAGCAAATCTGCCATAAAAGCGATGGTTTTTCCTTTATATTCTATTTTTGGGATCATTTGTTTATCTGTATGCCCATCTGCAAAAAACACACCAAAACCTAGATTCGGTAAATTTGTAAATTGTTGGGAAGGGTCTTTTTCTACAAAATGAAGTCTTCCGCTTTGATTGATAGGAATAATATTTTCCTTTAAAAAGGAAGCTTTTTCCCTGGCATTTGGCTCGGTTGCCCATAACCAATGCTCTTTATTGCTCCAAAAACGCGCATTTTTAAATGCGGGTTCATAGCCGGTTCTTTCTTTATTCCATTTAATACAGCCTCCGCAATGGTCAAAATGGAGGTGAGTTAAAAAAACATCGGTGATATCGTCTCTGTGAAAACCATATTTTTTTAGGGATTTGTCTATAGATTCGTCACCCCAAAGATTATAGTAACCATAAAATTTATCGCTTTGCTTATCCCCCATTCCAGTATCGATAAGCGTTAATTTATCCCCGTCTTCTATCAATAAACAACGCGCGGCCATATCTATTAAATTCGATTCATCTGACGGATTCGTGCGATTCCAGATAGTTTTTGGAACTACGCCAAACATCGCACCTCCATCCAGCTTAAAGTTTCCTGCTTCTATTGGGTATAATTTCATGAAAAATATTTTTTTTAATCCCGGTTTTTTATCGGAATTTTTGAGTGTTTCCTTTTTTTACATTGCTCGTAAGCATGATTTGTGGTAAATGATATATCATCCGCAAATTACTAAAACCATTAGACATTTATTAAGACTTTAGAATCTACCGGAAATATTTAACATACAGTTCAATATTTAAAAAGCTAACTTGGCAGGGCTTAAATCCCTTAAGTTTTATAATAAACATTAATTTTACGGCCATTTCAACTGTTTTTTAAAATCCCAATCAAAAAAATATTACTGAATGTTAGAGCTTGCAGGATTAATTATACTTGGAATATTAGCACAATGGTTGGCCTGGAAAACAAAAACGCCGGCAATTTTACCCCTTATTTTAATAGGCCTTTTTGTTGGTCCCTTTTCAACGCTTATTTCTGAAGATGGTTCTAAATGGCTGGAACCCATCTGGAATGGAACAGAGGGCTTATTTCCGGGAGAAAGTTTGTTTTATTTTGTCTCCCTGGCAATATCAATAATTCTATTTGAAGGTGGACTTACTCTTAAAAAAAGTGAGGTTGGCAATATTGGACCTGTTATTATAAAACTTATAAGTGTAGGAGTAGCGGTTACTTTTTTTGGCGCAGGTCTGGCCGCACATTTCATTTTGGGATTTACCTGGCAAATTTCCTTCCTTTTTTCATCCCTTATAATAGTAACAGGCCCTACCGTTATTTCCCCTATTTTAAGAAATATACCTCTTAAGACCCATGTTTCCTCTATTCTTAAATGGGAAGGAATATTAATTGACCCAATTGGAGCGCTTATTGCCGTTTTGGTATTCGAATTTATTAGGGTTGAAGGTGGGCAGGATTTTACTGAAACCGCACTTATTGAATTTGGAAAAATACTTTTATTCGGGTTTACTTTTGGATATGCATTTGCCAATGTTCTTGCTTATTTGATCAAAAAAAATGTCATCCCCCATTATTTACTTAATGTTTTCATACTGGCTACAGTACTAGGAGTATTTGTTCTGGCAGATACTTTTGCTCACGAAAGTGGATTACTGGCAGTAGTGATCATGGGAATGGTTATGGGAAATAAACAGTTGCCCAATATCAAGGAACTCTTGTATTTTAAAGAATCCCTTAGCGTTCTTTTGGTTTCCATTTTATTTATCTTGCTGGCTGCAAATATTGAAATCGAGGAACTGGAACTAATTTTCAACTGGAACTCCCTTATATTGTTTGGTGTGGTTATTTTAGTAATACGTCCACTTGGAGTAATATTGAGTTCTATAAACTCCGGACTTAAGATCAATGAAATAGCATTTATTAGTTGGGTTGGCCCGCGTGGAATTGTGGCCGCCGGTATAGCCTCTCTATTTGGACTTAGACTTGTAAAAGAAGGGGTTCCCGGAGCAGAGTATATTACCCCGCTTGTATTCATGATGGTTTTGGGATCTGTATTGCTAAATGCTACTACCGCCAGGTTATTTGCCAAGTTGGTGGGTGTGTTTGTTAAGAATGCCGAAGGGATTTTAATTATTGGTGCCTCTTCTATTTCCAGGCTTATTGCAAAATATCTTCAGGATAATAACAGGCACGTTGTTCTGGTTGACAGTAATAATGATAATATTAAAAAATCCAAGGAAATGGGACTGGATGCCATTGAGGGAAGTGTTTACGCCGATAACCTTTTTAATAATATAGAATTAAATGATATTGGATACTTAATGTCCATGACAGGAAATAGTGACATCAATAAAACTGCTATTACAAGGTTTAAAAAGCAATTTGGGGAAAAGGGATCCTACCGCTTGATATCTTCTGATGAGATGAATGATCCTGAAACAAATCCACAGGAAGGCCTTTTTTCTCATACCGACGATTATATAAAACTCACGGAAATATCCCGAAAGTATCCTACTATTCATGAAATACCACTAAACAGTTTACAACATTATGAAGGCTTGATCGAGATCTCTAAAACCGATCCTGATATTGTACCCTTATTTATAAAAGGAGTAAAAGGCGAACTTAAAATCATCCCTTCCAATAGCTCTGAAATTGAAATACAGGAAGGTTCACAACTTGTTTATCTTGGAAAACAAATTCAAAAAGAAGAAACTGCAACTGAAAAAGAATGATCAATATTTTATGAATATTTTGTCAAATTTTTGATAATTCACTGTTAAATTTGTCTTGCAATTCTTTTTTCAACGGCTATTTTTTTTGTAGAATAAATGCCACAAGGAATTTTTATAACAATACTAAAGTTTTCAGATGAATGAATTTTTAGAAATTTTATATCACGAATTTGAATTGCCTTTTAGCAATCCGGTATTGGTTTTCTCCCTTATTCTACTAATAATTCTGGTCTCCCCAATATTATTCAGAAGGCTTAATATACCGGGAATAATTGTATTGATTATCTCAGGTATTTTTATTGGTCCCTTTGGAGTTGGTCTTTTAGAGCAAAATGCAGCCATAGATCTATTCTCAAAAATAGGCCTGCTCTATATTATGTTTATCGCCGGTTTGGAACTTGATATGAATCAGTTTAAAATCAACCGGAATAAAAGCTTTCTTTTTGGGCTATTCACCTTTTCCTTGCCACTTGCTATAGGATTTCCAGTTTGTTTCTATTTGTTGGGATATGATTTTAATGCCAGTTTTCTTACTGCCAGTATGTTTGCAACGCACACGCTTATCGCATATCCTATTGTAAGTAAAATGGGAGTTTCAAAGAATGAGGCTGTGGCAATTACCGTTGGGGGTACTATTTTAACCGATACCGCAGTGCTTATTATCCTGGCCGTAATTATGGGAAATGCCCAGGAAGGTGGATTAACATTGGATTTTTGGATACGTCTGCTAATCTCACTCACGATTTTTTGCCTGATCATGTTTTTTGTAGTTCCAAAGATTGCCAAATGGTTTTTCACCAAACTTGAAAAAGAGAAACATTCCCATTATATTTTTGTGCTCACCGTGATGTTTTTAGCTGCTTTTTTAGCTGAACTGGCGGGGGTAGAGGACATTATTGGAGCGTTTTTGGCAGGATTGGCTCTGAATAGATTAATTCCTCATTCTTCTGCGCTTATGAACAGAATCGAATTTATGGGAAACTCCCTGTTTATTCCGTTTTTCCTTATTAGCGTGGGTATGATGGTAGATATAAGCGTAATCTTTGGAGGATATATGGCCATAGTCGTTGCAATTACACTTTCAGTAGTTGCAGTTTTAGGGAAATGGCTTGCTGCATTTTTCACCCAATACGTATTTAAATATACAGCATCACAACGCAAAGTGATTTTCGGGTTAAGCAGCGGGCATGCAGCCGCTACTCTGGCAGTAATTATTGTTGGTTATAATGCCGGAATAATTGATATCAATATTCTAAACGGGACTATTATACTTATCCTTATAACTTCAATTGTATCAACTTTAGCAACTGAAAATGCTTCAAAAATTATGGTTTCTGAAGCTAAAGAAACAAATCCGGAGGAGATCAAAAAATCTGAAAGTTATAAAATGGAAAGTATCCTACTTCCATTGGCCAATATGGTAAATCTTGAAAAACTTCTGGAATTTTCAATTCTTATAAAAGACAAAAGTTCTATAAATCCTATTTCTATTCTTACCGTTGTTCCCAACGATGAGGAAGCAGAACTAAACATTGCCCAGGCAAAAATGAAACTGGAGGAATATATCAGGCAAGCTTCTGCGACAGAAACCGCGGTAAATGTAACCGCCACTATAGATCAGGATATCGCCAATGGAATTTCCAGAAAGTCCAAGGAACTTATCGCCGATTTTATTGTAATGGGTTGGCCTACAAGCTCCGGAAAAGATAAAGTGATAGGTGAAAAAATGCGAAGTATAATAAACAATACTACCAAAACCTTATTTCTTTGCCAGAGCGAAAAACCCTGGGCCACCCATCAAAAAATTATTCTTGCCGTACCAGAAAGATCCGAGGATATGGAGGGTTTTGAGCTTTGGGTGAAAAAGGTCATTAAAATTTCAGCAGAGTTAAGTGTACCCATTATTGTAAATAGCACGAAGAAAACCCAAACCGCTATAGAGGAACTTGTAGCTAATTTAAATTTAAGAGCTCCATTTCAATTTAAGGAATTTAATGACTGGGAAGACTTTTTAATTATTTCCAAAAATGTTCAACCGGAAGATATTATTATGTTTATTTCAGCAAGAAAAGGCAGTGTGGCTTATCAGCCGATTCTCGATAAAATCCCGATAAAAATGGAAACTTATTTTGAGGAAAATGCCAGGATTATGGTTTTTCCACAATAGTTCTTTTTAAATGAAACAGAAAAAACCTCCACGGATTTTAAAATCTGTGGAGGTTTTTTAACTGCTCATTGAGTTTTAAAATTGTTTTTTTAATCATTCAGCTTTAAAACTGCCATAAATGCTTCCTGTGGAATTTCAACATTACCAACCAGTCTCATACGTTTTTTACCTTTTTTCTGCTTTTCCAGTAGTTTTCTTTTTCTGGAAATATCCCCTCCGTAACATTTAGCGGTAACATCTTTTCTAAGCGCTTTAACGGTTTCCCTGGAAATAATTTTAGCACCAATTGCTGCCTGTATAGGAATATCAAATTGTTGTCTTGGGATTAATTGTCGTAGTTTTTCACACATTTTTTTACCTATGTCATAGGCATTATCCACGTGAAGCAAGGCTGAAAGTGCATCTACAACGCTTCCGTTGAGGAGAATATCAACTTTCACCAATTTGGATGATCTCATCCCAATCGGGGAATAATCAAAAGAAGCATAGCCTTTGGAAACAGTTTTTAACCGGTCATAAAAGTCGAAAACTATTTCTGCCAGCGGCATATCAAAATTAAGTTCAACCCGTTCCGGGGTTAAATAGGTCTGGTTTGTGATTTGTCCGCGTTTTTCAATACATAAGGACATCACAGGACCTACAAAATCCGATTTTGTTATAATGCTGGCCTTTATATAAGGTTCTTCCACCCGTGCAAGGCTGGAAGGCTCCGGAAGATCTGTTGGGTTGTTAACAAGAATAACCTGATCGGGATTTTTATGTGTAAAGGCGTGATAGGAAACGTTGGGAACCGTAGTGATCACGGTCATATCAAATTCGCGCTCCAGTCTTTCCTGAATGATTTCAAGGTGTAACATTCCCAAAAATCCACATCGGAAACCAAAACCAAGTGCCGCAGAACTTTCAGGAATAAAAACTAGCGAAGCATCGTTCAGCTGTAATTTTTCCATGGAGGAACGCAAATCTTCAAATTCTTCGGTATCTACCGGATAAATCCCTGCAAAAACCATCGGTTTCACATCTTCAAAACCTGAAACAGCTTCGGTGGTAGGATTTTTTGCATCGGTAATGGTATCACCTACTTTTATTTCCCTGGCATCTTTTATCCCCGTGATAAGATATCCTACATCTCCTGCTTTAATTTCCTGACGCGGAAATTGTTTTAACCGAAGTGTTCCAACCTCATCTGCAAAATAGTTTTTATCTGTAGCCACAAATTTAATTTGCTGGCCTTTTTTTATAGATCCGTTAAATACGCGGAAATAAGTCTCAACTCCTCTAAAGGGATTGTACACAGAATCAAATACCAATGCCCTTAAAGGTGCATCAGGTTTTCCGGTAGGAGGTGGTATACGCTCAATAATAGCCGAAAGGATCTCCTCAATGCCAATTCCAGTTTTGGCGCTTGCAGGAATAACATCGCTTTTCTTACAACCAAGCAATTCCACGATATCATCTGTCACCACCTCAGGATTTGCACTTGGAAGGTCTATTTTATTCAAAACCGGAATAATTTCAAGATCGTTTTCCAGGGCAAGATATAGGTTGGAAATTGTTTGAGCCTGGATGCTTTGAGCAGCATCTACAATAAGTAAAGCTCCTTCACAGGCTGCGATAGACCGGGATACTTCATAGGAGAAATCCACATGTCCGGGGGTATCTATCAAGTTTAGAATATACTCTTCGCCTTTGTAGGTATAATTCATCTGGATCGCGTGGCTCTTTATTGTGATCCCCCGTTCCCGCTCAAGATCCATGCTGTCCAGCAATTGCTCCTGTTTTTCACGGTCGGTAACAGAGCCGGTAAAATCCAGCAATCTGTCGGCCAGGGTACTTTTACCGTGGTCAATATGGGCAATTATACAAAAGTTACGTATGTTCTTCATCTGTCAATTTCAAAGTGAGTGGCCCTAAAACAGCGCCATAATATTAAAGCTACAAATATAGTTTTTTTATAGGTCTTGGATTAGGATATTCTTCCGGACATTTCTGTGGTTACTGATTAGGTGCTAAATACTGTTTTCAAGGTTCCAATGCCTGAAAAGTGATTGAAGAAGAAAAAATAAATAACAAGCAAACATTTATTTTAGGAAAAAGTTCTTTAGGAGTACTCTTTGGGACGTTAAAATTTAAAATTTTGATTTAAGAATTTCCGTTACTGTTTTTATTAGTGGCCGGCAGCAGCTAATTCATTTAAAGTTTCAATATCCGTACTAAGGTATATACTTTGCCAGCTGGTCTTTTCTGTAATTAACAACACTCAAAATTGTTTTTGGGAAAAGGTTTTTCAAATTATTAATGCATTATTGCTTAAAAATGATAGTTAATCTCTTTTGCCAGAATTACTAACAAATGAAATATGTTTACTATCAGGAGACCAGGAGGGAACATTCATTGTTCCCTGTCCTCCATATAAATATGCGATGACTCTTGGAGGTCCACCTGTGGCAGAAATTAAATTCAGGGTAACCCTTTTGTAGGAAGGATGTGAATTCACCGGGATATCTGAAGGAAATGAAACATATACGATCCATTTTCCATCTGGGGAGATGTGAGGGAACCAGTCATTATTTGCATCAAATGTAACTTGTTCCTTTTCGGAACCATCAGGCCTCATGCGCCATATTTGCATAGTTCCTGAGGCACTTCCATTATAAAAAATATATTTTCCATCCGGAGAATATTCACTTCCGTCAACATGTATTCCTTCTTTTGTATTTGTGAGGGCGATTTCATCACCTCCCTTGATATTTTTTTTATAAATATCATAAGTGAGTTTCTCTTTTCTTGTAGCCACGTAAAGAATTTCTTCATTGTTTGGCGCCCAACCATGCCAGTAGGAAGGAGTTTCTTCAGTAATAAGCTGTGGAGTTCCTCCTTCAATTGGAAGAACATACACCGTTGAGCCTCCACCTGGTAATCCTTCACGATGATGACTTATAGCTAATAATTTTCCATCGAATGAGATCCCATGATCATTATTGTTCCTGTTTGCGAAACCTGTATTTAATTGGGATATTTGGCCTCCTTCTACTGGAATCGTATATAATAGTCCATCCATATTAAAAAGCAGCTTCTTTCCGTCTGGCATCCAATTTGGGGCTTCAAAACGGTCGTTTTTTTCATAGATCACCATTCTTTTTCCATTCAATACATTCATTGTTTCCAGTCTGCACCCAATAAATCCGGAAACATTTGGGTTAAAATCATCCAAAACTGGTTTATCAATACGAACATTCCAAACTTTTGCCTCCGCAAGATAATTTTCATCGTGAGATGTTATAAACAAGCCCACTAAAACAGAATTTTGAAGGTCGTCAACTTTATGAGATCCAATAGTTTGAAGAGGTTCTCCAAAATGGGCTGCGCGCATGATAATTTCTTCTCCGGAACGTTCTAACTGAAGGATACCATAATTGGTTTTAGGGGCAAAAATTTCATCCTTTGAATTTCGCATAAAAGCACCTTTAAGTTCACGCCACTGCATCACCGTTAACCCATCCCTGTGTAACACAGCACTTAAATGAGCAGCATTTTCCTCTTCGGCTTCCCTAATCATTAATCCAACTTTGCTATGAGGGTCATTTTCTTCGCCAATGAATTGAAAATTGGCAGTGATAATAAAATCACCTTCTATTTGATTGAATACATAATTAAATTCATCTCTTTCAAACCAAATATTATAGCCTGCCCCAGATAATGTAAATGTTTGAGAATTGGTGTCATATTGAGCCCCACCTGCTATTTTAGGATTACCTATATCCTTATTGGATTCAAAAATTCCGTAAGTATCAGTTTGTCCAAAACCAATATTTCCTATACAAAATACGATAAAAGTGAAAAATAATTTCATAGCTATAGACTTTAATTAGATTTTTTAAAAAAGAAAGCTTTGTATTTGATTTAAATCAATTTACTAAAGAGCCTCTTGCTGGTTCGGTTCCTGAAACATTAGAGGAACTGTTTATTTATAAATTAATTGTTGATATTTTAACTTCTAATTAGAATTTTATATCTAATATCCTGGATTATTTGTGGTACCGGCTCTTGGAAGTGGTTGTACCTAAATAAATTGAATTACCAATTCGAAAGTCTCTAAAGAGATTTAAAAAAAAAGCAATTAAATAAAATATTTTATTAAAAACTAAAAGATATGATAATAATTTTAAAATAAGAAAAAAGTTGCTAATCAGTTTCTGGTTGAGGATCAAATTTAACGATGAAACATTTTATCCATTTTTAATTGTTGTGTCTATTACAAAATGTATTTTGAAAAGTTCTATGCTGCTTGTTCTACTTTGAATTGTCCGCATATTTTTTTGTTTCAACTTAACATTGCGGATGGTACCTTCCAAGCATCCTTTTGTAAAAGGCATGGAGCTCTTTTTGTTTTTGGTTTGGCGGGTTGGTCAATAAAAAATTAAAACCTATAAAGGCCCTGTCTATATTGTATTTATAGTTTTGAAAATCTAAGTTCTTCCTTAGATTCTAGGGGTGGTATAATAACTTTATAAAATTAATGCCCACTCTTGTTTGGCGTGCAATTGGTCAAGTTGGTTTAATATGCGCTGCAAATGTGCCAAACAAGTTTGGTGGTATTTGGAAATGGTTTTTATCTCGGCCCTCCATCCATCGTGTCCAGAATTGGAAGTTGGACCTCATTTTTTTTTTAGATATACTGTGTTTCTATATAAATAAATTGTTCAGAAAAAAATTAGCTCATAATTACTAAATTCTTAAAAATAAAAATTTTATTTTCTTGTTTATTTTATTTGTTTATATTTGTTGTGTAAATTTTTATGTAAATATATTAAACATAAATAAAATTTTTAATAAAGTTACCCAAGTTGAAATTTTTAAATTTATTTTCGAAATATCAGATATGGAAAACAAAAGGCGATTATTTTTAAAGAACCTTGGATTAGCAACGGCTGCAGCCGCTGTTATGCCATCAGCATTCTCCAAAGAAGTTAAAAAGGCAGATTTTCTTAAAAGAACCTCATTAGATCTTGGATCAAATAATACAGTAATACGCCTGGCCTTAATTGGAGCAGGAGGTATGGGAGTAGCCGATGCCAATACAGCTTTATCTCACCAAAATGTTGAAATGATCGCTGTTTGCGATTTATATTCGGGAAGACTGGATGATGCAAAGTCGAGATGGGGCGGGCAGGTATTTATCACAAAGGACTATAAAGATATTCTTAAGAGAGATGATGTAGATGCTGTAATCATTGGGACACCAGATCATTGGCATAAACAAATAAGTATAGATGCTTTAAACGCGGGCAAACACGTATACTGCGAAAAACCTATGGTACACTCTGTAGAAGAGGGAAAGGATGTTATTAACGCCTGGAAAGGATCAGGTAAGATTTTTATGGTGGGTAGCCAGGGTCTTTCCTCTTTAGGAAATGAAAAGGCAAAAGAGTTGTTGGAAGCCGGAGCTATAGGGGAAATTAATTATGCAGAAGGCTTTTGGGCAAGAAATTCCCCGGAAGGTGCCTGGCAATACACTATACCTGAAGATGCATCTCCCGAGACAGTTGATTGGAATAGGTTCATAGCCAATACAACAAAACGTCCTTTTGATGCAATGCGTTTTTTTAGATGGAGAAATTACCTTGATTATGGTACCGGAATGTCCGGTGATTTGTTTGTACATTTATTTTCAAGCTTGCATTTTATTACAAATTCACTTGGGCCAAATAAAGTATCTGCTACAGGTGGTTTGCGATATTGGAAAGATGGAAGAGAGGTCCCTGATGTTTTGTTAGGAATGTTTGACTATCCCAAAACCGTTCAGCATCCGCCATTTAATTTATCCCTACGGTGTAATTTTGTGGATGGTACAAGTGGGAGTACCTATTTAAAAATTGTGGGAAGTAAGGGCTCTATGGATGTTAAATGGGATGAAGTAGTTTTGAAACGAAATGCACCCGTAGTCAGTGACGATCCCTTTTTCGCCGAAAAAGCAAAAGAGGGTGTAAATAGCCAGACAGACCGCAAACAAATAATTGCTCCACTAGAAACGGTATATACCGCGCAAGAGGGATATAAAGGAGCTCATTACGATCATTTTGCAAACTTTTTCAATGCTATAAGGACAAATGGAGCTGTAGTTGAAGACCCTGTTTTTGGATTCAGAGCCGCCGCTCCGGCTTTACTTTGTAATGATAGTTATTACCAAAATAAATTTATTAACTGGGATCCGGTTAATATGAAAATTGTTAAATCTTAGAAACCTTTTTTATGAAAAAACTTGTAATGATCTTTTTAATGGTTGCTTCATTTACAGCCTGTAAAAATGCAAATGAAAATAAACAATCTGAAAACCTGGACAAAGAAAAGTCACAAAATGCTACAGGAGAACAGCAAGAGGAATGGCAGTATTTATTTGATGGCACCAATGCTGATGGCTGGCGGGCCTATAACAGTGAAGAAGGACTCCCTGAAGGTTGGGTGATAGAAGGGGAAACCTTGAAATCCCTGGGACAAGGAGGGGACATTGGAGGTGACATTGTGTATGGAAAAGAAGAATTCGGGGAATTTGAACTTTCACTGGAATGGAAAATTTCAGAGGGTGGTAATAGTGGGATATTTTATCATGTTGTGGAAGATGAAAAATACGATGCACCTTATTATGTCGCTCCTGAATATCAAATAATTGATCAAAAAGGATTTCCTGATAAGCTGGAGCCCTGGCAATCAATTGGAGGTGATTACGGAATGTATAACCCCGAATATAACGAAGAAGATCTAAAGGAAGTTGGAGAGTGGAATACGAGCAGGATCACATTCACCAAAGATAAAGTTACCTACTGGTTAAACGGTAAAAAAACAGTTGAATTCGTTCCATGGTCTGATGACTGGGAAAAAAGAAAAACTGAAGGAAAATGGAAAGACTTTCCGGATTATGGAACAGCTCGAAAAGGTTTAATAGGTCTTCAGGATCACGGAAGTTTTACTTGGTTTAAAAATATCAAAATAAGAAAATTATGAAGCATTTAATCAAAATCGCACTTTTATTAGTGCTGATCTTTACAATAGGCTGTAAAACTTCCGGTACTTCAAATCTGTTTAACGGGGAGAACCTGGACGGTTGGGAAATTTATGGTACTGAAAAATGGTACGTTGAAGATGGATTGCTTATTGCAGAAAGCGGTCCCGATGAAGAATATGGTTATTTAGCTACTAAAGATAACTATAAAAACTTTGAATTAAACCTCGAGTTTTTACAGGAAGCCAATGGTAATAGCGGTGTGTTTTTTCGCTCAGCTCTTGATGGTACAAAGATATCCGGATGGCAGGTTGAGGTAGCCCCACAGGACCTACATACAGGGGGAATCTACGAATCTTATGGCCGTGGCTGGTTGGTAAAACCAGATCCTGAAAAGGAGGAAGTTTTGAATTTTGGAGAATGGAATAAAATGAAAATTAGGGTTGTAGGAGATAATGTCACCACCTGGTTAAATGGTGAGAAAATGGTGGAATTCACAGATGAAAAAATAGGAGATGCAAATGGTAAGATCGCTCTTCAAATTCATGATGGTGGTGGTATTAAAGTTTATTGGCGTAATATTGAAATAAATGAAATTTCAGAATAATTCCCTAAATCCTTAACTTTACTTAAAAAGAACCTTCTGAAATATTAAATAAGTTTATGAGTAATAAGATAATTGGTATTGATATAGGAGGAAGCAAAACACATATAGGGCTTGTGCAGGATTCGAAAGTTATTGAGGAGTTAATTTTCCCTACGTCGGCAAACGCACCTAAAGACCAAATAGTAACAGAAATCATCCAGGGAATTAAAAAAATATCTGATTCTGATTTTTCAGGAATAGGAATAGGAGTACCTGGACTGGTCCATGAAGATAAAGGAATTATTTATGATCTCTGGAATATACCTTCCTGGAACGAAGTCCATTTAAAAAAGCATCTGGAGGATCATTTTAAAAAACCAGTAAGAATTACCAATGATGCAAATACTTTTGCCTTGGGAGAGAAAAAATATGGAAAGGGAAAAGCATATAAAAATCTTGTAGGAATTACATTAGGTACCGGTTTTGGAACAGGGATCATAATAAATCATGAACTTTATTCCGGAACGCTTTCAAGTGCCGGGGAGCTTGCAGATATTCCTTATTTGGATAAAACAATTGAAGATTATTGCAGCGGAAAGTTCTTTTTGTCTCACTATGGCATGGAAGGCAGAGAAGTTCATGAAATGGCTCAAAAGGGAAATTCTGATGCTTTAAAAATATTCGAAGAATACGGGACTCATCTTGGAAATGCCTTAAGGATAATCATCAATGTTCTTTCTCCTGAAGCTATTTTCTTTGGTGGATCGGTTAGCAAATCATTTTCATTTTTTGAAAATTCCCTTAAAAAGAAAATTGATTCTTTCCCTTTTAAAAGGGTTACTAAGAAACTGATCATAGCACCTTCAGAAACCTTTAATGTTTCCATTCTGGGGTCTGCGGCATTAATAAATTTACAAAAACAGGAATAAAAAGTGATCTAAAATCAACTGTAATTGAAAATTTCAATAAACCTCCTGGTAATTATTCATTAAAAACCCAACAACTGGCATGTCAAATTCAAATACGGCTGAAGTAAAAGCTCCCGCATCTCCGGGCACTACCAACCGCTCAATTATTATAATTGGAGCTCTTTTTTTTATTTTTGGATTTGTAACCTGGTTAAATTCGGTACTTATTCCTTATTTAAAAATTGCCTGTGAGCTAAATAACTTTCAGTCTTACTTTGTGGTGACAGCATTTTATATTTCCTATTTGGTGATGGCACTTCCTTCTGCCTGGATTTTGAAAGTAACCGGCTTTAAAAAAGGAATGTCCCTGGGGCTGCTGGTTATGGCGGTAGGAGCATTGATCTTTATACCTGCAGCATATACAAGAACTTATCAGTTATTTCTTCTTGGATTATTTGTTCAGGGTACCGGTTTGGCAATTTTACAAACTGCTGCCAATCCTTATATCACTATTTTAGGACCAATAGAAAGTGCTGCCAAACGTATTAGCATAATGGGAATTTGTAATAAAGTTGCCGGAGCTCTTGCGCCTATTGTCCTTGGTGCAATAGCTTTAAAAAATGTTGATGCGCTGGTAGAAGAATTGAAAACCATGAACCTGGCAGAAAAAGCTTCGGCCCTAAATCTGCTTTCCGAAAGAGTGGTGGCGCCTTACTTAATTATGATGGGGGTACTTATTTTGCTTGCCATTTTTATTTATTTCTCTTCATTGCCGGAAATTGATACCGATAAAGAAGATGAAACCTTGGCAAAGACCAATATAAATAAGAAAAGTATTTTTCAATTCCCACATTTGTTATTAGGTGCCCTGGCCATGTTTCTTTATGTTGGAGTCGAGGTAATGGCTGGAGATACAGTAATAAGTTATGGCGCGTCACAGGGAATTCCTTTTACTACGGCCAAATTTTTTACCACCTATACTTTAATTGCCATGATAGTGGGATATATAATTGGAATTTATGCTATTCCAAGATTTATATCCCAGGAAAAAGCTTTGAAAGTTTCTGCAATATTGGGAATAGTACTTGGTTTGGGGGCCATTTTTACCGATGGATTTATTTCAGTTTTCTTGATATCCTTGTTAGGTTTGGCAAATGCCTTGGTATTTCCGGCAATTTGGCCATTGGCCATCGATGGATTAGGACGATTTACTAAAGTTGGAGCATCCTTTTTAATTATGGCCCTTGCTGGTGGAGCGATAATTCCGCTGCTTTACGGAGCCTTAGCTGATAGCCTGAATCCGCAAACTGCTTATTGGATTTTAATCCCTTGTTATTTGTTTATACTGTATTACGCATCATATGGATATAAAATAAGAAAAAAATGAGACCCTATATACTCGCAGAAACCAACTGGAAAGCTATAAAAAAGCTTGATGTTGAAGTGGCAGTCTTGCCTTGGGGTGCCACCGAAGCACACAATTACCATTTGCCTTATGCAACAGATAATTATCAAATAGAGGCTATTGCAGCTGAAGCAGGAAAGCGCGCATGGGAGCTTGGAACAAAAGCGATGATTCTTCCCAATATTCCCTTTGGAGTAAATACAGGCCAAACAGATATTGACCTGAATATCAATTTGAATCCCAGTACCCAATTTGCTATTCTTTCTGATGTTATTGAAGTACTGAACCGGCAGGGAATTTTAAAATTGATTCTGCTCAACGGCCATGGAGGAAATGATTTTAAACCCCTTTTAAGGGAATTAGGATTGAAATTCCCGAAGATGCTTCTTGTAACGACTAGTTTTTTTCAAATAGTTGATAAATCCGTTTTTTTTGAAGAATTTGGAGATCATGCTGACGAAATGGAAACTAGCCTGATGCTGCATTTAAGGCCTGATCTGGTTTTGCCTTTGGAGGAAGCAGGATTAGGAAAAGAGCGAAAATCCAGAATAAAAGGAATACGCGAAGGCTGGGCTTGGTCTGAAAGAAAATGGTCTATGGTAACCCTGGATACCGGAATAGGAAATCCAAAAAAAGCCACAAAAGAAAAGGGCCAAAAATTCTTTGCTGCTATTGCTCAAAAATTAGCGGGATTAATCACAGACATCGCCCAAACTGAAATAGAAAACCGATATGAGGATTGAATTACCTCATATTTTTTTCAGGATTAGATTTATTATAAAGACTAATATAACCATCCAATTTTATGAAATCACTATATTATAAATTTCCAGCCTTAATTTTAATAGTTTCAATCTTTTTTACATCGTGTGGGGGATTCCAATCCTCTGATAAAATAATTATCCCTGAAGGACCACCACCTGCAATTATTCCTTTACCTCAAACTCTCACTTGGGGTGAAAATATGTACAAAATACCAAATGCAAATACTATTTGTTTTAATGAAGGAAGTGAAAAAGCAGCAAATTGGTTACAGGAATTGCTGAAAAGAGCAAATGCTAAGGCCGAAAAGACGCAGGGGAATTCTTGTGGAAACTGGGCGTTAATTACAGATTCAGCCCTGGAGGAACAACTTGGGAAAGAAGGATATATTCTTGATATAGATAATGATGGGGTTACTCTTAAAAGTGCTACTGAAGCCGGTTTATTTTATGCAATTCAAACTTTAAGACAGTTTTTCCCTGCAGAAATAGAGCGGAAACAACTTTCTCAAACTGAAATTCTCCTCCGGCAGGTACACATCGAAGATCAGCCAAAATATAGCTGGCGTGGTACCATGGTAGATGTTGCCCGTAGTTTTTTCGGACTGGAATATCTCAAAGACCATGTAGACCGGATGGCTTTGTATAAGTTAAATCGGCTTCATTTACATTTAACGGATGATCAGGGTTGGAGAATTGAAATAAAAAGCAAACCTAAATTAACCGAAATAGGCTCTAAAGGATCTGTAACTGGAGGGAATTCAGGATTTTTAACCCAAAAGGAATACCTGGAATTGCAGGATTATGCTTTAGCGCGAAATATTGTAATTATTCCTGAAATTGATGTTCCCGGGCACATTTATTCTGCACTGGTATCCTATCCCGAACTTAATTGTCCGGAAAATTCGAATATAGATCCAAAACTTGCTACTCCCCCTGAACTTTATTCGGGATATGAAGTGGGATGGAGTAGATTTTGCCTTGAAAAACCGGAAACTTATGACTTCGTTTCTGAGGTTATTGGTGAACTTGCACAAATCACGAAAGGACCATGGATCCATATAGGGGGTGATGAGATCGAGGATCCATTGTATGAGACATTTGTAGTAAAAGCGGATTCTATTGTGCAGCATTATGGAAAAATCACCATTGGCTGGGAAGAGGTTACAAAGGCCTCTGTGAGTAGTTCTTTAATTAGCCAACAATGGCATGGTAAAACGGAAAGTGTTGTAGATGTAAAGGTCATAGAGTCTATTTGCACCAATTTTTATCTTGATCACGCCAATACTCCGGGACAGGAAAACACCCTTAACTGGTGCAAGGAAGATGGGGTTTCTTTAGAAGATGTATATAGTTTTAGCTCAAAAAGTTCAAGTGTAATTGGAGTGGAAGCTCCTGTATGGACCGAACATGTTTTGAATGATGAAATGATGGATGATCGTTTTTGGCCAAGAGCTCTGGCAGTTGCTGAAGTTGCCTGGACAGATGAAAGCAAACGTGATTTTTTAGATTTCACCGGTCGTGTATCGGTTCATGGAGAACGATTGAACGAGATGGGAGTTCATTTTTTTCCCAGCCCGGAAGTTGAATGGACGCCTTATAAAAAAGCAAAAGAACCAAAAACATTATTTTCAGGCTTTATTCCTGCAGAAAATTAACCTATTTAAATGAAGCAAAATAAACCTACTACTGAACAGGCTTCCCGTTATGACCATTTGGAAAAAATGAGCACTTCTCAATTGCTCATTAATATAAATAAAGAAGATAAAACAGTTCCGGAGATTATTGAAGGGGAAATACCTGCGATTACAGACCTGGTGAATGGCATAGTAAAACAAATAGAAAAAGGAGGTAGATTATTCTATATAGGCGCAGGCACCAGCGGAAGATTAGGAGTGCTGGATGCTTCAGAATGTCCTCCCACCTTTGGAGTTTCTGATGATATAATCATAGGTTTGATTGCCGGAGGTGATATTGCTTTGCGAAAAGCTGTAGAAAACGCCGAAGATGATGTCTCCCGAGCCTGGGAAGATCTAAAGGCATTTGATATAAATGAAAAAGATGTAGTGGTGGGAATTGCTGCCTCTGGTACGACTCCTTATGTAATAGGAGGAATAAAAAATGCTACAGAAAATGGTCTGCTCACAGGATGCATCACTAATAATAAAAATTCTCCTCTG
Organism: Bacteroidota bacterium; assembly: GCA_051751125.1. GTDB lineage: Bacteria > Bacteroidota > Bacteroidia > Flavobacteriales > Flavobacteriaceae > Gillisia. The sequence continues at coordinate 214,912 of JBNJKO010000002.1, forward strand.
GCAAAAGCTGTTCAACATTCAATTGAAGTCGAGGTGGGACCAGAATTTGTCACCGGAAGTACCAGAATGAAATCGGGTACTGCACAAAAGCTGGTGCTTAATATGATCTCTACTTCTGTCATGATCAAACTTGGAAGGGTAAAAGGGAATAAGATGGTGGATATGCAACTTTCAAACAAAAAGCTGGTAGATAGGGGAGTGAAAATGATCATGGAGGAATGTGATGTAAAGGAAGAAGAGGCCTCAGCTATTTTGAGCAAATATAAAAATGTCCGTGCTGCCATTAAGGCGTTGGAAAAAGATTAGTTTTAATCTTCGGGGAGCATATTATTTAATAAATTTAAAGTTATCGGCAACATTCATGGGAATACAGAATTGTTAAACTCAGCGTTTGAGTAAGTCGACTATTTTTTTGCATATTGCTAGTAGTTTCAGAAACTCGTGATTGAAGAAGAAAGCTAAAAGATCAGCAAAAAGATTTACCGACACGAAAAAGGATCATACAAATTCTTGTCAATTAATCAGGCAACTAATAAAAAATTCATACATTATTTAAAAAAATAGATTATGAAACGAAGAACCCTCATTAAAACTTTGGGAATTTCAGCAGTTGGACTTGCAACTGTACCCTTTTGGATAGATTCCTGGACAGTAGAAGATTTGCCTGAAGATGACGGTTTTTTAACAGGTGATCAGCAATTGCAACTGGCAGAACTGGTAAATGTCATCATTCCGAGGACGGATACACCCGGTGCAAAAGAACTCGGAGTTGGAAAATTCATCAGTGTATTGGTAAGGGATTGTTATAATGAAGAAGTTAAAGCGGAGTTTTTGGCAGGATTTGGAGAGTTAAATACTTTTTCTGAAGATCTTTATGGAAAATTTCTAATGAAGATAACAGAGGCAGAGCGAAATGATATTTTATGTACTTTGGAAGCCTATGAAACACCTCCGGAAAAAAAGATAAATTTTATTGCTTTCGTAAAAGACCTTTCTATTACCGGCTATATGAGCTCAAAATATGTTTTGGAAAACCTGCTCAATTATGAAATGGTTCCTTCAAGGTTCCATGGCAGCTTTCCAGTGAATCAATCAATTTATACCAATGTATAAGATGGCAAACTTAAATACAAAAGCAGTAAAAGAAAATACTTATGAGGCCATTGTTATTGGTTCTGGGATAAGTGGAGGTTGGGCAGCTAAGGAATTGACTGAAAAAGGAATAAAGACGCTCGTGCTGGAGCGTGGAAGGGATGTAAAACATATAGTTGATTACCCCACTACAAACCTTCATCCCTGGGAGATGGAACATCGCGGGAGGCTGTCACATAAAATTATCGAAGAAAATCCTATAGGCAGCAAATGTTATGCATTTAAAGAAGATGCTGCTCATTTCTTTGTTAAAGATAAGGAACATCCATACATACAGGAAAAGCCGTTCGATTGGATCAAAGGATATCAGGTTGGAGGCAAATCTTTATTATGGGCAAGACAGGTGCAGCGTTGGAGTGATTTTGACTTTGAAGGGCCTGTAAAAGATGGTTTTGCCGTTGACTGGCCTATTCGTTATAAAGATATTGCTCCGTGGTACAGCCATGTGGAAAAATTTGCCGGAATTTCGGGTAATAAGGATGGTCTTGAGGAGCTACCGGATGGGGAGTTTTTACCGCCATATGAATTGACTAAAGCAGAGCTGTATTTTAAGGATCAAGTAGCCGCTAATTATAAGGATCGTCACGTTATTGTGGCTCGCTGTGCACATATTTCAAAACAGCAGCCAATTCACGCAGAACAGGGCAGGGCACAATGCCAGAACAGGACCATTTGCCAACGCGGATGTCCTTATGGAGGGTATTTCAGCAGTAATTCTTCCACAATTCCCTGGGCTCAAAAAACCGGAAACTTGACTCTTAAGCCAGATTCAGTAGTGGAATCTTTGATCTACGATGAAGAAAAGCAAAAGGTAACCGGTGTGAGAGTGATTGATTCAATAACAAAAGAAAAAACAGATTTTTTTGCAAGAATTGTTTTTGTTAATGCATCGGCCATAAATACCAATCTTATTTTACTGAATTCCAAATCGGAACGATTTCCAAATGGTTTGGGCAATGACAATGGTCTTCTTGGGAAGTACGTAGCTTTTCATAATTATAGGGCAAAAGTGCAGGCAGAATATAACGGTTTGCTGGATTTTACTACCGATGGAAAAAGTCCTACCAGTGGTTATATTCCGCGTTTCAGGAATGTGCGTAAACAGGAAACCGATTTCTTAAGAGGATATGCTTCCGGGCTGAGTGCTAATCGAATCAAGGTTAATAACTCGGGAGGTATAGGTACATCATTAAAAGAAAATTTACTGGACCTTAAGCTGGGGCCCTGGAGGATAGGGAGTCATATGATGGGGGAGACAATCCCAAAAGAATCTAATTTTGTTAGTCTTGACGAGACGAAAAAGGATGATTGGGGAATTCCTTTGATTAACATATCTGTAGATTATGACGAGAATGATGAGAAGATGATCCAGGATTATTTTGAGCAAATGACAAAAATGTTTGAAAATGCCGGTTTTACCAATATAACAACTCATGACACAAAACAAGCTCCCGGACTGGATATTCATGAGATGGGAGGGGTGCGAATGGGAAAAGATCCTGAAACATCATTATTGAATGAATGGAACCAGTTGCATACCTGCAAGAATGTATTTGTTACAGACGGTGCCTGCATGACATCAACAGGTACCCAAAATCCATCTTTGACATATATGGCTCTTACTGCACGGGCGGTAGATTTTGCTGTAAAGGAGATGGAGAAAGGCAATTTATAACAGATTTTCCAATTCTGATTTACCGAAAGATCTGTGGCAAATCAAATAGGGTCCGAAAATTAGGATCTAAAGGTCAGTACTATCTTCTATAAAAATTTCCTGGATCCAAATATTTTTGAATAAAACATCGTGGCCTTCTGCCTGAAGTTTAATCCCTCCGGGCTTGTTGGTAATACCAAATCCGTTATTGTTACCGCCATCCAATCCGGAATTTGGGCCTCCCCACACTTTAGTTATTGGAACATTGCTATGAACTTTTTTTCCATTGAAATAAAGCGTTACCCGTGCATTTTCAATTAAAATATCCTGATCATCAAATTTAGCGGCCCGAAAAATTATGTCATAAGCATTCCATTTTTTCAGACCGTTGTAGATTTTATAGTCACCGGCTTTTTCGTTGATAACAGCGGCCATACCGTGATTAGTAGAATCCCCGTCCAAAATCTGAATCTCATACCGGTTTTGGAGATAAACACCGCTATTCCCACCTTCATTTTCTATTAAAAATTCTACATGAAGCCTGAAATCTTCAAATTTCCTTTTTGAAACGATATCTGCAGCACCATATAACCCGTTAGAAGCTGCAGTATCATTGGAATTAACTGCAGTTCCCGGGCCCAGTGGATCCTTCACAATTTCCCATTTTATTGGCATTTCTGCAGCCAGTCTTGGTCCTTCCCAATAGGTCCAGTTTTCATGCAGGCTTTCTTTTGATCCGTCAAACAAAACAAAAGCATCTTCAGGTGGTTCAGCACCTACGCCTTTTTGTGCTAAAACTGTATTTGTGGTTAGCAGGCATATTAAAACCAAACTCAGTAATGATTTCTTTTTTAACCTCATCATGTTCTTTATGATTTACAAATTTTTCTGAATGTAATTAAAACTTTGTGCCAGGCTTTGATAAGGGTCCATTTCAAAATTTTCCTGTTCAACAATGTAATGCTCTACCCCTGATTTTTCCGCATTTTCGAATATTTTTTTGTAGTCTATGGAGCCGCTTCCAATTTCTGTATTTAAAGAAGGATCCATTTTACTCATATCCTTCACATGCCACAACGGAAACCTTCCGGGATATTTTTCAAATAATGAAACAGGATCGACACCGGCTCTTACCACCCAATAAATATCCAGTTCGAAATCGACCAGGTTCTTATCGGTATTTTTCAAAAAAACTTCTAATCCGTTTTGCCCGTTATAATCATCAAACTCAAATGCGTGGTTATGATAACCTAATTTCAGTCCCGCATTTCGACACATTTCACCAGCCTGATTCAATTTTTCTGAAATTCGTTTATAATCCTCTATCGAAGTGCGTAAAGGTTCAGAGATATGAGGAATAACAACATATTTTTGATCCAGTTCATTCGCTACGTCAAGGATATACTTTAGGTCTTCATCTGTACCGGTTTCACTTAAATAAGGATCAGCTCCATAATGACCGCTTGGGGTAGATAGGCCATTATTGGTTAAAATATTTTTGAATTCACGGACTTCCAATCCCCAAAATTTTCCTTCCGGTGAATATCCATAAGTTTCTACTTCTTCAAACCCTATGTCGGCCACTTTTTTAATTACACCCGAAACATCCTTCCCAATATAGTCTCTTAATGAATAGAGTTGTAGTCCTAACCTTCGTTGGTTTTTATTGGAAAATAATACAGTTGGCATTAGAGTGGTGGCAGCGAGAGCAAGTCCTGATCGCTTGAGAAATGTTCTTCTATGTATCATAATTTTAATTGGTGAAAAATGGTTGATATAAAAAAATCATTGCTTCTATCAACAACTATTTTCGAAGCTTAAAGTTTCAGTTTTGTTATTGTAGAAAATTTAGCAGAACAAATTTGTGCCCTGCCGACAATTGCAAATGTGATTTTGTAGAGCAAAATGTTCCGCAACATACATCTATTGATTGCAATATAATAAAAAGAAGCCTCTTCAAAATCTGATTTCAGTTCATTAAAAATCAAGTAATAAAGAGACTTCCTTTGCAGTCGGTTTTATTTAAAAGCGACAGTCATTTTTTGATTAACCTTAGGGCAATTAGTATCCATCATTTTGTTGGAGTACAGGACCTTCGGAAGTAGTACTCAAGTCTATTTGACGTTGAGGTATTGGAAAATATTTATCATTTTGACTAAAACTTGCTCCTCTAATATCGGTGGTGATTTGGCTTTCGTACTGAACGTAATTATTAAGAACTTCCTCAGCTACTCCCCAGCGTACTAGGTCAAAGAAACGGTGTCCTTCCATAGCCAGTTCTATTCTTCGTTCGAACATTATAGCATCCATAGCAAAATCCTTTGAGCTGAAAGATCCCTCTGGGTATTTGGATATATTATAATTTGCAGCAAATTCATCTGAAAATCCAGACAATGGTTCAGCAGGATTTATATAATCTTTTAACCAAAATTCCGGATTGTTTGCCATTCTTGCACGAACCCGATTTACATATTCCAGTGCCTTTGAAAGCCCGCCTGAATTTGCCTCCGCTTCTGCTGCCAATAAAAGCACATCAGCGAAACGAATAACATTTATGTTAATCGCATTACCGGGTGCCCAGGAACTTTGATCGGCATAAATATCTGCATGATACTGCCAGTAAATGTGTTTTTTAGGAGCATAAGGTCCACCAGAGGATTGTTCACGTACCCAGTCATATCCAGGATGATATCCCCAATCATGATAAGGAACATCACGTCTGCCTACGGTCCAGTCTAAACGAGGATCAAGGGATTGGGTATCGGGAGTAAAAGGCTCACTGGAAAGAATTCCCTGATCACTTTTTACAGGATTGCTATTATAATTATTTAAAAATGGTAAACCTGATTGATTGGTTCGAAATGAATTTACAAGATCCTGGGTGGGCTGATAAAATCCGCAGCACCTGAATGGACTATTATAGGGATAATTTAACATTAAAGCGGTATTAGCATTCCCAATAGAATTAGTTCCATCATTTGCAACCATTTGAATTGCAAAAACAGATTCTTTATTATTTTCAAACTCAGCATTAAAATTATGGTTAAAATCTTCCACTAAATCATATCCTAAGCCATTTGAAGTAATTCCGGAATTTATAACTTCGGTAAATACACTTTTAGCTTCCGGATATTTTGCTTGATACAGGTAGGTTTTTCCTAAATATGCACCTGCTGCCCATTTATTTGCACGACCAACTTCACCTTGTGTTGCCGGAAGATTATCATAAGCAAACTGGAAATCAGCTTCAATGTTTGGCCAGATGTCTAAATCATTGGGAACATTAGTGTTTTCTGTGGTTTCATCAATCCATGGAACCATGTTGTACATTTTTTTCAGTTCAAAGTAATAATGCCCTCTAAGAAACCTGGCCTGGCCGGAAATATTTGCACGCTCCTCTTCTCCAATTTCTTCCACTTGCTCTAATACCCTTAGTACATTATTTGCACGAGTCACCCCTTCATATAAAGCCTTCCACTTTGTGTTAAAGAAACCATTGCTGGCATTAACACTATAGGTTGCTATGGTATTGATTGCTGGTTGATCACCACCATCACTCCCCTTATGTGCGTCTCCACCTGTTATATCACCATAAATCCAGTTAGAAGGAGTTGCTTCCCAGGGATTGCCTCCTCCAAGAGCGGCATAATCTGTAGTTCCTCCAAGGGCACCATATGTTCCAATTAGAAGAGCATTTACTCCTTTTTCATCAGCAAGAACCTTGTCACTTAAAGACCCAAAGGCTGGTTTATCCAAAAAATCTTCTGAACAGGAGCTTAAAAACATACTGAAGCTTATTGCTAGCAGCATTATTGAATAGCTTTTGTTTTTCATTTTATAAAATATTTAAGTTTATTTCTACGATTATAAGGTAAGGTTTATTCCTACTAAATATTGACGTGGAGAAGGATAAGCTCCTTCATCAATTCCAAATGCCGTGGATGTTCCAGTTAACTCTGGATCTATTCCGGAATAATTGGTTATTGTAAAAAGGTTGGCTGCCTGTACATATAGCCTTAACTGTTCCACACCGAATCTCTCAAGAACATTATTAGGAATGCTATATCCTAACTGTACGTTCTTTGCTCGAATATATGATCCATCTTCTACAAAATAAGAATTAGGAACGTTTGCTGTACTAAATGAACCCCCGGTTTCCTGAATAGGAGCAGTTGCATTTTGATTGGTAGGGGTCCAGGAATCGTAAAGAGCTGTAGAGCTTTTTGCTCCATTAAATGAACTGTAAAAATCATTCCACCATTTTACCTGGTTCCAGATATCATTCCCATATACTCCATATAAGAACAGGCTAAAATCGAAGTTTTTATAAGTAAGTTCTATATTAAGCCCGGCAGTAAAGTCTGGATTTGGATCACCAAGGAAAGTTCTGTCATCTCCTGTTATAATACCATCACCATCAATATCAGCATAGCGAAAACGACCAAGACCTATCCCTGATTGATATTGTGCATCTGGATTTCCTGTAGCAGTTTGAGCAGTCTGATTGGCTGCATTCACCTCTTCTTGGCTGTTCCAGAAACCTACAATTTTATATCCATGGAATTGACCTACAGAGTGGCCTACTGCATTTCTAACAATTGCACTCCCGTTAAACCGACGAGCTTCCTGATCGAAATATGATACGCCTTCCGCGATATTGACTATTTCATTGTTATAGGTTGTAAAGGTTAACTTTGAGTTTAGCTTTAAATCTGGAGTAATATTAGCAAAAGTAGAAGCCGATAAATCAAATCCAGTATTGGTCATTTCGGCAATATTTACAAAAGGTACTGTTGAAACTCCTGCTGTTCCTGTTAATTCTGGATTGTATAAAAGATCTACTACATCTTTACGGTAATAATCGGCTGTCAGTTGTAATCTGCTCATAAATAGGCTTGCATCAATACCAATGTTTGAATTGATATTTTTCTCCCACTTAGCATTCGGATTCCCGATACGTGATCTTTGAAATCCTTCAATAAGTGAGTTATTTGATCCAGTAATGTCATAATAGGATGAGGTTCTACTACTCCCGTAGGTAGTAAATGCATTTGCAGGATCTACATTGCTTTGATTCCCCATTACACCATATCCACCGCGGAGTTTAAGTTCAGTAATCCAATTCACATTTTCCATAAAATCTTCTTGAGAAATACGCCATCCTGCACTTATAGAAGGGAACCAACCGTGTCTAGGATTCGTGAACCTTGAGGTAGCATCTCGACGGATGGTTGCCCCTAAAAGATATTTGTCATTATAGGTATAATCTAAACGACCAAATACAGAGAAAAGAGCATCTTCAGTATAAAAACCCGAATTTGTTTGTGTCCCTGAACCAGTACTAAGGCTAACATAGCTTGGATCAAAGGAATAAAACCCTTGGGAAACCCCTACTATTTCTTCATATTGGTTATAATATGCTTCAGTACCAAGCAATACGCTTAAACTGTGCAAATCATTAAAAGTTTGCTGGTATTGTAGGGTGTTGGACCATGTCCAGTTATAACCTGTATTTGCATATTCGGTTAATTGATTATAGGTAGTATTTTCAACATTTTCATAGGTTGGATATAAAAATGCCTGACCATTTGTATTAGAGAAATTTCCTCCAAAACTTGTGCGAGCTGTAAAGACATCCAGGAAGTCTATTTCTGCAAAAATATTTCCAAAAATACGACTGGTTCTGGCTAGATTATTTTTATTCCTTTCCAATTCGGCGACTGGATTTCGGGCATTACCTAAGGATGGTGCCTGTGTTCCTGCAAAATTGCCCATAATATCATAAACCGGTATTATTGGTTGCTGACGGTAGGCCATGTTGATTGAATTTTCTCCAATTACATCAATTCGATTAGCATCGGAAATGGCCACGGCAATATTTTCTCCTATTCTGAAATTTTCAGTAATATTAAACTGGCTGTTCACTCTAGCAGTGTATCTTTCTAGGAAAGTATTCTTCAGTGTTCCCTCCTGATCAATATAACTTAAGGAAAAAAGGAAATTTCCCTTTTCGCCTCCCTGGCTGACTGAAAAATCATGGTTCATTATTGGAGCAGGATTAAATATTTCCTGAAACCAATTGGTTCCTTCTTGGTTTGCTCTTATTATCTGGTTGAAACTACCTACAGCGCCAGAATCAGTATAATATGGATCAACATAATATAAAGATTCATCTACTTCTCCCTGACTCGCACCAGCAGGTAATATGTAATAAGGAAGGGTGGGTTGCGCCCCGGATCCATATTGTCTATCCGTTATTTGTTCTCCTGGATTTGTGTTTTGCATCGCTCTCCATCTTAAATCGGCATGTTCCTGTGGAGAAAGAATGTCATAAACATTCCCCTGAGGTACACGTTGACTACCATAATATCCATTATAATTAACTGAAAGTTCTCCAGTTCCTTTTTTAGTAGTAATAATGATTACCCCATTTGCAGCACGAGCTCCGTAAATAGAAGCAGATCCAGCATCTTTCAGTACCTGCATGTTCGCAATGTCATTAGGATTTATATGATTAATGTCCATGGTTGGAACTCCGTCAACTACATATAAGGGATTGCTGCTTCCAAAAGTATTTATACCCCGGATTCGAACTTGTGGAGCTTCGCCAGGTTGACCTGAACTTGTTACGGTAACCCCGGAAGCTTGTCCCTGCAACTGCTCGGCTACTTGAGGAGAAGGTTGTCTAGTCATAGCTTCCATATCCACCACGGATACGGCGCCTGTTAAGTCCACTTTTCTTTGAGTACCATATCCCACAACAATCACTTCATCAAGAGATGAAGCTTCGGGACTAAAAGAAATTGTCATTTCTGTCTGTCCATTTACCGGTACTTCAATTGTTGAATATCCAATATAGGTTATTTGCAGAACAGCGTCTGCGGGAACTTCAATATTAAATTCACCGTCAAAATCAGTCATAACCCCATTGCTTGTTCCTTTTTCGACCACATTGGCAGAAGGAACTGGCATTCCGGAATCTGCATCAATAATTTTACCTCTCACAATAATGTCTCCTTCCTGAGCAAAAACATTTATTTGAAAGAGTAAAAAACTAATCAATACTAATAATGATGTTTTCATACTTTTTTGGTTTATTAGTTAATTAAAATTTAAATAGTTGCCAATTATTTCCTGAAGTAATAAAAAGCTGGGAGTAAAGTAAATAAAAATTTTTACTTATAACTAAAAAGATTTATATTAATTTTTTTTATTCTTTTTAGAAGGCAAAAAAATTGATCAAACTAATTTTATGCAAGTTCAATTCTATGGGGTGTTGATATTTAATAAAAAGATGGAAAAAGCCGGGGAATGGAGTATGTTAGTGATTTTTATTTGAAAATTATGGATGTTTAAAAAAATGTCATTTCATAGTCAATTTTGCTAATTTCTAAATTGCTACAATAGAAGTTTTATTATCAGCAAAACAATTATAAAAAATGAGAATGAACGATCTAAAAGTTTCTACAGTACAATTTGAACATCGTAGTGGTGATAAGGAGTACAATCTTTCAGTTATTGAAGAGTTGGCAAAACAGGCGGCAAAGGAAGGTTCCAAAGTTATTTCTTTCCATGAATGCTCCATAACTGGTTACACTTTTACCCGTCATCTTTCCCTGGCCGAAATGTTGGATCTGGCTGAGGAAATCCCTGATGGCGACAGCATAGTTAGATTAACGGAAATCGCAAAACAACATAAAATTATTATACTTGCGGGTCTTTTTGAAAAGGATAAAGAGGATAACTTGTTCAATGCGTATGTTTGTGTTGACAAAAATGGTTTAGTAGCAAAATACAGAAAACTGCACCCGTTCATCAATCCTTTCATTTCACCGGGAAATGAATACTGTGTATTTGATCTTTTTGGATGGAAATTTGGAATCCTGATTTGTTACGATAACAATATTGTGGAAAATGTTCGGGCCACGAAATTACTTGGTGCGGAAATTATTTTTATGCCACATGTAACTATGTGTACCCCCTCCCCCCGTCCCGGGGCAGGGTTTGTTGATTCCTCATTATGGGAAAAAAGAAAGGAGGATCCTACATCTCTCCGGCTGGAATTTCAAGGACCTAAAGGCAGGTTGTGGCTAATGAAATGGCTGCCGGCAAGGGCGTATGACAATTCCGTATACGTGGTTTTTTCAAACCCGATTGGGATGGATGATGATCAGTTGAAAAATGGCTGTTCTATGATCCTTGATCCTTTTGGTGATATTTTATCCGAATGCCGGAATTTGGGAGATGATATTGCCTCTGCTGTTCTTTCTCACAATAATATAGAAAAAGCTGGAGGTCATAGGTATATCCAGGCCAGAAGGCCAGACTTATATCAGGGAATAATTGGAAAAGCGCATATCCCGGACCAAAAGGTGGTCTGGTTACGCAAACAAAGCCTTAGGTAATAAATGGATTTTTACTGACTCTTAACCTATTGAAATCTTTCTCGGAATTTTAGATTTTTTATTAGTAGTTGTGAATAACAAAACATTATTAAAATTTTCAACTAGAGGTTGAAGGAATTACCTAAACCAAAACCTCCTATATGGATTCTTGGTCCTTTTGCGATTTGTATCAATCATATATTCTCTGAAGTGTCCTGGATTTCTGAAAGAAAATGGGATTTTTTAGATTTCACCGGTATGTATCGGTTCACGGAGAACTATTGAACGGGATGGGAGTTCATTCTTTTTCCCAGCCCGGAACTTAGCTGCACGCCCCATTAAAAAGCAAAAGAAGCAAAAATATTATTTGCTTGCTTTAACCCTTAAGGAATCCGTTAAAACTGTTAGGTTTAGTATTTTCCCTTAATAGTTACAGGTGCTCGGAAATAACAAAAGCGCATGGAGAAGGTATTTCAGGCGTGCCGGAATTGATTGGTGATCAATTCACTAATTTTTAATCTACAATCATTTATTTAAAAAAAAACATACCTTTTTAAGTCTGGTTTTAGATATAAAATATGAATTTATAAATAACTTCGCCTAAAATATTTTATACAATTAAATTCCTATGTTGAATAGAAAACTTATCCTTGTTGCATTGGTATTTATGGTTGTAATGGCCGGATGTAAAGCAAAAAAAACCGTTCCTAAAAAACCTTCAGAACCACAGGTATCTGAAATTCCTCCCGTAAAACAGGAAGAACTCCCGGAATCTGTTATTATAGATGAGATTCCCGGGGAAGAATCGGTGTTGACTCCGGTCCAAATTGTAAACAATGCCCCTTTTGTAATGCGGGAATTTCGTGCGGCCTGGATCGCTACGGTTGCCAATATCAACTGGCCGAGCAAATCGGGTTTATCAACCAGTGAACAGCAAAGAGAAGCAATTGTTTTACTTGATTTTTTGAAGAAACATAATTATAATGCGGTGATCTTTCAGGCAAGGCCGCAGGCAGATGCCCTTTATAAAAGTTCACTTGAATCCTGGTCCTTTTTTCTAACAGGGGAACAGGGGAAAGCTCCGGAACCATTTTACGATCCTTTACATTTTTGGATAGAAGCCGCCCATGATAGGGGAATGGAGTTGCATGTATGGTTAAATCCTTACAGGGCTCACCATTCTACAGGAGGAAAGATCACAGATGCCTCTATAGTAAAAACCCATTCAGATCTTGTGGTAGGTTTAAAAAATGGCATGTACTGGATGGATCCATCCAAAAAAGGAACCCAGGACCATACCGCCGCGGTTGTGATGGATATCGTGAAGCGTTATGATATTGACGGAATCCACTTCGACGATTATTTTTATCCATATGCTTCTTATAACAAAGGAGCCGATTTTCCAGATGCAGAAAGTTTTGCGGCCTATCAAAAAACAGGTGGAAAACTATCAAAACCAGACTGGAGAAGGGAAGGTGTAAATACCTTCGTGGAACGTATTTATAACGAGATAAAAGCTGAAAAACCAAAAGTAAAATTTGGGATAAGCCCTTTTGGCATTTACCGTCCGGGACTGCCAAAATCAATCGCGGGAATGGATCAGTATACCGAATTATATGCCGATGCCAGGCTATGGTTAAACGAAGGCTGGATAGATTATTATTCCCCTCAGTTATATTGGAAGATCAATCAAACCAAGCAAAGTTTTCCTGTATTATTGGGATGGTGGGAGAGCGAAAATCTGCAAAAACGCCATTTATGGCCGGGAATAAATATAGATTTCGGAGGCGATGCGCTAAACGTAGATGAAACCGTCAACCAGATTATGCTCACCCGGGGCATGCTACCGGAAAGCAAAGGAAGTGTGCACTGGAGCATAGGCCCACTTCTTAAATATCCAAATGTTTCCAAAGCGCTGCTGGATGGGCCTTATCAAAAAGAGGCGCTTGTTCCTGCAAGTCTTTGGATGAATGCTGTTTTACCGGCGGCTCCTAATGTAGAGGCAAAGGTTGTTCAGGATAAAGTCGAAATAAACTGGGATCATTCTGGCGTAGATGAAGTTTTTAAATGGGTGGTTTATTTTAAATATAATGGAGTTTGGAGTTATGAAATTTTAAGTCGCACTCAAAACTCATTTGAATTATCCTACCTTCAGAATAAAAATGAAAAAGGGTCCCACCTTACCGATATTGGAGTTACTGCCGTGGACAGAACAGGAAATGAAAGTGATTTTATTGAAGTTTCGGTTGGAGGATAATAAGTGATGAAGTCTATGCTGAAATTTTTCACATTTGATCTTGAGCTGAAAAACACTTTTACCATAAGCCATGGTTCCAGGAATTTTCAAAAAACACTCATCGTTGCTTTAACCGATGGAGCCTATACCGGTTATGGGGAGGCCGCAGCAACATTCTATTATGGAGTGACGGCAGAAGGTATGATCGCAGCGATAAAGGCGATAGAATCTCTGATTGCGGATAACATTCATAAAACCCCGGAAGAGCTCTGGGAAATCACCAACCCATATTTAAAGGAAAATTCGTTCGCACAATGCGCCCTGGACATTGCCATGCACGATCTTCATGGCAAAAGAAAGGGCCTTCCGCTTTATAAATTATGGGGTCTGGAATTGAAAAATATTCCGCTAACAAATTACACTGTCGGCATGGATACCGTTGAGAAAATGGTACAAAAAATGCAAGAATTCCCTTGGCCTTTATATAAGATCAAGCTTGGTACGCCCAATGATATTGAAATTATAAAGCACTTGAGAAAATACAGCGATTCTGTGTTTAGAGTTGATGCCAATTGCGCCTGGACGGCTTCCGAAGCGATTAAAAATTCCCTTGAATTAAAAGGGTTGAATGTTGAGTTTATCGAGCAGCCTTTACCTCCGGATGACCTTGAAGGAATGACTGAGGTTTATTTAAATTCGGTTTTGCCCATTATCGCAGATGAAAGTTGTTTAGTTGAGCAGGATGTTGTAAAATGCAGGGAATATTTCCACGGAATTAATGTTAAACTCACCAAGTGTGGCGGACTTACCCCGGCCAGACGAATGATCGCCGAGGCAAAAAAACTCGGAATGAAAGTGATGATGGGTTGTATGACTGAATCTACGGTTGGAATTTCGGCAATTGCACAACTGTTGCCTTTATTGGATTATGTGGATATGGATGGTGCCATGTTGTTGAAAAATGATATTGCAGATGGCGTAAAAGTGTACGATGAAAAAGTGCATTTTCCCAACAGGAACGGAACCGGGGCAGAATTACTTATTTTTAATGAAGAAATAAAAAATGAATAAAATGAAAAGATCAGGAATTTATAAAATTTGGACTATTGGGCTTGTTTTAATGGCAGGCGCATGTAAAATTTCAGATGTAAATACCGGCAGTAATGAAACTGGCCAGGCCCCTGCTGTGAATGAATCTGAACAATATATTAAAGTCATAAAATCTGAGTATGCACCAGATGCCAGAGTAGCATTATTTGATGTTGAGTCAACCAGGAACAACGGGACTTACATATTAAAGGGAGAATCAAACCTTCCAGAGGCTGTTAAGGATTTAAAACAAAAACTTAAGGCAGAAAACATTTCTTTTGTAGACAGCATCAACATGCTTCCTTCCACAGAAATGGAGGGGAATACAGAGGGTGTTATCAAAATATCTGTTGCCAATCTCAGATCGAAGCCCTCCCATTCATCAGAACTGGTAACGCAGGCAATTTTAGGTACCCCGGTTAAGGTTTATAAAAAAGACGGTGGCTGGTATTATATCCAAACCCCTGAAGGATATCTGGCCTGGGTAGATTATGGCGGAGTTACTCCTTTTACCAAAAATGACCTTTCCACCTGGAAAGCTGCAGATAAGGTAATTTACCTTGAAACCTTCGGTTTTGCCTATGAAGGAGCTAATACTAAATCCCAGGTGGTGTCAGATCTTGTTGCCGGGAACATTTTGGAGCTTGTAGGAGAAGAAAACGGTTTTTATAAGGTAAAGTATCCGCACGGAAAAGTTGGGTATATAGAACAGTCGCACGCACAGCCATATGGGCATTGGCTTTCGGCTTTGAAGCCTTCGGAGGAGACCCTTGTGGAGACCTCAAAAACTTTGATGGGAATTCCTTACTTATGGGGTGGTACATCGGCCAAAGGAGTTGATTGCAGCGGGTATACAAAAACAATATTCTTCCTCAACGGAATGATCCTTCCCCGTGATGCTTCCCAACAGATACACACCGGAGTTGAAGTTGATACCGAAAGGAATTTTGAAAACCTTATTCCTGGAGATCTTTTGTTCTTCGGAAGAAAAGCGACGGCAACTTCTTCTGAAAGAGTGATCCACGTCGGGATGTGGATCGGTGATAACAAATTTATTCATTCAATGGGAGATGTGCATATAAGCAATATGGACCCCAATGCCGAAGATTTTGACGAGTACAACTACAACAGGTATTTAAGGACCAAAAGGATACTGGGTGAGGAAGATGAGAAATTGATCCAACTTACCCAAAGCGATCTTTTCTGGGCGAAGAGCAATTAGGGGGAAAATAATAATATTTATAATTGGGAATAGATATTGTATTTATTCCCTCAGTTGGTATTTATAATATTCTCCACCTTTATCTGAGCTGCAGAAGATCAGGGTTTTTTTCCGGAAAGCGGGAAAGTGCATTTACACCATAAATGGCCGATGGCAGTTGCTTTTGATCTAAAAACTACATATTTGCTGCTTTTATTCCTTGATGATATAGGTGTTGTAGACAATAATATCTCTTTCGTGGAAAATGTCCATTTTTGTCAAGGTGTTAATAGGTTTCTTATCCATTCTAAGCCAGGATCTTTCCCTCGAACCCAATATCAGCAGCAATAATACGGCAAGTTTGGGTAAACTGACCCCGGCACTCGCCTGTTGTCGTCCTTGAACTACCATTAACAGCAGAGTGTTCTTGTCTTTATATCCAATTGCCGTACGGGGATGACTGTTTTTAGAGTTTTCCCAGAGAATTTCCCGCTCTCCCCGCAACATTCCAAAGACCCGTGTGGTTCTTCTCCCAAAGGTCCCGGGGAAAGAACTTCCCCATATGAAATCAACACACTTACCGTCGACGTATCAGAAAAATATCCGCCGTTCATGGGTGAAATTCCGTGGAATTGGTCATAAGCTTCAAGAGTGGTTTATCCTTTCTTATTGTTTCCAAGGGCACGGAATTTTAGATACCCAACAATATAATAGGTTGTCATTTTAATTATCTCCTAGTGCCATTACAAATTCCACCAATAAGTAAATTTTATCACCAGGGCTCTGTTTTGTACATTGATAGGATAAGGAATATAGTTATCTGTGTAAACAATAAATAGATCTGAGGCAGGCTTAAAGCGCCACTGAAAGCGTACATTTAAATTGAGATTATCCAATTGTTCATTGTACTGAGCAAAAGCGGTGAGAAAAACTTTATTTGTTAGAGTAACATCCAACTGCGGTCCAACAAGCCAAAAATTGGTATGTCCCCAGGGTTCTGGCAGGCGAAGATCACTATTAGTGGCATTGATTGAAATCACTACATAGGGTTGGAATCGATACCCCATTTCTCCAGCTAAATTCATCATGGATCCATTCGCATAATACCCACCAAATCTGGAGGAAAGCGTATATGTAAACAGGCTTTGTGGTTTGGAAACAAATTTAGTACCCCAACCGTACCATTTATGCTCAGAACCTTGGGCGAGGGTAAGTCCATGGAAATTAGTGGGATCAAAAGGTTTTTGTAACTCTATATAATCATGTCCTACCCAGGCAGTAAATAAGCTATGGTTGCGAAATCTTATATTGTACTCAAACAAATTAAGGTTCTCGGTCTGTTTCCATTCTTTGTCAAAAAACAACATCGTATTTGCCTGCGGTCCATGATTCAGGATGTGCCTGCTCTTTGGAAAAAACAGGTATGCTATGCTTGGGTTGATCTTGTAATAACCTGTACGAGGAACATAACCAACCTCTGCTCTATAGTTTTCAGATACATACTCATGTCTCCAATTCCAGATAAGGTTGCTACCAGTATACTTCAAATTGGCAGCGTGAACCAGACTCTGTTCAGAAACATTGGGACTAAATGATTTAAGTATCATTGCCTTGCCTGTCCATATGTTATTGGAGGAAGCAAGATTATACTCTAATCCAAGATTTCTGTTGTATTGGGAATAATCCGCTTCAGAATGGGGGGTATAATTTATTGATTGTTTGTTTATGAAGATTGCGCTTATATTGGACCGGGCGAAAACTTGTCTTTGGAATCCAACCACAGAGAAATTTTGGGCGGGGAGATCTAGGCTTTCTACTTGGGCAGTTTGTATATTCATGGCACTTATTCTCCAGTCCCTATCTATTTTTCCACTAAGGCGTGCCCCAAAATCAATAGGGACATTGAGACCTATACGACGTGAGAAAAAAGGTCTAATGTTTTCATAGCCGAAGTTGGCAAATAAATCCCCATTTTCAAGGAAAAACTGCCTTCTTTCAGGAAAAAATAGTTCAAATCTGTCCAAATTGGTAACCTGCCGATCAATTTCTACCTGGGAATAATCCGGATTTATTGTTAGATCCAAATTTAATGAGGATCCAAGGGCTATTTTAGCATCTACTCCTACCTTCAGCCTGGTTTCTACACCGTCATCCAGATTAAAATCATTTTTTATTCCCCCCAAAGCATAAGGAATCAGTGAAATATTAGATCCTGTAGATGGTGGTGGATTGTCCCAAACCAAGGTGCCTGTATAAGCCAGGGAAGCTGAGGGAAATTGTCTGGGCACAGGAGCCCAACTGGATTTTTCGGTAGTTTTTAAATCATTTCTGCCAAAATTAATACCCCATTCCTTAATCCCTTCCTTATATCTAATGGATTTAAAGGGAATAGCTGCTTCAAACGTCCACCTGTCCTCATAATTTTGGACAGCAGATACCCATTTGTTATCCCAGCTAAGATCTATAGATCCGCCATTGTACATTATGCCGTCCCATTGTGCTCCAGCTGCATTGGCCCCAAACGAAAAGCCATTGGTTTGATCATCAAACGGATCCATAAACATAAGAAAGTTATCATTTTTGGTAAAGGAAAAATCCCGTCTTAATGACTCTACCATATAGGGGCCGGGGATTCCATGATGGTTAATTACAATTATGTAAAGATTTTTATCGTCATAAGTCATCCTTACATCTGTATGTACTTTTGCATAGCTAGTATCAGTGGGGAGAATCATATAAAAATCTGAAGCAACATCTGCATCAAGCCAGGCCTGTTCGTCCATTTTTCCATCAATTTTTATAGTCGAAGAAGCTTTTTGTATTTGCAACCGATATGAACTATTGATCTTTTGAGCTAGAAGGGGAAAATTAAAGCCAATAAAAAATAAGATTTGTAAAAGTAAAAAATTTCGCATAAAAAATTTGTTGGTACTTTATCTCTCTATCATAAAAAACAGAACATAAACATAAAAGTTATTATAAATATTGAACAAAATATAAATGCTTTAAGGAGTTTTCACTTTTATAATCATCTTTTATAGGTCGTAGATTACAAAATGTTGTCTGAAGGCTTTCAAGGCGCTTTAAATATTATAGTTCCGATATCGTCTTGTATAATCGTCCAGTGCTTATTTTAAAGTTAGTATTTGTGAACTGAACGAGAACATTTTAAAAAGCTCCTTCGAAACATTATCTATTGTTATAGAAAAACTTTCTCTTTTTTATTGGCAAGAAACAACCCAATAACCATTTATATAAATAACTGTGTTTGTACTTTCCGATGGACTTGATGCCTTTTACGGTAATCACACGTTTTTGAACTGTTATCAATCTAATTCGGCATTCATCCGGAAAATATAAGTTTGATTTTATATTATACTTATTTAGAATTCACTGGCTTAAGAAACAATATTTGAAAATCTAATTCACACAATGATTGAATCCAAACCACTTCCGTGTATACAAATTTCCAGAAGTGGTTATTTAGACACCTCTAAAAAGCTAATTGCCCCGGAAGCAGGGAAAATTTTGCGAAAATATTTCGTAGTCAAATTTAAAATCTAAATTTACTTGAAAATCATAGAGCTAAAGTTCTGATGAATAATGCAGTTTAATGATGATTATCGGTTAAAATTTCCACCTTACAAAAGCTTCCATGGCTTCGTAATTGGCCAAACCTAATTTGTCGTAATTCACTGCAGTTTCGCGATTTCTTTCTTGGGCTCTTTTCCAGAATTCCCTTTCATCATCACCAGGAAATACGGGGCGGTCTTTTTGGGATTGATGTTGAAATATGGCAATCCTTTTTCTTTCTACTTCCTGTGGCGAAAGTGGTACGGCCATTTCTATCTCGTGGGTTTCAAATTCCTGCCAGGCTCCGCGGTACATCCAAAGCCAGCAATTTCTGGTCCATTCCTCGGTTTCTCTCAGTCGGTTCATGGCTTCCAGGATGATCCTGAAACATACAATATGTGTTCCATGTGGATCGGCAAAATCACCCGCGGCAAATATCTGGTGCGGTTTAATTTTTTGAAGGAGTTCCATTGTGAGTTCCACATCGATTTCTGTTACCGGATTTTTAACTGTTTTTCCGGTTTCATAAAAGGGAAGTGACATAAAATGGATATTGTTATCTTCAAGTCCGGCGTATCTTGCACCGGCAAAAGCCTCCGATTTCCTGATAAAAGCCTTTACATTTCGAATTTCAGGCAGATCGATTTCATTGGGTTGTTTTTTCTCAAGAAAGTCTCGCATTTCTTCATAAATAAATCCCAGTTTTTTGGTGTCCTCTCCTATGCTCTTATTGAAATCTATTGCAAATTCAACATATCGCAATACATCGGTATCCCACACAGCGGTATTCCCCGAGGTTTGATATGCCACGTGAACTTCGTGCCCTTGGTCTACCAATCTCATAAAAGTGCCTCCCATGGAAATTACATCATCGTCTGGGTGGGGTGAAAAAATAAGTGATCTTTTATGGTCTGGTTCTGCCCTTTCAGGGCGCTGCGAATCATCGGCATTGGGTTTTCCTCCTGGCCAGCCGGTAATTGTATGTTGTAACTTATTAAAAACGTGAATGTTGATATTGTAGGCGGGCCCTTTTTCTGTAGCCAATTGTGCCATTCCGTTGTTGTTGTAATCTTCTTCGGTGAGTTTCAGAATTGGTTTTTCAACCCTGGCAGAAAGCCAGATAACGGCTTTTTTTATTTGTTCCTTTTCCCAGACACAGTCTTTTACCAGCCAAGGCGTGTTAAATCGCGTAAGTTCGGAGGCAGCATCCATATCGAGTACAAACTCCACCTTTTCTGAAAGCTGTAAATAGGTTGCCGGAACATTCCCGGTAATTTCCCCTTCCACCGCTTTTTTGATGATGGTTGCCTTTTTTTTGCTCCATGCCATCAGGATAATTTCGCGGGCTTTAAAAATAGTGCCAATCCCCATGGTTATTGCTTTTGTGGGCACATTTTCTTTTCCCCCAAAATCGCGGGAAGCATCCCTTCTGGTAAGATCATCTAGGGTAACCAACCTAGTGCCTGAGTTGGGCGCTGATCCCGGTTCATTAAAACCTATATGCCCGGTTCTACCAATTCCAAGAATTTGAAGGTCCAAACCTCCCAATTCCCCGATTTTGTTTTCATAATCCAAACAGTAGGAAGCTATATCCTCCTTTTTTAATGTCCCGTCGGGAATATGAATATTTTCTGCCGGAATATCGATATGGTCAAAGAGGTTTTCATGCATAAAAGTTACATAACTCTGCTTGGCCGTAGGCTGCATGGGGTAATATTCGTCCAGGTTAAAAGTGATCACATTTTTAAAACTCAGGCCTTCTTCCTTGTGCATCCGCACTAGCTCTTCATACATTTCCACAGGAGTTGCTCCAGTTGCGAGACCTAAAACGGCATTGGTTCCTTCTTCCTGTTTACTTTTTACAAGAACTGCAATTCTTTGAGCCACCATTTTGGAGGCAATATGTTCATCTGCATAAACACTTACCGGTAATTTTTCAAACCGGGTTTCTTCAAGTAAATTTAATCTGGCCATAATAAATGAAATGATTTTTTAATTGATCTCTGCTTTTGCTGAATCAATTTGGTCTTTAAAAATATGTTCCATAACCGCCAAGGTGGCTCCCAATAAGCTCGAATTTTTCCCAAGTGTTGACAGGGAAATTTGAGTCCGTTCTTTTAACTGGATCATGGTATAAGTGTTGAGGGATTGCTGAATGGGAGTGGTTATAAATTGATTGGCTTCGGCAATTTTTCCTTCCAGGATGATCAATTCCGGATTAAAAATTTGTATTAAGATAGCAATTCCTTTTCCGAGACTTATCCCAGTTTCCGACAAAACATTGATAGCAAATTGATCCCCCAGATTGGCAGCTTCAATTATAAGTTCCGGTTCCAGATTATCAATTTCATTATCGATCATGGTGTTTAAAATGGAGGTTTGTCCTTCCTCAAGCCCTTTCTTCGCTTTATTGACCATCGCTATTCCGGAAGCTACTGTCTCTAAACAACCGCGTTTCCCACAATGACACAATAATCCGTCTTCTACAATAGGAATATGACCAAACTCTCCTGCAAAACCGGAAACTCCGTTATGCATTTTCCCCCCCATAATAATTCCCAATCCAACTCCCCAATCCATAGAGATCACCAACACATTCCTTTTGTTTTTTGCAAGACCAAACCTGAATTCTGCCAGACAGGAACTTTTAGCATCGTTAAAAATGACCACAGGTTTGTTAAATCTTTTTTCAAAAGCGCTTTGTAAGGATTCCGATTCCTGGTCTTGTAAGAAATACGTGTAGTTTTTTCCTTCTTCAGATGAAACCAGTCCGGGCATGCTAATCCCCACCCCCATTATTTTTTCAGGATTTATTTTTGAAGCCGTTATCATTTCTGATGCATATTTGTATATAAATTCTACAATCCGGAAATCCTTGGATATTATGGTAGGAATGGTTTTTTCAAATAGGATTTGATGTGTATTATCCAAAATGGCTAGTTTGATTTTGAAGCGCTCTATTTGAATGCTTAGCACAAAAAAGGTATGTTTTTTTAAGCCGAACAAATCCGGCTTTCGCCCCCCAACCGAATCGCCTTGACCTTGTTTTTCCACTATTCCGGCAGCTGTCAATTGGTTGAGCAGCGCCATTGATGTTGGTAAACTCAATTTAAAGGTATTACAGATGTCGGCATTTGTATTGGTGCCGTTAATATAAAGGTGTTTTATAATACGGATCTTTTGCAAATATTTTTTTCTTTCAACATTGGTTAAATTCGATGGAGAAAAACTGTTTATGAAAAAATCCTGTAAAACTTGAGTCATGGTTCTAATTTAAATTAAAGAAATTTACTTGTTAACGGTCAGAATTAAGTTTTTATTCTTACCGGTTACAAAGTTAATTTTTTCTAAAAATATATAAAAAAATATATTCTTCAAGGTACTTTATGTAAAATTTAATAAAAGTTTGATTATTTATTTAAAATTTATATTTTCAGCCTTATTGTTTTGTAAAAAGTGAAGGGTGTGGAGTGAAGAAGTTCAGAGGAGAGACTAATAAAGATAAAAGTGTTATTCGTGTAAGTGGAAGAGTGCAGTAATCCTCGTGTTTTGTCATTCTAAACGAGTGAGGTAAAAAAAGGTAGATTATATTATAGAGAATAAATTTTATTTCTGAAATTAATTCAAAAAGAGTCAACAATAATAATTACTTAAGTTCATGATGTTAAAAACTCAACAACGTTATCTTGCTCTGGACGTGCTTCGGGGACTCACCATCGCCCTGATGATTTTAGTAAATACACCTGGAAGTTGGGCCACTATTTATGCGCCGTTCAAGCACTCCGCCTGGCACGGTTTTACCATTACCGATCTGGTATTCCCCACATTTCTCTTTGTAGTTGGGAATGCAATGAGTTTTAGCCTTAGGATATACGAGGGAAAAGAAGAAAGTCTTTTCCTAAAAAAAATATTTAAACGCAGCATATTGATCTTTCTTATCGGCTTGTTTTTGAATGCTTTTCCATTTTTATACAGAGATGAGGCAGGCGATCTGGCATTTAAGAACCTGGCCAATATTAGAATTATGGGGGTTTTACAGCGGATAGCCTTGTGTTATTTAATTGCTTCCCTGCTGATTCACTATTTAAAATTAAAAATTTCAATTGTGGTTAGCATCCTGATTTTATTTGGATACTGGCTTATAATGTATACCTTCGGAGATCAGCCGGAGCCATATAGTTTGACCTTAAATGCCGCATTAAATTTCGATTTGATGTTGTTCCGCCCTGAAAACCTTTATCAGGGTTTTGGCTTGGCATTCGATCCTGAAGGTTTGCTGAGCACTTTTCCAGCCGTGGTAAATGTTGTGGCGGGTTATGTAGCCGGGATTTTTATTCAAAAGTCTGGAAATACGTTTTCAACGGTTTGGAAACTGGTGTTGGCCGGATTAATTGTGGTGATCCTGTCCGAGATCTGGGATCCGTTTTTTCCAATTAATAAAGCGATCTGGACCAGTTCGTATGTATTGTTGAGCATTGGATGGGCTCTTATTATTATTGCGGTGCTTATTTTTATAATCGAATTGTGGAATTTAAAAGGATGGACCTATTTTTTCGTGGTTTTTGGGAAAAACCCTTTGTTTATCTATGTGCTTTCTGGTTTGGTGGTGATGTTAATGAATATCATCCTGGTAAATTCTGAAGGGTTACAAACATGGATCTATAAAAACGGTTTTTTGACCTGGCTCACCGAATTTAACGCCTCGCTTGTTTTTGCAATTTGTTATGTGCTGGTAATGTGGATCGTGGGTTATATTATGGATAAACGAAAAATATATATTAAGGTTTAATCGTTTTTAAATCTACCATCGATAAAATTCAATTTTTACTTATGAAATTTTTACACGCTGTTTGTTTTGCTTTAATTATATTTTATTCCGGTATTTCTCTGAAAGCACAGGAAAACCATACAAAAAATCCGGAATTCTTACAATATACCAATAGTGTCTGGGTAGATTCTGTGATGAAAAGCTTAACCCCAAATGAACGTATTGCGCAACTTATTATGGTTGCGGCATATTCAAATAGGGGGGAAGAACATCACCAGGATATCCTGGAATTGATCAAAAATCAAAAAATAGGTGGGTTGATATTTTTCCAGGGAGGACCAATACGGCAGGTTAACCAGATGAATAAATATCAGGCAGCTTCAAAAGTTCCATTATTGGGAGCAATTGATGCCGAATGGGGATTGGGAATGCGTCTGGACAGCACCATAAATTATCCATTTCAAATGGCACTGGGAGCGATCCAAAATGATTCTTTGATCTATAAAATGGGAACCGAAATAGCCCGGCAAATAAAACAGGTTGGATTGCATCTCAATTTTGCGCCTGTGATAGATGTAAATAATAATGCCAACAATCCGGTGATCAATTTCCGATCTTTCGGGGAAAATAAATATAATGTAGCAGCTAAGGGAATTGAATATATGCGGGGCTTACAGGATAGTGGGGTCCTGCCCACAGCAAAACATTTTCCCGGCCATGGTGATACTGATGTGGATTCCCATTATGCGTTGCCTCAAATAAATCATTCCCAGGCAAGACTTGATTCGCTGGAACTTTATCCGTTCAGGGAAATAGTAAAAGCCGGAATTGGCGGAATAATGGTTGCCCATCTGGATATCCCTGCCCTGGATTCAACCGGGGTACCTTCTACCTTGTCAAAACCAATAATAACTACTTTATTAAAGGAAGAATTAGGATTTAAAGGCCTTACAGTGACGGACGCCTTGAATATGAAAGGTGTTACCGAAGGCAATGAACCGGGGATCGTGGACAAAGATGCCATTCTTGCCGGTAATGATCTACTGGAATTTACCGAGGATGTGCCGAAGGCCATTGAAGAGATAAGGAAGGCCATAAATCAGGGGTTGATAAGCCAGGCCGAGATCGACCGCCGCTGCCGTAAGATCCTTGCCGTAAAATACTGGGTGGGACTAAACAATTTTGAGCCCACTTCTCTGCTGAATATGGTAGAAGACCTGAACACACCTGAAGCCCATCTGCTCAACCGCAATTTGACAGAAGCTTCAATTACAGTGCTTAAGAACGATCAGGAGATCCTTCCGGTAAAAGAGCTTCAGAATCTTCGGGTGGCTTCGGTGTCTATAGGTTCAGATAAAATAACACCGTTTCAGGAAAGCCTCGCATTATATACTAAGGTGCAGCATTTCAACTTAAAAAATGAAGCTACTCCTGTCGAGATCGCTGAAGTAAAAGACAAGCTAGGGAATTATGACCTAGTGATCACCGGCATTCATGACGACAGTAAATTCCCGAGGAACACGATAAAAATGAAGGATTCTGTTCAGCACTTTCTGCAACAGGTCATCACAGAGAAACCCACTATCGTGGCGTTGTTTAAGAATCCATATGTAATGGACAAACTTGAGAATATTGAAAATGCAGCCGGACTGGTCATTGCATACCAAGACACCGAAAATTCTCAGGAGCTTGCATCCCAGCTTATTTTTGGTGGAATAAGTGCTAACGGAAAACTACCCGTAAGCGTGGGAAATAAATTCAAAGCTGGGGACGGGCTGGAGGTGCAGGGAGGAATAAGGTTTAAATACACATTGCCGGAAGAAGTGGGAATGGATTCAGAAATCCTCTATAAACGCATAGATTCCCTGATGCAGGAAGCAATGAATGCAAAGGCGATTCCTGGCGGGCAGATTTTGGTGGCCAGAGATCAAAAAGTGATTTTCCATAAGGCTTATGGCGAACATATTTACAGCGATACCACAAGAGTAAAACTCACCGATATTTACGATCTGGCTTCGGTAACCAAGGTTTCTTCAGCATTACCGGCCTTGATGAAATTATATGATGAAGGGAAATTCAATTTGGAAGCTGGGATAGAAACATATCTGCCTTATTTCAAAAATTCAGGCAAAGCAGGTGTTCCGTTCCGGGAAATCCTGGCACATCAGGCGGGATTTAAACCCTGGATCGCTTACTGGAAAAACACCCTTCGCAAAAATGGCAGCTATAAATGGAACACCATCAAAAAGGATTCTTCGGCCAGATTTCCAATAAAGATTACCTCAAGTATGTGGTTGCATAAAAGGTATAAATCAAAAATATTTAAAGCCATAAAAAAATCCCCGTTGGAAGCTGAACGAAAATATTTGTATTCCGGTCTTGCTTTTTATTTGCTTCCCTCCATTGTTGAAGAAATCACAGATGAAGATTTTATAGCGTATACAGATAAAAACTTTTACAATCCATTAGGAGCCACAAGCCTTACATACAAACCGATGGAAAAGTTTCCGTTGAACCGGATCGTACCTTCTGAAAACGATTATTTATTCAGAAAAATGCCACTACACGGAACGGTGCATGATGAAGGAGCAATTATGATGAACGGAATTTCTGCCAATGCGGGATTATTTTCCAATGCCAACGATTTGGCAAAATTGATGCAAATGTACCTCAACAAGGGGAATTATGGTGGAAGGCAATATATTTCGGAAAAAACTCTAGAAGAATTCACCAAATACCAATTTCCTGAAAACGATAATCGTCGTGCGTTGGGATTTGATAAACCCTCTTTAGGTGAGCGAAAAGCGGACGGGAATTCTGCCCTGGACGCAAGTGATTTAAGCTTTGGACATACAGGTTTTACCGGAATTATGGTTTGGATGGATCCGGCAAAAGATCTTCTTTACATTTTTATGTCAAACCGGGTTTATCCCACAAGGGATAATACGCGATTATATCAGTTAAATACCCGAACCAAAATTCAGCAGGTTTTATATGATGCGATAAAAAAGGATTAATTTCAATCCCTCAATGAAGGTTTAATTCCCCGAGGCTTGCCTATAGCTTTGTCATTTTTTTGGAATTAAGATTGATTTGTTAATATTATCTTTAAGAAATACTATATTTGATTAACAAAAACCCAAATTTTCAATTTTATTATTGATGAAGCACCTATATTTCTCCCCACTATGTTGCCTGGTTTTCCTTGTTTCATTTTCCACTTTTTCACAGAATTCGGTTAAAGGCTCCGTACTATTTCCAAATCAGGAAGGGGTTGCCTATGCAAATGTGGTATTGATGGAAAACGATTCTACTACTGTTTATAAAGGCGCCGTTACCGATGAACAGGGAAATTACCTTTTCGAGAATATTGTACCTAATGAATATGTTCTTATAGCCAGTTTTGTTGGTTTTGAACCCCATATAAAAAAGATTTCAGTAAACGGGAACAGTACGCTTAGCACTATAGTTTTAAAGGAAGATGAAGGAGCCCTTAAGGAAGTAACTATCAATGCAAAAAAGCCAACGGTAACCAAGACCATTGACCGACTTATCTTCAACGTTGAAAATTCTACCCTGTCTTCAGGGAATTCGTGGGAAATTTTAAAAAGAACTCCTGGGGTGATTGTAACACAAAACCAGTTATTGGTGCGCAACAATGTAGTAGCTGTATATATCAACGACCGGAAAGTTCATTTATCTGCTTCAGAGCTGCAAACCTTGCTGGAAAGTTATTCTGCAGCAAACATAAAATCCATTGAAGTCATCACCAATCCGCCGGCGCGCTATGAAGCCCAGGGCGGTGCAATTTTGAATATAGTTACCAGCAGCAATATTACACCGGGTTATAAAGGAAGTGTTAACGGAGCCTATACCCAGGCCATTTTTCCAAAATACCAGTTTGGGACCAGTCATTATTTCAAAAGTGAAAAGCTGAATGTTTTTGCAAATTATAGTTTCAGTCCGCGGAAGGATTTCAAAAATGACGACAGCTATATCAATTTCATAAATGAAGATGGCGCTGTATTCTCCCGATGGAATACAGACTTTAACAGGACTACCCGTTCCCAGGCGCACAATACCAACTTGAATATGGATTACGCCATAGATAAGAGGAATACACTGAGTTTTTCTACCAATGCGATGCTATCGCCCAACAGGACTTTTGATAATGTGGTGGAAACCGATATAAGGAGTGCTCAGTTTGTTCTGGATTCTTCATTTGTTACCCGAAGCGGACTCGAAAATGATGAGAATAATATCGCGATGGATTTAAAATTTACGCACCTCCTGAAAACCGAGGGAGCTCAAATTTCAGCGGAAGCCCATTATACCAATTTTAACCAGGAGCGTATGCAGGACGTGGTTTCCACTTATTTTTCACCTCAGGATGCTGTTATAAACCGGATTAGTTTTTTAACCGATGCAGTCCAGGAAATCGATATTTTCACTGCCCAGGTAGATTATCAAACCCCAATAGGAAGCACCACTTTTGAGATGGGAGCAAAATCATCGCAGATAAATTCTGAAAGCGGGATAGATTATTTTGATACTCAGGAAAACAACCGCGAGCTTATTGGAGAGCTTTCTGATAACTTCCTGTATGATGAGGCGATTTATGCAGGATATGCCAGTATCACCAAAGACTATGATAAATGGGCCATAAAAGCAGGACTTAGAGGGGAATATACCGATATTACCGGAACCTCAAATTCTATGGGAGAAGTCAATACACAGAACTATTTTGAACTTTTTCCCACCGCTTATTTGCAGCATAAAATATCTGACGATCATGTGCTTACTTTGGATTATTCCAGACGAATTGCCCGTCCTAAATACGAGAGCTTAAACCCCTTCCGGTATTTCCTGAATGAAAATAATTTCAATGCCGGAAACCCAAATTTAAGGGCCGCTATCAGCAACAATTACAATTTAAATTATACGCTGAAGGGTCAGTATTTTTTCGATCTTTATTATAAAGATGACGGGATAACCCCTACAACCCTTGCATTTCAGGATAACAGGAATTTAACCATAAGGAATGTGAGCACGAATTTGCTGGAAAACAAATCCTATGGCCTTGATGTTTTTCACGGAAGATCTATTACAAACTGGTGGTATGCCCAGGCATTTACTTCTTTATTTCATATTGAAAACACTTTTTTGGCAGTTGAAAGCGGAAATGCCGAAGTCACCAATGAGGCAGATGGTATACAGGCCTATGTTTATAATGTTTTCACACTTTCTAAAGATGGCACCTTTGAAGGAAATCTGTTCTTAATGCATGTTTCCGATTTTATTTCCGGTTCCTATAACTTTGATCCTATGACCACTTTTTCAATAGGTTTTAGAAAAACCCTTTGGAACAACAGGGCAGAGGTAAGCCTGAATTTTGAAGATATCCTGAATACCACCAATACCCGATTGACATCTCAATACCTTAATCAGGATAATTCTTTTTACGCACAGGAGGAATTGCGCTATGTACGATTTGGATTTAAATACAACTTCGGTAATTTCAGATTAAGTGACAATCAGCGCCAAATAGAAGCTGCAGAAAGAGACAGGATTTAATCCCCCTAACCCCCGAAGGGGGAACTTTCACTGTTGCGGCTCACTCTGCCTATCCCGAATCTCAAATCCCCGCACAAGCTTCTATCATAAATTTTTAAATCATACTGGTAGTTAAACTGTTCTGAAAAAATAGGAGATTATAACTAAATGTTTATCAGTTATTTAAAATCAAGTCCTGGTTCCTGATTCTTACAATTACGCCAAAGGCGGAACGATCTAAATTCTTTACCGGATTCAGCAAAATAAAGCACATCTTTCCTTTTGATGTTTTTAAGTTCCCCCTTCGGAGGTTAGGGGGATTTTGCTTAATTTTGCACCTCAAATAGAAAGAGTGTGTCCAAAATAGGTAACATAGATGTGGGGGAATTTCCATTGCTTTTAGCACCCATGGAAGATGTGAGCGATCCGCCGTTTCGTGCCTTGTGCAAGGAACAGGGAGCAGATGTGGTTTATACCGAGTTTATCTCTTCGGAAGGGCTTATACGCGACGCTGCCAAAAGCAGGATGAAGCTGGATATCTATGAAAAGGAACGCCCGGTGGGCATACAGATCTTTGGAGCCAATCTGGAATCCATGCTGCAGTCCATTGAAATCGTTGAAAAATCCAATCCGGATATTATAGACATCAATTTTGGCTGCCCGGTAAAAAAGGTGGTTTCCAAGGGAGCTGGTGCCGGGATCCTGAAAGACATCGATTTAATGGTTTCTTTAACTGCGGCCATGGTGAAGCATACCAATTTACCAATTACCGTGAAAACCCGCTTAGGCTGGGATCATGATTCCATAAAGATTGTTGAGGTTGCCGAAAGATTGCAGGATGTTGGTGCAAAATCCATTGCCATTCATGGTCGTACCCGCGCCCAGATGTACAAAGGAGTTGCCGATTGGGGGCCAATTGCCGATGTTAAGAACAACCCAAGGATGCATATTCCTATTTTTGGGAACGGAGATGTAGACACTCCTGAAAAAGCGATGGAAATGCGTGATAAATACGGTTTGGACGGAGCTATGATAGGTCGCGCAAGTATTGGATATCCCTGGTTTTTTAGAGAGGTGAAACATTTTTTTACCACAGGGGAACATCTCGCGCCTCCAACCCTGGAGGAACGCGTGCAGGCCGCCAGACAGCATCTTCAAATGGCGATAGACTGGAAAGGCGAGAAATTAGGTGTTTTTGAAACCAGAAGGCATTACACAAACTACTTCAAGGGAATTCCGCATTTTAAGGAATTTCGCACAAAAATGGTAACCAGCGATCATTCTATAGATGTTTTTGCAGCTTTTGATGAGGTAGAAGGGGAATTTTCAGGATTCGAATTCGTTTAGGCCTTAAGAGCTTTTTTGCTTCTGCTGGCCGCAATATAAGAGGCTGTCATTCCTAAAATTCCAATAGTTACCAAAACCAGCACAATATTTTCGGCTTTTATCTTAACAGGATATGGCAGCGAAGGCGTGATCATTACAAGATCAAACTCCAGTTGCAGGTAAACCAGGATCAGAGCGAAAAGCACCCCTATAAATCCGCCTACAATGGTCATAAGCGCACCTTGCATAAAAAATATGTTTTTAATGGCATTTTCAGTAGCGCCAAGACTGTAAAGCGTCTTAATATTTTCCCTTTTATCCAGGATCACCATAATGATGGATCCTACCACATTGAAAAGTGCAATAATAAGCACGAGGGTAAAAATAAGATAGACCGCAAGATTTTCGGTGTTGAGCATCTTATAGAGCGTTTCATTAAGCTGGGCACGGTTTTTAACCATTACATCCTGACCGAGTATTTTTTTAATTTCTGAAGTTACCGTTTCAGGATCGGCTCCCGGAGCCAGTTTTATTTCTATAGCCGAAACCTCATTTTCTTCCATTTCCAGCAACTGTCTCGCAAAACTTATGTTTGCGAATATATATTTGCTGTCCAGTTCTTCATTCACGCTGTAAATTCCGGTAACCACGACGCCTTCCTTATTGAAAGCATCGGTTGGGACGGTAACCTGACCTTTTCCCGGTCTGGGAACCATGATTTCCAGTAAATGATTATAATCGAAAGCGCTCAGGGTGAGCAACCTGGTGATTCCATTTCCTGCCACCACCTGAAAATCACTGTCGGTAAGCCAGTTTCCATACACGATGGAACTGTCTATATTGTTCACTTTACGATATTCAGAATCTACGCCTTTTATAAAAGCAGTATGGTTTTTTGATCTGTAATCCAGAAAAACACGTTCTTCCACGACTTCGGAAGAAGCCGAAATCCCCTGAATTTCGTATAGGTTTTGTTTCTCAGCTTCAGAAATACTGATCGTTTTTCCGCTTGACGGAAATACTTTAAGATCCGGATCAAATTCGTTGGAGAAGCTTAAGCTGAAATCTTTTAATCCGGAGAACCCGGAAAGCACAATAAATAAGGAGAATGCTCCCGCAAAAACGCCCACCGCGGCAATAATGGTGATGATATTGATCGCATTATTGCTGCTTTTGGTAAATAAATACCGTTTGGCGATGTACAGGGGAAAATTCACTTTAAGATTTTTTCCGTGGATCCAAAAGATTGGGATCAGAAATTGGGTTTTCTTCGCCTCTTATAGATTTGTCTATCTTTTCTATATATTCCAGGGAATCGTCTATAAAAAAAGTAAGTTCCGGCATTCTTCGCAGTTGATGTCTTGTGCGTTGCGCCAGTTCGTGTTTGATCTTTGATTTTATAAGGTTAATTCCTTCCAGGACCCCTTTGGCTTCCTTAGATGGGAAAATGCTTATATATGCCTTCGCAATCGAAAGATCGGTGGTTACTTTTACCTTGGAAACAGACACTAAAACTCCCGTTATCCCCGAATCCCTGATATGATTTTGCAGGATGTCTGCCAAATCTTTTTGCAGAACTCCGCCTATTTTCTTTTGTCTATTAGTTTCTTCCATATTGCAAAAGTAATATATTTAAATAGCATAGTATTTTTATAATTGGAAATTAGCTTATTTATCCGAAGGGAAATTAATTTTATAAAAGGTATTAAAATTATTTTTAGCTAATTTTTGTACCCGTGTTCAGAAGCTCATTCTTCAATTTTATACTTCTATTAATACTGAAAACATAAAGGTCACTATCTTTATGATTCATTAAATAAAAAAGATGCGAAAAATTGAACATATAGGCATAGCCGTTAGAGATATAGAAGAAGCGAATAAAACCTACCGGGCACTGTTAAATACAGAACCCTATAAGGCCGAAGAAGTTGAAAGCGAAGGAGTACTCACTTCATTTTTTAAAATAGGAGACAGCAAGATCGAACTTCTGGCGGCTACAAATCCTGAAAGTCCGATAGCCAAATTCATTGAAAAGCGGGGAGAGGGAATTCATCATATCGCTTTTGATGTAGAAGATATAGAGTCGGAAATAAGCAGATTGGAAAAGGAAGGTTTTGTTTTGATTTCGAAAAACCCCAAAAACGGCGCCGATAATAAGATGGTGGCCTTTTTGCATCCAAAATCCTCGCATGGGGTTTTGGTGGAATTATGCCAGGATGCAGGTACCAGATAATGAGCTTGTTACAATTAAATATTTCGGCAATTTTATTTAAGGAAAAGGCAAAGAATAAAAATAAATAAAAATGCTTGTGGAGTAGGAGGCAATTACATAAATTTGCGCCCTCATTACACCTATTGAGCCGGTCCTATAGCTCAGCTGGTTAGAGCACCTGACTCATAATCAGGTGGTCCCTGGTTCGAGTCCAGGTGGGACCACACCAGTAAAGACAAGGCCTCCGAGAGATCGGAGGCCTTCTTGTTTTTGGTTGGGTACAACATAGGTACAACAACATGTTAGTTGTAGCCTTTCTTCAATAGCCATTCTACTTTTCCAACAAATCACGGATCAGAACCATGTATTCCTAATCATTTTGATAACTATTTATAACTAAGACGGAACATAATTTGGTCATCATAATCTGAAAAAAGGATTTTAGGTATATCCCCACTACAATTCAAGCAAACTTTTGAAAAACAATAATTCTGATGATTTATCAGTATAATCAAAAATTTGCAGCCTATTTAATAATTATTTATTCCTCTCCCTGTTAATTTTTCTTTTAACAAGATTTAATTTCTTTTATCTCAATTAGTTTGTTCCATAAACCAATTTTTACTCATTATGGAAGAAAATAAAAAAGTGGAGGATCTCTTAAAAGACATCAAGAGCCTCTTGGCCTCTAACAAGAAAATCTTGAACGTGGAAGATCTGGCACAATATACCGGACTATCCAAAAGCAAAATCTATAAGCTTACTCATTTGAAGCTTATCCCTACCGGGAATAATCCCAATATCCGTCAGAAGTTTTTTGATAAGGAAAAGATCGATGCCTGGCTGTTGGGAGAACCGAACCTTTCGGATGAATTCCTCGAGCATCAATTCAACAAAAAATTATTGAAGAACAGGAAGTAGATCCTACGGCTTATAATAATTCTAAAAATTTTAAGATGAACAAGACACGCTATATCCGTGTGGGTACCAGTTATTTTAAAATAGTGGCGATGCCCACTATTGCAGGAAATTTTAATGAAATTTTAGTTCCCTGGAATATCGAGACACTACGCCAGGATCACAGTAAAAGTTTTATTGGAAGAATTAAAAAATATGAAGGCTTTACATGTATGCCAAGTCACAGGGATTTTAAACAAGAGCATCATGGGTTTTTTAATATGTATGCTCCATTATCTCATACACCACAGGAAGGTGAGGTCAATTTTTCAATCCAGTTCTTAAAGCACATCTTCGGCCAACAATTCGAAATGGGACTGGATTATCTGCAACTGCTATATTGTAGGCCGATCCAGATTCTACCTATTTTATGCCTGGTATCCAAGGAAAGGGTTACCGGAAAGACAACCTTCCTTAAATGGCTCAAAGCTATTTTCGACAGCAACCTGACTTACCTTACCAACGATAATTTCAGCAGTCATTTTAATGCCGACTGGGCAAACAAGCTTCTCATTTGTATTGATGAAGTATTGTTCAACAGAGAAGAGCTCACCGAACGAATAAAATACCTAAGCACAACAGATTTTAATAAACTTGAGGCCAAGGGAAAGGATAAGCGGGAGGTTGAATTTTTCGGAAAGTTTATTCTTTGCAGCAATAATGAAGACAATTTCATTAAAATCGATAGAGAAGAAACCCGCTTCTGGGTATTGAAAGTTCCTTCTTTAAAGAATGAGGAAACTGATTTTTTAGAACGTCTCAAAGCAGAAATCCCTGCCTTTTTGTATTACCTGGAACACCGACAATTAAACACATCACACAAAACCCGTATGTGGTTTACCCCGGATCAGATTAAGACTACTGCACTGGAAAATCTAATGCAAAATAACAGAAACCGTGTGGAGAAAGAATTAGCCAGTTTGATCCTGAGCGTAATGGAGACTTTTGAATTAGAGGAAGTAGATGTTTGTCCCCTGGATGCCTTACAAGCTTTAAACAGAACAAGGATCAAAACCGACTTAACCCAATTGCGACAGATCTTTAAGAAGGAATGGCATTTAAGCAATCAGAATAACTCGCTGAATTATAAAAAGATGATGATCTGGCAGGATGGGGGATTGGGTATGATTGAAGCCAGGGGCCGATATTATACAGTTAAAAAATCCTTCATACTACAGAATTTCAGTGATGACATGAAATGATAAAGTGATGAATTGATGAGCATTTGATGAGCACGATGAAGTCAGTGGTTTAGGGGCTTTTCGGGCGATCGATGACGATTTCCGGATGTATGGAGAAATAACTATAGTTTTTTTTTTGCTCTATATTATTTTTTTTTTTTGATGAATGATGAGAGATAGTAATTTAGACCAGTGGCATCAAGGGTTTTGGGCCTCATCGTTTGCTCATCGTTTCCTCATCAAAAATAAAACGATGCTGAAATTTGTATTGATTTGTTGGGATTTGTAGCGAAAATGACAAAAAATGAAAAAAAGGGAAACACCAAAAAGCTGGGAAAAAGCCCGGACTATTTGCATCGTAAAAACGCTTGCAAAATTAGGGCACTTTCCCAGCAAGACAACGGAAAAAGAAGCTTGGTTCCTGAGTCCCCTTCGCTCAGAAACCCAAGCCTCTTTCAATGTTTCTTTGGTGAAAAACCTATGGTATGACTTCGGAGAAGGTAAAGGGGGTAACGTAATCGATTTGGTAATGCTTCTTGAAAACTGTTCTTTTCAGGATGCTTTGGATTTCCTTTCAGAGAATACCATTTCTTTTTCTTTTAGCCCGGATCCATCGGCACCGAAAAAGGACAATGATGCTGTAACTACCATAGTCCAGGTTCAAAGCATTTCACACCCGGCCCTTTGCGGATATTTATGGTCCAGGGGCATTCCTATGGCAGTAGGTAATACGTATTGCAAGGAAATCCGATACAGCTTCAAAGGGAAGGAATTCTTCTCCCTGGGGCTGCAAAATCATCTGGGCGGATGGGAACTACGCAATAAATATTTCAAAGGTTCCAGTTCCCCAAAATCCTATGCCTATCTCAAAAATGGTTCTAAAAGCTTGTTGGTCACCGAGGGGATGTTTGACCTTCTTTCCCTCGATGTCCTGGAGAAAGAACTGGTAAATACTTCAGATGTGAGCATCCTTAACTCGCTTACATTTTTGGATAAAATCCAACCTCATATCCCGGAGTATGACCAGGTACTTCTTTATCTGGACAATGATCCTGCAGGTGATAGTGCAACCAAGGAACTTTTATCCCGGTTTGAAAATGTTGCCGATATGCGCAATTCTTATAAAAATTTCAAGGATCTCAATGAAAAACTGAACAATGATGTTTAGGGCAAAAAAGGATTGGTGAAATTCAGGTGAACGGTCTATGAAAAAAAGTTGTTACAGGTCATTTTTTTAGATATTATTCCGACTGAAATCAATGTCATTTTGTAAATTTTTACCACCTAGTTCAAAGGTGAATTTATATTTAAAATTCCCAACCCCTCAGCACATTCCCCTCCATTCCGTTGCTCTCCATTCTGGGGAAAGCGCTTCGTAAAAAAAAGTCTTGGACAAAGGCAAAAAAGTGAATTCCTTCGTTGCGCTATACCACAAACCCGAAAAAAATCGGAAGTAGAAACGCTTCACTACGAAAAACGCTTTTTTTCCTGAGTCCGCCAGATCTGAATTTCTTTCATGCTTTGTACTTTACCAAACCAATTGGAACTTCTCCCTGGTTAATGATTCACCTTCCGATCCATCATACAGTTTACCATTTTTTGAAAAAGCAAAGTTCAGGAATTTAGAAATTAGCCGGCCTTGTAGCTGAATCATCTACTTTTCAAGATTTTAATGCGGCCTATCCTAATTCTAAATTCCCGGATAACAGCAGATCAAAAAATGGTAACAGCAGCCGGCTCTATGGGAAGTAAATCAAAATCCGGCAGCGCTTTTTTCAGTTCATTCTATATCCCGTTTTTTCATTCCGAAAATCAAAAATGGAAAACGCTCCGGATATAAAAAGTAAATCTGTAAAAGGTGTCTGAAAAATGTTAAAATACAGATGGAGGTTCTTTGGTGGTTTTGATATTTCCATAGACCTTGATCGGCAATAAAAACACCATTTCAAATCGTTGAAAATCAAATTTAATTCACATAAAAAAATACCACCTAATTTAAAGAGCTAAATTAAAATAGTTTTTGAAGTGCTTAGTTGTCTAAAATTTTGATTTGACTTCGCTTACAAGAGTACACATCTAAAAATCATTATGGGAGTTCTTGCCTTTTAAACCATGCATTGGGATAAAAGCAGAATTGTATGGAAATTTTGTCCCTTGGGGGACAAAAAAGGAATAGCAAGAGGATAACGGGCAGAGCCACGTTATAGATTTCCTTTTTTGTTTTAAAATAGCTGTAGTGCAGTGTTTTAACTTATTGTGTAGAGATTATAAATTAAGATGAAGATCTTTTTTTTACTAAAACCCTTCCGAAGCCCTTGAAAAAGGGGCGAAATTTTACTAAAAAATGGATTACCAGTAAGATGACACTCATCCTGATTTTTCTAAATAATTTACCATAAATATCACTGGGAGCAAATTATTCTCAAAGTTCTCGAAGACGCGTTAATACGTTTAAAAAAAAAGCCTAGAATGCGGAGATCACCTTTGAACTAACTGGAATTAAAATTGGTTCTATCACTTCACGAAATGGTGAAAAACTATATTCAAATGTGAAAGGGACTAATAACAAGTTTGAGACAATAACCATCTGCTTTTTTTCTCATCTCTATTAAATTTTTAAATTTAGGCATGTAAGTTCAAGGCTAAATTTAAAATTTCATCAAATGGAATCTAAAGTATTCTCCCGTGAGGAATTATATGAAATGGTCTGGCAAATTCCTGTCAAACGAATAACTGTTGATTATATGGTTTCCTTCAATAGCTTCAAGAAGATATGCAGGGACAACAAAATCCCTCTACCTCCCAATGGTTACTGGTCTAAAAAAAAGCACGGCAAAGAATCACATCCTATACCATTACCAATCCAGAATCTAAAAGGAGAGAAAATCACCCTTTATAAAAGGATGGATAACGATCAAAGGGATTTAGGTGCATTGTCTGATTTTGATAAACTCAAACTGGAAATTGAGAACGATCCTAAAGTGAGATTAAAGGTTCCTAAAAAGCTTTCAAAAAAATTAGATCCAATAGTAAAATTCACAAAATTTCCTGAAACAGTAAATCATCCGAAAAAAAATGGAGTATGGGATTATACTAAGCGTTATGCTTACGGTGGAATTGCTGTTTCAGTTTCTGACAATCTATTACCTAAAGCTTTGCGAGTCATTGACACTTTAGTGATAGCCTTAAAAGCAAGGGGTCACACTTTTTCTTTTGTGTATGAACGTTCATATGTTGTAATTTTTGGTATTGAAATATCCGTAAGAATTAGAGAAAGGCATAAACGAATTAATTATAAAGATGACTATGGTTATAAAAGCAGTAAACTTGAACCTCTGGGATTATTAACTTTAATTACGGGTGAATACTATTCAAAAAAGGAGTGGAATGAAACAAATAGCGTTTCCCTTGAAAAAAAATTATCTCAGATAATCGCCTATTTGGAGATAACAGCAAGGGAGGAATTGAATTGGAAAATTGAAAGTGATAAAAGGGACAAGAAAAGAAAGAAGCAAGAAAAAATAGAAAGGCAAAAAGAAGAAATTCGGAACAAGGAAATAAAAAAGCTAAATGGCCTCATTGCTATATCCCGTCAATGGCATGAGGTCCAAAAGTTGAGGGAATTCCTAACCCATCTAGATAAAGAATCCACAGAAAAAGATACTTTCATTCCAGAAATAAAAGAATTAATAAAGTTTGGGAGGGGAAAAGCGGACTGGTTGGATCCAACAATAGCAAAAAAAGATGAAATACTGGAAGGTGTCAATCCTCATGATTTCTTTTGATTCCTTAGACTTAGTATCTCAGCTTTGCTCCATAATTAGGTCAATTCTTTTCTCAAGCATTCTTTAAAGATGAACTCTCATCAGTCTGCTTGTAGAGATTAAGATTTTGTAAAATTATAATTTGCTGGTATGACTAAATAAATGTTTTTTCTATAAAAAACAGTATATTTGGAGATTACAATCCCTGAAAAACAGTATATTTGGGGATTACAATCCCTGAATATGATAAAACGAGATTTAGAAAAGAAGATTATAAATCGTTTTGGAACTGGCAAGGCTATATTATTAATTGGTCCACGGCAAGTTGGTAAAACTACACTTTTCAATAAATTACTGGAAGGAAAAGAATATCTCTTTTTAAATGGTGATGATCCAACCGTGAGAAAATTAATTTCCAACCCGAATTTAGAACAACTCAAAAATATTATTGGAAACTATAAAATTGTATTTATAGATGAAGCACAGCGTATAGATAATATAGGTCTTACACTAAAATTAATAACAGATCAACTCAAATCTGTTCAATTACTTGTAAGTGGCTCATCTGCTTTCGAGTTAAATAACCAGACACAAGAACCATTAACCGGAAGGAAATGGGAATATCAGCTCTATCCTATTTCTTGGGGTGAATTCGAATCGAATGTTGGATACCTTAAAGCTGAACAACAACTTGCTCTACGCGTTATTTATGGAATGTACCCAGATGTCATCAATAATTTTGGAGATGAAAAAGAAATTCTAAAGCAATTAACAGATAGTTACTTATATAAGGATCTTCTGAGTTATGGTGGAATACGTAAGCCTGAAATCCTTGAAAAATTATTACGTGCTTTAGCTTTTCAAATAGGAAGCGAGGTAAGTTATAATGAATTAGCACAATTGTTAGGCATAGATAAAAAAACTGTCTCTAATTATATAGACTTATTATGCCAGGCATATGTGGTTTTTAAACTTCCAAGTTTCAGTAAAAATTTACGTAACGAGATCAAGACAAATCAAAAAATATATTTCTATGATACCGGTGTTAGAAATATGATTATAGGTGATTTAAATCCTTTAGAAGTGCGCCAGGACAAGGGTAACCTATGGGAAAATTTTTTAATAGCAGAACGATTAAAATATAATGCCTACAATGGATCATTAGCCAAGGGCTACTTTTGGCGAACTCTGCAGCAACAAGAGATTGATTATGTAGAGGAGGAAGCGGGAAAAATAACTGGATTTGAAATAAAGTGGAATGGAAAAAGTAAAGTGAAAATCCCTAAAACCTTTGTGGAGACCTATAATACAGAAGTAAAAGTGATAACAAATGAAAATTTCAGGGAGTTTTTAAAGTAACAACAATACTTAAAAAAATATAATGAAACAAACACAATATCATGGAAAAAAATGGACCTTTCCGCAGGATGCAATTCAGGAGTGGGTACTGTAAATATTTGAAAGGGCTCAATATGGGCTCACCTAAAGGGCTTGCGATGAGCTTGAGACACGCATTCATATAGCAATCCCGAATACATTACGGAGACCCAAACACCAAATAATACTCATAAACGACGATAATTTATTAGCTTTGATTTACCGTTAGGTTACTAATAACAACTCACTAGCTTCATCCAAAACAGAATTATCAAGTTCTTTAAGATAAGCTTGCGTAATAGCCAAATTTTGATGCCCCATAGACTCACTAATAACATCGGTAGCCACTCCTTTTTGCTTTAAAGAGTTTGCAAAGCTGTGCCTCGCAACATAACTGGTAAGGGGTTTATCGATATTGCAGATTTGGGCAATTTCTTTTAATTCCTTATTGTACCGCTGTAAAGTTTTGTGCTTCCTATTTGAAATCTGGGCCGGGGTTAGATTATCGCTCAAAAGCAGCGGAAATACATACTTTGTGTTTAAAGAACTTTTTTTGTAATATTCGAGAATTTCACGAACAGGCGAGAGGATTTTAATTGTGAAATTTCCTTTGGTTTTTGAGCGTGTATAATAGATACGATCTTCGGTCACATTTTTCCATTCGAGCCAAAGCATGTCGGTGAAGTTCATTCCCCTTGTGTAAAAACTGAATGCAAAATAATGCCTGCAGTTTGTTAAATGTGGATACTTATTCAAATCCAGTTTAAGAATTTCCACTACCTGGGGAAAGCTAAGTGCCTTCTTCGATCCTTTACCTTTCAATTTAGAAATTTTATAATCCTTAAATGG
Source organism: Bacteroidota bacterium (assembly GCA_051751125.1). Taxonomy (GTDB): domain Bacteria; phylum Bacteroidota; class Bacteroidia; order Flavobacteriales; family Flavobacteriaceae; genus Gillisia. The sequence continues at coordinate 256,188 of JBNJKO010000002.1, forward strand.
GTATTCTTCTTCTTTGGCTAAATTTCGTTGTATTGCAAAATTATAAATAGCCCTTATCGCCCTCATTTTTATTCCAATACCGCCATCGGTACCACCGCGAGCCCGGCAGAAAACTTCAAATTTATTTAGAAAGGAGGGATTGAGATCCTTAAAGATTAGGTGCTGACTTCGATGAAATAGTTTTACCACATGCATTACATCTTTATAAACTTGAGCATTTCCTGTTCTTCCGGCGGTATTCATCTCATCGATAATTTCTTTCCAGAAATTAAAAACATTATTGTGAACTGGGTTTTTCTCTAAACGAAAACATTTTTCAAAATCATCAAGGCTGAAATGTTTGTTTTCAATTTCCAGATTAGTATAGATCTTAAAGGCCTCAGATTGGAGCTTTAGTAATAAACGGTTACTTTGAATATAATTTTCAGCATTCTTTCTAAAATTCCCAGAATTTTCATTCCATTCATACGGCATTGCCCTGAAGATCGTAGAGAAGTATTTGGTCTTTCTGTTCTTGGTAATACGTAAACAAACCGGGTAAGAACCATCGGATAATTTTTTCTTTCTTAGAACAGTTTTAATTGAGGCCATAAGCTTAAAATTGGGTACAACATAGGTACAACAAATCACTGTTTAAAGATAAAACAAATCTTGCTTAATGAAAATTATTTTTACATAAATAACTGATAATCAATGTATAAGAAAATAAAAGAAGCTAAAAGAAAGTCCATTTTTCGGGTCTCATAATCAGGTGGTCCCTGGTTCGAGTCCAGGTGGGACCACATTTAAACTTTAGCCTTCCAGATCCTGGGAGGCTTTTTTTTTGTTTGTGATCTAAATTGATTTCATGAGTTTATTTTTGTAAATGTCTTCTTTGAAATTTCTGCCAACCTTAATTACGATACTTTGATGCCTTCAAAAAAGCATATAATGAGTAAAAATTTTGAGCAGTGGTTTAAGTTTCTGTTCAAATAGAAAATTCAATTATAAAAAACGACAAACTGCTCAGCCTTTCAACTGAATATTTTAGCGATCCAAAAATCATCTTTTGGCACTACCCTGAGTTGAATTTGTCCAGGGCGCAACCGACAATAAAAAAGCCTATATTTGAAAGCCTATCCAATTTGGTTTATCGGGCAACCGGCAAGCAAAAAGTGTATACAGCGTTTTGATATTTCTTTTCGTAAAAATACCAAACGAAAATGCGAACTTACATTTTTGATTAAGAGTTAGTCAGGAATAAATTTAGAATTAAAATCTATAAAAGATTAAGTCATGGAGAACATTACGGTTATTGCTCAATTAGTTGTCGCCCTTTCTGTGGCCTATGTTTGGATTTTTCGCTTTGAAAATATTGTAAAAGAATTTAAACAATATGGATTAAGCAACCTTACCCGCACTATGGTAGGAGCAGCCAAGCTTGTGCTTGCAACCTTACTGGTTGTAGGAATTTGGTATTCGGAGTTGGTACTTATACCGGCGATCCTTATGGGAGTTTTGATGGTTGCCGCCCAGTACTTTCATTTTAAGGCAGGAAATCCCTGGAAAAAACGGTTGCCATCATTGGTGCTACTGCTGCTAAGTACTTATATTGCTTTGGCTGCAGCAAACCTGCTTTAGGAATGGGCATACTGCACATCCTTATTGTTGTTTCTGGGATTTCTTTTTTATTTTATGGGGTGTCCTATTTCACGTCCCCTTCTATGAAAGCCGAATTCATACGTTTTGGCCTGGCAAAGTTTGGAACACTAACCGCTGTTTTTGAAATTGCCGGCGGATTAGGACTGCTGCTAGGCTTATTTGTTCCCTTTTTGCTTTTGATTTCTTCTGCCGGCCTGGCGCTGTTAATGCTGTTTGGCTTTATTACCCGGTTATATATAAAAGATAGTATTTGGGTTTCTTTGCCCGCTTTCTTATTTATGCTTTTAAATATCTATATTTTTATGGTAACCGCAAATCTGGTGTAATTTTAGTCCCAACTTTCTTCTCTTGTAATTCTATTTTCTAAAGCTATTGGCTTTTAGGACACTTATAAGAACCTGAAAAATGCCTAATTGTAAACCACCCAAAACTTTCAGCATCGAACTCAATTTTTTTCTTTTTTACATTGCTTTTATACAGGCAATCATAACAATTCAAGATAATGTTTTAGGGATTTGATGTGCAGCTAAATATTCTGGAATTATTCCGTTTTACGGAAGTGGTGTGATAAAATTTCAATAAATTTAAGGGAAATTTGATAAGTCTGCTTTTATACTGGATTCCTAAAATATCATGGTATAAAAAGGGGTGGATGTAACATCGAGGTTCAAGCCTAAAAACAAATATTATGAAATGAGCATAACGGCAACTCGATGCAAACACCGATGAAGATATGCGAATTGCATATGATCTTTGAAAAACATTAAAAAAAACCCATATGAAACAATCGTATTCTAAAATTTATCGAATCATCCATTGGGCAATGGCCATTTCATTCCTTCTTTTATTGATTACTATTTTTTTGAGGTTAACCTGGATGAATAAAAATAATATGGCAGGTATAATTGAAAATTACCTTAGTGAAACGGGTCAGGTTTTATCTCAGGACCAATTAATTGTTTTAGCAAAACAAATTAGGGAACCAATGTGGGAATGGCATATTTATATAGGTTACTTTTTAGTTGGTTTATTTTTTGTTCGGTTCCTCCTTCCATTTTTTGGGAGAATGAAGATTTCAAACCCATTCGATAAAAAATTGAATTCCAAAGAAAAATTTCAAAAATGGAGCTATATCATCTTTTACGTAGGTGTTGTAATCTCTCTGGTTACCGGACTCATAATTGAATTAGGCCCAAAGGATTTAAAGAAACCTATGGAAGAGATCCATATACTTTCTATCTATTATTTAGTTCCGTTTGTTGTAATTCATCTGGCAGGTGTATTATTTGCAGAATTTACAGACCAAAAAGGTATTGTATCAAGCATTGTGAGCGGGAAAAATGAAGACAAGCAAGTTTAAGTATACGGTTTCCCGTAAGGGGCAGCAACAAAATTTTAATAGATTTACAGTAAATGCGATAAATCTACTTTTATCCGTTCCAGATCTTGGTATGGTAGGGTGAGGCTGGGGCATAACGAATTGGCATTAATACCACAAAATTCGAAATATGAAGAAAATTTACATAACATTTATTCTAGGTCTATTCATAGTATATGAGGGTTATAGTCAAGATAGTATTGACTCGGAAACGAAAAGGACAGTAATAAGTAATGGAATTGGACTTGGAAGCGTAATTGCCGGAGTGACATCCTGGGAAAGAAACAAATCGGTATTATTGGCAATTATTCATGGATTTTTTAGCTGGTTATATGTTATATATTTTGTCCTGACTCGGAAAAAAGCGGAAAGAAAATAAATTTGCCAACTATGGAAGTGAAGATAATAATTACAGCCAATAAATTATCCTAGCGCTGAATCCTCTTATTTCTTAATAACGATTATAATGAAAGGGAAACCAATTTTGCAATTTGAGATTGCTGGTATTCTGTAAATCTGTCGCTTGGTGAAGTTCCAAGACTTAGTGTTTCCTGCAACCGCCAGGAACATGAAATTTTCTTAAAGTAGATACACTCCATTTTAATTAAGCTCAAAGTTTGTTTAATTTTGAGTATTGTAAACTGTTTCTTCTCAAAATCCAACTTATTTCAGAATACACACTGGTGCTATAATTTGCTGATTTTCAGTAATTAAAAATTGAATATTACTTTTTTATGAAGAATCATATCTATTCTTTTAAAAGGTAGTACTTTTGCAACTTTTAAATTTTTCCGTTCCAGAGCGTATTCCTGAAATTGGGCGCAATCAATTTCAAGGCATTTTAAATTGCTCTCGCGGTTTCTTTTCTGGATTTCAAAAAACACACAACTTATATATTATGAAAGAAAATATTGAATTCATTAAAAAACATTTTGTAACCGATATTTCTGCAGGTCTGGTTGTGTTTCTTATTGCCCTGCCGTTGTGTCTGGGAATATCTTTAGCGTCTGGAGCTCCGCTATTTTCAGGAATTATCGCTGGAATTATTGGTGGTATTGTGGTGGGTTTCTCGAGTAACTCAAGTATCAACGTTAGTGGTCCTGCTGCAAGTGTAGCCTTAATTATATTCACTGCAATTCAAACTCTTGGGAGTTTTGAAGCAGTATTGGTCGCGGTTATTTTTGCCGGGTTTTTGCAAATAGGTTTAGGATATGTGAAAGCCGGAACAGTAGCGTACTTTTTCCCCAATGCCATGATTAAAGGGATACTTGCTTCTATTGGTCTTATACTTATACTGAAGCAAATTCCACACGCTTTTGGCGTAGCTGGCGCTTTTGAAGGCGTTGAAACTTTTACAAATTATGATGGATCCAATACTTTTTCCGAGATTCTCAAAATATTTTCCGAGATAAGTTATGGTGCAACTATCATAACCATCGCATCCTTAATTATAATTATTGGTTGGGATCGTCCTGTCTTAAAGCAATTTGCATTTTTTAAATATTTCCCCTCTGCACTGGCTGCAGTGATTATCGGTATATTTTTAAATGAATTTTTTAAATTTTATGTGCCAGAATACGCATTAGAATCTAGCCAGTTGGTAAATTTACCTGTAGCGGAGTCCATAAGTGAATTCGCAAATTTCTTTCAGTTTCCCGATTTTTCCGTAATTGGAAATGTTGATGTTTATACCATCGCCTTATCCATCGCTTTTATCGCAAGTTTAGAATCGCTTCTAAGTACAGAAGCAGGTGATAAGCTTGATCCTTATAAAAGACGAACTTCAACAAACCGGGAGCTTAAAGCTCAGGGTATTGGGAATATAGTTTCTGGTTTAGTGGGGGGATTACCTGTAACCGCTGTAATTGTAAGAACATCTGCAAATGTTAACGCCGGGGGTAAAACAAAAACAGCAACTATAACACACGGGGTTATTATGTTGGTGTGTGTTGCCGCAATCCCAATGATCTTAAATTTAATCCCTTTAGCCGCATTATCTGCAGTGTTATTTGTGGTTGGATATAAGCTTACCAGCCTTAGTATTTACAAGCAGATATTTAAGCAAGGTAAAAAACAATTTCTGCCATTTATCATTACAATTTTAGTAGTGATGTTTACAGATCTTATTACAGGTATAATCGTGGGTGGTACCATTGCTGTATTTTTCATTCTTAGAGATAATTATAAAAATGCTTACATCAACGATGAAAAAGTACATAAGGAATCGGAAAACAAGCGCGTGCTTAAGCTCGCCCAGGAAACCACTTTTTTAAATAAAGCTGATATTATGCTTTTTTTAGATCACTTGCCTGAAGATTCGCATTTGGTAATTGATGGAAGTGATGCAAAATTCATACACCATGATATCTATGAGATCATTGACGAATTCAAGGAAACTGCCAAGTATAAGAATATCAAGCTTGAGATCGTAAATCTTGACAGAACACTTCATACTAAATTTTGGAAAAAACAGTAATTAGTTTTTCCGACAAGGTTTATTTCTATAAATAATCAATTCCCTCCGGAGCGTGCTTAGGAGGGAATTGATTTTTAAAGGCAATCGCAAATGAACTTATTTGGTTTACATAATTTAAAAATCTCCCGCAGCTTTTTTTTATAGCAAAAATTCTTAGGAAATTCAGTTCAGAACTGGCGGAGTATAACCGGAAAGCGTGCTTTTTTCTTTCATAAGGGCTTCAATCTTATTTTTTTCTTCGCGAGAGCCTTCCAGAAGATAAATTTACCACTCCAGTTTGTTGTGTAAGTTTTCAACTCCAATTAAAAACATCAAAAGCTTATTTTTTTTAAACTCCGCTTAGCGTTTGAAGAGTAAATAACTGATTAAAAATTGTTTAGAAAACATCAATCAAAGATGATTTTTATTATTTTAGCTGATTCCGGAGAAAGTAGTTCGTCCGGATACTTGGGTTTTTAATCGAATTAGGCTTTAAATTTAATAACTTTTACGCTATATTTAACTTCCCCAAGCCTATTTTGCAACCTGTATATGAAAAGAATTGTCATTTTTATTGCGATATTGTTTTCAGTAAGCTATAGTTATGGCCTAGAGGGGCCATGTCCCCCCGGTTTTGTTAAATGTCGTGGATCGATGGAGTGTATTAAAGCTAGTCTATGTGGTGTAGGGCCACCCCCCCCTGGTCTTGTGGTGCCTATAGACTCTGAAATCTCTTTGCTAATCGCTGCAGGCATTGGCCTGGGGATATTTTTTCTTGTTTCCTCAGGTAAAAAAGTGCCGGATTAATTTTATGTTCCTCTTTTTATACATCAAGTTTTGAAGAGAACTTTTTTATTAAAATTTGTTCTGGTTTTAATAAAGAAGAATGAAGACGCTTACTGCAGCTCTGTAAGCCTTTTTACGTATTTTCCAATCACGTCAAATTCAAGATTGACCTTATCACCTTTCTGAAGATATTTAAAAACGGTGTTATTATAAGTATAAGGAATAATTGCAACGCTAAATTCATTTAATTTTGAATTCACTACCGTAAGACTAACGCCATTAACAGTTATGGATCCCTTCTCTATAGTGATATTGCTCATTTTTGGATCGTATCCAAAGGTGTAGATCCAGCTGCCTTTTTCCTCTATTACTTCCTTACAAATTCCGGTTTGGTCTACATGTCCCTGCACAATATGGCCATCCAGCCTGGCTCCCAATTGCATTCCCCGTTCCAGGTTTACAAATTGTCCAGCCTTTAGATTTCCCAAATTTGTTTTTTCTAAAGTCTCCTTAATTGCAGTGACTGTATAAAAGGGATTTTCCATCCCAACAACGGTTAAGCAAATCCCATTATGGGAAACACTTTGATCTATCTTTAATTCAGCAGCCATTTTCGCACGGATCCTCAAATTAAGATTGCCGTTCTCATGAATGGTTTCAACTACTTCTCCTATTTCTTCTACAATTCCGGTAAACATATGTTTGGATTATTCTTACATTTGTGATGTAAAAATAGAAATAAAAAAGGGGATAGAATATGAAGTCTGCGCAAAAGATAAAATTGGGAATCAGTATCGGGGATCTAAATGGAATTGGTGGTGAGATCATCATAAAGACTTTTGATGACTCCAGAATGCTGGATTTTTGTACTCCTATTATTTTTGCATCGGTTAAAACCCTGAGTTTTCTGAAAAAACATTTTGATCTTTCTATTAACTTTCAGGGAATTGAGAAGCCTTCAGAAGCAATAGATGGAAAAGTGAATGTGATCAATGTATGGAAAGAAAATGCGGTGATTAATTTTGGAGCTGAAGATCCCGAAAGCGGGAAATACGCTTTTAAATCGCTGCAGGCCGCCACAAAAGCCTTGAAGGAGGATGAGATTGATGTGCTGGTAACCGCCCCTATCAATAAAAATACCATCCAGTCTGAAGAATTTAAATTTCCTGGACATACAGATTATCTTGCCCGGGAATTGCAGGGAGACAGTCTGATGCTCATGATCACAGACAATTTAAAGGTAGGTTTGTTAACAGACCATGTTCCGCTGAAAGATATTGCGCAAATAATAACCCCAGAGCTAATCGAGAAGAAAATTACAACCATACAAAAAACCCTTCAGCAGGATTTCAGGATATCCAAACCTAAAATTGCCGTTTTGGGAATCAATCCTCATAGCGGAGATCTTGGATTGATAGGTCAGGAAGACGAAACGATTTTAAAACCCACTATTCAGAAGTTAAAAGATAAAGGGAATTTGGTTTTTGGCCCGTATGCAGCCGATAGTTTTTTCGGCTCTAAAAATCACGAAAATTTTGATGCCATTATAGCATCCTATCATGACCAGGGACTTATTCCGTTTAAAACACTTTCCTTTGGAGAAGGGGTGAATTTTACCGCCGGCTTAAAAAAAGTAAGAACTTCTCCGGATCACGGAACTGCATTTGAGATTGCAGGTAAAAATTGTGCGAATATCAACTCCTTTAAAGAGGCTGTTTTTAAAGCTATCGAGATTTTTAAAACCCGGAAAGAATATAAAAAACTAACCAAAGATCCGTTGAGGAAACAGAGCAAAAAGATATAAACAAATATTTGTTTATAACAGATCGATAATTCATTATATTTTATATCTTTGCACCTGCCTTTTCCGAAGGGCAGACGCTCGAAAAAGATGATGTTATGAAGAAATTAGAAGCGTTTACAATCCCTTTTGTAGGGTTGAAACAAGGAAAGCATACTTTTGATTATCAAATAGATAAAGAGTTCTTTGAACATTTTGAATACGATGAATTTAACAGCGCCGATGTGAAAATCGATTTGCTTTTCGATAAAAAGCCATCAATGATGGAGCTTACTTTTATAGCTTCCGGAATGGTAAATGTAAATTGTGATCTCACCAATGAACCTTACGATCAACCTGTAAACGGGGAATTGATCATGGTGGTAAAGTTTGGAGATGAGTTTAATGATGATAATGAGGACTTATTGATCCTTCCACATTCGGAATATCAATTAAACGTAGCTCAGTACATTTATGAATTAGTCGTATTATCTGTTCCGTTAAAAAGAGTTCATCCCGGGGTATTGGACGGGAGTCTGAAATCTGAAGTACTTGAAAGGTTGGAAGAATTAAGTCCTAAAGTGGCTGATATTAAAGAGCATGAAAATGGGGAAGAGATAGATCCCCGCTGGAATAAATTAAAAAACTTATTAAACGATAAATAATCCGTAGCAATGGCACATCCTAAGAGAAAAACCTCTAAAACCAGAAGAGACAAAAGAAGAACTCATTATAAAGCTTCTGTTCCACAAATAGCCACAGATCCAACAACAGGAGAGGCTCATTTGTATCACAGAGCACATTGGCACGAAGGTAAATTATATTACCGTGGTCAGGTGCTAATTGATAACACCGAAGAAGTAGAAGCATAATTCAATCGCTTCGTCCAAATTAAACTCTCACATTTACAAGTGGGAGTTTTTTGTTTTAAGTTGAATAAGTCCTAAAAAGGCCTTATTTTGCACCCCGATTCGCAGCAGTTTTGGTGCGTTATTAATTAAGAAGCAGAACTCTTCTGCTGTTTAGTGTATAAAATTGATTTTATGAATGAAATCACAGCCGCTATAACCGCTGTAGGCGCCTACGTTCCTGAAGATATATTGACCAACAAGATGTTGGAAGAAATGGTAGATACCAATGACGAATGGATCTTTAGCAGAACAGGGATACGAGAACGACGAATTTTAAAAGATCCCACGTTAGGGACTTCATTCCTTTCTATTAAAGCTGCTCAGAATTTGATTGATAAATCAGGATTAGATCCAAAAGAAATCGATCTTGTAATTCTGGCTACGGTTAGCCCTGACCTTCCCGTTGCAGCAACTGCGGTTTATGTTGCCACTCAAATAGGTGCAACCAATGCTTTTGCCTACGATTTACAGGCGGCTTGTTCCGGGTTTTTATACGGAATGTCCACAGCCGCTGCATATATTGAATCGGGGAAATATAAAAAAATACTGGTAATAGGAGCGGATAAAATGTCTTCCATAATTGATTATACCGACAGGACTACCTGTATTATTTTTGGAGATGGGGCGGGGGCGGCTTTGTTTGAACCCAATTATGAAGGCTTTGGAGTTCAGGATGAACTCCTTCGAAGTGATGGAATAGGAAGGGAAGCTCTTAAAATTCAAGCTGGTGGATCTTTAATGCCTCCTTCTGAAATTACCGTGGCAAAAAAACTACATTATGTTACTCAGGACGGGAAAACCGTTTTCAAATTTGCTGTTTCCAATATGGCAGATATCAGTGAGCAAATAATGAAAAGGAATGATCTTACCAGTTCTGATGTGGATTGGTTGTTGGCTCATCAGGCCAACAAAAGAATCGTTGGTGCAACTGCAAGCCGAATGAACCTGGAGGATGAAAAAGTACTTATGAACATTGAGCGATACGGGAATACTACATCCGCAACACTTCCGTTACTGTTAAATGATTTCGAAAAACAATTTAAAAAAGGAGATAATTTAATTTTTGCAACATTTGGAGGAGGATTCACTTGGGGATCCATCTATCTTAAATGGGCTTATAATTCTTAATAAACCAATACGCTAACTATTATGGATTTAAAAGAAATTCAGAATTTGATCAAGTTTGTGGCAAAATCAGGCGCCAGCGAAGTTAAACTTGAAATGGACGACATAAAGATCACCATAAAAACAGGATCGGATGATAAGGAAACCACTTATATTCAACAATATCCTATGGGTGGGCAAATGCAACCTCAACAGCAACAACCTGTCGTTGCTTCCTCTCAGGAAAGCAACAATCCCGCCGCTGGAAATGCACAACCAGCAGTAGAAGATTCAAAATACATCACCGTAAAATCACCTATTATTGGAACGTTTTACCGTAAACCATCCCCGGATAAAGACGTTTTTGTCGAGGTAGGAGATAGTATAAAGGTAGGAGATGTACTTTGTGTGATTGAAGCTATGAAATTATTCAATGAAATTGAAAGCGAAGTTTCTGGAAAAATTGTAAAAGTTCTTGTGGATGATTCTTCTCCGGTAGAATTTGATCAGCCTTTGTTTTTAGTAGACCCTTCTTAAGAGCCGCTTCAAATAATTTAATTTTACTTCTTCAGTAACAAATAGATAGGTATGTTTAAAAAAATATTAATTGCCAACAGGGGTGAGATCGCATTGCGCGTAATCAGGACCTGTAGGGAGATGGGTATTAAAACCGTGGCAGTTTATTCTACTGCCGATGCTGAAAGCCTCCACGTGAGGTTTGCAGATGAAGCGGTATGCATAGGTCCTCCTCCAAGTAATTTATCGTATTTAAAGATCTCAAGTATTATCGCCGCTGCCGAAATTACCAATGCAGATGCAATTCATCCCGGTTATGGTTTTCTTGCTGAAAATTCCAAATTTTCAAAAATTTGTCAGGAACATAATATAAAATTTATTGGCGCGAGTCCGGATATGATTGATAAAATGGGAGATAAAGCTTCTGCCAGAGCCACAATGATGGCCGCAGGAGTTCCTTGTATCCCAGGATCGGATGGAATATTGAAAGATTTTGATGAATGCCAGAAATTTGCCAAAGAAATGGGATATCCCGTTATGTTAAAAGCAACCGCTGGGGGTGGAGGTAAAGGAATGCGTGCCGTTCTAAAGGAAGAAAATCTCCGCAATGCATGGGATTCTGCCCGTCAGGAAGCAAGCGCGGCCTTTGGTAATGATGGGATGTATATGGAAAAACTCATTCTTGAGCCACGCCATATCGAAATTCAGGTGGTAGGAGACAGTACCGGAAAAGCCTGTCACCTTTCAGAAAGAGATTGTTCTATTCAACGACGACACCAGAAACTTACAGAGGAAACTCCTTCTCCGTTTATGACCGACAGGTTAAGAAAGCAAATGGGGGATGCAGCGGTTAAAGCTGCTGAATATATAAAATATGAAGGAGCAGGGACAGTAGAATTTTTGGTAGATAAACACCGGAATTTCTACTTTATGGAGATGAACACCAGAATTCAGGTGGAACATCCTATCACAGAACAGGTTATAGATTATGACCTTATTAGAGAGCAAATCCTTGTTGCAGCCGGAGTGCCAATTTCAGGAAAAAATTACTTCCCGCAATTACATTCAATAGAATGTAGAATAAATGCAGAAGATCCTTACAACGATTTTCGCCCTTCTCCGGGAAAGATCACCAATTTACATGCGCCTGGAGGACACGGAGTTCGGATAGATACGCACGTTTACAGTGGATATTCAATTCCGCCAAATTACGATTCTATGATCGCCAAGTTGATCACTACAGCACAAAGCAGGGAAGAAGCCATCAACAAAATGAAACGTGCCCTGGATGAATTTGTGATAGAAGGAGTGAAAACAACGATTCCGTTCCACAGACAGTTGATGGATCATCCGGATTATATCGATGGAAATTATACCACCAAGTTTATGGAGTCCTGGAAAATGAATCCTATTAAAGAGGAATAGAATAAATTAAGCCCATTGGCGAGGATAAAATTAAAAAGCAAAAATTCCGGCAGATTTAAAATCTATCGGAATTTTTGCTTTTCTGCATATATTTTTTCTTCCAATACTTAAAGTATCTGTTTTCACAAACAAAGGTTTCTGGTTGAAAAGTCTCCAAAACTTTACGTAATTTTCATTTTTAAAATAAACGTATGAACCTTTCTTACTGGGAATACCAATCCTGGATTTCAAATATAGATTACACCATTGTGGGTAGCGGAATTGTAGGTCTGAACACTGCACTTCATTTAAAAAACCGTTTTCCGGATTCAAGGATATTGATCCTGGAAAGAGGATTTTTACCGAATGGAGCCAGTACAAAGAATGCCGGTTTTGCCTGCTTTGGTAGCTTATCTGAAATTTTGGATGACCTAAATTCCCATTCTCAACAGGAAGTTGTAGAACTTATACAAAAACGAAAAAAAGGTCTGAAAGTGCTTCGGAATAATTTCGGGGATGATGCTATAGGTTATAAATGTTATGGTGGTTATGAACTTTTTCTTCCTGAGGATGAACAACTTTATCAATCCTGTGTATCCCAAATAAAATCGGTGAATGATTTATTAAAACCTGTTTTTGGAGAAGAAGTTTTTGGGACTAAAGCGAATATTTTTGGTTTTAAAAATATAAAGGAGCCGTTGATATACAACAAATTTGAAGCACAAATCAATACAGGGAAGATGATGGAGGCGCTACTTCATAAAGTTCAGGTAGCAGGAATCAAGATACTTAATACCATTACAGTAGAGGATTTTTCAGATAATACTACATCTGTGGAGGTGAAAACAGATAAATTTTTGTTCCACACAAAGAAATTACTAATCGCTACCAATGGATTTGCTTCCAAAATGGGAGTTTCAGAAGTAAAGCCTGCCAGGGCCCAGGTTTTAATTACAAAGCCTATTAAAGATCTTAAAGTGAAAGGTACCTTTCATCTGGATAAAGGCTATTATTACTTCAGAAATTTAGATGACAGAATCCTGTTTGGAGGTGGAAGAAACCTGGATTTTGAGGCTGAAGAAACCACCGAAATGGAACAAACAGATCTTATTCAAAACAAACTTGAAGCGCTTTTAAAATCCACCATTTTACCTGATGTTCCTTTTGAAATAGATCATCGCTGGAGTGGAATAATGGGGGTGGGCAGCACAAAAAAACCTATATTAAAACAACTTTCCAATAACATTTATTGCGGTGTGCGTCTTGGCGGGATGGGAGTTGCTATTGGAAGTCTGGTAGGAATGGAATTGGCAGAAATGATTGAATAATGTGAAATTTTCATAACGGAAACTCCATGGAAATAACAATGAAGATTTGCGAATTGCATAGGACCCACAAAAAACAATAAGGTATATGAAACGAATATTAAAATTTTTACTCAAGCTCCTAGCGGCATTTTTTGTATTTACCATTTTTTTCGTGATTTTATACAAATGGGTTCCCGTGCCTTTTACACCCCTAATGGCTATTCGCTATTTTGAGAATCCTGAAGAGCCAATCCAACATGATTGGGTTCCTATAAAGGAGATTTCCCCGCATTTGCAACTCGCCGTTATTTCCAGTGAAGATCAAAATTTTTTAAATCATAGCGGATTTGATATAAAGGCTATTGAAAAGGCCATGGATGAAAACAAAAGTGGTAAACGCGTTCGGGGGGCGAGCAGTATTTCCCAGCAAACTGCTAAAAACGTTTTTTTATGGCCTCAGCGCAGTTGGTTGCGAAAAGGACTTGAGGTCTATTTTACGTTCATGATCGAAATTTTTTGGAGCAAGGAACGTATTCTGGAAGTGTACCTTAACAGCATTGAAATGGGGAAGGGGATTTATGGCGCTGAAGCTGCCTCCCAGGCCTGGTTCAATAAACCTGCAGTGAAACTATCGGCGTATGAAGCTGCAGCTATCGCGGCTATTTTGCCAAATCCAAGACAGTACAGGGCGAATCCTGCCAGCAATTTTATAAATCAGCGCAAAAACTGGATCGTTCGTCAAATGCAAAATTATGGCCGGTTTGAATTAAAATAATCTGTATTCCTAAAATAATCAACCTTGAAAGAACAGCTATTCGAAGCCTGTGAAAATTATTTAAATCAACGGATTAACCGAATCCTGTCAGCTATGAAGGATCTTGAAGAATCTCTTGAAAATGAATCCAAAAGCAGCGCAGGTGATAAATATGAAACGGGCAGGGAAATGATCAATCTGGAATTTGATAAACTAACCACTCAGTTACGGGAATTTAGAAAATTAGAGGGAACCCTTACAATGGCCCGGAGAAATACCCCTGCTAAAAACATACAACTAGGGAGCCTTGTAAAAACTTCTGTTGCCAATTATTTTATAGCCATCCCTGCGGGTGAAATTTCAGATGGAAATGAAAAATTTTATGCGATTGGTGCAAATTCTCCGGTGGCGCAGGCGCTTTTAGGTAAAAAGGAAAAAGAAAGTTTTATTTTTAACGGGAATACGAATAAGGTTCTTTTGGTTGAATAGAATTTATTAAACAATACCTCACAGGTTTTTAAAACCTGTGAGGTCTAACCTATCAGTTCCTTATTCGGGAATTGATCAACTCCGCGGAAACCTCAATCGGCACATTTTCTCCTTCGGCCAATTCCCTGGAATGTTCAAAATAAATAGGCTCATTATTTAAATGTGCCTTGATCAAATAATTGGAACCTTTGAAAAATGAATTTTCGACCTTGGCTTTTATTTCTGAATTCCTTACGATTTTGATTTCATGTGGATATAAAAGTACTTTTTTCCTGCTTTTTTCTGAAGGCATCAAATTCCTCAAACTAATCGAATTTACATCGCCAAACAGGGAAGCAACATATTTATCTTTCGGATTGGTATAAAGCTTTTCTGGGGTGTCCTGAGCGTGTATTTTACCGTTTTTCAGGACTATGGTTTTGTGGGCAAAAGAAAGCGCATCCGTACTGTCATGAGTCGCGATAATGCAGGTGATGCTCTGTTCCTTTAGATAAGCGAAAAGTCTTCGGCGTAAATTATTTTTTCTGAAATGATCAATATGGCTGAAGGGTTCATCCAGAAGCAGCAATTCTGGTTCATTGGCCAGCGCTCTTGCCAGCGCAACCCGTTGTTGCTGGCCACCGCTTAGGGTTTTGGCTTTTGCTTTTGCAAAATCTTCCATTTCCACCACTTCCAGCAACTCCTTAATCCGGCGTTTTTTCCGGACGGGATACATATTGCTTAAATACTTTCCCACGTTATCTTCTACGCTTAAAGGTGGCATCAAATCGAAATCCTGTGCGAGGTATTTAATAAATGGCTCCCCTGGAACCAGATTGAATTTAGGTCCTAAAAGCTCTTTTTCCTTCCAGAATATTTTGCCATCGGAATGATGCAGGCCATAAATAAGCTGTAATAAGGTACTTTTTCCACAACCACTCGAACCAATGATGGAGACGTTTTCACCTTCTTCAACGCTGAAATTTATATTCTTTAAAACCGGGATTTTATTATAAGCGAAGGAAACTTTTTCAATTTTCAGCATAAATAAAGGATACTATTCAACTATGTAGTCGTAAAAATACGACTTGTTCCTGCCAAATCAAATAACAGAATTAAAACCCAGAATACTGATCCAATCAGTGGATTAAACTCTCCTGAAATTCTGGATATTCCTTCCTAAAAATGCGAACATAAATAAAGGCCTCCGATAGTTATTCCGGAGGCCTTTATTAAGATCATTGAGGATGAAAAATTATCCTTTTACTTTCTCATTTACTTTGTTGGGCAGAACTTTAAACCCCATATTATAGAGTGTAAACCCAAATATGTCGGCATATTCATCGATGATCATAGAAGTGGGTTTTCCTGCTCCATGACCAGCTTTGGTTTCAATCCGGATTAAAACCGGATTTTCTCCTGCTTGTTTTTCCTGTAGTTCGGCTGCAAATTTAAAGGAATGTGCAGGAACCACACGGTCATCATGATCTCCGGTAGTTACCATTGTTGCAGGATATTCAACGCCCTGTTTAACATTATGAACCGGAGAATAGCCATATAAGTAATCAAACATTTCCTTATCATCTTCAGAAGTTCCATAGTCATAGGCCCATCCGGCTCCGGCGGTAAAGGTGTGGTATCTCAACATATCCATCACGCCAACTGCAGGCAATGCTACTTTCATCAATTCCGGTCTTTGGGTCATTGCTGCCCCTACCAGCAATCCTCCATTAGAGCCTCCGCGTACCGCGAGGTAATCGCTGGAAGTATAATTTTCATTTATCAAATATTCGGCTGCAGCGATAAAATCGTCAAAGACGTTTTGTTTCTTTAGTTTGATTCCGGCATCGTGCCAGTCTTTCCCATATTCACCACCTCCACGTAAATTTGGAATTGCATAAATACCGCCTTGTTCCATCCAAACAGCATTTGCAATGCTGAACGATGGGGTTAGGCTGATGTTGAACCCTCCATAACCGTATAGAATCGTGGGATTTTTTCCGTTTAGTTCCAATCCTTTTTTATGAGTGATAATCATCGGGATCTTTGTACCATCCTTTGAAGTATAAAATACCTGCTTGCTTTCAAAGTCTTCAGGATTAAAATCTATGTCCGGTTTGTTATATAATTCTGAAGTTCCGGCTTCAATATCATATTTAAAGATACTTCCAGGAGTTATATAATTAGTGAAGGAATAATAAAGTACTTCTTTGTCTTTTTTAGTTCCAAATCCGCCTACAGATCCTATCCCCGGCAATGCTACTTCCCGTATCAATTTTCCTTCGTAATCGTATTGTTTCACCTGGGAAACCGCATCTACCATATAATTGGTGAAGAAATATCCACCCCCGGTGGAAGGGCTTAAAACATTTTTGGTTTCAGGAATAAAATCTTTCCAGTTCTCAGGAGTTGGATTGGAAGCATCTACGGTGACTATTTTTTTATTTGGAGCATCCATATTTGTTACGATATAGAGCTTGCTGCCCTCATTTTCTATCACATAGGTATCGGAATCTTCATGATCAAGAATGGTAACCAATTCTGCATCTTCTTTAGTAAGATCCATCATAAAAAGTTTGCCACCTGAAGTGGAGTTTCTTGCTGAAATAAATAAATAGTTGTTATCCTCAGAAACAGAACCTCCTACATAGCGATGTTTTTGAGCATCGGTTCCCCCAAAAATGATTTTGTCTTCGCTTTGTTTGGTTCCAAGCTTATGATAAAATAACCTGTGCTGATCTGTTTTTGCTGAAAGCTCGCTGCCTTCAGGTTTTTCATAGCTGGAATAGTAGAAGCCTTCATCCGCCTTCCAGGAAACCCCGCTGAATTTTACGTCAATCAAAGTATCTTCAATTACTTCCTTGGTTTCGGTATCCATAACAAGGATCTTTCTCCAGTCGCTACCACCTTCAGAAATGCTATAGGCGGCTTTTGAACCGTCTTTGGAAAAATTCAATCCTGCCAGGGAAGTAGTTCCGTCTTCGCTGAATTTATTGGGATCTAAAAAAACTTCAGCTTCAGAATCCTGATCCTTCTTTCTGTAAACAACATACTGATTTTGAAGTCCGTCGTTTTTAAAGAAATAGGTGTAATCCCCTTCAATAAAGGGAGCGCCTAATTTTTCGTAATTCCATAATTTTGTTAACCGCTCGTTCAGTTCCTTTCTGTAAGGAATTTGATCGAGGTAGTTATAGGTAACCTTGTTTTGTGCTTTTACCCAATCTTCAGTTTCCGGACTTCTGTCATCTTCGAGCCATCGATAAGGATCGGCAACTTCAGTTCCGAAATAATTGGTAGTCGTATCAACTTTTTTGGTTTCTGGATAGTTCAAGGCAGTGGTTTCATTTTTTTTGGAATCTTCGCAGGAAAGTAATACAGCCATAGCAAACAATCCGGTAAATATTTTTTTCATATTTTAAAATTATATAGTAAACTCAAAAATAGGGTTTTTAGTTGAAATTAACCTACTCTTAAAAACACACAAGGTGCGGTGTTCATCGATTTTGATTAACGTAGGGCAAAATGCAGGGATTTGTTATTCACAACAATACTTACACAATTTTATTTTCCACTAGATATTCGGCGATTTGTACCGCATTGGTAGCAGCTCCTTTCCGAAGATTATCGGCTACAATCCACATGTTCAAAGTATTGGGCTGTGAATAATCCCTGCGAATGCGTCCAACAAAAACATCGTCTTTTCCTTCTGCATAAATGGGCATGGGATACGTATTCAATTCGGGGTTATCCTGTACGGTTACCCCGGGAAAATCACTCAGGATCCTTCGTACATCTCCTTCGGTAAAATCATTTTCAAATTGAATATTAACCGATTCACTATGACCACCTACCACCGGGATTCGGATTGCAGTTGCAGAAACCAGAACAGTTTCATCTCCCAGGATCTTTTTGGTTTCATTGGTAAGTTTCATTTCCTCTTTAGTGTACCCGTTTTCTGTAAAAACATCACATTGCGGAAGTGCATTTTTATGAATTGGATATGGATAGGCCATTTCTCCTTTTGCACCCCTATATTCATTTTCCAATTGCTGAACAGCTTTTACCCCGGTTCCCGTGATGGACTGATAGGTAGAAACCACCACGCGTTTGATGGTGTATTTATCGTGCAAAGGTTTTAGAGCCATTAGTAACTGAATGGTGGAACAGTTTGGATTGGCAATAATTTTATCTTCTGAAGTAAGTTCGCCGGCATTGATCTCCGGAATAATGAGTTTTTTTGTTTTATCCATTCTCCAGGCGGAAGAATTATCTATTACCGTGGTGCCATTTTCGGCAAATTTTGGTGCCCATTCCAAAGAAGTATCACCTCCGGCAGAAAAAAGGGCAAGGTCCGGTTTAAGATCTACAGCTTCCTGCAAGCCAATAACCTTGTACGTTCTGTTTTTAAATGTTACTTCGGTGCCAATAGATCGCTCTGAAGCTACGAGGTATAATTCCGTGAACGGAAAATTGCGTTCTTCCAAAACCTTTAAAATTATAGTGCCTACCATTCCTGTGGCTCCAACTACTGCTACTTTCATATGTAGATATTTATTGTTATTTATTTTTAAACCTCACAGGTTTTGAAAACCTGTGAGGTTTGTTCTCTGTTTGCAAATGTATTATTCAATAAATTATTTAAAGCCTTCATCTGCTTAATTTTAATTCGATACTTCCAAATTAAACACAATTGTGATTTTTGTAATAAAAATAACCCCTGCCGAAGCAAGGGTTTAAAATTAAAAATAGGTAGTGTAGCGGTGTGCGTACTTTTTATTGATTTAAATTTTTCCAGACTTGTTTTGTCGTTTTAATTCGTCTCTAATTTCAATAAGCAATTGTTCCTGTGTGGGTCCTTTTGGAGCTGCAGGAGCTTCTTCTTTTTTCTTTTTAGTTCGTTCATATGCGCGAAGCACTAAAAATATAAAAAATCCTACAATTATAAAGTGGATGATAGCATCTATTAAATTGCCATAAGTAATAACAGCGGCCTCGGCTTCAATTGCGGCATCTAAAGTTTCATAGGAACTTCCATCAAGGGAAATAAATTTTTGTGAAAAAGCTTCGCCTCCTGTCATCAGGCCTATAAGAGGCATAATGACATCTGAAACTACAGAGCTTACAATTTTGTTAAAAGCTGCTCCAATTACTACAGCAGTAGCTAGGGCAACAATATCACCCCTTAGTAAAAAGGTTTTAAAATCTTTGAAAAATCCCATTTTTTTGGTTGGTTTTGTGTAAATTCAAAACAATTTACACAAAAAATTAGTACTCGATTTAAAAAGACCTGAAATTTTATTCAGGCTTGATCAATCGTTTAACCCGCTGGGAAATTCCGGTGATTAATTCATAAGAAATAGTCTTTCCTTTTTCGGCAAATTTGGTAGCAGGCTGAGGTTCACCAAAAATAATAACTTCATCTCCTTCTTCGCATGGAATTTCTGTTATGTCGATCATTAGCATATCCATGCAAATATTCCCAATAATGGGGGCAAAGTGACCGTTAATAAAAACACCGGCCCGGCCGTTCCCGTATTGTCGGTTAATCCCATCGGCATGACCTATTGGTAATGTAGCTGTTTTCATTGGGCCTTCAGCTTTGTATGCACGGTTATACCCTATGGTTTCTCCCTTTTCAATAGGGTGGATTTGTGAAATTATGGTTTTAAGTGTGCCAACCGGCTTTAGGTGTTTGTCGATTTCGGGATCATTTGAAAAACCGTAAAGTCCAATTCCGCTGCGTACCATATCAAAAGTGGCTTCAGGATAATTAATGATCCCGGACGTGTTACAAAGATGTAATATGGGTTTATAATTGAGGGCATTTATAAAAAGCCTTACCATAGTTCTGAATTTTCCTATTTGCCCCAGGGTGAATTCCCGCTCCCGCCAGTCCTCACTGGCTGCAAGATGTGAAAATACCCCTTTTATTTTAATGGATTTAGTCTTGGAAAGTGCATCAAAAATCATTTCCAGTTCCCTTTCAATAAAACCGAGTCTGTTGAGCCCGGTATTCAATTTTATGTGAACAGGATATTCTTTCAGTCCAAGTTTTTCAGCTGATTTTATAAATTCCTTCAGAACAAATTCACTGTAAATACTTGGCTCCAGACAATGTTCTATGATGCTTTCAAAATTTGCAGATTGCGGATGAAGCACCAAAATTGGATTTTTTATTCCGGCTTCCCGAAGTGCAATCCCTTCAGAAGTATAGGCCACAGCAAAATAATCGATGCCGAGTTCACTGAGTTTATGAGCAACTTCTCCGGCCTCACTGCCATAGGCAAAAGCTTTCACAACGCCCATCATCTTGACATTTTCCGGAACTTTTGAACGTAAATAACGATAGTTATGGGCAAGTGCGCCAAGATCTATTTCAAGAACAGTTTCCCGTGTTTTTGGCATTAATCTAATTTTTTGGTGGGTTTCAGGGTTTCCGCATCGGTTACCGGTAATTGTTTAACACGTTCTTTAAGCATCGCCTTGTAATAAGCTCCACGGCTTAAAGGTTCATATTCTTCGTTTTCGCCTAAAAACACAAGATCATCATTAAACGCTTTTCTATAACTAAATTGTGCCAGATTACCTGTTCGCGTGCACACTGCGTGTACTTTGGTAACATATTCTGCCGTTGCCATCAAATTAGGCATAGGGCCAAAAGGGTTTCCTTTAAAATCCATATCGAGGCCCGCAACAATTACCCGTACTCCGCGATTTGCAAGGTCATTGCAAACAGTAACGATTTCATCATCAAAAAACTGAGCCTCATCAATACCCACCACATCGCAACCATCAGCCAAAAGACGAATTGTGGCAGCAGAAGGAACGGGGGTAGACCTAATTTCATTGGCGTCATGAGAAACTACCATCTCCTCATGATAGCGCTTATCTATAACAGGTTTAAAGATCTCCACCTTTTGCTTAGCAAATTTGGCTCGTTTTAGTCTACGGATGAGTTCTTCGGTTTTACCGGAAAACATCGATCCACAGATAACTTCTATCCAGCCAAATTGCTCTTTATGATTTACTGTATTTTCGAGAAACATTTTGTAATTTTCAATGCCGAAAAGGAAATATGCCTAATCTGCATAAAGTTGGAACAAATTTATTAAAAATACAACCGGTTAAGCAGCATGGTTCTTTAAATTTGTAAATCAGGTTGAAAAAGAAAAAGCAATACCGACTTAAATTTTTTGGTAAAATTTTTGCAGCATATTTAGTCAGTTAGTCTTCGTAACTTAAATACAATCCAGAATGAAAAAGAAATTGCACGCCGAATTGAAAGATCTGGCAACTAAAATTCTAAATAATAATGAGGATAATTCCCCTTCTTTCTTAAAGCGGCAAGTGCTTGAATTATACGAAAAGCTTACGGTTTTAGATTTTACCGAAAAAAATCTTGAAGCTTTTTCCTCTAATAAAGCTTCTGAAGAGGAATC
This sequence comes from Bacteroidota bacterium, assembly GCA_051751125.1. Taxonomy (GTDB): domain Bacteria; phylum Bacteroidota; class Bacteroidia; order Flavobacteriales; family Flavobacteriaceae; genus Gillisia. The sequence continues at coordinate 278,131 of JBNJKO010000002.1, forward strand.
TAAAGTTGAGCAGGCTGCCGCTACTTCCAAAAAGGAAATCGCAGATATTCCAGCACCGGTTGAGAATAAAAAGGAAGAAAAAGATGAATATCTTCCAGATGGAACGCAGTATAATGATTCTGAAGCCCTCACAGAACCCAATACAGAAAAAATTAAGGATATCGTTGCCCAAATGCCACCGGAAACTCAAAATATGGATAATTTAATCAATACCATAATTTCCAAAAACGGTTTTGATAAATTCACAGAAACCGCTTCAGAAGCTAAAAAGGATTTCCGGGACATTGGAGTAGATTATGATAATTTGCCAAATTTTGAACCGGTTAAAAAACAGGATAAAGAAGAGCGCCCAAGATCTTTGAACGATCGCTTAAAAAATGGGATTAATATTGGACTTAATGAGCGCCTGGCTTTTATTCGTCATCTTTTTGATGGAAAAACTGCCGATTATAATAGGGTAATTTCCCAAATTAATACTTTTGATTCTGTAACCGAGGCTAAGAAATTTATTCAGCTGTTGGTAAAACCCGATTATAAAAACTGGGTCGGAAAAGAGGAGTATGAACAAAAATTTATGGAGCTGGTGGAAAATAAATTCAAATCCTAAATTACTTCTGAAAATTTATTTCTGAAAATGTCGAAATTATATTTGGTCCCCACTCCTATTGGTAATCTTGAAGATATGACTTTTCGAGCCATCCGGGTGCTGAAAGAGGTTGATTACATCCTCGCTGAAGATACCCGGAACAGCGGAAAATTACTCAAACATTTTGAAATAAACACCCCTATGCACAGCCATCATATGCACAATGAGCATAAAACGGTGGAGACTATTGTGCGAAGGATTCAAAACGGAGAAACTTTTGCACTTATAAGCGATGCCGGAACTCCGGCCATTTCAGATCCGGGGTTTTTACTTGTTCGCGCCTGTGTAGAGGCCGGAGTAGAAGTAGACTGTCTTCCCGGAGCAACAGCCTTTGTGCCGGCATTGGTTAACAGCGGGTTTCCTAATGATAAATTTATTTTTGAAGGTTTCCTGCCGGTAAAAAAAGGCCGACAAACCAGATTGACCTTTCTGGCCGATGAGCAACGTACCATCATTTTTTATGAATCCCCGCATAAACTCCTGAAAACCTTGGCTCAGTTTGTTGAATTTTTTGGTCCCGACAGACCTATATCCGTATCCAGAGAGATAAGCAAGCTGCACGAAGAAACCATTCGCGGAACTGTTGCCGAAGTTTTGGCTCATTATTCTCAAAAACCTCCAAGAGGAGAGATCGTTGTGGTGGTTTCAGGAAAAAAATAACACATTTTTATATTTTCGCGCCTTTAAAATTCCAAAATGCAGAAACCGAATAATTAATTGTGCACTAATAGATAATTGGTGTTTACAGAAAAAGATATCCCAATGAACCCGACCCAATTCATTATTGCCTTAAAACAGGATCCCAAAGAAAATGAATTTCCAAGGACCATTCAGGTTATTGAAGATCATTATAAGTTTACGCCTTCCGCATTCACAAATGGGGATGTAAAGAATAACCCTGGGGAAAATAACGGCAGCTGTAAGATCTTTGCATTCGCAAAACTTGAGGGACTAAGCGAGTATTTCACCCTGGCCTGTTTTGGAAAATATTATTTTGAAGATGTTCTTGGAAACCCTGATGGGAACAACCACCAGAATATTAGAAGTTTTATGAAAACCGGATGGAATGGGATAGTATTTAAAGGAAATCCATTAGAGAAAAAATAAGTTTCTTTTAGTATCTTAAACTACACAAACCAAATATAAAAATGCGCTGGACGCTAAAACCAAAACCAAACCCGGAAACCGTTACAAAACTTGCTTCTCAACTTGGAATAGAAATTCCCGTGGCATCTCTTTTGGCACAAAGGGGGATTGAAGACTTTGAGTCGGCAAAGAAATTCTTCCGGCCCTCCCTGGAGGATCTGCACGACCCATTCCTGATGAAGGATATGGATTTGGCCATTGAAAGGATTTCGAAAGCAATCGCTTCAGAAGAAAATATAATGGTTTACGGGGATTATGATGTAGACGGCACTACCAGTGTAGCTTTAATTTCATCCTGGTTAAAAACTTTTTATCCCAATGTTGCCACCTATATCCCGGACAGGTATGATGAAGGTTATGGGATCTCTTATAAAGGGATTGACTTTGCAGCCGATAATGATATCAGTTTAATTATCGCTTTGGATTGTGGCATAAAGGCAATTGATAAAGTGGCGTTTGCTTTTGAAAAAAATATCGATTTCATTATTTGTGACCACCATCGCCCGGGAGCAGAAATTCCAAAAGCTGTTGCGGTGCTGGATCCAAAACGGGAAGATTGTGAGTATCCATACAAGGAGCTTTGCGGTTGTGGGATTGGATTTAAACTGATGCAGGCCTGGGTAATTCAGAATGGCCATTCTATAGATACACTGTTGCCCTATCTCGATCTTGTAGCTACTGCAATAGGAGCAGATATTGTCCCAATTACAGGTGAAAACCGCATCCTGGCCTATCACGGTTTGAGGGTAATAAATGTTGCACCACGACCCGGATTTAAGGCAATTATAAAACAAATAAAAAAGGACACCCTCACCATTACCGATGTAGTTTTTATAATCGCGCCCAGAATTAATGCGGCCGGAAGGATGAAACACGGACTTTATGCTGTGAATTTGCTGGTGGAAGAAAATCAGGAAACGGCTGATCTTTATGCTTCAGAAATTGAAACCTTTAATTCTGACAGAAGGGATGCGGATAAAACCATTACCATAGAAGCCCTTGCACAAATTGAAGAACTTCAGGAAAAGGAGCGGTTTACAACGGTAGTTTATGATAAAAACTGGCATAAGGGAGTAATTGGGATCGTAGCTTCCAGGTTAACTGAAACTTATTACAGGCCCACTTTGGTTTTTACAAAAAGTGGAGATAAACTGGCTGCTTCGGCACGTTCCGTAAAAGATTTTGATGTGTATGATGCATTGGAAGGATGTAAAGAATTCATCGAGCAATTTGGCGGACATAAATATGCTGCAGGACTTACGCTTTTGGAATCAGACTATGTTGGTTTTAAACAGAAATTTGAGGAAGTAGTGGCTTCCAGTATAGATAAACGGCTTCTAATTCCGGAAATAGCTATAGATGCAGAGTTGGCCCTGGATGATATTTCCCCAAAATTCCATAGGATCCTGAAGCAATTCGCTCCTCACGGTCCCGGGAATATGTCCCCGGTATTTCTCACAAAAAACCTGAACGATACCGGTTATGGAAAATGTGTGGGTGGCGATAATCTTCACTTAAAATGCAGGGTGAAACAAATCCATACTTCCGTATCTATTGATGCAATAGGCTTTAATCTGGGCAATAAAAGTGAACTCATCTCAAGTAAGAAAAAATTCAATGCCGTGTATTCCATTGATGAAAACGAATGGAATGGAAATGTAAGTCTGCAACTGAAATTGAAGGATATAAGTTCGTAAAAATGATAGATTAAATTTCCTGTTTTTTAACGCCTGGATTTTCCGTAATTTTAGATAAATTAAATAAAATCCAATGAAATTTTTTATAATAGTTTTAAGTGTATTTAGTCTTCACTCCCAGGAGAATAATCTGAATATTAGTTCGCCTGATGGAGCTATTCGGGTGAATTTCAGTTTAGATGAAGAAGGAAGGCCTTTCTATCTGGTTTTTCATAAAGATCAAACGGTTATAGACACTTCTTTCCTGGGATTTGATCTCAAAGATGCGCCTTCGCTTTCCACCGATTTTGAAGTTATAAATTCGGAAACTTCCTCCTTAAACGAAACCTGGGAAATGCCCTGGGGAGAGCAGTTAGAGGTTGAAAACAATTACAATGAATTAAAGATTGATCTGGCCGAAAAATCCGGATTAAAAAGAAAGCTCTCTATTACTTTCAGGGTTTTTGATGATGGAATTGGATTTAAATATGATTTTCCCGAACAGGAAAATATGAAAGAAGTCATTATTACCGATGAAAACACGGAATTTGCCCTTACCGGAGATCATACCGCATACTGGATCCCGGGGGATTGGGATATTTATGAGCATTTGATCAATACATCCAGAGTTTCTAAAATTAATGCTATCACAAAAAGAGGGGATCCTAATTTAGGCCAGCATACCTATATTCCAGAGAATGCGGTCAACACGCCAGTTACGATGAAAGCCGATAATGGATTGCACCTGAGTTTTCACGAGGCCAAATTGATAGATTATGCCGATATGACTTTAAAAGTGGATACCATCAGCTTAAAATTGAAAAGTGAATTGGTAGGTTCAGAAATTACCGGTTATAAAGTAAAAAGGACAACTCCTTTTGAAACCCCGTGGCGTACTATTTTAATAGCCGAAAAAGCAACGGAATTAATAGATTCAAAATTGGTGCTCAACTTAAACGATCCCAATAAACTTGGGGATGTTTCCTGGTTTAATCCCACAAAATACACCGGGATCTGGTGGGAAATGCATTTGGGGAAATCAACCTGGGATATGAGCGGCGAACAAGACATGACTACTTTTACGAAAGATTCTAAACCACATGGTAAACACGGTGCAACGACAGAAAACGCTAAAAAATTAATCGATTTTTCTGCTGAAAACGGGATTGGGGCAATGTTGGTGGAAGGCTGGAATACCGGTTGGGAACATTGGATTGGGTTTGAAGATCGTGAGGGAGTTTTCGATTTTGTAACCCCTTATGCAGATTATGATCTGGATGAGGTTGTGAAATATGGAAAAAGTAAAGGAGTCTCTATTGTGATGCATCATGAAACTTCAGCAGCTCCAAGAACCTATGAGCAGCAACTGGATTCCGCCTATGCTTTGATGCAGAAATATGATATGCACGTGGTAAAATCCGGTTATGTTGGAAAAATTATTCCAAAAGGAGAATATCACCACGGGCAATGGATGGTAAATCATTACAACAATGTGGCGATACGTGCTGCAGATTATGAGGTGGCGGTAAACGCTCACGAACCCATAAAAGCAACCGGATTGCGAAGGACCTATCCCAATATTATTTCGCGTGAAGGCCTTCGCGGACAGGAATTCAATGCCTGGGCAAGCGATGGAGGCAACCCACCGGAACATTTGCCACTTGTCGCTTTTACGAGAATGCTCGCCGGGCCAATCGATTTCACCCCAGGAATTTTTGATATAAAATTTGATAAATATAAACCGGAAAACCAGGTAAATACTACCCTCGCTCATCAACTGGCTTTATATGTGGTAATTTACAGTCCGATACAAATGGTTCCCGATCTTCCCGAGAATTACATTGGGCAACCAGCATTTCAGTTTATTCGGGATGTTGTGACAGACTGGAAGCAGACCAAAGTTTTAAACGGCGAAGTAGGGGATTTTGTAACTATTGCGCGAGAAGACAGAAATAGCGATAACTGGTTCCTGGGAAGTATCACAGATGAAAATGCCAGGGAATTGGAAATAAACCTTGATTTTCTTCCGGAAGGGAATTTTAAAGCAATCATTTATGAAGATGGTGAAAATGCCCACTGGGACGATAATCCAACCGATATCAATATTAAAGAGCAGGTAGTTTCAAATAGAGACAAACTCAAACTTAAATTAGCTGCCGGTGGTGGAGTAGCCGTGAGTTTTGAAAAACTGGCAGAATAACTAAAAGAACTTAAAAAAATAGAACTTTTCCAAAGTTTAATACTTTGGAAAAGTTGAATCAACTATTTGAAGCATTCTCTTTAATAAAATATTTTCCACGTATTACCATCATCAATGAAAGTAATAATGACAGATAATCCAGTTGATGAATTTCAAAAAACAATATTTTAATTATGAAATAAGCAATACTTGTTATTCCTATACTTTTATATATTTTTCTCCTCCAATCCATTTTTTAAATATTAAATACAACCAAAAAACTAATGATAGCCGACTGCAGATATCATTATGGAAAATAAGGAACTCTTCTATAATTTCTTCAAATAAGTCTTTTCCCCGTCAAACTCTGCATAGGTATAATGAGAAATCCAGTCGCCTAAATTGATATAGGTAGATTTGCCGTTGAGGTCAATTTCCAAAGGAAGGTGACGGTGCCCAAAGATGAAATAATCGTAATGGGTAGTTTTTAGTTTTTGCTTGCAGTACTGAATAAGCCATTCGCCTTCCTCACCCTGGAATTTTTGATCCTCTACTCCTGATATCAGTTTGTTTTTAACCGATAAATGCTGTGCTAGAGGCACACCTATATCTGGATGAAGCCAGCGATACAACCATTTTGATAGAGGATTTGTAAATACCTTTTTCATGCGTTTGTAACCGAGATCTCCGGGCCCAAGACCATCTCCATGACCTACCAGAAATTTTTTGTCGTTGAATTCAAATTCCTGTGGCTGGTGAAAAACCTGAATATTCAGTTCTTTCTCAAAATAATCATCCATCCAGAGATCATGATTTCCAACAAAGAAATAAATGGGAATTCCGCTGTCTCGAATTTCGGCAAGTTTTCCAAGGGTGCGGACAAAACCTTTTGGTACTACATGTTTGTATTCAAACCAAAAATCGAAAAGATCTCCAAGTAAAAATACAGCAGCTGCATCTTCTTTAATTTCATCCAGCCATTTCACAAATTTCAGTTCCCGGGGCTTGCTTTCCTCAGCTGTGGGCGCACCTAGATGATTGTCACTGGAAAAATATATTTTTTTGCCCTTCGGAATGTTCATAGAATTAATCTGAGCTGTAAATATAAAATAATTTCGGTTTGAACCTTGAAACAATGAGGATTAGGTAAAATAACCCTTTCGTCTCAATCTTCTACAGAAGTTTGATCCACCCTCCCTTACAAAGGGAAGGAGACTTTTTTTACTCCCCCTTCGAGGGCTTGAAGGGCCTGATCGCTCGCATACCACTCTGCAAAGGAAGATTCGGTTTCCTGAAGCCTTAGCGAGTGTAATTGAATATGATCTGGCAACCGGCTCTTGATTTTTTCAGAAAAATCCACTACCATATTTTCACTGGTAGGTTGATAGTCTACTAAAATCACATTATGATCCCGATTTTCAAGTTCCCTTGCAAGCTCAATATGCGGGGTGTTTTGGTTAAAAACCGTTGCATGATCAAAACGATCAACAATTTCAGATTTCACGATCTTTTTTAAGTCGCCAAAATCTATCACCATTCCGTATTTTACATTATTTTTATCGGTGATTGGCTTGCCTATTACCGTTACGCTTAATTTATAACTATGCCCGTGAACATTTTTACATTTACCATCGTACCCGTATAGAGCGTGGCCTGCTTCAAAAGAGAATTCCTTGGTGATCCTGATCTTGCTCATAATGGTTATTTGGTGCAAAGATAAAGATTTTTATCACCTTAAATTTAAGATACAACCAAAGCTTTCCTGCAGTATATTTGGCGGCTTTCTAAAATATATATTATGGATAGTTCCTCTTCTGAATTGTTTGAACAACTGGAGTTTAAAGAAGACCCGCTTTATGAAAAGATCATTTCCGGGTTGCTGGAGGATCAATATTGTATAGTGGAGGATTTTTTTGATGCCGAAGAAGTGCATGCAATAAGAACTGTACTTCTAAATAAATATGAAGAAGAACAATTTAAAAAAGCGGCTATTGGCAATAGGGTAAATGAAACCGTTGAGAAGGCTGTACGGGGTGATTTTATTCTTTGGATCAATGAGTCGGAAGCGGGAGAAGCGGAGCAGCTATTTTTCAGAAAGATAAACGCGCTTGTTGAATACCTCAATAAAACCTGCTTTTTGGGGATCCTTCAGAAGGAATTCCATTATGCCATTTATCCTGAAGGCACCTTTTACAAAAGGCACCTGGATACTTTTCAAAATGACGACCGGCGAAAACTTTCCCTGGTATGTTATTTAAACGATGAGGACTGGAAACCTGAAAATGGTGGGGAACTGGTGATCTATAAAATGGAAAACGGTGTTGAAGTTGCAAAAAGTATTTATCCCTTTCCGGGAAGGGTGGTAATCTTTGAAAGTCAGGTGCTACAACACGAGGTAAAACCTGTAAAAACAACACGGCTAAGTATTACAGGTTGGTTAAAAACACGTTGATCATTTTTTGAATTTCTTATATAAAACAACACCAACCAGAGCTACGGCAAGAATAAGCCAAAGGCCCATTCCACTTAAAAAACTAAAAATAGTGTAGGTTTCTTCACTTACAGGAATATCGTTTTGAATCATGATTTAGTGTTTTTTCATATAAGACCTTGCGTAAAAAAATATGGCAAGAATTACAATGATCCCAATGATATACCAAAGGTTTCCCATAATAAATTCCCAAATGGTAAATCCCCATTCCTCTTCCGGAGTGGCTTGTTGATCTTTAGGTATTTCGAGTTGTAATGACATGTTTTAAGTATTTAGATTAAATTTGATTGTTCCAGTTTCTTCCAATTTCAAGCTACTAAAAATAGTAGAGCTGATGTTTTTTATTTTTTAAATCTGGATAAGGCCTGTTTTGTAAATTCTGAAAGTACCAGTTCCCCGCTGATTGCGGCTCTTTCATGAAGCAAATTTTTCCAGCTTGGCGTATTTTCCCAAAGGATCTTTTTCATTTCCAGCAGCGCCTGTGGATTATAAGTGGCCAGTTTTTCTGAAAAAAGGAGGACTTCATTATCCAGCTCTTTAATGGAGTCGAACACCTTTGCATATAAACCCTTTTCCTTTGCCCAATAGGCATTTTTCCATTCGTGAGCGGCCAGGCTAAGTTCTGCCAGTCCGGAAACGCCAATTTTGCGTTCCACCGCCGGGGCGATCACAAAAGGACCTATTCCAATGCTTAATTCGGAAAGTTTTATCGAGGCAGCTTCAGTAGCCAGGGCGTAATCACAAGCGGCAGCGAGTCCAACTCCTCCGCCAACGGTTTTTCCCTGGATTCGGCCAATGATGAGTTTATTACAATCCCTCATCGCATTGATCACATTGGCAAAACCGGAAAAGAACAATTTCCCCTGTTGCATACTCCCAACGGCTACAAGTTCATCAAAAGAGGCACCGGCACAAAAACTTTTTTCTCCTTCCGATTTTAGGATGATCACGTTTACACTTTCATCTTCGGATAGGGTTTGAAACCCCTTTTGTAAACGCTCCAGTAATTCTGAAGGAAAGGAATTGCTGGCCGGATGTCCAAATTCAATTGTTGCAATCTTGTTCTCTATGTTTATATATAAACTTCCGTTTTCCCGGGTTGTGGTCATAGCTGATGAATTTTATCAAATGTAAGTATAATGCTTTATAAAGTACAGTCCGTTCCTGGTTCAAAGTCCGGTTTTAACTGATTTTTAAGTTAAGTACTATCGGTTTGGCAAAAAAGAAAGAAACTCCTTTAGGAAAATAGATCATATTTTATAAAATAAAGCCTTCAGACTTATTTGTAAGAAGCTTGCTCAAATTTCCTTGTTCAAATATTTTCTTCGGAATTTTATAACAAGCGCACTGCTTCGAATAAGCATCCATACAAAGAAAGCGATCCAGATGGCGTAGAGTTTCATGCCGAAGTGATCTGCGAGGAGCAATGCAGGAGTGAATCCTAAAAATGTGGCGGCCAATAAAAGATTCCGAAGATATTTTGCTTCTCCCAGTCCTTTAAAAATCCCGTCGAACATAAAGGCGATCGCATTTACCGGCTGCATCAATAAAACCAACCAAAATACAGAAGAAAACAGGACAAGGACGCTGTCTTCCTTATTAAAGATGAGCCCAATCTCATCATAAAACAGGGCGCAAATCCCCATTAAAATGAATGCAATAAAAACTGAATATTTACTGATCTTTTTGCTTAGCTCCCACAAGCTTTTATAATCCCTGGCACCAAGGAGTTTGCCTCCAATAGCATTTCCCGCATTTGCGTAGCCATCAATAAAGAAGGAGAAAAACAACCAGATATTCATCAGGATACTTTGTGCCGCGATGTAATTTTTACCATAACCGGTTGCATATGCATTGGCAAGGTAGATGGCAAAGTTAAGAGCAGCGGTACGTACAAAAAGATTTCCGGCCATAAGCAGCAGGCCTTTTAACTGCGGATTGATGTTAAAACTCAACTTTAAATGAAAAGGCGTCTTTTTAAAGAAAAACCACAATGCCATAACCAGCATAGTTGCCTGTGCAGCCAGGCTGGCATAGGCTGCTCCTTTTAGGTGCATGGCAGGAATAAATCCGTCAATTCCATAAACCAGTGTAAAATCTAAAACCACATTCACCAGGGCGCCGGTGATACTGCATTTCATAGCCCATAAGGTATTTTGGAGTCCACGAAAAACACCGAATATTGCAAAGGTTACCAGAGTTAAGGGATATCCTATAGCACGAATTTGATAATATTCCTTAGAATAGCTTAAAATTAAGCCTTCGGCATTATAGGCTGAAAAAATAGCCTCAGCAAAAAAAGCAGTAGTGGCATAGATAACAATGCTGAAGAGAAAGTTGAAATAGATTGCCTGTGGAATCAGTGTTTTTACCGCATGTATACGATTTGCTCCTAAATGCTGGGAAACGATCGAAGAGATCGCGGTCTTTGTTTGTGCCACGATCCAGATAATTGCCGAAAGAAAAGAACCGACAATTCCAGCTGCTGCCAGGGCTTCGATGGGATTTTCATCTACATTTCCTATAATGGCGATGTCGGTTAAAGAGATTAGCGGTTCTGCAATCCCGGCAATAATAGCAGGAATTGCAAGGCGATTGATATTTTTGAAACTTATTGCAGACAATCTTAAAATTTGAACGGTAAATATAAAATAAGAAATTGCTTTAAGAGCGATGCTTTCAGGAGAAATTCAGCTGGATTAATTAGAAATACTTAATAAAAATCCTATTTTTGAAGGATTACTATCAATAATTATATTCAACCTCTATGAATCAAAATCTAATAGGCCTGTTTGCAGTTGCTTTCTTCGGAATATTTTCAGCTACCGCACAGCAGGATTACCCCACAAACCAAGAGGTAGCGCAACGATTGCAGCAAATGGCCTCTTCGGGAAATGCAAAATTAATTTCACTCACTAAAACAGAAGGCGGACAGGATATTTACGCCCTTCAAATAGGAAAGGGTGATCTTGAGAATAAACCGGCTATCGCTGTTACAGGCGGGGTGGAAGGCTATCACGTGCTAAGTGTGGAACTGGCGCTGCAGGTTGCAAACCGATTGCTAAAAGACCATTCTGAATTATTGGAAACCACCACTTTTTATGTTTTTCCAAATATGTCTCCGGATGCCTATTCGCAATACTTCAGCAATATCAAATATGAAAGAAGAGGGAATTCGGTGAAAATCGATCACGACAGGGATGGCAAATTGAGCGAAGATGGATATGAGGATTTAAATAAAGATGGATTTATCACAAAGTTTCGGGTAGAAAGTGCCTTAGGGGAATATGTTCCTCACGAAAAGGATTCCCGGGTTTTGGTCAAAGCAGAAAATGGAGCTAAAAGCGCCACCCGATACCTGATGTTTTCTGAAGGAATAGATAATGATAAAGATGAAAAATATAATGAGGACCCGGAAGAGGGGATCGCGTTTAATAAGAGCCTGACATACAAATTTCCCGCATTTGAGCCTTATGCCGGGGATTATCCGGTTTCACAAAAAGAAAGCCGGGCTTTACTGGATTACCTGTTCGAGCGATGGAATATTTTTGCATTTGTAACTTTCAGTCCGGCCAATAATCTTTCAGCTCCCTTAAAATTCAACAAAAGCGATGCGGAAAAAAGGATTGTGAGCTCTATGTTGGAAAAGGATGTGGAACTGAATAAAATGGTTTCAGAAATTTATAATGAAACCATTCCGCAGAGAGCCTACAATCAGGAAAATCAGGGTACAGATGGGGATTATTTTCAATGGGCCTATTTTCACTTTGGAAGGTTGAGTTTTAGCACCCCGGGATGGTGGGTCCCGGAAGTTAAAGCGGAAACCAAGGATTCAACGGAAACCAAAAAAGTAAAAGTTACTCCGGAAAACAACTTTTTGGCCTGGGCAGAAAAGGTAGATCTAAAAAACGTATTTATCCCTTGGCAGGAAGTTAATCACCCCGATTTCCCAAATCAAAAAGTTGAGGTGGGTGGGATTAAACCTTTCGTTATGGTAACTCCTCCATATCGAATAGTGGATAGCATTGCTGAAAATCACACGAATTTTATAGTGAAACTCGCTGAAATTCAGCCTAAACTCGAATTTCATAATTTTAAAACAGAAAAGCTGAGTGGGGGTTTAACCAGGATCACCGTGGATCTGCTTAACAATTCCCCGCTTCCAACACATTCCGAACTTGGAGAAAGATCCAGGTGGCTTCAAAAATTGCAGATAACCGTTAATAAGGATAAAAAGGATATTCTTGCAGGGAATACTATAAAACTGGTGGATAAACTTGGGGCTTATGAGAAAGAGACGTTTTCCTGGATTATAAAAGGTGGCGGCACAGTGAATATAAAAGTAGGAGCACCGCATACGGGGTACGCAACTATGAATGTAAAACTTTAAATTTTGGCTAAAATGAATTTTAAAAATATAAGAAATATAGCGGTTTTAGGGTTTTTCAGTCTATTGCTGAATATCCCTGCGGGACAGGCTCAGGAGAAATTTTTTCGGGCCATTGGTACACCACATGATCCGGAAGTAGCAGTAAGCTGGAACAGGTATTATACCTATGAAGGCGTAGTGGATATTATGCAAAAGATCGCAAAAGCACATCCGGATCTTGCAAAGCTTGAAAGTATTGGAAAATCCTTTCAGGGGAGGGATATTTATTTATTGACGATTTCTGATTTTAAGACGGGCGATCCTTCTAAAAAACCGGCGATGTATATCGATGGGAACATACATTCCAACGAAATACAGGGAACGGAATTTTCGCTCTATACCGCCTGGTATCTTACCGAAATGTTTGATGATCTCGATTTTATTAGGGAGCTGCTAAAGGACAAAACATTTTACATCAACCCCACCATTAATCCTGATGCCCGGAATGAGTATATGAATAATCCCAACACGCCGCATTCGCCAAGATCAGGAATGATCGTTTTGGATAATGATGGCGACGGAGAAGCCGGAGAAGATGGGTTTAATGATTTAAATGATGATAATCATATTACGATGATGATTCGGAAGTCGCCTACCGGAAGATATATTAAAGATCAAATGGATGACAGGAAGCTTATTAGGGTTGCTGCTGAAGAAAAAGGGGAATATGAAATGCTGGGGTATGAAGGAATAGATACCGATGGTGATGGGGAAGTAAACGAAGACGGGATTGGTTATTATGATCCAAACCGTGACTGGGGATGGAAATGGCAGCCGGATTATGTTCAGCGGGGCGCCTATAAATATCCTTTCAGTTTGCCGGAAAACCGTGCGGTAATGGAATTCGTGATGAAGCACCCCAATATTGCAGGTGCGCAAAGCTATCATAATTATGGTGGGATGATCTTAAGAGGGCCGGGAGCCGAAGAAGACAAAGATACCTATAATCAGAAAGATGTTGAAATCTATGATGCTATTGCAAAAAAAGGGGAGGAAATGATCCCCGGATATAGGTACCTGGTAGTTTATAAGGATCTTTATTCTGTTTTTGGAGGGGAATTGGACTGGTTTTACGGAGGGCGTGGTATTTATACCTATACCAATGAGTTGATGGTTTCCTATCTTTATTTTCATCAAAATGAAGGTCGTGGAAATCAGGACGAAGAAATGAAGGTAGACAGGTATTTAACCTTTGGTGATGCCTTTGTAGACTGGGGAGAATATGATCATCCGCAATACGGAAAAATTGAAATTGGCGGATTTAAAAAGAATTTTGGCCGTGCACATCCGGGGTTTTTACTGGAGCAGGATGCACATAGAAATATGGCCTTTACCATATATCACGCGTATCATACTCCAAAGATCAGTATTTCCGATGTTAAGGAGGAAAATCTGGGGAATGGCCTAAAGCAAATAACCGCTACAATTTATAATGAACGTTTGATGCCTACCCACAGTAGTCAGGATCTTAAATATAAGATTGAACGGCCGGATTATGTTACCATTTCCGGTGCTAAGGTGATAACCGGAATGATTGTAAAAGATGCCGATTTCAATAAAGTGGAAGAACAAAAAGTGAATCCGGAGAAAATGTTGCTAGATAACATTCCGGGAATGAATTCGGTAAAAGTTCGCTGGATCGTTTCGGGAGGTGGAAATTATAAAATCACCGTAGATTCTGCCAAAGGTGGAGTTGCTGAATGGAAGAAATAAAACCCCTCATTGAGCCCTCATTGAGGGTTTAACCTGCCTGCGCGAATTACTCAGACAGGCTTGAATTAATTTTTACCTTGTTGGCTTGCCTCAAGGTTTTTGATTACTGAATAAAAAGCCATCGTTCTCTATTGAGGATGATGGCTTTTTCCTTTAATTGGGATTGAATCTAATCATCCAGACGGAGTCAGTCAGATTTTTACAGGATTAATTCGTAGCAATGAAAAGGATGTTCACTTTGTTTAGGAAAATAGATGTCTCCTAATTTCTGATATCCCCGGCTTTCATAAAAGCGTTGATTTCTTTGATTCTGGCTGAAGGTATCGAGTCTTACAGATATGAATTCATTGAGCCTGGCGTAGTCTTCGGCAAAATCCATCAATTTTTGTCCATAGCCTTTGCCCCAAACCGAGGGATGAACGGCTAATCTGTGTACATAAAGGTTTCTGTTGTTTTTGGTTAACCAATGGATTGGAATATATTCTTTGTCCATAAATATGGTAAGCACAATTATTCCCAGGATTTTCTCCTGATCTTTAAGAACAAATAGTTCTCTTTTTTCAATATCTGCCTGCAATTTATCTAAAGACGGGTAATGCTCATTCCACTGAAAAATCCCTTTTTCCTGCATGGCAACGGCACAGGCTTCGGTAAGAGTTTTTATCTCTTCAAGGTCCTTTGCTTCGGCAAGACTTATTTTATTCATAGGATAAACATTTTTGTATACAAATAGGATGAATATAAACTAAATTAATACATATTTAGTTAAGTCCAGAAATATTAGAAAAACAAAAAACCACCCTAAAAAGAGTGGTTTTCGTGGAGAATATCGGAGTCGAACCGATGACCTTTTGGCTGCCAGCCAAACGCTCTAGCCAACTGAGCTAATCCCCCTAATTTCGGATCCAAAGATAAACAAAAATTTAAAGTGGTAAAATCTTATTTAACTTCATTCTTAATTTCTGTTTAATTCAAGGCAGAAGCGTTATTTCAGGTATTTTTTATGAGTTTCTCCTTTTCTGTGTCCAAAAATTCCCGGGTTTTTTCAAGCACATGCTTAAAGGCTTTCGGCAGATCGCTCTTATCCCAGGGATGAGCGGTATTGTACACATGATCTGCATCTTCTACCAGGAGAAGATCCGGAAAAGGACTCCAATCAAATAAATCCCCTGAATCACTTATTGGAACTGAAGTGTCCGTGCTTCCGTGAACAATTAAGTGCGGAATATCAAGTTTTTTTGTAGCCCTGGAGATTGTTAAGCGCTCTTCGTTCTCCTTAAAATTGGTATAGAACTGAAAATGATGCGGCAATTGTTGTTTTGTTCGTGTATTTACTATATAACTCACGCCTTTTTCTTTCCATTTTTGCAAGGCTTCTTCTTCAGGAAAACGTGTACTGAAATCATTCACAGAGGAGAAAGTTATCAGTTTATCAATTCGGTTTTCCTCTGCTGCTTTAATAATTGAAATTCCACCTCCCCGGGAATGACCTATCAAATTTATTTTGGCGCTATCCAGTTGTTTTCTATGGTCGAAACCGGGAAGGAGAAGCCAGTCAATAACAGATTGCAGGTCATCGAGCTCTTTGATGTAATTGTTCTCCCCAAAAGCTTCAATATCTATAAATTCTGTAGGGTTTTCAGGCGTAGTGGCATTATGTGAAAAATTGAATTTGACGAAAAAATATCCGTTCTCCGCAAAGAACTCGGCCATTTTATCCCAGGGCCCCCAGTCTTTAAAGCCTTTGTATCCGTGGCAAAATATAACTACGGGTTTCACCTTTTTGTCGTCGGCGAAAAACAGATCGGTTAAAATTGGTTTCTTGTGCCTTCCTTCAATTTTGATATTTTTTTTTATATGTAGATTTTTATTGTTTTTCATAGGTCATATGTAATTCGCATATATTAATGGGTGTTTGTATTATGTTTCGTTATGCTCATTTCTTAATAAGTTCCATATACTGTTTTTATCTCTTTTTCATTAAAAGCAATTTTTGGATCGCATATTTCCAGAATTAATTTTTTCAGTTGTTCTTGAAATTTTTCCAGGATGACTTCATCTATGGCTATTTTTTTAATGGCTCCACGTCCGGGTTTATCTTTTTCAGCAAACTTCAGGAATCCCGCTTTTAGATTCTTAAATGATATTACCCCGGCTTCTACCGTTAATCCCGGATTGGAATCTTGTAGGAGCATGGTGCCATACATCAATACCTGGAAGGGTTTGGCATATTTATCATAATCTGATGTCAACAAATCCCAGTCGGTTATTTCCAATTGGTTCTGAAGTACTTTCCCGGTTTTATAATCTATGATCCTTAAAATACCATCGGTAATATCTACTCTGTCGACATTTCCCCGAATATTTACAGGAAAATCCAGTTCTTCCATCACCAACGGGGTTTTTAAATTTGTTTCTATCTCCCGTATTTGAATAATCTTTCCAGATTTTAATTCTTCTAATTCGGTTTTTAAGAAATTGGTGACATAGCGTTTTACCACTTCAAAAATCAGTAGATTTTTTCCTGTGGAAAGAGGAACTTTGCTGTAATTTGCTTTAAATTTTTCAATTACTTCTTTAGGGGTTTTCCTGATAAATTCTTCCACGAGTTCAATACTGAGATGCTTTCCTTCAAGTGGCTTGTAAAATGCCTCTAAAGTTTCATGTACCACGGTTCCCAGCGTATTGTGGGCAACTGTTTCCTCCACCTCTTCCTTATCTCGAATGCCGAGCACATATTGAATATAGAAATCAAGAGGATTCCTTATGTAAGTGGTGAGTGATGAAGGGGAAAAGCCTTTTTCGGCAAGAACTTTTATCTTTTCAAGGATCTCCGGAGTTTTTGGTATGCTTTGCATTTGATTGTCAATTTTGGGAACATCCGGAACTATCACAGAATTTTTGATATTGTGAAATGCTTGTTTTTCGAGTTCCAGTTGTATCAGAAACCGGCTTTTTTCACCTCCCATCTGGCTATCGGTATCTGAGTTGTGTAGAAGGTATATTTTTTTGGCTCTTTGCAAAAGATGATAAAAATGATAGGTATATACCGCATCTTTTTCTTTGTAAGTGGGTAGGTTGTATGTTTTTTTAAGTTCATACGGAATAAAGGAATTAGTGCTTTTCCCGGCGGGAAGCGTACCTTCATCTACAGAGGTGAGAATGACGGTTTCAAAATCTAAAACCCTAGATTCCAGCATTCCCATAAGTTGCAAGCCCTGAAAAGGTTTTCCCTGAAAATCTAGCATTTGAAGACTGCTTAATTCTTTGTAAAAATTTTGAAGAGAAGCTGTTGTTTTAAGATGAGGATATGTTTTTACCAACTCTGTTAGCTGTTCTATCACTTTATGATAGTGATACAGGAATTCAAGATTGAACTCATCCTTGTCCTCCTGAAGCAGCCCCTGGATTTTTAAGATAAGTTCATCAAAATTTTGTAGGATTCCCAGGGGAGGGATTTTACCTTCGATAAAACAATGTGAAATCATTGATCTTCCTTCAGCCGAAAAGAAATCCATAATCTGATCTTTTGAAAGGTAAAGAAGATTATTTTTTTTGATGAGGCCTATTACTTCATCCGACTTGTTCTTTGTTGCTTTTTGAATGATGGGGTTGCTAAGAACTGAAATTACATCCTTGTAATAAAATTGGTTTTTTTCAAGTTTCAGAATCTCAAATAATTTTTCAAAAAGTGAAGCGAAAGGGCTAAATTTTAGGGGATACCCCATAGTGATGTTCAGCGCTTCAATAGAAGTCGGCAGGGAATTTAACATGGGCAGCAACAATCCCTCATCACCAAGAACTAATGCAGTGGTGTTAAGCTGCTCCTTGCTCAAGCCATCAAGGATCTCACCTACATATTTTGCCTGTCCTATATTTTTTGGGATACCAATTAATTCAATGTCCTTTTTGGTGTTGTAATTTTTAGAAATTTCCTCAAATTCGTGCTTGTTATAATAGTTCCAGGTTTTCTTATATTCCCTCATAAACAAGGAAACATCATGATCCTTATCCTGAAAATGAACCTCGTCTATATCCCAGAATATCTGTGAATTATATTCCAGCATTTTCTGAATAATGAGTTGCTCGGCCGCATTTAATGCATTGAAACCAATGAAAACGTGTTTTTGGTTATGAGTTTGAGCATATTCTTCAATTTTTTCTGAAGCCTGCCTGTAAATTAAGCCCTGATATCCCTGGTTTTTCTCCAGAAGGTTATTTTTGAGACCTTTATAGTATTGAGGCAATTTTTTCCAGAACTGAAGGTATTTTTTTACCAGATCGGATTTTTCAGGTTGTAGATACCAGTGATTGATATCCTGAATTTCAGAGAGGTAATTGAAAATAGAATCTGGCGGAATTAGATACCGGTCTATTTCATTAAAATCGTGAAGCAGGGTTTGTGCCCAATTGCTGAAGCTTTCAAAATCTTCGGTATATTCTTTTGGTGTTAACTCTAAATAAACTGAATAAAACTCAAATAAGGATGTGGTAGCATCTATTGTTTTGAGTGCTGAGATATTTTCTGAAAATTCCTCGATACTTAAGATAGCAGGAGAAAAAACAGGTTGTTTTATAATAGCAGAAAGCTCTTTCCTTAAAAAGGAACCAGCACGCTTACTTGGTAAAATAAAAGTGATCTCCGAAAGGGTTTCGCCTTGATCCTGGAGCTTTTGGAGAATTTCAGAAATAAAAGATGTCATAGGCTAAAAATAGAAAAACGCCCCGGTATTATCGGGACGTTTTTCAAAACTTTTTAAAGTTTATCTAAGATGCTTTTACAATTAGCTTAGTTCTGAGGGGTTTTCATTTCCTTGTCTTTATCCAAAGAAATTTCAACTCTTCTGTTTAATTGTCTACCAACAGCAGTATTGTTTGTTGCAATTGGCCTGGATTCTCCGTAACCTTCAGAAGTTAGTCTGTTTGCAGGAATACCCTTTGATACCAGGTACTCTCTAACTGAAGCAGCACGTTCCTTAGATAATTTCAGGTTGTACTCGTCACTACCCTGACTGTCTGTATGGCCACCAATATGGAATACAGTTTCAGGATATTCTTTCATGATTTCAGCGATTGAATTTAATGCTTCTGCTGATTCTGAACGGATTGTAGCCTTGTTAAGGTCAAACAATACAGTTTTAGAATACTCATTCAATTCTGCGATTACAATAGCAGTTACTTCAGGACATCCGTTATTTGCTACAGTACCTGCAACATCTGGACATTGGTCGTCTTTATCTAGAACTCCATCGCCATCAGTATCAGGCCAAGGACATCCTTTGTTTTCTTTAGGACCGGCTACATTAGGACATTCATCCTCACTATCTTTTACTCCATCGCCATCAGCGTCAGGACATCCATTCATTGAGGCAAGACCTGCAACTGTAGGACATTCGTCTTGAGGATCTGGAACTCCATCACCATCTGTATCAGGACATCCGTCAAACTCGGCTAAACCAGCTTCGTTAGGACAAGCATCTTTACGGTCTTCAATTCCATCCCCGTCAGAGTCAGGACAACCGTTAAATTCAGCTAAACCTGGAGTTTCAGGACATTCGTCATCTTTATCGTAAATTCCGTCGCCATCTGTATCCTTTCCTCCAAATACAAATTTAATACCTGCAGCATGTTGAAAATGCTTTGGGTTTTCGTCTTCAAAAGCGTATTTGTAAGTAGTTTGAAGATTTAGAGCGATGTTATCTGAAAACCAGAAGTTGAAACCAAGAGTTCCGTTTAAAGTACCAAAACCTTCTTCGTCTAACCAGGTATATCCACCACCTGCTCCAAGGAATGGGTCAAACCATCCGTCGTTCAATGCGGCTCTAAGGCTGTAGTTTAAAGCTCCGTCTAATGCATAGTATGATAAATCATCTACACTTGCATCACCAAAATTTTCGATTTGGTTTACAGAACCAGCTGCTTCAAACACGAATCCACCACCAATATATCTACCTACAGATAGTCTTGAAACGGAAGGAAGAATATTCCAGTGGTCACCCACGTTGAAAAAATCCTCACCAAAATCTCCATTAGGAGCATCTTCTCCGGTAGGGTAGGTGTCAACCGCGTTTACGCCAATACCAATGGCCCAAGGGTTGTTTGCGTCCTGAGCCTGTACCGAAGTAAGGCCAAAGACAAACAATGAAGCTAATAAAAATCTGTTAAGATGTTTCATATCTGTTATTTTAATTTTTTGTGTTAATTGAAGCAAAAGTATACGCAAAATCGATATTAACAAAGTTATAAATAATAAAGTTTTCTTAATTAAGCACGAAAATGCCCTATTTGCAAGGGTTTATTCGGTTTTAGGATGTGTTTGTCCCTAAAGTACAGGAAATTAGCGACCTGTTTTTTTACATTATTACACCAAATTTTTTATAAAAACTTAAATAATTTAACAATTATTAATAATTTTTTGAAAACTAAATGACTTCCAGTTCCTTCCCGATTTTTGTAAATGCCTGGATTGCTTTGTCTAAATGAGATTTTTCATGGGCTGCTGAAAGTTGCACCCTGATTCGTGCTTTGCCTTTCGGAACAACAGGAAAGAAAAACCCAATCACATAAATGCCTTCTTCCAGTAATTTATCTGCCATATCCTGAGATAATTTGGCATCGTAAAGCATTACCGGAACAATTGCGGAGTCTCCATCTATTATATCAAAACCGGCCGCTTTAATCCCTTTCTTGAAATATTTTGTGTTTTCCTCCAACTTGTCCCTTAAACTGGTGTCTCCTTTCAACATTTCAAAAACTTTTAACGAAGCACCAACAATTGCCGGGGCAAGGGAATTCGAGAATAAATAAGGTCTGGATCTTTGACGAAGCAATTCGATTACTTCCTTTTTTCCTGTGGTATAACCACCCATTGCACCACCAAGTGCTTTTCCTAAAGTTCCGGTTATAATATCGATTCTTCCCAACGCATTCTTTTCTTCCATGGTGCCAATTCCTGTCTTTCCTATAAAACCGGTAGCGTGACACTCATCTACCATCACCAGGGCATCGTATTTATCGGCCAGATCACAAATTTCATCCAGCGGTGCTAAAAGTCCGTCCATAGAGAATACCCCATCTGTTACGATCAATTTAAAACGTGCTCCTTTTTCATTTGCAGCGATCAATTGTTTTTCCAGATCGGCCATATTCCCGTTTTCATAGCGAAATCGGGCAGCTTTGCATAATCGCACTCCGTCTATTATGGATGCGTGGTTGAGGGAATCGGAAATTATTGCATCTTCTGCAGATAACAAAGGTTCAAAAATTCCTCCGTTTGCATCAAAACATGCGGCATACAGAATGGTATCCTCTGTTCCGTAGAAATCTGCAATGGTCTTTTCAAGGTCTTTATGGATATCCTGAGTCCCACATATAAAACGAACACTGGACATTCCAAAACCGTGCGAATCCAGCGTATCTTTTGCCGCCTGAATGACTTCAGGGTGTGAGGACAGCCCCAGGTAATTATTCGCACAAAAATTGATCACTTCCTCTCCTGTGGAAATTTTGATCACGGCTCCCTGGGGAGAAGTAATTATTCGTTCTTTTTTATAAAGGCCATCTTCCTTAATTTGTTCTATTTCTTTCTGTAAATGTTCTTTTATTGCTCCGTACATAAGTTTCTGTTTTTTACAAAATTAATCATCTTTTACACAAAAGTGAGGTTCAGCTCTTCATTTATATAAATCAATATTTTAGTGGTCACTTCAAAATTCATCATTGAAAGCACTTCAGCATACTGGTTCATCTGGGCTATATGACTATCGCTTACATTTCCGGTTTTATAATCCATAATAGTTATCTTTTTCCCTTCAAAGATCAATCTGTCCGGTCTTAATAGTTCCCCATTTGGATTTATGATATCCCGTTCCCGGTAAATTTTTGTCTCCTTCGAAAAATATTGGTTTAACTGAGGATGGGAGATTACCTGCCATAAAATTTCTTTTATTTCCGATGTCTCTTTCAAATCCAGATTTTCTTTTTCTGAAAACTTTTCTAATGTAATTTGAATGTCTTCTGAAGTGTCTATTTCAGAAAGAATATCATGGATCAAATTTCCTCTTTGAATAGCTTCCTCCCTGGCCGATCCCCATATTGCGCCCGAACTGGTCATCAATTTCACGGCATTCGATGTTGTGGGGGAAGAATAATATTTATCCTGTCGAATTGTTTCAGCAGCTATTTCTTTCTTATAATTGGAAAGTGTGTTATTTCCAAATTCATAAATCTTGCTTTCATTCCATAGTTGCACTGATTTGAGAAAGCCGATCAATAATCCTGAAACCTTTTTTTCATCTTCCTCTCCTTTGCTGTTTAGCTCATAATTTGAGATGACGTATAATTGTTGAGAAGCCCTTGTAAAGGCCACATACAGGATATTGATGTTGTCAAATTCGGTTTGATCCACCCGCTCCTGATAAGCTGTTGCCTCAAATTCACCCCAATTTTTCATCTTTTCTGAAGCTTTTAAATATCCCACAGGAATATCATCCAGATTTTCCGGCAACGGAACCCAAAGATAATCTCGGCTTACATCCCGCAGTTTTGTATTGGCGAACGGATAGATCACCACCGGAAATTCCAGGCCTTTGGATTTATGAATGGTCATGATTTGAACTGCATGTTCGGTTTTTGGGGCAACAATGCTCAATTTTCCCGCTTCCTGTTCCCAAAGTTCCAGATAGGCTGGGATTCCAGTGAAGTTTTTTGAGGTTTTTTCAAAGATAAAATCCAGGTAAAACTGAAGGTATGCATCAGATTTTTCAATAAGTGAAAAACTCCTGATGATATATTCTGCCGCTTCATAAAGCGTTAAAACCTTCAGCTTTGAAAGGTCAAAATAGATATCATATTCTTTTAACCAATCAAAAAACTCGCTGCCATCATATCCGAGATTTTGCTCAAGATTCCTATGCGGATTTTTAATATTCAGTTTTTTATTGAGGTAATTTAATATTTTCCATTTTAAATTTTTATCCTCAGCGGTAATTGAAAACTCAAAAATAGCATTGATGAAATTAACTTCGGGAGAGTTTGAAACCAGCAAAGATTCTGAAGAAATAATGGAAATTCCCTGTTCGCTTAAATAGTGTGCTATTGCAAAACTCTGGCTTCGGGTTCGGGTCAAAACACAAATATCACTTTTTGTAATTCCCTGGCTTTCCAAATCTTTAACTATTTCAAAAACCCTTTCCGGTTGAAGTTCCATTTCTTTCTCTTTATTTTCGGCTTCCATAAAAGAGATGTTCACATAGCCCGGAAATTCCTTTATGACTTTTTGCGAACTGGACTTAAATAATTCATTGTAAACAGGGTTTTTAAATTTTTCCGCGACAAATTCAAAAAATGAATTGTTGAATTCCACTATTTTTTCTGCACTTCTGTAATTATTTGGCAGGTTAATAATGTTCTTTTCTGTGGCGAAAGGGTTTTGTTCGGCATAAAGATCTATGAATTGTTCTGCCTTGCCGCCACGAAACCTATATATGGATTGTTTTGCATCTCCAACAATAGTAAGCGTTGCATGTTCATTATTTAAATGTTCACTGGAGAGGGCGTGATCTATTAACGGAATAATATTTTGCCATTGCATCTCCGAGGTATCCTGAAATTCATCTATAAAATAATTCTTGTAGCGTTCCCCCAGTCTTTCATATATAAAAGGAGCGGGTTGCTGATTGATCTCTGCCGCGATTGTTGGATTAAAGTCTGAGATCAATACCAGCGCGCGTTCTTTTTTGATGTTTTCAATTTCTGCTGAAATTTCGCTTAGTAAGGATAACGGGTTTAAATTTTTAATGATTTCCTTTAAATATTCCCTTCTGAAAATCCCAGCTCTGGAAGTTTGAAAAAGCAGAATAATTTGCGACTGATGTAGATCCAGAACGGCTTTTTTATCTGGCGGAACTGCCTTCGAATAAAGCGGTTTCTCCTGAATTTCCTCCTGCCATTTAGCACCAAAAGGACCTGAATAATCCTTTGACCGGATTTTTTCAAAATATTTAAAGAGGTAGCCTCCATTAAAATTTGATTTTTCCAGACCTTCCTGATCCATCAATTCAAAAAAACTTTCTGCGGTATCGTTTATAATTTTCTCGGTTGTTATTATTTCTTCTTTTAATTTTTTCGAGAAATCTTCAAAATCCTGTAAGGTTTTGCCTTTTAAAAGCGCAACATATTTTTGATGATTTTCCTGTGTGAGCAATGCCGAAAACTCAAAAAGGTCTTTTGAAATATCCCAGCTTTTATCATCATCGGCCTTTGAAAGTGTATAATTGAGCAGCGCTTTGGTGAGTTTTTTATCCTCCCCGGCACGGCTTATAACCCGGTCCACTGCTTCTTTCAGAACCTGTTTTATATTCAGTTCCACCTCAAAATTAACAGGGATCCCAAGATCTTTCGCGAAAGACCGGATAATTTTATGAGTAAACCGGTCTATAGTGGAAATATCAAATGCGGCATAATTATGCAGGATGCTTTTTAGTATTTTTTTTGATTTCAACTTAATTTCAGGAGTAGTCATTCCTGTTTCCCTTGCCAAATCGCTTAGTAAATTTTTGGAATTTTCAGGGCATTCCTCCTGTGCCAAAGAATTCAAATTAAGGATCACCCGGGATTTCATTTCGGCAACTGCCTTGTTGGTAAAAGTGATGGCAAGAATGTTTTTATAGGAATCATTTTTTACGCCATTAAAAAGCAACAAAAGATATTGCTTGACCAAAGTATAAGTTTTTCCGGAACCAGCAGATGCATTATAAACCGTAAACGTGTTTGGGGTATTCAATATTTTTAATTTTTTGAAGCTTTGGAAGTATAGGTATAAATTTTAAATCAGGTATCTAAAATTACAATCTTTAAGTAATTTATAACATAAAAATATTTTTAATAATAAGCTTATACCTTAAATTTGGAACAATTGATTAAATAATAACAAAATAAATATAATTATGGCTTTTGAATTACCAAAACTAAAATATGCTTTCGATGCATTAGAACCTCATATAGATGCAAAAACAATGGAAATTCACCACGGGAAACATCACGCTGGTTACACTTCCAAATTGAACGCTGCCATTGAAGGGACAGATCATGAAGGTAAAACTATAGAGAATATCCTTAAAAACCTTGATAAAGGTAATGCTGCCGTTAGAAATAATGGAGGAGGGTATTATAACCATAATTTATATTGGGAGATCATGTCACCGGATGGCGGAGGAAAACCTGAAGGGGATTTAGCGAAGGCTATAGATGCAGCTTTTGGATCTTTTGATGCCTTTAAGGATGAATTCTCTAAAGCGGCTGTTGGACAATTTGGTTCAGGTTGGGCCTGGTTGTGTGTTCACGAGGGAGGAAAAGTTGAAGTTTGTTCTACTCCAAATCAGGATAACCCATTAATGCCGGGTGTTGGATGTGGCGGAGTTCCTGTTTTAGGAATTGATGTTTGGGAACACGCATATTATTTGCATTATCAAAATAAACGTCCGGATTATATCGAAGCGTTTTTTAATGTTATAGACTGGAAAGAAGTTGCATCCCGATATGCGAAAGAAAAATAGATAAAAAATAATTGTTTGAAAAGCCTGCTACTTTCGTAGCGGGCTTTTTTTTGCTTAAAAATGAAAAAAGGCGGACGAGCGTCCACCTTTTTTGCCCCAAATCTACCATATACTTAACCTACTTATGCAATGGTGAACGCAAGATATTAAATAATATTCAGGAAAAAAAAGGTTTTAGCTAAACGGCATATATATAAGTCATACGCTACTTAAAGTTCCTTTTTTAATAAGATTTTTGGATTAAATGAGAGGGAATTCTTAGAATCTATTGGACATAAAAAAAGGCAGACGAGAGTCCACCTTTTTTTGCCCCAAATCTACCATGAACTTAACCTACTTATGCTATGGTTCTGCTAATATATATGAAATCATCCTTCCGGAAAACACTTTTGGACGAACTACCCAAATATTAGTTGAAAGGCACTTTTTTATAATTATTTCTAATAAGTTGTAAGAAGAAACTAATATGCTCTGTCCTTATTTCCTTCATAAAAATTAATAAATGCTCTATTGACAACCCTGTTTCCTCCAAAAGTAGGGTAATCACCTGTAAAATACCAGTCGCCTAAATTCTTTGGACAGGCTTTATGAAGGTTTTCCACGGTTTGATAGATAACGTGAACTTCGGTTTCAACCTCAGGCTCACTTAATAATTCTGCAATTTTATCTGAAATCTCCTGATCTTTAAACGGCGCGTAAATTTCTGTAACAAAGTTTTGAACTTCTTCATCTTCAAGTTCCACTTGTTTTTTACATTTTTCATAAACCGAATCCACGATATGGTATTGATTTGTGTCTTCCAGCAAGGCAAGTGCAGCTTTAAAAGCAACAAAATCCTCCAGGCGTGCCATATCAATTCCATAGCAATCGGGATAACGAATTTGAGGGGCAGAGGAAACCACGATTAATTTTTTGGGGTTAAGTCTGTCCATCATTTTTATGATGCTCTTTTTAAGGGTTGTTCCCCTAACAATACTGTCATCAATTATCACAAGATTGTCTGTGGGTTTTACCACTCCGTAGGTAACATCATATACATGGGCTACAAGATCATCCCTGCTGCTATCTTCAGTTATAAAGGTGCGTAGTTTAACATCCTTAATGGCGATCTTTTCTGTTCTTAGCCTATGTGCAAGAATTTGCTGCAGGCGTTCATCTGTGAGGGTTTCTTTTTCCTCTAGGATCGCCTGGTTTTTTTGTTTGTTCAGTTCATCCTGTGCTGCTTCAACCATTCCGTAGAAAGAAGTTTCAGCCGTATTGGGGATAAATGAAAATACAGTATTTACCGTATCGTGTTTAATGCTTTTTAATACTTCGGGCATCAGTAATCTACCCAGCATTTTGCGCTCATTATATATTTCTGCATCACTTCCGCGGGAGAAATAAATCCGTTCAAAAGAACAGGCTTTTCGTTCCAGGGGTTCCAGTATCTCGGTAATATTAACTTCTCCACTCTTTTTGGTGATAATTGCATGTCCCGGATCAAGTTCCTTTACATCTTCAAAGTTCACGTTGAAAACGGTTTGGATAACAGGTCTTTCTGAAGCGACTACTACAACTTCATCATCCTGGTAATAATAAGCGGGCCTAATCCCTGAAGGATCGCGTAACACAAAAGAATCTCCATGACCTAACAAGCCTGCCATAGCATAGCCTCCGTCCCAGTTTTTAGCCGATTTTCTCAAAATTTTGGCCACATTTAAACGTTCTGCGATTAAAGGAGAGGCCTGCACTTTAGAATATCCTTCGTGCTTGAGCTTTTTGTATAATTTCCGAACTTCATCATCTAAAAAATGGCCAATTTTTTCCATCACCGTAACTGTATCTGCACGTTCTTTGGGATGTTGTCCTAATTCTACCAGATTATTGAAAAGTTGAGCAACGTTGGTCATATTGAAATTTCCGGCAACGATAAGATTTCGGTGCATCCAGTTGTTTTGGCGTAGAAAAGGATGAACACTCTCAATGCTGTTTTTACCAAAAGTTCCATAGCGCACATGGCCTAAATACAATTCTCCCAGGTATGGTAAGTGTTTTTTTTGAAGGCTAACATCGTTTGCATACTCGGGATGTTCTCCAATCTCATCATTGATACGCTCATTTATTTGCTTGAAAATATCCTGAATTGGCTGCGCTGCATTGGAACGTACCCTGCTAATATAGCGATCTCCGGGTATGGTATTTAATTTTATACTGGCAAAACCTGCACCATCCTGACCGCGATTGTGCTGTTTTTCCATCATTAAATACATTTTATTTATGCCATAAAATGCAGTACCGTATTTTTCTTTGTAGAATTCTAAGGGTTTTAATAGTCGGATAAGTGCAATTCCACACTCATGTTTAATAGCATCGCTCATAGTAAATTCCTTTCGGATTCAAGTGGGTTAATGGTAAACTTAGTCACAAAAAAAGTCCAATAATTACCGGACTTTTTTTGGAGTTAATTCTATATCAAATTGGGTTAAATTCTCAAATTCTCTTAAGCGCAATTGGATCTCTTCGTTGGTGAGGGTTTCCATTCGTTCTGTTCCGAATTTTTCCACGCAGAAGGAGGCAAGTGTAGAGCCATAAATAACTGCATTTTTCATATTCTCAAAGGAAATATCTCCTGTTTTTACCAGGTGGCCAATAAATCCTCCGGCAAAAGTGTCACCTGCCCCGGTAGGATCGAACACCTCTTCCAGCGGAAGGGCAGGAGCAAAGAAAATTTGGTCCTCATGAAATAGAAGGGCTCCGTGCTCGCCTTTTTTTATAACGACATAATCAGGTCCCATTTCCGCTATTTTTCGAGCTGCTTTTACAAGGGAATGTTCCCCGGTAAGTTGTCGTGCTTCTTCATCATTAATCGCAATAACATCGACTTTTTTGATAACCTTTAATAGGTCGTCCCAGGCATTATCCATCCAGAAATTCATCGTATCCAAAACCACAAGTTTTGGATTATCAACCTGTTCCAGTACGCTTAGCTGAACCAATGGATGCAAATTCCCAAGCATGACCATTTCCGCATCTTTATAGGCGGCAGGAACAACAGGGTTGAAATCTGCCAGCACATTTAATTGAGTTTCCAAGGTGTCACGGCTATTTAGGTCATTGTGATATTTCCCGCTCCAAAAAAAGGTTTTTCCTCCTTTTACTATTTCTATACCTTCAATATCTATATTCTTAGATGTTAAAAGGTTTAAATGATCTTTTGGGAAATCATCTCCAACAATGGATACTATAGCGTTGTCTATTTCAAATTGGGCAGAAGAGAGGCCTATGTATGTTGCAGCGCCGCCTAGAATTTTATCGGTTTTTCCAAATGGGGTTTCAATTGCATCGAAGGCTACTGTGCCTACTATCAATAATTTACTCATAATATGGTTTCAAATTTGTGGCGCAAAGGTACGGTTTGTTTTTCAAGACCTTCGGGTGATTTTCAAAATTTAACTAAATCCAAAAAGTTGAAATTATTCTTCTTTAAATCCTTTGTCAATGGGTAGTTGGGATTTTTTAGATGCTTCTACGGCGAGGATATCACAGCGTTCATTTTGAGCATGATTGTTATGACCTTTAATCCATTTAAAATCCACTTTATGTTTTCTGAATTCAATTAAGAAGTCCTTCCATAAATCTGCATTTTTCCGATCCTTAAAGCCTTTTTTTTCCCAGTTAAAAACCCAGCCTTTTTTTACTGAATCCACCACGTATTTTGAATCTGTAAAAACCAACACCGAAGTACCCGGGTTTTTCAGCTTTTTTAATGCTTCTGTTACTGCCAGTAATTCCATCCGGTTATTGGTGGTGTGCTTAAATCCCTGGGCAAATTCTTTCTTGTAAGGTTTGCCTACCCATTCCATGACTATTCCATAGCCACCGGGCCCGGGATTTCCCCTGGCGGCTCCATCAGTATAAATGTGAACGTCTGGCTTAGTCAATAGCTTGTTTTTCTAGAAGGTTTTTAATCACTTCAGGAAAATGCCTGTATTCCAACTCGTGAATCTTTTTGGCTAAACTTGCGGGAGTATCATTCGCGGCAACCGGGATGGAGGTTTGAAATATAGTTTGGCCTTCATCGTAATTTTCATTTACATAATGTATGGTAATTCCTGTTTCCAGGTGTTTTTGATCGATCACCGCATTATGTACATGTTCTCCATACATTCCGGCACCACCAAAGTTGGGAAGCAAAGCAGGATGAAGATTTATAACTTTCCCGGGAAAGGCCTTCAGGATTTTAGATGGAAAAAGCCATAAAAATCCGGCAAGGACAATAAGATCCGGATTAATATCCTTCAAAATATTCAATACTTCATTGGTTTTATAAAAGGATTCCCTGTCAAAGCAAAGGGTCTTGATTTTTAATTTATGGGCGCGAACCAAAACTTTAGCCGAAGGTTTATTGGAAAATACGGCAACCACTCTTGCCAACTCCGAATTTTCAAAATTTCGGATAATATTTTCCGCATTGGTTCCGGATCCGGAAGCAAAGACGACTATTTTTTTGGGTGATATTGTTTTTGGAGTGCTCAAAAAGGGGTCTGTTAATAATTAAAGATGGTAAAAATAAAGGCTTTAAATGAAATTTCCGTAAATTACCACCACATTTTTAAACTAAAAACCGGTTTTAAAATAAAGTTTTTTATTTTTGCCGTCTAATCAAAATTAAAATAGAATATTATGTCAGACATTGCATCAAGAGTAAAAGCGATTATCGTTGACAAATTGGGAGTTGACGAGAATGAAGTGGTAAATGAAGCCAGCTTCACCAACGACTTGGGCGCCGATTCGTTAGACACTGTGGAATTGATCATGGAGTTTGAGAAAGAATTTGATATCCAGATTCCAGACGACCAGGCAGAAAACATTGCTACCGTAGGCCAGGCAATTTCTTATATCGAAAACGCAAAAGGATAGTACTTTATGGAGTTAAAGCGAGTTGTAGTTACAGGTTTAGGGGCCTTAACGCCTATAGGTAACAATGTAGATGCATATTGGAATGCCTTAATCGCCGGAAAAAGCGGTTCTGCACCCATTACGTATTTTGATGCCGAAAAATTCAAAACTAAATTCGCTTGTGAACTTAAAAATTTTGACCCCCTTGATTTTTTTGACCGCAAAGAAGCCAGAAAACTCGACAGGTTTGCACAATATGCCATAGTAGCTTCAGATGAAGCTATTAAAGATTCTGGAATTGAACTGAATGGTATTGATAAACATCGGGTTGGAGTTATTTGGGGTGCAGGAATTGGGGGATTGGAAACTTTTCAGGACGAGGTTATTAATTTCGCCAACGGCGACGGAACGCCTCGTTTTAATCCGTTTTTTATTCCTAAGATGATAGCAGATATTGCCCCAGGCAATATTTCCATACGTCACGGTTTTATGGGACCTAATTATACTACGGTTTCAGCATGTGCCTCGGCCGCCAATGCAATGTTCGATGCCTTAAATTATATTCGTTTGGGATACAGTGATATCATTGTTTCCGGCGGATCTGAAGCGGCAGTGACCAAAGCAGGAATGGGCGGATTCAATGCCATGCATGCATTATCTACCAGAAATGAAAGTCCCGAAACGGCTTCAAGACCTTTTGATGCAACCAGAGATGGTTTCGTATTAGGGGAAGGGGCAGGAGCTTTGATCCTGGAAGAGTATGAACATGCTAAGGCCAGGGGAGCAAAAATTTATGCTGAATTTGTTGGAGGTGGATTGTCATCAGATGCGTATCACATGACTGCTCCACATCCGGATGGAATTGGTGTAATTGCGGTGATGCAAAACTGTTTGCGCAATGCAAACATGGTTCCGGAGGATATAGACGCTATTAATACGCATGGAACTTCAACCCCATTGGGAGATGTGGCAGAACTTAAGGCCATATCCCATGTGTTTGGAGCGCACGCTAAAAATATTAATATCAATTCTACCAAATCCATGACCGGGCATTTGCTAGGTGCTGCCGGAGCGATAGAAGCAATTTCTTCTATCCTTTCCATGAAACATGGAATTGTTCCCCCTACTATCAATCATGAAAATCCAGATGAGAATATTGACTCCTCTTTAAATTTAACGTTAAACAAAGCGCAAAAGCGTGATGTTAATGTAGCAATGAGCAATACCTTTGGGTTTGGAGGACACAATGCCTGTGTGATTTTTAAAAAATTAGATGAATAATCTATCATGAGCGTTATTCGTAACATATTAAATTCCCGTTCTTCTAAAGGCGGGAATTTTTTTATTTCAATACAAAAAATCCTGGGTTTTAAACCTAAGGATATCATTATTTATCAAAAAGCCTTTACCCATAGATCCCTTAACCAAAGGGATAAAGAAGGGAATGCCATCAACTTTGAAAGGCTGGAATTTCTGGGTGATGCCATGTTAGGTGCTGTGATCGCAGGCTATCTTTTTAAAACCGTGCCTGGTGGTAATGAGGGGTATCTTACAAAAATGCGCTCTAAAGTTGTAAGCAGAAAGCATTTAAACGAGCTTGGAAAAGATCTTAATCTTATAGGGCTTGTGCAAACCAACATTTCAAAGGACCAATTTGGCGCTAATATTCACGGAAATTTATTTGAAGCTCTTATAGGTGCTATTTATTGGGACAGAGGTTACAAGTACTGCAAGCGCTTTATTTATGACCGGGTGATCAATCCGTATGTAGATATTGAACAACTGGAAGGAAAGGTAATAAGTTATAAAAGTTTATTGATCGAATGGTGCCAGAAAACCAAAAAAACCTTCAATTATGAGGTTTATGAAGATACAGGAAATGACGAGATCAAGCATTTTGCAGTGAAGCTTAGAATCGATGAAACCGTGGTCGCGAAAGCAAGAGCTACTTCCAAAAAAAAGGCAGAAGAAAGGGCTTCAAAACGGGCCTATTATGCCCTTCAGAATAAGATAGAGAATTAGAACTACAAGCTAATTTACTATAACGTTTTCGTGAAAATAACCCAAAAAACAGGCTGAAAATCTGCTAAATTGGCATTCTTATTATATCTTTATCATTTAAGTTTAAAGATATGCTATCCCACAAGTTGATTCTGGATGATGATGAGGAGGATTATCAACTTCTTGCAATTCATAGTCCCTTAGATGAATTTAAAATGGCTTATTTATTAAATAAGCATTTAGAGATCAATATGCGGCGATCCCGTCTTGATCTGGATTTTAACCATGGGTCTGTACTGGCTAATTATCCGCTTTATATTTTTAAAGAACCTGTGAAATACAGGAATTATTTTCTTATAAAAAATAAATACAAGGGGCCGCTGAAAAAAGTTATTAGTTCCGGCTCGCTTTTTAATGAAGATGAAGGCGCTCCTCAACTCACGTATTTAATTCCGGAATTTAAAGAGGTAGATTTTTTCTTAAAGGTTGAAGAAGATTTTGAGCCGGAACAACTCCAAAAACTTATAAATAAGATCGCTTTTATTCCAAATGTGATCACTATATATTCAGTTGATGCAAATCAGCTAAAATCAAAAAACAATTTAATTTTAGAATAATGCCAACAAATAAAAGAACAAAAATTGTAGCCACTTTAGGCCCTGCAACGAGTACAAAAGCTGTTTTAAAAGATATGCTTGAAGCCGGGGTAAATGTATTTCGGGTAAATTTCTCTCATGCAGATTATGAAGATGTAAAGGAACGCGTTCAAATGATTCGCGAATTGAATGAGGAATTTGGATATAGTGCCGCTATTCTTGCAGATTTGCAGGGTCCCAAATTGAGAGTTGGTACCATGAAGGAGGAGGTAATCGTGAATCCAGGAGATCAAATAACTTTTGTAACCGGAAAACCTTTTAAGGGCGATGCTTCCAGGGTTTATATGAATTATGCCACCTTTCCACAAGATGTGCAAAAGGGAGAATTAATTTTACTGGATGATGGTAAATTGATGTTCGAAATTGTGAGCACTAACCTGAAGGATGAAGTTGTTACCAAAGTTATCCAGGGAGGACCGTTAAAATCTAAAAAGGGAGTAAACCTTCCCAATACAAATATTTCTCTTCCCGCATTGACCGAAAAGGATATTAAAGACGCCATTTTTGCTTGTAGTCTTGAGGTGGATTGGATGGCGCTTTCTTTTGTGCGTCAGGAAAACGATTTGATAGAACTTCAAAATCTTATAAAAGAGCATAGCGAACATAAAATTCCCATTATTGCAAAAATAGAAAAGCCGGAAGGTGTTAAAAATATTGAGAAAATTGTGGCTTATTGTGATGGTTTAATGGTGGCCCGGGGCGATTTAGGTGTGGAAATTCCTGCACAGGAAGTTCCTTTAATTCAGAAGCAATTGGTTCTAATTGCCAAAAAAGCCAGAATTCCTGTTATTATAGCAACTCAAATGATGGAAACCATGATCACAAGCCTTACTCCTACGAGGGCAGAGGTAAATGACGTGGCAAATTCTGTAATGGATGGTGCAGATGCAGTGATGTTAAGTGGGGAAACATCTGTTGGGAATTATCCGGTTCAGGTAATTCAAAAAATGGCACAAATAATTAATGCTGTAGAGAATTCACCACTAATTCATGTTCCGCACGACCCACCGCACATTCGAACAAAAAGATATATTACAAAATCTATCTGTTTTCACGCGGCCATTATGGCCAATGAGATCAAGGCTAAAGCTATTTGTACCTTAACAAATAGTGGATACACCGCCTTTCAGATCTCTGCCTGGAGACCGGAATCCAATATATTGGTGTTCACTTCCAACAGAAGAATACTTTCACAATTAAGTTTGCTTTGGGGAGTGAAAGCTTTCTTCTACGACAAATATGTTAGTACCGATGAAACCATTGAGGATATCA
Organism: Bacteroidota bacterium; assembly: GCA_051751125.1. GTDB lineage: Bacteria > Bacteroidota > Bacteroidia > Flavobacteriales > Flavobacteriaceae > Gillisia. The sequence continues at coordinate 312,776 of JBNJKO010000002.1, forward strand.
ACAAAATAGCAAAAGATAAAGGCTATGCAGATCACGGAGATTTTGTTATAAATCTTGCAGCGATGCCTATTGCCGATAAAGGTATGGTGAATACCCTAAGGGTTTCTGAAATAGAATAAATCTTTCTCAAACCTAATTTTTGAAGTTATAACTTCGGAAACAGTAGTTTGCGAGAATTAAAATAAATCATGCCACGAAAACACAACAATATTGGTGCTTCGTGGCTTTTTTTTATAAATCAAAAATCTCAATGTAAATCTGCCTGAATGATTCGGGCAGACCAATGGGAATTAACCGATCAATTAAGAATTAAAACTCAAACTTTAGCTGAACGGCAATTACTTCCTTTTTCGCTCTCTTTTCAGTATTTAAATTGGAAAGTGAAATCCCTAAAAGCCTTACCGATTCCTTCATTTTCTCCTGAAGCAGCAATTCTTTTGCACTTTCCAGAACAAGATCTTTGGAAGATATAAAATAGGGAAGTGTTTTACTTCGGGTATGTTGCGTAAAATCACTGTATTTGATCTTTAAAGTCACCGTTTTACCGGCGACTTTGCTTTTTTTAAGTCGGCGTTCAATTTCTTCAGCTATATTTTCAAGGCGTTCCAGCATGAAGATTTCAGAAGAAATATTGGTATCAAAAGTTCTTTCAGCACCCAGCGATTTTCGTATTCTGTTTGGCTTAACCTCGCTAAGATGAATTCCACGGACAACATTATAGTAATGAGATCCGCTTTTGCCGAAATTTTCCGTTAGGAATTCCAGGGATTTTTGTTTTAAATCAAATCCGTTGAAGATCCCAAGCTGATACATCTTTTCTGCGGTTACTTTTCCTACTCCATGAAATTTTCGAACCTGTAATTTTTCAAGAAATTCCAGAACATCCTCGGGATTTACCGTTTTTTGTCCGTTGGGTTTATTGATGTCGCTGGCAATCTTTGCGATAAATTTATTGATGGAAATCCCTGCGGAAGCATTTAAGCCTGTTTTTTTCTTTATTTTTTCCCGAATTTCACGTGCAATTAGGGTTGCACTGGGATTCCCTTTTTTGTTATTGGTGACATCCAGATAGGCTTCGTCCAGCGAGAGTGGCTCTACCAGATCTGTATATTCAAGAAATATGGACCTTATTTGGGTTGAGATTTCTTTATAACGGTCGAATCTTGGTTTTACGAAGATCAAATCCGGGCAATTCCGTTTGGCAATGATGCTGCTCATCGCGCTTTTCACACCAAATTTCCGGGCCTCATAACTTGCTGCAGCCACAACCCCACGCTCTTCGCTACCTCCTACAGCTATTGCTTTTCCCCGTAATTCAGGATTGTCTAGTTGTTCTACGGAGGCATAAAAAGCGTCCATATCCACATGGATAATTTTCCTTAAAAGTTTAAGCTCTTCCACCTTGTAAATTTAATGAAACTTCGTTTTGTCAAGCCGTGGACAAAGACAAAAATATTCCTGGAATTAACTTTTTTAAAAAATCAAACTCAAAATCCTATCTTTATATATACAAACCAAAAAATTTCAGCTTTTGGCAAAGTTAAGACCGCAGAAATTATGAAAACAGCAATTTTATTAGGAGCTACCGGGTTAACTGGTGGAATTTTACTTCAGAAATTATTAAAGGATTCAGCCTATGAAAAGATCATACTCTTTTCAAGATCCCCGGTTGCCGTTAGGGATGAAAAGATCGAAGAGCATCTCATCGATATGTTTCGGCTGGATGAATATATAGAGCTTTTTAATGCAGATGAGGTTTTTTGCTGTATTGGAACCACAAAAAGTAAAACCCCGGATAAGGATACCTACCGGAAAATTGATTTCGGAATTCCGGTAAACGCTGCCCGGCTTTGTAAAGAAAATGGAATTAACACGTTTCTGGTGATTTCGGCTCTTGGCGCAGATGAAAATAGTTCTGTATTCTACAACAAGGTCAAAGGTGAAATGGAGGAAGCTGTGCTGTCTCAAAACATAGAAAACATTTATATTTTTCAGCCATCACTTATTTCGGGAGACCGGGAGGAAAAAAGGTTTTTTGAGAATCTGGCTAAAAACGCGATGAAGGTTTTCAATTTTTTAATGCTGGGACCTTTAAAGAAATATCGCTCTATTCATCCGGAAACAATTGCTAAAGCAATGATAATCGTGGCAAAGCAAGGTTATAAGAAGAATAGGATAGAATCTGATGAGATTAAGAAAATTGCCTCCTCCATTTAAAATAAAATTATGACAGAAATTGAACGAAAATTTTTGGTAAAATCTGATGCTTTTAAATCTGCTGCCTACCAAAAAACCAGGATCGTACAGGGATTTTTGAACACACATCCGGAGAGAACGGTAAGGATCCGCATCAATGGTCAACAGGCATTTCTTACTGTAAAGGGGAAATCCAGTCAAAATGGATTAAGCAGATTTGAGTGGGAAAAGGAAATAGAAGTAGAAGAAGCGGAGAATTTGTTGACATTATGTGAACCGGGCATCATAGAAAAAGACCGATACCTTGTAGAAGTCGAGAATCACATTTTTGAGGTGGATGACTTTCATGGCCAAAATCAAGGATTGGTAATAGCTGAGATTGAATTGAATGCTGAAGAAGATACATTTTCGAAACCACTTTGGCTGGGAGAGGAAGTAACCGGAGATATTAGGTATTACAACTCTCAGTTAAGCAAAAAACCTTATCTTAATTGGTGAATATTTAAAAAATGAAAAACATCCTTATTCTTTTTGGACTTCTTTTAATGATTAGCTCCTGTGAACAACCCTTTGAAAAAGTCAGGGGAATTCCTTCAGAATCAAGAGTTAGAGTTGAAACTGAAAATGTGGAATCCGCAGCTAAGGTATTGGAAGAAAAGGGCTATCAAACCTTCACCTATAAAGAAGGGGATACTACCTACCTGATGCAACAGTATTATATTGTTTTTTTAAAATCCGGAGAGAATCGTTCTCAGGATTCCATAACCCTGGCAAAACTTCAGGAGCAGCATATGGCCCATTTAAGCAGAATGTATTCTGAAGGTTATACAAGTTTAACGGGCCCTATGGGTGATGATGGGGAGTTGCGCGGAATTGTGATTTATAATACCCCCACCCAAAAAGAAGCCGATAGTTTGGCAAGACTTGATCCTATGGTGATGGCGGGAAGGTTAAAAGTGGAAGTCCATCCCTGGTGGGTGGCAAAAGGCGGAAAGTTAAATTAGCAGTAATAATCATAATTTAAATAAATTCAGGAATGAAAATAGAACATACAAAAGCGCAAGACAAAGGACGTTTTGACGCGGTAAGTAAAGATGGAAAAGCCGGAACAATGAGTTATACCTGGACAGGCGAAAGCAAAATTACTATAGATCATACAGAAGTTTATACAGAATTTAAAGGTGAGGGTGTCGGGAAAAAATTAGTGATTGAAGCAGTAGAATTTGCAAGGCAGGAAAATTTGAAAATAATTCCGGAATGTTCCTATGCGAAACATGTTTTACAAAGCGATGACACTTTTTCGGATGTATTGATATAGTGCTTGACTTTTAAATCTTTCATTGAGGGTTTAACCCGCCTGACGGACGGCTACCCAGTACACATACCTTTTGCGATTTTAATTCCCTCTAAAATGATATTAAAAGGATCCAATCCTTTTTTTAGACAAATGATCCCGGCTGGACCTTGTGAAATATAACCCTTTCAACCTCCCTAAGATCCAACTTGCCCATTTTTTATTAATACTTATCCAAGACATCTTCAATAGGCTGGCCCCCTTCCGGAGACTCATGGGCTATTTTCATTTGAAGGACTTTCAATAAACAGGAGAGCTGTATGAATACTAATTTTCGTATTGCCCATCCCGTCTCCAATATTTTCCAATTAACCAAATCCTCTTCTGCGATGCCCTGAGTTATTTCTTGGGCCTATACACCATATACCTCAATATAATTGGGATAATCCTTTACCTTCAGATTTGCCGGATGTTTAATACGGAACTGCCAATGCCCTATGGCCATTTGTGCTGTTCGCTTCTGTCTTTTATTGCGTTTATCCTCATCTGTTTCTATTAAGTATGTTCCCGATATGGGCAACTCTTTCATCGCAATATACAGATCCGAGCCATCTGATAGCTAACGTATTATTTTGCTACGTATTAATAAATAATGGTTTTGTTAAATGAAGTTATAGAATTGTGAAAAGGGGGTGTTTTCCCTACTATTTTTGCTGGGATAATTTGTGTTATTTAGAGAAAGTATAAAATGAGAATGGTTTTGTTTTGTAATGTGGCTTCCCCAACCAGGCTGCTATAAATCTTTAGTTGAATAATCTCCGGCTATGCCGGAAAAAAACTTTCCCCACATAATTTTTGGTTAATCGGCTTCCCTATAAGTCCGTATGTAAAGAACTTATTTACTTATTCTTTCCCCCGTAGAATATGTTCGTTTCCCCTCTCTCTAAAATTTTTCTATAACCGATTTAAAAAAGAATTCAGAATTTTTATTTGCTTCAAATCAACCTGTTTTTTCACCTAAAGCTAGGAATTATTACTAACTATTAAAATTTTTAAATTATGAAAAGTTTTACGATTTGGCAGATGGATTTTACCACGAGTAAATTCATCTCATTTTTAAAGAGAACTGAGAAAAACTGGTGGTCTCGAATTTATTTAACGTTCTTGGTGACTTTAATTGGGGGAATTAGTTATGGGCAAACCTATAAAGATAATCTAACTCAATTACAGAACATTAATTATCAGACCCAAGGGGTACTTGGGTTAGAATGGGTCGGTTCAGTCCTTCAAAGTAATAATTCTTCGTATTCGGAGGGTATGTCGACGTTGCAGAGAGTAATATTAGAAAATCTTCCTGCTACTACAAATGATATTCATACGTTAAGAATCAGGTTGCAAACTCAAAAGGATGGAAAACATGCATATGATTTCATTACTTCCTGGGAACAATCCATGAAGGTCGCCCAGGTTATTCAACCAATAAACCTAATTTCGTTACCTAATCCGGATGATCCAGGATATTCAACTGATTATGAAAATTTAAAATGTGCAGATGCCATTTCAGCTACAGCTTATGATTTTTGCGTCAATGCGAGTAATGTGGCCTATCTGCCTATAAGGGGGGAGATAGATTTATCCTTGGCAGGAGATCTGTCTACCACAACCGAGGTTATCGCAGCCTATGAAGCTAAATATGATCCTCGGACTGTAAAGGTAAGGGGAAATCAACCATTTTCAGGTGTTCCGGCCAATAACAAAGTTGTATTTGCTGGATATGACGGAGTTGATATGTACTACGACATTACCTGGCAGTCCGCATCTACAGGGATTGTTATTGAGTTTGGTGCGCACATTGCTGCAGGTTATAGTCCTTCAGGTCAATACGGTGAATACTTCCCAGCTGATGGGATATTAGGTTATGGTCCTATGCAAGGTGCATCAAATGTAAGTGGAGCTCCTTATCACGTTAGCTTTGCCGGTTTTCAAACGGGTGAAAACAAGACAATGGGTAGCCAGGATAACCAACTTATGGCTTCGGGGGTGAAACTCATTCCGTTTTGTGATCTTGATGGACCATTATCTTATTGTTTAGGCGATACTGACAATGTTTTTTATAATGGAAATCCTACCAATGTAGATGGTCCACAGTACACTTGGTTATTGACAAATAACGGTACAAATGCTACAATAGTGGGAAGCCAAACCGGTTCTTCGATAGAAGTTAACCCGGGTACACTTGCAGGATCCTACACGGTCAAATTTACTGTTACAAATGATGGTGGATTTTATGATGTTTGTGAGATAACTACAACTATTGGTAATCCTACGGCCAATGCAGGATCAGATGATTCCGTTTGCTGGGATGAAGGCA
>JBNJKO010000003.1:0-265136 GCA_051751125.1 Bacteroidota bacterium
AAAATATCTAATACAAACATAGGATGACATTTCAAGTACAACAGCAAGCTATGAGCATTTATCCCGGTTTTATGAAAATCGGGACAAGATAACAGCCATCAGTTATGCCGAAAAATGGCTGGAAACCGGTGAAGCAAATAACAACCTCCAGGCTCAAATAGACGCTCTAAAACAGCTGATATTTCTAAATCCCGGTGATGCAAGGTATGTTTCAGATTATATTCAACTTAACGACAGCTTAAACAAAGCGAATTTACAGGCTAAAAACACGTTTGCCAAAATAAGGTTTGATGAGGAACGCAAACAGCAGCAGATTTCCGGTTTAGAAGCTTCAGCGGCACTGCAGGCCTTAGAAAATCAGGAGATAAAAACCCGAAATTACCTGCTGTTCTTTTTCGCATTTTTAGTGATAGGACTTGCAGTTTTCATCATTTATCACAACCGGCAAAAGCATAAAAAGGAAAAAATAAGGGAAATTTATAATACCGAAACCCGTATTTCAAAGGTAATCCACGATGAACTGGCCAATGACGTATATAACCTTATGAGCGGTTTGGAAGCAATTGCCCCGGCGGAGACCATGGACAAACTGGAACACATCTATAGCCGTACACGAAATATTTCCAGGGAAAACAGTGAGATTGATACCGGACCGGGATATTTGGATCACCTGACAGCATTGCTCTCGGCGATTTGCCCCGAGGATTCCAGACTAATTATTAGTGGGGAAAAGATAATATCCTGGGATGATTTGAATCCTGAAAAAAAGTTTGTGGTCTATAGGGTTCTGCAGGAAATTATGGTGAATATGAAAAAGCACAGTCGGGCATCCCTGGTGGCCTTGGTTTTTTCCAAAGAAGAAAAATATTTAAAAATAAATTATTCTGATAACGGTGTTGGGGCTACGATGCAAACTATTCAAAACGGCAACGGCCTAAAAAATGTTGAAAACCGTATTCTTTCTGTAAATGGAAAACTCACCTTTGAAACTGAAAAGGGAAAAGGATTAAAGATTACGATCTTAATTCCAGCATAGAATTTTACCCAGGTTAAAAAACTGCCTTTTTCATTTTTTAGGGGAAATGCACCAGGGTTTGAAATTTAATATTGCTTTTGTGGCCACAAAGGTATTTCTGGTAAAACATATCTCATAGAAATCGGGGAACTAAAAAATTAAATCAAAACCTCCAAACAATTTTTTAGATTTCTCCCCTCAGCACATTCCCCTTTTTTGACAAAACCACACCTATTTTTTTCTGATACCATTGAAGGTTGAATTAAAGTTCCTTTACATTTACTCACTGGGCTTCGCAAATCCCCATTTATTTGTACTTTTAACATATGTAATCAATAAGGAGATTGAATTAACCAATGGAGAGAAACTTCCTGTTTCTTTTCGAAAAGAAGAAGAATCTATCAATGTCATCTTACCAAATCATTAAACTTTTTCTATTCTTTTTTTTGTGGGTTAATATTGCGTTTTCTCAAAATTTCCCCAGTAAAAATTATACTGCAGCCAACGAATTGCCAAATAACTCCGTAAGATCGTTGTTGGTTGACAGCAATAATATTTTATGGATTGGAACTGAGAACGGTGTTGTTAAAAAGGAAAATGACGTTTTTACAACCTTTTTTGAGGAGGATGGATTGGCTTTAAACAGTTGTTGGGCTATTGCAGAAGATAAGAATAAAAATTTGTGGTTTGGAAGCTATGGCGAAGGTGTCAGTATTTATGATGGTCTTAAATTTAAAGTGCTTTCAGAAAAAGAGGGATTGGCTCACAACGAAATAACCAATTTGTTTTCTTTTGGAAACTATATGTATATAGGAACCAGCGATGGTGTTTCTATGGTTGATCTCAATACTTTTGAAGTGCTTTCTTTAAATATGCCCTCAAATGATGAGCTATTTAGGGTTCATAACTTTTTCGAATACAGGAAGCAAATTTACGTTGTCACTTATAATTCAGGGATATACAAAATTTTAAATAAGGATGACCAAAAAGCCTTGGTTAAGGTTAATAACCATAAATACATTTATTCCGTTTTAGTGGATAATGACAGTATTTACAGCAGTAACAAAGGTTTTTTTACAAAAAGAAAGCTTGGTGATTATGTGAATGAAAAGGATTCTATTCCAAATCAAAAACCTCGGGGCAAGCCCACAAGTTATGAATTAGACCATACTTTAAAAATTTCGAGACAAACCCTCAATGAGGGAAAAAAACTTGGACATTCCATTATTTGGGATTATGTTAAAAGTGGCGACAATAAAATATTTGCGGCAGCCTGGGGAATACACGGCAGTAATGGAGGAATTTATGAAGTGGTAAATAATCAGTTGATTTCCAGGGCTTCTGATTTCAATGTTTCAAGCAATAAAGTAATTTCATTGGGTTATGATGCAAGGTTTGAAAAATTATATGTAGGAACCAAAGATGTCGGATTGTTTGAAATCAATTTAAATCCTCAAATAAAATTCAATACCATTCAGGGAAAAAATGTCATTGGATTCGCTAAAACAAAAAACTCTTCAGCAATATTATTTAACGACCGCATTATTTTAAAGAATGCCGGAAATAAACATACCATTTCACTGCCCCAACTTAAAAAATGGCAGGAAAAATATGTTCTAACCACCAAGCTTCCGTTACCACGGCACGAGGATTCTTTTTATGAATTAGACTACACTACACAGGCAAAGGATATTAGTTTTTATGATATAAAAGTTTCCGTAAATATTTATTGGGTAAATACCAATCTTGGGCTATTTGCCATAAAAGATTCAGGGGAATTACATCGTTATTTACCCTTGCATTCAGAAGAAATCAATTTTACGCAAGCTGGGAATCTTATAGAAACAAATCCTTATGGAGGCGTTAGAATTTATGGCGATTTGGCCGATTTTAAATATATCCATTTTAACCAGGAAGATTCGCAAACGCCCACAATGGTGGTAAATAGTTTACAGCAGGGAAATAAAACCTATTTTTTGTCTGTTTTTTCAGGCCTTTTTGTGTGGGAAAATAGTGGGTTTAAGTCCTACTTGCAAAATAAAATTTGGAAAGAAAAAAAATTAAAACACATTACAGCTTTCGGGCAAAATTTGGCAATTTCAAATGAGTTTGGCGATGTCTTTATCGTAAATGATGAAGCATCATTTAAAATTTTGCAAAAAATACCGCGAGCTAAAATTCAGGGGAATTCAATTTCTTTTTTGAAAGAATATAAAGGAAGTTTATTGATAGGGACTGAAAAAGGATTAACGCTTTTTAAAAACAACCGTTTTATATTTTTAGATGAGGAACAAGGGCTAAAACAACCTTTATTAAGTGCCGAGGAATTTGAAAATAAATTGGCCATTGGCAGCGATAATGGTTATTACACCCTAAATCTTGAGGTGCTTACCAATCCTAAACCATTGGTGAATCACCTAACACTTAAAGAGGTTTTCACCAACAACAATAAATTTCCTTCGGGGCAATTTGTCAACAAAGATAAAATAAATTTGGCGCACAATGAAAATACGATATTGCTTAAATTTAGCACCAATGCACATCCTTACCCCCATAAATTATCTTATCAATACCGATTAAATACAAATGAAGACTGGAGTCTTCCCTCCTCTAAACCGGAAATATTTTTGCCTTTTTTACCAACAGAAAATTACAATATTGCCGTAAAAGTATTAGATGCAAGCACCAGTTTAAGTCATACACAGTCATTGTTAAAATTGGCTATCCTGCCGCCTTTTTGGAAAACCTGGTGGTTTGTGTTGTTGATAATGAGCGCACTATTTATGGTGGTTTCCAATATTTATAAATCTCAAATAAGGCATAAAAAGGAAAAACTAAGGGAAATTTATAATACCGAAACCCGTATTTCAAAGGTAATTCACGACGAGCTGGCCAATGACGTTTATAACGTTATGAGCGGTTTGGAAGCAATTGCCCCGGCAGAAACGATGGACAAATTGGAACACATCTATAGTCGCACACGAAATATTTCCAGGGAAAACAGCGAGATTGATACAGGACCTGCATATTTGGATCACCTCACGGCATTGCTCTCGGCTATTTGTCCCGAGGATTCAAGACTAATTATAAGCGGGGAAAATTCCATTTCCTGGAATGTTTTGAATCCCGAAAAAAAGTTTGTGATCTATAGGGTTTTACAGGAAATCATGGTGAATATGAAAAAGCATAGTCGGGCATCCTTAGTTGCTTTGGTTTTTTCTAAAGAAGAAAAATATTTAAAAATAGATTATTCTGATAACGGTGAAGGCACTACCAGGCAAGCTATTCAAAACGGTAACGGACTAAAAAATGTTCAAAACCGTATTTTTTCCATAAATGGAAAACTCACTTTTGAAACTGAAAAGGGGAAAGGGTTAAAGATTACGATCTTAATTCCGGTTTAAAATTTAAACATTATTAAAAAAGCTCTGGTGGCGTAGGATCCAGACCTTAGTAATCAGGTTCTAGCCTAAGTTTTCAAGGATCCCGGAACCGTTTCACTACGTAAAACAGTATTACACCTAAGTCCGTGAATTTGAACTTATTTCCTGAAAGGTGCTCTCTATAAGGCGCAAGAATCCTATTTATTCATTAATTAAATTGAAGGCTCCCTTTACCAAAAATTCAGAATTTTCATTGAAATCCCCTGCATTCTTTATTTCGGTAAATCCGTTTGCAGTCTTTCCAACCTGAATTTCTTTTCGATCGAATTTTATCCCTTCAGGTTCTTCAGCTGTTTTAACCAGTACATAATGCAGCTCATCTATATTTACAATTGCTTCCTGAGGTAAAGCGGGTAAGGAATCTGTAGTAGTGAAAATTTCAGCTTCAACATACATTCCCGGGGCAAAGAGCCGTATTTCATCATCATTCGTTAAATGCCCGTGAACATTTGCTGTTCTTTTTTGGGCATCAATAGATTTACTGATGAGATAAACTTTAGCCTGGTAATAGTTACTTCCTTCTTTTTGTAGCCGGAACTGAATTTCTTGTCCAATTTCAACTTGGGGGAAATCTGTTTCAAAAATGTTCAGTTCAATATGTAAATGATCGGTATTCGTAATAGTTACAGCAATATCGGCAGGATTTAAAAACATCCCCTTTTCTGCATTTACTTCAGTGATATATCCTTTTATTGGCGCTGTTATTGAAATTGTAGAACGAATGGAGTTTTCGGTGATGTTATTTGCGTTGATATTCATAAGTCCCAATTTCTTTTTCAAGGATTCATAGCTGGCTGATGTTACCCTGTATTCGCTTTCTGCCTTGAGAAAATTTTTCTGTGAGGTTACATTGTCTTTTACCAGTTCTTTCTGACGTTCAAAATCACTTTTTAAATATCCCAATTGCGCTTTTGCTACCAGAAATTCTTCCTGCAATTGCACATATTCTGGATTTTCAAGGGTTAATAAAACCTGCCCCTTTTTTACTTCTTGCCCTGGCAGGAGATCCAATTCTTTTACATAACCACCAAAATAGGCGCTTACAGAAGCTTTGTTTTCCGGCGGTACATCAAACATCCCATTTGTTTTAACCGATTGGTGGAATTCCTGTTTTGAAAGTGTGCCCAATTCCATTTGGGAGGAAGAAAACTGCGAAGGAGTTATGGTCACAGCTCCGGAATTCGCCCGGTCTTCAAGTTGAATAGGTTCGTTGGAATCCTTATCGGAATTACAGGCAAATAATGTGAGCATTACAAGGGTGAAAAGTCCGTAAACTTTCATTGGAATTCGCTTTTTATGTTCAATTTTTTTCATTTTTTATTATTTCTTTATAGTTCTTTTCAATGCTAATTGATCAGATAATTAGCTTCCAAAATAGTGTTGTTGTACTGAAGTAGATCTTGGAGATAGTTCATTTCTATATTTTTTGCATTTTCGAGCAATTGAACATACTGTAAAAAGTTGATCTCTCCGTTTTGGAAAGCCTTTTCGGCATTGGAAAACAATTCTTTTGCGAGAATTTTCCCCTGGTTTTCATAATAGGAAATTCCTTCTTCATATTTTAACAGATCAGACAGCAAGCTTTTGTAGTGAATTTCTAATGTGGTTTTATAATTGTCAAATTCATCCTGAACAATCTGATTTTCAGTTTTGGCTGCATTTATTTTTGCTTTATGATTCCCAAACCAAAGCGGAAATGACATTCCTACCTGAAATCCCTGGTAGGTTTTTGCATTCTCGAACGAATTGGTTCCCTGAAACAACGAAACCTGAATATCCGGTAGCAATTTTTGTCTTTCCAGGGATAAAGATGCTTCCGAAAGATCTTGCAAATCCTCATAATAGTTTTTTCCGGGGTGGTTTTCCAAATCCTGTGATTGGAGTTGCAATTTTGGAAATTCCTGGTTTGGGATTACATAAGCGGAATCGGTTTGCATCCATTGTTTTAATTCTAAATGGGATCTATTCACATTTTCCTGGCCTTGCTTCAGCAGAATTTCGATTTCCTTTTGTTTGGATTCTGCGGTAAGTTTTTCCAGATAGTTAGTTTCACCCACCTCATACCGGCGATTTGAGGCGTAAGCAAACTTGGAATATAAGCTATCCAGGTACGCATAGTTTTTCACAGCGTTTTGCCAAAATAAAACCCTGTAGTAAGCCTTTGAAACTTCCCTGGTGATAAATCTACTATCCAAAGCGAATTGTTGTTGGGACAGCGCTGCTTTTCCTTTCTGAACTTTTCGTTGTGCACCATAAATTGTGGGGAATTGAAGGGATTGACTTAGCCCCCAAACTTTAAGGGGTTGATTATTTTCTGCCCGGTTGCTTTCATCATATTGATAATAAACCTGAGTTTTATCAATATTGAAAGCCGTACCTATCAATTGTTCATTTTGCTGAACTCTTGCAGCCGATGCTCTCAAACCTTTGTTATTTTCCAGTGAAATTTGTATCGCCTGTTCAACCGATAGCGGTTTTTCCTGGGAGTTTCCCAGAAAGGGAATTCCAATAAGAAAAATCAGTAGAAAGGAAGCTTTGCCCGGCTTGAGTTTGGGATGATGTCCTTTCCTGTCAAAAATCGCATAAAGCACTGGCAGGACGATCAAAGTCAGTGCAGTTGCAGAAATTAAACCTCCCACAACAACCGTGGCGAGCGGACGTTGCACTTCAGCCCCGGCAGAAGTGGAAATAGCCATTGGTAAAAATCCCAGGGCGGCAGCTGCTGCGGTGAGCAAAACCGGACGAAGTCTGTCTCTTGTTCCCATAATAATCCTCTTGTTTATATCATGAATTCCCTGTGCTTTGAGTTCCTTAAAATGATCTATAAGCACAATCCCATTCAATACAGCGATTCCAAAAAGGGCGATAAAGCCAACCCCGGCAGAAATACTAAATGGCATTCCCCGAATGTATAACAGCAGCACCCCACCAACGGCAGCCATTGGAATTGCGTTGTAAATTATAAGGGCTTCTTTTACCGAGTTGAAAGCGAAATACAGGAGAATAAAAATGAGAATTAATGCAATAGGAACCGCAATTGCGAGCCGTGCTTTTGCACTGCGCAGGTTTTGAAACTGACCGCCATAAGTGATAGAATATCCGGTGGGAAGTTCAATATCCCGCTCAATGATGGTTTGAACATCCTTAACTACCGATTCTAAATCGCGGTTCCTCACATTTACCCCGACTACAATTCTCCGCTTGGTATCATCACGGGAAATTTTTGCAGGACCTTTGCTATAGCTGATGGTTGCAAATTCACTTAAAGGCAATTTGCTTCCGTTGGGCAAAAGTACCGAAGCAGTCTCTATGTTGTCTATATCCTTTCGGTGGTTTTCGTCAAAACGAACCACTAAATCGAATTGTTTTTCACCTTCAAAAACGATTCCGGCAGTTTTTCCTGCAAATCCTGTGGTAATTACATTGTTTAAATCTTCTATATTAAGACCGTATTTTGCAATTTTTTGGCGGTCAAACTGCACCGACATTTGTGGCAGACCGGTGATTTTTTCCACTATTATATCTACAGCCCCTTCAACCCCCTGAATGGCTTTTTGAACTTCCTGGCCTTTTTTATAGAGGATGTCTAGATCCTCCCCAAATATTTTAATTGCCAGATCTGCGCGAACCCCGGTGATCAATTCGTTAAAACGCATTTCGATAGGTTGGGTGAATTCATATTCAATTCCTGGAATTTCAGAAAGTGCAGATTTAAATTTTTCAGCCAATTCATCTTTACTCTCTGCAGAAGTCCATTCGCTTTTTGGTTTCAGTTTAATTATAACATCGCTTTCTTCCATAGACATTGGATCTGTGGGAACCTCGGCGGCACCTATCCGGCTTACCACCTGATCTACTTCAGGAAAGGTTTTGAGTATTTTTTCTATTCGTGTGGTAGTTTCTATGGTTTTGGAAAGGGTAGTTCCTGTTTTTAAAACCGGTTGAATCACAAAATCACCTTCATCCAGGGTTGGAACAAATTCCCCACCCATTGTGGAGAAAAGAATTCCTACGCCTATCAAAAGTGTTATTGCCATTCCCAATACCAATTTCTTACTTCGAAGTGCCCAAATAATGGTTGGAGAATACTTTTCTTCAAGAAAATGGATGAGCCGGGAAGAAATGGTTTTTTTGTTGGGATCGGTAGGTTTTAAAAACATGGAAGCAACTACGGGAACGTAGGTAAAGCACATAAGCATAGCGCCAATGAGCGCAAAACAAAACACCAGGGCCATTGGGCGAAACATTTTTCCTTCTACATCCACCAATGAGAGAATAGGAATAAATACGATAATGATGATCAACTGTCCAAAAACAGCCGAGCGCATCATTTTTGTAGCGCCCTGAAATGTTATTTTATTGATTAAATTTTGTCTTTCTTCTTTCGGTAACTCAAGGATCTTAGATCTTTCACTGGTTATTTTAAAAGCGATAAACTCAACAATAATTACCGCGCCATCAATAATGATCCCGAAGTCGATTGCTCCTAAACTCATTAAATTGGCATCCACTCCAAAAATGTACATCAGGGAGAGGGCGAACAATAATGAAAGAGGGATTACAGAGGCTACCACCAATCCAGAGCGGAAATTCCCTAAAAGCAGGACCACTACAAAAACAACGATTAAACAACCTAAAATCAGATTTTCAGCAATGGTAAAGGTGGTTTTTCCTATAAGTTCGCTTCTTTCGAGAAAACCATTGATATAAATTCCTTTTGGAAGGGAATTTTCTATTTCAGATACACGCTGTTTTACTGCTTCAATAACTGCCTTAGAGTTGGCATCTTTGAGCATCATGATCTGGCCCAATACTTTTTCGCCTTCTCCATTCCCGGTAATCGCTCCAAAACGATTTGCTTTTCCAAAGCCTACCTCTGCAACATTTTTAACTAAAATGGGCGTGCCATCCCTGCTCTCCACTAAAATATTTTCGATATCTTCCAGAGAAGAAACCAAACCTTCGCCTCGTATAAAAAAGGTTTCATTTGTTTTTTCAATATACCCCCCGCCAGCAACGCTGTTGTTCTTTTCTATAGCAGCAAATACCTCACTAATGGATAGATTTAAGGACCGCAATCGTTCCGGATTAACAGCTACTTCATATTGTTTGAGATGACCACCCCAGGTATTGACCTCTACCACCCCTGGAATTCCGGAAAGTTGCCGTTTTACCACCCAATCCTGGATGGTGCGCAATTCCATTATAGTATATTGATCCTTGTACTCGTCTTCAACTTCTAAAGTGTATTGGTAAATTTCTCCCAGTCCGGTAGAGATGGGCCCCATAAATGGCACGCCAAATGCAGCAGGGATTTTTTCTTCGGCAGTTTTTAGTTTTTCTGCGATTAATTGGCGTGGAAGGTAAGTTCCCATCTTATCTTCAAAAACAATGGTAACCACCGAAAGTCCGAATTTTGAAACCGATCTTATTTCAATCACACCGGGCAAATTTGCCATTTCCAGTTCCACAGGATAGGTTAGAAATTTTTCCACATCCTGGGTGGCCAGGTTTCGGGATGTGGTAATCACCTGTACCTGGTTGTTGGTTATATCCGGAACAGCACCAATGGGAATATTGAACAAGGAATATGTTCCAAAACCAATAACACCCAAAGTAAAAAGCAAGACAATTAGTTTGTGATGAATGCTGTACTGAATGATCTTTTCTAACATCTAAATGCGTTTAAATTCTATAATTCAAAAGTAGACAGGCAGTCTAAAAGATTTATAAAGGTTTTCTTAAGATTGGCTTAAAATCTGAGCTATTCTTGTTCAATTACACTTTCCCTTAATAAATATAAGAATAAGTAAACAGTATTTGCAGCTTCAGGGAAGAAACGCAACTGTTTATCTAAAAATGAAAGGCCCCGGAAAAAAATCCGGAGCCTTTGAACTAATCATTAATACTATCTAAGAGAATCTAATTTGATAAAACTCCCCGTATTTATCACGGAAAGTTCATAGTATTTGGGAGTCCATAGGTTGAGCATTTTAAAATGTAACCGAAAATGTAGTGCCTTTATTTAATTCACTTTCAACCATAATGCTTGCTTTTATGGCAAGGGCGGCTTTTCTGGCTATTGAAAGACCAAGGCCATTACCAATAATATCTTTGTGGTTTAAGGCATCTGAACGGAAGAAGGGAATAAATAATTTTTCAAGATCTTCCTTCTTAATACCTATTCCTTTATCCTTTATTAAACACGCAAGCCCTTTCTCATTCCGGCTCAGGGTGATGGTTATTTCCGAATTGTCTTTTGAATATTTTATTGCATTGCTTAGGATGTTTTCCAAAATTAAATGAGAATAGTAATAAGGCGCCAAGTCATTTTTGATCTCCTGACTGTTAAAAATCACCTGTAGCTTTTTGGATTTAATAGCTTTTGAATGGGAGTCAATGATTTCAGCAACTATTTGAGTGAGATATTTTTTCTCGTTTTGGACAATAGGTTTTTGGGAATCAAACCTTGCCAAAAGCAAAAGTTGTTCCAGGGTATAGGTCATTTTATCCACTTCGATTAAAGATACTTTTACTTTTTCCTCATATTCCTCCCGGGTTCGGGGTTTCCTGATCAACACCTCCAGCGTGCCCCTCAAGGTGGCAAGTGGAGTTCGTAATTCGTGCGAAGCATCTGAGGTGAATTGTTGCTCTCTTTGAAGGGTGTTTTCAATGCGGTTAAGCAATTCATTTATAGATGCCGATAATTGATATAACTCATCCTTGTTTGGTGGCAAAGCTACCCGTTCATTCAAGGTACTCTTGGTAATTCTGTTGGTTGTGTTTGTGATGCTTTGAATGGGAATAATACTTCGCCCTGCCAGGTAACGGGAGACAAAAAATAACCCGAACAGGACAACCGGGAATAAAATTAAAAGGGTATTCCTTAGGTTTAAAAGCACCATTTGTGAATCTTCCAAAGACATTGCAGCTATTATATACCCTTTGACCTTATCCTCCTGTTTAATAGGGATTTGCACTTGCCTGATACTGCGATTATTCACTTTTGAATTGAAGTTTTCTCCCAAATTTTTTGATCCTTCAAAAGGAAGTACTTCATTTTTTAAATTGGGAGATTTATCCATTAACCGACCTGCAGCATCGATAATTTGAATAAAAACGGGATTTATATAAACTTCCCGATGTTCTATTTCTTCCCATTCTGCTTTGTTGGCGAAGTAGAGGGTGTTTTCTATTATTTCAATTTCTTTGGTATGTTTTCTCGCTTCAAAAGACAACATAGCATCCAGATTTTGATAGACGGTATTTTGCACAATAAAATAAACGATACCAAACACCCCGGCAATAATGATGGCGGTTGCCAGCATATAATAAATGGCCAATCTATTTTTGAAACTCAAATTCATTTTTCTTTTGCTATATATCCTATTCCCCTAACGGTTTGAATATATTCTTCATCTTCGTTAAAGTGTAATTTTTTACGCAGTGAATTCATATAAACATCAATAACACCGGTATTATAGTCAAAGTGAATGTCCCAAACGCTCTCTATAATCCTGCTTCTCCTGCATACTTTTCCCTTGTTGCGGATCAGGTATTCCAATAGGGCAAATTCCTTTTGGGTGAGATGTATCTCTTCTTCGTTTTTAAAAACCTGATGTGAATTTACATCCAGGGTGATAGTACCTAAGGTGAATTTTTGCTGTTCTCCGGTTTTGGTCCTTAACTGCACCCGAATGCGCTCCAACAGTTCTTCAAAATGAAAAGGTTTTTTGATATAATCATTTGCCCCGGTTTGCAGGCCAAAAATAGTTTCATCTAAAGTATCCTTTGCAGTTAAAAATATTACCGGGGTTTCTGAACTGACTTTTCGAAATTCCCTGCATATTTCAATACCACTAATCCCAGGCAGCATCCAGTCTAATAAAAGGATGTCGTATTCACAGGATAAAGCGAGCTCCAGCCCCTTTTTTCCTTCTTCGGCAACATCAACCGCAAAACATTCTTCTTCTAAACCTTGTTTCAGAAAACTGGATATGCCGGGCTCATCTTCTACAATTAAGATTCTCATAGTGCAAAAATGCAATTATTGATCTAAAAGTACATTAATGATTCCTTAAGATTCGCTTAAAAAAGTTTCTTCGCAACCAGACCGAATAAAAAAAATCAGCAATGTCCGGTAAAGAATCAAGATCGTTCCTCCTTTACCGTAACTGTTAAAATCAGGAACCAAGAGCTATTTTTAATTAACTGATAAATATTTATTGATAATCCCAATTTTTTCAGAAAGCTTAATTATCAGTATAATTTAAAAAATTTATAAAAGCCAGGTCTGTTTTTAAAAATCTCATTGGAATGCCCACTGGAGGTGTGGTTTCAGTCCTATAAAAATGTTTGCCAAGAAACAATGATAAAAAACAATAATTATGGATAAACAAACAGTTCTAATTAGGGGAAGTCTACATTTTTAAAAACAATACTTAAGCCAGAGCACTTTCCAGTCCGCTGTCACGGGTAAACAAACAGGAAGATCTGGTAGCATCCCGAAGTTTCCAAAGCATATCTGCATCCAGTTCTTCAGGTAAGGGAAATATATTCAGATCTGCGGTAGGGGCATTTTTGGAGAAAATTTCCATATCCTTATCGGCTGTCATCGCCATTGTTCTGGCAGGTAGCCGTGCAAGGTCTACCATTCTAGATAAAAACAGCTCGGCCTTTTCCTTTTCGTTTTCATTTTTCACAGTAGCGATCACGTTAAGATTGGCGCCCCATCTGTCCTGGAGACGATAGCCCAATAAAATGGCTAGATCGAGATCAATAAATTCCATTTCAAGTTTCCATTCCGGACCCTGATCAGGAATCCACAGGTTTATCCGTCTACGCCTGCCCAAACCGGCTATATCATGTCTCACAAGCAAAGAAACCCCCATTTTCTGACTCCGGGCTTCATTCATTACTTCTACAAGACTTGAATGGGTTTCCTTATCTTTTGGCAATTCCAGAAAAAGAAGATTTGGACGAAAAAAGGAACCGGATAATGCCTGCATTCCAAAACGTATAGCATCGGGAAAATTCTCACCTTCCATTACTGAAGAATAGGTGAATACCCCCGAATCTATCAGCGCCTGTTGAGAATCGATCAGTTGTTTGTTCAGGGCTTCCATCTCCGAAGCTTTTGCCACCCCCATCAATTTAACCGATCCTACAGGATAAGCGAGTTGTTCCACCAGTTCAAAGGCTCCGCGCAAACGATGAGGATCTTCCACGGGTACAAGTATGTTGGGTTTCCAAGCGCGTTCCGCTGTTCCCTGCGTAGAGGAAACCTGTTTTGCCGCCCATTCAGCCAGGGCATTGAATAAGCCACTTCTAACATCTCCCGAAGGAGCGGTTAATTTTCGCTTCATCAGGAAAAAATAAATTCCAATTACAATTACTATTGAAATAAGGCTGAAGGTTGGATTAATTATAAACATTGCGAACAAACAACCAATAAGTCCTGCTACGGGGATAAATTTTGGCACCCGTAAAAGGGGCCTGAAGCTTATGAGTCGCAGACTTTGTTCTACAGATACTACGAGATTGATAACCGCATAGGTCAATAAAAAGATCATTGCCACAAGGGGAGCAATGGCGTTTAGTTCTCTAAGCATGATGGCTGCAAGCACAATGGCAGCGGTGAAAAAATAGGCGTTACGTGGCTCTCCACGTTTTGTTCGTTTGGAAAACCAGGCAGAACCCGGCACTATACTATGATCGCCAAGAGCTTCCAGAATCCTTGGAGCACCAACAAAAGAAGCCAGAGCAGAGGAAAAAGTGGCCGCCAGTAATCCACCCAAAACTGCAGGTCCCCAGAATGACTGGTCGATCATAATAGTGTAGTTGCTCGTAAGATCATCGATACTTGCCACCCGGATAAGCCAATAGGCGAGCGCGAGGTAAATAAGAAAGCTCAATCCTACCGCGGTCATAGTACCTATTGGAATGGACTTTCGAGGGTTTTTCAGATCACCAGACATGTTAGCTCCGGCCATGATCCCTGTGGAGGCAGGAAAAAATATCGCGAAAACTATCCAAAAAGTGGTTCCCGGAAAGCCGTCATCGGGACTGCCGGGAAATTCACCCCACCATACGATAGGATTATCCATAGGCTGGACGAATACAGAAAGTCCCACAGAAATTAGGGCTCCTATAATTATGGCAAGAATTACATACTGGACTTTAAAAGCCAGGCCAGTACTTATCATGGTGATGCCAAATATTATAGCGAAAATGATAAGATCAATAGCCAGAGACGACAAAGGAAAAAGTCCCCAGGCCTCCATAGCCCATAGGTAACCTTCCCTAAACCCGAAAATATACATCACTACCGCAAGTCCCTGGGCAACATAAAGAGGAATACCTATAGATCCGCCGGCCTCCAGTCCAAGAGACTGTGAGATCATGGAAAAAGCGCCACCTTTTCCAATACGTATGTTGGTAACGAAAGTAGACATGGAAAGGCCGGTGGCTCCTGTAATCGTGAACGAAAGCAGGATTATAAGGATGGCACCGCCTAAGCCGGCATTCCCTACTACCCAGCCTTGGCGAAGAAACATGATTACACCAAGAATAGTAAGCAAAGTGGGAGTGAAAACCCCGGCAAATGTTCCAAATTTTTTGGATTTGAGCTTTTCGTGTTCCTCGGTCTGCTCCTGAATGCTTTGGACTTTTTCCTCACCCGAGTTTCCTGGAACTTCATAAGTATCTATCAGATTATCATCTGGTTTATCAATCCTATTGGATTGCGCTCCGGTTCGGGTTTCTTTGTTTTTAGACATAGATCTGAAAGATTAAGACCTGAGGAGATTTTTGAATTCAAAACCCCAGTTACAACTGAAATTACGAAAAAAAACATTTTCAACTAAAAATATTTTAAAATTCCCTCTTAATAAAAACGGTAAGAGTATATTAGGACTATAAGTTTCTATTTCTTTCAACAAATTAAGATTTTCCTTATTTTTATATTCTTCCAAAAGCCCTTAACTTTAAGACAGGAATAAAAATCAAAAGAAACCTTCAGGTTTTAAGGTTATAGAACTCCTGATTTCTCTTTAAGCAATTACTAAACGTCTTGGATGACCGCTATAATCTCTTTATTGGTGATAATTACCTTGTCTATGCTTGCAACTCGTATTGGAACAATAGCCTTTGTCCATACCGGCCTCTCTAAAGATGCTGCAAAGTTCCAGGCAAGATCTGCTTATTTGGGAGTAGGATTTACCACAAAGGAATCTGAGATGGTTGTTAATGATCCCGTGAGAAGAAAAATTCTCACTATTTTAATTTTTCTGGGCAACGCAGGAATAATTACCACTATATCCTCAGTAATCTTCAGTTTTATATCTATCGAGGAATCAGGTTTTTTTTCTACGGAAATTATGGTGCTTTTTTCAGGTTTGTTGCTTCTAATTACGCTGTCCCGCAGCAAATTTATTGATCGGAAACTCTCATCTTTAATCGATAAAGCTTTGAAACACTATACTTATCTTGATGTAAAAGATTACTATGGTTTACTGCATCTGGAAGAGAATTATCGGGTATCTGAAATCAAAGTAAAAAAGGAGGATTGGCTAACAAATAAAACTTTGGAAAAGCTAAAATTAGATGCCGAAGGGGTTCGGGTCCTGGGAGTAAGGCGCCTGAATGGAAAATATATTGGAGCCCCAAAAGGCGAAACAGAGCTTAAAGAAGGTGACGTTGTAATTCTCTATGGCAAAATAGAAACGCTACATTCACTGGAAAGGCGCAAAGAAGGTAGTTCAGGAGATATGGAACACAGCAATGCAGTTAGTGAACAAAAAAAAAGGGAACATAAACAGGAACAAGAAGACCAAAGTTAAATTCAGCTTTTTTATAATAGGCTATTCTGGCCATTTTTTCAGTCAATTTTTAACCCTTTGAAATCAAAGGAATGTATCCTTTCTTCCTGTGTTTCTAATTGCACACAAAGGACCTGCTGGTACTTTTAACCGATGTCCCTCCGGGAACATTGATTTTTTATTTCTTAAGAAGCTATTGATATCCTGAATAAGAAAACCGATATTTACTATAGGTATCTTATTTTTCATTTTTAATCATATTTTGCCATGATGAAAATTCTTTTTTTTAGTACAAAAACCTATGATGAGCAGTTCTTTACTTCCGCCAACGAAGCATTTGGGTTTGAGCTGAAGTTCATGGAAGTACCGCTGAACAAAAGCACAGCAATACTGTCGAAAGATCATGAGGTAGTATGCATATTTGTGAATGATATTGTGACTGCAGAAGTGCTGCAGGAACTCTCCGCACAGGGCGTACGCCTAATTGCCCTGCGCTGTGCAGGCTACAACAATATAGATTTAAAAGCCGCTGAAGCTTTAGGCATAAAAGTAGTGAGAGTGCCCGCTTATTCGCCTTACTCGGTAGCTGAACATACCATTGCCCTCATACTTACGCTTAACCGAAAAACCCACCGCGCCTACAACAGGGTGAAGGAAGGAAACTTTGCCTTACAGGGTTTAATGGGGTTTGATCTGAATGGAAAAACAGTCGGGCTTATTGGCTTGGGGAAGATTGGTCTGGCAACAGCCAGGATACTAAAAGGTTTTGGCTGCAGGGTTTTAGGCTACGATATAGCCAGACCAGCGGAAGCAGAAAGTATTGGAATTGAGTTTACAGATCTTGATACTTTGTACAGGCATTCCGATATTATTTCACTGCATTGTCCCTTAACCCCTGATACCTACCACATCATAAATAAGGAATCCATCCGGAAAATGAAAAATGGCGTAATGCTCATCAACACAAGTCGGGGAGCGCTAATCGATAGTAAAGCCGTCATTGAAGGTTTAAAACAGGAGCAGATAAGTTATCTGGGGCTGGATGTGTATGAAGAAGAAGCAGATCTTTTCTTTGAAGATCTTTCCAGCAAGGTCATTCAGGATGATGTTTTTATGCGCCTTCTTTCTTTTAACAATGTTCTTATTACGGGACATCAGGCCTTTTTTACCAGCAATGCGCTGGAAAAAATCGCAGGGATAACCCTGGAGAATGTCAGGGAATTTGGGGAAGGCACTCCTTTACAGAACGAGGTAAAACCTTAATTGCCTGCTTTTACCAATACTTATCCTGATAATCCTTTCTTTAACCAAAGGAGTTAAGCAAGCCGTTACGATAGTGTTTACATTACCTGTTCTTTTACTGGGAAGCTTCCTTTAGTCATTTCCTGGGAAGCATGGGCGTAACCTTTCTCACTTCGGTGAATATTTTGATGATTGTGTTTGGCGCCCTTTTTTATACAATATCATGCTGGATACGCCCAAATATCCAGACGCCCTAAACAGTTTATTAAATTTAAGGCTGATTATAGGCATCAACTGTGCGTTCTGTTTGTCTGTTCATCTGGAGGTTTTTTTCGGTAGTAATGAGTTTTCATAATGAGTTGTTTTTTAAAAACCTGCCTTTTCAATCCAAACCAACATTAGAATAATAAGCATAGTAGCAGGCACAACCACCACCCAATCGTTTACCTTTAACAGACGTGGTATGGTAATATCACCAAAATCACCTTTTTTCAGGATACCATCCTTTAATTTCGGGTACATTACAGCAAAAATCCAGGTGCCCAGAACTATACCGGCCACTCCGCCTGTAATGGCATCCAAATATCCGTTGCCAACAGCGCCGGCAATGGTACCGGGACAATAGCCAAGCACGGCAAAGCCAACGCCAAAAATAAGAGCGCCAATCACATTCATACCCACCGAACCGCTCTTGATCGAAAGCTTAATCCAGCCCAGGGATTTCATAAAATAAACCCCAATCATACCCGTGACAACTGCAGAAAGCATAATTTTTAAAACCGTATAATCGGTGAGCAGCAACTGGCCTACAATCACATCATATTTGGTTGCTCCGCCCTTATGCAGCAGAAAACCGAAGATGATTCCAAAACCCAAACCAAAGAATAAGGATCTTCTATCTTCCTCTGGATCTTGCTTTGCTTTTGATTCTTGTTTTTTTGTTTCCATTATAATCTGGTTTGAGTTAAGCAATAACATAATAAATGATATGGGCCGTTATAATCCCACCAACAAAAAAGAAGATGGCCGAAACCCAGCTTGAAACAGCAAGTTGTAGTGTGCCACTGATGCCGTGCCCGCTGGTGCAACCGCCGGCAAAGCGTGCGCCGAAGCCAAGGATAACACCTCCGGCCAAAGCAACAAGAACCCTGAGTACTGCGCTATTGCCAAAAGCTGAATCCCAGAGTGATGGCACCCAAACACCAACCTGGAAATCGCCTGAGATGATGGCCGACAGGAATGAACCTAAAACAACTCCTAAAACCAGCATCCATTGCCAGTTGATCTGGAGTTTAATCTTTTTATAGTAAGATCTTTGTTCTGCTTCTTCTCCGGTAATTCCCTTTTCTATCATGCCTCCCATTCGCGCAAACGTGGTGGAAGTGGCAATGGGTTTGCCCGATATCAAAAAACTCAGCCAGCTCAAAATCCCAATGCCAATGCCTACTGCATAGGGTGACCAGTAGGTATCTGTAAAAATTGCAACAATTGTTTCCATATTTCACTGTTTAAATTGGATATTCATTACTTCAACTTTTGAATAAAATCTTGAACCGTGGGGGAACTTGACATACAGTACAGCGTTTGGCGTCTCCTGCAGCGCTATATCCGGTAATACCTCCGGCAACATTGTACAGAGGATTTAAACCCTCCATGAGGGATTAAATTATAAAAAAATAGAACATGAAAACTGTAATTGTCAGAAAAAGGACTGTCATTCCACTCCCTGCCCTTATATAGTCAGCATTGCGATACCCGCCCGATGGCATCAGGAAAGCATTCACCTGGTGTGTGGGCAGAATAAAAGAGTTTGAGGCACAAACGGCTGCCATCAGCACTAATGGTCTGGGGTCAATTCCGGCAATACCTGCCAAACCTGTTACCAGCGGAGCCAGCACGACAATTGCTCCTACATTGGACATAAACAGGGAAAAAACGGTTGATAACACACCAACCATCAGTATGATGAAAACAGGGTGTAAATCGATGACTACGGTCATGATCGATTCAGCAAGGAACATAGCAGCACCCGTTTTTTGCATGGCCACACCCAAAGGAATCAATCCCGCCAGCAAAAAAACCACTTTCCATTCAATGGCCTCATAAGCTTGTCCGATATTCAAAACCCGGGTTAAGACCATGCAAAGAGCTCCGGTAAGAAAAGCCATGGAAATAGGAAAGCCGAGCATTGCCAGGGTAATGGCAAATATAAAGCAGCCAATTGCCGGCCAGGTTTTTGATTTATCTTTTTTATCCACCTCAAACCCGGTAACCACCACAAAATCAGCGCTTTCTTTCAAATCTTTTATGTTGACCCACCTGCCGTAAACAATCAAGGTATCGCCCGGGCGGATTACCACATCAGAAAAATCTCCCTCCACTCTTTCTCCCTTGTTAAAAAGTATTACCGGCTCAACAGCGTAGCGTTTTCTCAGGGAGTATTCTCTTATACTTTTCCCGGCAAGTTCTGAACCCGGAGAAATAATTACCTCGGCAAAACCACTAACATTGGGATTAAAGTCATCAGAGAAATATCGTGACTTAGAGAGGTCCTCGAGCTGGAAGTCTTTTGAAAACGCCTCAATGTTCTCAGCAGAACCCAAAACAGCAAGGGTTTGCCCTTCCTCAAATTTGGTTTTACGCCAGGGGGCGTAAACCACATCATCCCCCTTTCCGATACCTAACAGGTTCACATGGTATGTTTTCCATAAGCCTGCCTCTTCTGTTGTTTTTCCAATCAATGAGCTTTCATGTGCCACGTTAAGTAACTTTATGTTTTCTGGTAAATTAAGCTTTTCCACCAGCTTTTCCTGCTCTGTTTTACCCGTATCCCCAACTTTCTTCTCAGGTAAAACTTTATTTCCGAACAGCAAAAAATAAGCTATGCCAGACAATAAAAGCACAATCCCAACAGGGGTTACGCTAAATAAGTTGTATACTTCAAGCCCTTCATTTTTTAACAGGTCGTTTACCAGTATGAGCGGACCCGAGCCAATCATAGTAAGAGTTCCCCCTAGTATAGCTGCAAACCCTATGGGCATTACAAGCGATGAGGCAGGGATCTTCGTACGGCGTGAAACCTGCATGACTCCAGGCAGAAATAGGGCAGCTACGCCAATGTTTTGAATTAAACCCGATATTAATCCTGCTGAGAATGAGAGTAAGCCAACCAAATTTCGTTTGCTGGTACCAGCCTTGCTGATAATGAATTTTGAAAATTTATCCATGATACCCGTGCTGGCAATACCTCGTCCCAATATCATTACGCTTAGAATGGCAATGACGGCATTGCTCGAAAACCCGGAAAACACCTCCTGCGGATTTAAAATACCAGTCCAGCCCAGCGAAAGCATACAGCCAATGGCAACAATATCAATGCGCACTAAATCAAGAACCAGCAATATTATTGTTACACTAAGGATTATAAAAACTATGATAACATCTGGTTCCATTACTTCTAATTTAATTCTGAGAATTCATTTACGAAAAATTATGTTTGCCTCTGTCATTTCTTTGTCCTTTTGCCAGGGCAGCGTATCCAGAAGACAAGGGTAATTTCATTCCAGGCCTCTTACACTTTCCCAGCCGGATCAGGCGGGGAACCGGATGCAATAGTCTCCCATTATAAAGCTCTTATTATACATATCTAAAATACCAATTTACCATATATATCCCATTTTGCCAATGGTAAAATATTTTAGAATAGTGTTCCTTTTCTCTTTCAAATCTTCCAAGCATTCATCTAAGCCGTATTGTAGGAAAAGCTTTGCGCAAAAAAGGCTTCCAACTTGAGGAATACCTTTTCCCTGTTTAAAATTGGTTATCCCAATTTTGTCATTCCCCGGGCATCCAAGCCTTCGTGATATATATAACCTTGTCCTTCTATCGGGAACATGTTTTTCTATATGACATCATTTTATTATGGCCGATGTTATCAAAGAACCCTTCAATGCGAAGATCAATTACCCTGTCATTTTTTCCTGACCTGTTCAAGGGAATGATGTCTACTATTATTTGATCTATATCTGAAGGAGTTAGGATTTAATATTCTTTCTATGGTTGCATAAAGTCATCCTCAGATAAGTTGATAATTCGAAGCTTTTTCGTTATTTTTAAACTAATCAAAAGAGAGAAATTATGAAAAAAAGAATTTCAACGCAGCACAAAATGATGATAAGCACATTGATATTGCTAATGTTTGCATTATCAAACGTATTTTCCCAGGAAACCTCTGGTACCATTGAAGACGAAGGAAAAAAACCCTGGATCACTGATATTGAAAAGGCCACCATGGAAAATAAAGACTATCGCAAGGCGGTATGGACAGGAGAATATATGCAACTGGTATTGATGTCTTTGGAACCAGGAGAGGAGATTAAACTGGAGCTTCATTCCGGAAATGATCAGTTTATTCGAATAGAAAGTGGTGTTGCCCGCGTTTTAATGGGAAAAGAAAAAGACAACCTCTCTTTTGACAAAACCATTGGAGACGACTGGATCATGATGATTCCGGCCGGATACTGGCATAATATTATCAATGTTGGTCAGGAAACGCTGAAGGTCTATACGCTTTACGGGCTACCGGTACACGAAGCCGGAACTGTTCACGAAACGCATGAAGAGGCAGAAGATCACCATCATTAAAAAAAACCACTGATTTTCAGTAGGTTTTTGATAACCAAAACAAAACTCTAATCTGTATTTACAGTATAGGAAACTGTCGATCACTAAATTGAAACCTAACTGTCGGAGGCAGGGATGGGGTAATAATTTATTGATTTGTTTGTTATATTTTTCATTTCTGCAACTACCTTTTAAATACTTTTCCCTTGTTTCAACCTCTTCCCCTTAAAAATTATCCGTGAGTTAATCTCTGCATTGAAAAAATCTGAACCAGTTACAGGTCCTATTATTCAAAAAATATTAATTCCCTGTTCGATACTTTTTCTGGCTCACCTCCTATGGAAAACTTCAGTATACAGGAAGAAGAGCGCCTGGCGCTAAAGCAATCCCTGCTAAAATAAGGCGAGCTTGATGTTAAGCACACAGTATTAAAAAACCATATTTCAAAATAGAGATAATAAGAATGCACTATGAGATAGTATTTAAATCCCAATGTATTTTTACTAATTTTTCTGTAAAATGCAACTGAGAGTACCAGTGCGATAAAAAGCGGAATTCCCACGGCTCCCCCCACCTCGATCCCCAGCGAACGACTTATCATATAATAGGCTCCTCCCCTTTTATCCGCTGATCTGTAGCGATTGCCGCAACAGATAACGCTGTAAGAAATGTAATTGAAACCGAAACGGTAACAATTATAAGAGTACCAATAAGGCCGACATTTCCCACTACCCAGTCAAAACGCAGGTACATAATAAGGCCAGGAATAATTAAAATAGAAGGAGTAAAAGACCCCTCCAAAAGTACCTAATCCGCTTTTTTGGATGGATTTACATTTCCATTATTTTCTGAATAGCTTTTAAAAGGATTTTTCATTAATGGTATTTACCGCGGGCTTCTATCTTCTTTCAGTTTAGGAATGAATTTCAGGATTCTTTCTGAAAAACCCCTTTTCAAATATATAAGATTTACAAGATTAGCCAGGCATTTTGAAGATAATAATATTCAGAAAAACTGAGCCGGAGAGGACTATACCGTCTTAACCGCTGTTACTAAAGTTGAGAAATTTTCGCTCTTATTCAGTTATCGATAGGCCATTCCTATATTAAAATCAAAACAATAGATATTAAATATGCGAAAAAAATTATTTATTTAATTATATTAAGCGCCAATAAACAAATTTTTAATATTATGGACTTAATAAATGAAGCTCTCGAATTTGAGAAATCAAAAATGAGCAACATGTCTACCAGCGACAGAGTGGCTGCATCAAGAGAAGCCAAACGTTTAATACTGGCTTTAAACGAGGTTTATAAGGAATCAGAGGATACTAAGATTATGGAGATAATGAAAGGATTAACCGCAAAGAAGAAAAAAATTGAAATACGTTTAAAAGGAAAACCAGAGGCGAAATTTTAAGGTATGGAAATCAAAAACCTCGGGACAGGCCCGCCTGAATGATTTGGGTAGGCCCCGGGGAATCTGCAATATGTAATTATTGAGATGGTTTCAGTCATGTGATATCACAAAATCCTAACACACGTATAGTCTGGCAATTATGAAAGCCGGACCTAAATTGCGTTTGTGTATGATTCGTATTAATTCATTTTATTAATTCCCAGTTAAGTTACTTAACTTTTAAATAAGACTCAAGGCTTTGTATTATACTTAAAGCCGCTCTCTCGCCTGAAATCATCGCTGCGTTCAATGAACCGTTAAGCAGTGTGTCTCCGGCAAGAAAAACACCTTTAGATAATCTTGTTTCAGAAGGAAGCAACTCGTATTGTATTCCATTTAGCTCTGGTAGCGCTTTGGGTATAAAATACTGTTTTATAAACCTGGAAACATCTACACCACAATACTGTTTCAGTTCTTTTTGAACATGTATTTTCAATGCTTCATCTGATAAGCCGTGTTCCTTTACCACAGTAACAGATAGCAATTCCTGCTTACCTACTGACCCTGATTCAAGACTCCCTTGAAAGAATATGTTATTTATTAGTGCATCCTTATTAGCTATAAGCCCAATAAGTGGTTTCTCAATCGTTCTGGTACTTGTTTCAAAATATAAGGTGTTGCAGGATTTCCATTTAGTTTTTTGATTTTTAAATTGAGAAAGAAGTGCATTTGGTTCTGTAGCAATGATCGTAAAATGGCTTTCTAATTCTGTTCCGTCAGCAAGCCATATTTTGCTGTCCTCTACAGATTTAACCTTAGTATTAAACCAAAATGTAGTTCGGTTTAAATTATCTTTTAATTGTTTTGGTATCGCTTCAATCCCAGTTTTAGGCAAGGTGGCATAACCTTCTCCAAACATCTTATAGACGAATTCAAACATCCTGCTTGAAGTTTCTAATTTGGACTCCAGAAAGATACCGCTAAAAAAAGGAGTGAAAAATTGAGCTATCATTTCTTCTGAAAAACCAAAATCTTTCAGGTATTGCAAGGTGGTCTTTTCCTCCTTTTCGAATATTTCTGATAAGCTTGTTTTGCTTAAAAGCATATTCAGCCTGAGTATTTTCAATTTATCTGAAATAGTTCCTATACCTGAAAAAAGCGTTGGCATTAGCAATGAAATATTCCGAAGCGGATCTCCAATAGTTTTTGCCTTTCCATTATTGAAAATAGTCGCTCCCGGAAGAAACTGCTGCAGCTCTAAAGCTTCAAAATCTAAATATTTTTTAGCGGCCGGATACGCGGTAAGTAATACTTGAAACCCATGATCTAATTGATAACCTTCTACCAAATCTGTTTTAACCCTTCCTCCAACGCGATCTGTTGCTTCTATAATAACCGGACTATAACCGTCATCTTCTAAGACTCTGGCCGCTATAAGTCCGCTCACTCCGGCACCAACGATATATATTTTATAGTCTTGTTTTTTCATAAGTGCATTATTTACTAAAAAATAAAAAGAATTTGCAATGGCTAATATAGTTTTAATTTTTGTTTAACAATAAATATCAAATATTAAACACAAATATAAATACCTTTACACTTTTAGCAAACTTAACAAGTCCAGCGAAGATTATAATAATGAAGAAAACAGTAATTATACGTTGTGAGCTTTTCAAAGAAGCACAGGTTACACAATAAACTGGAGTGATAAAAAAATGGATTGTGATATTTTATCCTATAAAATATAAAAAAATGAAATCGCTATAACGGCAAGTCAATACATACGAGAATGATTATTAAAGAGGTTACTCCCAATAGCTATCGGGAGACCGATTAAAAACAATAAAAAAAACAGATGAAAACAATTAGCAAGATTAAAACAGCATCTATTAAAACCGAGCATGCAGTAAATGCCTCTCTCTATGATATATCAATAAATGCTCTTGATGGAAAGCATATCGACCTTTCTTCCTTTAAAGGCAAAAACATTTTGTTTGTAAATGTTGCTTCAGAATGTGGTTTTACAAACCAATATAAAGATTTACAAAAATTGAGTGATACGTATCCAGAGAGGTTGGTTGTTATTGGATCTCCCTGCAACCAGTTTGGAAAGCAAGAGCCTGGTGATGCTTCACAAATTCAGACATTTTGTGAACGTAATTTTGGAGTTACTTTTTTACTTACAGAGAAAATTAATGTAAAAGGAAGTAACCAACACCCGCTGTACCAATGGCTGACCAATAAAGACTTAAATGGAACAAAGAACTCTGGTGTAAAGTGGAATTTTCAGAAATATTTGGTAAACAACAATGGCAAGTTGATTGATTATTATTTTTCTATTACAAACCCTATGAGTTCAAAAATCACAAAGCATTTATAATCTCTATAGAAATATTAAGGTTGATTTTTGATTTCTGGTTTTAATTTGGATAATACAGCTCATTACTTATCCCGGTTTTCTTTAGTATAATACGGGAAATTTAGTAGCCTGGCTCGCTTTTACTGCAAAAATTTGCGCTGTTTGGTTTACGCCCCCTAAAAGCAGGGTACATATCAGATAATTACAACCCGATAGTTTGCCACTCTTTTGAACTTTTAAAATAGGTAAATAAGAATAGCAGTTGGATGAGTTATCTTTTAATCTGAACTGACAGCTTTTTTCATCTCCTTTAATCCTTAGGATGATACATTTTTGTACCTATTGGATCAAAGCAGTACCTCAAAGAGGAAAATCCACTATTATTTTGTATTGAAATACTGCCTTTAAAAACACCATTCCCTTTCTGGTTTAAATAGAATTTTCCCGCTGGGCGTACCCAATTCCCTTTACAGAAAAACCGCTTGTTTCAGAGC
Organism: Bacteroidota bacterium; assembly: GCA_051751125.1. Taxonomy (GTDB): domain Bacteria; phylum Bacteroidota; class Bacteroidia; order Flavobacteriales; family Flavobacteriaceae; genus Gillisia. The sequence continues at coordinate 26,394 of JBNJKO010000003.1, forward strand.
AGATTTTAAGTTATCTTAATGTGTGTAAACCTTAAATTCTTTATCACCATGAAAAGATCCATTATACTTATTTTATTTTTCATTGCCCACAGCATTGTTGCACAGGAAAATGTGCTCACTCCTAAAGATGTGGCAAAGATCGAAGTCATCACTAATACAGTCATTTCTGAGAACGGTGAAACGATCGCTTATCAAAAACTAATTCCTGCCGATCCTGCAGCGGAAAATGTTCCGCCGAAAACACACCTGTATATCTATGACAGAGCAGGACAAAGTTCCACTGCTTTAGTTACCGAATACAGTGCCTCTAATATAAAATTCAGGCCCGGAAAAAGCAGCATTACTTTTACCGCAAAAATGGAAAACGATTCCGTCTCTGCATTGTACGAAATTCCTGTGAGTGGCGGGGAAGCCAAAAAATTGTATGAGTTTAGTGCTTCCATCTCCTCCTATGACTGGCATTCCAATGGCAGCAAGCTGGCTTTCGTTTCAAACAGGCAGGAGGAAAAAAAGAAATCAGCCCTCCCCTATCAGCCTGAGATCTATGAGACCGATCTTCAGAATTCAGCAGCATTTATCGTGAACCTCAACGATCCTGACCCCAAAGAAGTGGAAATGAAAGGCCATGTAACCGGGTTGCAATGGAGTCCCGATGGCTCAAGACTGGCCGTAAGTGCCGCTCCCACTTCCCTGGTCGACGATTTTTACACCAGTCAGAAGATCTACATTATCGATGGTTCTACTTTCCGGGTTACTTCCGAAATAGACCACACAGCCAAAATGGGGCCGTTAAAATGGAGCCCTGACGGAAAAAGAATCGCTTTTATAGCCGGAGAAGATCAGCATGATCCCATCGAAGGCCGCATGTTCATCGCTGAAGCTACAGGCGGAAGTCCAAAGATACTTCAGCGGGATTTTAAAGGTATGTTTGATGGATTTTCCTGGAGGGACAACAATACCATTATGTATTTAGCCAGTGAAGGGGTTTACAGCAGCCTTGGTACCATAGACCTTGAGGGAAATATGCATAAGATTTACGAAGATGAAAATATGAATATTACCGGTTTCTCCAGGGCGAATGATAAAACCATAACCTTTACCGCAAATACTGCTCAATATCCCAACGAACTGTTTGTACTGAATTCCGGGGCTTCTGTAGCAGATCGTCTTACAACATCCAATCCCTGGCTGCAGGATGAACAAATGGGAAAACAGGAGGTGATCGCCTATCAGGCCTCAGACGGGCTGGAGATTCAGGGGATTCTGATCCACCCGATAAACAAATCAGAAAACATTCCTTTAATAACTGTGGTTCACGGAGGTCCCGAAGCACATTACGATAATGGATGGCTTACCAACTACAGTATGCCCGGACAGGTGGGTGCCGGAGAGGGCTATGCCATCTTCTATCCCAATTACAGGGGCAGTACCGGACGAGGGCTGGAATTTGCCAAGGCTAGCCAGGGTGATCCTGCCGGAAAAGAATTTGATGATATTATTGATGGTATAGATTACCTGATCGAGAATCACGGGATTGACCGCGACAAGGTTGGGATTACCGGAGGCTCCTACGGGGGCTATGCCACCGCTTGGATGGCAACCCGACACACCGATAGGTTTGCTGCCGGGGTAATGTCTGTGGGAATCAGCAATAACATCTCCAAATGGGGTACCAGCGATATTCCCGAAGAGATGTTTTTGGTACACAGCCGCAAAAGGATCTGGGACGATTATCAGTTCTACCTGGAGCGAAGTCCCATCTTCTATGCCCACCAGGCAAAAACACCGCTCCTTATCATGCATGGAAAGGAAGATACCCGTGTGGACCCGGGGCAGTCTTATGAACTTTACCGCCATATCAAAACCAGGACAGACACACCTGTAAGATTGGTTTTATACCCTGGAGAAGGCCATGGCAACAGGAAATCCACCGCCAGGTATGACTATAATCTCCGTATGATGCGCTGGTTCAATACCTGGCTGAAAAACGGCGCCGGTGAAATGCCGGAAGCTAGGTTGGAACCACAGGGCAGATAGCAAGAAATCCGGAAATTGTCCCGGCTTAAAGACAAAAAAGCAATTCCCGCAATCTTGTTAAAGCTTGCGGGAATTTTCTATTCAGGGAATAAAAAATTTAGAAAAGGAGTTTGAGAAATAGGATTACATTTCCTAATAGATAGACACCAGATAAAACAATGTTATTTCTGATTTTAATGCAAATCCTGTAGAAGCCTTTCAGGATAACACCGCAATGATGGATTAAAGATTACCTGATTTTTATTACACATTTCTTTTTGTCCAAAGACCTGTTTTCAATTGCCTGTTCAACGATCAAAATAGCCGTTTGAATCATATTTTTGAGCTCAAAAAATTCCGGATCAATTGTGCCTGATAATTTTTCGAGGTTTTTTTCCAGAACCCTCAATTTTACAAGGGCTTTTTTCTTATCGCTTTTTTCAGAAATATAAAGCAAATTATAGGTCATGATCTGGTTGAGCTCTTTTTCAAAATTCTTCGGAATTTCTTTGTTCCCGGTTTGTTTGAGCTGATACATTTTTTCCTCCTGAAGTTCCTGAGCTGGGATTGAATCTAATTCTTTCACAACAATACCGGCGGCCTGGTGAGAGAATACAAGGGCTTCCAACAGGGAATTGGAAGCAAGCCTGTTTGCGCCGTGCAAACCTGTATGTGCGCATTCTCCGGAAGCATAAAGATTATTAATGCTGGTCCTGGCGAAATGATCCACTTGAATTCCTCCGCATTGATAATGGGCGGCAGGCACAATAGGAATAAGATCTTGGTCAAAATTAATGCCCTTGGACAAACAATGCTCTACAATAGTTGGAAAATGGCTCCGGAAAGCTTTGGGATCCAGATGCCGGCAATCCAGAAATACCGATTCCTCACCCGATCTTTGAAGTTCATTCATGATCGCTTCAGAAACTATATCCCGCGTTGCCAGTTCCCCTTTAAGATCATATTTAAAAAGAAACCTATTCCCGGTTTGGTCCACCATATAAGCCCCAAAACCTCTAACGGCTTCAGATATCAGGAACAAAGAATGTTTGTTTTTTGTATAAAGTGCGGTGGGATGAAACTGGATGAAATTCATATTTGAAATCCTGGCTCCCGCACGATGTGCCATGGCTACCCCATCGGCCGTTGCTACGGAAGGATTGGTGGTATTTTGAAAGATCCTCCCACTCCCCCCGGTAGCCAGAAATGTTATCCCTGAGCTTATGCTTACAAGTTGATCCTTTTGCCTGTCTACCGCCGTTACTCCTGTACAGGAAGTAAGTGATCTATCTTTTTTCAAAAGCAAATCGGTGACGAAATAATGATCGTGAAAAATAATATTAGAATAAGATCCTGCTTTTTGAAGCAGTTTTGTTTCCATTTCTTTCCCGGTAAGATCGCGGTGATGGACAATGCGTTTTTGCGAATGTCCTCCTTCCAGTCCCAGTTCCAGTTCTCCCAGCTCATTGGCATCAAAGCTGGTTCCCCAGTTAATAAGCTCATTCAACCTATCCGGGGCCTGCGAAATTACCATCTTCACCACATTCGGATCACTCAGCCCTTTTCCGGCTTTCATAGTATCCTCTATATGTTGCTCAAAACTGTCCCTTACTTTATCCAAAACTACTGCAATTCCGCCCTGTGCATGAGCTGTGTTGCATACATCATTATTGCTCTTTGTCAGCACCAGAATAGATGCCTCCGGTTTAGCAGTTGCGACTTTAATAGCAAATGATAAACCGGCAATTCCCGATCCAATAACAAGCACATCTGTTTTCATAAATTATAATTCCATCATTCGTTTAATAGGCCGATGAGCCTTTTTTATCAGGTTTTCATCGAGAATTATTTCGGGGGTTTCTTTTTCCAGGCAGTCGTATAATTTCTGCATCGTATTCATTTTCATAAACGCACATTCACTGCAGGCACAGGTGTTATCTTCTTTTGCCGGAGCGGGAATTAAAGTTTTATGCGGAACATCCATTTGCATTTGATGCAGGATCCCAGCCTCTGTAGCTACAATAAAAAAATCATAATCACTGGTCTTCACATAATTAAGCATCCCCGATGTGGATCCAATATAGTTGGCTACCTGAAGGATATGACTTTCAGATTCCGGATGGGCAATGATTTTTGCTTTTGGATATTCTATGGAAAGATCTATAAGTTTATCAAGTGAAAAAGCTTCATGTACGATACAGGCACCATCCCAAAGCAACATTTCCCGGCCGGTTAAACCAATAAGGTATTTCCCCAGATTTTTATCGGGGGCAAAAATGATCTTTTTGTCTGCAGGAATAGAATTGATCACCCGCTCTGCATTGGAAGAGGTACAAACAAGATCACTCATCGCTTTAACTTCAGCAGAGCAATTGATATACGTTACCACGACATGGTCCGGGTATTGATCTATAAATTCCTGGAAAGCTTCCGGAGGACAGCTGTCCGCTAAGGAACATCCTGCATTGAGATCGGGTAAAAGAACTTTTTTAGAAGGGTTAAGGATCTTGGCGGTTTCCGCCATAAAATGCACACCGGCAAAAACAATGATATCAGCAGTGGTCGCAGCGGCTTTCTTAGCCAACTCCAAACTGTCCCCAACAAAATCGGCTACCTCCTGGATTTCCGGTTCCTGGTAATAATGAGCCAGGATAACCGCATTTTTTTCTTCTTTTAGCTGAAGTACCCGATCTTTCAGGCTAAATTCCTCTTGTACTATGCTCATTTTCTACTGGATCTGTGATTAATTCTGAAATTAAAAAAATATCATATTGTACCGAAAAAAATTTCGGTACAATAATTTTGAGAACAAAAGTAAAAGTTTAGCTGCCAGCATTATATGATCTTGATCAGGAAAAAGCTATTTTAACCTTAGCAAAGTGATAATGAGAAAGAATATTTAAAAGTTGATTAATCGTGTTTAAAAGCTGCCAGGATTCTAAAGATGTGCATCACTGCGGGAAACACCGCGTCCATAGATTCCTCTGCCCCTTTTGTAGATCCCGGCAGGGCAAGTACCAGAGTATTTCCTATTAACCCGGAAACAGAGCGTGATAACATGGAATATGGTGTTCTTTGCTGTCCGTAAGCCCTTATGGCTTCTTCTATGCCCGGAACCGGCCTTTCCAGAAGTGGAATTATAGCCTCTGGGGTTACATCCCTTGGAGAGAGGCCTGTTCCGCCTGTAAGGATTATAAGGCTCACCCCGGCGTTACATTTCTTTTTCACCAGCTCCTGAATTCGTTCCTTTTCATCCGGGATAATCACATAATCTTCAACAGCTACCTGGTGGGCCTCTAGTTTTTCAATGATCACTTTCCCTGCCCGGTCTTCTTTTTCCCCGGCCGAAATGGAATCTGAACACACAATAACAGTGGCTGAAATATGATTCTCTTCCACCACCTTGCGGTAATCTGTTTTCCCTCCTTTTTTTTCCAGGAGTTTAATATTTTCAATACTTATGCCTTTATCAATGGGTTTTAGCATATCATACATCGTGATCGCGACAACAGAGGCCGCATGCATGGCCTCCACCTCAACTCCTGTTTTATAGATAGTATGAACCTCAACGCTCACAAAGATCTCCAACCCCTCAATGCGGAATTTTATTTCGGTAAATTCAATGGGTAATGGATGACAATCGGGGATCATATCACTGGTGCGCTTAGCAGCGAATAGGCCTGCGGTTTTGGCCATTTCAAAAACGTCTCCCTTCGGAACCATTTTTTCTTCCACCGCTTTTATAGTTTCGGGACTGCTTACCCGCACCACCGCCTGTGCTATTGCTTTACGAAGCGTATTACTTTTATGAGTGATATTTACCATTTTAGTCTAATCTGTATTTTAAGTGTTCACCTTCCAGCTTTCGCCATTGCTTTCTAAAAGCTCCTTACCCCAAACGGGCAGTTCTTGTTTAATTCTTTCTACAAGTTCTTCACAGGCATCTATTGCCATTTTTCTATGCTTGGAAGAGGTGAATACAAACAGGCATATTTCTCCCGTCTTCACCGCTCCCAGGCTATGGTATATGTGCATACAGCTAAGCTCATATTTTTCAAAAACAGCCTCCCGTATTTCAAAGGCCTTTTGCAGGGCCATTTCTTCATAAGCCGTGTATTCTATGGCGGTGACAATACTACCCTCTTTCTCATCTGCACGCACCTGCCCCAGAAAAATAGAATGTGCACCAATATTGGTTTTGGTACTGTGGTTTTGGATAGATTGGGCAATTTTCTCACTTGAAATTGGACCCTGTACAAATATATTCTTTGGTTTACGTTCCATGGTTTTAAGTTTTTAACGGAGAGGAAGGATGCAAGATCCCGCCTTCTACAGAAAATATTTTCTTCTCCGGAAATTTTTGCTTGAGTTGCTCTGCAAGCTTCATGCTTCGCTGTCCAGATTTACAGAATAACAGCACATGTTCTACCTGCTTCAGGTGCCCGGGATTTTCAGCTAATTTATCCATTGGGATCTTTTTAATACCCTTTAGACCAAAACCAGGCTCCTCATTAGGTTCCCTAATATCAATAAGCATCGAACTTTTCAAATTCCGAAACCAATCTAATGCTTTTTCCCAGCTTATATTTTCAGCCAGGCCGCAAGTTATATTATAATTAGTTTTTCTAAAAGTTTCTTCATTTTCAGGGATATTTTTTCCGGATACAGGATTTGGCTTCACCTCCACCTCATAAAAGCTGCACGTTTTCAAATTGTAAAACAGGATCTTGTTTGTGAGGCTCTTTCCAAAGCCGGAGAGCAGTTTTATAGTTTCTGCCGCCTGCAGGGTTCCTATAATCCCCGGCAGTACTCCAAGCACTCCGGTTTCACTGCAATTCGGGATTTCATTGTCCTGGGGCGGCACAGGATAAATATCCCTGTAGTTAATTGGAGCTTCCCCGTAATTAAATACAGCCACCTGACCTTCGTACTGGTAAATCGCCCCCATAATTAAAGGTTTCTTCAGTAGCACACAGGCATCATTGACCATGTACCGGGTTCCAAAATTATCTGACCCGTCCAGTACCAAATCGTAATTTTTTATAATTTCAAATGCATTTTCAACGTTAAGATAAGTTGGAAAAATTTCGAACTGAATATCCGGATATTTCTGTTTTAAACCATTGGCTGCAGTTTCCGCTTTTGGTTTCCCTATATCATTCTGGCCAAAAAGCGTTTGCCGGTTAAGGTTGGATTCACTTACGCTGTCCCCGTCTGCAATGCCTATTGTACCCACCCCTGCTGCCGCCAGGTGCAGTAAAGCCGGACATCCCAGTCCGCCGGCCCCAACCACAAGAACCCTGGCCTGTGAAAGTTTTTCCTGCCCTTCCTGGCCAAAGCCCGGTAGTATATGTTGTCTTTCAAATCTGCTCATCCTCCTGAAAATGGTGGCAACAAAGCTATTTCCTCGTTGCCGTTCAAATGGTGTTTTTGCTGAATAAGCTGCTTGTCTACTGCAAGTGAAAACTTCAAATTTTTAAGCTCGGGAAATTCTTCTTTCAGTTTATTTACCAGTGTCTCGGAATCCTCATAATATGGAAATTCAAATTCTGAAGCAGGCAGTTTTTCTGCCAGTATCCCGAATGCTTTTATTTTAAATTGCTCCATTGCTTTTCTGTCATTTTAAGTTCCTCTTCATTATTCACATTCCTGAAAATGCCCGGGTTTTCGCACACGATGGAAGGTACTAAAGTATGCTTGTTTTCTAAAATTAAATCGGTCATTTTTAACCTGCCGTCGGTTATTCTTCTTTCAACCTCCTGCTTTAGAGACAGCGGATATAAGGCAAATAGCGGATTAACCCTCCCTTCCTCCGTAGGGGCAATAATTTGGTTATTTTTTGTCTTATCTATTAGTTGTTTTATAGCTTCACAATTCACCAAAGGCATGTCACAGCTCATCAACAAAACGGCCTTAGCCTTTGTATTGGAAAATGCGGTTAATAACCCTCCCATTGGTCCCTTATCCACAACTAAATCGGGATAAACCGGATGTCCAAATTTTTCATACCCCTCATTATTCGCAATAATATTAAACGGAATTCCTGTTTCACCAAGCGCTTTCAGCACATAAGAAATCATTGGCTGGCCGTTAAAAAGAACGAGTCCTTTATCCTTTCCCATCCTGCTGCTTTTACCACCAGCAAGCACATAAGCCTCTATTTCAACTTCGGGTTTCATGATAATTAAAATTTAATTCCGGCAATAATAGTAGGTGGAATAAAGATCCAAAGACTCCTCTAAAGCAATATCAAAACCTACGATCCTGCGGAAGCATAGAAAAAGCTGCCCCAGGCAGGAAGAGAAGTGGATATAAAATTAATACTGTTGGCATCGCTCTTAAAGGTCATAAACATTTACCAAAGTTCCTTCTTCTATAATATCTTTTTCCTCCTCCAACTCCACCAGGCAATTGGCAGTACTAAATGCCTGCAAGTTAAAGGACTGCTGGCCTCCCAGGATGCTTATCTTTTCATCCTCTCTTCTGGCTTTTAAAAAGAATGTAAATCCGGCCTTTTTCTTTTGTTCAAGCGGGAGGGGAAGAATTTTATTCGGTTTCCAAACATTCTCAAGACCCTGCATATATTGTAGACAGGGTTTAACATACATATTAAAACAACTTAATACCGAAGCAGGATTTCCCGGCAGTGCAAATATAAATTTCTCGCCCTTTTTGCCTGCAAACATGGGTTTTCCGGGCCGTTGTTTAATCTTATAGAACAACTCAATTACTCCGGCATTTTCAAGGCATTCTTTTACAAAATCATAATCACCTACAGAAATTCCGCCGCTTAGAATAACCACATTCCGGGTTTCCAGGGCTTCGTTTATAATTTGCTGAAGCTTCTCTTTATCATCTGAAGCTTTATAACCTGAAATTTCCCTGATCCCTGCAGTTTTGAGCAGGGCATTTAGCATTGGGCCATTGGAATTATAGATCTCTCCCTCTATAAGCTTAGTGCCTACTTCCTTTAATTCATCTCCTGTAATAATATATCCTACTGAGGGAGGGGCATATATTTCTACCTCATCAATTCCCACAGAAGCCAGCAACCCTATAACTCCAGGAGTAATAACGGTTCCTTTGGTAAGAATTAACTCCCCCTCTCTGCACTGGGAGCCTTTTAAACGTACATTGCTGCCGGGCTTAATCTGATCCAGATCGTAATAAATCTTATCCAAATTCTCATCCCGTTGAATTAGTTCCTGTGGAATAACAGTATTGGTACCCTCCGGCATTTTAGCCCCGGTGAAAATACGGGCTGCAGTGCCTGCCTCAACTTTCTGCCGTGAGGTATCTCCGGCCTGAATTATTTCTCCCAAATCCCACTCCTTCCTGCTGCCATCAAATTCCATGGTATATCCATCCATAGCTGAATTATCAAAAGAAGGGACATCAATGGGGGAATATATATCTTTTGCAAGGTGAAGATCAAGGCTTTCTTCCAGGGACACCAATTTTCTGCCCGCTCTTTCAGTATTTTCTGAAAGTATTTTCCTTGCCTGGGTTACTGAGATCATCCTCCTATTTTGATCATACTTCGATTCTTAAGCTGTGAAGCTTCAGCACCGGTATAAGAGTTAGAGAACTGCCCGCCCATGACTTTAAACTTCCGAAGAACCGATGTCCTTATAAGGGGTTCAATATCTTCTCCTTTTCTAAGTGTTCCCAGAAGGTCCATTTCCTCGCTTCCGAAGAGACAGTTTTTCATCTTCCCGTCTGCAGTAATCCTCATCCTGTTACAATCACCGCAAAAATGCTGGGTCATAGTAGTGATAAAAGCAAATGTGCCTTCGTGGCCAATAGCCTTATACTTTTTTGCGGTAGCGTGTGGTTCATCTTTAAGTTTTACCATATCATACTCCTGCTCAACCCAATTCAGCATTTGTTCAGCGGTCACCACTTTCTTACTGTCCCAGTGATTTCCTTCAAAAGGCATGAATTCTATGATTCGTACGTGCAAAGGGAGATCTTTGGTAATAGCTACAAAGTCCAGAATTTCCTTTTCAATTACTCCTTCAATACCAACTACATTAATCTTCACCCTGAAACCCTCATTAAGCATAAGCAGTATGTTATCCCAAACTCTCTGGAATTGATCTCTTTTGGTGATCTTTTTAAAAGTTTCCGCATTCAGGGTATCAAGACTTATGTTGAGCGATTGCACCCCAGCTGCCTTTAGATTTTCTATATATTTGTGGGCAAGAACGGCATTGGTGGTAAGGCTTAATTCCACGGGTAATTTCGAGATCCTGGAAAGGATCTCAGGAAATTCCTTTCGCACCATAGGCTCCCCTCCCGTTAATCTAATTTTTTTTACCCCAAGATCTACAAATTTCCTGGCGATATGCTCAATTTCATCGACCTGCATAAGATGCTTATTGGGCAAACACTGTATATTTTCATCCGGCATACAGTACTGGCACCTAAAATTGCAGCTATCGGTGAGCGAAATTCTTAAGTAATCGTGGATCCTTTTATGGTTGTCTATTAACATTCACTCTGCGTCTTTTGTCAAATTTCTTCTTCAATGGTTCCGGCAAATAACGCAACACCAAAAAGGAGGCTATGGCCATTATAGAGGAACCAATAAAAGTTGTGAATGCAAAGTACAAATTTCCTTCAAGAGCATTGTTTAAAGCACCAAATAAAAACCAAATTTGTATACTCACAAAAAGGATTTGTAACATGATTATCACAGTCATGATAGTATTGGTCTTATTGGGGTGTGCCTGGTTTTGGGATGTTCTAAAATCACTCATCTTTATACATTTTGATCCTCACTTTGTTCTTTTACATAGATTTTTCCATCTCTCAACACTACATCGAGTTGAGGCAACGGTCTTGGAGGCGGACCCTGTAATACCTCTCCGGTATCTGCACTAAACCATCCGTTATGACAGGGGCATTGAATTTGGTTTACTTCCTTCTCATATCTTACCGCACAGGTAAGGTGGGTACACTTTTGTTCAAAAGCTCGCCACTCATTCTCTTCCAAATGAATAAGAATATATGGGATATGTCTATCCCCATGGATCTCAAACTGAAACATCTCCCCTATGGCAACCTCATTTGCATTTACCACAAAATGTTCACCTTCCATTTTTTCTGCAGGAAAGGCGACTGCCTTTATAACAATAAAGCCATTGCTTAAGGCAAAAGCCCCAGACAGTAATCCCAGGAATTTTGCAAATTCCCTTCGGCTTACATGTGTTCCACGCTTTGATTCAATTGGAAAATCGCTTTTCCAGTTTGGTTCTCTTTCAGAATCTTCCTTTGACATAGTATTTTTAATTATGGGATAATTAACTGATTTGTGCCTTTAGGCATCATAATATTCACTTTAGTATTCACTTCCTGCTGGCCAAAAAGAAAAGAATTTACCGGCTCACTGTCTGGTCGCATTTTTTCAATTTCTGCTCTTGTTCCGTAAAACAAGGCCTGACTTGGACATACAGTCGCGCACATTGGTTTTTTACCTACGCTGGTCCTGTCATAACACAAGTTGCATTTCATCATCAATTCTGCCTCTTCCATTTTCTTTGGAACACCAAATGGGCAAGCCAGCACACAATTTGAACAACCTATACACCTTGAGGTGTTGGCAGAGTGCACCACTCCAAACTCATCCTGATGTATGGCATCTGCCGGACAAACATTTGCACAGGTAGGATCTTCACAGTGCATGCACACCTGTACAGTAGTTTGCGGACTTGTCTTCCTGTCCACATAATTTACATGAATCATACTTTCCTGCCCATTCGTTTCACATTCAGCGCAGGCCATTACACAGGCCTGACAACCAATACAGCGTTGCATGTCTACGAAAAAAGCCATTTCCTGATCATAATTTGTTTCCGGCATATTTGTTTTTTTTGTTGATTTAGCTATTGCTTCTTTTTTTCTACTTTCTGTCTGATTCGTATTTTATGATGAACTTTGATATGCAGTGTTAGTAAGGTGCTGTGATCCTTTTTTACCTGTTTTTTCCAACTGGCAGGCACAAACCTTATATTCCGGGATTTTGGATACAGGATCCAGGTTATCTATAGTCAATTGATTGGCAGAATGTTTTCCTCCCCAATGATACGGTATAAAAACTGTATCCTCCCTTATGGTCTCAACCACATGGGCTGGGAATTCTGCTACTCCCCTTCTGGTTTTAACCCTAATTAGATCGTGGTTTTCAATGCCGTAATGGAAAGCCAGTTTAGGGTGGATCTCCAGTAAAGGCTCCGGATACTGATCCACTAATTTCCCGATCCTTCGGGTTTGTGTTCCGCTTAAATATTGCGACACCACCCTGCCCGTAGTTAACACCACAGGATATTCTTTATTTGGCATTTCTGAAGCGGGACGATATTTCACAGGATTAAAATGTGCTTTTTTATCTGGTGTTTCAAATTTTTTATCTTCCCACAATCTTGGGGTTCCGGGATGGTCGAGGGTTTTACAGGGCCAGAAAATCCCCATATTATCAACGATTTTTTGATAAGTAATCCCATAATAATCTGCCGTACCTCCTTTTGAGGCTACTCTTAATTCGTTAAAAATATCCTCACTGGCAGGATAATCAAACTTATCTTTTTCACCAAGACGGGCTGCTAATTCCATGATGATTTCTCCATCCCTTCTGCTATTTCCGGGAGGTGTAATTGCTTCATTGATTTTCACCACCCTACCTTCAGCCGTGGTTACTGTTCCTTCTTCCTCCTCATGAAGAGAGCCTGCCATAACAATATCTGCATGTCGTGCAGTTTCACATAAGAAAGTATCTATACATATGTAATATTCAAGTTTTTCAAGAGCTTCCCGCACAAAATTGTTATTTGGCAGGGAAACCAACGGATTAAAACATATAGAAATCATTCCCTTGATCTCCCCACGGTGAATTGCTTCAATTTGTTCATATGCAGTTAAACCTTTCCCCGGCATATCCTTTTCATCAATGCCCCAAACCTCTGAGATATATTTACGGTGTTCCGGATTTGTAATATCCCGGTTTCCCGGTAATTGATCACATTTATGCCCATGCTCCCGGCCCCCCTGGCCATTGCCCTGTCCTGTAATAGTTCCATAGCCGCAGTAAGGTTTTCCTATCCTTCCGGAGGCCAGAACTATATTAATGCAACTTAAAACATTATCAACACCTTTAGTCTGGTGTTCTATTCCACGTGCATGCAGCAAAAAGCTGGTATTTGCTTTTCCCCACATTTCTGCCGCCTGGTAAATCAATTCTTTTGAAATTCCTGTATGTTCTTCAGCCCAATCAAGATCATAGTCTTTTACGGCATCAATAGTTTCCTGAAATCCTGATGTATAATTATCAATAAAATCGTGATCCAACCAGTCATTATCTACCATGATCTTCAGGATTGCACCAAAAAGGGCAGAATCACCTCCCGGTCTAATGGGTAAATGAAGATCTGCGGTTCGTGCCAATGGGGTCATTCTTGGATCTATAACAATAAGTTTAGCTCCATTGTCTCTTGCCTGCCATATGTAGTGGGTTAAAGTTGGAAAAGTTTCACTGATATTGGATCCAGCGACAAGAATAACTTCAGCATGCTTAAGATCTGCCCAGCTGTTGGAAATTCTATCCAGCCCAAAGGCCTTTTTATTACCTGCCCCAGCGCTCACCATACAAAGCCTGCCGTTATAATCCAAATTGGCAGTTTTAAGCGCCACCCGGGCAAACTTTCCAATCATATAACTCTTCTCATTGGTGAGGGACACCCCAGAGAGCATTGCGAAAGCATCTTTGCCGTATTTCTCCTGTATCCTTTTAATTTCATTCACGGTCCTGCTCATGGCATGCTCCCAGCTTACAGGCTTGAAGCCTTTACCTTCCACCCGCTCAATAGGATCCATTAACCTGTCTGGATGATTATTCTGCATATACCGCATCACCCCTTTTGGGCATAGGCGCCCCTCGTTAAAAGGAAATTCTTCCCAGGGTTCAAAACCGGCAATTTGATTGTCCTTTACTTTTAATTTGATTCCGCATTGCATACCGCAATAGCAGCAGTGGGTTTTCACCAGCTTGTCCGGTTCCTTATTTCCTTGAAAACCTACTTTTGGTGCATAGGCCTTATTAGGACCGTATTTCTCGATTATTTTGTCTACTGAAACGGGAAGTTTTGCCATTTTTTTTCTTTTTCTTTTTCTTTTTTAACCGAATAGCTTTCCGGCTTCATTTCTTGCTTTCAAATGAGCCATGGCCAAAGCTGAACGTTTGCCCTCTGGGCTAAGTTCCATATGATTTGATCCATCCTGCTTATCATAATTAAAACCAAGTTCTTTAGATACATTCTTAAGGTCTTCTAAATGTGTTTGGGTTGCAAACTCTTCCCCGGTATGCGGACAGGTTGCCATACCTCTTCGTTTCCCTTCAGTTTTATAGAGGTTTGCACCTAATTGAGCTAACCGTTGGAAGATGTGAAAAAACTTTCCGAAGGGCAGCCATACCAGGAATAGGATCACCGTTATTGCATGGGTTACTGCCATAAATTGATAGGTCTTTCCTTCCATGAAAGTATAATCATAGGTTATCCCAAGGCCGGTAACAGAAATTGCAATTAACAGGATCAATGGCAGCCAATCATTTTCAAAACTTTGAGTGGCTATTAATCCTCCATCGGTAAATCTTCTTTTCATCATCATTATAGCTCCAATAGTCACCAGAACCGAACACCATACCAAACCGTGAAAAGCAATGAAGGCTATAGGTGAGCCCAGGCTAAAAGACCCGGCTTCAAACCCAAACAACAAGGCATAATAAGTAGTATCATCCCCCGGTTTAAGAACAAAATGGATCCAGCCAAAGGTTAAGGGAACCGTGATGGCGAAAGCTATTAAACAACCCGTTGCCAGTAAGAAATGACCTATCCATCGGGTCCTGCTTCTATAGGCAATGAATCTTTGGAATAAAATATTCCTGAAAAATAATTTTATTGAACGCCAGAGGTATGGAAAAAAGTATCTGCTGAATAGAAATTGCATACTCCTGCGCCAGTAAAGTTTTGTAGGCGGCCTTTGTATCCATACCGAATACCTGTAAGCAATCCCAAAAACAGCAAAGACAGTTCCAATAAGATATGCGATGAGTGCAGGATCAAAATTTTGTAAATTCCTGGAACCAATAAGCACTAAAATTATCGCAATTACAGCAGCGATAATTGCCTTGATTAAAGCCAGCCGATTTAAAGTTTGGAAGAGTCTGTACATAATTACTTAATCTTTAATCAGTTCAAAAAACGAGGAATTCTAAATATCATAACTGTGCAGTTAAAATAAAATGAGCGACATTTGGTTATAGTTAAGCTCTTTGACATTAATGTAATATATACCTAAATAACTCATTTACAGAGGCTTTCTATTAGTGAGATACCAAGATCTATAATATTTCGTAGGTGGAGGCTATATATAATTAATTCGAATCGCCAAGCGCCTTTTAGATTTTTAAAGTACAGATTATCAGTAATTTAAAAAGAACAATTAAAAAATTAATGGACAACAAAGTCTAAATATAAGTATTTATTGAGTTTTATTAAAGTTTATTTTTATCTAAACCTTTTAATTTAAAAGAAGTCTAAATAATGGCTTTTAAAACTCATTTTAATAAAACACTTATCCACACTCTCTGGATATTGTTTTTTTCCGGAGACAAAAATGATCAATGCTAAATTGAGAAAATATGATCTTAATCAGGTTTGTGACTTTATAGTATATTTAGAATTGATATAAATAAAAATTGGAATTAGATCTCTTCCATCCTACAATAAAAACAAGAACCTCCTAGAAAACAGCAGAAGTGGTTTTCGTATCCTATAAGAAAAGCTAGTGTCAACATTCAATACCAGAATTAGGCCTGTCATAATACCACCAGTTAAGCCCCAGGCAAATAATGTAATAAATACCAAAGCCATATAATGCAAATTCCGGAGTACCCATTTGAATTTGATCACCAAATACCTGCGGAATTATGAATGCCCCATAGGCGGCAATTGCCGAGGTCCAGCCCAAAACCGGCCCGGCTTTCTCTTTGCTGAAGATGTAAGGTATACTTCTAAAGGTAGAGCCATTCCCAATTCCTGTTGTAACAAACAATACCATAAAACAGGCAAAGAAAGGCCACCAGTAAATTTCAGGCGTTACACTTTCCCTGGCCTGCACCACAAAATAAGCAACTGCCAAAGTTGCTAAAACCGTAACTATTGTACTATAGGTGGTAACCCGGGAACCGCTGTTTACTTTATCACTTAGCCAACCTCCTATGGGTCTAACCAATGCCCCCAACATAGGACCTATGAATACCCAGGTAAGAAAATCTGGCGCGTTGGGATTTACATATTGTGGATTTGACGGATCTGAATAAACAAAAATGTCCTGGCAAAGTTTTGGGAATGCCGCAGAAAATCCTATAAAAGAACCAAAGGTCATGGTGTAGATAATCGTCATGATCCAGTTATGCTTATCTGAAAGTATAGAAAACTGCTTGTTAAGACTCTGCTTAATATCACTGGGGCTCAGGTATTTTAAAAGCAGCAGGGTAAGTATTACAACAACCGGCAATACTATCCACATATTAACCTCAAGTCCTACCAGCAAATAGGATCCAACAGCTGCAGTTAGAAGCCCTATACCCACCATAAAGAGAGTTTTGGTTATGCCCTGAAATGTAGTGGGGAGTTTAGGAGTTCCCGTTATAACATTGTTCATTCCAAAAAAAGCCGCTATAGCTGCAAATACTATAGGGATCCATATCCACCCCGCATTTTGCAGGCCTGCAAGGGGTTGATCTTCTATTATTTCACCACCACTGCCTACTGCTGAGAAAAGAAAGATCCCTATAGCAAACGGAATCATCTTTTGCATAATTCCTACACCAAGATTTCCTATCCCCGCGTTGAGTCCAAGGGAAGTTCCCTGCATTCTCTTGGGAAAAAAGTA
The DNA here is from genome assembly GCA_051751125.1 of Bacteroidota bacterium. Classification (GTDB taxonomy): domain Bacteria; phylum Bacteroidota; class Bacteroidia; order Flavobacteriales; family Flavobacteriaceae; genus Gillisia. The sequence goes on from JBNJKO010000003.1 coordinate 43,362, forward strand.
ACTGATATTGCTCATAGAAGACGCGAAATTTCCTCCTCCAAACCCAGACAACAGGGCCAGAATAGCAAATGTAAAATATGGAGTACTTTGATCTGCAAGGGCAAAACCAACACCAAAGGCAGGTATAAGCAATAGAACAGTAGTAGTAAAAACAACATTCCGGCCTCCTCCCAGGGCAATAAGAAAAGAATTTGGAATTCTAAGGGTGGCACCAGCAAGCCCTGCAATAGCTGGTAATGTATAATACAAGTTGTTGATTATTGCCAGCTGATTATTGACCATTTCTTCGGACATATCTGGAGTAATCATTCCAAAATGGAAATTGAATTCTTTCATTTTGGTGGTAATAATGCTCCACATCATCCACACGGCAAAGGAAAGTAACAGGGCAGGAATTGAAAGCCACAGATTTCTGTAAGCTATCTTTTTACCTTTTTGCTCCCAAAATACAGGGTCTTCCACATTCCATTCTTCCAGGTTGGTCTTCATAATATTCAGGGTTTAATCAATTTTATATTTCTTGTTTCGATTCAATTTGGCGCATTAGTTTTGGCTGTTCCCTGTGCATCATCTTTTGAATAGTTCTATGCATCCACCACAGGCAAATACCAGATATTACGAGGGTAAACATCCACGCACTGTTCCATAGCCCCGATCCATCCAGTAAATATCCAAAAAGGATTGGGCATACAAAACCTCCCAGTCCACCTATGACTCCCACCATGCCCCCTACAACCCCAACCTCATCTGGAAAATACTCCGGAATATGTTTGTAGACCGCAGCTTTACCAATTCCCCAAATACTACCCAGAATCACAACCAGGAAGGTAAACACCCATACATTGGCTTGAAAAAAGATCTTTGTCTCTCCGCTGGCCAGTAATTCTTTTTTCTCCACCTTTTGACCCTCCTGCACTACGGCTTCCTGCCAGGTTTCTTTTTTGGGAAATACAAACTCCCCTTCAAGGGTATTATAATCTGTTCCATCCCTGGGGATTACATCGTATTCAATTCCTGCTGCAACGATTTTGGTTTCACTCACTTCTGTAACCTCTCCGGCCTGTTTAGCCATGATACCGTTCCCGGGGGAATAGATCTCCATTTTTGGAAAGATCAATAAAAAGCTAATTGCTACAGAAGTTCCCAAAACCCAATACATTACCTTACGCGCACCCCATTTATCTGACATCCAACCACCAAGAGCCCTTATTACCCCGGAAGGAAAACTAAAAGCTGCTGCCAGTATACCAGCAGTTACCAAAGGGAGGTAATATACGTTAACATAGTAAGGAACCAGCCATTGCGAGAAAGCCACAAAACAACCGAATACCAGAAAGTAATAAAGACCAAAGCGCCACACTCTCATACTTTTAAGAGGCTGCATTAATTTCTTAAGGGTACGCTGTGTTGCCGGTTTTTTATTTGTTGCGAAGACAACAAAAATGATCGCCATGATTACCAGGGCAGCAGCATAGATAACTGGAAGTATTCTCCAGTTATCAATATCTGCCCCGTTATTGGTAAGATTTATTAATAATGTAGGTGCCACAAGCGTTGTAATGGCAGCTCCGGCATTCCCCGCCCCAAAAATACCCAGAGCCCTGCCCTGCCAGTCCTTCTCATACCAAACAGATGTATAAGCGATCCCAACCGCAAACCCTGCACCAGTAAGGCCATACCCAAAACTACATAAAGCAAAACCAAGGAAAGAATCTACATATTGCAACATGAACATGGGAATGGCACTTACCAGCAGTAATCCTCCAAACATCCACTTGCCTCCATATTTATCTGTCATTATCCCCAGAGGCAATCTGAATATAGACCCGGTAAGAACCGGGATTCCCAAAAGCCATCCAATTTGAACAGAACTCCAGTCGTAAACCCCGTTATCTACAAGAAAGGTTACCGTAACCCCATTGAACATCCAAACTGCAAAACAAATGGTAAATGCCAGGGTATTCAGAAAAAGCATTTTATGAGCGGCAAAGGACGGTGAGTTCATATTTTATAAATTCTTGTTAAAGTTATACTTTATATTTCTATTTTAAAAATTCAGATTAACAAATCAATTGATATGGCCGGGGCGAAAAAACAACATTACTTATGTCGAGTTCTGAACGGATTTAACATTATCCACATTTCAAATAATTTTCAATCCATCAGAAAATAAAACCTTTGGATAGCCGAATTGAAAGGATAGCGCATCTTTAATAATAAAGGTCGGTATCGTCCAGTTATTGATAAGGCTTGTCTCAAAACAAGCTTCGTTCCCAGATAAGAAATTATTCCTCAATTTGAGGTGGGAAGCACTACCCCAAATACGAATATCCCTCGCACTACTATGAGATTTCTTGCCCTTGTAATTATATGCTGCATTGATACCCCCGCTTTGCCCAATGCAAAAAGCGGTATCCTGATCTTCTGCGATTAATTGGCCGTATCCGTGAAGCATTTCGGCACACTGCATCAACTGACCATAAAGGTCAAAAGAATTTTGGCCTACAATAAAAAAAGGAGGAAAAAATATCAGCCATAACAAAATCCTCATCCACTGATGAAGGAAATTGTATAAAGGAATTTTCGACATTGAAATCAAAGTTTTAGTAAAACGCCAATGGGGTTGTAAAAAAATTACTGCTGCAAAATTCAGGGGTAAATTTGAACATGGAAATGATGAATATCAGTATTTGGTTTATTTAAATTGAATTTATAAACGAAAACTGACACCTGTAATGCCCTGGATCTATACTGCTGGTTGAGCGGAATGTTATCTTCCTCGTAATTGTGATACAGATTGAAAATAGGATCGGTCAAAAAAATCAAATTGAGAAAACCGCACAAAAGCTAAATACCTGCAAGATTATAAAATCTGAATTAATAGCAATCTAAAAATTTTCTGTCAAAAATAAGTTCTGCGTTTTTTTAAATGAAACCCTATAATGTGATCCCTATCATATAATTTATTGATTCAGAAATCTTTCTTTGCAAAAATCAAAGATTATTAAAATGAATGAAACAATTGATCCTTCCATACTTCCAGAAGGACATCCGGTAAATATATATTTTCAGGAAAAAACAATAATTACTTCACTCATAGAAGAATTAAAAGCTACAGATCCCAAAGCTGAATACCAGAAATTCTATAATGTTTTCAACCAACTGCAATCTGTTGAAAGACGTTTTGAGCGAAAAGAAAATCAACTATTCCCTTTTTTGGAAAAAAGGGGTTGGAATGGTCCGTCTCAGGGTATGTGGTCCTTCCACGATACTTTAAGAGAGCAATTTAGAATGTTGCGAAAGAAAATCGAGGCAAGGGAATTTGAAGAAGTTGAACAGGATATGCACTATCTCCTCAGTGGCATTTTTCGATTATTACTAGCTGAAGAAACTACCCTGTTTCCAAACGCTCTAAAAATACTTACAGAAGAAGACTGGATAAAGGTACGTGCCGGGGAAGAGGAAATAGGCTGGATGCTACCGCAGAATCCGCCGGCGTTTCCCAAAGAGGAATATATTCATCCCAGTCAGGATTTTACCAAGAGAGAACTTTCCTTTTCCCTTGAGAATACCGCTCACTATGATGAAGGCTATATGACTGTGGAACAGGTGAATTTGCTTCTCAAAACCATGCCGCTGGATATCACGTATGTAGATGAAAATGACAAAGTGATATTTTACAATCGCGGAGAGGAACGGGTATTCCCCAGAAGTGCAGGTATCATTGGCCGGGAAGTAAAATTCTGCCATCCTCCAAAAAGTGTTGGTACGGTATTAAAGATTCTGGAGGAATTTAGAAAAGGAACCAAAAGTGAATCATCATTCTGGATTAATTTTAAAGGGCGCCTTATTTACATCAGGTATTTTGCCGTCCGGGATGATCAAAAAAATTATAAAGGGGTAATTGAAATGTCCCAGGATATTACTGATATCAAAAACATAGAAGGCGAAAAACGGCTATTGGATTGGGATTAATTCCCTGAAATTGAACTGGAACTGAAAAAGTTGAATCTGATCAACGCCAATTCTGCCATTGCCGAGGTAAGGATCTTTACAGCAAAGATCTCAAACGATTACCAGGACCGATGAAAAACTACAGAAAATGGGGATCAGCATCTTATCGGAAAACTTAACAGCAGCGATTTCTCAGCCCATCCAAAAACTTTTGGGTTGATTATAATCAAAGATGAAATTGAAATTAATTTTAACCTGACTGTAAGAAATAGTGTTTAGAAAAATTCATGGGCGATAACCGTAGCTAAACAGAAGTGATCCATTTAAAATGGAGTTTTAGCTCTGTTGGCATTATAAAGATTTAAAGGGAAAAAACCTGGAAAAACAGATACATGCATCGGTTTGATCAGGTTTTTTTTAGATTTTTTGGAAACTGCAAAAAACAAAATTCTGAACTGTACCCAGTGGGGTTTTGTGATCTGTTGTAATACATTTAATTTTTTCCAAAATCGGCTCGACCAATTCGGTCAGCGTCGTTTCCGAATATTGTTTGATCTTTATTCCGCTACATTTTTCAGGTCCTTTTTCGGAAAATGTTCCGATGACTAAAATACCATTCAGATTAAGATTTTGTTGAACTGTCTCTATATAGCTTTTGATTTCCTGTTCTTCTGTTAAAAAATGAAAAGCTGCACGATCGTGCCAGAAATCATATTTTTCATCAGGTTTGAAATTTGCCGCGTCGGCTACTATCCATTTTACGTTCCCGGCCCGGACACCAAGCCGTTGCTTTGCCCTTTCAATTGCTGCCTCTGAAATATCAAGGACCGTAATCTCTTCATAGCCCAGATCGAGTAAATGATCTACCAAAAAACTATCCCCACCGCCAAGATCAATTATTTTGGCTGTTGGAGACACCTTAAATTCTTTAAAAAAATTAAGGGAAGTATCAGGTGTTGATTGAAACCAGCTTACATCTTTAAATTCTTTGGTGTGGTAAATATCCTCCCAATGCTTTTTTCGGTTAAATTTTTCCATTCCTAAATTGGTTATTTTCATTTTCTGTAATGACAGTAATTTTTATTTTTATCCATTTGGGTGTTTCGGTATTAGAGAAAATAAGGAAAATACATTTAACCTTAAAAAAGGCGTTTTGACAGATTCAAGAAGAACTTCGGAATAAAGATTGAAAATTAAAAAGGACGAATTATTTATGAAGCATCAGGATGGGAAGCTTATTGCTAATACTGGTATAAATTCCGTGTTCTGTATGCAAGAGCCGGTCGCAAACCCTAATATTTTTTCCTAATATCACAATAATATCAAATTTTTTCTGCATCTTCTTTAACAGGTCTTTTTTGTAAATATCTGAATTTTTTACCTGTACAACATCCACACACACGTTATTCAGCTGGCTTAAAAGGCCTTTTCCTGGCTCCAGCGCAGATTTTGAGGAATTTGGGCTGTCCAGGATTTCCATAACCGAAACACTTGCATTTTTCACCATGCCAGGATGATCCAGGAACCGAAACATTCCACCATCCAGAGAAGCCGTACGATCTATAGGAATCAATATCTTTTCCGGTTCCTTATATTGGATGTTTTCAGGTACTGCAAGAAGGTTGCATTTCACTTTTTTAATTATCTCGTAAGTGTGATTGCCCAGCATTGTATTTTCTGAGCAGCTACTGCGAACTGCTCCCATTACGATAAGGTCGATTCTCTTTTCATCGACAAATTTCCGGGTGGCATCAACAAGGTTATTTTCAGAATAAAAGAAAGAAAAATTATGTTCCTTATTAGTGGTTGATTTTTGAAGTTCCTCAACCCTTGTTTTCAGTTTTTCCATTGCCAATTCTTTTCCTTCAGTTACGCCAACCTGCGCCCTGCCACCTGTATTGAACAATTCAATGTTGAGCAGGTAAAAATTCACAGGAACCTCTTTAAGGAACTGCAAGGCATAATTGCCGGCATTTTCAGCAACTTCCGAAAAATCTGTGAGAATCAGGACATTCATCAGCTTAATAAATTAGCAAGGATTAAGATTTTCGCGAAGCTATCTGATCTATCACCTGCAAAAAATGACCAAAATCAGTAAACTACTCATTAAACTTAATTTTTAGAGGGATCTGTATTCGGAAATCTAATTACTATCTTGATAACGTGAATTTATTTTTACTTTTGCCGGAATACAAAAATCCTGAGTCCTACCGCATTTATTAACTTCCTGGTCGCTGTCTTACCGGGCCTTTTTTTTAAAGCTTTTGCCTAGAACGGCAGCGGGACTTATTTTACAAGTCGTTGCAGCAGTGGAGGATAAAATTATGGATGAATTCAGTAAAAAATTTGGAATAGTAGCGTTTCCGATTTTAATAATTATCTTGAAGATAATTATGGCAGCTTATACACACTGCAACTCTTTTGACGATCCGGTTATTCAAAATGACTTTCAAGTGATCAATAAACTTTAAAACATAAATTATGAATGTTGTAACCAATCCACAAGTTAAACTTTTAGCCCAGGGGAAATCGTTTATGGCTAAGGAAATGGCGGCCAATCCTGGAGTTCTTATGCCAAAACACGTTTCAACAGAGGAATCTATTCTCGTGATACAGAAGGGAAAGTGCGTGATACACCTGGAAGATTCTACTCAAATATTAAACCAGGGAGATGTTTTTATAGTTCCGGCGAATGTAAAACATCAAATTGAGACAAAGGAAGATTTCAAGGCGGTCCATGTCATGCCTAATGGAATAGAATTCGAATTTTTTAAGTAGGAAAATTTAAGAAACTAGAAGTTGCCGGCTCTAAAAGTTCAGGATATGGCCAGCCCCGGTTCAGGGCGGCCTGATCTTCTATACCCATAGTTCAGCAGGATTTTAAGCTTTAATTTTGATGAGGAATTGCCCTTGGCCTTTGGTTTTGCGTGGTTTTGCTTGGTTTTGAATCGATATGGCATTCTTTTGTTACCCGAATTGTACACAACAAACATAAAATAAGAAAAGTGAGACACTTTTTCCGTAGAGATCTAGGATAATATTTCATCCTCCTACAATCAATTAAGACATTAACCTTTCGGATTATTGGGTGTAATTTTTATATCGGACAATTTTGTCCTATATAGAGTTTTTTATACTTATCTTTGTTCTGTAACTATAAAAAAGCAGCGATGAAAAATATAAAATGGAGTATCGATCCTACTCAGAGTGAAATTACTTTTAAGGTGAGAAAGCTACTAATTACTACGGTTAAAGGAAATTTTAAAGCTTTTAAAGGTGAATTGGAAACAGAATCAGAAAACTTTACAAATCTTAAAAACATCAAATTCGAAGCCAAGGTAGATTCTATTAAGACTGATGATGAAAAACGAGATGAACACTTGAAATCTGCCGATTTCTTCAATATGCAAGCTTATCCGTATTTTAGTTTTAAAGCAAATAATTTGAAAATCAAGGAAACTAAATTAGAAGGTGAACTGACTATTAAAAACATTACAAAAGCAGTTACTCTTGATGTTGAATTCCTTGGGATCTCAAACAATGCGAACCAGGAAACCAGTGCAGGCCTCTCAATTTCCGGTAAAGTCAATCGCCACGATTTCGGTCTTTCCTGGAACGGTAAAAATGAAGCCGGAGAAATTATAGTTGGAGACGAAATCAAATTAGAAGCCAAGGTAAGCTTCATCAAACTGCCTGCTTTGGTAGAAGAAATCTAAAAAATAAAAAATAAAAAATTTTTAGATTTCAATTGTCCAATATGATGCTTATCCGTTTAAACACCTAAAAATAGTTTTTGTCTCCCTGAACAGATTCGAAGGGTCAAACAAAAACGTCCCGACTTCGCTCGACGTGAAATTTCTAGTTTAAATTTGACTTTTAGGCATCTTACCGAGATATACAATAAAATATAAATGAACACCAAAAATAAGTTACTATGGATATAATTGATAACATCACTCAGTATTTTAAAAATCAGGATAACAAAGAGAATAATAAAGAGAAAATATCCTCACCTGACGGAACCTGTCCCATTTGTTGGGGACACCAGAATTATGACGGTAAGATTAGAGATTTGCTTGAAGATAGGCAAATAGACATTAATAATCACAAAGACAGCTATATGATGATTCAAGATTTTATGAAACACAATATTGATGGGGTCAAGTTAAAAGAAGGTATCACAACGGACTGCCCAACCTGTTCAACGGAATTAAATGAAAATGACAAATAAATAAAGGAGAATCTGGATAAATGAAAAATTTATGAAGCAGAAACGGGCAAATAGAAAAAAATTCTTGCTGATTTCACATCTCACTTTAGCCTTAAACATCTTTTTTTATGAGACCATCGGGAGTATTCATTTTGGTGCCCACGGCCGCCTTAATTGTTGATGAATATTAGATCTAATATTTTTTAGTGATACCGTAATTCTTTAAAGTTCCGTGTTTGAGAATATCTCCCATGGTAGTTTTATGATGCTCAAAAAGAAAACCGAATAGGTCACATTTTATATGATATCAAACAAAAAAATGATCTCCGGTTTTCTTAAATTTCTAAAAATCTTTTATTTAAGTATTATTTGATATGGTTTGATATACCAAGAGTCGGAATAGAACATTCAATTCACTTCCAAAATTCATCTTCAGTATTCTCCTGGAATTTTTCATCTTTATGCTTTTCAGCAATTACAGCCAATTCCTCTTCAGTTGCTTCTTTTTGAATTTCGTTAAACAATTCCCTTTCTTCAAATCTTATGTGAAGTTCTAGCTCTTCTTCTATTAAACCAAGAGATTTTAGCAGGTCCTCCTTATCTTCAAATAATTGCTTTAACCGCCTGTGTTCTGCCAGTGCTTTTTGTACCAGTTCATTTTCCTCACCCAAAACAGGATAAAGATATCTCTCCTCAATTTCAAAATGCGGAAGTACATGATCTTCAAAAAACCAATCGGTATATTTCTTAATCCTTTCAGGAGCCACACCTTTTAGAAATCCTTTTCTTATCTTCCAGCATAGTAATAAACTATGGTGATGATCCCTGCTTAGAGGCTGAATACTTTTACTGCGTTTAATAGGTTTTGATTTTTCCATGCTTTTTAATTTTTTATTCTGAACCTTATATATGGTTCTTAAACAGAAAACCGCAGACAATAGATACCGCCCGCGGTAATTAATACTATAAGAGAAATCTTATTCTACTATGAATTTCCCCTTCATCATGGCATAATGCCCGGGAAAACTGCAAATAAAGTCGTACGTACCTTTTGCCGGCACTGTGAATTCTACTGTGGTAGATTCTCCTCCTCCAATTAACTTTGTGTGAGCCAATACTCCGTTTGCCGGGATATATTCAGTGGCTTTATTATTCATAGCTGCAGTTGCAAATTTTGCAACATCTGTTCCTTTTTCTAAAAGTACAAAATTATGCCCCATTACGTTTTTGGCAAACTTACCGGTATGATTTAGAGTTAATTTTATCTTTTCTCCTGCTTTTACCCTTATCTCTGTTTTATCAAATTTCATTTGATCATCAGAGTTAAGAACAATCGTTCTTACTGGTGCAGTCATTTCATATGCTGCAGGAGGAGTATTTCCTGTTTCAAAATTAATCCCTGTTAGGGACATTATAAAAATCATTGTTACTGTTAAAATGTGTGTCTTCATGTTTAAAAAATTTTAGGATTAAATGCGTAAAAAGATTCTGTTTTTCTCTTAAAAATGATGTTATTATTATAGTATATATTTTCGTACAACTAGCCTTGTAAGCTTACATCAGGAATAATTGGTTATTGACATTTTTTAACCAATGTTATCTAAAGTGTGAATTGCCCGCCTTGGTTTAATTGCCGGGTTAGGAGCACAATTATGACAGTTAGTCCTGTCGGTTATTAATTGTACACCACGTTTGAAGGTAAAATAGTTCCATATCCATTCAGAAAAAACCCGCCACCTGTTTCTAATGCCTACCAATAATAATATATGTACGGTACACCATAATATCCAGGCGAAAAATCCACTGGCTTTTATCCCCTTGAACTGGGCTACCGCTTTTGCTCTGCCAACTGTGGCCATAGACCCTTTATCGAGATATCGAAAAGGTTTTTGAGTATTTATTACAGAAGATTCCGTGGCAAGCAGCTTGCTGCTTGGCAACAGATGCCAGGGCCGGCAGTGGTTTTCCCATTTCATCTTCGAAATGGGCAGAATCCCCAAGTACATAAACATCAGGAATACCCGGAACACTAAGATCTTGCTTTACAAAGATGCGCCCCAAATTATCTTTTTCAGCCTTAAGATCCTTCAACAGGGCGGGTGCTTTTATTCCGGCTGCCCAGATGATATTGGCTGCTTTAATGGAACCAACCTTCAAAAAAACTTCGTCTTTTTCAATTCGTGCTACCGGAGAGTTCAGCAAAACCTTTACGCCTAATTTTTCGAGCATTTTTTGCCCTTTTTCTCCCAGAGGATCACTAAAACCATTTAAGATCCCCGGGGCAGCTTCCACAAGATATATCTTAATATCTTTTTCCTTAATATTTCTGTAATTTCGTCTCATGCTTATGCCGGCAATCTCAGCAATAGCTCCTGCGGTCTCGACGCCTGTGGGCCCACCACCTATAATAACATAGGTGAGATATGGCCGGCGTTTTTCCTCGTCTTCGATTTGTTCGGCTTGCTCCAGAGATAATAATATGCGCTCCCTTATTTTAAGAGCATCGCTAATGGTCTTGAGGCTGGGTGCGTGTTCCTTCCAATGTTCATTTCCAAAATAATTGTACTGAGCTCCGGGAGCTATAACCAGTTGGTCAAAAGCTATTTCAGTTTCGTTAACCAGGTGAAGTTTCTTTGCTTCAGTATCGATTTTATTTACCTCTCCAAGGATTACCCGTATCTTTTTATTTTTTCCGAAAATGGCCCGGATAGGAGCTGCAATATCTCCCGGAGATAACGCAGCAGTGGCTACCTGGTATAATAATGGCTGAAATAAATGATGATTGCTTTTATCTATAACGGTAATATCCACGTTGGCGCCTTTCATAGCATTTACCGTAGCAAGCCCAGCAAAACCTCCACCTATCACAACGACTTTTCTTGTTCTTTTTTCAGGTTCCATACCAGTTTTTTAATAATATTGTTCTTTTGCCTTTTCAGGAGTCCTGAAACTTATGGCCAGTCTGTTCCAGCTGTTAATCCCATTGATGGCAATCGTTAAGGTAATTAGCTCCTGTTCATCAAAATTTTCGCGCACCTCTACGTAGAAATGATCTGAAATCTCATTTTGAGCTATCAGGGTAAGAGCTTCAGTCCAGGCTAGTGCAGCTTTTTCTCTTTCAGTGTAGATATCTTTCTTTCTCCAGGAGCTCAAATTGTCAATACGATCACGCCTTTCTCCAGATTGCAGGGCTTCTTCAGAATGTAAGCTCACACAATAATCACAAGCATTGATCTGCGAAGTACGCAGTCTTACCAATTCAATGAGCGACTTCTCCAGACCTGAACTTTCCACATAATTGTCAAGTTCCTGCAAACCCTTAATTGCTTTTAACCCTATTTTTGAATAATTTATCCTGTGTACCATAACTTTTTTCCTACTTCAAAAATCCTTTCACACCTGCTACATTTTAGGAATTCCTTGAAGGATTTTGTTTTATTTCTTTACCCTACCCGGAATTCCGGAAAATGAAAATGTTATAAAAAATTGAATTTAATTTCTACTTAATGGACATCGTGTGCATCGCCGGTATGAACCAGGATATCGTGCATTTTTTCTATGGTATGAGTGTAAGCAACATATGCTGCAACATATTCCCTTCCTTTTTGAGCAGATTGGTCTTTAACTTTTTTAAGTTGTGCCACTTTATCGTATTTCTCTTTAAGGATTTTTTCTAAATGTCCATTGAATTTTAAGAGAAATCCTTCAAAATCATCCTCTTCCAGAGCAATGTCGGTGAGTTGGATTATTTGCTTGGTGGTTCCCGCAGGTTTTAATCCCGTGTAAGGCTCCCCTTCCCCTTCCCTGTGAACTCTTACAAGAGTTTCAAGAAAATGTTTCTCTAAAAGATCATAGACCTCTTCATCCCCTGATTTATATTTCATTGTTTTTTTGAAAAGATCTGTAATCTCTTTTTCGTGTTTGGTATCTATCCATTTCATTACCAAACCGGGATCATTATTTTCCAATGCTTTTAAAGCATCCTTGATCACGGGACCATCATAAGAATCGCAATGCGCAAATGCGGTCTGCGGAAGCATCCATAATCCCAGGGCTAAAAGAATAATTAATACAATTCTTTTTCTTGACTTTGATTTTAAATTTTTAGTTTTCATAATATTTGAATTTAGAATACAACAAAGGTAGGCAATAAAAACTATTTCGGATAATATTGTCCGATATAAAACAATTAATAATATTATAGATTCACGTGATCAGGAAAACTTAGAAAATAGCTCCCGCTGAACTATTTGATTCAGGCAGAAATAAAATCTCAATTTCAAAATCTACCATAATATAGCTCACCATTCCCAAAATTGAACTTTTATTTTGCAAATAGTCATTCCCTGCAGAAAGATCCCCGGCAAGATTCCCGATGGTCGTTTGTTGAAAGCACAACAATAAGTTGTTCCTGTTTTCGGCATATTTTGGAGTGCATTGGGCAAGCATGTTCATCTGTACAGTTATGTAATCCCATTACGTATTCTTTAAAAACAGCTACTCCGTCTATTGCGTTTACTATTTCAATTACGGGAAGATCGAGTTGGTAATTTTCACAATAAAATCCACCGTATGGGTCCTTTAAGGGAAGTAACGATCTTATATTTACTTAAGTTTTGCAGGATTTTGGCTGTAAAAGCCTGAGGAGCTTCTATTTCTTCAGCGATTTCTTTCACGCCAGGTTTTACATTCTTCACGGCCTGGGCAGCGGTAAAACAGCTGCTCTTATAGCGTATTTACAGCTTTTACTTATCATATGATCCAGTTCAAATTCTTAATTATTATTTAAATTTAAGAATAATTCAAAAAGGACAAAGGCATCTTTTTTGATGTTTAAATTTGTAAACTAATTTCTAATTCTGTTTTTTTAGCATCATTTTCATTCTCCATAATAAAGCAGCCATATTATCATGATCACCTTAAAACTGGGACGACACAAAGCGAAATGCTGAAAATTCCAGAATAAAACTTTTTAAATTAAAGGAGTAGAATTGCTGTTTTTATACATTTCAATTTTCATTTGAAACATCTCAGCCATTTTTTGAGCCCGCCATTTCGCTTCTTCCGCTTTTTCTCCTTCAAATTGTTCGTCTATATTGCTATAAAACAACTGAAGCCAACGGTCAAAATGCTCCTTCTCAACCGGAAGATTTACGTGGGGAACAAAAGGACTGCCAAAATAAGTATGCTCCTCCAATAGAATTGTTTGCCAAAAACGGTACAATTTCTCGAGGTGTTCCGGCCAATGTTCCTTGATCACATTATTAAAAATGGGACTTAGAAGCTTGTCTTCCCGTACTTTGGCATAAAAAGTATCCACCAGTTGTTTAACGTCGGTTATGCTTAGAATTTCGTTCTTCATTTTTTAAAAAGATGATTTATAAAATTCTGGACTCCAGTACATAATTACATAGAACAAGGCAAAAGCAAAAAACAAAATTAGAAGTGCCCAAACCCAGGCTGGGATTGATTTTGGGGTTTCAGAACCCTTTATAACGAATTCGTCATTGGTTTCACTTCCATAGGCATTGATGGTTATAGAAACCTGAGTATCTACTTTTTCATTTTTCGAAAGACCTATTACTGAAATCTTAGGACCATTTTGAACTTCAAAAGGAATAGTTCTTACACCCTCCACCCCGGCAGAAGTTTTTGCGATTATTTTAAGCACATGTTTACCGTCCGGGATTTTAGTGGTGTCCAAAACAAATTTAACGGGGGATTCAAACTCGGCAAAAGGCCGGATTTCGTCATCCAGAAACACTTTTATGATCCTATTGTCTTCCATTGGTTTAGAACTCGTCATTTAGTATGCTGTTTTTAATGTGATCGGGATTGTTTTCTTTTGGTTTTACCAGGTATTTAATGCTGTAAAAAAGAGTTACACTCACAATAACAACGGCAGTCCAGGTAATAATATAGTCCAGGGTTCCGGTTGGTCCGGCTCCGTGAGTAATGTTTTCTAATCCTTTTGGCTGGTTATTTTTACAAACCTCACAGGCGAACGTAATTTGATGTGCCACCAACATGATAAAGGTTACAATTGTTGTTTTCTTCATTTTTATTGATTTAATTCCATTACATAATCCCTTATTTTTTTAACTTCTTCTGCTGAAATCGCAGATGCATCGTTACCCCAGCTTCTGCGCTCATGAGTGGCGATAGCTGCGATTTCTTCATCGCTAAGCTGTGCCGCAAAACCTGGCATCTGTCCGTATTCACTTCGGGCATCATAGCCTTGAAGAATGACTTTTATGAACAATTCATAGTCTTCATCCTGCACGATAGCACTTCCGGCCAGTGCAGGGAATGCACCCGCGAGTCCTAAACCGGTTGCCTGGTGACAGGCTGCACAGGTTTGGGCATATAACTTCTCCCCGTCCAGTGAACTTTTTCCGTCTCCACTTGTTTCTGCTTCATCTTTATAAATTGAAGGAATGAAATCGGGGGAAATTCCCGGCATTGGCGTTTGTGATAAGGATTGAAGATAGGATACCAGGTACATAGCTTTTTCTGTAGCTATCATTTTATTACCTTTTTTACTGATGTATTCTGCAGGAAGCGGAACAACGATATCTTCATCCGTTATTCTTGTGCTGTCTTTTTCTTCAAATAACCATGGATAACCGGGCATTACTGATTCTTTTACCACAATTCTCGGGTTATATAAATGAAGCAAATGCCACTCTTTTCCGGGTTGACGTTTCCCCACATTGGTTAAATCCGGGCCAGTTCGTTCACTACCCAGAAGGGAAGGAGATTGGCGCCAAACATCCATCCGGGCTTTGCTGTAAAAATAATCGGAAGGAATGGATGGCCGCTCGCCCCAAACATTGTCCATTTCAATATTTCGTACTTGTTGGGTATGACAGGCCATACAATTTTCAGAAACATATACGTGCAAGCCTTCCCTTTCAGATATTGTAAGGTCTTTCTGGTCCGGGAGTGGCTGAACTTCCTGCATCTGGGAGGCAGGAATTACGGCAATCACAAGGCTGAGGATTACAAAAGCTATCAGCGCAGTAAGTACTAATTTTTTATGGTCTTTATGAAAATTCAACATCGACTTCTATTTTTTTAGCTTTAATTTCTAATTCTTTTTCCCTTGATGGAAGACTAACTGCTTTGTGTTTTTTTATCATATAATAAAAATTATACGCAAAAACCAGGTGGGATATAAACATCAGTGAACCACCAACAGCCCGCCAAACCCAATATTCTTTCATCAAAATAACCGATTCAATAAAGGGATTTCCATCTATCCAGCTCAATCCTTTCATAGTTCCTCCGGCCATCATAGAAATCATATAAGCGAATAAACCTATAAATGCCATCCAGAAATGAGCTCCAACCAAAATCTGCGGTGGTTCTTTTCCTGTTAGTTTTGGCAAAATGGAATAAATACAGGCCCACAAGATAAATGTGATAATTCCATACATCGTTATATGCGAGTGTGCCACATTAAAATCGGTGAAATGCCATACGTAATTTGTAAACCGAAATGCCTGAAAAGTTCCCTGTCCGGAACCAACAAAGTAAAAAATCACACCCACCAAAAAGAATGGCAGTACATAACTTTTGGAAATATGGCTCCAGCTTCCCTTCATGGTCATCAGGAAATTCGTGGTTCCTGCAATAACCGGTATCAACATACCAGCGCTAAAAACAATTGCGACCGTTTGTAGCCACCAGGGTAACGGACTAAAAACGAAGTGGTGTGTTCCAATAAGTGTATAAAAAACCATCTGGGTCCAGAAGGCCAAAACACCAAGTGAATAGGAATAAATGGGTTTGTTGAGCGCGGAGGGCAGGAAATAATAAATTAAACCAAGGGTAAATGCCATAAACCACATTCCAACTCCCTGGTGCATATAATAACCCTGAATAATAGTTTCCCCTAATCCATCCTGAAAAGTGGGGAAATAGCCAATAATTACCAGAACGATCGTCCAGATTAATGAGGCCAGAATAAACCAGTTGGAAATGTAGATCTCAGAAGTCTTGCGCTTGGCTACGGTTTTATAAAAATTAAAAAAAGTGATTATAAGTCCTATGGCAAACAACAACATTACCGGCCAAATATATTCCCTGTATTCCCCACCGCCATTATTGATACCGCTCATTAAGAAAATATTTCCTGTTACAACAGAAATATTGAGGAACCACCAGGCTATTTTCGCCCATTTATAACTGTAAATGGTAGTATTGGAAGTACGGGCTATTACAAAATATGCAAGCCCAATCATCGCTAAAGAAGCCCAACCCCAAAAAACTGTATTTGTGTGAACAGGCCTTAAGCGGCCAAAAGATAACCAGGAAATTGTATCCATTTCCGGCCAGATAAATTTCATACCAAGATATTGGCCAACCAGAGTTCCAAAAATTAACCAGAAAACAGAAGCTCCCAAATAATATATTACGACCTCTTTAAGTTTTTCCGGGGTTTCGACAAAAAATTTGGATTTTTTCTTTTCATCAAAAAACGGACTGTCAGGATTATTGGTCACCTCCTCAATCCTGCCTCTTTCATCTATTGCCGAATAATCACTGCCAAGTTCCTTACCTGAAAGTTTATATTTTAATCCTTCTTTTCTGCGGACAAGAATTTCATCAATTTCATCTTCGTTCAGACCGATTATTTCTTCACTAAAAGCAGAGTGTAGTTGTTTGCTTCGCTTTTCCTTAAGCGCCAATAAATAAGAATTAAATCTTGCCAAAAAGATAATAATGGCCACCACCAATACAATGGTAATTAAAACCAAGGTGCCAATTATACCGGGGCTTAATATCCAATTGTCGGTTGTAATTGTTGAGGTTCCCTGTGCAAAAGCAGCCAGAGGAAAAACTGTTGTTAAAACAGAAATTATTTTATTTTTGCTCATTTAGTAAGAATTAGGATAGTTAAGTCCTATTTGAATTTAAAAATTTATCGCTTTAAGAAGTTCTATTCGTAAATGCTGATTTTCTTGGTCCCTGGCTCCAGAGCATCCATTATTTCTTGAATTAAAGACTATTGTAGAATTTATTGGGCTGTGATTTCCTTCAGGTTTGGGCGATTTCAATCCAAAAACTGCATCGCAAGATATCTGGTTGCTCCAATTTTGTATTCGCAAGTTCTTGAATACATTCTTTTTAGGATTTTGCGCAAATATAGGTCTTGTTTCTCATTAATAGGACAAAAATATCCGAAATATTAAAAATGAGTTTTGAGATAATAGTTTTATACAAATATAAAACGGAGAAGAATGGGAAAATAGACCTTGGTGGTTACAAAAAAAACAAGAGCCAGGAAGGTCTTTTAAGCTTACTTCCCAACTGGTAAAAATGATCCTGGTCATCGGTTTACAAAGACGATTCAAATAGATTTTTAATAGAATATTATCGGATACTCTTTATGAGGTAATCTTCATTTAGTTATTCAGGATTATCTGATAAGACTAAAATGTCCTGTGGTCATACTGCCATTCGCAAATTCTACCCGAAACCAGTAATCATCTGCCGGCATTGGTTTTCCGTTGAAGTTGCCATTCCATGACTGGTCAACATTCAGCATTTTTAAAATTTTCCCGTAGCGATCAAAAATCGTAAGCGTATACTCTTTTTCGGTTTTTCCCTGCATTTTCCAGGTATCATTGTAGCTGTCATTATTTGGAGAAAAATATGCAGGAAAAGACAGTATGGAAACTTCTTTCTCAAGATATCCGCAGCCCTGAATTTCCCGCACAAAAACCTGATAATCTCCTCCGCGCAAATTTCTAAAGGTATTGTTTTCCTGGTAGGATATACCATCCAGGGAATATTCAAAATCACCATCATCGTATATCACTGCCACAATGCTGTTATCGGCATTAAAAGATGTCACCTTGAATTCATAACCGATGATGGAAACGTATCCCGTTATTTCCACATTCACTGTTGCGCTGGATTTTCCGCACAAGCCATTGTCCACCGTATAGGTATAAATTCCAGGATTATCCCTTGCCGGATTCAGCATATCGCCTCCACCCTTTGGAAGCGGATTCCAGATGCCACCAATATCGGGTGTGCCTCCTAAAAGATCAAAAAGATTTACCGGCTCCTCATAAGAACATAGCTCAACAGCAGTACTTTCTCCCGCATCGGGTTGTTTACCTACGGTTATTTTCACCTGTGTAGAACTACTTCCGCAGAAACCTCTGTCTACCGTAAAAACGTACATGCCTTCGGGATCTCTTTCAGGATCAAAAATATTATCATCAGAGAGGCCGGAACTCCATGTACCTTCAAGGTTAGCATCAACTCCAATAAGCTGTTTGAGGTTTACAGGAGTATCACCTGCGCACAAATCCAGTTCGGCATTGATACCCATCTCCGGATTTGTGATTACCTGCACCTTAATTTCTGCGGAATCTTTTCCGCAATGCCCATTATCCACCTCATACACATAGACTCCCGAAGCGTCAACCGCAGGATCAAAGATTCCGTTCCCGCCTGAAGTTTGGGGATTCCAGGAACCTCCAGAATCTGCCTCGCTGCCAAGTAAATCAAAAAGATTTGAAGGATTGTTTTCCTCACAAATTTCAAGCTGATTGTCTGATCCCGCCCGTAAATTTTGGCCTTCCTGAAAATCAAAAATTCCATTTCCATCCGCATCGGCAGGAGTGGTATATCCTGAAGAAACTCCTGTTACCAAACCCTGTACATCCACACTTTCGGGTGCTGTTCCCAGGCGGCCGTTCTCATCTTCATCCGCAAAACCTGCTTCTGTAACATCAAAACAGCCATCTCCGTCACTGTCCAGATCCCTGTGGTCGGGAAAAGAATCTCCATCTGTATCCCTGTTTTCCTGCCCCTGTTGTTCTACGATATCCAAAATCCCGTCATTATCATCATCGAGATCAACATCATCGGGAATACCATCCCCGTCAAAATCTCCAAGACAATCTTCTTTGACTTCCATTTCGCTGCTGCATTTGGCAGGATTCCCCCAAATGCTCACTATACCTGTAACTCTATTGGAGCCCAAAAGATTGCAAATAGCGGAACAATCAGTTAAAGAATTATTTCCTGAAATGAGAACCCCATCCTGAACCGAAACATCGCCTGCATACAAAAGGCTTTGCAATCCCTCCAGGGTTGTTAGCAAAGTATTGTCCGTAATTTGTAATGTTCCATTGAGTTCATTAAGGCTTCTTATACCTTTTATATCCGGCAGGTTTACATTGCTGTTAATCACCATGGAGCCATATATGTGGGTTAAATTATTGAATCCGCTTATTTCAATTAGTTCCTCATTCACGGAAATAATAAAATCTCCTCCGGAAGGAGATAAGCTTCCAACGGAAGTTAAATTGTTAAAGCCGGTTATAAAATTTATTCCGGTATTGCTTATTTGAAATCCGCCTCCTATCGTATGTAGCTTTCCAAAATCAGCTATACCATGTGGGTAATTGCTTAATTCAAAATTACCGTGAATAATTTCAAGATTCCCGAAGCCAGTAAGTGTAATGAGACCGCTATTAGAGATTAGGAAATCGCCTTTGATTTCTTCAAGCGCATGAAAAGCATCGATATCCGTAAGGCTATACCAATTTTTAATTTCAAAACTCCCGCCAATATTCTTCAATTTATCAAAACCAGTAAGAATTTGGGCCTTGTTGAGTCCGTCAAAGATCAAATTTCCCTTTATGAATTCTAAATTATCGAAATTGCTAAACGTAGTTATTTCTGCCTGAGAGATAAGAAGAGAGCCTTCTATTTTTCTTATTACCGTAAGACCAGAAAGATCTGTAACTCCAGCTCCTATGAAAAGATCTCCGGCTATGATTTCACAAGATGGATAGTCATTAAGAAATTCTTCTACTTCAACCTGATCATTAAGCTGTACATCTCCCGGGGGACATTGTGCTACCACAGATTTACAGATTATAAAACAAAAAAGAAATAAAAGAAGAGGCTTCAAATAAAAAGATTTATATAAGCGGTCTAAAGTAATAAAAAATTGTCTTCCACCACCAAAAGTCAATTTTGTAGATTCTCACAAAACTGCGACATTTATAAAAAAAAGAAGGCTTTTATCCCGTGCTGCTTTAAAATAACATGAAAAGCTTTCCGGTTATTTCAATTCTTTAGGTTTCATAAAAATAACCTAAAGTAGCTTTTTTGCCCTTTCAGGCCCGTAAATAAATTCTAAATTTACTTTAGGCCTAATTAATAAAATATCTAAAACTCTGTAAAACTAGTCCTTATCGAGGAGCTTTAAAGTAAAATGTTTTTAAAAATAATTCCATGCTGGATATATCAAGTTTTTCTGATAAATCAGTTAATCAAATTTTAACAGATCTAAAGGATAATTACGAAGTCACTGCGGAACTTCCCGCTGGTGGAATACTGCATATTGAAAAGGACATCCCTTATCTGGTCGTTTACCGAAAAAAAGAGCAGGACGCCGGGATTTCAAGACTTGCAAGAAGCAAAGCCTCCTACCTGATCATTGGCGATGAGGAATTTGACCTTTATAAAAATCTTCTGTTTGAAGTAACGAATATACTGTCTGCCCGTTTTCATACATATATGATCCTGGAGTTATATTCCGGGCAACAAGGAAGCAATACTTTTTTAATCAAAGGACCCGAAGATAAATTATCCTCTTCCCTTAATCTTTTAAAAACGGAGTTGGAAAATATGAATGAAATTTATTCCGGACTTTACCTGCAGGCCAAAATAAAAAATACCCCGCACCGGAATCCTGAAGGAAAATTGCCTTTAATGGAGGTTGAAAGCGCAAAACTTTCAGGTGGCGTATTAATAAGCCTGGAAATACCACCGGTTTTCAGAAAGGAGAACGGGGCTTTATACCCTGTTTTTTTCAGGGATTTTAAGGATTATTTAATTCCTGCCATCCATAAATTTGTGTATGATTTTATAAGGGTGCAATCTTTCTTTGAGATCCCAAGTTACAATGCTCTTGGTACAAAATATTTGAAAGAGAATGTTTTTGAAATAGATAGGAAACTTGCTGAAATTGAAAGCAGCTACCAGTTTTTATGGCTGGTTTCTCCTGCGAATATTCATGAGATCAAACAAACTTTTTTTGACAGCAACTATGAAAAACTGCTCAATTATCATTACAGGCTGCTACCAATAGATCCCGATGTTTTAAAAAGGGAACTGTTTAATTTAAAAATCGAGGATGTTGATGATCCCGCTATGTCTTACCTCTTCAGGGAAAAAAGGGAAGAACTGGACCAGCAAATTACCATGCTCAATGAACGCGGCACCAAAAATTTCTTCTATAACAGTATTCGTCTTTATAAGGGCGTTGAAAGGAATTTATATGAAGAGGCCCGTGACCTTTTAAATAAGGTTGACGAGGTTAGAAATACAGGGCCAATGGATATAATAGACTCCAAAGCCTTTAGTGCGCTGGCACGAAAGGAATTTGATTATTTCAGGGGACAGGATGAAAACTTTAAAAGTCGGGTACACATAAGGAAGGATGTGAATATAATGATGGTTTCCCAGGGAGAACTTTATATCCCGCAGGATTATAAAATGAACCGAAAGGAGTCCCTGGCCTTGATTCAGCATGAGGTGGGAACGCATGTGCTTACGTATCATAACGGGAGCCGTCAGCCAATACAGCAAATGAAAAGCGGCCTGGCCGATTATGATCCGCTGCAGGAAGGTCTTGCCGTGATGGCAGAATATCTTGTAGACGGCTTAACTCCAAATCGTCTAAGGACCCTTGCCGGACGTGTGGTTGCAGGAGATGCCTTAATGGAAGGAGCCGGTTTTAAGGAGATTTTCCATCTTTTGGTAAAAGAGTATGGTTTTTCATCCATCCGCTCTTTTAATATTACCTCAAGGATCATGCAGGGCGGTGGATTCCTCAAGGATATAATTTACCTGAAAGGTCTTGTTGACCTTAGGAAATATTTAAAGGAAGGAGGAGATTATGAACCCCTTCTTTCAGGAAAATTCGGAATAAAACATACTCAGATTATAAAAGAGCTTACAGACCGTCGTATTCTCAAACCCGGAGTTTTGCGCCCGAGTTATTTATTGACAGAAAACGTAATCGAAAAAATCGATTTAATAAGGAAGGGCTTACCCCTTTCACAAATGATAACCCAATGAAAATATGTTTTGTAGTTAACAGTGTTGAGACCGAAAAATGCGGCACTACTGCCTTCATAATGCAGGAAGCCCGAAAAAGAGGTCACGAAGTTTACGCCATGGGCGTGGGCAATTTTAGTTTCACCAATGAACAGGAACTCGCTGTAATTGCCACCAGCCTGCCTAAGAATGCGTCTCCCAAAACTGCACAGGATTTTATAGATATTCTGCATAGTAAGAAAGCAAAAAAGAAAAAGATCCTTGCCAAAGATCTCGATGTTCTCTTTATAAGGAATAATCCTACGGAAGAAGCTGAAGGCAGAAACTGGGCAGAACACTCCGGGATTGCATTTGGAAGAATGGTACAAAAAGAAGGCGTCCTTGTTTTAAACGATGCCTATGGCCTGTCGGATGCTTTTATTGATAAGCTGTATTTTGAAGAATTGCCCAGCAGCATTAAACCTGCATCGCTTATTACCCGAAATAAAGAAGATATCATGGAATTCTTTGAGGAACATAAAAATAAAATGGTTTTAAAGCCGCTGGAAGGGTCCGGAGGCCGCGGCGTTTACCTTATCGACAAAAACGAAAAGAACCTTAACCAAATCATTGAGAACCTCACAGCACAAGGCTATATTATTGCTCAGGAATTTCTGCCTGCAGTAAAAGACGGTGATGTAAGGGTATTGCTAATGAATGGAAGGATAATGGAAAAAGATGGAAAATATGGGGTAATAAGAAGAATTAGCAGCGAGGGAGAATTCAGGAGCAACATCACCCAGGGTGCCACTACAGATGTTAGTGAGTATACAGATGATATGAGAGAGATCGTTAATGTTGTTGCACCAAAACTTATAAGGGACGGCCTTTTCTTTGTTGGACTGGATATTGTAAAGGACAAATTGATCGAAATCAATGTATTAAGCCCTGGTGGAATAGACAATTTCCCGGAGGCTGGTTTACCAGATTTTTCTGATGTGGTGGTGAAAGCAATTGAAAGAAAATTGGAATACAAAAAAAATTATGGGAACAAACTCTCCAATCGGGAGCTGGCAACTATGATTTAAAAATCAAACAATGGAGATAGTCAAAAATAAAGAATATTCCAGAATTATAGGAACCTATACCAGCAATAAAAAAGGTCCGCTTTTATTTGTTACCGGTGGGGTTCACGGGAATGAACCCAGCGGGGTAAAAGCTCTTCAAAAGGTTTTTAGGGAACTGGAAAAGACCAGGCCCGTTATACAGGGAACCATTGTGGGAGTGGCTGGGAATAAAAAGGCGCTCAATGTTCACCAGCGGTTTATAGATAAAGACTTTAACCGCACCTGGACTATAGAAAATGTTGAAAAGGGCGAAAAGGATACTCAGGAAAAAATGGAGATGTTTGAGATCATTGAAGTTTTGGAAAAATATCCTGAGCCCAATTTTACCAAACGCTATTTTCTAGATTGCCATACTACATCTGCTTCTACGGTCCCGTTTATTTCGGTACAGGAAGTAAACGACAATGATGCCTGGGCACATAAATTCCCCACGTACATCATTAGAGGATTCAGCGATATAGTATCAGGATGCATAGATCATTACCTGAGCCGCAGCGGACTAACCGGATTTGTATTTGAAGCAGGTCAACATAAAGATATCCGTTCTGTTGAAAATCATGAAGGGGTGATCTGGCTGGCTTTAAAAGAGGCCTGTAATCTTGACCTTACCAACATCTCGTGTTTCCCGGAATGCGTAAATACCTTTGTAAAGAAAAATGCCCCCGGCCAAAAAACTTTTGAGATCATTCACCGCCATGGGCTGGAGGACTCAGATGAGTTCATAATGGAACCGGGCTTTGAGAATTTTCAGAAAATTGAAAAAGGACAGCTCCTAGCTTATCAAAATGGTAAGGAAATTCGAAGTGAATGGGATGCGCATATTTTTATGCCACTATATCAATCACAGGGAAATGACGGATTTTTTGTGGTAGAGCAGGTAAAAGTTTAAAGGGTTTGATCCTGTTCATTAATGATTCCAAAGATTTTCCCTCTATCGAAAATTCATTTCCAGGAGTACATTCATCTCTTCCCAAAATCCCGGGAATCACTCCCGAAGTGTCGAAACCACTTTCACTTCAGAACCGCTCCTAAAAAACTATTCTCCCTGCTCCTCATCAATCCACTTATCAATCTTATCCTCCAGCAATTGCAACGGTACAGCTCCTGTTTCCAACACCTGGTTATGGTACTGGCGGATGTCAAAGTTATCTCCCAGTTCAGCTTCTGCCCTTTCCCGAAGTTCGCGGATCTTAAGCTGACCTATCTTGTAAGATAAAGCCTGACCGGGGTTGGCCATATAACGTTCTATTTCAGAAATTATACTTTCTTCGCTTTCAGCTTCATTGTCCAGGGAATATTGAATAGCCTCTTCGCGGGTCCAGTTTTTACTGTGCAGTCCGGTGTCTACTACTAGGCGTACGGCGCGGTGCATTTCAGCGCCCAGGGTGCCAAAGTACTGGTAAGGATCTGTATATAATCCCAGTTCTTTTCCTAAAGATTCGGCATAAAGGGCCCAGCCTTCGCCGTAACCACTGTACCAAAGGGTTTTTCTAAATTGTGGCAGGTCTGGATTTTCCTGAGTAAGTGAGATCTGGTAATGGTGCCCGGGAATAGCTTCGTGCAGGAACAGTGACTCATCGCTATAAATGTTATAGGCAGCAGGATCTGGTACCGGCACATAAAAAATTCCGGGTCGGGTACCGTCCAGGGATCCCGGGTTATATTCGGCACTGGCAGACTTTTCTCTGAAAGCTTCGGTTTGACGCACCTCAAATTCGGTTACCGGAGTCTTATCAAAAAGCTTGTCTATATTGGGTTCCATAGTTTTATAGATCTGATTGAAATTCTCAACCACCTCTTCGGCAGTAGAAAAAGGCATCAGGTTTTTGTTATTGCGCACATAATTAAAGAAAGATTTAAGATCGCCTTCATAGCCAACTTCAGCCTTTACTTTTTCCATTTCCGCCGAGATCCGCGCCACCTCATCCAGGCCTAACTGGTGAATCTCATCTGCAGTCATATCGGTGGTGGTGTATAGCTTTATTTGGTGCATATAAAAAGCTTCTCCATTCGGGATAGCGGCTATCCCACTAGTTTCCCTTCCGGCAGGCAAATATTCCTTCTCCATAAAATCACGCATTTTCCGATAAGCCGGGATCACTTTATTTTTGACCATCTCGTCGTATTTTGCAATGATTTCCTCTTTTTCTTCTTCAGAAAAACTGTCGGGCATATTCTTTACCGGGCCATAGAACAGGTGGCTCTCATCCTCCCTGGTCATAGCTTCCATTTGTGGGATCACTTTAGCAATAAGGGCATTGGGGAGCACATATCCCAGCTTCATTCCTTCGCGCATATTACGCTCGGCAGAATTCATCCAGGTAAGGAAGCCGTCAACACGCTGCAGCCAGTCCTCATAATCTTTTACTGTATTAAATGGCTGCGAACTTGCCCCACTCGCCAACTGGCCCATAAAAAGATTTACCGACCACATTTGATCTATAGGCATGAATTTGGCATTGTCAAAATTCATGGTCTCCAAATTGATATTGCATTCCCACAAAAGAATATCCTTAGACATTTTTTCACTTTCGCTTAGGCCATCATCGTCGATCTTTAGTGCTGCCAGTTTATAGGAAGTATAGTAATTGCGAAGGCTGTCTTCATAGGCCGGAGAAAGTAAATCGGGAAACTGGTCGTTATAACGCATATCCCCTGAAGTGGTTGCTGAAACGGGGTCCAGGCGTAAGCCATCTTCGTAATAATTGTCCAGTAACGAATCAAATCTCACACTGGCGGCCTTTCTTTCGTCCTCCTCATCGGCTCTCTCATTACCGTCGTTACAGGCTGTAAAAGCTAAAATTAAACAAAAGGAAAGAATGATATTTTTAAGCATAATAGGTGTGTTTTTCTATTGAAGTTACTAAGGTAGGAAAATTTCGGTGGAAACGGATTTCGGTTTTCTTATTGCCTTTTTTTTTACGGTTTACCAGAGACCACAAAGAAAAACTCAGAAACCATTGAGGTGAAAATACTTGACATTAAAGTAAGCAAAGAAAAATTGGTGACTGAAAATATAAAGGGAAAGAAAACCTCTCCGCGACCTTGCGTAAATCTTTGCGGCCTTACATAAACCGCCGCGATCTTTTCGGTAAAAGATGCGGAATCACAGAAAAGACATTAAACACCTTAATTCCTTCGGAAAACAGCTAATTTTATTCTATAGTTTTGTTAAAACCACTGGAAAAACCAATTCTTTTAATGAAATTAATGGAGAGCTAAAAACAGGATTAGCCTTTTGTTTAATAAAATTAAAATGGATTATGAAAAGAGTTGCTATTAATGGTCTTGGGAGAATAGGCAGGGCCACAATGAAAGTATTATTAGAGACACCAGATCTGGAACTCATTGCTGTAAATGACCTTATTCCTTCAGAAGAAATTGTTTATTTACTAAAGTATGATTCGGTATATGGTAGGTACGATAAAAAAGTGGAGCATACAGAGAATGAAATACACGTAGAAGGAAAAGCCATTAAAAAGTATGAAGAAAAAGATCCGGGAAAACTGCCCTGGAAAGATAATAAAATTGATATCGTCTTTGAATGTACCGGATTTTTTACCGAAAAGAAAGATATGCAGAAACACCTGGATGCCGGAGCGGCTCACGTGATTTTATCTGCCCCGGCCAAAGGGGATGGCATAAAATTTATAATCCCCGGAATAAATGAACCAGAGGCGGAAGATAAACTCATCTCTACGGCAAGTTGTACAACAAATTGTATTGCACCCGTAATAGAGATCCTTAACCGCAGGATAGGGGTTGAAAAGGCAATAATGACCACTGTGCATGCCTATACTTCTTCCCAGGAACTCGTTGATACGGCCCATAAAAAACGCAGAAGAGGGAGAGCGGCCGCTGTCAATTTCGTTCCCACCACCACCGGAGCGGCCAAAGCTACCGCTAAAGTTTTAACTGAAATGGAAGGCATATTTGATGGTGTAGCCATAAGAGGGCCGGTTCCTGCAGGATCAATAGCAGATATTACCGTGATTACGAAAAAAGATACTTCTGCAGAAGAAATAAACAAAATTTTTAAAGAAGAAGCAAAGGGTCGTTATGATGGGATCCTGGGAGCTTCCGAAGAAGATCTCGTCTCCTCAGATATTATTAAAGATCCAAGAGGTTCAATAGTAGATCTTCAAATGACTATGGTGGTTGATGGCAATTTAGCTAAAGTTATGAGCTGGTATGATAATGAATGGGGCTATGTGAATCAAATGGTTAAAGTAGGTGTGCAGCTGGCTAAAAAATTATAGGAAGATAATTTCAAAATTGAAAAAAAAACTTAATGCCAGCCAGAAAAGGGATTTGATATAAACTGAATCTTTTCCGGCTGGTATGTTTTTTTGATCTTCTTATTTCCTGAGAGCAATTAAAAATTGTTCCCTTTTATCTTCTTTGTTTATCAGGAAAGTTGCAACAATCAATAAAATAAAAAAAAATTCAGAAAATATCAGCTGCCGTAAATTTCTTATCGCTTCCGAAATCTCCATTTGAATATAACAAAGAAACTGATGATTTTCGGCGGAAAAGAGATCGTTTTATGACTTATTTAATAAGTTACATTAATACTGCAAAGTGTAATCTTAAGTATTAGTTATTAACGATGATTTCTTTGTAATCGGTTTCAATTATTTCAGTTATCCCATCCTCATAAGAAGTAGGCATGAGATCAAACTCTTTCTCAAATTTACTGCTGTCAAAAATATAATCGCGGTCATATTGATAAAGCATTTCAACCGATTCTTTCATCACTGGTACAAACACTCCTATTAGCCGAACCATAAAATTTGATACTACTCTGTATTTGGGTTTCACGTTCATTTTTTTTGCTATGGTTTCAATCCATTCTTTTCCTGTGAAAGGATTTGATGCAGTGGGCAGATGCCAGATTTGGCCATAAGCTTTTTCTGTATTTCCCAATAAAGCAGTAGCTCTGCCGGCATCCGGGGTATAAGTAAAGGAATGTTTGCACATATCATTCGCCAGCCAATTTGCTGTCTTAGCTTTACTTAATGGTTTAAAAACCGTTTCTGTTAGAATACTTGAATTCTTAATCGAAGGGCCGTAAAAGTCTGCCGAGCGTGCAATCAAGGCTTTAATCTTTCCAGCTTCTACGTTTTCCATAATTCTTCGCGAAATATCAGCTCTGATTTCCCCTTTTTTGCTTGGTGGATTAACAGGCGTATTTTCTGTCATAGGGCTGAGATTTTCCTTATCGTACATATAAACATTATCGAAGAACACCAATTTGCAAGCCTCTTTTTCGCAAATTCTCAAAAGATTGTCGATGAATTTTGGCCATTTCTCCCTCCAGACTTTATAGCTATACGGAAACCCAACAGTTATATAAACAATATCTGAACCTTTTACAGCATTTTCCAATTCGTTTGGATTGAGCAAATCTGCAGCAAAAAGTTCATCCGTCTCATTTACTTTTTCAGGATTTCGACTAACCAATCTAATATCGTTTGTATATACTTTCAGAGCTTTTGCTAATTCAATTCCAATTGCCCCTCCTGAACCTAATATTGTTTGCATTTATCTCATTTTTATTTTAAAATCTGACCATTTAGGGCACCTTGTGTAGCATTGACCTCCCAAATTTTCTGGCCTATCAGAAAATTCTGATAAGTTTTTTCTGCCGAAGATTGTTTTTCAGATTGCACTTATTTTCTGAAAATATGAGTTGGACTGGACGAAAAAAGTTCAGCAGCCTCCATGATAGTTTCAGACAAGGTAGGGTGCGGATGAATACTCAGTGCAATATCTTCTGCAGTTGCACCCATTTCAACAGCCAGGGAAATTTCGGGGATGAGGACGCCGGCATTTTTCCCAGCCACGCCTCCTCCCAAAAGTATTCCTGTTTCAGGATCTACTATAAGTTTGGTAAGCCCGTTTTTAGCGCTTAGGGAAACCGCCCTGCCGGAACCACTCCAGGGAAATTTCAGAACCTTTATATCCCTGCCTTTCTCTTCTGCTTCTGTTTCCGTCAATCCGCACCAGGCGATCTCGGGATTTGTAAACACGATACCGGGCACCGATCTGGCGTCATAGGCGGCACCTTTTTTTCCGGCAAGGACCTCAGCGGCAACCCTGCCCTCATGTGTTGCATTGTGTGCAAGCATAGGCTCTCCAGTTAAATCCCCAATGGCATAAATATTTGACGTGCTGGTCTGCCTTTTCGAATTCACCTTTATAAATCCCTTATCATTTGTTTCCACTTCGGCATTCTCCAGTCCCAGAGATCCTGTATCGGGTTCACGGCCTATGGCTATCAATACTTTATCAAACTCTTTTTCCTTTTCTTCTTCCTTTGTCTTTAAAGTAACTTTTACTTTACCATTTTTTTTGGAGGCTTTTTTTACTTCCGTTTCAAACCAGACTTCCTCAAAAAGATCCGGATTTTCTTTTTCAAATACCTTTACCAGGTCACGGTCCGCACCCGGAAGAAAACCAGGTGTCATCTCTGCTATAGAAACTTTGGATCCAAAAGCGGCATACACACTGCCAAGCTCCAAGCCTATATATCCGCCGCCCACGATAAGCAGGGAATCCGGAATATCCTTCAATTCCAGAGCTTTTGAAGAACTAATGATTTGTTTTCCGTCAAACTCCATATCCGGAAGGCTGATAGCCTTTGACCCTGTGGCAATAATCGCATTTTCAAACTGCAGAGTGTAGGATTCCCCTTCTTCAGTTGTTATCGCTACCACTTTTGAAGATTTAAATTTTGCTTTGCCGCGGATGTATTTCACATTTCGCGCTTTTGATAATTCGCCCAACCCTTGCGTCAGCTTTTTAACCACCTCATCTTTCCACTCCGCTATTTTTTTGATATCTATTTCAGGTTCCTGAAACTTCATTCCCCAATCGGCTGCCTTTGCGGCTTCCTGTTTTAATTTTACCAGTTGCAATAAGGCTTTTGAAGGAATGCAGCCACGGTAAAGGCAAACACCCCCTGGATTTGCCGCGGGATCGATAAGCGTAACTTTCATGCCGAGGTCGGCTGCGTGGAATGCAGCACCGTAACCTCCCGGCCCGGCTCCTATTATAATGAGTTCTTTTTTCTTGTCTTCAGGCATGGTTTTATTTTTTAGGGATCAGGCACCCAGAAGGGCTTTATAAGGATCTTCCAGCGCCTGAACGATCCAGTGAAGGAATTCTGCACCTTCCGCACCGTCTATAAGGCGGTGGTCATAGGAAAGGCTTAACGGGAGTACTTCCCGGGGTTTAAATTCTCCTTCGGAAAATACCGGGCTGGTTTTGGCTCTGGATACTCCCAGTATAGCTACCTGAGGATGGTATATGATAGGCGTGAAATTAGTCCCGCCTATGCCACCAAGATTGGATATGGAGAAATTCCCTCCTTTCATTTCGTCCGGGCTAAGCTTTCCTTCCCGCGCCTTTTCAGCTACTTTGGTGATCTCTGCAGCCAGTTCAATAATGCTTTTCTTGTCCACATCCCTTATCACTGGCAATAAAAGCCCTTTTTCCGTATCTACAGCAATACCTATATGGATGTAATGCTTAAGGATCATTTCCTCCTTTTCCGGATCGATGCTGGCGTTGAATTTCGGGAATTGCTGCAATGCACTGGCCGATACTTTCAAAAGAATAGCGGTGATGGTAAGTTTTCCACCGGCCTCTTCCGCCTTTTCCTTATTCTTCTCCATGTATTTTTCAATCTCACTGATGTCGGCTTCATCAAACTGAAAAACGTGGGGGATATTTTGCCATGA
Source organism: Bacteroidota bacterium (assembly GCA_051751125.1). Classification (GTDB taxonomy): domain Bacteria; phylum Bacteroidota; class Bacteroidia; order Flavobacteriales; family Flavobacteriaceae; genus Gillisia. The sequence goes on from JBNJKO010000003.1 coordinate 74,474, forward strand.
AGCCTTAGTCCGCCTGGCAGTTTCCATTCGGATACCTGAAAGAGGTTTTGTTTCGGTGGAACCCCATTTGCTGAAATCAGGAAGGGATAATTTCTGACCGTCAGTTGTTTTTTCCTTTTCCTCTTTGGTATGGGATTTTACATCATCTTCGGAAATCCTTCCTCCTGGTCCGCTTCCTTCCACTTCCTCAATTTTCACCCCCAGCTCTCGAGCCAGCCGTCGTACCGAAGGGGAAGCAGGCTTTCCTGATGTACCAGAATCTTTTTGTTCTTTTTCCGTTTCCTCTTTCTCTTTCTCTTCCCTGCCTTCTGTTTCTTTATCTTCCGGCCCTTCCTTCTTCTGTTTTTTTTCTTCGCTTTCCTCTTCCTCCTCTTTTACTTCTTTCTCTTCTTTTTTCTCTTCTTTTTTCTTTTTTTCCTCCTCTTTCGCTTCTTCGCTTTCTACCTTTTCCTTTTCTTCTTTGACTTTTCCTTCCTCTTTTTCCGGCTCGTCTTTCTTCTGCTCTTTTCCTTTGCCTTCTTCTTTTTCTTCCTTTTCCTCCCCTTCTTCCAGAGTAAGGATAACATCTCCAACTTTAACTTCATCGCCTTCGCTCATCTTGATCTCCTTGACAGTCCCTGAATGGGAAGAAGGCACCTCCACAGAAGCCTTATCTGTTTCTACTGCGATCACTGACTGGTCTTTTTCTATCGTGTCTCCCTCTTTTACGAGTATTTCTGCCACCTTAGCGGTATCCGCTTCTTCGGAGATTTTTGGGATCTTTACTTCTATAGCCATTTTTTATATTTTAAAGTTTTACACTCAGGAAGTGCGTGGATTTTTCTTTTCAGGTTCTATGCCCAGGTCTTCCGTTGCTTTCTTGAGCTCTCCGGCCGTCATTTTGTTTTGAATAGTTAAGTCATAGAGCGCAGCATAGGCAATATCCTTATAGCCTACTTCAAAAAAGCCGCGCAATTCCTCCACCGACGCGCTCCTTCCATATCCATCTGTTCCCAGGGAAGTCAATTTTCCTGGAAACCACTGCGAAACAGATTCCGGTAAGGCTTTCACATAATCTAAAGCAGCTACGAAAACCCCCTCCTCCTTTTCCAGGCACTGTTCAATATAGGTAGCTTCCTTGTTAAGCTGAGCTTTCAAACGGTTCTCGCGTTCGGTATCAAGGGCATTATCATACAGGGCCTTATAGCTTGTGATACTCCAGATATCTGCAGAAGTATCATAATCTTCTTCCAAAAGGGCCGCTGCCTTCAGTACTTCCTGCATAATGGCACCGCTTCCGAAAAGATGAACTTTTCTCTTTTTATCTTTTTCTGACTTTCTATACCTGTACATCCCCTTTAGAACTCCCTCTTCCACATCCTCAGGCATTTCTGGCATAGGATAAGTCTGGTTTCCTACGGTGATATAATAGAAAAGCTTTTTTTTGTCTGTAAACATCTCTTTAATACCCTGCCTCGTTATTACTGCCAGCTCGTAGGCAAAACAAGGATCATAGGCTTTCAGTTCCGGAAAAGCATAAGCATACAGATGGCTCTGCCCGTCCAGATGCTGCAAACCTTCCCCGGGCAGGCTCGTACGGCCGGATATCCCGCCTATCAAAAAGCCTTTCGCACCTGCGTCTGCAGCAGCCCAAATCAAATCGGCGGTGCGCTGAAAGCCAAACATTGAATAAAAGAAATAAAAGGGGATCATATTCAGCCCGTGGTTTAAGTAAGCCGTCCCTGCCGCTATAAATTCTACCATACACCCGGCTTCCGTGATCCCTTCTTCCAGTATGGCGCCGTCTTTCGCCTCTTTATAATACAGCAGGCTTTCCCGGTCCACAGGTTCATATTGCTGTCCCTCTGGCGCATAAATCCCCAGCTGGCTGAAGAGGGATTCCATCCCAAAGGTGCGGGATTCATCTGGGATAATGGGGACTATATACTTTCCTATATGCTCATCTTTGGCAAGTTTTCCCAATATCTGCACCATAACCATTGTAGTCGCAGCTTCCTCCTCTCCGGATCCTTCATAAAAGGATTTAAAAGCAGAAGCATCCGGTTCTTTCAGCGCTTCGCTTTTATCTTCATTCTTAGGCATGTACCCCCCCAATTCCTTTCTTCGCTCTTTCAGGTATTTTATTTCTTCACTATCGTCTTCAGGCCTTAGGAAAGGAACGTCGTCCAACTCACTATCAGAAACAGGAACAGAGAAGAAATCCCGGAAATGTTTCAGGACTTCCTTTTTCAAATTTTTGGCCTGATGCGCCACATTACTCGCTTCACCGCCATCTCCCTGACCATATCCCTTTATCGTTTGGGCGAGAATAATCGTAGGGCCTTCGGTATATTCTGATGCCGCTTTAAAAGCGTTGTAGATCTTAACCGGATCATGCCCACCGCGTTTCAGGTTTTTCAGCTCATCATCTGTATAATTCTTTACCAGTTCCTTCAGACTTTCCTCTTTTCCGAATAAGTTTTCCCTTATATATTCCCCGCCTTCATAGGCCATTTTCTGAAACTCCCCGTCGGGCAACTCGTTAAGCAGTTTGATGAGCGTATTGCTGTCATCCTTTTCAAAAAGCGGATCCCAGTCTCTTCCCCAAAGCAGTTTTATCACATTCCACCCAGCACCTTTAAAAATACCTTCCAGTTCCTGTATGATCTTGTGGTTCCCCCGAACCGGGCCATCTAGCCGCTGTAAATTACAATCGACCACAAAAATGAGGTTGTTCAGCTTGTCACGGACCGCTATAGAAATGGCTCCTTTTGCCTCCGACTCATCCATCTCTCCATCCCCCAGGAAAGCCCAAACCTTCTGTTTATTTTCTTCTACCAGCCCCCTGTTTTTTAGGTATTTGGCGAATCTTGCCTGGTAAATGGCCAAAATGGGTGTAAGTCCCATGGAGACCGTGGGAAATTTCCAGAAATCGGGCATCAAATGGGGATGAGGATAAGACGTAAGTGCTTTTTCATTGGTTATTTCCCTTCGGAAATTTTCCAGGTGCTCCTCGCTAAGCCGCCCTTCCAAAAAAGCACGTGCATAAACACCGGGAGAAGCGTGGCCCTGAAAGTAAACCATATCTGCTTTTTCGTTTTCATCTATTTTAAAAAAATGATGGAATCCAACTTCCCAGAGATTAGCGATAGAACCATAGCTCGAAATATGACCGCCGATGCCTTTAAGTTTCCGGTTTGCCCTTACCACCATTGCCATGGCATTCCACCGGATTAGCGCAGTTAATTTCTCTTCGATACCAAGATCGCCTGGATAAACGGTTTCATCTTGAGAAGGAATGGTGTTCAGGTAAGGTGTATTCCTTCGGAAAGGCACAGAAACCCCACGTTTTCCAGCTTCATTTAGAAGAAGTCCCAGAAGCTCTTTCACTCTTTCCTTAGGTTTTCTATCCAGCATCCAGCGGAGGGATTGCAGCCATTCACTATTTTCTATTTCAGATTCTTTCTTTGTTTCTTTCTCACCCATATCTCTAAATTTCTATTTACGACTATCTTCCCCCTGAAGTTCCTAAAATGAGGCACCTTTAAATTAATTATTAAATCTTTCGAACTCAAAAAATTAACAGAAGATTATAGCTGCGCTTAAAGGGAACTATAGAATGCTTCCGAAGGGCCTATCTTTTAATACATAATTATCAAACTAACCTTTATAAATATGTGCTCAGGACATTAAAAACAACTACTCTTATTTTTAGAACTTATTATAAATAAATTTTTAACAACTTAATTGTCAGTCATACAACAAATTATTATTTTTATTTTTAACAATAAAGAATTTAAGATCATGAAAAACAAAAGACTTAAAGGGATTGTGCTTGTGGTAATGTTATTATTGCTCATTCCGTTCATAGCGATGCAGTTTACAGATGAAGTGAACTGGACCGTCTTTGATTTTGTTGTGGCAGGAATCCTCCTTCTTGGCACCGGTCTTCTGTTTGAGCTGGTAATTAGGAAATTAAAAAATAAGAACTACCAGATCGCTGCCATTACAGTTTTATTAGCTGTTCTTTTTCTCGTCTGGGCGGAACTCGCAGTGGGCATCTTCGGATCTCCATTTGCCGGAAGTTAATTTCTCTTCGATATTAAAGACTCCCGGAAAAGCAGCCTCGGCTTAAGAAGGAATTATTTACTAAGCAGGAAAACTGTATAATCATTCCAAATAGCTACAGTCTGTCTTTTAACACATAATTATTAAGGATTTTGGTTATATTTTTGTATTTTTCTATGTAAATTCTAACTAAATTAGATATTATGAAAAAATTGATGCTAATACTTACCGTAGCCCTTATAGCCTTTACTGGCTGTAAGGATGAAAGCAAAAACCTTTCTGAAAAACATCAGGTCCTCTTAACTGAGAGTGACAGCATTATGGAGGTGTACACCCAATTTCAGGATACGCATACCGATATGCTGGAAAAACATAGAAACCTGAAGGACCAGGTGGAATCCTCTGGAATTATGGATGCTAATATCATGGAAAAAATAGCCACTCACGAAGTGATAATTGAAAGACATGCTGCTATGCTGGAAAGTCATAAAATGATGCTGGAAAGCCATATGGAATTAAAAGACAACTTTGAAGATATGGATCTGATAGAAATGAGAGCCCAGATTGAACAAATGCGACAGAATCACGACCAGATCATGTCCGAACAGGAAACGATGCGGCAGGAACATGAACAGATAACCGAAGATCACGAGGCCATCCTTCAAAAGCTTGACGAATTTCAGACGGCAAACAACTAGGATTTAATTTAATATTATCACAGGCATTTTGAAGACAATACATGGTTTAAGCTGGCTTTTTGGTTTAGCTGTTTTTGCTGCAGGAATTCTGAATATGATCCTGGTGCACTTCGTTCCGGGCATTGTTTACCTTATTTTGGCTTTGGTCTATTTTCCACCGGTAAATGCAATGCTAAAAGCCAGGTTAGGATTTACTGTCCCATCACTGGCAAAAGTTATACTGTGTATAATCCTTATCATGTTCACTTTAGGGGTAAGTGACCTTGGGGATATGATCGACAAATTGTAAACTTCAGTAAGAAAATAATTATTTCTTAAAGAAAAATGGTTTAAAATAACAAAATTGTAGGAAGGTACCACGGCAGGTTTTAGAAACTGTTTATTTTATATCTATGGAATATTTTGTTGACAGGAGTTCCGTGGTTCGAAAGATTTGGGGAAAAGGTGATACTATTCTTTTCATATTCGCCGGTGCATCTGCAGAGTTTGCACTCAGCAAGGCTGTAGACTGGCTTTACTTTACAGGTCGTCTTCCTGCCGATCCTCTTGGAAGGCTTTTCTCAACTGTTTCCTACGCCCGTACAATTGTGTTTTCAGAAAAACAGGCAGCGCTGCGCTCGATTGATGCCATCTCGGCGATCCATGCAAAGGTGGAAGAAAAACGCGGCGCAACTATTCCTGACTGGGCGTACAGGGATGTCCTCTTCATGCTTATCGATTATTCCATCAGGGCCTTTGAAGTACTGGAACGCAAGTTGAAAAAGAACGAAAAGCAGGAAGTATTTGAGGTATTCTACGGCGTTGGTAAAAGGATGGGATTGATTGGGTTACCCGAAACATTTGAAGCATGGGAAAAGATGCGACAGGAACACATCAACCAGAACATGGAACACAGCCATTATACAAACGACCTCTTCAGCCAGTACAGAAAACATCTGGGTATCGTGCGCTATAAAATCTTACTGGAAGCCCAAACACTCGTAGTGCCTAAAAAGGTGCGAAAACTACTAGGCCTGCGGAGTTTTTCTCTTTTAAATCCAGTGCTTGGACTTTATAAGCTGAGTAGAATTATAAAGGCAGACTGGTTATTGAAAGCCCTAATCCTGCCTCCCAAATATAAAAATGAGATAAAGGAGCTGGATCAGCTACCCAAAAAGTAAATTCCTACTGCAGAAAAAAATCATTTTTTCACAAAGTCTTTTTTACATCACAGCTTCGGCTCCAGCCATAATCCACCCATACAAATCAGGAATAATCCGAAAAACCAAAGTGGATTTATAGGCTCCAAAGTTCGTGCCCCCTCCCCTATTGACCCAGGTCGTTTAAAATAGCGGCGATTGTCTTCAAGGGTATTAAAAGCCGTAAGAGCATTCCAGCTTGTTTCATCTGTTACATAATATTCAAAAATCCCCGAAGTATCTGCCTGCAGGCTATTCCACCCCGATTGTTCAGGCCAGGTGGTTGCTTCCCAAAGCGCAGGAAAATCAACATCCTGCATCAAAGGAATTGTATTCCCCTCCTGGTTTTTAACCACAACGGAGTCTAAAACCGTTCTTAACCGAAAATCAAATGGCTCATCTTTGTAAGCGAACATTTGGTTCTTCTCCCATACTATAGCGGGATTTCCCTTCCTGCTTATGTCCTCCACCACCTGTGACCATAATTGCTTATATGCCCTGCTATGCCCGTCCAGCAAAAGCTGATAGGTATTTGTAAAAACCGTAGTGCCGATTCTCCCAGATCCATTTCGTTTATATCCGGACCAAATCAAATTCTGGGCGGTATGAATAGATTGCATCCCGAAATCATCCTTTATTGCATAAGGAAATACAGAAAGTTTTATTCCCGGCCATTGTTCCATACGCACTTCTGAAGTTGTGATCCTTTCAAAATTCAGATTTGCTAGTCCCGGAGCTTTAAAAAAACCATCATCGGTCTGTATAAACAACCCAAGGCCGTTGTTCTTTACCGAGTTTTCTATGGCACTTCTTTGATTTCCAGGAAGGCTACGCAAAGAAGCTGCATCCAGTATGAGGAGATCAAGAGATTCGAGATTATTTTCTGTCAGGTTGGCTAAAGGAATACGGTCTGTATTAAAATATTCATATTTGTAGCGACCTGTTGTGATCTGGCTTCTTACCGTTACATGATGTCCGGCTTCTGCCAGGAAATTTTTCAGGTACCGGGTCTCAAAAGTGGGAAAGCTGTTTAGTATCAGTATCTGTAAGGGTTCTTTTTCGGCTACCCTCACCGGAATCGGATCTGATTTCAGCATTATACTCAAAGAATCCTTTTCCACCAGGGAAAACAGGTATTTTCCTTCCACTTTTAATTCGGCAGAAAGCAGAAAATCTTGTTTTTCTTCCGAATTAAAAATCAGGGAATCAAGCCCTGTTCCGGCAGGATCCTGCAATACAAGTCGGTTTCCGCTTTTTGGATTTGAATATAATCCCTTCAGCACCAAATTATCCCCAACAAAATTCTCCTGTTCATAGTTGAGTTTCACAACTCCTTCCGGCAGGTTTCCGCCAACGAAATTCACCGGAACTTTATCCAGCTGCCACTGGTCATATTCCTTTAATCCGTGACCCAGGACAAAAACATTTTCAGCAGAGCTTATTTCTTCTGAAATCAATTCCCCGGGATCATATTCCAGCTGCTTTATTCTTTTATGCGCTTTTTTAAGACTGTCCAGTTCAAATTTTTCAAATCCATCGGTCAGCAATATGATTTTATTCGGGTTTTTATTACCCGTAATTGCAGGTTTTAAAGCGATAAGGACCAATGAGCCAACCGCTAACAAAGACAGTAAGACCTTTAAAACCAACCGATGTTTTCCGGATTGCGACCATTCTTTCCAGATAAAAACAAGCAATATGATCATTGCAGCAACCGAGATTGGCAGGATTAAATGTGCATTTAAAAAGCTGAGATTGTCAATCATTCTGCTCCAGTTCTTTTAAGAGTAATTCGTTGATCTTTCCTGAAAAAATCCTTCTTTTTCCGGGAGTGGGTTCTGGTTCCGGGATCGCTAAAAGCAATCCGCGCTGAACATTCACAAAGATCTCCTGTTCGTTTTGATCTTTTTCAGACAACCATTTAAGGTTTTGTAGAGTCTGCAGATATTTCCCCGGCTCTTCAATTGCTTTCTCTGCGAGCTCATTTCCTGCCTGTTCAAAAAGTTTCCTGTCTTCAGAATTAACCGGAAGCCCATCAGCAATTAATTCCTCCAGCCTTAAAACCGCTTTTCTGATAAAAGGATAGGATTCCGGTTTTTCGAGGTCCCCTATTTTCTGAAAATTGGTCACCTCATCAATTTTTCCGGTCAATCGTACTTCCTCTTTTATAGGTGGCGGATCGAAACCAATACGATGCACATAGATGCGCGCGCTGTTCTTGATTTCCTGTATCAAAGCCAACGCTTGATATTGATAAGGCAGGGATTTTTCCGGTTCATACAAACGCAAATACAGTTCGGCATCCCACATAATATTGAGTGCCTGCCGGAGTTTGCTCCTTAAATTATCTGTGAAAAGCGTAGCCGATTCCGGATCACCATGATCGTGAAGAAAATCTGAGAGCGGGTCTTTTTCATCTTCCCCATCTTCTTCCTCGTGATCGTGTTCAGCTTCTACCAGGTTGTGCTCATTATCCCCGTCGTGATCGTGGGTAAATTCTGCAAGCGGATCTTCCTCTTCCCCATTTTCCTCATTCTTCTGCACTTCCATCCCGCCTTCAGATTCATCGCCCATAAACTGTCCGTATTTCAACCGGAGTACTTTCTGGTCGAAACCAAGATCATTGCTGGTGGAGTTAAATTTTGGTTTTGCTAATTTATTTCGTTCGCTGATAAGCTTTTCGGTATCTATGATCAATTGCCGCTGACTCCTGAAATAATCAGGCATAAGATCAACTCCCAGGGAACTTTCCTCTACTGAGGCATAGGAAACGGTGTCCCTGATCACCATAAAATAAGTCTCACTCCGGGATATATTGGCCACAGGCTGTTTCAGGTCCCTCGCCTCAATGTAAAAATACAGCTCATCCCCGGGTTCCATTTTCATTTGGTCCAGGTCTATTTTCTTTGAAAGTTTCACGCTTTTAGCACCCCGTTTAACCGGTTCTTCAAAACTCAGTTTTTCTTCCCTAAATTTCACAGCTTCCCCTGTTCCCTTGCTAACCGTAGCAATAATAAATGCATCTGAAATTCCAAAATCATCGGTGATCAAGGTGCTGAATTCCACACGTTTTTCATCATCAAAGTTGTAGGAAGAGAATTGCTTAAGTCCATCAACCTCAATTACAGGACTTTTATCCGCGATCACTTCTATGGAATACAGCTTGGAAACATAGGAATTTCCAAGCGTATCCATAAATTTGAAATTATAGAAACCGGAAGTGTTCAAAACCAAAGCTCCGGAGTAGGAATGCTCCACCAGCTTCATAGAATGGCTGTTTCCCATACTTTCCATAGTGACACTGTCAACTTTAGAATTGAACTTCAATTTCCAGGTTGCCCGGGAACCTTCCACCGCCTGAATATCCATTTTTGAAGTGGAAAATGAAGACAGCCCGGTATAGGCGGGATAACTGATGATTAGCTGCTGGGTCTCCAAAACCGGCGGCTTGGTTTCTGCTGAAGCAGCATCTGTAAGTTCAAAAAGAATGATTTCCTGTTCTTCTGCGGAAGGTTGGGAAGTTTTAAAATGATCGGTTACATTAAACTGATACAATATAAATCCAATTAAGATCAATCCCGAACTGATTAACCCTGCTTTTAAAAGATTGTTTTCCGGTTTTATACTGCCTGTTTTTTCGTTGAGTTCTGCGGAAACTTTTTGCTGCTGAAGTTGTGCAAGTCCGGACAAACTTTCTTGTGGAACCAACAGTAAACCTGTACTGTATTCCATGGAACTCAATTTCCGGTCGAAAAAAGAGCTTACATCTTCCAACGTCAAATTCCATGGGCGAAGAATAAGAGCGCAAACCGATGCAACCAGCATAAAAATAACCAGCGTGAGAATGAGGTTCAGAAAAAGAAAATAGGTCAACACGGCCGGCCCAATCGCATAGAGAAAGATCTCCATCCAGCGCAAGAGCTGCCAGCGGTTTTTAAATCGTATCAATATGTCTTTTCCAGCTGTCCTCATTGTTTTCTATAGGCTGAAAGCCCTCTTTCTGAAATGATCAAAAGCCCAAGCAGTATCCATAAATATTTTGAGAGATCCAGGGTTTCCGAAAAATTCCGACTTTTCACAATTCCCCCGGAAACTGGCAGAAGCTCTTTGCTATCCATCACTCTCCTGTCATATTCTATTACCTTTTCTCCCAGATCTCCGTGAATTCCCAGCAAGCTTAACAAATGCTCCGGTAAATGCTGTTGGGTGCTGTTTTCAGCATTCAGCGAACCGGTGAGATGAAAAATATTTGCTGAAGCTCCATGAACTACAATGGAATTAGCAAGGCTGTCCGGTTTAAATACAAGCAATGGAACTTCGGTTTGCGGAACCGGTGCTTCATTTAACCAAACAATCAGATTATATTTCTCGATCTTCGGGGTATCCAAATTTTTAATTGTCTTCACTCCTATTTTCCTGTTTAGATACTTTGAAATCGCCGTAAATGAAGCACTGATGTATTTCATTTCAGCAAACCGGGCTTCGTCATAGTTCACTAAAACATTCAGGGAATCGGCTTTCTTCAGTAACAACCATTTATTATCTTCTGAAGAAGAGATCATAACGCTGTCCCTGTTTGCATTTATAACAACTCCATCGCTGTTTAAAGGAAGAAGTTCCTTTTCAAACCTTAACCTTTGATGATCGCTTTTTACAGAGATCAATTCAAGCAGATCTCCTTTTTGAACAGCCTCTAAAACTCCCATTTTTGGTCCCCCGGAATCCAGAACAATCCAGGTAATATTTTTACTTATCTCCGGTCGCTTCCCTCTAAAACCCGAACTAAAAGCCTTTGTAAAGACCACAATACTATCGGTACGTAAACCTTCCATTTCACGGGTCAGTTGCCAGTAATTTGGAATACTGAACGCTGTTTCCTCAAATCTCTCCTTTTGATATTCAGGAAAACCCGGTTGTAAAAGCCTTTTTTCAGCATTCGTATCCAGGGTATCTATGAGAGATTTCACATTTTTATAAGTCAGCAATGAAGGTTCAATAAGATAAGTTACAGGTATATTTTCACCTTTTATTTTAAGCTGAGGCGCTGTGAGGATAAGTACGAGGATCAAAATTACGAGCAACCGCAATAGCAGAAGCCATAATTCGTTCAATTTTATACTGCTGCTCTTTTTGGGGTCAGATTGTTTCAGCAATTGAATACTTCCAATTTTGATGGTCCTGCCCTCCTTTTTACTCCATAGATGAATGGCCAAAGGAACGGCCAGTCCCAATAAAGCCAGGAAATATGTAGGATTCAGGAAGATCATTTTACATCAAATTGTTTCGTTTCTTTAAAAATAGCTGCAGCGCTTCTCCCAAATGTTGATCCAGCCGAAAAAGCTGATAACTGACACCCTTAGCAAGCAACGTATCTTTGGTATTATTTAACATTTCTTCCATGGACTTCAGGTAAGTGCTTTTTGCTTCTTTGGCATCAACCTTCATCTTTGCGCCTGTTTCCAGATCTTCAAAAGTCACTGTTCCATTATAGTCGAATTCAAGTTCGTTTCTACCCATTATATGCAATACCACAACTTCATTTCGGGCAGTTTTCAGGCGATTTATAAAATTGGTCAGTTCCGAAGTATTTTCATACATATCGGTAATAAAGAAGATGAGTTCCTTATGACTTCGGTCGTGAAGTTTTTCAGCCGCCATTGGATTCTCCGGCCATTTACCCTCATTTTTAATATTGATAAGTTCCAGCAGCAGTCGGTTAAAATGCTTTTTTTGAACCCTTGGATACAAGCTGTGCAGATGGCGGTCATTCAGAGCGAAAAGTCCGACAGCGTCTCCTTGATTTTGAGATAAATAGGCTAAAGAAGCTACTAAAACCCGCACATAATCCATTTTAGAAAGTCCGTTCTCCTCATGCAGCATGGATTTGCTGGAATCCAGGATGAATTTTACCGCAATGTTGGTCTCGACCTCCGATTGCTTTATGTAATACCTGCCGGATCTGGCGAGCATTTTCCAGTCCAATAACCTGAGATCATCCCCGGGTTCATACCCGCGATACTGGCTGAATTCCATTCCCGGCCCCACCCGGCGACTGTGGTTAAGGCCGGAAAGATATCCATCTACCATGACACGGGCAATGAGAGCAAGGCCGCTCACGGTATTTATAATTTCAGGTTTTAGTAACTGTTGATAATCCTGCTTCACTTAATTTCCTCACTTTGTAGCTACTGTAGTTGTTTTCAAAAGTTCCCTGGTTACATCATCTGAAATTATCCCTTCGGCTTCCGCCTTAAAGTTCACGATAATCCTGTGACGCAATATCGGAAAAGCCCCGATTTTCAAATCTTCCAGAGTAACCGCCAGCCGACCTTTCAAAAGTGCGCGTGCCTTCCCGCTTAAGATCATCGCCTGTCCGGCTCTTGGCCCAGCTCCCCAACTTACCCATTCCTTAACATATTCATTCGAAGTGGTTTCGGGCCTGGTAGCCCGTATCACCTGGTTTACATAAGAAACGAGTTCATCACTGATGGGGACTTCCCTAACCAACCCCTGCAACCGAAGGATTTCAGCACCTGTAATTACAGGGTTTATTTTTTCCTTTTTACTGCCTGTTGTGTTTTTCAAAATATCATTTTCTTCGGTTTCATTGGGGTAACCGATCTTGATGTAGAATAAAAATCTATCCTGTTGCGCTTCCGGTAGTGGAAAAGTCCCGGATTGCTCTATTGGATTTTGCGTTGCAAGGATGAAAAAAGGGCGTTCCAACTCATACGTCTTCCCAGAATAGGTCACTGCGAATTCCTGCATGGCTTCCAGCAACGCTGCCTGGGTTTTTGGAGGCGTCCGGTTGATCTCATCGGCAAGAATGATATTGGCGAAAATTGGCCCCTTATTAAACTGAAAAAACTTCTTTCCCGTGGTATGATCTTCTTCCAGGATCTCGGTCCCGATTATATCGGATGGCATAAGATCCGGAGTGAACTGTATCCTTTTAAACTTAAGGTCTATGGCCTGAGCCAGGGTCCTTATCATAAGTGTTTTGGCCAGTCCCGGAACTCCTTCCAACAGGGCGTGTCCTCCGGCAAGAAATGTGATCAGCAATTGTTCCACGGTTTCCTCCTGCCCTATGATAACTTTTCCGATTTCCCTTTTTAAATCATCCAGTTTCCCTGTTAGTGCTTTTACTTCCAGGTCCAAATCGGCTAAATCTCTATTCATATAGTATCTCTTTTATGATGTAAGCGCATACATCACGATATTAACCCCAAAACGGGTGTTATCTCTTTTATAAAATCGTTTATTTCGGAAATCGTAGTCCCATTCACAGCCATAATCCTTATTGCTGTATAAAACCCCAATCCTGCCATTGATCTGAATAGCTTTTAAATATTCGTGAACAAGGTCATCTCCCCATCCATTAAGCTCCTGGGAAGTGGTTGGCGGGCCGTCCTCAAATTTAAAGAACACGTTGTAAAGTTCATGATCATTAGGGATCTTTTTTAGTTCGCCTACCCCAAAGATCTCTTCCATTTGCCGCTCAAAAGATTTGGCGAATAAACCATCTATATCGTGATTACAGTCATCGGCGAAAACGAAACCTCCATTGCGAATGTATTTTTCGAAATTCTCTTTTTCCTTTTTGGTGAATTGCACCAGCTTATGACCGGAAATATAACAAAACGGGCATTTGAAGATCTCGTCACTGCTCAATGGGATTATGTTCTCTTTCTTATCTACCTCAAGGGTGGTATATTCAACAAGGGAATTCAGCAAATTTGAAGGCATGCGCTGATCCACATCCCAGTCTCCTGATTCGTATTGTAATCTTGTGAAAAAGAATTCGTTATTCATTCTTGAGAATCCAGATTTTAGATATTAGACTTGAGAAAGCGGGAATTGTTTAAACCACTTTGGAATTAAAACATATTAAATTAAATAAGCAGGCAACAAAAATTAAAATTAGTTGCAGGATTAAATTGAAAGTGGGTCAAATAATGGCTTCTAAGATCTTCTTTAAATATAAAAACTGGCTGTGAAAATGAACTTCACAACCAGTTTAAAATAATTATAAAATATTAAACCGCGTCAGATAAACTGGTAAAAGTGAAATCCCTCACCTTCATATACGGTATTAAATTACCATTGATTCTCACCTGCTGACCAAGTTCTTCAAGGTTATTAAGCATAATGATAGGGCTTTCATTGAACCTGAAATTCTTGACCGGATAGCGGATCTCGCCATTCTCTATGTAAAAGGTTCCATCGCGAGTGAGTCCTGTATAAAGCAGGGTTTGAGGGTCTACGCTTCGTATGTACCACAAACGGGTTAGCAGGATTCCTCTTTTTGTACTTTTTATAAGATCTGCAAGAGATGCATCTCCACCTTCCATGATAAAGTTTGAAGGAAAGGGAACTGCCTCTGTTCCTTTTTCTTTAGCCCAATAACGATCGTAAGCAAGGTTTTTCACCACCCCTTTCTCTATCCAGCTGGTTCTCCTAATTGGCATTCCTTCACCATTCCAGGTTGAAGTTGGCACTTCGGGATGCAAAGGATCGCTATATATATTAACCCGTTCATCAACGATCTTTTGACCCAGTTTGGTGCCACCATCTTTAGACATGAAACTCCGGCCTTCATCTGCCGTTCGAGCATTAAAAGCCCGGGACATATTTCGTAAAAGGTCTACAGAAGCCGCAGGTTCCAGGATAACCGTGTACTTTCCGGGCTCTATCGCCCTGGCTTCCCTGGACATTACAGCTTTATCGATGGCGACCTTCGCGGCTTCATCCGCATCAAATTTACTAACATCATTGAAATCCCTGGAAACCCATCCCGATCCAGTTCCGTCATTGGTTCTCATGGTGACGGTAAAATCCACATCGGTAGATTTATTGTAAGCAAAAAGTCCGTTGGAATTTAACAAAGCCCTGAATCCTGAAGAATCGTTCAAAAATCCTGCTGCGGTAACCTCCTTTTCTGAAGCTGGATTAATACTGCTTGCAGCCACTTTCGCCCGATATTCGGGAGTAATATTTGCCGTTGATTCTATAAAGCTTTTAGGCTCATCATAGGTTTGTGGCCCCAGGGGCGCCATAAATTCCGGGTTTTCAGGAGAAAGCCTCGCAAGCTCCTCTGCCCTTTTTACAACTTTTTCCAGGGAAGCATCATCAAATTCATCTATCGTAGCCGATCCGGATTGCTTTCCAAAACTGGAAGTAACGCTTAAGTTCTGATTTGATCTGTAACCTGAGGTTGAAACCGTATTCCGGGCATATCGAATGTTTCCGCTTTCGCTTCCTCCCAAACTGAGCTCACAGGCATCGGCGGTGGAAAAGCTCAATGCTTTTTCCAGGATACGCCGTGCTTCTTCTTTTGTATATATTGCCATTGTAGTATCTCTTATTTTAGTTAAAAGGGTTAAACAGTACGACCTGTATTGATCACATTTACATCATTAAATCTTGAAGTGGAACTCCCATGTGAAACTGCGCTTACTTGTGAAGGCTGGCCTTTTCCATCGAAAAAGGATCCAAACATACGGTAATCACTCTCATCACATATTTTGGTACAGGAATTCCAGAACTCCTGGGTATTTGACTGATAAGCTACATCATCCAGCATTCCCACAATTTCCCCATTTTTGATCTCATAATATACAGTACCTCCAAACTGGAAATTATACCGTTGCTGATCTATAGAATAAGAACCTCTACCTGCGATATAGATCCCTTTTTCCACATCCTTGATCATATCATGGATGGAATATTTATCTTTTCCGGGTTCCAGGGAAACATTCGGCATTCTCTGAAACTGTACATCATTCCAACTTTGTGCGTAACAACAGCCGTGAGATTCATTTTGATCTATCATATGAACCTGATCACGGATTGCCTGATAATTTTTCAGCACCCCGTTTCTAACAAGATCCCATTGTTTTGTTTTCACTCCTTCATCATCGTAGCCCACAGCACCCAATGAGCCGGGCTGGGTTTTGTCTGCAATTAGATTTACGATGTCGCTTCCGTATTTAAAGTCACCTGATTTCCACTTATCTAAAGTGGCAAAACTGGTACCGGCATAGTTGGCTTCATATCCCAGCACACGGTCAAGTTCAAGCGGGTGTCCTACAGATTCATGGATGGTAAGTCCCAAATGATTTGGTTCCAGAACAAGATCATATTTCCCGGGATCTACAGATTTTGCATTTAGCATTTCCTTTGCCTGTTTTGCAGCAAGCGTAGCATCTTCCACAATATCATAGCTGTTACGGTATAATCTGAGTCCTGCAGGACCTTCAAGTTTTTCCGATTCCAGTCCATCCAGGTATTCGTAACCCATTCCCATAGGTGCGCTCAAAGCATCACGGGATTTAAACTTATTGGCAGCCCTGTCAATTGCAGTAACTCCAAATGTTGGCCAGATACGGTGAATATCCTGATCTATATACGAACCTTCGGTAGAAGCAAAATATTTCTGCTCATTTACCATGAAAAGATTGGAGTTTACAAAGTTTGCACCATTGTCCATCGCAGCCGCATTGGCTTTAAGCAGAAGTTCTACTTTTTCAGAAACAGGCACTTCTTTAAAATCCTTTTTAACGGGAGTTTTCCAGGTAACTTCCCCGTATGCCTCCACCGGAGCAAGTTGTACAGGATCCTTCTGAATTATAGAATTGGCTTTGGCGATAGCCACGGCCTGATCTGTTGCTTTTTTAATCCCATCTTCGGTGACATCATTGGTGGATGCAAAACCCCAGGTTCCATTTGTGATCACACGGATCCCAATTCCGAAGGATTCCGTATTCACAACATTTTGAACTTTATCTTCCCTTGTAGAAACATACTGATTGAGATACCTGCCAATTCTGGCATCGGCATAAGATGCACCAAGTGATCTTGCCGTATTCAGGGCGACATCTGCAAGTCGCTTTTTAACTGCGATATCCATACCCGGATCGAGCAAAGCTTCCACCGGAATATTATTTCCCAGGAAAAGGGATGGCATCATTAAAGCGCCAGTTCCTAAACCTGCTAATTGAACAAATTTTCTTCTTTCCATATTAAACCTCCTTTATTGACTGAATGAATAAAAATATTATTGAATACTGTGAATTAACAAAAACACTATAAAAAATAATGAAATAACAGATTCAAAGCTCCCGATTGCAATAGCTATTTGATTTTTAACTATGGCTTAAATTGCTAATAAACCTGATTTTAATTCTTCAATAGTCACTTAAAATTCCAGAGGAAATTTAGGAAAGCTTAATTGTTCTTGTTAATAAAATCCTAAAATAGTGAATTTCCTATATACAAGGCAATTTTTTATTGAAGGCATTTCAATCTGAATATTTTATCCTTCTTTTGGGAAAGAATTTAAACAGATATACTTTTCACTAAGATATGCTACCCAGAGGTCTGCTTCAGGGTCATTGATTTCTACTTTATTAATTTTATTTTTGCACTACTTATATAAATAGTTTCAATTTCGGACAGATACTGCTCAATTAATGTTAAGCCAACTTCACGATAAAATATTTATTCGAAAGACTCCTGAGTTTTTAATTAACAAAACTATCCCAGCACAGACTGTAATCACCTATTCAATAGTTATTTATAAAATTAGTTTCGGAAATAAGTTAGTTACAAGATGAAATTAGTTCACTGAATTGATTTAATTTTACACTTTTAGCAAATTAATTGCAAATTTTCAAATATCAGGTTTTGATGATTTTTGGATTTACGAACTGAAAAAAATCTCTTTGAAAACTATAGTACCTAAGAAAACAGAAATCGCTTCAAAAGAGTTCCCTATTGTTTGCGTGGGTGGTTCGGCAGGAGGCCTTGATGCTTACACACGTTTATTGCAGAATATGCCTGCAAATATGGGAGTTGCCATCGTTATCGTAAATCACCTAAGAACTGTTGCCACCCTGCTCCACGAGATCCTCCCCCGCCATACAAAGATGCCAGTTAAACTGATTACGGAAAAACTGGATATCAAAGCCAACCATGTTTTTATAATCCCGGAAAAACGCGATCTGAATGTTCTTAATGATGAGTTCCGTCTAAAGCCTATATCTAAACCGCATGGATGGCCAGATGTGATTACGGTTTTTTTGAAATCCCTTACAAAGAACTGGAACGGAAAACTCATTGCGGTAATCGTCTCGGGGTATGACGGAGATGGAGCAAAAGCACTTTGCGGAATAAAAGAAGTAGGGGGAATTACCATCGCACAAAAGCCAGATACTGCATCCCAACCGGACATGCCGGAAAGCGCAATAGCAAGTGGATGTATAGACTTAATTCTTTCGCCCGAGGATATTGCCAAAGAAATTATGAGGATTGCCAAAGCAGAAAAAAATTAGAGAAATCAAGAACCTCGGGGCAAGCCTACGAGATATGTCCCGAAATTATCGGGAGGATAATATTTCTTAACAAAACTTTCTTTAACGATCTTCTTCTTTTTTAACCACTTTTCTAGCTACTTCTATCTTGAACTTTTTGCCCTTCATCTTTTCATTGCTGATATTTTTCAGCATAGAATCCACCTTATTGGTTTTTACAGCGGCAAAGGAAATGAAATCCTTCACCTCTATCAGTCCAAGATCGTCTTTTTCGAGTTTTCCTTTTTTTGAGAAAAATCCAACGATATCTATTTTATTGAGTTTGTTTTTCTTTCCACCACTTATATAAATAGTTTCAAATTCGGGCCGATTTGGCAATTTTCCGGTAGAACTAACTTGTAAGACCTCCATTTCTGGATCCAGATAATCCGGTGTTTCTTCGGCCTCACTTTGGATAATATATGCAGTTCCGGTTGCCAACATTCTGGCAGTACGTCCATTTCTGTGCGTGTATTCATCTTCTTTATGCGGTAGCTGATAATGGATCACGTGATTCATTTGAGGGATATCCAGCCCACGTGCGGCAAGATCGGTTGTGATTAAATAACTCACACTTCCGTTCCTAAACATAATCAATGCCCGTTCCCGCTCATCCTGATCCATTCCTCCGTGATAGTAAGTTGCATGAACCCCTTTTTCATTTAAAAGATCACTTATTCGCTCTGCGACTTCCCTGTAATTACAAAAAACCAGGGCTGCTTCCGAGTTTAAAGAACAAAGCAAATAGAATAGGCTGTCAATTTTATCCTTGTCTTTTGAAATCACCAATTTCGAAGTCAGGTTTTCCTCCGGAGCTGCCTTTGAGCTGAAATCCAGGATCTTTGGGTTTACAACCCCGGTATACCTTGGAATTTCCACTTCGGAAGTAGCTGAAACCAAAATACGTTTCTTGAGTTGGGGTAATTGCTTAATGATAAACGACATTTGATCATGAAACCCCATTTGAAGCGATTTATCAAATTCATCCAGGATCAGGACCTCAATTCCGGAGGTGTCAAATGAATCTTTTTCCAGATGATCCATGATCCTTCCAGGAGTACCGATAAGCACCGCAGGAGGATTGCTTAGATTATTGATTTCAGTATCTATGGAATGTCCCCCATAACAGATATTCACCTTATAATTGGTTCCCATATTTTTCCAGACCTGTTCAATTTGCAACCCCAGTTCGCGGGATGGCACAAGAATAAGACATTGCACATTTTTAATACTGGGATTAAGCATTTCAAAAACCGGCAGCAAAAACGCAAGGGTTTTTCCAGAACCTGTGGGGGAAAGCAATAAAACATCGGTTTCTTCTACAATAGCTTTTCCGGCAATCGCCTGCATTTTATTCAGCTTTTCAAAGCCTAAATTGGAAAGTATTTCCCTGGATTCGATTTTATTTTTCATCCCGCAAAGGTAAGTTAATTCGTTGATGCGAAAAATCGGGGTTTATTAAGTAAGAAATCCCTGATGCTGAAATGCTTCATGGTATCTCATTTAATTCTGCTAATTCCGAAATATTCAAATTTAAAATACAAAAAAAAGGATCCAACGTAAACGTCAAATCCTTTTTATAAACTATTTAATAAAATTCAGGTACTGCTATTTAACACCTGAAAACTAAGCTAAAGAGCAAATTTATTCAACGATGAATTTACCTTTCATCAAGGCATAATGGCCCGGGAAGCTACAAATATAGTCGTACGTTCCGGCCTCAGGAGCTTCAAACTCTATAGTTACAGATT
This sequence comes from Bacteroidota bacterium, assembly GCA_051751125.1. Taxonomy (GTDB): domain Bacteria; phylum Bacteroidota; class Bacteroidia; order Flavobacteriales; family Flavobacteriaceae; genus Gillisia. Next base: position 94,498 of record JBNJKO010000003.1, read on the forward strand.
CTCCGCCACCAATCATTTTTGTGTGGGTGATTACGGCATCGGTTCCTGCTGGGATATAGTCATTATCTTTTGCAGAAGCTGCTGCATTTCCAAATTCAGAAATATCGGTACCTTTTTTCAGTAAAACCCAGTTATGACCCATAACATTTACATCCATTTTTCCAACGTGAGTAAGGGTCAATTTTACGGTTTGACCGGCTTTTACCTTTAACTCTTTTTTATTGTACTGCATCTGGTCATCCCCGGTAATGGTAAGTTCCACCATTTTTTCATCGGTTGACGTTTCTCCGGATTGCATTGATTCAGTACTTGTAGAAGGAGATTCCAATTTCGTCTCTTCATTTTCTTCTTTTTTATCACCACAACTTACCATTCCAATAGTTGCAAGAAATAAAAATGCTAATTTCAAATTTTTCATCTTCAATTTATATTTTTTTTATTTACTTAAGCCAATATTTCTAGGCCTCCGCAAATGTAAAATAAATAAACCGGACACTAAACTCCTTTTTATATTGTTTTTAGACTCAGCCATCAGGAATTTCTATAGCTATAAATGACCTATATCGTAGAAATTAAGTATGAAAACCGTGAAATTAAAAAATTTATTTGGAGGCACGTTCGAGAGGTATGTTAGGAGAATGAAATATACCAAATCATGATGAAATCCTTCCCGAATATTAGGAAAGGAAAAAGCATTTATAGAATAATAAACTATTGAAAGGAAAATTCCAAAAAGAGAAACAATCAGGGCTGAGACAATGAAAGGCCTAGTATGATGGAGCCAGATAAAATAGCCTTAAAAGATATTCCAAAGACAAAAATTAAAAAAATATACCGATGTTGTAATTAAAATTACGAAAACAATTATTTGCGATACAGATCTGGGAATTTTTATACGGTAAAACACCATCTGTAAAACCCGGTACAACTTAAGGTCCTGAAGGAGTTGTGATAATTGAAGCTACCATGGGGTAAGTCCCATTGAAATGTAGGCATTGTTAACCGCACAATTCTTTTCTCCGGCTAAAATATATATAATCAATATCGATGAAAACAGGTTGAAAATGTCCAAAAAATTTGGAGTTACAGATGTCAATACCACGAAGGAAGATGCTGTAAAAAAGATTCAATCAGAAACCAAAGACGTTGACGATGTTGGGATTGAAGTAGTAGGAGTTCCGGAAATTTTTGATATCTGTCAGAAAATCTTTCGTCCTTGTAGACATGTTCCCATTGTTGGGGTTTATGGTAAAACGATAGTATTTCAGATTCAGGATCTTTGGATAAAAAACATTACCTTAACCACAGGATTAGTAAATACCAACACAATCCCTATGCTTTTCAAAAAACGATATCATCAGTGTAAATTAAAACCGGTCCAACTAATCACATATCATTTTAAACTTGAAAACATGCTCGAGGCTTATAAAGTTTTGGCAATTCTGGAAAAAAAAGGTTTTTAAGGTAATTATCGAACCATACTCGATTATAATACTCAATATAAAAAAAGAAAAAATGAAAAAAAACATGGGAAAAGCTGACAGGATCCTAAGGATTTTTTTGGCCGTAGTAATTGCTATTTTGTATTTCACAGATTCAATTTCAGGAACAGCAGCTATAATTCTGCTAATTTTAGCCGGCATTTTTATTCTAACAAGTTTTATAGGATTTTGTCCACTTTATGCTCCTTTCAAAATTTCAACAAGAAAAAAACAAGCTTGATAACTATTTGATTAAAGTGAAATTAGAAATTTTCATGGTACACATACCCATGAAAATTCCTAATTTCACTTTTTCATTTAATTTTTAAGCAATGCCCAATTTTCAGCATTTCAAACTATTTAAACCTTACGGATATTTAAGTCAGTTCGAAAATAATCAATCCACGCGAAAGAATAAAAAGAGACTTGGGGAATTGTTTGATTTCCCGGATGGAACTATGGCAATAGGAAGGCTGGATGAAGACTCGGAAGGTTTGTTATTGTTAACTACCGATGGACAAATGAGTGAAACGGTTCGCAGCAAGAAAACAGAAAAGGAATATTACGTTCAGGTTGATGGAGTGATATCCTTAGATGCCATTAAACGCTTAAAAAATGGAGTTGAGATAGGGATTAATGGTGGGAAGTATATAACTAAAGATTGTCAAGCTTTCAGATTAGAGATTCATCCCGATTTTCCTGAACGCGCCAAAAAGATCCGGGACGATAGGCACGGACCAACAAGCTGGGTTTCTATTACTTTAACTGAAGGGAAATTCAGGCAGGTTAAAAAAATGACGGCCGCAGTTGGTTTTCCAACCCTTCGGCTTATAAGGATCCGCATTGGGAATGAACTACTGGATGCTATGAAGCCGGGAGAAGTCCTCCCTGTAACTTCCTTTTCTTTATAAGAACATAACTGTTTTGACTCAAAATTCTTCCGCATTCCCTTCCCTGTTTTTTTACCTCATCGATGAACCTCCGAATTTTAATATTTAGTAGTTGTTCAGAATAGCTGAGTGAGTCGCATCCAGATTTTGATAGATCTGGGTTTCCCCGCGATCTTGTTTTTTCTTATTTTTCTCTAATTTCATCCTTGTTACCTTAAATAAGCAGTTTTGAACAGAAAAATATACAATCTATATTTCGTATCTTTAAAAATCGAAATTTATTATGAAAACAACAGTGCATTTCCACACATTTTCCGGTTTAATTCTACAAATTTTAAATTAAAGGTCAGCTGATAATAAAAATTTATAAAGTTGGATGAATTTTTGCACTTGTGAAAAGGTCTTCCAAGAAATTAATGCCAGGACACAAATTATTTTATAACTAAAAAAAATACAATTTTAAACCCTAAAAGAATGAACTACAAGAAAAAATCAATAGGCTTAATAGTACTGCTTGCCTTGGGGACTTCCCCATTTTTGCAAACAAGTGCACAGGAAAAACAACAAAAAACAGAAATGAAAGAACAAAGTGAACTGAATAACATTTTACTTAAAAAATGGCAAGGGCCTTATGGAGGAGTTCCTGCTTTTGATCAAATGGACCTGGATAAATTAAAGCCTGCTATGGAAAAAGCAATGGAACTGCATTTACTGGAGATAGATCAAATAGCCAATAATAAAGAAACTCCCACTTTTAAGAATACCATTGTTGCCATGGAGAAAGCCGGAAAACCTCTGGACAGAGTATTTACCTATTATGGCATTTGGAGCAGTAATGTTTCTTCTCCGGAATTCAGAGAACTGCAAACGGTTTTGGCTCCAAAAATATCCGAATATTCTTCTAAGATCTCTCAGAACAAAGCACTTTTTGAACGTATAAAAACCATTTACAACAGTTCCCAGCAAAATCCGTTGGAAGCAGATCAGCAACGTGTGGTTCAATTGATTTATGAAAATTTTGCGATGGAAGGAGCCGGGTTGGATCCTGAAGCTAAAAAGCGTTATGCAGAAATAAATATGGAACTTTCCAGACTCTATACTAAATTTTCTAGTAATATTCTTGCAGATGAAGAAGGCTATGTGGTTTACCTTGAAAAAGATCAGCTGGATGGCTTGCCGGAATCCTTTGTAAAAGCATCGGCCAAAGCTGCAACCGATCGTGGAAATGACGGGAAATATGCCATCACCAATACCCGATCTTCTATGGATCCTTTTCTGACGTATTCTGATGAAAGAGAATTACGGGAAAAGGTATGGAGGAATTATTATTCCCGTGGAGATAATAAAGATGAGTTTGACAACAATAAAATCATTTCTGAAATTCTAAAATTGCGTGATGAACGCGTAGAATTGATGGGATATGAAAATTATGCCCAATGGCGATTACAAAACCGAATGGCTAAAAATCCTGAAAATGCCATGGATCTTATGGAAGCCGTTTGGCCTGCGGCCCTTGCCAGAGTAGATCAGGAGGTTGAGGATATGCAAAAGGTTGCGAATGCTGAAGGAAAAAATATTACCATAAAGCCTTGGGATTACCGGTATTATGCCGAAAAAGTAAGAAAAGAAAAATATGATCTTGATTCAGATGAAGTAAAACAATATTTACAATTAGAAAATCTTACCCAAGCCTTGTTTTTCACAGCAGGAGAACTTTTCAATTATAAGTTCGAACCGGTTCCGGCAGGAACCGTTCCCGTTTTCCATGAAGATGTAAAAGTATGGGAAGTAACCGATAAAACTACCGGAGAAAATATAGGCTTATGGTACCTGGATCCTTTTGCCAGACAAGGGAAAAGATCCGGAGCCTGGGCTACAACCTACAGAAGTCATACTACTTTTGAAGGAAAAGAAAACGTACTTGGATCAAACAATTCCAATTTCGTGAAGCCCGCACCCGGAGAGCCGGCATTGATCTCCTGGGATGATGCCACCACCTTTTTCCACGAATTTGGACATGCGCTTCATTTCTTTTCTTCCAATGTGAAATATCCAACCCTTAATGGAGGTGTTCGTGATTATACCGAGTTTCAATCGCAGTTATTAGAGCGTTGGTTATCTACAGATGAAGTTATTAACAGGTTTCTCCTTCATCATGAAACCGGGGAACCAATCCCGGCAGAATTGGTGGAAAAGATCAAAAAAGCTTCCACCTTCAATCAGGGATTTTCAACTACCGAATTTTTAGCTTCAGCATTGATGGATATGAAATATCACACCACAGATCCCGAGCTTATTAATCCTGAAACTTTTGAGAATGAAACCCTTGACAAACTAGATATGCCAGATGAAATTGTGATGCGTCACCGCTCTCCGCATTTTGGACATGTGTTTTCCGGAGAAGGTTACGCCACCGGATATTATGGATATTTATGGGCCGATGTTTTAACCTCGGATGCTGCAGAAGCATTTGAAGAAGCTCCCGGTGGATTCTATGATAAAGAGGTTGCAGGAAGATTGGTGAAATTCCTTTTCGCCCCTAGAAATTCTATGGATCCTGCAGATGCTTATCGTCAATTTCGTGGAAGGGATGCCACAATTGATGCTTTAATGCGGGACAGAGGTTTTCCTGTTCCTGAAAAGTTGTAAAAACAAAAGGAAAAATCTAAAAAAATAACCCGTATCATTAAAACTGATGCGGGTTTTTTTGAGCTTTTTTAAGTATGGGTTAAAAAATTCACCACAGAGGGTTGGTTCCATCTTTAATTATCCCTTTAACCTTTTTTCGTCTTACTTAATCCTTCCGTCTTATTCAACAGAAGGATTCCGGAAATTAAAAACATGCTGCTTCCGATTAATCCACCCCGCTTGTACCGTTCGGGTGGACTTCCCTTTATCCCGAAACTTCGCGAGGACGAAGACCTTTGCTTTTTTCTTATTATTTAAAAAAACTTATTTTTAAAAATCAAATTCCTCGTGGAGTCCACAAGGAATTAATTGGAAAAAACTTTTAAAAGTTAAAGGCAATACCGCCTGGATGATTCGGGCAGGCGGGTTAACCTCTCAGTGAAAAATTAAAAACCCGACCTTTTAAAAAGATCGGGTTAAAATACCTGATAGAATTCTGTAGTTTAATAAACAAACTACCACAGTTGTCCTATTTTATTTTATTGTACTTGAGCCTCTTCAGTACTGGCAGAGTCCACTTCTACTTCTTCAATAGGAGCTTCTTCTATAACTTCAACCGGAGTTTCGGTTTCAGTTTCCATGAAATTAACTTCTGTATCTTCAGTTTTTTCAACTGTAGTTTCCTTACAAGAAGTGAAACTAAATACTAAAGCGATTGCAGCAAGAGTCAAAAATGATTTTTTCATTTTAAATAAATATTATTTGTTTTATCGGTCAAATGTATATGATTTTTTCATACAAAATACATTATCAAAAAAATATTTAGACACCTGTTAAACACTTGATTTTATTGAATTTTATTATTCCTTTTCCGTCTCAACCTTTATTTTTTCTAAAGGATTTGTTCCGGAATCTGCCGGATTGGTTTCTCCGGCTTTCAAATATTTATCCAGGAATTGCAAAGTTCTCTCATAGGCTTCAATCTGATTCTCTTTTTTAACAAAACCATGACCTTCGTCCTCAAACAGCACATATTCCACCGGCACCCCGCTTTTTTGAACTCCTTCAACGATTTCATCCGATTCTACTTTAAGAACCCTTGGATCTTGTGATCCTTGCAAAACCAATAAAGGTTTAATCACTTTTTCTGTATGAAATAATGGCGAGATCTTTTTCAAACGAATACTGTCCTGGGAATATGGATCACCCATTTCAAGATATAAAGCATCTTTAAAAGATTCCCACCAGGGTGGAATGCTTTTTAAAGTACGGATCCAGTTGGTAACTCCAAATAAATTCACCCCGACATCAAATTCATCTGGAGCAAAAGTAAGTGCTGCCATGGTCATAAAACCACCGTAAGAACCTCCTATAATACCAATTTTTTCTCCATCGATATCCTTTTGTTGGGCAAGCCAGTTTTTTCCTTCTATAACATCCTTAAGATCTTCTTCTCCATGCTTTTGATCATCCATTTGATAGAATGTTTTCCCATAACCACTGCTTCCGCGGTTGTTTACCGCCAGCACAGCATATCCATGATTTACCAAGTATTGAATAAATGAACTGAAATTTTGCCTGGATTGTCCTCCGGGACCTCCATGAACCCACACAAGGGCAGGAACTTTATTTGCTTCAGATGCGTTTAAAGGTTTGTAATACACCGCCGGAATTTCTAATCCATCAAAAGAATCATACCGAATAATCTCTGCTTGCACCAGATCTTCCTGTGCAATTTCTTCATTAAGAACATCGGTGAGTTTCGTGACTTCTTTTGTTTCCAGGTTGTAAACATACAAGTTTGTAGGAGTATGAGAGCCTCCTACGTTGAGAACCGTCATTTTTTCATCCTTTGAAAATCCAATCCCTGTAATAAATTCATCTTCAAAATCGGGAAGCTCCAAATTCTCTCCGGTTTCTGTATCCTGAACTTCTACCGCATTTGCGGCATCTTCGTTAACATAAATAATACGATATTTCCCGTTTTCTGAAAACCCCATTCCCATGATATCCCATTCTTTTTCCAATACTTTTTCTGAAGTTTTTTTAGCGATATCATATTTCATCAAATAAGAAAACTCACTGCCTGCATCTGTGGTATAAAAAAGAAAGTTATCATCTTCAGAAAAATCCTGAGCAGCATTGGCACTTTGCTCCTGGTTGATTTTGGTAAGATCTTCATTTTTCAGATTGTATAAAAACAAATCAGAATCATTTGTATTTAAAGCCTTTGATAGTGCCAGATAATTCCCATCATTGGATATTGCTGAAACTTCATACCCTTCATTATTTTCATATATCAGTTTTGGAGTAAAGGTTTCTATATCCATTTTATAGAGATCCATAAAGCGATTGTCTCTTTGATTACTTGCGTAGTAAAAGCTTTTATCATCTTTTCCCCAGGTATAAAATATGGCCCGGGCATTTTCAGCAGGAGTCAGCCGCTGAATGCTGTCTTCATTTTTTACGTATAGTTTAAAAACCTCATCCCCGTTATCATCCATTCGGAATAAAATGCGGTCATCTTCAGGAAAATAGGAAATGGCATAAACGGAAGAACTGTCTGAGTCCGTAATGGGTTTGAATTCTCCCCCGGAAACAGGAACTGTGTAAATATTGAATATTCCAGACCGGTTACTTGTTACCAGAAGTTTAGAGTTATCTTGAGAAAAACTATCTCCAAATACCGTTTCATTATCCATAAACTGCGCTATGGAATAGGTGCCAATTTCCCTTTTATCCTCCTTCTTCTCTTCCTTTTTACAGGAAAAAAGAAAAAGAAAAGACAGCATCAGAAAAATGAAATTTTTGTTCATAAATACTAATTTTAGATTATTACAGTCCAAATTAATCAATAAATTGGAAAATAATAAGTAATTTAATAGTTATGATTAAATATTCCCTTATTAGATCATTTTAATTACGAATACAACTAAACCTTTTGAGGGTTTAGATTGTTAAATAATAAAATTTTCATGGAATAAGATATGACATTAATCATTTCAACACTTTACGAACTTATATAGCTTTGAATATATAACCGGAGATACAATGGGTAAATCTTTTAATTTTTATTCAAATTTAAGATCTTTTTTTGAGGAGGTAGGAGCACTCTCCAGATTTGCCGGCCGTTATTTCAGGGAAGTTTTTTCTCCACCTTTTGAATTTCGGGAATTGATGAACCAATGTTATAATATGGGTAATAAATCCCTTTTACTGGTAGGAGTAACAGGATTTATTTTGGGGTTGGTCTTTACCCTTCAGTCCCGTCCAACCTTGCTGGATTTTGGTGCGGTTGCCTGGATGCCTTCAATGATAAGCGTTTCCATTGTGAGAGAAATTGGCCCGGTGATTATTGCCCTCATATGCGCTGGACGCATTGGCTCTGGAATAGGAGCTGAACTTGGATCCATGAAGGTTACTGAACAAATTGATGCCATGGAAGTTTCAGGTACTAATCCGTTCAAGTTTTTGGTGGTTACCCGGGTTTTGGCCGCCACTATTATGCTTCCAATACTGGTTATTTTCGGAGATTCTATCGCTTTATTAGGATCGGCAATTATTGAAAACATAAAAGGAGGCGTTTCCTTTCAACTCTATTTTAATCAGGTTTTTGATGCTCTGGAGTTTACAGACTTATTCCCTGCAACCGTGAAGACTTTTTTCTTCGGATTTGCAATTGGCATTGTTGGGTGTTTCAAAGGATATAACAGTAAAAAAGGTACTGCCGGAGTTGGGGAGGCTTCAAATTCTGCTGTAGTATATACCTCTATGTTATTATTTATTATAGATTTTATCGCTGTTTTTATTGCGGATATTTTCTATTAAAAAGATTCTTGATATTTATGGAAAAAAATACTTCTCACACTAAGCGTAAAGCCATACTTGAAATAAAAGACCTTCACAAAGGTTTTGGTGATGTAAAGGTTTTAAATGGCTTTAACCTTGTGTTATATGAAGGAGAAAACCTTGTGTTGATGGGCAAATCCGGTTCTGGAAAATCTGTAATGATAAAATGTATGGTTGGACTTATGGAGCCGGATAGTGGGAATATTGAGATGCTTGGGAAAGATATTTCCAAATTAAATCAAGAGGAAATGGATGAATTGCGCGCAGAAATAGGATTTTTATTCCAGGGCAGCGCACTTTATGACTCCATGACCGTACGTGAAAACCTTGAATTTCCTCTTAGGCGGCATACGGATAAGTTCGATTTGAAAAACACTGATGAATTGGTGATGGAAGCCCTTAGAAACGTTGGATTGGAGCATACAGTTGATCTTATGCCCGAAGAACTTTCTGGAGGAATGCAGCGCAGAATAGCTTTAGCCAGAGCATTAATTCTTCAGCCAAAGATAATTTTTTATGACGAACCTACCTCTGGACTGGATCCCATAACTTCCAAAGAGATTATAGAACTAATGAAAACAATTCAGGAAAAATACAACACTTCGTCTCTAATAATTACTCACGATGTGGATTGTGCAAGGGTTATATCAAACCGCATGATACTTTTGCTGGATGGAATAAATTATGTTGAAGGAACTTTTCAGGAATTATCCAATTCTGAAGATCCAAAAACAAAAGCATTTTTTAAATAATTCTATTATGAGAAAGAATACATCACAAAATGTGCTCTTAGGCATGTTCGTAGTTATAGGAATAATCCTCTTTTCACTTGGGGTATATTTTATTGGGAGCAAACAGAATCTTTTTGGGGAAAGCATAAGAATAAATTCTGTTTTTAAAAATGTTTCAGGCCTTCAACTGGGAAATAACGTGCGATTTTCAGGAGTAAATGTGGGAACTGTAAGGGAGATCACAATCCTAAATGACACCGCAATAAATGTTAATATGGCTATTGATAATAAAACAGCTGGCCTTATCAGGAAAAGCTCCCTGGCAACAATAGGTTCCGATGGATTAGTGGGGAGTATGATCGTTAACATCTTACCGGGTGATAATATGGGAAGTGAGGTTATAAAATCGGGGGATACGATAGAATCTATTAGCAAAATAGCTACGGCAGATATGCTAACTACCCTAAATACCACCAATGAAAATGCAGCTTTGTTAACTGCCGATCTACTGAAAATCACAAATGCGATAAATAATGGCGAAGGTCTGCTTGGTACGCTGCTTAAGGATGAAGAATTGGTGACCGATATAAAACTGAGCATCACAAATCTTCAAAAAACCAGCGAGGCTGGTTCAAGATCAATAGCTAAGCTTAACAACATTCTTTCTCAGATTAATTTTAAGGAAAGTGCAGCAGGAGTACTATTAAGCGATACGGTTTTTAAAGGGAAAATAGAAAACATCATTACCAATCTGGAAATTTCTTCCCGGGAAATTGATTCCATATCCAGAAATTTAATGGAATTCTCAGTCAATTTAAAAGATGGGGAAGGTGCTATAAATTATTTGATGCAGGATACCACTTTTGTAAATAATCTTGATAATGCCATTCGGAATACAGAAGAGGGAAGTGAGAAATTCGATGAAGTCATGGAAGCTGTAAAACAAAGCTTTTTATTCCGGGGTTATTTCAGAAAACAGGAAAGGCGGGAACAGCGTTTTATTAAAGCTCAAGATTCCATTAAGCAATAACCTTAAATAAGCAACAACTTATTAATTTATCCAAACGTAATTTAGAGGGGATTCATATGAAAATAGAACATCTTGAAGAGCGCGTAAATGAGTATAAAAACTCTATAAAAACAGTGGTAGAAAAGCGCATTCTTTGGAATACACAAATCAAATTTTTAATTACCAAAGTTTTAAAGGATGCTGAAAAAACTTATAATATTGGATGGAGGGTACAGGAATTAAACTGGATCCATACAAATGAAGCAGTGAATATCACCTTTGATTCTTTTCCACCGGAAATGATTGAAAAAACAAATCTCATACCTGCTTTTCAATTTTTGAAAGGAGGTTCTCTGGTATTTTCTCAAATGTATAATGGAGATGTGGAAATTTTCATTGTATTTCCTGTAATCGAAAATTGGAACGCTTTGGACGATGACCTTATAGAATTGGGCACCTACACCCCAATTCAGGTTACTGAAATATTGGTGACTGAAAAAATAGATGAATTCTTAAAAGAGATGATAAAATGGGAGGTGCCGCTTCTGAAAACAAAATTAGGCTTTAGAACTCAGTAACTTTAAAATCCAATCCTCTAACCCAGTATTTTGCCTTTTATAAGATTTAAACAGCTTAATATCCCTTAAGACATTCAGTCATTTCCTCAACAGAGTTGGCAATAAGAAAATTTTGAATATCTGATTCATCAATATTTTTATTTTCATGAACCAAGTTAATATGAGTGATAAGTCAGTATGATATTCCTTTCCAAAAAGCACAACCGGAAACCGGTTGATCATTTTTGTTTGAATCAATAAAGCGATTCAAAAAATTCATCAAAGGTGCCCAATCCGGCATGTGACAATTATCAGCTAAAATGAGTGCTATAATCGTCTTAACCGGATAACCCATTTATAAAATTCAAACCAGATAACGCTTATAAAACCAACTCCTACTGAAATTGAAAACTGATATAAGGATAATGGACTTACTTTAAATAATGAAGCTACCGCTGGCTGATAGATAATAACCAACAACAAAACAAAACTGACTGCAATAATTATCCAGATCAAGGGGTTTTTATACCGAAAAGTGCTCCACACCGAAAAATAAAACGACCTATTCACAAGTGTTAGAAATATGTTGGCAAATATCAAACTGCTAAAAACCATGGTTCTTGTGAGTGTTTCCCCGTAGGAATTCTGGATAGAGAACTGGTAAATAAACAAGCAGCCTGCGGTGATTATCAAACCCTGCAGCACACTTCTTGAAAGTTCTCTCCATCTCAAAAACGTGAGTTCCATAGATCGTGGAGGCTTTTTTAATCCATCCTTTTCCAACGGTTCATTTTCATAGATAATAGAGCAGGTTGGTCCCATTATTAATTCGAGAAAGATCACATGAATTGGTGTGAAAATCACGGGGTAGATCCATCCCAAAATCAGGGGAAGCGCTACTGTTAAAATGATGGGAATATGAATAGAGATAATATACTGGATGGCCTTTTTAAGGTTGAAATAAATTTTACGTCCCATCGCTACTGCATCCACCATTTTACCAAAATCATCATCAGATAAAATTAGCGAGGAGGATTCCTTGGCAATATCAGATCCTCTTTTGCCCATAGCAATCCCTATATGGGCAGCTTTTAAAGCTGGGGCATCATTCACCCCATCTCCGGTCATTCCCACAATTTGATTTTGATTTTTTAAGCTATGAACTATTTTTAATTTCACTTCCGGAAAAACACGTGTAAAAATATTGTTCTGTATTACTTTTTTATCAAATTCGGCATCAGAAAGTTTCATGAGCTCCTCCCCTGTCATCACCTCTTCCTCATTTCTGAAAGCTACCTGTTTTGCAATAGCCATCGTAGTTAAGGTATTATCACCAGTGATAATTTTAACCTTAATTCCTGCATCATATAGGGTATTCAACGTGTTTTTAATATTCTTTTTGGGTGGATCGTAAAAACCCAGTAGTCCAAGGAATTCAAATTGGAAATCCTCCTGGACCTCAGGAAAATTAATTCCTGAAAACGTTGCTTCTCCTACCCCCAGAACCCTTAACCCCTGGGAAGCGAAATTTGAAATCTCTTCCAAAATTTCATCGATTTCATCCTGATCAAGATTTGAATGAGCGATCACAGCCTCCGGAGCACCTTTTACAGCTATTTTTCGATCCCCAGATGAATTTTCAAAAATATGGGTCATCATAGGTGGTTTACCACCCAAAGGATATTCATGGATCATCTTATAGGAAGTACGTTCATCTTCTCCTGCATACTTTTGATAGGCCGAGTGCAGGGATGTTTCCATTGGGTCAAAAGGAACCGATTCGCTTGCCCACATCCCTATGGATATAATTTTATGAAATTCCGGGTGATCAAATTTTTTTTCATCAGATATCTCCTTTGTTTTATGGTCATATATTTTATATAATTCCATTTTGTTTTGGGTGATGGTTCCGGTTTTATCTGTACACAAAACGGTAGCCGAACCAAGGGTTTCTATGGTTTGGGTATGTCTTACTATTATTCCAAGTTTCATTAATCTATAAGCTCCAAGAGCCATAAAAGTGGTAAAAGCAACCGGGATCTCCTCCGGAAGTACGGACATTGAGATGGTTAGTCCTTTTAGAAGGCTTTCCAAAAGATCCCCGGTGTTATAGTAACTTAAACCCCAGATCAACAGGAAAACAAACACTCCCCAGAGCGCCATTTGCTTTACAAACCTTGAAATCTGCTTTTGTAATGGGGATTTTATTTCATGAATATCGCCTAATGAAGCGTCTATTTTCCCCAATTTTGTACTCGGCCCAACCTGGGTTACCTTATAAACACATTGTCCAGATAATACGGAAGTTCCCTGATACACATTAGTGTCTTCGTTTGCAGCGATTCCTTTTGTTACATTAAAAGATTCTCCGGTAAGTACAGATTCATTTACTAAAAAATCATTGAGTTGCAGCACTCTTCCGTCCGCGGTAATCATTTCTCCTTCATTTACAACAGCGATATCTCCAACGACTATTTCTTCTGATTTTACTTTGATAATCTTGTTATCCCGAATAACAGACGTTAGGCTTTGAGTATATTGCTTAAGGGCGCTGAGGGCTTTCCGAGATCGGGCATTTTGAAAGAAGGAGATAGCAGAAATAAGGATAATCGCACCTAATAAAAAAAAGCCTTCTGTAAATTCCTGAAGTATAAAATAGATTGTAGAGGTTGCCGCGAGTAATAGAAACATCGGCTCCAAAACAATCTCCTTTATAGCGTGGAGAAAATACCCTGAATCCCGATCTTTACTTGAATTTTCTCCATGTTTTAGCCGGGATTCCTTTACTTCCTCAGCCGAAAGGCCTTTAAAAGAGAACGGATTTTCTTTTTCCATTTTGTTAAAAAATCAGAAATGCAAATAGCTGTATCTATATATGGTATTGTTTTAATGGACCATGAAATCATCAGGAAAGCAAATAACTCTGGTATTAAATACTGCTCATTTTCCATCTTTTCAAAAGCGGCAGGATCCTAATAATCTGTTGTGCTTCCTCCAGAGAAATTTCATTGTGAATTTCAGCCATTTCAAGAAGTTTGATCTCAAGTTCGTGAAGGCTGAGCGAGTGATCCACAAATTCGCCATTTTTGAAACAATTAAAGCAATAATCCGGGTTTTTAGAACCATCCCGATTTGTTCCACTGGTTTCAATGGTAAAAGGTAATCCGCAACTTTGACAAATAGCTGGTTTCATCTATTATAGTATTGATTAAGCGAACATAACATATTTATATAAGCATTTCGTCCCTAAAGGATCGCTTTTAATTGGGAAAGCATGATCAATTCTGATTTATTTTTTCCTGAAAATGAGGATGCTATTTGGTCGGCAGTTTTCCAAATCAATTTATTAATCCCGGGAGTAAAGAATTCTTCATTGTCTTTTTTAAAATCTCTAAAATCATTAAAGGCACTAAAAGCCGAAGGTTGATTCTCATCAAGCCAGTCAAATATAATTTCTATAAGATAGGCCGCATCCGTTCCATAATCATCCTTAAAATCATCCACATTCACCCAATCCTCTTTAACTATATTTTTCAAGGCATTCTTTTCTTCTTCATGTACCACTTTGTCTGCGGCAGCTATGGCATAAAATAATTTCCCCAGATTCTGATATAATTTTTGAACATCCTGCATCGATACATTTTTTTATAATGAAATTACATAGTGACTTTAAAAGTAAATGGAAGATATCAGAAATTATATGACAAATATCACTTTTGAGGTGCTGTAATTTATAATAAAATAATGGAAACCAATAAACACGGGCGTTTACGAATCAATATATTTCCTGAAAAAATGCCGAAGAATTAAAAAAACTATGTATATTTAAAAATAATTTTTACGCTTCCCCCACTTTCAAAACCCCACCGAAAGTAATCCCCACCCCTATTTCATTTATTCAGAGATATTTATATAAATTTTCTAAAAAAAAGGGAAGATGAAAACTGTATTGCTAATAGAAGACGACAAGCTGTTAAGAGAGAATACCACCGAAATATTGCAATTATCTAATTACAATGTACTCGCTGCAGAAAACGGAAAAACAGGGGTTAAGATTGCACTTCAAAACCTCCCGGACATTATTGTATGTGATATTATGATGCCAAAATGGGATGGGTACAAAGTTTTTAATGTGTTAAACCAAAAGGAAACCACCAGAAGAATTCCTTTCATTTTTTTGTCGGCCAAATCGGAAGAAAAGGATATAAGAACAGGTATGAACCTTGGAGCCGATGATTATATAAGTAAACCTTTTAAAGAAACTGAACTTCTTAATAGCATCGATAGCCGTTTGAAAAAACTGGCACTATTAAGTGATGCTCCAAAACAGCAAACCACAGAATCTCTTGAAATGAAAATGGCTTCACTTTTTGAGCTTAAAGCTTATATTAAATCCCTGGCAGATGAGGTCATTTTAAATAAAAATATAGTGGTCTACAAGGAACAAAAAAATGCTAATTATGTCTATTTAACTGAAGAAGGTATGGTTAAAAATTACCGAATGGATGAATATGGCAAAGAACTTATAACCGGTCTTTATAAAAGCGGAGATCTCTTTGGATTTTATTCTTTTAATAATCCTGCCTGTTATTCAGAAACGGCTGCAGCGCTGGAGGACGGATTGGCTTACAGAATCTCAAATTTGCATTTCAGGGAAATATTATCTCATAACCCACTTTTAACAATGGAATTAGCCGAATTGCTTTCGGATAATTTATCTGCTTTAAAATCTCATTTATTGGAAATGGCCTATGCTTCGGTATTGAAGAAGACCAGTAATACCATTTTAAAATTTGCCGCAAAAATGCAGGATAGTCAGCGGAATACGATAAATATTTCAAGAAGTGATCTTGCAAGTGTTGCAGGAATTTCTACAGAAAGTCTTATCAGGAGTCTTTCATTATTAAAAAAAGACCGGTTAATCGATATTGATGGCAGAAATATTAAAATATTGAATTTACAGAAGCTATATGGTGTTAAATAATATTTAAATTAAAATGATTAAAACATTAAACTTCAACTAGTTGAGATATATCATATAATTTTACTTAAAAGTACATTATCTTAGTACTAATCAAAAAAATAAATTTGATTTCAAGTACTTTGGGGGAGGAAAAAGATCAAATTTAGGAGTAAAACAGTACACAGTTTAATCGCGAATTTAACGATTCATAGAGGATTAGATTATCCTTAAATGGTTACATAAGTGGCACTAAGAACTCCACTAAAAAGCAGGAAATTTTTGTTTCCTGCTTTTTTATTTTTATTGCCTTAGGATATGCTCGTATCAGAGATCTCTCAAAATAATACAGGAAATTGAAAATTTTATAAAAATAAGGTATTATTTAAAAATCCCTGGATTAACCTAAATGTTAAACTTACTAAATATGATTTATATCATTGATTTTAAGGACTTAAAAAATTAATTTAGATGTATTGAAATAATAGAATTATTTTTTTAAGTTCAGAAATTGACATTTGATTTTTCAGTACCATTAGGAGTGAAAAATCAAATTTAGAAGATATTAAATACACTCTAATCGGAGACTCAAAATATTGCACTTGTTGTAATGCTATTGACCTCCATAAAATGTTTAGAAGTGAAATTAATATCTTCTTAAGGAAACGGGAGGCTTTGGCTTCCCGTTTCTATTTTATGTAACTTTGGGAAGCTAATTTGATAATCCAGGATATGCCTAAGGGAAAATGTTAAAATTTAGATAGCTGAGATATATCATATTTTTTAAACCTAAGAGAGCGTAAATTAGAGTAACTTAAAAATACTAGTTTATTCATTTTTAAGATGTTTAAAAAACTGACATTCGATTTTTCAAAGCCTTTTGGAATTGAAGATCGAATTGAGAAGATGTCAAAGGTACTTTAACCGAATAACCAGATTTTTATATTAAGTTATAAGATTGTTGATATTCATAAAGTTATTAGTACACTTAATATCTTCTTAAGAAACGGGAAGCTTTGGCTTCCCGTTTCTATTTTATATAATTTTTGAAATTTAACTTGAATTCCAGTATCTATTTAGGCCAAATGTTAAAATTTAGATAGCTGAGATATATCATATTTTTTAAACCTAAGAGAGCGTAAATTAGAGTAACTTAAAAATATTAGTTTATTCATTTTTAAGATATTTAAAAAACTGACATTCGATTTTTCAAAGCCTTTTGGAATTGAAGATCGAATTAAGAAGATGTCAAAGGTACTGTAACCGAATAATCAGATTGTTATATTAAATTGTAAGATTATTGATATTCATTAAGTTATTAGTACACTTAATATCTTCTTAAGAAACGGGAGGTTTTGGCTTGCCGTTTCTATTTTATATAGCTTCTGGAAGCTAATGAAGGTAAATGTTAAAATTTAGACAGCTGAGATATATCATATTTTTTTTGTTTCTAAAGCCCTTTCTTTGGGATATAGAAATTAAATAGTGGAGTCAAAACACAGTTTAATCGCAAATTTAAAGATTTATAGAGGGGGTTCTAACCCTTAATGGTTACGTAAGTGAACTTAAAACTCCAAAAGAAGCAGAAAGCTAATACTTTCTGCTTCTTTTTTTTGTGCTTTAGACTATTTTTTATTCTCAAAGTTAAAATATGAAATCTGACTCTGGCCAGGTTTTACCAATATAGGCATACCATAAATTAAATTTTCAATAACTTTTTACGCAGAGTCCAATTATTCCTTAAAAATCAGGTTAAAATAATTCATTCAAAATGATGTTATAGTTCCTGATTCTATTTATTGGAAGATTCATATTCTTTTCTCTATTTTAGACAAATGCTAATTTGTATTTTTGCAAAAATTTCCATCACAATTTATGGCTAACAAAAAAAATTCTCCAAAAAAAAACGGTACCGCTAAATCCAAAAAGCTGGGTTTTAAGATAAGCAGGCAACAAAAAGTGGTTTTTGGTAGTTTTTTAATGCTTTTGGGATTTGCTTTGTTTATAGCATTCATTTCCTTTCTGTTTAATTGGCAGGCAGATCAAAGTACCTTGAGTGAATTAGGAAACCGTGAAGTGGTGGCCAAAAACTGGATGCGCAAATTTGGAGCAGCCATTAGTGACTTTTTTATCTATAAGGGGTTTGGTATTTCTTCATTCATATTTGCCGGGCTTATTACAATGTCCGGTATTTATCTCTTTTTTGGATATCAACTAAAAAACCTGTTTTTATATTGGTTTTGGGGAATCCTATTAATGCTTTGGTGGGCAGTTTTCTTCGGTTTTTTTGCAGAACTTAGTGAACTTCTTGGTGGTCGTGTAGGTTATGAACTAAACGATTATCTACAGGATTATATAGGATTTGCAGGAACATTACTGCTCCTCACCTTTCTCCTAATCACTTATCTTGCAATTCGCCTTAAAATTTCTCCCGAAATGGTAGGCCAATACATTAAAAATCAGAAAAAACAGATCAAAACAGATTTCGATTCTTCAAATCCTTCAGCTAAGATTACTTCTGAAGAAAAAGACTGGGTCACTGAAGCGGTCAAGGAAAAGGAAAAAATCAAAGAAGAACCTACTACTAAAATCGACTTTTCAATTTCAGAAGAAAAGAAAAAAGAAGTTTCAAAACCTAAGCTTGCTTCTCCCGAAGCTGAAGTTAAAATGGAAGTGGAAACCCCGGAGGAAGAGGAAGAAGAAATCGATACGCTTAGCAGCAAACTAATAAGGGATTTTGGCGAATTTGATCCTACCCTTGAACTTAAAAATTACAAGTGGCCAACCATAGATCTTCTTAAAGATTATAACATCAATAGTGGAGGAATTACGGTAGACCAGGAAGAACTTGAAGAAAACAAGAATAAAATTGTTGAGACCCTTAAGAATTATAAAATTGAAATCGCACAAATAAAAGCTACTGTTGGCCCAACGGTAACCTTATACGAGATCGTTCCCGAAGCAGGGATTAGGATCTCCAAAATAAAAAATCTGGAAGATGATATTGCGCTTTCCCTTTCTGCGCTTGGTATCAGGATTATAGCACCTATCCCGGGAAAAGGAACTATAGGAATTGAAGTGCCTAATAAAAATTCCACGATAGTTTCTATGCGTTCAGTAATAGCTTCCCAAAAATTTCAAAATGCTGAAATGGAATTGCCACTGGCACTGGGGAAAACTATTTCCAACGAAACCTTTGTTGTAGACCTTGCAAAAATGCCGCATTTACTTATGGCAGGTGCAACGGGTCAGGGAAAATCTGTTGGATTAAATGCAATTCTTGCATCACTTTTATATTGCAAACACCCTGCAGAAGTCAAGTTTATACTGGTAGATCCCAAGAAAGTGGAATTAACGCTTTTCAATAAAATTGAGCGTCATTATCTGGCTAAACTACCAAATACAGATGATGCCATAATCACTGATAATACGAAGGTGATAAATACGCTTAATTCCTTATGTATTGAAATGGATGACCGCTACAACCTTCTCAAGGATGCAATGGTTCGTAATATCAAGGAGTACAATGTGAAATTTAAAGCTAGGAAACTAAATCCGGAAAACGGACATAAATTCCTTCCTTACATCGTTTTGGTTATCGATGAATTTGCCGATCTAATCATGACTGCGGGGAAAGAAGTGGAAACTCCCATAGCCCGTTTGGCACAACTGGCCAGGGCCATAGGAATTCACCTCATCATAGCAACCCAAAGACCTTCTGTGAACGTTATAACGGGGATCATAAAAGCCAATTTCCCGGCGCGAATTGCCTTTAGGGTAACCTCGAAAATAGATTCCAGGACAATTTTGGACAGTTCAGGAGCCGACCAGTTAATTGGGCGGGGAGATATGTTATTTACCCAGGGAAATGATTTAATCAGACTTCAATGTGCATTTGTAGATACCCCGGAAATTGAAAAGATCACAGAATTTATTGGATCTCAAAAAGCCTATCCAGATGCCCACTTACTGCCGGAATATGATGGTGAGGAGAGTGGCACAAGTCTTGATATTGATGTGAGTGAGCGTGATAAATTGTTTCGGGAAGCTGCCGAAACAATTGTAGTAGCCCAACAGGGATCAGCCTCTTTGCTTCAAAGAAAACTAAAATTAGGTTACAACAGGGCGGGTAGAATTATCGACCAACTGGAAGCCGCCGGAATCGTTGGTCCGTTTGAAGGAAGCAAAGCAAGACAGGTATTGATCTCTGATATGGTATCGCTGGATAAATTATTAAATAATGAGATCAACAATTAAAAAAAACAAAATGAAAAAAATAAGTATCCTTATAATTGCTATAATGAGCGTTTTCTCAATAAATGCCCAGAATTCAGATAAGGCAAAAAAACTCTTAAACGAGGTTTCGGCTAAAGTCAAATCCTATGATAATATGGTGATAGATTTTAAGTATTCATTGGAAAATGCTTCAGAAAATGTAAGTCAGGAAACCCGCGGAGATGTGAGTATCAATGGTGAAAAATATGTGTTGAACCTTATGGGCACCACTCAGTTATTCGACGGTAAAAAGATTTACACGATTATTCCGGAAGACCAGGAAATAAATATTTCAACCTATGTAGAGGAAGATGAAAATAATATCACCCCTTCTAAAATGTTTACTTTTTATGAGGATGGATACACCTACAAATGGGATATAGCCCAGGATATAAAGGGAAGAAAAATTCAATATATCAACCTTACCCCTATGGACTCCAATGCCGATGTGAAAAATATTCTTTTGGGTATTGATAGTGAGACAAAACATATTTACAATTTGATCCAAACCCAGGAGAATGGAACAAAAATAACCATTACCGTAAAAAGTTTTAAAACAAATCAACCTTTGGCGAAAAATCTTTTCAGCTTTGGTGAGGATCGTTATAAGGACTTTTACATCAATCGCCTGGATTAATTTTGAAGATATTAGACAGATATATACTGGTAAGTTATTTAAAAACCTTCATTGTAGTTTTTACAATACTGATGTTCATCTTTGTACTCCAGACAATCTGGTTGTACATAGGTGAACTTGCCGGTAAAGATCTGGATGTAGGCATTATCATGAAATTCCTGCTTTATTTTTCTCCAAAACTGGTTCCGCTTGTTTTGCCCTTAACCATTTTATTAACTTCCATAATGACCTTTGGAAGTTTTGCAGAAAATTATGAGTTTGCCGCGATGAAATCATCTGGTATCTCACTGCAAAGAGCTATGAAAAGCCTTACCTTTTTTATTGTTTTTATAAGTTTAATCGCTTTCTTTTTTGCAAATAATGTTATTCCCGCAGCCGAATTTAAATCCATCAATCTCCGAAAAAATATAGCCCAATTAAAGCCTGCGATGGCAATTTCAGAAGGGATTTTTAATGAAATTGGAGATTTCAATATCAAGGTTGATAAAAAAACCGGAAATAACGATCAGTTTCTGAATGATGTTATTATTCATCAAAGATCCAATCGTGGGGGTAATTACACCGTAATTAAGGCCAATAAGGGAGAATTGGCAGGAAGTACAGATTCTGAAATACTTTCGCTGATATTAAGAGATGGGAATTATTACGATGAAATTCAGCAAAAAGATCCTGCCAAGCGAGCTAATAAACCATTCACCAAAAGTTATTTTGAAGAATACGTCATCAATATTGATCTATCAACCTTCAACAATGTAGATCTTGAAGATGAAAATTATCGGAATTCTCAGGGAATGCTAAAAATTTCTGAACTCAACCAAAGTATAGACTCCCTGTCAAATTCTTATAATGAGGAGTTGAATAAATTTGCCGATATCATGTACCGCAGGACCGGTGCAACGCTATTCGCTGTAAATCTCAACCCAAAAGACACCACCTCCCTGGAAATTGGAAACCCTATCTTCGATTTATATGAAACAGACAATGGTTTGAAAATTGTGAATCTGGCATTGGGAACAGTCAACGCAGGTATATCAAATATCACCATCAAAAAGCAGGAATTTAAAGCCAGTGCCAAACAACTCAATAAGTTTGAGATCGCATTGCATGAAAAATATGCTTTGGGCGCTGCTTGTATCGTATTGTTTTTTGTAGGTGCTCCTTTGGGTGCAATCATTCGTAAAGGAGGAATGGGATTACCCATGGTAATTGCAATTTTAATGTTCCTTACCTATCATTTTATTGGGATTTTCGCAAAAAACAGTGCGCAGGAAGGATCTATGAGTCCTTTTCTTGCTACCTGGCTCTCCACACTTGTAATGCTTCCACTGGGAGTTTTCTTTACCTACCGTGCAACCACAGACCAAGGATTGCTAGCATTTGGAAACTTCGTGCAACCATTTCAGAAGTTGATTAAAAAATTAAGTTCAGGTAAGAAGGAAACAAAATAGATTAAATACCTTTGCAGCCTTAAAAATATTTTAAAATATGGCCCAGATTACTGAAAATCCTCAATCCATTAAATTACATTCTATCAAAGAAGCCATAGACGATATTAGAGCTGGCAAGGTGATTATTGTTGTGGATGATATAGATCGTGAGAATGAAGGAGATTTTCTTGCAGCCGCTGAAATGGTTACTCCTGAAATGATCAATTTCATGGCTACCCACGGAAGAGGTTTAATTTGCGCTCCACTTACAGAAGAACACTGCAAAGAGTTGAAACTGGAAATGATGGTGGGCACCAATACAGATCCTTTGGAAACTGCTTTTACGATTTCCGTAGATTTAAAAGGAAAAGGTGTTACTACGGGAATTTCCGCAGCAGATCGTGCAAAAACCATACGTGCCCTTATAGATCCTGCAACCAAACCCCAGGATTTAAGCAGGCCAGGCCACGTATTTCCACTAAAAGCCAAGGAAGGTGGCGTTTTAAGAAGAACCGGGCATACAGAAGCTGCCATAGACTTTGCAAGACTTGCAGGGTTTCAACCCGCAGGAGTGATTGTTGAAATCATGAATGAGGATGGAACGATGGCACGATTGCCCCAGTTAATAGAAGTTGCAAATAGATTTGATTTAAAACTTGTCTCCATTGAAGATTTAGTTGCTTACAGGATGAAACATGATTCCCTGATAGAAAAAAAGGAGGATTTTGATATCCAAACAAGGTTTGGAACCTTCAGGGCAAGGGCTTACAAACAAACCACCAACAGCCAGGTGCATCTTGCATTAACCAAAGGAACCTGGAAACCAGATGAAGAGATCCTTGTAAGGGTGAATTCCACTCTTATCAATAATGACATTTTAGGAACACTTACCAATAATGCCGATAAAAAACTGGATGATATGTTCAAGGCTATCAATGACGAAGGGCGGGGTGCAATTGTCTTTATAAATCCGGCAAATCCATCCCTAAACTTGCTCTCCAGGCTCGTAGAATTAAAAGAAATTCAAAAACAAGGAGAGATGAAAGCTCCCCCGGTTATTATGGATAATAAAGATTTTGGAATTGGAGCACAGATTCTTCACGATCTGGAAATTCATAAAATCAAGTTGCTATCAAATACACGGCAAACCAAAAGGGTTGGAATGATAGGTTATGGTTTGGAAATTATGGAATATGTAAACTACTAATTCAGTTTTTATTCCGAAACTAAAATTCAATAATCACATCGGATAAAGGCCGGCGTACTTTTTTAAAATCCTGAAACAAATCATCTGCTGCCCTGTAACCAACTGGCAGTACCAACACCGATTTTAAATTCATTTTATCAAGCCCCAGCAGTTCATCGTATTTTTCAGGCTCGAAACCTTCCATTGGGCAAGCATCAATCCCTTCTGTTGCGCACACTGTTAATAAAGTACCAAGGGCCAGGTACGCCTGATTAATAGCCCAATTAGTGATTTCATCAACCGATTTATTCTCAAAATCGCCAATTAAAAAATTTTTAAACGGATCGAGGATTTCATTCGAGGTAGACCGGATTTTATGAACATTATTGAAGTAATTTTCAATGAATTTTTTATCTACTTTTCTTTCAATACAAATTATAAAAACATGAGAAGCCGTGGCCACCTGTTTTTGATTCATAGAGAAATCAACCAGTTTTGACTGAATATCTTTATTGTGAACAACGGCCAATTTAATAGGCTGAAGTCCATAAGAAGTGGCTGTTAAATTAAATGCTTTTTTAAGAATTTCGATTTTACCCTCAGGAAGAATTTTTGAGTCGTCAAATTTTTTAGTGGCATAACGCCATTGCAAAGCTTCAATAGTTTTCATAAATACTTTTCTTTCAATTTGTAAATTTAAGCAATACTTTAACCAAGTTTGATTTCCGGGAATAAATTATCTCAATAGCACATTCTCATAAACCTATATTCCATTACCTTCAACGTTTCTAAAAGTACTAATTTTGAATAAAAAGCGTTTTCACTTCACTTTGTAAACAGTCTAATGAAAAGTTTCAAAAAAATCCTGATTTTCATCCCTATATTCCTTCTTTTGGGGTTAGGCCTAATTTGGGGTTTACACCAGTACATTAGGAATTCCACCAGAGGTTTAATATATGATGAAATAGAGATGCTCCCAAATTCTTCAACAATTATAGTACTGGGAGCCAGTGTATTTTCGGATGGTAAACTTTCTCCCATTTTAAAAGATCGGGTAGATTCGGGTTTTGAATTGTTTCAGAAAAATAAAGCAAAACAATTTTTACTAAGCGGAGATCATAAAACCGATGATTATAACGAAGTGGATGCAATGAGCAACTACCTGATAGAAAAAGGAGTTCCTAAAGATAAAATAATTCTGGACCATGCAGGATATGATACTTATGACAGTATGTATCGTTCAAAAGCGGTATTCAACATTTCTGATGCAATTGTTGTCACTCAGGAATTTCATTTGCCACGTACTCTTTTTGTAGCTAAAAATCTTGATTTAAATCATATTGGTTATATCGCTAAAACCAGGGCTTACACACCTTCAAACCAACTTTTAATCAGAGAAAAACTTGCTAACCTTAAAGCCGTTTGGGAAATCATAATTGATCAGGGGCCAACCACCCTTAAAAATCCTTATAATGATTGATAATTAATCCTTAAAAGTGCGCTGTTTCGTTAATTATTATTTTTTATATTTATAAAACTAACTTCTAAACCAAGACGATGCTACAGTGGCTACTTCACCTAATTATTGATTCCCTGGTTCTCTTGGCAGCCGCCAAAATGATGCCTAAAGTCGAATTAAAAGGATTTAAATCTGCAATATTCGTTGCGCTTATTATTGGAATCCTCAGTTTTTTATTAAGCTGGATCCTGACAGCAATTTTTCACATTGGCACCCTGGGAATTTTCTATTTCTTAGGATTAGGATTTATAATTAGAATAATTGTGTATGCGATAATTATTGAACTTGCCGATAAACTTAGCAAAGATTTTAAAACCATTGGTTTTTCAACCTCGCTTTGGCTTGCAGTAATCCTGGCTATTGTTGGAGCAATTGTAGATGCAATTTTGTTCTAAAACAGTCAATTACCTCGAAACAAGTTCATGAGTCATGTAAAAGGAATAAATATCCGGGATTTCGATTCCATCCGGCCTGAACGGGTCGGAAGCATATCAGAAGAAATAAACCGACCGATAAGAATCAAAAAACCTCTTGAGACAAGTCAACAAGGTATGTCCCGATAATTCGGGAGAAAAAAACTTTTAAAAATCCGAGGCCAGCCCGCATGAATGATTCGGGCTGGCCTCACGAAACATGCCTGTGCGACAGGCGGGTTAAACCCTCAATGAGGAATTAAAAATATGATAAAACTAATAGTTACCGATATGGATGGCACCCTGTTGAATGATCAACACGAAATCCATCCCGATTTTTGGAAAATAGAGGAAGAACTCACAAAAAAGGGAATAATGTTCTCGGTTGCAAGCGGCCGCCAGTTTTATAACCTGGAATCAAAATTTGAGCGAATAAAAGAACGGATGTTGTTTTTTGCCGAAAATGGCACCTATGTATTACACAAGGGAAAAGAACTTTATATAAATTCTCTGGACGCCAAAGCGGCCAGGAAATTTATTGAAATTGGAAGAAAACTCGAAGACACCCAGGTTATTCTCTGCGGAAAAGAATCGGCATATATTGAATATAACGATGAGAAATTCATCAGGGAAATCAAACAATATTATGAACGGCTAATAGTTGTTAAAGATCTTCAGGAGGTGGAAGATACTATCTTAAAAGTGACTATCTGTGATTACAGAGGCGTGGAAGCAAATAGTTATCATTGCTTCAAACATTTTGAAAATGATTTTAAGGTGGCCATTGCTGCCAGTATTTTCCTTGATATCACTTCGCTCACGGCCAATAAGGGGAATGCCATAAAAGGGATTCAAAAGGAATTAAACATTTCTCCAGATGAAACACTGGTTTTTGGAGACTACCTTAACGATTTGGAAATGATGCAGAATACAGCGAATAGTTACGCAATGAAAAATGCACACCCTGAGATTATAGGTGCAAGTAAGTTCATCACAATTTTTGACAATAATGAAAACGGCGTTTTAAAAACCATCGCTCAACTTGGTTTATTGGAATAACCAATTTAAACCTGCAATCAATCACCCTGAAGCAAGCTCAAAAAGGGTATTCAATTTTAGTTAACAATAAAACTAGTTTTTCCTAAACCAGTATTTCCCGTTTCCGGATCATAGGCATAGACATTAATCTCGTAATTGCCAGGAGAAAGGCTTCCCTTCCCTAGAAAAGTACTTGGTTTGTCTGTGATCTGCATTGGAATAACCATTTCAGATTTCCCATCTTTAAAAATAAGAGCTTCAACTTCATATTGGTCTGCATCCCATAATCCGCCACTGGTGAGAAGACAACCGCACATCATAATTATGTTTGCTCTTATCTCAATTTCACTATCCTCACCTATACTTTCGTGAAGCTGTGGAGTCAAAACATCAATTTTAAAGCCTGGGATTTCAAGGATTAATCCATCCCCTGTAATATCCTTTCCCGGAATCAACCATAGCTGGGTTTCTGATTTCACGTCATTATCTAATGGAGCATATGCGGATACGGTTACAAAAACAGGTTTTTCAATTATTATTTTCGCCATAAATCCGGCTGTCTGATCATCTGAAAGTTGTGTATCCCGGGAAATAGGGTCGTTCATTATTCTATCTGTATTACCAGTGCTTCCGGATGTATACCCCTCTGCTAAAATTATTCCTGATGTATGTTCTTTAACTATAATCTTTGACCCTCCCATAGAGCTGCCTATGAATTTTGCGTCTTTGGCTTTAACCCTTATCATAACAAATGTTTCCTGAGCTGAAAGGATTTCAGGAGAAATCAATAACAAAAATATTAGAAAAATATTTCTGGTGGTTTCGAATAATTTCATAGTAATAATTTTAAGAAAGTTACAAATATGAGAAAAAAAGAAAATAATTAACAGGAAACGAGTTTACGATCTATTTTCAGTCAGAAATCAGGCAATTGGAAGTTCAACACACGTGTAGGATTAATCAACATTAGTTTACAGCCAAAAATTCACTTTCCTCATTTTCATCAAAGTTTTTTTCGTTTTTGAGAAATTCCCGTGAATATTGCTTCAAAGTTTCCAGTTCAACTTCAGTTAAATGGTTACTTTTTGGATCCTGACCAAGTTTTTGCCAGGGAAAAGGATTTTTATAATCATACTCACCAAAAACCATAAAAGGTGTACCGTTCTTTTCAATTTTCCGTCCTGTTTTATCAAGTTCCCATTGGTTCGCCCAATCATAAATAAATTGAGAATCTTCCATCCGCAATCGTACACACGCATGACTGGCTGGATATCCGGGAAGCGCATATTGGTGAACGCCTACCCCTTCAAAATTCATGAAGTTGAAATAATTTGGTAACAACCAGTCGGGATTAACCGAGCTTATCTTTTTCTTTGCCTTAAAATTTCCGTAGTGCAATCCATTGGGGGTTGGGGTAGATTGCTTTCCTGAACTAACCGGACCCCATTTTATAAGTCTCCCCTTTTCATAAAGCGCAAATCCCTGGATTCTCTGGGAGATCAATACAACCTTAGGGATAGAATCCAAAATATCAAATTCCTCCGGAAAAGGTGAATACCTATTAAAATCATTGAATAAAGTGTCCGGAATGAGCAAATTCAAGCCTAATTCCAAGCGGTTTGGATCCAGCCTGTTTAAGGCATAGATAATTTTCTGTTGCTCATTTGAGTAACTCGTCCTAAAACTATCAATTTGTTTCCTATTTGCCAGAGAATCCAGTTTGTAAGTAATTATGTATTCAGGTTCCTTTATCTCGACCTTTTCAAAAATACTGTCGTTTTCCAAAGGAAATTTATCTTCTTTAGTATTCTGTTCGGAAGTACTTTGAGAACATGAAGAGATAATTAGTGTGCAACCAAATATCAATAAAATTGCGGAGGTTTTTTTACCTAAAAACATGTTCATTTTCAATAAGTGATTTTCAATTTTAAAAGAATTTTTGAGGTATTCATATTTCCGCCAAAAGTCGTTATAAACAACGAATTGCAGTGTAACCTTGGATAATAATTAACACTTCCAAACCAGAGTCTTTTCCATTTTATTAGAGTTAAAAATGTTTTTAAATCTAATAAAAAAAGCTCTTTACCAGAGTTAAGGCAATTTTAACAGTCATCCCTTGGTTTAATCTTATAAATCCAATAGCTTGCCAACCTTTATTTAATAATTAAAACAAAAATTATGTTTAAGTCGATGAAATTGAAATCTATGGTATTGGCAACCGGTTTGTTAACGGCAACTTTATCTTTCGCTCAAACGGCACCTATGCCTCAACAGCAAAATCAGAGCCAGATTGAAGTAACGGATGCCGAATTAAATAAATTCGCTAAAGTATTTCAAGGACTACAAGTAGCCAACCAGGATATTCAAAGAAAAATGATGGCTGTTATTGAAGCTGAAGAAATGGATGTTGCTACGTTTAACGAAATTCATAAAGCCAAGTTAGAAAATACAGAAGTTGATGCTGCACCTGAAGATATCGCAAAGCATGGAAAAGCTGTAGCAAAAATTGAGGTCATGCAGGTTGATTTTCAAAAAGAGATGGAATCGCTTATTACAGATTCAGGACTTAGTATTGAACGATACCAGGAGATCGCAACCGCTATGCAGGCTGACCAGGGTTTGCAACAACGTCTTCAAAAAATATTGATGGGCTAGTTTTAGTCGCTGCAAAGCAGAATAAAAACATTAAAAGCTGTCGGAAGACAGCTTTTTTACATGCTCGCAATCTAAAATTCTGATTTTGAATCGCTGAATTAGGTTTTAATCTTATAGATTTTCACCCGATAATTAAAAGTATTTTGAAAATAAGTGACATAATATTTTTCAGGTCGAGAAAAAGTCTTATATTTGCTCAAATTAAATTTATATATAATGAACAAAGGAACAGTCAAATTTTTTAACGACTCTAAAGGATTTGGATTTATTACAGACGAAGAATCAAACAAAGAATATTTTGTACACGCAAATGGTCTTGTTGATGAAATTAGAGAGAACGACGAAGTAACGTTCGATCTTGAAGAAGGAAGAAAAGGATTAAATGCAGTAAACGTGAAACAAGCTTAGGCTTAGTTTATATAGTTACTATACTTATGAAAGTTTAGGCCTTACACAATGTGTAAGGCTTTTTTTTGTTTAGTACTTTCACCTTATTTAAATCCAGAATAATTTTACAATTTGAAAAAACAAACAGTAATTATTAAGTATCAACAAGCCATAAAGAGACAACGGGACAGCAAATTAAACTTGCTATTTGCGTTCGTATTTCTATTTTTGCACTTCTCAACCACTGGTTCTCCTTTGAATATGAAAAATAACGACAGCAGTATGATCTTTGAAAACAAAGTGATACCGGAAGCTATTCTTGAAGAAGTGCAGATTGCTCTTTCCCATTATCCGAATTTAAGAGAAACCCCTATCGAATTCAGATTTAAAAAAAGGATAAAGAAATCCTTCATGCAAGCCCAACCAAAATTTTCAGGCATTTTTAAAAATAAAGAAGATCGCTCTTATTTAATCATGATTAGTGAGAGTTTTCATATTGAAAATGAAGAATTCAAGATTTCAGAAATACCTTCCGAAGTTTTAACTGGATGGATTGGCCATGAATTAGGACATGTAATGGATTATCAGGAAAGAAGTGGATTTAACCTTTTACTATTCGGAATTAAATACTTAACCTCAAGTGGATTTATTAAAGAGGCAGAAAGAGCAGCCGATACATATGCCGTAAACCATGGAATGGGCGATTATATTTTAGCCACAAAAGATTTTATTATTAATCACGCACATCTTTCCGACGTTTACAAAGCCCGGATTGAACGCTTATACTTATCCCCCGACGAGATTCTGTTACTGGTAGAAAAACACGAATTACCCGATTTACCGGAAGGATAATAATAATTTATGATTAGTTTTCCTGCTGTTCTATGAACGCTTCCCATTTGGCGAATTTCTCTTCGTTCATAACCTTTTCCATCTTCACCTGACCTCCTTTTTTCTTATTTACAGCGCTCCATTCATGAAAAAGTGCAGTAGAAATAGTTTTCACCTTAACTCCTTTTAAGGCTTTAGACCTTGCTACCCTATAATTTTTATTGGCTTTTTTTAAAGTCTCATCAAGATATTCCGCCAGTCCTTCATTACTTACTTCGGTTTCAGTTCCAAGATACCAGGAATGATAAAACTCTCCATTTATTCTTACTGCTGCCAGCGTAAATTCCGGTATTTTAATATCGAATTTATTTTCCAATTCCTTTAGAGCATCATTCATTTTATTAACCGACAATTGTGATCCTACTACATTCAAAAAGAATTTTGTGCGACCCGTGATTCTAATCTCATGCCGTCCCACATCTGTAAACTTAATCGTATCTCCAATGAGATATCTCCAGGCACCGGAAACTGTACTAATCAATAAGATATAATCTTCCTCTTCCCTAACGCTTTCCAATGAAATAACCGGAGCATTATCACTTATGGAACCATCTTCATTTATATATTCGGCTTTAAATGGTACAAATTCAAAATAAACACCGTTATCAACCACCAGTTTCATCGCGTTGGTTTCTGGCCTTTGCTGAAAAGCAAGAAACCCTTCAGAAGCCAGGTAGGTATCAATTATAGTGATAGGTTTAGCCAGTAGTGCATTAAAACTTTTTTCGTAAGGCTCAAAAGCAACGCCACCAGTAGTATACACCTGTAAGTTAGGCCATATTTCATGAATATTCCGCACCTGATGATATTCAATCACTTTTTTAATCATAAGCTCCATCCAGGAAGGAATTCCGCTTAAAGCACCTATATCCCAGCTTTTAGCATTTTCGGCTATTCGCTGAACCCTTTCATCCCATTCGTCAATTTTTGAAATTTTTTCTCCAGGCTTATAAAAGCCCCGAAACCAAAACGGAATGTTGCTGGCGCTTATTCCGCTTATCTCTCCTTCCTTATGGTCTCCTTCTTTCTGAAGTGCTGTAGAACTTCCCAACATCATTATTTCTTTCTCATAGAAATTTGAAGGCAGGTCAAAATTACTTAGAGCAGCTACTTGTTTAATTCCGGTTTTCCTGATGGTGTCAAGCATCTCCTCTGTCACAGGTATTCGTTTGCTGGATTTACCCGTAGTACCAGAACTCAAAGCAAAATAAGGGGGTTTTCCCGGCCAGGTAACATTCTCTTCCCCCTCATGAAGTCTAGACCACCACTCTTTATTCAATTTATTATAATCGAAATAGGGAACCTTATTGGAAAATGCTTTTTTAATATCTTCAGAACCCAGTATTTCTTCAAATCCATAGTGTTTTCCAAAAGCCGTATCCCTTGCTTTTGTTAGCAGGTTCTTTAATACTTCCAGCTGCGCTTCTTCAGCATCAGGCTCAGTGACCAGCTTATCCCTTAAATCAATAATTCCCTTAATAATAGATCCTACTACAGCCATAATACGCTCTTTAATTTGGATTTTAAGATAGACAAAAGTGAAAAATCAAAAATGGATTACGCACAAATTATCAGTTTTTTAACGATTTCAGGTTGCTCATTCCTCGCTTATTTCATCAAGGCGATACAACTTTCAGCGCATTTTTCCCCGTCAATGGCAGCAGAAATAATTCCTCCTGCATAACCAGCGCCTTCACCACAAGGAAACAATCCTTTAATCTCAATATGCTCGAGGGTTTTATAATCGCGGGGGATTCTCACCGGAGAAGAAGTTCTGGATTCCGGCGCGTGGATAATAGCTTCATTCGTCATATACCCCTTCATGGTTTTACCGAATTCTTTAAACCCATTTTTTAAGACGTCGTGAATGAATCCCGGAAATACATCTTTTAATGATACGGAAGTTATGCCTGGTTTATAGGATGTTTCAGGTAGATTCTGAGAGATTTTCCCATCGATAAAATCCACCATTCTTTGAGCGGGGACTCTTTGGGTTTCCCCTCCCAAATGCCATGCGGTTTGTTCTATATACTTTTGAAAATGCATTCCTGCCAAAGGAGAATTCCCATATTTCGAAAAATCGGAAAGACGTAATTCCACAACAATTCCTGAATTGGCCGTAGGCTGATCACGCTTGCTTGGAGACCACCCATTGGTTACCACTTCTCCGGGACTGGTTGCACATGGAGCAATAACACCACCTGGGCACATGCAAAAAGAGTAAATCCCCCTACCATTTATTTGTTTAACAATGCTATAAGGAGATGGAGGTAAATATTCACCCCTGTCATCGCATTTATACTGAATTTTATCTATAAGCTGTTGTGGATGTTCTACTCTAACTCCCAGGGCAAAAGGCTTGGCCTCAATTTTCACCCCTTTTCGATCCAGAAGTTCGAAAATATCCCTTGCAGAATGTCCTGTTGCCAGGATCACATTTTTTGTGGAAAAAGATTCACCCTTCAGCGTTTTTATGCCGCAAATCTTTTTGTCCTTTATCACAATATCGGTAACCCGTGTTTCAAAAAGAACTTCTCCACCATGATGAAGGATAATTTCTCTTATATTTGAAATAATTGCAGGTAATTTATTGGTTCCAATGTGGGGATGTGCATCGATGAGAATTTCTTCAGTAGCTCCAAATCCTACAAAAAGCTCTAAAATTCTGTTTACATCTCCCCGCTTTTTAGAACGGGTATACAATTTACCATCACTGTAAGTTCCGGCACCCCCCTCTCCAAAACAGTAATTGGAATCTTCATTCACTATATGCTCAATATTCAGGGCTTTTAGATCCCGCCTTCTGCTTCTTACATCTTTACCTCTTTCTAATACTATTGGTTTTTTTCCCAGTTCTATACATCTTAATGCTGCAAAAAGCCCTGCAGGACCTGCCCCTATTATAAACACTTCTTCTTTGTTGCTCACATCCGGATATTCCGGTAATGAGAATGCTTTGGGGGAAAAGACCTCATCTACATAAACTTCGACTTTTAAATTGATCATTACAGCCTTTTGACGAGCATCTATGGACCGTTTTAAAACCTGAATATGGTTGATCTTTTTTTCAGGGATACCGGAATGCAGGGAAACTTCCCTTCTTAAAAGATCTGTTTTTGAAGCCGCTTCCGGATTTAATCTAAGCTGATATTGATATTTCATTGGGTCAAAATATTGAGCAAAATTAACCTTTTCAGAATTGAAAAAGCAAACAAGTTAAACTTCAGAAAAAAGAAAACTGAATTTATAAGAATCAAAATAAGCTTTCAATCAATCACTGCTGCGAAAGTGTATAAGCAATGCAATATCATGAAACTTAATGTCTGATTAAAAGCTGAAGGATTCAAACTCAATACTTCGTTTAAAAAAAGCAGCTTATATTTGTCTCATGGAAATTAAACCGGATCATAAAGTCTTGATAGAACTGGCACACGCAAAAATGTATTTTGGAAAATACAAGGACCGGTATTTATCTGACATTCCTGAATATTATCTCATCTGGTTTAGCCAAAAGGGTTTCCCGGAAGGAAAACTGGGTGATCAATTAAAACAGGTAACCGAATTAAAAGTGAATGGATTGGAGCAAATCCTTAGGAATATTCGGTCTAAATACCCTAAAACCTAAGCCGTTTCGCAAACAATTTCTTACTTCCCCCAATAGAAATATTAGGCCGGAAATTCAAGGTTTTTTTCTATTCTTCTTTGTAATTTAGCGCCCTGAATAATACAACACAACCTAATATTTTTTAAAATGGCCGAAACCAAGTATATTTTTGTCACAGGTGGGGTTTCTTCATCTCTGGGGAAAGGAATAATCGCTGCTTCCCTGGCAAAATTACTTCAAGCCCGTGGGTTTAAAACCACTATTCAGAAGCTTGATCCCTATATCAATATTGATCCCGGAACGCTAAATCCATATGAGCACGGAGAATGTTATGTTACCGAAGATGGTGCAGAAACAGATCTTGATCTTGGACACTATGAACGATTTTTAAATGTAAATACCTCTCAGGCAAATAATGTAACTACAGGAAGGATCTATCAAAGTGTGATAGAAAAAGAGCGACGGGGGGAATTTTTGGGGAAAACCGTACAGGTAGTACCGCATATCACCAATGAGATTAAGGAGCGAATTCAGCTTTTGGGAAAAAAACATGAATACGATATGGTAATCACCGAAATTGGTGGAACTGTAGGCGATATTGAATCTTTACCATATATTGAAGCTGTAAGGCAATTGAAATGGGAATTGGGTGATGAAAATGCACTTGTCATTCATCTTACCCTTGTGCCCTATCTTGCAGCAGCAAAAGAACTTAAGACCAAACCCACCCAGCACAGTGTAAAAACACTCATGGAAAGCGGGATAAAAGCCGATATTCTGGTATGCAGAACTGAACACGAACTTTCCGATGATATAAGGCGAAAACTGGCAATATTTTGCAACGTTAAGCAGGAAGCTGTGATACAATCTATCGATGCTTCAACTATCTATGATGTACCCAATTTGATGTTGGAAGAAGGATTGGATAAGGTAGTATTAAAAAAATTAGGACTTCCCAGTGATACTATTCCAAATCTGGACAGATGGAATAAATTTTTATACAGGCATAAGAATCCTAAATATCAGGTAACCATTGGATTAATAGGGAAATACGTGGAATTACAGGATTCCTATAAATCTATTTTGGAATCTTTTATTCATGCAGGTGCAGAAAATGAGGTAAAAGTAAATATAGAAAGTATTCACTCTGAATTTATCAATGAAAATACTATTAATAAAATCTCACATTTGGACGGTATCCTGGTTGCACCGGGATTTGGAGAACGCGGAATTGAAGGAAAGATCGATGCAGTAAAGTATGCCCGGGAGCATAACATTCCTTTTTTCGGAATTTGTCTGGGGATGCAGATGGCGGTAATTGAATTTGCGAGAAATGTTCTACACCTTAGCAAGGCGAATTCTACAGAAATGGATCCGAATGCAAAACATCCGGTTATAGATCTTATGGAGGAGCAAAAAAGCATTACCCATATGGGAGGAACAATGCGGTTGGGATCATGGAAATGCGAATTAACCGAAGACTCTAAAGCACAAAAAATATACGGCAGTACTCTTATTCATGAGCGCCACAGGCATCGTTATGAATTCAATAACAAGTACAAAAAGGAAATAGAACAGGCAGGATTAAAATGTACCGGGATAAATCCGGAAACCGGGCTGGTGGAAATCGTAGAACTGGAGAACCATCCCTGGTTTATAGGTGTGCAATATCATCCGGAATACAAAAGTACGGTTGCAAATCCTCACCCATTATTTATCTCCTTTATAAAAGCTGCAGAAACCTATTCTAAGCAAAAAAACAATGTCAAAGTGGCGCAAAAAGAATAATTGGTCATTTTAATCAAAAACCTCGGGGCAAGTCCACAAGGTATGAATTGGTAAATACTTTTAAAAATTCGGGGCAAGCCTCGAAAAATCAAACCCTCAATGAGGGATTGAAAATCAATCATTTGTAAGCGAAGGAATTCGTATTAGTTATTATAAAAAATGGAAGAAAAAAAATTTGATGTACAATCCCTAATAGGATTTTTACTGATAGGAGGGATTTTAATTTGGATGTTGTATAACAACTCCCAGGAGAATGAACAGGATCCCAACCAGGAGCAAACTACTGAACAGGTTGAAACCACCCCAACAACTCCTGCCGTCCAGATTGAAGAAACACCAAGCTCCCAGCGGGACTCTACCGCAATGGCTCAGGCCCAAAGACAACTGGGTTCCTTTGGATATTCTGCAACTTTACCTTCAGCAACAAACAATACCACTACTATTTCAAACGATTTGCTTGAGCTGAAGATCGATAATAAGGGTGGTTATATTTCTGAAGCAAGGTTAACCCAGTTTAAAACCTATGATTCTATTCCGGTTTATCTTATAAAAGATGGCAACGCTTCTTTCAACATAACCTTTACCACTTCAGATGGAAGAATCCTGAATACCAGGGACCTCTTTTTTGAACCTACTGTAAGTAAAAGCGGTGAGAACCAGGTGGTTTCTATGAAATTAAAAGTTTCTGAAACTGAATTTTTAGAATACCGTTACGTTCTGAAGCCGGGGGAATATATGATGGATTTCAGCATTCGTTCGCAGGGATTAAGCAGTGTTATTAACCCTTCAAATGAAATTAAACTGGATTGGCAATTAAAAGGCTATCGTCACGCGAAAAGCCTTTCCTATGAAAACCAATATACCGAACTTATCTTTGAATATGACGATGGAGACGATGATTATCTGGGTCAGGGCGACTTTAAGGAAGATGAGGCAACAAACGTTACTTATGTTGCATACAAACAACATTTCTTCACTTCTATTTTATTAACCGACACCCCATTTTCGAGAGGAAAATTTACCTCAAAAAATCTGGTCCAAAATGAAGACATAGATACAGTTTATACAAAAGAGTTCACTACAACTTTACCTTTGGAACTAAAAGGAGGGGAATTGAACTATAATATGAACTGGTATTATGGACCAACAGATTATAAGATTCTAAATGATTATGATCGTAATCTGGATGAAATTGTACCTCTTGGTTGGGGGATTTTTGGTTGGATAAACAAATTTATATTTATCCCATTTTTCGCCTTTTTGGCCACCTTTCTTCCAAATTATGGCCTGGCCATCATTGTTTTGACTATTGTCGTTAGAATTGTACTTTCTCCTGTTACCTACAAATCCTATTTAGCACAGGCAAAAATGAAGGTACTTCGTCCGGAAATAAACGAGCTGAACGAAAAGTACAAGGACAATCCGATGAAAAAGCAGCAGGAAACCATGAAACTGCAAAGCAAAGCAGGGGCAAGTCCATTGAGCGGATGTTTACCCGCACTTATGCAAATCCCGGTGTTTTATGCTTTATTCCAGTTTTTCCCAAGTGCTTTTCAATTACGTCACAAAGGGTTTTTATGGGCAGATGATCTCTCGAGTTATGATACTATCGCAGAACTTCCATTTAATATTCCATTTTATGGAGATCACGTGAGTTTATTCCCAATACTGGCCTCTATTGCCATCTTCATTTACATGATGATGACTACAGGCCAAACGATGTCACAAAACCAACAGCCGGGAATGCCTAACATGAAATTTATCATGTATCTGTCTCCTATCTTTATGTTATTCTTCTTTAATAACTATGCCAGTGGATTATCTCTCTATTATTTCACTTCCAACCTTATTACAATTGGAATAATGCTGGTGATTAAATATGCGATCATCGATGAAGAGAAAATTCACGCAAAAATCCAGGAGAATAAAAAGAAGCCTAAAAAACAGGGGAAATTCGCGAAGAAAATGCAGGATATGATGGAACAGGCAGAACAACAACAGAAGAAGAAAAAGTAATATTTTTATTACATAAAATGCAAAGAGCCTGGAAATTTCCAGGCTCTTTTTTGAATAAAAATCTTAACAATAATAATAAAAACCAATTATCTATATTTTGTTGTAATAATACAATAAAGAATGAATTTTATTTCTATCGCAATTTTTCTATCTTCTGACTAAATGCAACTAACAAGAGTTCTACTAAATTGAATTCCTTATTATAAATTGGGAATCATTACTTTGTTTATCACATGGATTACTCCATTTCCTGCCTGAACGTTTACAGCGATAATTCCTATGTCAGAAGCACCGGAACCATCTGTAATATTTGCTATGTTACCTCCAGTACCTGGTAATGTAATAGTAATATTATCTCCTTCTAATGTTTCGGCAGTAGTATCGCCAGGGTTATTTAGATCACCAGAAGTTATGTTAGCTTCGCTGATGACATGGTGCAACAGAACTTGAGTTAAAACGTCTTCTCCTGGTATGGCATCTAAAGCATCAAAAGCATCATTTATTGGAGCGAATACTGTAAAATCAGGATTGATTCCATCCATAGGATTTCCTGCTTCAGTTCTTGAAAGGATACTTACAAAATCAGTGCCTGGAGTTAAGTCGGTTAAAGCTAATACTAAAGTTGAGAAATTTGGATCTGCAGCAGCAAAGGTCACTACCGTAGGGATGCCAATTACAGCATCTACAGCATGAATCACTCCATTATTGGCTACAATATTTGCCTGAGTTACCGTACTGGTTCCATTAATTACAACATTAGCTCCAACTCCAATGTACATGCTCAAATTATTGCCATCTGGCGAAGAAGTAGAAGCAGTTTGCACATAACCGGTACTTAAATCTGCAGCAAAATTTGCGTCTACCAAAACATGGTTTAACAAAACCTGTCTTAGAACATCAACTGGTACAGCACTTAAATTTGCATAACCATTATCAGCAAGAAAGGCACTGAAAGCAGCATTGTCTGGTGCGAATACAGTGTATTCTGTATCTCCATCCAGGGTAGCTTTTAATCCCGTGACTTCAAGCGCGGCATTCAGTGAAGAATAGTCTGTACTGTTCTCTACGATATCCGCTATAGAATTAGGTTCGGGTTCTGGTATGATTACAGCATCATCATCGTTATTGCAAGCAATCGCTCCTAAGGATAGGAAGGTCATTAAAGCAACTTTTTTAAGGTTTGAATTTAATAGCATTTTTTTTGATTTTAAGATTAATTCTAAATATATTTAAATAACTGCTTTACTTTTGTTTAACTTTTGTTAAATTTAAATAAACATAAGTTAATTTTATATTAGAAACTACCTGAAGAGATATAAAATCCATTGGAATTACGTTCCTATACCTATATTTAACGACCTTTTAAAATCATATTTATGAAAAAATTATTTCTATTATTTATTAGCCTAACTGTTTTAACTGCCTGCAGCAGCGATGACGATAACCGCGAAAAAGATCCAATCCTGGGAACCTGGTTTATTGTGGAGGTAAACAATGTACCCGGTTCAGATTTTACATTGAGCGAATGCAATAAAAATTCAACTATGACATTCAATGCTGATGGCACCGCAACCTCTTTATTCCATTCAGAAATTGAAGGGAATTGCATAGCTGGAACCCCAGCCAATACCACCTGGAACAATCAAAGTGGTGTCTATACTATCACCATCCCCATTCCTGAATTAGAAGAGGCCGGTTTTGACACCTTAACAGGTACCGTCGAATTTACTTCAAACACATTTATCTTTACCCCGGTAATTTCTCCAGGCACTACTATAGTATTTGAAAGAAATTAAATTTGATTTAAACATATAAGTTTTAAAGGGGTGGTTTTTACCACCCCTATTATTTTCGTAATTTTGCCAACTCTTTGCCGACCATCTATGCGCTAATCAGCGTAGTTTGATTTGGCAAAATGGAAGAAATAATTATGAAAAAAGTAGTCGTTGGTTTATCTGGAGGAGTAGATTCCAGTGTAACCGCTTATTTATTACAACAACAGGGATTTGAAGTTATAGGCCTTTTCATGAAGAACTGGCATGACGATACTGTTACGATCTCTGATGAATGTCCCTGGCTGGATGACAGCAATGATGCGATGATGGTTGCTGAAAAACTGGGGATCCCATTCCAAACCGTTGATCTAAGTAAACAATATAAGGAACGCATTGTTGATTATATGTTCCGCGAATACGAATTGGGACGTACTCCAAATCCGGATGTCTTGTGTAACCGGGAGATCAAATTTGATGTTTTTATGAAAATTGCCTTGTCTCTTGGAGCCGACTATGTCGCTACAGGACATTATTGCAGAAAAGGAGAGATAAAAAAGGATGGGGAAACCATCTATCAGTTACTCGCCGGGAAAGATGATAATAAAGATCAATCCTATTTTTTGTGCCAGCTAACTCAGGAACAACTTGAAAAGACCCTTTTTCCCATCGGGGAATTACAAAAACCGGAAGTAAGGAGGATTGCTGCCGAGCAAAATTTGATCACTGCAAATAAAAAAGACTCCCAGGGACTTTGTTTTATTGGAAAAGTAAGGCTACCAGAATTTCTTCAGCAAAAACTAAAACCAAAAGAAGGAGTAATTGTAGAGATCGATTCTGAAAAGGAAATTTATTCAGAAACAATTGCTGAATTTAAATCTAAAGCTGAAGAATTAAAACACCTATCCAAAAAATACAAATACACATTATCCGATGGAAAAGTGGTGGGAAAACATCAGGGTGCGCATTATTTCACACGGGGTCAGCGAAAAGGTCTTGCCGTTGGTGGGACACCGGAGCCCTTATTTGTGATAGGTACAGATGTTGACTCCAATACTATTTATACCGGACAAGGCAATCAACATCCTGGCTTATATAGCAAAGCTTTATTTGTCAATAAGGATGAAATTCACTGGGTCCGTCCTGATCTCGCTATTCAACCGGGGGAAGAAATGGCTGTGGAGGCACGAATCCGGTACCGTCAAACTCTACAGGAAGCAACGCTTCATCAAACTGAACACGGGCTATACGTAGTATTTAAAGAGGCTCAATCGGCCATCACTGAAGGGCAGTTCGTAGCTTGGTACCTTGAGGATGAATTAATAGGCTCCGGAGTAATCTCTTAAATAAAAATTGAAATCTTATGCCTAATAGAATTACACAGCTTTTCAAAATTAAATATCCGCTTATACAGGCAGGAATGATCTGGGCCAGCGGATGGCGCCTGGCAAGCGCAGTGAGTAACGAAGGCGGATTGGGAATTATTGGTGCTGGTTCTATGTATCCGGAAATCCTTCGGGAACATATTCAAAAGTGTAAGAAGGCTACAAGAAAACCTTTTGCTGTAAATGTTCCAATGCTATATCCGGATGTAGATAAAATCATTGAAATTATTATTGAAGAAGGGGTTGAGATCGTTTTTACTTCCGCAGGAAATCCAAAGGTCTGGACGGAGCATTTACAATCCCACGGCATAAAAGTAGTTCATGTAGTGAGCAGCGTGAAATTTGCGCTTAAATCTCAGGAAGCCGGCGTAGATGCTGTTGTGGCTGAAGGTTTTGAAGCTGGAGGACATAATGGAAGGGATGAAACCACAACTTTCACCTTGATCCCTATGATTAAAGAACAACTCGAAATCCCGCTAATTGCTGCCGGTGGAATTGCTTCCGGCCGTGGAATGCTGGCTGCTATGGTACTTGGAGCAGATGCCGTTCAGGTTGGTTCGCGTTTTGTAGCCAGTGACGAAGCTTCTTCTCATATCAATTTTAAACATAAAGTCGTGGAAGCCGGGGAAGGTGATACCATATTGACCTTAAAGGAACTTGCACCTGTCAGACTTTTGAAAAACAAGTTTTTTGAGGATATCCAGGATCTTTACAGGTCTTCCCCAACCAAACAGGAATTGATTGAATTGCTGGGAAGAGCACGTGCTAAAAAAGGTATGTTCGAGGGAGATCTGGAAGAAGGAGAACTTGAAATTGGCCAAATTGCAGGTTTGATCCACGATATAAAACCCGCGGCTGAAATTGTAAGAGAAATGATGGCTGAATTTGAGAAAGCAAAAACAGAAGTTTCAACCTATTAATCCCTGAAATTCCTGAGTTTAAAAAGTTCTTCCCTAACTATTTTTTGCCATTTTACCTCAGGATCCTTATTCAAACTATGATTTGTTACCCGGTCATATTCCTTTTGCATTAGGGACCGTTCATTTTCAACAGTCTTATATAAATCATTCAGGATCTTTCTAGTATCTTGATTTAGTTCATTTGAATCAATTTCAAATAATTCTTTCCGAAGTTTTCGGGCGTGTAACTCAGTAATATCAAAATGAGTTTGCTCATGTTGTAAAAGATGAGCATTTTTCGATCCCTGTTCAATCCAGGATAAATGTGGATAGAAATAGCTGTTTACCTCATATTTCAGGGCTTTATTTGCATTATCAATTTTCAAGCCCCAGGAATAAGTAATCCCGGTATTTGTATTAGCTTTGAATTTAGAATTTTCGGGAGATTTTGCTTTAAAGTCGTTCCAGGTTAAAGAAACCCCTTCTTCCCACGGTATTTTTTCCTCGAGGTGTTGGGATTTTGCATTTCCGTAAAAACCCAAAAATAAAATGAGAAGAAAGTTCTTAATCCTCAATAGTTAAAAGATATATCTTTTATGATATCCGGATGGATGCTATATATTACAGGGCAGGTTCTTGCCGCCTTCTCCAGAACTGTTTTTTCCTTATCACTAAGAATTCCCTTTACAGTAAACGCAACCTTAACCCTGGAAATTCTTCGGGGATTTGCCTCCATAAATTTTGTAACCTCAGCAAAGGTACCGGAAATATCCAGTGACAAATCCCTTGCCTTGATCCCCATGATGGTGAGCATGCAGGAAGCAAGTGCTGTAGCAACAGTATCTGTGGGTGAGAATGCTTCACCTTTTCCTTGATTGTCCAAAGGTGCATCTGTAATAAAAATGCTTTTGCTTTGAAGGTGCTCACATTCTGTCCTTAGATTGCCTTTATAAACTACTTTTGAAGTCATTCAATATTATTTAGCTACGCTTAAGGTAAGATCCTCATTATAATGCATAATGTAAACGGCATCATTATAAAAACCTCCGTTAGGATTAGTATGGTATAAAAATTTATTTTCTACATACTCTGTGATAATATTTGCTTCTACAGATTTTTCAAGAGACCCCATTGCAGCAAGTCGCAATAAAATATCCAAAGTAAGATCATATCCGCGAACGGTATATTTATTTGGAATTACATCATACTTTGCCTTATATGCCTCTATAAAATCGTCTTTTACCGTTTCATCAAACTCCTTATATTCTGAGGGGAAATGAAAGTTTAACCTTCCGAGATGGTCGTTTGAAACTATATCATTTTCAAAAGAATTATTTTTATTGGTGGTAAACAAGGTGATGTTGTTATTCCTTGCAAGTCTGTTTAGTGCTGAAGTTGCGCTACTTAGCAAACCCATGCTTTCAGATTCAAGGATCACCCAATTTTCACGACTTTTTACAAGAGCCGCAGCTAAAGTTGTTTCTGTCACATTGTTTGCTCCTGGATTTACGGTACGTGCATTAGGCAACGCATTCATCAATCTTGTTTTTACACCTGTTGATGCTGCATCGGCAACAATAATCACATTTTTACCCTGTGCATTTTTTCGCAAATATTCAATCATCGCGTCCCTTAGCATCTCATCTGAGGGCCTTGCCTGGTAAAGATTAGGAATTGCTTTAAGTTCCCTGTTGCTAATTGGTGACACTACAGGTATCTTTTCCCGAAGAAGTCTCAAGGCAGCCTCCTCAGAAGTTGCTTGCAATAAAGGGCCTATTACCGCATCTACATTATCAAAATTATTTGAATGTATAATAGAGGTTACTCTTGAAGCTTGTTGCTGAGTGTCAAAAACTTTTAAATTGGTAGAAATTCCAAGTTCCTTAGCCCGTTCTATCGCCATAACAACCCCGC
Source organism: Bacteroidota bacterium (assembly GCA_051751125.1). Classification (GTDB taxonomy): domain Bacteria; phylum Bacteroidota; class Bacteroidia; order Flavobacteriales; family Flavobacteriaceae; genus Gillisia. The sequence goes on from JBNJKO010000003.1 coordinate 138,409, forward strand.
TATGAAAATCGAGGGAAATCCTCATTACCCTATCATCCTGCAATACTTTTACAGAATTGGATACGGAGTCATTCTTGATTTTACTAAGATTATAGGGAAGCATCAAAACCAGATTTTTTGTACTGAAATCTTTAAGATTACCTAAAAGATCCACATTCTTAACATCTGAAGTTTCGGCTACCGGCATTTCAATATCCTCCAGTTCCCTTCCACTGGAATCTTTGGTTGGCACTTTTAAAACCATCCCATATTTTAATCCATCTTTTAAAGCAGGATTAAGAGCCATTAGTGAGTCCTGATCTATTTGGAACCTCCTTGTTAATCCAAACATGGTTTCCTGCGGCTGTACTTCGTAGAATTGAAAAGCAGTATCTGTTATTACTACTGGTTCATTTAAAACATCGGTTCCAACTTTCAGCATAATTCCGGGCTGTAAAACATCCACCGTCGGATTTAATTCCTCCAGTTCCTTTACAGTCATTCCATATTTACGGGCTATCCCATATTTGGTTTCTTTAGGAAGAATTATATGTTCCCTGGTTTTCCCGGTTTGGGCCAGTGTTGATTCCTTTGCTACAGCAATTGTTCTAGGTTGAGAAATATCCTTGTCTCGTGTTGCTAAAACAGGAATTTGAATAGTTTCACCATTTTGCAACTCTTTGGAATACAGCTGCTTATTATATCTTTTTATATCCTCAATACTAACATCATACTGTTTTGACAAACTATATAAGGTCTCCTTTTTTTCAACTTTATGGGTCCTGAATGTTACCGCATCAGCAGTCTTTGTGGTGCTTTCGCCAGGAGAAACTGCATCTCCCTGTATTGGGATAACCAATTTGGTCCCAACCTGAACTCCATTTTTCGCATCGGGGTTATATTTATAGATATCCTCCGTACTTAAATTGTATTTCTGGGCGATCCTATAAACGTTTTCCTCCGGCGCTACCGTATGATATTTATATGCTTGGCCAAAGGCCGTAAATGAAAGAACTTGAAAAAACAAACATATAATGATAACATACTTCATCTTATTAATTTTATAGGTTTTATAGGGAAATTTTGGATAATCCAGGGACTAAATAAATTGTTAATCCTGAATTATCTATTCCCATTCAATAGTTGCAGGTGGTTTTGAACTAATATCATATACTACCCTATTAACGCCTTTTACCCGATTTATTATGGTATTGGACATTTTCTGAAGGAAATCATAAGGCAAATTAACCCAATCTGCCGTCATCCCGTCGGTGGATTCTACCGCTCTTAATGCCACAACTTTTTCATAAGTTCGTTCATCTCCCATCACCCCTACAGAGCTCACAGGAAGTAAAATCGCACCTGCCTGCCATACCTTATCATACAGCATCCATTCTTTAAGTCCATTGATGAAGATAGCATCAACTTCCTGCAAAATTCGCACTTTTTCAGCTGTTACATCACCAAGTATCCTGATAGCAAGCCCAGGTCCCGGGAAAGGATGTCTTCCCAGTATTTCATCGGAAATTTCCAATTCTGCTCCTACCCTTCTAACTTCATCTTTAAAAAGCATCTTCAAAGGCTCCACTACCTTCAATTTCATAAAATCAGGTAATCCTCCAACATTGTGATGTGATTTGATTGTAGCTGAAGGTCCACCAGAAACAGAAATTGATTCTATAACATCCGGATAAATGGTTCCCTGAGCTAAAAATTTCACATCTTCAATTCGATGTGCTTCTACGTCAAAAACCTCGATAAATGCATTCCCAATAGCTTTACGCTTTTCTTCAGGATCACTAACTCCAGCTAGGGCATCCAAGAAACGTGCCGAAGCATCTACTCCTTTTACGTTAAGCCCCATGTCTTTGTATTGGTGTAATACACTTTCAAATTCATCTTTTCTAAGCAATCCGTTGTTCACAAAAATACAGTAGAGATTGGTTCCTATTGCTTTGTGAAGCAACACAGCTGCTACCGATGAATCCACTCCCCCGCTTAATCCAAGAACTACCTTATCATTTCCTATTTTCTCTTTTAACTCTGCAACCGTCATTCCTACAAAGGCTTCCGGAGTCCAGGTTTGAGGCACTTTAGCAATATTTACAAGGAAGTTTTCCAGCAACTGTTTCCCATCTGTGGTATGATATACTTCCGGATGGAACTGTATCGCATAAGTTTGCTCCCCTTCAATTCTGTAAGCGGCATTCAAAACATCGTTAGTACTGGCAAGCCTAATACCGTTTTCAGGTAATTCTTTAATCGTATCGCTATGGCTCATCCAAACCTGTGAGTTTTCGACTATATTTTCGAAAAGTTCCTCTGCATCTTTAATTATTGAAAGATTGGCTCTTCCATATTCCCGGATTTCCGAAGGTTCTACTTTTCCACCGTGAAATTGCGCTAGATATTGCGCCCCATAGCATACTGCTAAAAGGGGAAGTTTACCGCGAATTTCAGAGAGGTCCGGATGTGGGGCATTTTCTGCCCTAACCGAAAATGGACTCCCGGAAAGGATGACCGCTTTATATCCTGAAAGATCCTGAGGTGGTTTATTATAAGGATGTATTTCGCAGTAAATATTAAGCTCTCTAACACGTCTTGCTATCAATTGGGTATACTGCGAACCAAAATCTAAAATAAGTACGTTTTTTTGCATCCGCAAAAATAAGAATTTGAAATTATAATGAACTACTGCTTCTATAATTTTATATCTTTAAAAATAAATTTAATCTTCTGAGATGAAATATTTAAGCGCTATCATTTTCTCTATTGCCATTATTGTGGCAGCCTATTTCCTTGGAAATGCTTATATTAAAAGGGCCCAACCCCAGGGTGTGATTTCGGTAACCGGTTCGGGAAGTGAGAATTTCACATCAGACCTTATCGTTTGGGAAGGCCAATTCAGCAGAATGAGCCCAGATTTAAAACAGGCATATGAAGAGTTAAATTCTGATAAGGAAACAGTTCGAAAGTACCTCATAGATAATGGAATAAAAGCCGATAATTTCATCTTTAATTCTGTACAAACCAATGAACAACGGGAAAATCAATATCAGGACGGAAATTATGTAGGCAGTGTTTTTAAAGGCTATGAATTGCGCCAATCGGTTAAAATAGAATCCACAGATGTAGAACTTATTGAAAATGTTTCCAGGGAGATCACAGAATTGCTAAACCGTGGCGTACAGTTCAATTCTACCCCACCCCGTTATTATTATACAAAACTGGCTGATCTTAAGATCGAAATGATCTCTAAAGCAACTGAAGACGCAAGAATGCGGGCAGAAAAAATAGCAGAAAACAGTGGCGGTTCTCTTGGGGAGTTGAACAATGCCGGGATGGGTGTTTTCCAGATTACAGGTCAAAACAGCGGAGAAGATTACAGCTGGAGCGGTTCCTTTAATACTCAGGATAAAAAGAAAACAGCCTCTATAACCATGCGACTGGATTATAAGATCGATTAGATTCTTCGTTCATTTTAGCTTTTCCAAGGGTTTTCCTCAGTTGTTCAAATGGCAAAAAAAAGCCTGAACTATTAGACAAGACTCATCCTTTCTTTTCAAAACGACAGATGGAAACGATTTAACACCAGAATGGGCAATAAATTTGAAATCAGCTTTTGCTTTCTGAAAAAACTTATCTTCCTTAAGTTTTTATAACAGCAAATCAATCGATGTTCTTTTTAAATTTCTTTTTTATTTTTTTAATTATCCCGTCTTTTTCACCCGAACTTTCATAACCCATTAAAAAACCAACAGGTTTAAGTTCCTGAGTATTGTCAAAAATTATCTTCAAAATAGAAAACAATGGGACAAAAAGTATTAACCCCGCCATACCCCAAACCATTCCTCCCAGTATAACCCCAATAATTATAAATAAAGGATTTTGCTTTACTTCTGAACCTATGATCAAAGGTTCTAAAACATAACTTTCTATTAACTGAATAATTAAAATAATGACAGCGAATGAAATTACATCCACATAACTATGATCAAAAATGATCATAAACAAAACAGGAAGAAATCCGCTGAAAAATGGCCCTATGTAGGGAATAATGGTAATAATGGCTCCAAATACCACCAGCAGCCCCATATGCTCAAGACCATATGCACTGAATAGAATTAGATACATTATTGCCAGAATCGTCATGACCTTGATACGTCCCCATAAATAATAATTGGCCACCTTTTCTGTTTCCTCCAGAATTTCTGTGTTTTTCTTCTTTTTTTCATCAGCAGTATACATCATTATGAAATCGTTAAATTTCTTCCTGTTCAGTAATAACAAGAACAGATAAATTAAAATGAGTAAGAAATTTAAAATTATCCCGATGATGTTAGAAAGAATATTGGTGAGATAGGATTGTAAAAAATTGATACCGCTAAGCAAATTATCCTGTGCCATTTGCTTTTGCTGATCAAGCGAAATATCAAAAACAGTAGCTAAATTCTCCTGGATAACCTGAACAAACTGCAAAATTTGGTTTCTTTTGTCCACCAGGTCATTTAGAAGAACACCAATTTGGTGTATTAGCAGAAAGAAAATAAGCCCTACCCCAATAAAAATAATAAGTGTACTTATAAAAGAAGACGTCATCCTGCCAATATTAAATTTATGCTCCAAAAAATTAGTCACGGGCAGTATAAGAGTAGCAAGAAAAATGGCAAAAGTGATAGGGATTAAAAAAGAAGCACCTATATACATCACTCCTAAAATTAAGAATACAAAGATTAAAATACTATTGATTCTATTTATCTGTTTAATTCTCACCTTGATTTTTTATCAAATTAATATCTTTTACTTAGGGATTATTTGTTAAGTTTTTAAAAAGGTAATAAATTTCAGTCATATACTGGAATTCTACAATAAATCGTTTTTAAAAAATTGATTGTAATAATCAAAAACCTCGGGGCAAGCCTAAGAGGTGTGAATTAAAAATACTTTTAAAATTTAGAGGCAAGCCCGTCTGAATGATTCGGGCAGACCTAGGGGAACCTGCCCGTTCGTCAGGCGGGTTTAAACCCTCAATGAGGGATTAAAACAGAGCACTCATTCATACCTTCAACGAATAAATCATTGAAATAAATAATAAAAAAATTGTATCTTGGGCTTTGCGTTTTTCACTTCTTTTTACAAACGTTCCCGAATAAAAATTTAATTCATTTTTTATGTTAATCGATTTATTCAACGAAACCTGGAAAGAACTCGAGGACGGAGCCACTAAACATGGCCACCCATTCAGGACCTGCAGTATGGCCACTTCTGAAATCTCTGGTGGAATTAGACAACGAACAGTTAATTTCCGGGGACTTACCAAAAAGAAAGCCTTATTATTCTACACCGATTTAAGATCAACTAAAATTGAACAAATCAGGAAAAATCCAAAAGGAAGCGTTTTGTTTTATAACCCTTCCCTGCAATTGCAAATTTTCTTGAGTGGCATAATTAAGATCCATTCTGAAGATTCTTTATGGAATGATCATATCGTAAATATTGAAGGACGGTCTATAAATGATTACAACACCCAGTATGCTCCCGGAAAACCAATAAAAAATCCCATCGCAGTAACCCGCACCAAAGATCTTAATTTTGCGGTTCTTGAATTGATACCGGATACCATCGAATATTTAAAATTAAGAGACGAGCCAAGCAGGATAAGAGCCATTTTTAAACTGAAAGATGATGTCTGGGAAAAGACGTTCTTAATTCCTTAACTCAAAATAATCTTTCAGATTAATAACCTGCTTATCCTTCCTTTTAGATCTATCCTTCAAAATCAAAATTTCGGCTAGTCCGAATATTGAACCTACTTTTATTCATTTTACAGTCCCGAATCACAAATCATAGCAATATCTTATTTACCTCTCAAAATTGTAATAAATAAAGAGAACTTCCATTAAACCCTAGAACTCCCAAAAATCCATCCATGAACATCAAAAGTTCGATAGAATAAAATTTATTAGCGCCATTCATCACTCCATATTTGAATTCCTATTAACCACAATAAAAATCAAAAAATCATGGAAAAAGCACTTATAATCTTATCGTTTGCAATTTCAGGGGTTCTTCAGAGTCAGAAAAAAAATATGAACAGAGAAGGCAAAAACGATAAAGCTTCTGCCAGGTTTAAGCAGCACTAACGGGAAAAGGAAAGTTGGTTATCAAATTATTATGTCGCCCTGGCCAATATAACCCCAGCCTAGTGGTTTTTGATAAATAATCATCCACAAATCATTTTTCCGAATATTCAATTAAGCGATGGCCTTGTCTTCGAAATTTTTAAAAAGGCGGTTCACTACCGGCTTATGATGAGTATGGGCTTTTCATTAAAAAAAGAAAAAACCTTTGCACGCTAGCACAAAGGATTTTTCTTTTTAATAATTCACTTTAAGGAATTACTAAGATCAACCTTCTTTTTGCACCTTAAATGAAATTTTTGCAGTAACACCGTAGGAAACGATAGAATTGTTTTCAACTTTTCCGTTCATATCTTTAATATATACGGACGAAATGTTTTTTACACTTTTTGATGCTTCCGTCACAGCATTTTGTGCTGCATCGTCAAAACTTTTTGTTGACGTTGCAATAACTTCGATAACTTTTACTATTGACATAATTTAAGTTTAAATTGGTTATACATTTATTTATTCAATATTAAAGTAGTAAAGAATTATCCAAAATTCAAATGATTAACATAAGATTACAATTGAAATAAGATTGAATGATTTTCCATGAAGATTGATTACACCCAAAAGAAGTTCACGATATATGCAAAGAAGAAATATTGAGAATTGCAATCAAATCCAGCCCATGGTGGATCTGGAATTTTCTCACTTTTGGGTTTAAACAAAAAAAAGCTCCTTAGTTTCCTAAGAAGCTTATAAAAAGGGTGGAAGACCGGGTTCGAACCGGCGACCCTCGGTACCACAAACCGATGCTCTAACCAGCTGAGCTACAACCACCATTTATTCCGGATGCAAATGTATCTTTTTTCTTTATTTTCACAAAGGAAAAATTAAATTAAATTAGATCAAAAATGGAATCAACTGCAGGATAGCGTTCTACAGTATAACCCTCTGCATGTTCTGTGCCTATTAACCGCCCAAGATCCCTCGCCCTGTAGGTTATACTGTCAAAAAAGTTGTCGCTGGAGATTGGAGTTACCGGTTCCTGACTCTCCTTATCAAAAAATTGCGTCTTATAAGCTTTAACCGAATCCAGTTTTTTATTCATATATCCCGAAATATCCACAACTATATCCGGAGAAAGATTTTTCCATTGAATATAATGATACACATGTTTAGGCCTCCAGGCAGCCTGGTGATTTTTCTCGTAAATGGTTTCAATTTTTGTTAATCCACTCAAAAAACATGCATCACTTACAAGTTTTGAACCTTTTCCATGGTCTAAATGCCTGTCATTTATCGCATTACAAAGCACAATTTCAGGTCGGTATTTTCTAAGGATCTTTATAACCTCTAATTGGTGCGCAATATTATTCTCAAAAAAACCATCACTGAACTCAAGGTTATGCCTAAATTTCACTCCGAGTATCTTGGCTGCTTCAGCTGCTTCTTTATCCCTGATTTCAGCAGTTCCACGGGTTCCAAGTTCCCCTCGGGTAAGATCCAGAATCCCAACCTTCTTTCCCCTATCTATTTCTTTCGCTAATGTTCCTGAACAACTCAGTTCTACATCATCGGGATGAGCACCTATTGCCAAAATATCTAATTTCATCTTGTTATTCTTTACTTTCAATTTTTGGCAAGTATGCCTTTTCATTTAATTCCCTGCACACTCCCATTTACACTTCTACCGTAGAATTTTTGACTTCTTTAAGCGCCTGTTCAATATCGGCTATCAAATCTTCCTTTTCCTCTATCCCTACTGAAAATCTCATCAAACCATCCTTGATCCCCTGTTCTTCCCTATTTTCAGGACTTAATAAGGCATGAGAGGTGAGTGTAGGAGATAAAATCGTGGATTCAACTCCTGCCAGGCTCATAGAAGACTTTATCAGCTTTAGTTTTTTCTGAAATAACGAAGCATTTAACCCTTCCTTTAATTCAAAAGAAAGCATTCCTCCAAAACCTTTCATCTGTGATTTCGCAAGTGCATGATCCGGATGTGATTTAAGTCCGGGATAATATACCTTTTCTATGTCGGAATGATTTTCCAGAAATTTCGCCAGTTTTTTGGCATTTTTATTTTGTGCTTTTACGCGTAATCCCATCGTTTTTATGCTGCGCTCCAAAAGCCAAACAGTATAATCGCTTAAACTGCCTCCAAAATTCTTGGCTAGCTGAAATATGGTATTGATGTGCTCTTCTGAAGAAATCACGGTCCCTGCAAGAATATCACTGTGTCCACCCATATATTTGGTTGCAGAATGAATCACGATGTCAACCCCAAAATCAATTGGATTTTGATTTACCGGAGACGCGAAGGTATTGTCGATCATACTTACCAAACCGTGCTCTTTTGCAATTTCTGCCACCGCTTTAATATCGGTAATTGTCAATAAAGGGTTGGAAGGGGTTTCAATATAAATTACTTTAGTGTTCTCTTTTATTTGCTCTTTAAAACTTTCAGGCTGAAGGTTTTTTGTGAAGGAATACTCGATCCCGAACTTTTCAAATTCTTCAACAACAAGATTACTTGTACCACCGTAAAGCGTGTTTTGTAATACCACATGATCTCCTTTATGTAAAAAAGCCATAAAAGAAGTACTTACTGCGGCCATTCCGCTACCAAAGATCAAAGCCGCTTCTCCGTGCTCTAAAGCAGCCATTTTTTGGGCTAAAGCAACCTGATTGGGTGTATTAAAATATCGGGGGTAGCGTTTTACCTCAACATCTTCAAAAGCATACGAGGTCGACATAAATAAAGGAGATACGGCACCTTTAAATTGTTCATCTTTCAATTCTCCGGTATGGGTGCAAACCGTGTTGATTCCTGGGTGTTTATGAGCCATAAGATGTGTTGGGATTTAATTTTTTAAATTTTGCACTAATGTAAAAAGAAATATTCGAAAAATTTGCGCTTGATAAATACTTCATGTAGTCAATTAAATTAAGTGTTTATTTCTGATAATCCAACATCGGAAAAATCTATGGATCAATTTATCCGTTTACACACTTGGCATAGAAATTCAATAAAATCCTACCGGAATTGGCAAGAGTGGCTATGCTCAAATAAAAGCAATGCAGAGGTTGCATTTTATGTTTTATACTGGGAAAAATTAAGACTTTTTCAGAAGTTAAATTTGGTTAAAGTGTCAATGTTTTACTGCTACACAAGGCATTTATCGTAATTTTAAAAAAAATAATTGATATGAGTAATGTAAAAGCATACGCAGCAAAATCTGCAACCAAGGACCTGGAACCTTTTAATCTTGAACGAAGGGAACCAACTGCAGAGGATGTTGAAATTGAAATTCTTTACTGTGGAGTTTGCCACAGTGATATACACACGGTTAGAGATGACTGGAAGAATGCAAAATATCCTTCTGTCCCCGGACACGAAATAATAGGACGAGTTACCAAAACCGGAGCAAATGCAACAAATTTCAAAGAAGGCCAACTTGTTGGGGTAGGCTGTATGGTCGACTCCTGTCAGACATGCAACGCTTGTGAGGAAAACCTGGAACAATATTGTGAGAACGGAGCAACCTTTACTTACAACAGTGCAGATAAACATTTAGGTGGACATACTTTTGGTGGATATTCTGAAAAAATTGTGGTTGACAAGAAATTCGTTTTGAATATTCCTGAAAATCTGGATATTAAAGCAGTAGCTCCGCTTCTATGTGCCGGGATAACAACCTGGTCACCACTGCAGCAGTGGAATGTAAAGAAAGGTGATAAAGTTGGGGTTATAGGATTAGGAGGACTTGGCCATATGGGAGTGAAGCTTGCCAATGCAATGGGAGCTCATGTGGTAATGATCACTACTTCGGCTTCAAAAACTGAGGATGCCAAGGATCTTGGTGCTCATGAGGTTTTAATCTCCAAAGATCATGATGAAATGGCGAAGCATAAAAATTCCTTCGATTTTCTCCTGAATACAATTCCGGTTGGTCATGATGTGAACCCTTACATAGCATTGCTAAAAAGAGATGCGACTATGGTTTTGGTTGGCGCAATTGAGCCTTTGGATCCTATTCATGGTGGTGCACTTGTAGGCGGACGAAAACGCATTGCCGGATCTTTGATTGGTGGAATTAAAGAAACCCAGGAAATGCTGGACTTCTGTGGGATACATAATATAGTTTCAGATGTGGAAATGATCGATATTCAAAATATCAACACCGCCTATGACCGAATGATTAAATCGGATGTGAAATATCGGTTCGTGATCGATATGAAATCTTTGAAAAATAGTTGATAGAAAGAACCTATGGTAAAACTTTTTACTTAATTAGTTTTAAAACCCTAAGAAAGCAGTTGGAAAATGCTCCAGCTGCTTTTTTGCTTAGAAAATTTCCTTCTTTATGATTGCTGAAATAATCCTAATCTTTAGTTGAGATTCTATTTTTTTTGCGGCAATAAGGTTTTACCATTCATAAAATCTATTTCAGAACAACTTTTTTTATCTTTACGTATTCATAGAAAACCATAAAATTGTGCTCTCAAAGAACATACGATTTCCAGAGGGCAATAAAAAACACTAAATGCGATCATTATTTATAAATATCAGAGAGTTAATTCAGATAAGGGATGCTTCCGTAGAAAAAATTTCAGGATCGAAAATGAAGGAATTGCCCAAAATTTCCAATGCCTGGCTACTTATTGAGGATGATAAAATTTCCGATTTCGGAAAAATGGAAGATCTGCCGGAGGTTAAGGTAGATCAAACCATCGATCTAACCGGAAAAATTGTGCTTCCCTCCTGGTGCGATTCGCATACCCACCTGGTTTATGCCGGAAACAGGGAACAGGAATTTGTAGACCGAATAAATGGCCTTACGTATGAAGAGATCGCAAATCGTGGCGGAGGGATCCTGAATTCTGCCAAAACACTGAATGAAACTTCAGAAGAAGATTTATATGAACAATCTGCAGCCAGACTTGAAGAAGTTATTAGGCTTGGAACCGGCGCGATTGAAATAAAATCAGGTTATGGGCTTACCAAAGAAGGAGAGTTAAAAATGCTTCGGGTGATCAAAAAATTAAAAGAAAATTACAGCTTGCCCATAAAAGCTACATTTTTAGGTGCACATGCGCTGCCTTCTGAATACAAAAACAGAAAAGAGGTATATCTTGATATGGTTATCACCGAGATATTACCCGCAGTCGCCAGGGAGAATCTTGCAGAATACATCGACATTTTTTGTGAAAAAGGTTATTTCAATATTGAGGATACAAACAGGCTTTTGGAGGCCGGACAAAAATATGGGTTACAACCAAAAATCCACGTGAATCAGTTCAATGCCATTGGAGGTGTTCAAGCAGGAGTCGCTCATAATGCACTTAGTGTTGATCATCTAGAGGTAATGAAGCCAAAGGACATTAAAAGTTTAATAGGCACACCAACAATGCCTGTTGCACTTCCCGGCTGCTCTTTATTCCTGAGTATTCCGTACACTCCGGCAAGAGAAATTATTGAAGCAGGTTTACCCCTGGCACTCGCTACCGATTTTAACCCCGGAAGTTCTCCCAGCGGAAATATGAATCTCGTGGTTTCCCTGGCGTGTATTAAGATGAAAATGACTCCGGAAGAAGCCATCAATGCAGCAACAATAAACGCTGCTTATGCAATGGGTTTAAGCAAGACACACGGAAGTATTTCAAGAGGTAAAAAAGCAAATTTTATAGTCACTAAAAATATTCCCTCGTATGCTTATTTGCCATATGCTTTTGGCACTAATGCTATTGAAGATGTTTACCTTAACGGAAAATCGGTGAATTAATGGAAGGATTTAAATTATACGATTATAAAACTATAGCCCACTTTATTTCCCGACGGGAAGGGGAAACCAGGTTTGGAGAAGCATTAAGCTTCATCAAAGATTTTAATGAACTGGAGGATTCCCTGGCAAGATATGTACTTTTCGGAATCCCGGAGGATATTGGGATTCGGGGAAATTTAGGAAAACCAGGTGCCTCCAAGGCCTGGGACTCAGGTTTAAAATACCTTCTAAACATTCAGGCAAATCAATACACCAATCCGGAAAGTGTGCTTTTACTGGGGGAAATAGATTGTAAAGAGTTGATGTCAAAAGCCGCAAATATTGATCAGGGAGATCCAAATTATTTTGTAAAACTTGGTGACCTCGTTTCCAAACTAGATACTATCGTAAGCGATGTAGTGGAGCGAATAATTTCTGCAGGAAAGATCCCGATAATCCTGGGTGGCGGACATAACAATGCCTACGGAAATATAAATGGCCTATTTAAAGCCCTGGGTAAACCGGTGAATATTTTGAATATCGATGCACATACCGATCTCCGAAAAACTGATTATCGCCACAGTGGAAATGGTTTCAGTTTTGCGCGAAAAAAAAATATCCTTGGGAAATACCGTGTTTTTGGATTACACCAAAATTACACCCCCGATTATATTTTCAAAGAAATAATACAGTCTCCAAATGATCATTTCAGGCTTTTTGAACATCTTGCTTTAAAATCTTCAGAATCAATCATTGAAGCATTCCGGGAAGAGTTGGATTTCACCGCTCAGGAAGATTTTGGACTGGAATTGGATTGCGACGCGATCAAGGATTTTCCAAGCAGTGCACAGTCTCCAACAGGTTTCCCTATAAATATGGTTCGGAATTTTATTAAAATCGCCTCCGAGGAAAAAAATATCCGTTATCTTCATATCTGTGAAGCTGCACCGAAAGAGGATCAAAATTTCGATGTAGGAAAGGCGCTTAGCTATTTCATAACAGATTTTATAAACCCTGCCTGATGAGCAAAACTTTAGATTTTTTTGTAGAATACGCTGCCACACTTATTGAGGTTATTGGTATTTTAATAATTGTTTTAGGTGCATTTTGGGCTTTAGGCCGGTTTTTATTTAAAAAGCAGGGAGAAACCTTCCGGTCTTTTAAGATCATAAGGGAAGAACTGGGAAGAGCCATTCTTTTAGGCCTGGAATTTCTTGTAGCTGCAGATATTATTGCAACAGTAGTTTTTGATGCTTCAACTAAAAATATTTTAAATTTAGGTTTGATCGTTTTGATCAGAACCTTTTTAAGTTTTACCCTGGAAATTGAAATTGAAAATAAATTTCCATGGAAGCAAAAAACCAATAAAATTACAGGTAAAAAATGAATATAGAAATTATACCTTTTTCTTCTCAATTCTCCAGAGAGTTTCAGGAACTAAACCTGGCCTGGCTAAAAAAATATTTCTGGGTGGAAGACCACGATCGGGAAGTGCTTGATAACCCTAAAAAATATATTATTGAACCCGGCGGGAATATCTTTTTTGTGAAAGAGGATGCACGTATTATTGGGACTGTGGCTTTGATGAAAATTGCAGATGGTATTTTTGAACTTACAAAAATGGCCATAACTCCTGAAGCTCAGGGTAAAAAGATTGGACAAAAACTGATGGAGCATACCCTTAAATACGCCAAAGACAAAGGCTGGAAAACGCTTATTATTTACTCTAACCGAAAACTTGAAAATGCGATCTATATCTACCTGAAATACGGATTTCAGGAAATCCCTATTGAAGAGAATAATCCCTATGCCCGGGGAGATATCAAGATGAAATTGGAATTATAGAAAAAAATTTGAACCTCAAACCCTTATAAACCAAGGATTTGAGGTTTAAATTTTTAATGACTAGCACCTATTCTTTAGATAATTTCTGAAAAACCCCATTAGTCCAACCAAAACCATCCTGAGTAGGATATTCTCCTCCTCCACTTTCTTTAGACAGATCTTCTACATTGTATTTTTCCAATAATTTATAGGTGTCTTTATAAACCTGCCTATTCAAACTGAGCCACCTTTCTTTAATTTCTTCAGCTAAACCATTTTGATCATAATTCCTCAACCCTGAAATAGTGATCCATTGCAGTGGGGCCCAACCATTTGGTGCATCCCATTGCTGACCTGTATTGTAGGGGGTAGAAACTACACCACCAGGCTTAAGGAAAATTTTTCTTATTTTTTGGGTAACTTTTTCAGCATGTTCATTTTCGGCAATTTTAAAAAATAAAGGATATACTCCGGCCAAGGAATATACAGGCGTGTTTTCCTTTTTCTTAAAGTTATAATCCATAAAAAACTCCTTATCACCATCCCAAAGATATTTCTGGATCGCATTTTTGCGTGTCATAGCTTTTTGCTGAAAAATTTGCGAATTTTCGGAATCATCCTTTATTTTATAAGCTTTAGAAATTGTCCTTTCCAGGTGATAGAGCAAGGAATTAAGATCAACAGGAATAATATCGGTAGTATGAATGGTAGAAAGCTTGAACCCATCTTCCATATCTTCTGTTAACCATCTGCTGGAAAAATCCCATCCGGACTCTGCCCCTGCTCTTAAATTCCTGTAAACCTCTTCCCTTTTTAAATTTGGAAATTCGATGATTGCCATTGTAGCAGTTTCTACATCTTCCCTGTAACTTTCAGGTCTTGGTGTATTCTTGTCGTCCCAATATCTATTGAGTATGGTTCCATCCTTCAATCTAACAACTCTTTTAATAGAATTATTTGAAGGATTAAGAGATTCAGAACCAGTCATCCAGAAATCATATTCCTTTAAAAGCGTTTCAAGGTAAGAAGTATAGACTAAATCTGATTTTGATTCTGCCAATACATCCACCATCAATGAATAAAATGGAGGTTGTGATCTGCTTAAATAATAAGTTCTATTTCCGTTGGGAATAAAACCAAACTCATTGATAAGGTGAGAGAAATTATCTACCATATTTTGGATAATCGCTATTTCCCCGTCTTCCTGAAGTCCCAACATCGTAAAATAGCTATCCCAGTAATATATCTCCCTAAATCTTCCTCCCGGAACTATATAAGGATGAGGTAAAGGGAGCAGGGTTCCTGAAACCTTTCTATCTGCCGGGCGTTTTAATACATCCCAGAGTTTGGTTATATGTTCATTGATGGACGAAGAATCTGTTTTGTAGACTGATTCCTGCTCCGGAACTGCAAAATTATTATAAACAAATTTAGAAATATTAGTAGCTGACTTACTCTCAAGGTTAGCATAGTCACTCCTTATTTTTGCCACATCATATAATGGGACCGCATCCACAAAAGTTTTACTGTCTTCAAAAATATCTTTATTGGTTTGCACATCAAAGAATAATTCCCCGTAAAGTTCTTCGGGAGGGAGGATTTGTGCTTCCCGGGATTCTGAATTTGTAAGTGTAGCGCAACTTGATAGAAAAAGCAGCGATAAAGAAAGTAAGGTGTTGCTGAAATTTGATTGCTTCATAAATATTGAATTATCTGAAATTAGTGCAGGAAGAATGGCTCCGCCAATTGTTAAAAGTAAGTTTTTAATTGGGAAAGTTTTACTTCCGATATAAAATTATCCTTTATAATGATTAGCAAACCCTTCCTTTAAATCATTAAAATAAGTATAATTTCTTAAAAAATTCTTAATTTCTTGCTCCTTCAGTATTTTGACTTGTAACTTTATCAAAAAAAAACATGAAAAATTTATTGAGCATTTTAAGCTTAGCAATCATTTTTACAGGTTGTAAAAATGAGAAGGGAGAAAATGAAGAAATTGCTACCACTCAGGAAAACATGGAAGTTGAAGCCGTTACTGCAGACATTTCTATAGATCCAATAACACATGGTACCGCAGTCATTAATTGGGGGGAAGCAGTTATTTATTTGGATCCTACGGGAGGTGCCAAAGCTTTCGAAGGAAAATCGGATCCGGATTTTGTATTGATTACGGATATTCACGGAGATCATATGGATGCGAAAACATTGGCTGCCCTGGAGTTGGGGGATACCAAAATATTAGCCCCCCAAGCTGTTAAGGACCAACTTCCAAAAGAACTTGGAGATAAGATTTCTGTAATTAACAATGATGAAACTCAAAATTTTATGGAATTCAGTATAACAGCAATTCCAATGTATAATTTGCCGGAGGCCGCTGATGCCTTTCATCCAAAAGGTCGTGGAAATGGTTATATTCTTGAAAAAGATGGAAAACGACTTTATATTTCCGGAGATACAGAAGATATTCCTGAAATGCGCAGTTTAAAGAATATCGATATGGCACTTGTTGCGATGAATCTTCCTTATACCATGACCGTAAATCAGGCTGCAGATGCAGTACTGGCTTTTGAACCCAAACAGGTTTACCCTTTTCATTACCGGGGTGGGGATGGCTTATCTGATGTTGAAAAGTTTAAGGAACTGGTCACTGAAAAGAATCCAAATATTGAAGTTGTGCTTTTAGAGTGGTATCCAGAAATGGACTAAGAAGTTAATTAGAAGCTCAACACTTAGAAATGTTTGCGCATAAAAAAAACGCCCATAAAAAGGCGTTTTTTTTTATTTCAAGCAATATATATATTACTTCATCAGTTTTACTTTCACTGCATTAAGTCCCTTCTGACCCCTTTCGGTTTCAAAAGTAACTTTATCATTTTCAGAAACTGAATCTTCAAGACTGTTTATATGAACAAAGATACTTTCCTGACTATCGTGATCTTTAATAAAACCATAACCTTTAGAATCATTGAAAAAAGTAATAGTTCCTTTTCTCATTGGGTCTTCCGGTTCAACATCTTCTTTCTTGGAAGTACTAATCGCGATATCCTCAGTATTTATTACTGTTTTCTTCCTTGTTGGATCCGGAGGAGTGGATGTAAGATTTCCATCTTCATCAACATAGGCATACATATCTTCAAGGCTTTGCCCCTTTTCAGAATTTGCTTTGCGCTCTTCCTTCTTCAAAAGCTTATCCTTCTTCTTCTTTAACTTCTTTTTTTCTTTTTCTTTTTTATTAGACGTTTCTTGTGATCTACCCATAATTTGATTTTAATTTTTGACTTGTGCTCAATTATAACCTGATATTTAATTTGTTTTTTTACCAGTTAAAATTGCGTCATAATTTAAGCATTTTTTTTTAATTTATTTTTTTAAATGAATTTTAATTTGAAAAATATTTTTGGGATTACCTGTTAAAAAGGGGTTTCCCTTTCATCATATTTTCCACCTCTTTTTTTACTTCTTCCAGAATGGTTTCGTCTTCAAAATTCGTGATCACGCTATCTATTAGATCAACTATTTTTGGCATATCCTCTTCTTTTAGTCCCCGTGTGGTAACCGCCGGAGTTCCAATACGTATTCCTGAAGTCACGAAAGGAGATTTATCATCAAAAGGAACCATATTCTTATTTACGGTAATTTCAGATTTTCCAAGGGCTTCTTCGGCTTGTTTCCCGGTAATGTTTTTATTCCGAAGATCTATTAACATCATATGGTTATCGGTTCCGCCGGAGATCACGTGGTAATCTTTGTCCATAAATGCTTTTGCCAGGGCCTTTGCATTTTTCTTTACCTGCACGGTATAATGTAGAAAATCATCGGTTAAAGCTTCTCCAAAAGCAATTGCTTTTGCTGCGATTATGTGTTCCAAAGGCCCTCCCTGATTTCCGGGAAAAACAGCGCTATCTAAAAGCGAAGACATTTTTTTAAGATTCCCATTCTTAAGTTTCAACCCAAAAGGGTTATCAAAATCTGTGCCCATCATTATTATCCCACCTCTTGGACCTCGAAGGGTTTTATGAGTTGTAGAAGTTACCACATGACAATGCGGCAAAGGATCTCCCAACAAACCTTTCGCAATAAGTCCTGCAGGATGCGCAATGTCTGCAAAGAGAATAGCTCCTATACTATCTGCGATTTCACGGAATCTTTTATAATCAATTTCTCTCGAGTACGCAGAAGCACCGGCGATGATCATTTTAGGTTTTTCCCTTTGTGCAATCTCGGCTACAGCATCCATATCTATTAAACCAGTTTTTTCATCTACTCCGTAAAATACCGGCTCATATAATCTTCCTGAAAAATTCACGGGAGACCCGTGAGTCAAATGTCCACCGTGCGACAAATCAAATCCAAGGAATTTATCACCTGGATTTAAACAGGCATGAAAAACAGCTGTATTTGCCTGAGAACCGGAATGTGGTTGTACGTTGGCATATTCTGCATTAAAAAGCTCTTTTAAACGCTCAATAGCAAGGATTTCAACCTTGTCTACCACTTCACATCCACCGTAATACCTTTTCCCCGGGTAGCCTTCAGCATATTTGTTTGTTAAAACAGATCCCGCTGCTTCCAGTACCTGGTCACTTACAAAATTCTCACTTGCTATTAATTCCAAACCGTTTATTTGTCGGTTTTTTTCCTGGTTTATCAAATCGAAAATTTGGGTATCTCGTTGCATAAAAAAATTTTTCGTTAAATATTCACCAAAAGTAATAATTACAATCGGTTAATGCATGGAAAATAATATATTTGAAGCAAGTAGATTTAAGAATAAAACAAAATATATATGCCTATTACAGCAAATGATCCTAAAAGAAAAACCTGGCTTGACATTCCCGAAGAAACAGATTTCCCTATACAGAATATTCCTTTCGGGGTGTTTTTAACGAGGGATGATATTATTACTATTGGGACAAGAATTGGCGATTATGCCATAGATCTTGGAGCTTTACATCAATTGGGATATTTTGAAGGTATTCCCTTAACTGATGATATTTTTCTTCAGGATACCCTGAACGATTTTATTTCCGATGGAAAAAAAACCTGGCGACTGGTAAGAAACCGAATCGCCGATATTTTTGATTCAAAAAATACAAAATTAAAAGATCATCAGGAGGATAGAAATACCGTATTATTTACCCTGGATGAGATTGAAATGCAACTTCCTATTCTGGTTGGAGATTATACCGATTTTTACTCCAGCAAGGAACATGCAACCAATGTGGGAACAATGTTCCGCGATCCTGAAAATGCGCTTTTACCAAACTGGCTGCATATTCCAGTAGGATATCACGGCAGAAGTTCCTCTATAATACCCAGTGGAATACCTGTTCACCGCCCTAAAGGCCAAATTTTACCTGCCGGAGCTGATGTACCTATACTAGCTCCTTCAAAATTGGTGGATTTTGAACTGGAAATGGCTTTTATCACTACAGATGCAAATCCACTTGGAGAACCTATTCCTATTGAAGAAGCCGAAGACTATATCTTTGGACTGGTACTTTTTAACGACTGGAGCGCACGGGATATCCAAAAATGGGAATATGTACCCTTGGGTCCATTTCTAGGAAAAAACTTCGCTTCCTCGGTTTCTCCCTGGATCGTAACCCTGGATGCCCTCGAACCATTTAGAACTGAAAGTCCGAAACCAGAAAAAAAACTGCTTCCCTACCTTCAGTTTAAAGGAAAGAAAAGTTTTGACATCAACCTCCAGGTTGCTTTACAACCAGAAAATTCTGAAGAAACCGTATTGGCCAATTCCAATTTCAAATATATGTACTGGAATATGAGTCAGCAACTGGCGCATCATACCATAAATGGATGTAATATTCTTTCGGGAGATATGATGGGATCGGGAACTATTTCCGGCCCTACCCCGGATTCTTATGGATCCATGCTTGAACTCTCCTGGAAAGGATCAAAACCGGTGAAATTAAATGACGGCAGTGAGCGCAAATTTATAGAAGATAACGACACCGTTATTATGCGCGGTTTTTGCAAGAAAAAAGACCGAAGAATAGGCTTTGGAGAGATTAGAACAAAATTGCTTCCTGTTTACGAGCCTAAAAAGAAATAATAAATTTTTACCCAATAAAAAACCTAACAGCTCTTCTTCGAGTCCTGTTAGGTTTAAATTCCAAAGCCATCAGAATTAATTATTCTGGTGGCTTTTTTATTTCTGAATATTGAAATCGATTAAAGAATAAATTTCAGAAAAGTTTTAATTTATCGCGTTAATCAAACTTTCTGCCTGTATCGCACTATGCGAAGCATCATAAACCGACTTTCCGTCTTTTATAAGAATAATTTGAGGACTTTCGTGTGGCACATTGAATTTGGAAGCTATCCGGTTCGAAACTTCCCTGTTGCTAATAAGATCCAGGAAATATAACTTCACTTTTCCTGCTTTAGCATCAAATTCGTTTTCGAATTGACGTAACACCATTCTGCTTATCCCGCAACTTGTAGAGTGTTTCAGGATCGCAACTGGCTGCGAATATGAATCCTCAACAATTTTATCTAAGGTTTCTAAACTTGAAAGATTATTCCAGGGAAACGGATTCGAATTTTCCGTGGTTTTATTAGGTTCACTTTTAAATATTTTATCAAATAATCCCATATCATTTATTTTCGGCGCAAATTACGGTTTCAAAAAGAATTCCTTTCACAGCAAATTATTAAAATTTACCTAAGAGAATATTCAGACTGCTAATAAATCGCTAACTTTAATAGAAACGGCTAAAATTCAGCCAATTTGTCTGTATATCTGCTGTATTTATATGTCAAAATAACAGGTTGTTTTCGCTGGTATATACTTTGCTAAATGAAATTCAAACAAACATCAACATTATGAACTTTAATAATTTTACTATAAAATCCCAGGAGGCGATTCAGCAAGCGCAACAACTTGCTCAGGAATTTGGCCATCAGCAAATAGAAAATGAACATATTTTTAAAGCCATCACAACGGTAGATGAAAATGTAGCTCCTTTTTTATTGAAGAAATTAAACATCAATGTTAATTTGTTTAATCAAATTCTGGATAACACGCTTACAAGTTTTCCTAAAGTTAGCGGCGGAGATATTATGTTATCACGGGAAGCTTCAAAAACCTTGAATGAAGCGAGCAGCATTGCCAAAAAAATGAAGGATGAATTTGTATCTATAGAACATTTGATTCTGGCGATATTTAAATCTTCCAGCAAGATCGCTCAAATATTGAAGGATCAGGGCGCAACAGAAAAGGGTTTGCTTGCAGCTATTGAGGAATTGCGAAAAGGAGATCGCGTAACCTCACAAAGTGCTGAAGAGACCTATAACTCCCTAAACAAATACGCCAAAAATCTCAACAAAATGGCGGAAGAAGGAAAGTTGGATCCTGTAATAGGAAGAGGCGAAGAAATTAGAAGGGTGTTACAGATACTTTCCAGAAGAACCAAAAACAACCCAATGCTGGTTGGTGAACCCGGAGTGGGTAAAACCGCTATTGCTGAAGGTCTGGCTCATCGTATAATTGCCGGCGACATCCCTGAAAATCTGAAGGATAAACAAATTTATTCCCTGGATATGGGAGCTTTAATAGCAGGTGCTAAATACAAAGGTGAATTTGAGGAAAGATTAAAAGCTGTGATCAAGGAAGTTACAGAAAGCGAAGGCGATATTGTACTCTTTATTGATGAAATTCATACCCTTGTGGGAGCCGGGGGCGGACAAGGCGCGATGGATGCGGCCAACATTTTAAAACCTGCCCTTGCACGTGGAGAACTGCGCGCAATAGGCGCAACGACTTTGGATGAATATCAAAAATATTTTGAAAAGGATAAAGCGCTGGAAAGACGTTTCCAAAAGATAATTGTGGATGAACCAGATACAGAAAGCGCTATCTCAATTTTACGTGGGATCAAGGAGAAATATGAAACACATCACAAGGTAAGGATCAAAGATGAGGCAATTATTGGAGCCGTAGAGCTATCACAGCGGTACATAACAAATCGTTTTTTACCCGATAAAGCCATAGATCTTATGGATGAGGCTGCATCAAAGCTGCGAATGGAAATAAATTCAAAACCAGAGGAATTGGATGTTCTGGATAGAAAAGTTACGCAGCTGGAAATAGAGATCGAGGCTATAAAAAGGGAGAAAGATGAAGTTAAATTAAAATCCCTAAGTGCAGATCTTGCCAATTTAAAAGAGGAACGCAATGAATTAAATGCCCGATGGAAAAATGAAAAAGAAGTAGTAGATAATATCCAAACTGCAAAATCGGATATCGAACATTTTAAGCTTGAAGCCGAAAAAGCAGAGCGCGAAGGCGATTACGGAAAAGTTGCAGAAATTCGTTACGGGAAAATAAAAGAAGCTCAGGAGCAACTTGAAAGTTTACAAAAGCAACTGGATGAGAATAAAGACAGCCATACCCTCATCAAGGAAGAAGTTACCTATGAGGATATTGCAGAAGTAGTTGCAAAATGGACCGGAGTTCCAGTAACGAAAATGATCCAGAGTGAACGTGAAAAACTATTAAAACTGGAAGATGAGCTTCATAAAAGAGTTGTAGGACAGGAAGAAGCTATTGAAGCGGTGAGCGATGCGGTAAGAAGAAGTCGCGCCGGACTTCAGGATCAAAAAAAACCAATAGGGACCTTCTTATTCCTGGGAACTACAGGAGTGGGTAAAACCGAACTTGCCAAAGCCCTGGCCGAATATCTTTTTGATGATGAAGCTGCAATGACGAGGATCGATATGAGTGAATATCAGGAACGTCATTCGGTGAGCAGACTTGTTGGAGCGCCTCCAGGATATATTGGTTACGAAGAAGGAGGGCAATTAACAGAAGCTGTTCGAAGAAAACCTTATTCTGTCATCTTGCTGGATGAGATCGAAAAAGCCCATCCGGATACCTTCAATATCCTTTTACAGGTGCTGGATGAAGGCAGACTTACGGATAACAAAGGCAGGCTTGCCGATTTTAAGAATACCATTATCATTATGACTTCCAATATGGGCTCGCAAATAATTCAAGAGAAATTTGAAGCAGTTCTGGATGCGGAAACAGCCATAGAATCTGCTAAAACCGAAGTGCTCGCATTGCTTAAACAAAGTGTTCGACCGGAATTTATAAACAGGATAGATGACATTGTGATGTTCACTCCACTTTCGACAAAACATATCCACCAAATTGTAGGACTACAGTTAAAAGGTGTGAAAAAAATGCTTTTAAAACAAGGAATTACCCTGGATGCTACCGAAGAAGCTATTAACTTTCTTGCAAAACGTGGATTTGATCCACAATTTGGTGCCCGACCTGTAAAAAGGGTTATACAACGTGAAGTCCTTAACAAGCTTTCAAAGGAAATCCTTTCAGGAAAAGTGCATACAGAAAGTATTATTCTTCTAGATGAATTTGACGATAATTTGGTTTTTAGAAATCAGGAATCTCTGGCTACGAATGAATAAATCCAAAATATAAGTATAAAAAAAGCGGCTGCTTAATAATTTGAGCAGCCGCTTTTAAATTCAGGTTAAAACAATTACCATTTCTCAATTTCACTTTGCAATTCCTCTTTTGTTTTACCTGTTTTTTCTTGTAAATTTCCCATCATTTCATCAAATTTTCCCTCAGAATAAGTAACATCATCATCGGTTAATTCACCATATTTCTGTTTAAAATCACCTTTGATTTGTTTCCATTTACCTTCTAACTGATCACTATTCATAATATAAGTTTTTAATTGTTAATTTTCCTAAATGTAATATTTGAAGCACTGGAATTCTCTCAATAAAATCTTATTATTATCTTAAGGATTTGTTATTTTTGCGTTTTTATCATAATTTATGAAAAAAAATATTCTTTTATTATTATTTGTAATAGTTACTGCCTCTTGCGGAACAACAAAAAACATTGATTCCAGAAATATTGAACTAAGTTTTTTGGATGATTTTATCATTCCGGAAAACTTAGAAATTGGTGGAACCAAAGTAGGTGGCCTTTCTGGAATAGATCATTATGATGGCACCTATTATTTGGTTTGTGATCATCCCGGAAATCCAAGATTTTATAAGGCAAGTATTGGAATAAATCAGAAAAAAATCGATACCGTACTTATTTCTGAAGTGATTGAACTGGACCAAACTTCCGGATTTTTCAAGAACCATACTTTAGACCTTGAAGCTATAAGATATAACGTTAAAAAAAACGAACTTGTCCTAAGCAGTGAAGGCTCCATTAATAACGGAAAAGATCCCTCCATTTTTCATGTAAATCCAAACGGGGAGTTTATATCAAATTATTCCCTTCCCGGTTATTTTTTAGCTTCCGGAGAGCAAAAACCAAGAAATAATGGTGCTTTTGAAGGATTGGTCGAAAGTTATGATAAATCCGGTTATTGGGCAGGAATGGAGCTTCCACTGGAAAAGGATGGCTCCAAACCAAAATTATTCCCGACTAAGTCTCCAATCCGGATTACCCATTTTAATCTAGAAAATGGAAAACCTACAAGGCAATTCGTGATGCAACTGGAAAATATCACGAAGATTCCCTGGCTATATTTTGCCGTAAATGGGTTGACGGAACTTCTGGAATATGCACCTAATAGGTTTCTGGTGCTGGAAAGAGCTTTCTCTGCCGGACATGGAACAAATGGCAATACGGTTAGGATCTTTGACGTTGATGCCAGAAATGCAAGCAATACTTTGAATAGCAATAATCTAAGAAAAGAGGACTACACTGCAGCGACTAAAAAGCTTGTTTTCGATTTTAAATCTGTTCGAAAGCAATTAAAAGAAAATATTATAGATAATCTTGAAGGAATGACTTTTGGGCCTGATCTTCCAAATGGAAATAAAACGTTACTTCTGGTATCCGATGATAATTTTAGCAGTCTTGGAAAGCAGATCAGCCAGATAATCCTGATGGAAGTAGAAATAAAAAATTAATGGTTTTAAATTTTCGAAAAAATACGATGAAAAAATTAGTACTATTAGCAACAATTTTATTGGCCACTGGATGTAATTCCAATAAAGATGAACCTTCAGTAGAAATCAACTCCGAAAAAATGACTCAGTATTATTTCATTCGACATGCCGAAAAGGATACCACAAACGTACAGGATAAAGATCCTCTTTTAACCCAACAGGGAATAAATCGGGCAAAAAACTGGGCAAAGGTTTTTGAGGAAATCCCTTTTGACCTTATCTATAGTTCAGATTATAAACGAACCAAATCAACCGCACAGATCATAGCCGATTCCCAAAATAAGAAAGTTCAGCTTTACAGCTCAAAAAAACTGAATGACGAGGATTTTCAGCAGAACACCATAGGTAAAACCGTTTTGGTTATTGGACACAGCAATTCCAACCCGAAATTCGTGAATTATATATTGGGGCAGGAAAAATATCCTGAGCTTTCTGAAGAAAATTATGGAAGTCTTTTTATAGTAAATGTTTCTCCAGATGGCACGAAATCTTCGCAGCTGCTGAATATTGATTAAGGAGAAAAAATCACACTTTAAAATAAGCGGTATCTTTGTCTTTTAAATTTAATTTATGACATTCGAAGACTTACCATTATCTAAGGCAATATTGCAGGGAATAGCAGAAATAGGCCATCTCACGCCTACTCCAATTCAGGAAAAAGTGATTCCTGAGATCCTTAGAAGAAATGATGTAATAGCCGGTGCCCAAACGGGAACCGGAAAAACCGGTGCTTTTGCCATCCCTCTTTTGAATCTTTTGCATAAAAAGGTAGGGGAATCCACGGAGGCAAAAACCGTATCTGTCCTAATAATAAGTCCTACAAGGGAACTTGCGGTTCAAATTGAGGAAAACATACAGGCGTATGCAAAATTTACCAATGTAAAATCGGGAGTGGTTTTTGGCGGTGCTTCCATGCAACCCCAGATCAATCTTTTAAATAAGGGATTGCACATTTTAGTGGCTACGCCGGGACGATTGCTGGATCTTAGAAAACAGGGGTATATCAACCTGGATGAGATCAAAGTATTGGTTCTTGATGAAGCCGATCTTATGCTCGATATGGGATTTATAGATGAAGTTCAAAAGATTATTCGCCTTTCTCCAAATCTCGAGCAACGATTGATGTTTTCTGCCACCATTCCTGCGAAAGTACAGGATCTGGCAAAAAATTTACTGAAGGATCCTGAAAAGATCGAACTCACACCAACTTCATCGGCTGCACCAGAGGTAAAACAGCTTTTATACCTGGTCCCAAAACCGGATAAAACCGAGCTGATGTTATTTGTGATGCGGAATGTGATAAAGGAAAAATCTGTTTTAATTTTCAGAAGGACAAAATACGGAGTAGAAAAAGCTTTGGAATCCCTCACTAAAAATGGATTTAGGGCCAATGCGCTGCACGGAGACATGAGCCAAAGTGACCGCTCATCAGCTTTGAATTCTTTTAAAAACAAGGAAATAAATATCCTTGTTGCAACCGATCTTGCGGCCCGCGGACTGGATATAGATTTACTGGATTACGTGATAAATTTCGATATTCCGAGTATGCCGGAGACTTATGTGCATAGAATAGGAAGGACTGGCCGCGCGGGAAATGTGGGGACCTCCATTTCATTTTGCAGTGCCGATGAGAAAAAATACATCCAATTTATTGAAACATTGATTGGCACCAAAATCCCGGTTGTTGATGAAAACCCGTATCCGCTGGATAAGGATTCCAAGCCTCAGGTTCATAAAAAGAAGGGCAGCAAACATAAGCCAGGAAGAAAAGGAAGCGGTTCCAAGGCCAATAAAAAGAGGTGGTACTAAATGAATTCTATCAGGCATTTGAAAATCCAATCAATAACCTTGGGATTAGCCCACTAGGTATGTCCCTATAATTCGGGAGAAAAATACTTTTAAAAATTTGAGGCAAGCCCGTCTGAATGATTCGGGCAGACCTCGAGGGGATTTAAACCATCAATGAGGGATCAAAAACAAAAAACTCCGGAAATTCCGGAGTTTTTTGTTTAAATAATTCAGTTTTACTTACCGAACCAATTTCTTATACTTAATACGTTTAGGCATCAAATCGCCACCAAGACGTTTTTTCTTATTCTCTTCATAATCAGAGAAACTCCCTTCAAAGAAATAAACCTGTGAATTTCCTTCAAAAGCAAGGATATGCGTACATACCCTGTCCAGGAACCACCTGTCGTGAGAAATTACCACTGCACATCCGGCGAAATTCTCCAGACCTTCCTCCAGTGCTCTTAGTGTGTTAACATCAAGATCGTTGGTAGGCTCATCCAGTAGTAGAACGTTTCCTTCTTCTTTTAAGGTCATGGCAAGGTGCAAACGATTCCGTTCCCCACCAGAAAGCATACTCACCTTTTTGTTTTGTTCGCTTCCTCCAAAGTTAAATCGGCTTAAATAAGCTCTGGAATTCACCTGACGACCACCCATCATTATTAATTCCTGCCCATCACTGAAATTTTGCCAGATGGATTTTTCAGAATCGATATTGGAATGCGCCTGATCTACATAAGCGATCTTTACAGTTTCCCCTACTTCAAAACTTCCTTTATCGGGCTCTATTTCCCCCATAATCATTTTGAAGATCGTGGTTTTACCAGCTCCGTTTGGCCCTATAACTCCAACTATTCCAGCTTGCGGAAGATTGAAATTGAGATCTTCATAAAGCAATTTATCATCAAAAGCTTTGCTTACTCCTTTGGCTTCAATCACATTTGTTCCCAAACGTGGTCCATTAGGAATATAGATCTCCAGCTTTTCATCCATTTGCTTTTGATCCTGACTCAGTAATTTATCATAATTATTCAAACGGGCTTTTTGCTTGGTTTGTCTTCCTTTTGGAGACATCCTGGCCCATTCCAATTCCCTTTCTAAGGTCTTTTGGCGTTTACTGGCCGTCTTTTGCTCCTGTGCAAGGCGTTTGGATTTCTGGTCCAGCCAGGAGGAATAATTCCCTTTCCAAGGAATACCTTCTCCCCTATCGAGTTCCAATATCCATCCTGCTACATTGTCAAGAAAATACCTGTCGTGAGTTACCGCGATAACGGTTCCTTTGTAAGCAGCCAAATGATGTTCCAACCAGTGTACAGATTCTGCATCCAGATGGTTGGTAGGCTCATCCAGCAATAATACATCAGGTTCCTGCAAAAGCAATCTACATAAAGCTACCCGGCGGCGTTCTCCTCCAGATAAAACCCCTATTTTCTTGTCGGGATCCGGTGTGCGTAATGCATCCATTGCAATTTCAAGTTTGGTATCCAGTTCCCATGCGTTTGAGGCATCTATTTGATCCTGCAATAAAGCCTGTTTGTCCATCAGTTTTTGCATTTTCTCCGCATCTTCATAAACCTCCGGAAGACCAAACATATCATTGATCTTATTGTATTCATCCAAAATGGCAACAGTCTCCGCCGCACCTTCTTTAACTACTTCAAGTACCGTTTTTTCATCATCCAGTTTTGGTTCCTGTTCCAGGTATCCCACGGTATATCCGGGAGAAAACACCACATCTCCCTGGTAATTTTTTTCCTCTCCCGCAATAATCCGCAACAACGTAGATTTTCCAGAACCGTTAAGACCAAGAATCCCGATTTTTGCACCGTAAAAGAAACTTAGATAAATATTTTTAAGTACCGGAGTATTTGCACCGGGATAAGATTTTGTGAGTCCGGACATGGAAAAAATAACCTTATTATCGTCTGCCATTCTATTTTGTTTTATAATTAATATCTTACTTTAAAGCCAGTTACAGCTTTTTAGATCTTTTTGAATTTCTGCACAAATATCAGAATTTTAAATTCAAGTTGGGTTTGGACCTGGAGTTTTTTAGGAAGAATATAGTCCCAATTGCCTTAAAATGATTAAAAGCTGCCCATTGTGATATGCGGTATGCTCAATAACCAGCAGAATTTCCCGGAGAAGGGAATGCTTGGTGCCTTTGCGCACCGGATTTAGAAGGTCATTTTTGGGATTCAAAAGAAAATCTGAAAGTTGGCCGCGCTCTTCGAAATAATCGGTTTTCAGCCTCTCCCAATCAGATCGAGAAGCCGGAGCTTTTTCCTCCGGCCAATAATCATCCGGCCAGTTATGAGATTCATATTTTTCAGCTGAACAGTAATCAAGGATATCCTTCTGTGCAAACCTAATATGATAAAAAAGTTCGTAAAATGAATATGGAAGTTTTCCGGGTCTTTCACCCAAGCTATCAAATGTGATCATTTTCAGCATTTCTTCCACAGGAACAAAAGCAGCTCCACCTTTTAAATGTTTTGAGAGTTGTTTCCTTATTTCCAAAATATCCTCCATTTTTAAACCCTTCCTTTAAGTGCATTAAAAGCCCAGGACATTACAAAAAAACCTATTCCTACCGTGGAAAATCCAATGGCATAATCCTGATATTTAAGTACTCCCAATAAGACCAAAGCGATCCCTATAAGCAACATAAAAAAAGATGCCCAGGCAAAAATAGTATTTTTATTCATTCCCATAAATCCAGTTTTTATTTTAGCGCATAAATTGAGATTTTCGCTGTATTTCCCTTCCTATCACCACAAAAAGAATCTACAACAATCCCTTGCGCATTATCTCAACAAATATCGGATATTTTAATGATTTAATTCACCATAAAAATTACCTTGTTTTTGTATTTTAGCCTCGTTACAATTAGCCCGGGTCCATCTTAGAAAGATATTCGGGAAAAAGATACTCTTAAAGATACTGAATTCTGAATAATCCTTAAAAAAGCAGGCATGAATATCAACTTCAATAAAAATGAAGATCATAATAAACTTTTAGCTTCTTCCCTAAGACAAAAACTTGCTAAAGTGCATCTTGGTGGCGGAGAAAAACGAATTGAAAAACATCACGGAAAAGGCAAAATGACTGCACGGGAGCGCATCAACTATCTTTTGGATGATGCCGATGCCGCGATAGAAATAGCGGCTTTTGCGGGAGATGAAATGTATAAAGAACATGGAGGTTGCCCAAGCGGTGGTGTAGTAGTGAAAATAGGCCATGTCTCAGGAAAGCAATGCATCGTAGTGGCCAATGATGCTACGGTAAAAGCAGGCGCCTGGTTCCCTATCACCGCAAAAAAGAACCTTAGAGCACAGGAAATCGCAATGGAAAACAGGCTTCCTATAATTTATCTTGTGGACAGCGCCGGGGTATATTTACCTATGCAGGATGAAATTTTTCCAGACAAGGAACACTTTGGAAGGATCTTCAGGAACAATGCCGTGATGAGCAGTATGGGAATTACCCAAATCTCTGCCGTGATGGGAAGTTGTGTCGCCGGTGGTGCTTATCTTCCTATTATGAGCGATGAAGCTATTATTGTAGAAAAAACGGGAAGTATTTTTCTTGCAGGAAGCTATCTAGTAAAAGCCGCCATTGGAGAGTCTGTTGACAATGAAACCCTGGGAGGTGCCACCACACATTCTGAAATTAGCGGAGTTACGGATTATAAGGCAAAAGACGACAAAGATGCCCTGGAGACCATTAAGAATATAATGGACAAAATTGGGGATTACGATAAGGCCGGATATAACCGAAAAGAAGCACATAAACCAAAAGAAAATCAGGAGGATATTTTTGGGATTCTGCCAAAAAAACGGAGTGATCAATATGATATGCGGGAGATCATAAGCCGACTGGTGGACAATTCAAAATTTGAAGAATATAAAGAAGGCTACGGACAAACCATTATCACGGGATATGCGCGAATAGATGGCTGGGCTGTTGGGATTGTTGCCAATCAGCGAAAAATTGTAAAAACCAAAAAAGGAGAAATGCAGTTTGGGGGAGTGATCTATTCAGATTCTGCCGATAAAGCAACCCGGTTCATAGCAAATTGCAATCAGAAAAAAATTCCACTGGTATTTTTACAGGATGTTACAGGATTTATGGTTGGAAGCAAAAGCGAGCATGGCGGAATAATTAAGGATGGTGCAAAAATGGTAAGCGCAGTAAGCAATTCGGTAGTTCCAAAATTCACCGTTATCATTGGAAATTCTTATGGTGCCGGCAATTACGCCATGTGTGGAAAAGCCTATGACCCTAGACTTATTGTCGCCTGGCCAAGTGCAGAACTGGCTGTCATGGGCGGAACCCAGGCTGCCAAAGTTTTAGCGCAAATTGAAACCGCTTCCATGGCCAAAAAAGGAGAACCTGTAGATGCCGAAAAAGAAAAAGAAGTTTTTGAAAAACTGAAGGCAAAATACGATTCCCAAACTTCGCCTTATTACGCTGCTGCCAGGATCTGGACCGATGCAATTATTAACCCGATGGATACACGAAAATGGATCTCCACAGGGATCGAAGCCGCCAACCACTCCCCTATTACCAAAGATTTTAATTTAGGGGTGATACAAACATAAAATTCTAGTTTCAATTTTTATGAATAAATTTCTTTTTTCAATAGTACTGGTTCTTTTTGGACTAAATACTTCTTGTTCACAGGTTTTAAGCGATACACAACAAAAATATACCGAAGCCGATTCCCTGAGAGGATCCTTGAGAGCAGAAAGATCCTATGATGTTTTGAAATATCATCTTCGGGTACGGGTGGATCCGGAAGAGAAATTTATCTCCGGATTCAACACCATTTTATTTCAGGCTGGAGAAGAATTGCCGGTTATGCAAATCGATCTGTTTGAAAATATGCAGATAGATTCCATAATCCATCAGAATAAAGAATTGCAGTACGAACGAAAATTCAATGCAGTTTTTATTGAATTTATTGAACCCCTTAAAAAACTGGCAAAAGATTCTGTTCAGGTATATTATTCGGGGCATCCAATTATTGCCGAAAACGCACCCTGGGATGGCGGATTTGTTTTTGAAAAAGATAACGATGGCAATCACTGGATCGCAGTTGCAGTTCAGGGAACAGGAGCCAGTCTCTGGTACCCAAACAAAGATCATCAAAGCGATGAGCCGGAGGAAGTATTAATAGAAGTTACAGTTCCCAATGGCCTGATGAATGTTTCCAATGGAAGATTTATTGGCAAAAAAGATCTGGGTGATGGATTTACCCGCTGGAGTTGGAAAGTCACAAACCCCATCAACAATTACAATGTGGTTTTAAACATTGGAAATTATGTTCATTTTAAGGATACCTATCAGGATCTCGATCTGGATTATTATGTACTTCCTTACAATCTTGAAAAAGCTAAAAAGCAGTTTGAAGAAGTGAAGCCAATGATGGAATGTTTTTACAAAAAATTTGGGGAGTATCCTTTCGTGGAAGATGGGTTCAAGTTGGTGGAAACTCCTTATTTAGGCATGGAACATCAAAGTGTTGTAGCTTATGGAAATGAATATAAAAATGGTTATCTGGGAAGGGATCTTTCGGGAACAGGAATAGGATTAAGATTTGATTTTATAATAATTCATGAATCCGGGCACGAATGGTTCGGAAACAGCATAACTGCAAAAGACATTGCAGATATGTGGATCCACGAAGGATTCACGGCCTATTCTGAAGCCGTTTATATTGAATGTCGCTGGGGAAAAGACGATGCCCTGGAATATTTAAAAGGAACACGCAAAGGAATTGGAAATCATACTCCCATCATTGGAGATTACGGGGTTAATTCTGAAGGTTCTGGAGATATGTATTACAAAGGTGCCAGTTTGCTCAACACTATTAGAAGTATCTATAATGATGATGAACTGTGGTGGAAAACCCTAAAAAATTATACTGAAACTTACAAACATCAGATAATTGACACTGAAACCACCGAAATTTTTTTTGATAAAGCAACCGATAT
The DNA here is from genome assembly GCA_051751125.1 of Bacteroidota bacterium. Taxonomy (GTDB): domain Bacteria; phylum Bacteroidota; class Bacteroidia; order Flavobacteriales; family Flavobacteriaceae; genus Gillisia. Next base: position 170,866 of record JBNJKO010000003.1, read on the forward strand.
CAATCTAAAGCCTGTTTTTGACCAGTATTTAAGGCATTCAAAATTACCTAAACTTCAGTTTAAAAAAGTTGGAACTCAGATATATTATCGCTGGCAGAAAGCTGTTGAAAATTTTAATATGCCGGTAGACGTATTTATTAAAGGGGAAGAAATGAGATTATATCCCACAAATATTTGGAAGCTATTACCAAAAATGGTGAAGGATAAAAAGGATATCGAAATAAACGACCTAAAATTCTATATAGCTTCTTCTTTCATGAAATAAGAAAAAAATTCAATACCGTTCACCACCTGCAGGATTAAAAAACCTGCAGGTTTTTTTTTGTTTTATTCCCATAATACTTCTCCCTGTTTTACTAAAGAAAATTCCTGCTCCGGATCCCGTTAAATTTATTCTAATCCAGTAGGATTACCCCATTTTTCAGGAAATTATTAGTAACTTAATTCCAATTATCCATAGAAAGCAATAAAAAACGGATATCGTATTTATCCAATAACAATTAAATCAAAAGATGTCGAAACTTAAAAATCTGAATTTTGAAGCCGTAATATTAGACATGGATGGAGTTATTACTAAAACTGCAAAGGTTCATGCCAAAGCTTGGAAAAAAATGTTTGATGAATTTTTGGAAGAAAGAGAAGGAGCGAACTTCCAGCCGTTGGATATCAAAACTGATTACAAAAAATACATAGATGGCATTCCCAGGCTTGATGGAATAAGGGGTTTCTTAAAGTCCCGGAATATAGACATCCCGGAAGGAAACCCTGATGATTCCCCAGAGAAGAGTACGATTCAGGGATTGGGAAAAAGAAAAAACAAAATCTTTAGAGGTGTAATAGAGAAAGATGGTGTCCAGGTTTATCCAGATACCATGGAAATGATTAAAAAGTGGGAAAAAGAAAATATAAAACTTGCCGTCATCTCTTCCAGTAAAAACTGCAAATACATCATGGAAAAAACAGGCCTTGAAGATAGGTTTAAGGTAAGGGTAGATGGAAATACATTAAAAGAAGAAAATTTAAGAGGAAAGCCGGAACCGGATATGTTTGTAAAAGCTGCTGAATATCTCAATGTAAAGGTTGAAGATACTATCATAATAGAAGATGCCATTCAGGGAGTACAAGCAGGAAAAAAAGGAAAATTTGCCTGTGTGGTTGGGGTGGCAAGAAATGGTGAGGAAAACTCCTTAAAAGAAGCCGGTGCAGATATAGTAGTGAAAAAACTTACAGAACTTTCTAATATGGATAAACAAAAACCAGAGGCGCTTCCCAATGCCTTAAAAAAAATTGAAGAACTGTTCGAGATAAAAGGAAACAGAAAGATCACCATTTTTCTCGACTATGATGGAACATTGACTCCTATTATTTCAGATCCTGACGCCGCAGAATTACCCGATGATAACAGAAAAATGATTACCGATCTTTCAAATAGCACTCCTGTAGCGATCGTAAGCGGTCGTGATCTCAGAGATCTAAAATCGAAAATTGAAATAGATACTGTTATTTATGCAGGAAGTCATGGGTTTGATATTACTGGACCTGATGGTTTAGAGATGGTGCACGAATCTGAAAACGAAGTCACCCCTGCCCTCGATGAAGCTGAAAAATATTTAAAGGAGCAGCTAAAAGAGATCCGGGGTGTAAAGATCGAAAGAAAAAAATTCGCCATTGCTGTTCATTATAGAAATGTGGACCAAAAGGATGTTCAGGAAGTAAAAGAGGCCGTTCAAAAAGAAGCAGATCGTAATGATATATTAAAAACAGGCAGCGGGAAGAAAATCCTGGAACTCAAGCCGGATATAGACTGGAACAAAGGATATGCGCTGGATTGGCTCACTGAAAAACTGGGCTGGGACAAGGAAAAATATCTTCGGATATATATAGGTGATGATATTACTGATGAAGATGGCTTTGAGGCGCTTAGTGATGATGGAATTGGAATTTTGGTAGGAACTCACGGTGAAAAAACGTCTGCATCCTTCGCACTTAAAAATACAAATGAAGTAACCAAATTTCTTCAATATTTAAAAGAAAAAATAAAATAACACAAGCAAAGAGATAAATTATGGCAGCTTTTCAAATTACTTATAATGATTGGAAACCAGAAAAACAAAAACTTCGTGAGGCCCTTTGTACTTTAGGTAATGGCTTTATTGGAACCCGTGGAGCTGCTGAAGAGAATTCCAATAATGACTTCAATTATCCCGGAACTTACATTGCGGGTGGTTACAATCGTGCTAAAACGGAAATTTCAGGAAGAAAGATTGAAAATGAGGACCTTGTGAATTTTCCGAATTGGCTCTGCCTTAGCTTCAGACCTGAAGGAGGGGAATGGCTAAACCTTGAAGAGGTAGAAATCCTTGATTACAAGCAGGTCCTGGATATGAAAAAAGGCACTTTGGAACGAATTTTTAAAATAAAAGATCTGGAAGGTCGAATAACTTCAATTCACAGCCGCCGCCTTGTAAGTATGAAAGATTTGCATCTAGCTGGCATCCAATGGCATTTCACTCCGCAAAACTGGAGCGGAAATATAGAAATTCGCACAGCTCTGGATGGCACCGTTATAAATGATAATGTTGCCCGATACAGGGAACTGGAAGGGCAGCATTTGGATCCACTAAAAACTGAGGTGATCAATGAAAACAGCATGCTTTTACTGGTACAGACAAAACAATCGAAAATTACAATGGCCCAGGCGGCCAGAACCCAAATTTATTACAGGCAGAAAGTTGTAAAAAGCGATATAAGTACACAACAAAAAGGAGGATATATAGAACAGGTTTTCCATTTTTCAGCTAAAGAAGGAAAAAAATATGTAATCGAAAAGATCGTGGCCATCTATACAAGCCGCGACAGAGCTATCACAGAACCATCCATAGAAGCTTGTAAAGATATCAAGCGTGCAGGAAGGTTCAAAAAAATGCTTTTTAGACAAAAAGAAGCGTATAGGTTTTTGTGGCACCGGTCTGATATAGGGATAATTGGCAACAAAAAAATTCAGCAATTAGCACGCCTGCATATTTTTCACAGCTTACAAACCATCTCTCCAAACACGATGAGCCTTGATGTAGGGGTACCAGCCAGAGGTTTGCATGGCGAAGCTTACCGAGGTCACATTTTTTGGGATGAACTTTATATCTACCCATTTCTCAACCTGAGATTTCCTGAAATCACCAGAAGTTTATTGATGTATCGGTATTACAGGCTCGATGAAGCCCGTAATGCGGCCAAACAGGAAGGTAATAAAGGGGCAATGTTTCCATGGCAAAGTGGTAGCAATGGACGGGAAGAAAGCCAGATCTTACATTTAAATCCTAAATCGGGAAATTGGATCCCAGACAACACCCATTTACAAAGGCACGTGAATTCGGCTATTGCTTATAATATCTGGAACTATTATGTTGCCTCCGATGATAAACTTTTTCTTTCCTATTTTGGAGCAGAGATGTTCCTGAGCATTGCTTTATTTTGGGCAAGTAAAGCTACATATAATAAGGACCGGGATCGGTATGAAATACACGGTGTTGTTGGACCAGACGAATATCATACCTCCTATCCCGATTCTGATGAACAGGGTCTTAAAAACAATGCTTATACAAATATATTGGCAGCATGGGTGCTACAAAAAGCTTTAGAGATTCTGGAACTTATTGAAAAAAGCCGAAAACGTGAATTGCTACGGGTTCTGGGCATAGATGATGCAGAATTTTCTTTGTGGCAGGACATCAGTAAAAAAATGTACGTTCCATTTATTGAAGATGGTATTATCAGCCAATTTGAGGGTTATGAAATGCTTCAGGAATTTCCGTGGAAGGATTATCAGGAAAAATATGATGATATACAGCGCCTGGACAGGATCCTTGAAAAAGAAAAGGATAGTCCAAATAATTATAAGGCCAGTAAACAAGCAGATGTCCTCATGCTTTTTTACCTGTTTACCCAGGGTGAATTAAAAAACATTTTTGAAAATCTGGGATATGAATTTAAGGAAGAGATGATCAGTAAAAACATTGAGTATTACAGTAAACGCACTTCTCATGGATCCACCCTTAGCCGGTTGGTTTTTTCATGGATCCAATCAAAATATGACAAAGAAAAATCCTGGAAGAATTTTGAAACACTTATTATTAGTGATTTCGAGGATATTCAGGGCGGAACTACGCCAGAGGGAATACATTTGGGAGCTATGGCGGGATCCTTAGACCTTATTCAACGTAATTTTGCAGGTCTTGCAGTATGTGATGATGCGTTATGGATAAATCCCAGAGTACCTGAAAGTGTCAAAAAAATTTCCATGCGTATCAATTACAGAAAGCATTGGATCTATGTCTCTGTAGATCATGAAAAAATCAAGATTTCCTTTGAAGAAGGTTGGAGTAATGAAGTAAATATTGGAGTGCTTGATGAAATATACAAATTTAAAATTGGAGAAGTAAGGGAATTTTCACTCGTGCCCCAATCGTAAACTACCGAAGATAAAATTTACATCTTTTTATAACAAAATCCATTAAGGTAAATGAAAAACGGAGCTAAGGAAATAATTGAAAATGCTTCTCTAAAGTCTACAGAAGAGGTCCTTAAAGAAATTTCTGTAGAAAAGGAAAAAGGGCTTTCGGATAAAGAGGTCAAGAAGAGGTTAAAAAAATATGGGGAGAATATTCTAGAAGAACAATCCCAAAAAAGCATTTGGCAACTACTTTTTTCTCAAATCAATAATCCAGTAATTTACCTTTTAACTGCTGCGGCTGTATTAGCTTTCTCTTTTAATGATATTGCAGAGGGAATCGCTATTGTAGTTGTTCTTATAATAAATACAATTATAGGTTTTTGGATGGAATATAAAGCCCAGAAATCTATGAAATCCCTAAAGGAATTAGACAAAATACAAGCCAGAGTCATTCGTAATGGTAAAAAAGAGCGTATAGATGCGGAAAAGATAGTTCCCGGAGATATATTAATTGTTGATTCTGGCGATCTTATTCCAGCGGACGCGAGAATATTAGAAGCTACAGAATTGCAGATTGATGAATCTCCATTGACAGGAGAATCCGTGCCAATAAATAAATCTTCTGAGGTTTTGAAAGAGAAAAAACCTGTAGCGGACCGCATAAACATTCTTTACAAAGGAACGGCTGTAAGCGGCGGTACAGCGAAAGCTGTGGTATATGCTACAGGGATGCAAACCGAATTAGGGAGCATTTCTGCTATGGTTGGAGAAGAGAAAAAAGATGAGATCCCATTAAATCAAAAATTAAATAAGCTCACCAAAAACCTGATCTTCGTAACTATAGGGCTTGCCGTTGCCTTCCTAATTTTTGGCTGGATAGTAGGAAAAGAGATCTACTTACTTATTCAAACCTCTATCGCCTGGACAATTGCAGCCATTCCTGAAGGTTTGCCAATAGTAGCCAGTATAGCCCTGGCAAGGGGAATGCTTCGCCTTGCTAAAAAAAATGTTATTGTAAAAAAACTGGAAGCGGTGGAAACCCTTGGGGAAACCACTGTGATCTTTACTGACAAAACCGGAACTCTTACAAAAAATCAGCTCACGGTAGATACCTTATATTTTCCCGGAGACATAAGAATGAATGCCAATTGGAAAGGCGCTAAACCCAATATAGAAAAAAAACAGGAACCTAAGAAAAACGAAAACTTTCTTCAGATATTCAAAATATCAATACTGGCAAATGATGCGAGCTTAGAAGGAGAAGAAAAACCTGAAGAGGAAGAGGAAGAACAAAAAAGAGATTCATCAGGAGTAAAGGAAGAAAAAGAAACTGAAGGTACAAAGGACAAAAATAGTAAGAATAAGGAAATAGACGTTAATCTGGAGCTCCAACAAAACAATGTAAAAATTGAAGCTAATACAGAAAGTACAGAAAAAGATGAACCCGACGTTAATGTTGATGTTTCTGCAGATGAAGACAGAATAAAAATCCACGTTTCCAGAAATGCGAATCAGGAAGAAAAAACTGATCAACCTAAAAAAAAGAAAAGAGCACAAAAAGAGGAGAAAGACGAGATTGATTTAGACGAAGCAGAGGAAATTGAAGAGGAAGAGGAGGAAGAAGAAGAAAATGAAGAAATAGATCCTAATGAAAATGATGATGATAATGATGGAACAGAAGAAAACGGAAAAGGAGACGGAGATCCACTTGAGATCGCTTTACTAAGCTTTACTAAAAAGTTTGATCAGGATCTATACTGGAAAAATCGCAAATTAAAAAGAAAATTACATGATCCCTTTGACTCCGAAACGATGATCATGGGTGCTGTTTATCAGGAAAATGAAGGGTTTTATGTAGCTGGTAAAGGTGCTGCACACGCAATTCTTGATCGTTCAAGCAATATTTTGGTTGGGGATGAAATTAAGGAGCTATCTGAGGATGATAAAGAGTACTGGCACAAAAAAAACGATGAATTATCGGAAGAAGGATTGCGAGTACTGGCGTTTTCATATAAGAACCTGGATAGCCTTCCGGAGGGAAAAGAAGCTGAAGATTTTATTCAGGGGATGAATTTTGCCGGTTTAATAGGCTTTATTGATCCTCCCAGAAAAGAAGTTGGTGATGCAATCGGTATCTGCAAAGATGCAGGGATAAAGGTAATAATGGTTACCGGGGATCATCCAGGAACGGCTAAAAATGTTGGGAAAGAAGTAGGAATCTATGACAGGGATAAAAAGAACGGAGATGGAGTGCTTTCGGGAAAAAACCTTCAGGAAGAATTGGAAAATGAAGATGATTCCAAATTAATAAATACAAAAATATTTTCCAGGGTTGATCCTTCCCAGAAATTGGAACTCATCAAACATTTTCAAAATAAAGGAGAAATAGTTGGAATGACAGGAGATGGGATAAATGATGCTCCTGCCCTTAAAAGGGCAAACATTGGAATTGCAATGGGAAAACGCGGAACCCAGGTTGCCCAGGAGGTATCAGATATGATTCTTAAAGATGATTCTTTCAACTCTATTGTAGTTGCTATTGAACAGGGACGAATTATTTTTGGGAATATCCGGAAATTTATAATTTACCAGTTATCCTATCACCTAAGCGAAATACTTATAATCGCACTAATTAGTTTTACGCTCTTTACCCTGCCTTTACTTCCGCTACAGCTACTTTTCCTTAATTTATTATCGGATGTTTTTCCTGCCCTTGCATTAGGTATAGGGAAAGGTAATCCGGGAATCATGAAAAAACCCCCAAAAGATCCTGATGAACCAATTCTAACCAAAAAGAATTGGATCCAGATTGCCTTATATGGTGTGATTTTGACAATTTGTATTTCAGGGGCCTATTTATTCGCACACTTTATATGGGATCAACCTAAGGAAATAACCAATAATATTGCCTTTTTCAGTCTTGCAATTGCCCAGTTACTTCATGTTTTTAATATGAGGGAAAATGAAGAGAATATTTTTAATAACCAGGTCACACGCAATAAATATATATGGATGGCGCTTGCTTTTTGCTTCACGGTATTAATTGCAGCTTATTTTATTCCCGGAGTTTCTGAAATTCTTTCATTTCAGAAACTTGAATTAAGGATTTGGGGTCTTATAATTATAACAAGTTTACTGCCCTTAATAATAATTCAGCTTATAAAAATTTTCAGGAAAAACTTTTAATTATAAAATGATCCAGTAAAAATAGGATCCAATAAAATTTAACAGATAAGATATTCTAATAATAAATAAACTCTTATGAAAATTGTAACCCTAACCCTTAATCCGGCGCTGGATAAAAGCACATCTATAGATAGATTGCAGGCGCAGAAGAAATTACGATGTGAAGAACCTGTTTATCATCCCGGCGGAGGTGGAGTGAACGTTTCAAGGGCCATAAAGATCCTTGGAGGCGATTCGCTGGCAATTTATGCAGGAGGCGGGCCTGTTGGCGATAAAATTGAAGAACTCCTTAAAAAGGAAGGAGTAAATCAACAGCGCATCAGCATCAAAAAAAATACCCGGGAAAATTTGATGGTTGTTGAAAGTTCAACCGGAAATCAATACAGGTTTGGAATGCCAGGAGCAGAGATAGGCCAGGAAGGACTTCAGCATTGCCTGGATGCGATTAAAAACCTTCCCGATGATGTGAAATACCTGGTTGCCAGTGGCAGTTTACCTCCGGATGCACCGGATGATTTCTACGGAACAATAGCGGAAATCGCCAGAAGTAAAAATATTAAATGCTTAGTAGATACCTCGGGAAAGGCTTTAGTGAAAGCTTCGGAAATGGGGGTTTGTATCATGAAGCCCAACTTAGGAGAGCTAAGTTCTCTGGCAGGAAAAGAGGAAATCTCGGGGATGGAACAGGAGGAGATTGCAAAAAAAATAATAAACGAAGGCAAAGCAGATATCCTAATAGTTTCCCTTGGTGCACGGGGGGCAATGATAGTAACCAAAGACACTATTGAATATGTGGTACCTCCCACAGTCAAACAGGACAGTACAGTTGGTGCCGGGGATTCTATGGTAGGCGGTTTAATTTTGTCCCTTTCCCGTGGAGATTCATTAAGTGATGCAGTAAAATGGGGAGTAGCGGCAGGTACGGCTGCAACAATAACACCCGGAACAGAATTATGCCGTAAAAAAGATGTGGAAAAGATATTCGACTGGCTTAGTGAAAAAGAAACGACCAATGCCGGTCCAAAATAATTAAAGATCAAATTATGCTCCAACAAGCGTTCATAATTGCATTCATTGTTTATTTCCTGAAGGCTACCACCTGGAAAGGTATGATCTTTCATAAGCCAAAAGAAAAATTGGAAAACCTTCCCTCTTATATCAGGAAACCCTTTTTTGAATGTCCTATTTGCATGACTCCCTGGTGGGGTATAGTGGTCTACCTGTTGGCACATTATTCCGGACTACCCGAATTTGAAAAGCTTTCTTTTGCCCGTCTTATTTTTACAGTTTTGGTTTCATCAGGTATTAATACCGTAATTCTGATTCTCAACAAGATCTACGATAAACTAAGTGATGTAGATCAGGACTTAAAGTTGGAAAAACAGAAATAGAATTAAAAACTTCGATGCAAGCATACCCATGAAGTGGAAGAACTTTTAAAAAGTCAAGACAAGTCCCCCCTGAATGATTCGACCAAGACTTGAAGAATTAAGCCTTCAATAAGGAAATAAAATAATTGTTAGATCTCTATTATTAGTTATAAAAATAAGAAAATGAAAAAGAAAGTAATATTAATGATCCTGGATGGATGGGGAATAGCCCCGGAAGAGGAAAAAGAAACATCTGCCATTGCACAGGCAAATACTCCTTTTATGGACAGGATCTGGAAGGAACAGCCCCATACAAAGCTGCAAACTCACGGTATTGCTGTTGGTTTGCCGGAAGGCCAGATGGGAAATTCTGAAGTAGGTCATATTAATATTGGTGCCGGCAGAGTGGTATATCAAAACCTGGTGAAAATAAATCTGGCGATCAAAGATGCAAACCTCAACAAAAATATTATTTTGATAGATGCTTTTAATTATGCAAAAAAACAAAGAAAAAAGGTGCATTTAATGGGCCTGATATCTAATGGAGGCGTTCATTCTCACATAGATCACCTTAAGGCACTTTGCAATATCGCAGCTGAACAGAATACGCATGAAGTATATATTCATGCATTTACCGATGGACGGGACGCCGATCCTAAAAGCGGCATTGGTTTCATAGAAAACTTGCAGGAACATTTTCAAAAAACAACCGGAAAATTAGCCAGTATAATGGGCCGTTATTATGCTATGGACCGGGGTAAAAACTGGGACAGGACTTCAATAGCATACAGGGCACTGGTAAATGGGGAAGCAGAAACAAAAGTCAAAGCAGAGAAATGGAAGGAAATAGTTAAGAAAAAATATGAAGAAGATGAAACGGATGAATTTTTAAAACCAATCGTTTTAATACAAGGCGACGAGCCTATAGCAAATATTAAGGATGGGGATGTGGTAATTTGTTTTAACTATCGTACCGATCGTTCCCGACAAATAACAGAGGCGCTCACCCAAAAGGATTTTCCGGAAGAGCATATGAAAAAGCTCGATTTGCGGTATATCACCATGACCCGGTATGATAAAACATTTAAAAATATACCTGTACTATTTGAAGAAGAAGATCTCAACAATACTTTAGGGGAGGTATTATCCAAAAAAAGTAAAAAACAAATCAGAATAGCCGAAACTATAAAATATCCGCACGTAACTTATTTTTTCAACGGAGGAAGGGAAAAGGAATTTGAAGGGGAAACCAGGATCATGATCGATTCTCCTGGTGTTACTACGTTTGATAAAAAACCGGAAATGAGCGCAGAGGGAATACGCGATGCAATCATTCCTAAATTAAAAGAAAAAGCAGCCGATTTTATTTGTCTTAATTTCGCCAATTCGGATATGGTAGGTCATTCGGGCGATATGCAGGCTACAAAAAAAGCTTGTGAAATTGTTGACTCCTGTACAGAGGCAGTAGCCAAAACAGCATTGGAAAATGACTATGCGGTAATTATCATTGCAGATCACGGCAACGCCGATAAAATGAAAAATGCCGATGACTCCCCTTTCACAACCCACACTATAAACCCTGTTCCCTGTATTTTATTAGGTGCTGACAAAAATCTGGAATTATCTGAAGGAAAATTAAGTGACATTGCACCTACCATTCTTTCATTGATGGGCATTGAGGCTCCTGAAGAAATGACCGGAAATGTTTTAATACACAAAAAATAAATCAGAAACCTCGGGTAAACCCAAAGTGTATGTCCCAATAATTATTGGGAGGAAACTACTTTTAAAAACTCGAGGCAGGCCCGCCTGAATGATTCCGGTAGGCATCAGGGGGATTAAACTGGGAATTCCTGAATTTACTGCCATTGCTCGATCAAGCCTCCAATGAAAAAAGCAACAGCAGCAGCAGATCCTCCAATTAACAACATCTCCCCCCCTGCCACTAAAGCATTGCCTCCGGTAAGTTTTGTCCTCAATGCTCCAACTCCAAATAAAGCGAATCCGGTAGCGATCCCTGAAAATAAAAAAGAATTTGAGGTGAAACCTGAGAAGAAATATGGAATTAATGGAATTACCCCTACAAATACAAAAGCCAAAAAGGTAAATAAAGCTGCAATTTTTGGATCTTCCTTTTCCTGTTCTCCTGCATTTTTGATATTTTTTTTCCTGGCCACTTCAGCTTTGTTGGCTAAGAAATCTGAGGAAGCCATGGAAAAACCATCAGCAAATAAGGATGCAAACCCCACAACTAAAATGGCGGTATTACCTAAATTTGCCCCTTCTACACTGGCAACTATGGCAAAAGTGGTAATTATTCCGTCATTGGCGCCGTAAACGGCATCTTTGATATACCTGGTCAATAATTTCCTATAAACCATAACATTCAATTCTTTTAAATTAAACCTCCCCTCCTCAAAACCAACATTTTAAAGTAATGTTTTTCAAAAAGGTAATAAATGATGGCTGTCATAAAATCCTTTCTACTAAAACAACCATTGTGAATGCAATTCAATTTTTTTTAATTTTTACAAAAAATTTAATGACAATATCACTATTAATAATATAAACCATTCAAATTTAACATATTATGAATATTCATTTTATCAAAATAGCTTTAAATTAATGGTAGCCTTGAAAAGGCTACAAATATAAGTTTTTACCAAAATTTAAACATTCAAATATTTTAAGAAATGAGTAAATATATACGATTTTTTAGCGATTTAAGTAATAATGATACGGCCGAAGTGGGAGGAAAAAATGCTTCCCTTGGGGAAATGATAAGTCAGCTGGGACCCAAAGGAATTCGAATTCCTGCAGGATATGCTACTACCGCCCAGGCATATTGGGATTATTTGGACCATAACGGACTTAGAGAAAAACTCACCAATCTACTTCAAAAACTAGATACAAAAGAGTTCAAAAACCTTAGAGAAACAGGTAAGAATGCTCGTGAATTAATTTTAAAGGGGAAATTCCCCGATGACCTTGCAGAAGAAATAAAGGAAGCTTACGCGCAGCTGGAAGAAAAAGAAGAAACATTAACCAGTGTAGCGGTACGAAGCAGCGCAACTGCTGAAGATCTTCCAGATGCCTCCTTTGCCGGCCAGCATGATTCTTTTATGAACATAAAAGGACCGGAAAATACGCTAAAAACCTGTAAAAAGTGTTTTGCCTCTCTTTTTACTGACAGGGCAATAAGATACAGAGAGCACAATGGATTTGAACATATGAAAGTAGCACTTTCTGCCGGGGTTCAAAAAATGGTGCGTTCAGATAAAGCTTCAGCAGGCGTAGGATTTACCATTTTGCCAGATAGCGGATACGAAAAAGTGCTTTTTCTCACAGGCTCCTGGGGGCTGGGGGATAATGTGGTTCAGGGTGCAGTAAATGCCGATGAATTTTATGTTTTTAAGCCATCTTTAAAAAAAGGAATGCGTTCTATAATTTCCAAAAAATTAGGCAGTAAGCAAAAAACAATGGTTTATGCCTCCGGTAGTGGAAAAAATGATACCACGACAACAAACAAGAAAACTCCTGCAAAAAAACAAAAGCAATATGTTCTTACCGATGATGAAGTCATACAATTGGCGGTTTGGTCGTTGGAAATCGAAGACCATTATAAAAGGGCAATGGATATCGAATGGGCTAAAGATGGGGAAAGCGGAGAGTTATATATAGTACAGGCCAGGCCGGAAACAGTGCATTCCGGAAAGGATAAATCCAAGATTGTAGAATACCGGTTAAAAACGGAAGGAAAAGTCATTACCAAGGGCACTGGAATTGGAGAAAGGATCACCAAAGGCAAAAGCCGCATACTTAGTTCTCCCGACGAATCTGACAAACTTCAAAAGGGCGATGTTCTGGTAACGGAAATTACAAATCCCGATTGGGACAATGTGATGAAAAAAGCTTCTGCTATTGTCACAAACAGTGGAGGCCGCACCAGCCATGCTGCTATTGTAGCCCGGGAACTTGGTGCTGTAGCGGTAGTTGGAACCGGAAATGCAACCGAAGTGATTAAAGACGGACAAGAAATTACTGTTGCCTGTGCCGGGGGAAATATTGGAAAAATATTCGAAGGTTTTTTGGAATGGGAAGAGAAAGAAATAGATTTCGGCAAACAGGAAGATCCTGAAACTGAAGTGATGTTGATATTGGCTGATCCGGACCTGGCATATAGTTACAGCAACTATCCTGTGAAAGGTGTAGGATTAATGCGTTTGGAGTTCGTTATAAATAACGTCATCCAAATTCATCCCCTGGCGCTTCGGTATTTCGATAAACTAAAAGACAAGGAAGCAAAAAAGAAAATTTCAGAATTAACGGCTACCTATGAGGAAAAACATCTTTTTTTCATCGAAAAATTAGCAGAGGGTGTTGCAACTATTGCTGCTGCATTTTATCCCCGCGAGGTCATTGTAAGGATGAGCGATTTTAAATCGAATGAGTATGCAAATTTGATAGGCGGAAAGGAATTTGAACCTGAAGAGGAAAATCCCATGCTGGGTTTTAGGGGTGCTTCCAGATATTATAGTGAAAAGTACAAAGATGGATTTGAAATGGAATGTGAAGCTATGAAAATAGTACGGGATGAAATGGGATTTACCAATGTAAAATTGATGATCCCATTTTGCCGCACTGTTGAGGAAGGAAAAAAAGTAATAAATCTTATGGGCGATTTTGGATTGAAACAAGGTTGGAATGATCTAGAGATCTATGTTATGTGTGAAATCCCCTCAAACGTCCTCCAGGCTGAAGAGTTCGCCGAAATATTTGATGGTTTTTCCATAGGCTCCAATGATCTAACCCAGCTCACTTTAGGCCTGGACAGGGATTCGGCACTGGTGAGCGACTTGTTTGATGAAACCAATCCTTCTTCAAAACAAATGATAGGTATGGCAATTGAGAAGGCCAAAAAGAAAGGAAAAAAAATAGGCTTATGTGGACAAGCACCAAGCGACATTCCTGAATTTACCCAATTCCTGGTAGAACAGGGAATAAACAGCATCTCCTTTAATCCGGATGCTGTCGCCAAGGGAATCAAGAATATTTTAGAAGCTGAAAAAAAAGGACGAAGATGAGATGTATAAAAGACATTTCATCAACGATAAAAAACCGCCTGAACATAAAAGACAATTCCAATGGAAATTGATCAAAAACACCCCTATCATAGCATAAGCATTGAAGAGACACTGGAGAAAGTTTCAGGAAAAAAAGAAGGTCTTTCTTCTGAAGAAGCACAGAAAAGGCAGGATCAATTCGGAAAAAACAAACTCCCCGAGAAAGGAGGAATGAATCCATTTTTACTTTTCTTGAAACAGTTCAAAGACTTTTTGATACTAATCCTTTTCATTGCTGCTGGTGTAGCCTGGTGGGCCGATCAAATGGCGGATGTGTATATCATTTTAGCTGTTATTTTGTTCAATGCTATAATGGGCTTCACCCAGGAATATAAAGCAGAAAAGGCCATTGAGGCTATAAAAAGCCTGGTGAAGAAAAAAGCCTATGTTCTGCGTGATGGGAAGGAAGAAGAAATGCCTGCCGAAGAAGTTGTGCCTGGTGATATCATAATACTAAAAGAAGGCTCCACAGTTCCCGCAGACGGCCGCTTGATGGAAAGAAAAGATTTACGTGCAACGGAAGCTTCCCTCACCGGGGAATCCATGCCCGTTGAAAAAAAAACAGAGCCTGTAGATAAAGATGCTGCTGTAGGAGATCGCTCCAACATGGTATGGAAAGGCACTAATATTGCCCGTGGAGGAGGCAAGGCAGTGGTAACCGCTATAGGCAAACAAACTGAAATTGGTAAGATTGCCACTTCCATGGGTGAAATGAAAATGCGGGATTCCAATTTCAAAAAGAAAACAAGTGAGTTGGGTAAGCAGATGGCCTTTATTGCCATAATCACGGCAATGATCGTATTTGCCATTGGATACTGGTATCGCGAATTCATCTTTCAGGATATATTGCTGGTGACCATAGCCACACTGGTATCTTCTATTCCGGAAGGTTTACCCGTTGTAATCTCTATCGTACTGGCAATTGGTGCCAACCGCATGGCTAAGAAAAACGCCATTATTCGAGAATTTACAGCCACCGAAATGATGGGCTCTGTTTCCACTATTTTATCTGATAAAACAGGTACCATTACCCAAAGTATATTAACGGTTAAAAAAACATTTACCGGCAGCGGACAGGAGTTATCTGTTTCTGGAAGTGGTTATCAACTGGAAGGAAATTTTAAAAATAAAGATGAAAACATTGATCTGGAAAAAAATCCTGTTGAAAGTAAACTAATGGTCATTGCCGCTTTCTGTAACAATGCCTCCATAAAAGATGAGGAGGAGAAAGAACCACAAAAATCGGCTAAAAAAGAGAAAAAATACGAAGGAAGGAAAGAGAAAGAGAAGGAAAATAAAGAGGAAGATAAGGATAACAATAAAGGTAAAGACCAGGATCAGGATGAAGGACCAAAAGTTACGGGCGATCCTACGGAAGTGGCCATGCTTGTGATGAGCCGAAAGGCAAAAGTTAAGCAGAAAGAAGCCTATAAAAACTATAAGCTCCTTGATGATCTACCCTTTAATTCAGAACAAAAATTTCGTGCAAGCCTAATAGAAGCGGAAGAAGGTCCGGAAATTTTTGTCATAGGAGCACCGGAAAGAATACTGGAGCTCAGTACCCAATGGCTAAGCCCTGATGGTCCACAGGAGATGACGGATGAAAAAAGAGAAGAGATACGTGATAAAATAGATCATTGGACTGGAGAGGCCATGCGCGTACTCTCCCAGGGATACAGGAAAGCAAACGACAAAAATAGTGTGGAGGCCGATGATGTAAAGGATCTGGTTTGGGTAGGCATCACCGGCATTATAGATCCTCCAAGGAAAGGAGTAAAAGAGTCGATACAGGAATGTAAAACCGCGGGGGTACGGGTGATCATGGTAACAGGAGACCATAAAAAGACAGCGGCAGCGATTGCCGAGCAAGTGGGCATTGTGGAGAGTAAAGAGCAAAAAGAAGGAGATAAGTACCCGGTATCACTCACCTCAAAAGAACTGGATGTGGACGATGAAAAATTTGATGATTATTTAGAGAATGTGAATGTCTATGCTCGGGTAGATCCCCAAACCAAACTCCGCATTGCCGAAAGACTTCAGGCGAAAGATACCATGGTAGCCATGACCGGCGATGGGGTAAATGATGCACCAGCTCTAAAGCGTGCCGATGTAGGTATAGCTATGGGCCAACGCGGTACCGATGTAGCCAAAGATGCCTCTCAAATCGTGTTGCAGGACGATAATTTCAGCAGCATTGTAAATGCCATAAGGGAGGGAAGAATTGTTTTTGAGAATGTAAAAAAAACCAGTTACTTCCTGCTGACCACAAATTTCGCTTCTACTTCTGTGCTCATTGTTGGTCTGTCATTGGGTTTCCCGATCCCATTAACTGCAGTTATGATTTTATATGTAAATCTAATAACGGATGGGGTCATGGATATTGCACTGGCTACAGAGTCTGGCCATGGAGAAATCATGAAACAGCCTCCAGTAAAGAAAAGCGCTAGTATCCTGCACTGGGATATAGCTCCTTACCTGCTCTTGATGGCAGCCATTATGGTTACCCTATCAATAATTGCTCTGGATTATTATATGCCTCAGGGAACGGCTATGGCCAGAACAGGTACTTTCTTAACCGTTGCCATGACTCAGCTTTATAACGTATTCAATATGCGTTCTCTCAGGCAGTCAATTTTCGAAATAGGCATTTTTACAAACAAATGGATTAATATTGCATTTGTTGCTTCCTTAGGCGGACAAATAGCAGTAATAAAAATACCATTCCTCCGGGACTTGTTTGGATTTGAAGACCTTCCTATTTTGCACTTCCTGGTGATCTTCATCCTCTCTTCTCTGGTTCTATGGGGAGGAGAGCTGTTTAAATATCTAAAATTCAAAAAAAATCTTTTTTAAAATGAAAATTACAGTTTACAGTATTTCACCCTATGAAAAATTTTATCTGGAGGCAGGAAATAAAGGCGAATTTGAAATACATTATCTGGAAGAAAGGCTTTCAGGAGAAACGGTTTCCCTTGCAAAAGGCAGTGAAGCGGTTATTATTTTCGCTAATGATGATGCCTCTGCTGAGGTTCTTGAAGCTTTAAAAGAGCAGGGCATAAAATATATTGCTACCCGCACAATGGGCGTGGACCATATTGATACCGATAGAGCCCAAGAGCTGGGATTAAAAGTTGCCAATGTTCCTCATTATTCACCCTATAGTGTAGCAGAACATAGTGTAGCTTTAATGCTGGCTCTTAACCGACGGTTAATTCCGGCCAATAAAAAAATTACAGATCACGATTTTCGGTTAAACGGACTGGTTGGTTTCGACATGAATAATAAAACCGTAGGAATCCTTGGGGCTGGTGACATCGGTGCTAAAACTGCTAAAATATTGTATGGATTGGGCTGCAGGATCCTTATTTACGACATCAAAGAAAATAAGGAGTTAATAGAAAAATATAAAGCTGAATATGTACAGGTAGACCAACTTTGTAAAAGATCAGATATCATTACAATTCATGCTCCTCTCACAAAGGAAACCCGGCACCTCATCAATAAGGAAAAGATTGAATTAATGAAAACCGGGGTAATGATTATTAATGTGGCTCGGGGATCCATTTGTAAAACCGAAGATATAATAGAGGGACTCAAAGCTGGTAAAATTGGCTATTTTGGAATGGATGTATATGAGCATGAACAAGGTCTTTTCTTTGAAGATCACTCTTGCGATATCATTCAGGATGATCTTTTTATCCGGCTGCAGGGTTTCAAGAATGTATTGATCACCGCACACCAGGCTTTTCTTACCCGGGAAGCACTAAAAGAAGATATGGAAACCACTTTGGAAAATCTCAGAATCTGGGGAAAAGGAGAGAAATCAGAAAATGAAGTATTTTAAGTATTAGTTACTTGTTTGATCATTGCAAATATAAGTTTCTCCTCCTGAAGTGATTTTTAATTTGATGGGATTAGCAGTAGTTTCTCCTGCCTTCCATTTACAAAACTAAAACCGTCTTCTCCCCAGAATCCTGCTTCTTCCAGCATTATTCTAATATCTTTATTCCATTCAGAAATATTTACAGTGGTATTTAACTCAATAGCATACACGGTATTTGGGTAGAGTTTATAATCTCCTGTACCTGGAACACCGCCCTGGGAATCCCACATTCCTATAGTAGGGCCGGCAGAATGACCATATAACCCTAAAGGATGCGTGTATATAGATGGTCTAAGGCCTTCTTTTTTAGCTTGTTTTAAGGACGCAGAAAGAATTTCATTGCCTGTTTTTCCTGTTTTAAAATTAGCTGTAAGTATATCCTGTAATTTGTTTCCTTTGCTCAAAGCTTCGCTTAAAAATTCAGGAGCTTCTGTTTCCCCGGGTTTTAAAACATATGCGTGCTGCTGGCAATCTGTATTCAGTCTTAAATAGGTTATTCCAAAATCACAATGCAGCAGATCCCCGGGGCGTATTACCTCATCTTCATAACCCGAAGAAAAGGCTTCAATATGGTCTTTTAAAGCTTCTTCTTTTCTTTGGATGTCAACTGTAGGGTGAAACCAGGTTTCCAGGCCAAGATCGGTTACTTTTTGACGTAACCACCAAACAACTTGCTTTGAGGTGGTTTCTCCGGAAATTATTACATTTTCACTAAAAGCTTGGGCAATAATCTCATGGGTTAAGGAAACCAGCTCTTCATAAAGTTTCATTTCCTTTGCAGTCCGGGTTTCTATCCAGCCAATAGCGAGTTCTTCTCCTGAAACAACTTTAGCCTTTAACTCTTCAGGTAAAACATTAAGAAAAGAATCATAATCTGTTTTTACAATTCCGTCTGCCAAGGCAAAATCCCGGGAATAGTTTAGTGCGATCTTATTTGGATTTTTTTCTTCGATGATTTCCAAAAGAGCATTCCATTGATCGGGTTGAGATTCGGGATCCCAGGCGGAAGCGATATTATCACCAATGTTATATCTGGCAACAGCCAGGCGTTCTAAAGTATCTTTTTGTTTATCCCTGTAAAACACAAGAATGGTTCTCCTTCGGGCATTAAGCCAGGTTGCCGGAAGCATGGTTTTCAACACAGGATCTTCATTGTATTCTCTGGAGATTAGAACCCACATATCGAGTCCTGACCTGTCCATCAACTTTGGTAACAGATTGGTGAAACGGTCTTCCAGAATCTCATCTTCAAGATTTGCACGATCTTTTTCCGATAAAATTTGAGCCTTGACCGCTATTCCGAAGAAGAAAAAAACAATAAAGAATCTGAAAATATTGGAGGTCATATTATAATGGTGTTTATTGATCGATTTATCCCAGGACAAAATCCAGTATTCCAAAAAATTCAGCCTGAGCAAGGTAGACGGTCATCAGGGAATTAGATCCTGCTTTTCAATGTTTTTTCTCGATGGATTTTTCCATTTGGGGTTTCTTCGAATTTCTGGATCAAATAAATTTTCTTTGGAATTTCATATTTATCCAGCGACTTCAGAGACCTTATTTCCTTCTGAAGTTCTTCCAGCAATTCTTCAGAAAAATCGGCCTCCACAAATAAAACCAGTTTTTCTCCCAAAGCATCATCCGGCATTCCGGTTACAAAAAACCTTCTTTTAATGATCTTATTCAATTTCCGCTCGATTTCTTCCGGATATAATTTTATCCCTCCAGAATTTATCACATTATCATATCTCCCTTTCCAAATGAACTTTTTATAGGTTAAAATCTCCACAACGTCATTGGTTACTAATACATCACTGGCAACTTTAGGGGCTTTAATAACAAGACAACCCCTATCATCTGTAGAGATTGAAATATCCGGAAGCACTTTAAAAGCAATTGGTTTTGACTTTTTCTTTCCCGGATTAAGCCTTTTTGCAGCAATATGAGAAACGGTTTCTGTCATTCCAAATGTTTCGTACACCTTGGTTTTTACACCTTGTACCATTTTTTGGAGCGAAGGTGAAACAGCCCCCCCTCCTACGATCAATTTTTTTATTAAATGCAATCTGCCAATTGAATTATCCAGTTGAAAAGGTGTCATCGCACAGAAATCATAGGTTTTAAAAACCTGATCCAGCGGGTTTGAAGCCGGAGTAACCAAATCGATTTCCCAACCTAAAACCATCGCCCGAACCAACATCATTTTTCCTGCAATAAATTCTGCAGGTAAACAATGTAAAGCGGTAGATTTTTCCGGGAGTTCAAAAAATTTACCAGTTGCCCTGGCCGAATTTATCATGTGCTCCTTTAGGAGTTTGACTTTTTTTGGTGTTCCGGTAGAACCAGAAGTTTGTACCTCGATAGACGCTGATGACTTAAGCCAATCCAGAAGAAAATCTCCAATGGCACCTTCATAGGGCTCTCCCTCTTTTATGAGATTGTAAGCAACCTGCTTTAAATCGGAATTAGAATAATGATTCTTATTAAGTTTAAAGTCTGGATGAGTTTCAGGAATTGTTTGTTTTTCGTTCATATTTTTTTGAACTTAAAGAAGGTTCTTATTAAGAATTCATAAATTTAACAAAACACACCTTAGATTCACTTTCTATTCAGAAGATTTTAACAGTTCAGGTTTTTCCACTTTTCCAAATAATTTATCTATCCAGTTATTCCAACCATATTTTTTAGACATTATGAACAGGAAAATTGGGTAGACAACTAATACCGGGATAAGCACATCCCAACCCATGGATGGATCAGACACATCCTTTAACAAGGAATTTGTTTGAAAAGCAGTCCAGTCTGCAGTTACTAAAGCGGCCGTGATAAGATTATTTCCTGCATGAAATCCAAGAGCGAGTTCCAGGCCTTCATCCATCAATGTCATAATTCCCAGCATAAATCCTGTACCTATATAATAGATCATAATAATATTTCCCAGTTTTGTCACTTCAGGATTAAAAAAGTGAAGTCCTCCAAAAACTACCGAAGTAAGAATTAAAGGCACCCACCTATTTCTAACCAAAGTACCCAAACCCTGCATTAAATAACCGCGAAAAAAATACTCTTCAAAACTGGTTTGAAGCGGGATCATAATAATTGCAATGAGGAGCATAATAAAAAATGGGCCCGGTTTAAAATTGAAAAAATAATCTTCAGGATTGGCATAATAATCCCCGAGTGTAACAACAATAGAAAATATAGCCACCAGTCCAAATGCAAAAAAGAACCTACCCCAATCAATTTTCTTCCGGGTGGTTGTTAAGGCTATTATAGGCTGATTATGAAGGACTTTTGCTGCCAGAAAAACTCCTGCGAGTCCAAACGCAAAGGAGAGCAGGATCAGGAATAAGTTAAGATTTGAATCCAGTAATTGCAACATTTCATCCTGTTCCATACCAGCTATTTCAAAACCTCCTTCCAAAAATATCGCGAGTGCAAGCGGTAATTGGCCTGCTATTATAAAAACAAGGACTATTGCCACCCCAATTATATACCGCCAGAAATCATTTTGATACTTAAAAGCCTGTTGAATAAACATATGTTTTCTTTTATAATTTAAAATTCCACGATATTTCAGGATCGTATTTTATTTCTCCATTTTTCACTACAAGCGGACTTTTGAAGTTGTTTGTATACAATCCGCCGGTTCCCAATCCCTGGGGCAATGATGATTTTTTTGTAAAAATCCATTGACTGATGGCATTCAAACCTACATTGCTTTCCAAAGCACTTGTTGCCCACCAACCTATTTCACTTTTCTCCACCAGGTCCACCCATTCCTGAGTGCCTTTAAAGCCTCCAATTAAACTGGGCTTAAATATCGCAAATTGCGGTTTTATAATTTCTAATAATTCCTGTTTTTTATTAAAGTTGGTAACACCTATTAATTCTTCATCCAATGCTATTGGAATGGGAGTTTTGCTGCATAAATCAGCCATTTGCTCCCATTGGCCTTGTTTTATGGGTTGCTCGATACTATGAATCTCGTATTCGCTGAGTTTTTTAAGTTTTTCCATCGCTTCCTGAAAGGAAAAAGCCCCGTTGGCATCAACTCTAAGCTCTATCTCATTTGAGGAAAATTCCGTGCGAATATATTTAAGAAGATCCAATTCGGTTTGAAAATCTATCGCGCCAATCTTCAGTTTTATACAACTGAAACCAGCCTTGATCTTTTCTGAAATTTGCGCTTTCATAAAAGCTTTATCTCCCATCCAAACCAATCCGTTAATAGGGATTGCAGCATTTCCCCGGGTAAATTCAGAAGGGAAAAGAATAAATTTATCCTTTGCTTCCAGAGATTTAAATGCCATTTCCACTCCAAACTGAATGGATGGAAATTCCAAAAGTTCGCTCCAAAGCATTTCGGGACCCAATGCTATATTTTCACAAACCCATTTCAGTTTTTCTTCATAATCCGGCCTGTCATCGATGCTAAGAGATCGTAAAAGCCCGCATTCCCCAAACCCTGTTTTTCCTTCATGTTCAAGGATTATAAACCAGGTTTCCTTTGTAGTAAGAACGCCCCGGGAAGTTCCACTGGGGCGTTTAAAATTTAAAAAATACTGCTGGTAGTTTGCCTTCATTTATTTTCTATTAACTTTTCCAAAGTTTTTTTCCGAAGTTTGAAACTTTGGAAAAGTTATTCTTTACAATTCTATACTCTCACCAATCTCCAGAAGCATCAAATCCTTGTTCTTTTCATAGAATTTACGTTTTGCCTCCTCGTGATCTATTTCTATATATCCAAATGTATCGTAATGACAGCCTATAATTTTGTCGCATTCAACAAAATCACTGGCAAAAATGGCATCATCTATTCCCATCGTAAAATTATCTCCTATGGGTAAAATAGCAAGATCTAGCTTTGTTACCATAGGAATAAGCTTCATATCCATGGAAAGTGCGGTATCCCCGGCTATATAAATATTTTTATGTTCACTTTCAATCACAAAACCTCCCGGCTGTCCGCCATAAGAACCATCAGGAAAAGAACTTGTATGCACAGCATTTACATATTTTAGCTTCCCAAATTCAAAATCCCAACTTCCCCCGTGGTTCATGGGATGCACTTCTAAGCCCATATTTTCATAATGTGTAGCGATTTCAAAATTACTTACGATGATTGCTCCCGTATTTTTGGCGATTTTTTCAGCATCCAGAACATGGTCCTGATGCGCGTGGGTAAGAAGAATAAAATCTGCCTTCAATTCCTGTATGTCAATCTTTTCTTTAAATTTTTCGTTTCCGGAAATAAATGGATCTACAATCAAATGAGTCTCGCCTATTTGTATTCCGAAGGAGCTATGTCCGTAAAAAGTGATTTTCATAATTCTGTTTTAAGATTTAAACTAAAATAAGCATTGAAAGCTGAAATATCAATAATCTCCTATAAATTATTTCAAAACAAATCTGTTATAAAATAAGACCCAGTCCGAATAAAATTGAAATAAAAAATGTGGTGAGTGCAAGTATTTTTAGTTCAGGATCCAAAAGCATTGGGTTTTCATTCTCAACCACTCTTTTTAAATGAAGAAAAAGTGGAATAAAACCAATTAAGTAAAGAAAATCACTCCATGAATCGGCTGTAAAAACCGAAAATATTACCAGACAAAAACTTGCGCCAATAATTAAAAAATAATGATAATTTTTTGATCGACCTGCTCCCATTTTGACCACCAGGGTGTTTTTACCAGCTAAGGCATCGGATTCGCGGTCGCGCATATTATTTAGGTTTAAAACACCGGCGCTCAAAAGGCCTATAGCAAAAGCCGGCAATATCACAAGCCAGTTAAATTGTAGTGTATATAAAAAATAAGAACCATATACAGCGACAAGACCAAAGAATATAAAAACAAAAACATCTCCTAATCCCCTGTATCCATAAGCATTCTCTCCTACGGTATATTTAATGGCGGCTACTATGGCGGCTAAACCCAGAGCGAAAAACACAATTGCTGAAAGGAAATTTTCACTCCCAAAAGCGACATAAATCAGCAGCACAGCAAGGATCATTGTGGCGATTGCGGTTATCCAAATCCCCTGCTTCATTTCTTTTGCAGAGATCAATCCACTTTGAATAGCTCTTGCAGGACCTACCCGATTTTCATTATCGGTTCCTTTTACGCCATCGCCGTAATCATTGGCCAAATTGGAAAGTATCTGAAGTCCCAGGGTTGTGCAAAGCGCCAAACTAAAGATCACTATATCAAAATATCCCTGTTGAACTGCGATGGTTGTTCCCACTATAATTCCGGAAATTGAAAGTGGTAAGGTTCTTAAGCGTGCAGCATTAATCCATGAACTGAAATTCCCCATATTAACGCATTATTTTTACAAGCAGTTCCTTCAATAAATCTCCCTGGCCAACATTTGCCGCTCCCACTCCTTTTCCTTTAACATCAGCATCCCTTAAAAATCCTATAATCCCACTCACTTTTTTCATAGGATAGTTTCTTGCAGCAACTACATAATCGCTCACAAAAAAGGGATTTACTTTTAAAACTTTAGCAACGTTGCCTTTGGACTGATCTGTTAACCCGTGATATTGCAATATTTGAGAAAAATAGGAGAATAGTAAAGTAACAGTCACCACCATTGGATTGTCCTTTGGATTCTGGGAAAAATAATTGATTATCTGATGCGCTTTTACTTCATCCTTAATCCCTATAGCTTTCCGGAGCTCAAAGTTATTGAAATCCTTGCTTATCCCTATATTTTCCTCGATTAATTCAGGAGAAATAAGGGTTCCTTTTGGAGTGATTAACTGAAGTTTTTGAAGCTCATTATCTATTTTCCCAAGATCTACACCCAGAAATTCCACCAGCATTTGGGCGGCTTTAGGAGAAATTGCATAATCCCGGGATTTAAGGGTGTTTTGAATCCAACCTGCTATTTGATTTTCATATAATCTTTTACTCTCAAAAATAATCCCGGTTTTTGAGATGGTCTTATAGAGTTTTTTTCGCTTATCTATTTTTTTGTACTTATAGCAAAATACAAGCACACTGGTAGGTTGCGGATTTTCCGCATAGGATTCCAGTTTTTCAATACTTCGGGAAAGATCCTGGGCCTCTTTTACAATGACTAGCTGCCGCTCTGCCATCATAGGATAGCGCTTGGCATTGCTTATAATATCATCTATGCTGGTATCCCTTCCGTAGAGCACCATCTGATTAAAGCCTTTTTCTTCCTCAGCCAATAAGTTATCTTCGATATAATCGGAGATTTTATCGATATAATAAGGCTCTTCCCCCATCAGGAAATAAATGGGGTGTATTTGTCCGCTTTTTATTTTTTTAACTATTTGTATAGCTTCGTCCATAGTGGCTTAAATAGTTTAAGCTGTTAAATGCACAGCAAAACCGCTT
Source organism: Bacteroidota bacterium (assembly GCA_051751125.1). Lineage (GTDB taxonomy): Bacteria > Bacteroidota > Bacteroidia > Flavobacteriales > Flavobacteriaceae > Gillisia. The sequence goes on from JBNJKO010000003.1 coordinate 196,248, forward strand.
CTTAGGTTTCTTAATTCCCATAGTTGTCTCCAGGAAATTAACTTGATTAGATTCAGGAGTTCACTCTAATATTTTGTTATTTTGAATTATGCAAAAATTGAATTTCCCCGACTATTCATTTCGATTCAAAAATAGCGAAAATAAAACGGCCGTATTTGATGAAATCCGAAAAAAGTTTGTAATTCTCACTCCTGAAGAATGGGTACGATTACATACGGTTCAATTTCTTATGAAGGTGAAACAGTATCCGAAAAGCCATATAAATGTTGAAAAACAGCTGAAATTGGGTAAAATGACCAAGCGTTACGATGTTGTGGTTTATAAACCCAATGGAGAAATACAGTTGATCGTGGAATGTAAAGCCCCATCAATCAAGATCTCCCAGACTACGTTTGATCAAATTGCACGTTATAATATGAGCCTGGATGCCACCTATTTAATGGTAACAAATGGATTGGAGCATTATTACTGTAAACTTGATTATGCCGAGGAAAAATATCATTTTCTTCAGGATCTTCCCGAATTTATAAATCTGTAGAAAATGCGATAAGCCGTTTTGTATTGGGCACCGTTGAAATTTTCTGATTACTTTTGAACACGATTAAAAAAATCCCCGTTAATGACCGTAGCTGTTGTAATTTTAAACTGGAATGGACTAGAACTCTTAAAACAGTTTTTACCTTCAGTGGTCGATTTTTCTCCTGAAGCTACGGTATATATTGCGGATAATGCTTCTACCGATAATTCGGTTGAATTTGTAAAGGAAAATTTCCCTGACGTAAAGATCATTCAGAATAAAATAAACGGTGGCTATTCAAAAGGCTATAATGATGCCCTTTCCGGCCTTGAAGAGGAACTTTTCATATTGCTAAACAGCGATGTGCAGGTTACTCCGCACTGGTTACCGCCCATTATAGAACTTTTCGAAAACTATGAAGATTTGGGAGCGGCACAACCCAAAATCCTGGATTTTAAAAACCCCGAATATTTTGAATATGCCGGTGCTGCCGGTGGTTTTCTGGATAAACTGGGATATCCATATTGTCGGGGAAGAATTTTTAACAGGTTGGAAAAAGATGAAGGCCAGTATAATGATGAAATTGATATTTTTTGGGCAAGCGGCGCCTGTCTTGCAATTAAGAGCAGCGCTTTTTTTAAAATAGGTGGTCTGGATGAAGAATATTTTGCACACCAGGAAGAAATAGATGTTTGCTGGCGTTTGCATAATTTTGGGTACACGGTAAAATATACGCCAAAATCTATAGTGTATCATGTGGGCGGGGCAACACTAAACCACATGAACCCCAGAAAAACATTTTATAATTTCAGAAACAGTTTATATAATTTACTTAAAAACCTTCCTGTTTCTCAACTCTTATGGATACTCCCAATACGAATGATCCTGGACGGGATCGCAGGCATAAAATTTATTATTGAAGGCCGGGGAAAACATTTTTTAGCAATTTTAAGTGCTCATATGAGTTTTTATAAAATGCTCCCAGTATTCCTTAAAAAGAGAAAAAAAGTTCCGAAGAAATTCGGCTCTTTTTCAAAATTTTCCGTTGTTTGCAGTCATTATTTTCTGGGAGTAAAAAAATTTTCAGATATGTAATGTTTTCAAACAAAAACTAGGGAATTGGCACTAGTTTTGATAACTTTGGGAAAATCTAACTTTTATAAAAAAATCACCATTATGAAGAAAATTTTGCTTTTAACGGCATCAGCAGCGCTTCTACTTTCTTCTTGTGTTTCACAGAAGAAATATGCAGAACTGGAAACTCAACAAAGAGAAACTCAGGATCAATTAAACACAGCTACAGTTAAGCTGAATTCCTGTTTAGACGAAAAAGACAGGTTGGGACAACAAATCAAAACTTTAAACAATCAAAATGCTGCGTTGCTTAACAACGTTGGAGATTTAGCGACACTTTCAGTGAAAGAAGCTCAAAATCTTGAAAGATCTTTGGAAAGCATCAAAGAAAAAGATTTGAAAATTCAACGTATGCAGGATGCAATCACTAAAAAAGATTCTGTAACTCTTGCGTTGGTTACAAGCCTTAAAGGCGTTCTTGGAAACATGAGCGATGAAGACATCCAGATCAATGTTGAAAAAGGTGTTGTGTATGTATCCATTTCAGATAAAATGTTATTTGACAGTGGTCGTTGGAACGTTACCAGTCGTGCAAAAGAAGTACTGGGTAAAGTTGCTACCGTTGTAAAAAACAGACCTGAAATTGAATTTATGGTTGAAGGTCATACAGATGATCAGGCTATTAAAACCGCCGTAATTGAAGACAACTGGGATTTAAGCGTAAAACGTGCAACTTCAGTTGTAAGAATACTTCAAAACGAATTTGGTGTACCACCAGAAAGAATGACTGCAGCAGGGAGAAGTTATTATATTCCACTTGCAACCAATGCAACTGCTGAAGGTCGTGCTAAAAACAGAAGAACAAGAATTGTAATCCTACCAAAACTGGATCAGTTCTACAACCTGATTGAAGAAGGTATGGGAGATGCTGAATAATTAGCAAAACCCAAAAATCATAAAAAGCCTCGCATTGCGGGGCTTTTTTTATTCTCTGTAAATCAAAAATCCCTGGGTAAGCCTACGAGGTATGCCCCGAATTATCGAAAAGAAAATACTTCTAAAAGTTCGAGGCAATCTGTTAAATACCCCAATTATATAATCTCTATACTTCCCTTTCCTTCCCTCACTACTTCAGGCTCGGCATTGGTAAGATCGATCACAGTGGAAGGAATATTATCTCCGTAACCACCATCAATAACCATATCTACCAATTTATCCCATTTTTCATGGATTAGCTCGGGATCTGTAGTATATTCTATAACCTCATCCTCATCTCGTATCGAAGTTGAAACTATTGGATTTCCAAGCTCCCGAACTATTGCCCTGCAAATATTATTATCTGGCACCCTTATTCCGACAGTTTTCTTCTTTTTAAAAACATTCGGCAAATTGCTATTTCCAGGTAAAATAAAGGTATAAGGTCCGGGAAGATTTCGTTTTAAGATCTTAAAAGTCTGTGTATCAATTTGTTTGACATAATCTGAAAGATTACTGAGATCTTCACATATAAAGGAGAAATTTGCTTTATCCAGTTTCACCTGTTTGATTTGAGCTATTCGCTCCAATGCAGAAGTATTGGTAATATCACAACCCAGCCCATAAACGGTATCGGTTGGATAGATTACCAAACCACCTTTACGCAGCACTTCCACTACTTTTTTAATATCCTTTGGATTTGGATTTTCTTCGTAAATACGTATTAATTCTGCCATAACTAACTTATTTTAATAATAAGGAGAATTTACAAATTTTTACAGTTTATACCTTAAAACATGAACAAAAAATTACCCTGAGAAGGTATAAAAATAATTTGCTGTGAAATTCCACAAAACAACAATTCCAATAGCAAAAACCTTGGCTACATAAAAATTCAACCTTTTATGATGGTTGAGAAGATAGATCACAAGGTTATTAATAAGTAAACCTAGGATGGCTATGAAAACAAATTTGAGTCCCTGGAACAAAATTTCCGGATTGAAATCCTGAAAAGTCCAGTATTTATTTAGAAAATAATTGCTTATCACCGCGAAAGAAAATCCAATACTGTTGGCGAAATATTTATTAGAAGAAAATTTCTCTTTAAGAAAAAAAGTGATTCCAAAATCTATAAATAGCCCTGAAGTGCCAACAAGAGCAAATTTAACGAATTGCCAGGCAAAGATCTCCATCAATAATTATTCTACAATTAGATTCTTATTCTTATAATTTATTCCGGGTTCCAGATAATTGCTTTTTAAAGAAACAAAAATTTGGTAACTGCCGCTTTCCTGTGGGGCTTTATAATTTATAATTTGTATGAAAGTTTCGCCTGTATTCAAACTGTCCTTGTCAAATTTTAAAGGGAAACTTTGTTCTTCAATAAGTTGCTTGTACTTAATTAAAGAAACAACAATTTCCACTGAAAAATCTTTATTCTCTTGAAAGTTTACCGAAAAAGGAAAGTTATTCGTTAACATTACTTCCAATGGATATGTAGTATTGGCTTCAAAGGTCCATTCATCATTTAGGACCTCTATTTCAACTTTATTATAACTTCTGAAATTTTTTAATTCGGAAATATAAAAATCCCCAACAGCGGTTTCCAACAAAGAAAAGTTAGGCAATTCCCTACTTAATACTATCAGGACATTTTTTCCCTGAATTTTAGTTTCTGTATCCCACAGGTCGAATTGATTTTTTCTGTAATTCACTCCGTTGTAACTGTGCGCCAAGTTTTTAGTGTAATAGGTATATTTTGAAGCTTTTTGATAAGAATTCAAAAAAACCACCGGTCTATCTTGTGCTTTTTCGGCTATTTCATACGCCCATAAATCCCAGTTATGAAATTCGTTCCTAACTTTTAAATGCGTGGAAACCTCTTTGAATATGATATCAGTTGCAAAGTAAACCCGAAAAAATAATCCAATTACAAATGTTACGCCTCCTAAAATAATAACCCATTTTCGCAAAGTAAATTTTCCCTTTAAATATTTATAGGAAAGAATTAACAGCGGTATTACGACGGGAATGTTCCAGTTAGGTTCAATTTTGCTGTGAAAACTGGAAAAAAAGAAAAATATGACAACCCCAAGCACATTAAATTTTAATATGCGCTCCCACGTTGATGTGATACGTACTTTAAAAACAGCATACCATAAAATAATTCCTATAAGAGGCCCGGAAATAAGGAGTAATCCTAAAAAATAATTCAGGGAAAAGAAAATAGTATACGCCCGGTTTCCTCTTCCCAAAAGATGGTATTGTAAGGAAGGATAATTGTTTTCTATCTGCCAAATAATATGGGGAAGGAATAATATCAGGGAAAATAATGCTATAAGCCAGAAACTCCTTTTCTTAAGAAATTCGGGGGTGGCTATTATTGTGAAGAGCAGGATTAAAAAACCATGATATTTACTGTATAGCATGATTGCAATGGACAGTGCTAAAATTAAAACAAACTTTATTCTGTCTGAATTGAGATATTTCTCTAAAGCCCAAAAATAAAATATGGATGAAGCCAAAAGTGGCCCATCAGGAACCACAATAAATCCATATACATGAAAAATGATGATCCCAGAGATCAGGGAAACAAAAAGCAAAAAATCCTCTCCGTATTTAGTGCAAATTTTCCATAAAAGGAACAAGGAAACACATCCCGTTAAAACGTTTACAAGGCGCAATCCAAAAGCATTTTCAAAAAGGAAATAACCCGCTTTAATCATGATTGCGATTGCGGGTGGATGATCATAAAAACCCCAATCTAAATTTTGGGAATACATCCAATAATAAGCTTCGTCATGAGCCAGGCCGGTAAATGCTGCACTAAGAAGATTGAGTATTGCCCAAATCAACAAAAAACCCAAAACAAAATAAGTTTGCTTGCTTATTTTATTTTGGGTTTTCAAATTATAAAGAATTTATTGCACATTTTCAGCGTAATCAAATTAACCGTTTTTAAATAATCCTTACTAAAGTTAGTAAAAACTTTAAAGTTAAAATGCTCCTGACAATAAAATGTAATTCACAATACACCGGATAAATCTCTTACCTCACACCAAAAACTATGAAAGCAATTTCAGTTTTGCAAAGCGTAGCAACAACTTTTTGATACCTCCATTTTCAAAATTGATCTCTGCCTTTTTATCCTGTCCTATTCCATCTATTTTTAGGACCTTCCCTTTTCCGAAGCGAATATGCTCTACTTCATTCCCCTCTTCAAGTTTTACCACATCTTTAATCGATGCCTGTCCGGTATTATCTACAGCGGGCCTTAATTTTCTAAGTTTCCGAAGTTGCTCTTCACTTGGCTTATGAGCTGGCGGTGGAGACCCGGCTTTGGGTTTGGTTTGCCGCAATTTGCTTTTATCTACTTCCCCAAAAATATCGGTATCTATCAGTGGTTTGTACTTATAATCATCCTGCGGAATCATATAATCCAGGAACTGCCCTTCAATTTCCTCTATAAATCGGCTAGGTTCGGCATCCACCAGTTTCCCCCATCGATAGCGCGATTGGGTATAAGTAAGATAAGCCTGCTTTTCAGCCCGGGTTAGCGCAACATAAAAAAGTCGTCTTTCCTCTTCCAGTTCACTTCTGGTGTTCATACTCATTCCGGAAGGGAACAGGTCTTCTTCCATTCCAACAATATAAACGTAGGGGAATTCCAGCCCTTTTGCCAGGTGAATGGTCATAAGGGCCACGTGATCATCGTTGGATTCCTTATCCATATCGGTAGCCAGCGCAACATCTTCAAGGAATTCGGCTAAAGACCCGGTAGCATCGGCAAGTTCTTTCTGCCCTTCTACAAAATCCCGAATTCCATTCAATAACTCTTCAATATTTTCAATTTTGGCAACCCCTTCCGGAGTTCCGTCTTTCTTCAAATCCTGAACAAGCCCTGTTTTTTTTGCAACCGTATCGGCAACTGTAAAAGCATCGGCATTTTCGTTCAAAATGCTGAAGCTCTTTATCATATTCAAAAAATTTGTAAGCTTGTTCCGGGTTCCGGAATTTATCTTTAAATCTATATGATCCAGATTTTCAATGATCTCAAAGATGGATTTTCCATAGGTATTTGCAGCAATGGTAAGTTTATCGATGGTGGTTTGCCCAATTCCACGGGCAGGATAATTGATCACCCTTTTCAAAGCCTCTTCGTCATTAGGATTTATAAGCAATCTTAAATATGAAAGCACATCTTTTATCTCCTTCCGCTGATAGAATGAAAGTCCGCCATAGATCCGGTAAGGGATTTCGCGTTTTCTCAAGGCATCTTCCATCGCCCGACTTTGCGCGTTAGTCCTGTACAAAATGGCAAAACTCCCGTTGTTCAACTGGTTTTGCATTTTGTTCTCAAAAATTGAACTCGCTACAAACCTACCTTCCTCCCCATCGGTTAATAACCGGTTTACAATGATCTTTGGCCCGTCTTCATTTGCTGTCCAAACTATCTTTTCCAGTTTGGTTTTATTCTTGTCAATAATAGAGTTGGCGGCATTTACAATGTTCTTTGTAGAGCGGTAATTCTGTTCCAGTCTGTAAAGTTGAACATTGTCATAATCTTTCTGAAAGTTCAAAATATTATTGATGTTCGCGCCCCGAAAAGCATAAATACTTTGGGCATCATCCCCTACCACACATATATTTTGAAATTTATCTGAAAGTGCTTTTACGATCAAATATTGTGAATGATTGGTATCCTGGTACTCATCTACAAGAATATACCTAAAGCGGTTTTGATATTTCTGAAGCACTTCCGGAAACCGGTTTAAAAGTTCATTTGTTTTCAGCAACAAATCATCAAAGTCCATCGCTCCGGCCTTAAAACAGCGGTCTACATAATTTTGATAGATATCACCTAAACGAGGTTTTTTAGACATCGCATCGGCTTCCCTTAGTTCCGGGTTCTGGAAATACGCTTTTACCGTTATCAGGCTGTTTTTATAGGAAGAAATCCTGGAATACACCTGTTTATATTTATAAATATCCTTATCCAGACCCATTTCCTTTATAATAGCCGAAATTAATCGTTGGGAATCCTGGGTGTCATAAATGGTAAAATTTGATGGATAGCCCAATTTATCGGCTTCAAAACGCAACATCTTAGCAAATATGGAGTGAAAGGTACCCATCCATAAGTTTTTAGCCTCGCTGCTTCCAACGATCTGGGAAATACGTTTTTTCATTTCCTTCGCCGCTTTGTTGGTAAAGGTGAGCGAGAGGATGTTGAAAGGATCTACCCCTTTGCTCATCAAATAGGCGATCCTGTAGGTAAGCACCCTGGTTTTCCCCGAGCCAGCCCCCGCTATCACAATCATCGCACCGTCCTTTTGAAGTACAGGTGCCCGCTGGGCATCATTTAATTCTGCTAAATAAGATTCCAATAGTTCTTTTTATTTTAAGCCGTGAATTTAACCAAAAAACCCCTTAACTGAAAACCTCAATCAAGGTTAGTTTTAAACAAATGAATCTTAAATTATGCCAATACCTATATTTTAAATACTTTTAGCTCCTTCATTTAATTTAAACATTTATGACCCAAAAAATTCAAGTATTGTTTATCCTGAGTTTTCTTTTTATTTTTTCTGAAAGTTTTGCTCAGAACACCGGCTCAACAGAGAGACCAATTTTAAATTTTGGACCAACCCACCCTATCGAAAACCCGGATTATAAAACTTCGCTTTCCGAAGAGTATAAGGTTGTTTTTGATATCACAAAGGCTTCCGGAGATTCTTCTGAAGTTAACAGATATGTGGAAGCGGTAGCAAGGTTTTTAAATATGCATGTTGAAGCTGGAAAACCTTTGAATACGATGGATGTGTATGTTGTGATGCATGGTGGAGCCGCACAAACGCTTCTCAAAAATGAATTCTACAAGGAGGTTTATAAAACAGACAATCCAAATATCGCCCTTTATGAGGCTTTAAACGAGCAAGGAGTTCAAATTATTTTGTGCGGACAAACATCTATAGCCAGAAATATTTCACAAGAGAGAAGAATACCAGAAACTAAAATTTCACTATCTGCGATGACGGCTTTGATCCAACTTCAAAATGATGGGTACAGACTTATCCGTTTATAAATTACATTTTAAGAGTACGCCAAAAAATATTATTTAATTATGAAAAATCAATTATCAACTTTAATCGCTGTTTTTATTACAACTCTTTTTTGCTTTACCTCAAACGCGCAGCAAATAGATCCTGAAATAAACCTGGCTGCAGAAGAACTTGAACAACAGGTAATAGAATGGCGACGGGATTTTCACCAAAACCCTGAATTATCCAACCGTGAGTTTAAAACCGCTGAAAAAATAGCAGCACATCTTAAAAGTCGTGGAATGGAGGTGCAAACCGGAGTTGCAAAAACTGGAGTTGTTGGAGTTTTAAAAGGTGATAATCCGGGAAAAGTAGTCGCTTTAAGGGCCGATATAGATGCCTTACCCGTGACAGAAAGAAATGACCTTCCCTTCAAATCCACCGTAGAAACTGAATTTCTTGGAGCTAAAACCGGGGTGATGCACGCCTGTGGTCACGATACTCACACGGCTATTTTAATGGGGGTTGCAGAGATCCTTTCAAAAAATAAAGACAAGATCAACGGAACGGTAAAATTCATCTTTCAACCGGCAGAGGAAGGTCCGCCTCCGGGAGAAGAAGGTGGAGCATCGGTAATGATCAAGGAAGGAGTTTTAAAAAACCCGGATGTAGATGCGATTTTTGGATTGCATATCAATTCCGGAACACCGGTGGGAACCCTTCGTTATAAGCCGGAAGGAACCATGGCAGCTGTAGAGCGTTTCGTTATAAATGTTACAGGGAAACAAACCCATGGCTCGGCACCCTGGAGCGGAGTTGATCCAATTCTGATTTCCGCGAAAATTATAGATGGATTACAAACCATTATCAGCCGGGAATCCAGACTGGTAGATGCACCGGCAGTGATTACTGTTGGAAAAATAACAAGCGGTGTTCGGTTCAATATAATTCCCGAAACTGCTGAAATGATAGGAACAGTGCGCACCCTGGATCCAGCCATGAAGGAAATGATCCTAAGGAGAATGAGGGAAATGGTTCCTGCAATTGCCGAAGCATTTGGTGGAACGGCAACCATTGAAATTCAAAACAACACCGCGATTACTTTTAATGATGTGGAACTAACCGCACAAATGCTGCCTACGCTTCAAAAAGTTGCGGGTCCGGAAAAAGTGGAACTGGTAAAGGCTACCACAGGTGGAGAGGATTTTTCCTTTTTTCAGGAAGAAATTCCCGGATTTTACTTTTTCCTGGGAGGACAACCATTGGGTACTTCTGAAGCCGCTCCGCATCATACTCCCGATTTCTTTATAGATGAAAGTGGAATGCTGCTTGGAGTAAAAGTGATGTCTCAACTGGCGCTGGATTATTTGAATTTATAAGCGATATTTTTTCTGAATCAGGAAGCTGAAAAATTCAACTCTATTAGCCTTGTATAATTATTTTATAGGTGTGTTTTAATAAATAAATCAAGAAACCGAAACTGAAAAATATCAGTTCCCAATTATCGCCAATGGACGAGATTAATATTATACAGTTATTTTTTTTCCTTTTACCCGCAGTAATAGTAGGTGCTATCTCCTATTACTTTTTCAAAATGCATGTGGATAACGAAGAAAAACTAAGAAGGTTTTTACTGAGACAGGAAAATCAAAAAACCGCACTTCCAATAAAATTACAGGCTTTTGAAAGAATGGCCCTACTTCTGGAGCGGATTTCACCGGGACAACTGCTTTTAAGGATCAAACCATCCAATTACTCTAAAGAAGAGTATGAACAACTTCTTATTCGCAACATAGATCAGGAATTTGAGCACAATCTGGCACAGCAAATATATCTTTCTGCTGAATGTTGGAACGTGATCAAAACAGCTAAAAATGCCACTATAGGCATCATTCGTAAAACCGGAATGAGTGAAAACATAGATTCCGCAGTAAAATTACGGGAAGTGATCCTCACCAGCTCCATGGACCAAACTTCGCCTACAGATGCAGCACTGGAATTTATTAAAAAAGAAGTGAGAAATATTATTTAATTTAGACCTCACAGGTTTTTGAAACCTGTGAGGTCTAGTTAATTTAAAAAAAGTAGCGTTTAAAGAATCCTGCTTCGGCCTTCTGTTTCAAAGCTTTTTCTTTTGCATACTCAAAACCTTCCTGCCACCATCGGGTCATAGCTTTTTTATCGAAGATGAGCGAATTTTCCGTGAGTTGTACCGGCGTGAAATAGGTATTTAATTTCACCTTTTTATTTAATGCCGCCAGCCTTCCTTCCACTAAATCGTGGTATTCCACCTGGTCCAGAAGAAATCCGAAGAGGTTGATCATCAATGAAAATGGATTTTTTCCAAGGACTTTATTATATTCCATGTTTTCAGCTTCCAGAACTATTGCATCTACTTCTGTAGCACCGCGGCGTATCGCTTCCCGTATAGGCACAACGCACCCCAAACCTCCATCGGCATATTCGTAACCGTTTTTTGTAACCAAACTCATAAAGGGAATATAGTTACAGGAAATCCATATCCATTCACAAAAATCGTCGTAATCAAAATCCTTTATCGATTTATATTCCACCCGATTTTTGGAAAGATTGGAAACAGTGACTATTACATCTTTATCTCCGTTTTTTACCGAAAGAAAATTCTCTTCGCTAAGATGTTTCCGAATCTCCTTTTGTAAATTTTTGCTTTCCCCAAAAGTCCTTTTCTGCTTGATAAATTGCCAAAACGTATTTAAATAATTGATGGAAACATATTCGCGTCCATCCTTCTTTTTTACGATAAATGGATTAACGCTAAAAATTTTTTGCTGAGTAACATTGGTATAGATATCGTGAATTTTGGAAATATTCCCGTCGGCAAGATGGGGGATCAACAAGCTGCCTGTAGATGTTCCCAGGAAAAGATCATATTTTTTACCTTCTTCCTCCATCAAGTACTGAGCAACACCGCCCGCAAAGGCTCCTTTACTGCCACCTCCCGAAATTACCAATGCTCGCATTAAGGTTCTATTTGGTTTAACGCTTCGTTTTCAAATTTCGCAAAACTAAATCCGCTTTCCCACCAGCTTTCCATCTTTATTTTATCAAAAATAAGAGAATTGGTGGTCAAAACTGTGGGGGTGTAATAAAAATTAATGATCACATCCTTATTTGCAGCTGCAAATTTCCCTATTCGTATATTCTGATTTTCAATCCTGTCCAACATAAAACTAAACAGGTTAATTATAAGTGCAAAAACATTTTTTGAAGGCATCCTGTTAAAATAAGTAACTTCGGTTTGAAGCACAATCGCATCAATGTGAGTTGCACCCCGCTTAATAGCCTCTTCTATGGGTACCATAGAACCCAAACCTCCATCGGCATATTCACATCCGTTTTTTTTAACCAAACTCATAAACGGAGTATAATTACATGAAATCCAGATCCATTCACAAAAATCCCCATATCCATAATCCTTGATCGACTTATACTCTACTTCATTCAACGATAAATTGGAAACCGTGATTACAATATCTTTTGGGGAAGCTTTCAGTTTCTCAAATTCCGCCGGACTTAAAGTATCAAGGATAAGTTTCTTCAAATTAAGGCTTTCGCCGAAGGTTTTTTTACCCTTTATAAAATTCCGAACCACATTGAAGTGATTAATGCTAATCTGATCCTGTCCATGAACGCGTTTTACCATAAATGGAAGGCTGCTGAAGATGCTTTTTTGGGTAACCGAAGTAAATACTTCTTTTATCTTTTGAGTTTTATCCAGCGCTAAATGAGAGATGAGCAAACTTCCCGTGGAGGTACCCAAATAAAGATCATAATCTTTCCCCTCGACTTCCCTTAAATATTGAGCTACACCTCCGGCAAATGCTCCTTTACTGCCTCCTCCTGAAATTACAAGTGCCCGCATCTACAAGTTTAGCTTATTGTTTAAAAATTCGAGTTCTCTTCCGGAAATTTGTTGCATTAAAGCTACATAACTTTTACGATATTCCTCTTCTTTCAACAAGGTGTCTAATAATTTTCTGCTGAAATCACGGAATCTGTAGGTGTGATGCTGAGTAGCATTCAATAAATCCAGTAAATTCTGATCGCTGAAGGCATTTAACTGATACAGGTATCCAAAAGCATTTTCCCGTACTTCAAATGGAAAATATTCTCTGGTATATCCGGATAGTTCTTTGTAATAATCTCCCGTGCGCTCAGGCTTAACTTCCGGACTAACCAAATTAAGGACCAGCCACAGCATTCGGATATTTTTGTTTGAAAAGCCTTCGATATCTTTTGTCTTTTCCAGAAACTCGTCTGCCTGTTCCGGAAATTGCATCCATAATTTTAAAAGTGCATTTTCAATAGTGAGATATGAATTATCATCCAAAAGACTGCTGAAATCAGATTTTAATTCCAATGGAATGGGCTGCAGGCTTAAAGCAATAGCCTGCCTCACATAAAGATTTCCACTGCTGAAAGCTTTCTTGTAAAGTTTAAGAGCTTCTGCATCCGGTTCTCCTGCAAGTTGATAAACAGCTTCCAACCCTATATAATCATTTACCGGAAAATCCAGGGCTTGAGATAAGAGTTCACGTTTATTGGGTAAAGGGATTTCCCTTAAAGCAGCTATTTCGAGATAATCAGTGATAAATTCTGAATTTTTCAAAGAATTTAAAGCCTGGGTTCCCTGAAAAGCAGATTGCAGTAACCATTCTTTTTTAAATTCAGACAGATCCATTCCTGAGGCATTTTCCATTTCCAAAAGAAATTCATCTGTGGTAACATTTTTAAATGCATATTTTTCCAAATAATTTTTCACCCCTTTTTTAAAAGCTTCCTCTCCCAGCTTTTCTTTCAAAATATGCAAGGCCCATGCTCCTTTTTGATAATAGGTTAAAGAACTGGCGCCAACTTTTAAAAGGGCTTCCCCTTTCCCGGAATCACTTATTTCCTTTAACTGCTCTGCAGTTTCATATAGTTTCCAATAAAAGTGATCTTCTCCAAAAAGTTTTTTTTCTGTCAGCAATGCGTAATAGGTTGCAAACCCCTCGTGAAGCCAGTGGTTGGAGCCATTGGTTTCGGTTATTAAATTCCCAAACCATTGATGAGCCAGTTCGTGCGCATTCACATTCACATAATTCCGGTCATTAAAAGCGATGGAATCCACCATAAGGGAATTAGAAAAAATAGTTGTTCCGGTGTTTTCCATCCCGGCATATAAAAAATCCTGAACCGGAATTTGCTTGTAATTTCGCCAGGGATACGAAACCCCTATTTCCTTCTCTAAAAAATCAAAAATTTCTTTGGAATACCGGTAAGTTGGCTCTACCTCGTTCTCATCAGCCGTATTGTAGTAAAGCAACATTGGAATTCCCGAATCCGATTCAATTTCTTTATGCTCATAATTTCCCGCAGCAACCGCAACCAGGTAACTGCTCATTGGTTGAAGCATATCATAGTTCCATTGGGTAATGGAATCGTTTAAAGCTTTGTTTTCAATCAATTTTCCATTCGCGATCACGTTGTATCCCGATTTAAAATTAATTTTCAAATCGAATACCAACTTCTCTCTCATATCGTCGAAACTGGGAAGCCAATTGGACGTATTTCTACCTTGTCCCTGAGTCCACACTTGCTTTGGAGCTTCTGGTTTCCCGGGGAAATCCCAGTTTATAAAGTACATCGCTTGTTTCGGATTAACCGAATAACTGAATTTTAAATTGTTTTCTTCGGAAGGCTTAAATTTGGAGATCAACCAAAGTCGGGAGGTGTCGTTGTAAAATTTTACGGGTTTTCCATTGAAAACAACCTGTTCAAATTCCATGTTTTTAGCATCTATAAAAATAGAATCTACCTTCTGAAGGATATCGAAGCTAAAATCTACGGTTCCTGCTACCCTTTCTTCCGAAGGAAATATGGAAACCTCAGCAAGTACATTTTTGAAATCTAACACCTTAGTTTGATCCCGGGAAGCATCATATTGCCCAAAGCCTGGCAAGGTTAAAAGCAGGAATACCAGAAGAAATTTAGATCTCATAAAAATAGTTAGCCTTATTTCAGGCAAATTACAAAATCCAGCCATTAAAATTGCAGCCTAACCGAATTTTGAGTAACCAAGGAAGGGTTTAAATTCACAAAGCCTGACTAAATTGTTCATGCGGGCCTGCTACTAAAAGTATCTTTTTCCCAACAATTATCGGGACTCACCTTGTTGGCTTGCCCCAAGGTTTTTTATTATCTTCGTTTTATGAATGCAAACCTGTTACAAACCCCCATCGATTATTTAAAAGGAGTTGGTCCCAATCGGGCAGCGTTGCTCCGCTCGGAATTAGGCATTCATACTTACCAGGATCTTATCAACTTTTTTCCCAACCGCTATATTGATAAAACCAGGTTTTACAAGATCAATGAACTACAGCAAAACACAGCTGAAGTCCAGGTAGTGGGAAAGATCATCAATATTAAAACCGTAGATCAAAAAAGGGGCAGCCGGATGGTTGCTGAATTTATTGATGATACCGGAAAAATGGAATTGGTATGGTTTCGGGGCCAGAAATGGATTCGGGAAAATATAAAGATCAACACTCCCTATGTGATATTTGGAAAAACAAACTGGTTTAACGGAATGTTCAATATGCCACATCCGGAAATGGAATTGCTGGAGGAACACCAAAAGAATTTGCGCTCGGCCATGCAACCGGTTTATCCTTCTACTGAAAAACTTACAAAAGCAGGAATTACAAACCGGGTCATAAATAAGTTGATGCAGCAACTTTTCATAGAGACCGGTGGAAGATTTTACGATACTTTATCGGAAGAAATAAAGGAGGAATTAAAACTTATTTCCCGAGCAGAAGGCATGTTTAATATTCATTTTCCGAAGAGCCAGGAGCTGCTTGCAAGAGCACAATTCAGGTTGAAATTTGAAGAATTATTTTACATTCAGCTTCAGCTTCTGATCAAAAATATGCTCCATAAACAAAAAATAAAAGGCTATGTTTTTGAACAGGTGGGAGCAAATTTCGGGGAGTTCTATCAGGAATATTTACCCTTCGAATTAACCGGTGCACAAAAGCGGGTGATCAAGGAAATAAGGAGCGATTTAGGCAGCGGGGCACAAATGAATCGCTTGCTTCAGGGAGATGTAGGATCCGGGAAGACAATTGTAGCGCTCATGTCAATGCTCATAGCACTTGACAACGATTTTCAAGCTTGTTTAATGGCGCCTACTGAAATTTTGTCAGTACAGCACTTCAATGGGTTAATGGATTTATGTAAAGATCTAAATACCAGTATTTACCTGCTCACTGGCTCAAGTAAAACTTCAAAGCGAAGGGAAATTCACGAAAAACTGGAAAACGGCGAAATAAACATCTTAATTGGCACACATGCCCTCCTTGAAGATAAGGTGAAATTTAAGAATTTAGGCCTTGCAATCATCGATGAGCAACATCGTTTTGGAGTAGCGCAACGATCAAAATTATGGCAAAAAAATCATTTGCCCCCACATATTTTAGTGATGACCGCTACCCCAATTCCAAGAACTTTGGCGATGAGTTTGTATGGAGATCTGGACGTTTCTGTGATAGACGAATTACCTCCCGGAAGACAGGAAATAAAAACCGTTCACAGGTACGACAGCAATCGATTAAAAGTCTTCAAATTTATAAGGGATGAGATCAAAAAAGGAAGACAAATTTATATAGTTTATCCCCTGATTCAGGAATCGGCAACCATGGATTATAAGGATCTTATGGACGGTTATGAAAGTATTGCGAGGGAATTTCCAATGCCGGAATATCAAATTTCCATCGTACACGGGCAGATGAAACCTGCCGATAAGGAGTTTGAAATGCAGCGTTTTGTTAAAGGCGAAACCCAGATCATGGTCGCCACTACCGTAATTGAAGTTGGGGTAAATGTTCCCAACGCAAGTGTAATGATTATTGAAAGCGCTGAAAGGTTTGGATTATCACAACTGCACCAGTTGAGAGGGCGGGTTGGCCGGGGAGCCGAACAGAGTTATTGCATCCTGATGACCAGCCATAAACTTTCATCAGATGCTAAAACACGGTTGGAAACCATGGTTTCCACTAGCGACGGTTTTGAAATCGCTGAAGTGGACCTGAAACTTCGTGGTCCCGGGGATCTTATGGGAACCCAGCAAAGTGGGGTACTCAACCTCAAAATAGCTGATATTGTAAGGGATAACCAGATCCTGCAATCGGCGAGGTTTTATGCAAAACAGCTTTTAGCCGAAGATCCCGAAATGAAAATGCCCAAAAATAAAATGATTGGATACACCTTTCAGCAACTGGGAGTTCACAAAAATATCTGGAATTATATCAGCTAAAAACTTCTTCCGGAATAGAAATATTGAGGGCTTCTGCCCTTTTTTTATTTTTCGGGCATTAATCCTCCTACAAATTTTCTTAATGAAAAATTAAATTCCTACAATTTTTTTAGACACTGGAAATCAGCACAATGGGTGAAATCAGGTATTTTTGGTAGTTAGTCGATTTTTTCTCAATTCTCAACGAGTATTCACTAATTCACATATTAAAGGTGATATTTTTAATTAATTTCACATTATTAATACTAAAAACCTACTAATATGAAAAAAATTATTTTTTTAAGTCTCCTTGCAATAGGAATGACAGGATGCAGTGTAGAGTCGATGGATTCTGAAGAACTTTTAACGGCTGATGCCAGTGCAAAATTGACCGGAATAACTTCTGTTGATTATGACGAGGTTGTATGTTTTGGAAATGAAGGTAATTTTACATTCAATTTTCCTCAAGCTTATAACAAAAATGATAAAGAACAGAAAACGTTAGTTAAACTTGAATTATGGAATGAGGAGAGTGGAGAGTGGAAAGAAATTCACCAAGGAAATTATGATGGAGAAGGTCCAAAATACTTTTCATATGATTTCGGAGCTATCGGAACATACCTATTACAGTATAGAATAGGCACTGGAGATAACTGGACATCGATAAGCGTTTCTGTTGTAGATTGCAACCTTTGTGAAAATGCACTTGTAGCAGAATTAGTTTGTGGTGAAACAAATACTGTAACTTTCACTTTCACCGCTGAAGAGGCAGGACCAATTGTAATTCAGGGTGGATTAAATAATTGGGCTGAAATAATAGATGCTGTAGGAGTAGGTGTCGCACAAACAGTTAAACCGGGAGCACCTGGAAGTGCTAGTGTCACCCGTTGGGAAGGTGATATTGATGCTTGTGAAGTAGTAACAATAACTATAGAGTTTACTGGTGGTAACGGAATTGGAGACTGGTCTGCAAAAAGAGGTGAAGAGGTACTAGGCGAGACTGTGGTCCAAACTTGCAACAACGATTAATTTATTTTAAATAAGAATAATAAAGGGCTTCGGCCCTTTTTTTTATTCTTAAAAAACAAAATTCACATTATGCCAAAACTATTAGTAATACTATCTTTGGCACTCGAAAAAAGTATCCGATGAAGATTTCATACAATTGGCTTAAGCAGTTTATAAAACTCCCAAATAACCCTGAAGAAACAGGTCATTTACTTACAGATCTTGGTCTGGAGGTTGAAGGAATTAAAAACTTTCAGAGTGTAAAAGGCGGCCTGCAGGGAATTGTTACTGGTCACGTAATAAGCTGTATTTCACATCCCAATGCCGATAAATTACAACTTTGTAAAATTGATGTGGGGAATGGAGAAGTCCTTCAAATTGTTTGTGGCGCCCCAAATATTGCGGAAGGACAAAAAGTTCCGGTTGCAACTATAGGAACCACCTTGTATGATGAAAAAGGCGAAGCCTGGGAGATTAAAAAAGGAAAGATCCGCGGAGAAGCAAGTGAGGGAATGGTATGTTCAGAAAAAGAACTCGGACTCGGAACCAGCCACGAAGGAATTATGGTGATGAAAGCCGATCTTCTTCCCGGAAAACCTGTTTCTGAAATATTTGATATTGAAAATGACCATGTTTTTGAAATAGGACTCACCCCTAACCGTGCCGATGCTATGAGCCATTGGGGGGTTGCAAGGGATCTTAAGGCTGGCTATCAGCAAAAGGACATCAGCCTGGAGTTAATCACACCTTCGGTTGGTGCTTTTCATGTGGACAGCAGGAGTTTTAGAATTCCCATCAAAGTAGAAGATTCTGCCCTGGCTCCAAGATATTGTGGAATTACCGTTTCCGGGATACAGGTGAAAGAATCTCCAAAATGGCTGCAGAACAGGTTAAAAGCCATTGGGATCAACTCTAAAAACAACCTTGTAGATATTTCGAACTATGTGATGCACGAGCTGGGACAACCTTTACATTTTTTTGATGCCGATAAAATTGCCGGTAATGAGATCAATGTGAAAACTTTGCCCAAGGGAACAAAATTCACCACATTGGATGAAGTTGAACGCGAACTTCACGAGGAAGACCTTATGATTTGCGATGCTGAAAAACCCCTGGCACTTGCAGGGATATTTGGTGGTTTGCACAGTGCGGTCTCTAAAGAAACTACGAAAATATTTATTGAAAGTGCCTATTTCAATCCCATTAGTGTTCGTAAATCTGCCAAGAGACATGGCCTGAATACCGATGCCTCCTTTAGGTATGAAAGAGGAATAGATCCAAATATTACAGAATACGCTTTAAAACGTGCCGCTTTGCTTATCCTGGAACTAGCCGGAGGTGAGATTACCAGCGATATAGACGATCTGTATTTCAAAAAAATTGAAGACTTCCAGGTATTCCTAACCTTTGAAAAAGTAAATAAACTTATTGGGCAGAATCTTGCTGAAGAGACCATTAAATCTATTCTGGCATCCCTGGAGATTCGGGTGAATAATATTACCGAAACAGGAATGGGACTCACCATACCCGCATATCGCGTAGATGTGCAGCGTGAAGCCGATGTTATTGAGGAAATATTACGGGTTTATGGTTACAACAATATTGAATTCGGGACAAAATTTAATGCCTCTATTGCAAACTCATCAAAATTTGAAGATTATAAACTTCAGAATCATGTTGCAAACCAATTGGTAGGTCAGGGGTTTTATGAAACTATGGCCAATTCCCTTACTTCCGCAGTTTATACCCGTTTAACTGAGAATCTAAAGGAAGAAAACGACGTAAAAATATTGAATCCTTTAAGTCAGGATCTCTCGGTAATGCGACAATCTTTACTGTTTTCAGGTTTGGAAGCGATAAGCTATAATATCAACAGAAAGAGAACCGACCTTAAATTATTTGAATTTGGAAAAACCTATCACAACTACCCAAGTGGACGAGAAGAAACCAAGCATTTAAGCTTGATTGTTTCAGGGAACAGGTTCCCTGAAAGTTGGAGCTTTTCTAAACAAGGAGGAAGTTTTTTCTTTATGAAAGGAATTATTTTAAGTGTTTTTGAACGATTGGGAATTAAGGAGCTAAAGTCCGGAGCTTTCAAATCGGATGTTTTTTCAGAAGGATTAATCCTGAGTTTAGGCAAGTCTAAACTTGTAGAATTCGGGGTCTTGAAAAAATCGGTTCTAAAACATTTTGATATCACTCAGGAAGTTATTTACGCCGATTTCAACTGGGATCTAATCATTGAAACCACAAAATCACAAAAGAACAAATTTACAGATATTCCAAAATTTCCTGCTGTACGAAGAGATTTCGCCTTGCTTCTGGATGATGCGGTAAAGTATCAGCAAGTAGAAGAAATCGCCCAACAAACCGAGAAAAAATTGTTGAAATCCGTCAATTTATTTGATGTTTATCAGGGGAACAATTTGCCGGAAGGCAAAAAGAGTTATGCGGTAAGCTTTATGTTTCAGGATGATTACAAAACCCTTACCGACAAGCAGGTTGATAAGGTTATGAAAAAATTAAAACAGCGCTTTGAAGAAGAACTCAAGGCGGAATTAAGATAATAGAATCGATTCTTTCTAATTCAATTTATCAGATTAACAAAAAATGTCCTTTTCCGAAATTCTGAAAAGGACATTTTATTTACTGTTATTTTACCAGTTGAAAATATTAATCTATTTTCCGGGTAAAAGCACTGTGTCGTTTACATGAATTACTCCATTAGACTGATTTACATCGGCTATAGTTACGGTTGCTACATTTCCTGCAGTATTTTTAACTTAACTGCTCTACCATTTAATCTCACATTCAACTCCACATCAATAACAGTTTTAAAAGTAGCTATTCCATTTCCGATTTTTCTAATCAAAGCAGTAATAATCTAAACGGTTCTTAATTTTAGTAGAATTAATATGAAATTAACATATGTTTCAGGCTTCAAAAAGTAAATTAGATTTGGAAATTTTATTTTTTTTAGGCGTTGTTAGTTAAGGATCAATTATTTAAATTAGTATTTAGGTTAAGTCGATGAAGATGAAAATAAAGAGAACCCACATTCCCGAAAAAATTTTTAATTTTAGAAACAGAAGGATTTCCCAGGAAAACTTAATGGAGCAAGTCCAGCGGATTTTTGAAAAGGAAAGCTTAAAGGATCGTATAATTTTGGATAGTCTCAACGATAATTCCGAAGTTGAAGAATCCAATAATTTTGATTTTGACCTTTTGGAAGGAGCTAACATTTATCACCTTTCAGATATAGAGCGTATTTGTATTGACTACCGGCTTCGGTTTTTGAACAGTGCCCTCTTTAAAGGGGAATTACCCTATGAAGCGATCTCTAAAATAAAACATCTTGAGAAAACGCATAATACAAGCCTGAAGGGTTTTAAGATCATGGCTCCGGCCAAGATGTTTAAACTGAAAAATGCAGATGATCCGCTATTATTTGCTCCCATAGGAAATCAATATTATTATCTTATACATTCCTGGGGCAGGGATTTACATCCTTTAAGGAAACTGATGATGTGGCCATTCAGAAACCTGGAAACTTTCATTGGGTTCGTGCTTCTTATAAGCCTGATATTAACCGCAATGGTACCCGAAGGATTATTTTCCAGGCAACAAACCATCTCCGAATTTTTTATGATCTACTTCTTTATGATTAAATGGGTTGGAGGAATTTCAATATTTTATGGAGTCAAATTGGGTAAAAATTTTAGTTCTTCCATTTGGAGAAGTAAATTTTATAACGCCTGATGCGTTAAACTCTTTTAAAAAAACATATTGAATTCTATTGTTCTGTGTATCTTAGATCGAAAATCAAGAATTATGAGTACAGACGATAGTTACGAAAGGGTTTACACGGGCTCTGAAACAAATGTTCAATACCTTCAGGAACTTTTTGAAAAAGCAGGGATTGCTTCCAGGGTTAGAAATGATTTTGACTCGGGATTAAGAGCAGGTTTTGGTGGCGGACTGCCAGGACAGGTTCAGTTATTCGCACTAAAATCGCATCTTGACGAAGCGTTAAAAATCGCCAAAACAACATTCCCAAAAGACTTTTCAGATGGAGAATAACAACGAGAATATTAACGGAGTTCCAAAGAAAAAGAACATCTGGAACCTCGTCTTAGGACTGCTTTTTTTGATCTATGGAAGCTACCGGTTATATGTTCTTTCGGAAAATAATTTTCAGGATGACACCCTTGGACTTATACTGGCTATAGGGTTTATTGCTTTTGGTTTATATGATCTCTGGAAATATAACAAAGGCCTTTAACAAAATTACTAGCACTTAACATCCAATAATTTCAACCAAAAAGCGGGAACTCTTAAAAGGAATTCCCGCTTTTTGGTTGTGTCAATTCCTTTGGGGTAAACTCAGGGATTGAGAGCTGGATTATGCCTTTACAGCATACATTTTATCCCTTTGCTCCCGGATCTTCTTATCCTCCATATATTCGTCAAACGTCATATACCTGTCAATTACACCGCTAGGAGTTAATTCCACGATACGGTTTGCAACGGTTTGTGCAAATTCGTGGTCATGAGTAGTAAATAATACAGTTCCTTTAAAATTCTTAAGGGAATTATTGAATGCGGTAATAGATTCCAAATCCAGGTGATTGGTAGGTTCATCCAACATCAGGACATTGGCGCGCATCATCATCATTCGGCTTAGCATACAACGAACTTTTTCCCCTCCGGATAATACCCTGGAAGTTTTAAGCGCTTCCTCTCCGCTAAAAATCATTTTTCCTAAAAATCCGCGAATATAAACCTCTTCCCGTTCCTCTTCAGTCTTAGCCCATTGGCGTAACCAATCTACCAGGGTTAAGTCATTTTTAAAAAATTCAGAATTATCCAATGGCAGATACGATTGGGAAGTTGTGATTCCCCAGTCAAAAGTTCCTGAAACCGGCTTTTCATTGCCATTAAGAATCTCATAAAATGCAGTGGTCGCCCGCGAATCTCTTGAAAACACAACAACCTTATCTCCTTTTTTTAAATTGAGATCTATATTCTTAAAGATGGTTTCCCCTTCTATGGATGCTTCCAGGCCTTCCATATTTAAGATTTGATCTCCGGCTTCCCGCTCCCTTTCAAAAATAATGGCAGGATATCTTCTGCTGGAAGGTTTGATTTGTTCAATATTCAATTTATCGATCATTTTTTTACGTGAAGTAGCCTGTTTTGACTTCGCTACGTTCGCGCTGAAACGCATTATAAATTCCTGTAATTCTTTCTTTTTTTCCTCTGCCTTCTTATTTTGCTGAGATCGCTGTCTTGCTGCAAGCTGAGAAGATTCATACCAAAACGTATAATTTCCGCTGAAATGATTTATTTTCCCAAAATCTATATCGGATATATGCGTACAAACTGAATCCAGGAAGTGACGGTCGTGAGAAACCACGATCACGGTATTATCATAATTGGCCAGGAAGTTCTCCAGCCAAAGAATTGCTTCATAATCCAGATCATTGGTAGGCTCATCCATGATCAAAACATCCGGATTTCCAAAAAGCGCCTGGGCTAAAAGAACCCGAACCTTTTGCTGTCCGTCAAGATCTTTCATTTGTGTATAATGGTAATTCGCCTTTATTCCCAAATTTGAAAGCAGGGAAGCAGCGTTGCTATCGGCATTCCAGCCATCCATTTCCTCAAATGTAACCTGTAGTACTCCTACCCGTTCCCCATCGGCATCATTAAAATCCTCCTTGGCATAGATCTCATCCATTTCCTTTTTGATCTTGTACAGAGGCTTATTACCCATAATCACTGTTTCCAAAACCGGGTATTCATCATATAAATTATGATTTTGCTCCAGAACGGACATGCGCTTACCTGGTTCCAGAAAAACCCTTCCACTGGTTGGTTCCGATTTTCCTGAAAGTATGTTTAAAAACGTGGATTTTCCGGCACCATTGGCACCTATAATCCCATAAATATTCCCTTGTGTAAAACTGGTAGAAACCTCATCAAACAACACGCGCTTACCAAATTGAACCGAAAGATTTGAAACTGATAACATAAATTTTTGTTTTCTTCTAATAAATTTTTGCAAAAGTAGCTAATAATGCCCACTTGATAAAAGATTAACGTTTTAAATAATCCTTTTAACGTGCAGTTAACATCGCTCCGGACGGGCAAAAATTACTTTTGTCTTAAATACCCTAAAGTTTAGGATCAACCCCATTTGTTCTTAGAAAATATTATGAATATAAAATCACCCCTAATAGTGTTTTTGGTAATTCTCACATTTTTTTCCTGTAAAAAGGAATCAAATGGTTTAGAAGATACTTATATAGGGGGACAAATTGCTAACCCAACCAGTGAATATGTTATTATCTCTAAAAATGATGTCATCCTGGACACCCTTTATTTAAATAAAAATAACAAGTTTGGCGGAAAACTTAAGAATATTGAAGCTGGATTATATGTTTTCAGGCATCCGCCCGAAAATCAGGTGATGTACCTGGAACCGGGAGATAGCACTTTGATTTGGGTAAATACTTTAGCATTTGATGAATCTATAAATTTTAGTGGAAAAGGTGCGGATAAAAGTAATTTCATCACAAATATTTATCTTTTAAATCAGAAAAATAACGACCTCATTCTTTCCTATTATAAGGTAGAACCGTATGAATTTGCCAGGAAGACAGATTCCATAAGAGAAATGCGTCTGCAGGAACTGGATAAATTAAAGTTAAAAAGAGAGTTTTCAGAAGAATTCTACCAACTGGCAAAAACCAGTATCGATTACGAATATTATGATTTAAGAGAACGATACGCCCTTTTAATCCATAAATACCAAAGAGAGTATATCGATAAGATTCCAATTGATTTTAATGAGTATCGCAAAAACATCAATTTTAATGATGAACAGTTTCAGGATTATTATGTGTACTTAAACCTGATTGATGATTATATCAGAGCCGTTTCTGTGGAATATTGCAATGGAAAAAATATTTCCGGAGATTCCTGTTCCAACCTTATTAGTTTGGACAATATCAAAAGAAGGATTTTAATGACGGACTCCCTTATTCAGATTAAAAATATCAAGAATCCTTTCCTTGAAAGGCTTGCAGCACAGGGGATTATTTTTTCCAACAGCCTGGAGGAAATTATATCGATTTTAGAACTACTTGAGGAAATAAACTATGAAGGAAATGCGCTGCCAGACCTAAAACAAATGGCAGGTATCCAGGGAAGCTTACTTCCGGGGAATAATATTGGAGAGCTAGAATTAGTTCATACAAATGGGGAAGTGGTACAATTAAAAAATATTTCCAAAAAACCTATAATAACTTTCCATTGGTCTTTAAGCGAATCGGGACATTATAGATTGGCGCATAAGATCATTAAAGATCTTAGATTTAAATATCCGGAAATCAATTTTATAGGGATTAACGTAGATAAGGATCAAACCGAAATTTGGAAACAGATAACTACAAATAATTCTTACGATCCCGAATTTGAATATAAACCCGTTATGATTCGGGTGAAAGAGGGTTTATTGAAAAACTATTTAAATAAAATGATCTTTATGGATCCTTCCGGAACCATAATCAAAGGGGATATTCAATTGAACGCACCCGATTTGGAAACAAGTATCCTTGAATTTATTAGTCAGTGAAATAGCTGATTTTATATAATAAAAACAGAACCCCCGAAACTCACATTTCGGGGGTTCTGTTTATTAAGAATAATAAGTTTTAATTCTTAGTTCCCTTTGTTATAATCTGCCAGAAATTTTGCCAGTCCACTATCTGTAAGCGGATGGCTTAAAAGACCTTCAATAGAAGAAAGTGGCCCTGTCATAACATCGGCACCAATTTTAGCACACTCCAGGATATGCATACTGTGTCTTACTGAAGCCGCAAGGATCTGGGTTTCAAATCCATAATTATCGTAAATCAACCGGATGTCGGCAATCAGGTTTAAACCATCTGTTGAAATATCATCCAGTCTTCCTATAAAAGGAGAAACATAGGTAGCACCAGCCTTAGCAGCCAGTAATGCCTGTCCTGCAGAAAAAACCAGGGTACAGTTGGTGCGGATTCCTTTATCACTAAAATATTTAATAGCTTTAATCCCTTCTTTAATCATTGGAACTTTTACCACTATTTGATCATGCAATTTTGCAAGTTCTTCTCCTTCTTTCACGATCCCGTCAAAATCTGTAGCGATTACTTCTGCACTCACATCTCCATCTACGATCTCACATATTTTTTTATAATGATTGATGATGTTTTCCCTTCCTGTAATCCCTTCCTTGGCCATAAGGGAAGGATTGGTAGTAACCCCATCAAGAACTCCAAGTTCCTGGGCTTCCTTTATTTGATCAAGATTTGCGGTATCGATAAAAAATTTCATAGTTGTGTTTTTTAAGGTTTTACTTTATAATAAGCAGCTCCAGGTAAAAGGAACGCTATTTTTTCGCGAAATTACAATTTATAATGTTTAAGCAGCATTTTCTCATATACTTTATCCGGCAAAATTCGCTTAAGTGCAATGGAAAATTTTTGCAATGGCTCCCCTACTTTATAATGCCCTTTAGGATTTTTTGTTTGTATGATTTTATAAATAGCTTTGGCCATAACCTGAGGATCTTTTCCAGATTCCACGTGTTGGTTCATTATATTCAATGTATTGCTGTAGGCCTCTTTATAAGGGGAATTTTCCATAACCGGCGCATGGTATCTTCCGGCAGCAATATTAGTTGCGAAATCCCCCGGCGCAACATTGGTCATTTTTATATTGAAGTCTTTCAGTTCCATCCTGAATGCTTCCGTGGTTAACTCCAATGCCCCTTTGGTGGCAGAATATATTCCGCGGTAAGGTAAACCCATATATCCTGCAATGGAGGTAATATTGATGATTAGGCCTTCCCCCTGCTTTCGCATATGGGGTAAAACTGCTTTTATAACATTTAAAGGACCAAAATAATTGGTGTCAAAGGCTTTTTTAATCTCCACTTCCGGAGTTTCCTCAATAGGACCCGTAATGCCAATTCCTGCGTTATTGATTAGAATATCTATACGCCCCTCCTTTTTAAGGATTTCTGAAATTGCAGAAATTATCGTATCATTCCGGGTAACATCAAGCGCTACAAGGGGAAAAGGAAAATTGGTGATCTTGCCTGGATTTCTGCTGGTCCCGTAAACAATAAATTTTTTGCTTTTTAGAAATTCACCTATGGATTTTCCAATTCCTGAAGAACCACCTGTGATAAGGACAACTTTTGAAGAAGTATCTGTTTTCATAGATCACAAAGATGCGATAAAATTTAAATATCAGATACAAAAAATGGCAAGCGACCCACATCACACCGCTACGACCACTTACCCTTGCTGCGTTCCCGCCCTGGGGGATTCAGCAGGAGCTGGTTGTGTGGGACTTGCCGCTGCAAAGATACAATCTTTGATACATTTTACAAGCATTTTTTAGATTGATTTAATTAATTTAGCCTTTAGTAAATACTCATATTTTCATGAAAAATCATAACCTCCTGTTACTGTTTATTTTAAACCTCACCCTGATTTCCTGCGGAAGTAATTCCGGAAAAAAAATTAGTGATTTTTCTTTGAGTCTTGTAGATTCAAAATCCGAATTTCAACTTGGAGAAACCCTGGTAGTTGCTGTAAAAAATCCAAAAAACAGGGAAATCGATTCCGTCAGTTTTTATTTTGAAGATCATTTGCTGGAAAATTCAGATGAAACTTCTGCCAGGCTTCAGCTGAAAGATCAGAAACTCGGGAATCAAAATATTCAGGCTTTGGTTTATTCCGAAGGAAAAACAGACAGCATCCAGATCTCTTTAAAAATTTTCAACAATAAACCACCGGAAATTTATACCTATAAAATCATCAATACCTACCCTCATGATCAAAAAGCGTATACGCAGGGCTTAGAATTTTATAAAGACACTTTATATGAAAGCACCGGGCAATACGGGAATTCATCCTTACGTAAGACCGATTTTATAACCGGAGAAATTCTGAAAAAGGTAGATCTGGCCGACAGATATTTTGGAGAAGGCCTTTCTGTTTTGAACGATAAGGTCTACCAACTTACCTGGAATGAAGGGGAAGGTTTGATCTATGATGCTGCTGATTTAAAACAAATTGGAAGTTTTAAATACAATCAAAGCAAAGAAGGCTGGGGATTAACAAATGATGGAGAGCAATTTTATAAAAGCGATGGAACCGAAAAAATATGGATCTTAAATGGCACTACCCTGGCTGAAGAAAGTTTTTTCCAGCCCACAACGCACCGTTCCATATCAACTCAATTGAATGAACTGGAATGGATAGAGGGGAAAATCTACGCAAACACATACCAAAAAGACGGAGTTGCAATTATTAACCCGAAAAATGGAGCAATAGAAGGCCTTATCAATTTTCAGGGGCTTCGCGATAAGGTAACACAACATCCGGATTTGGATGTTTTAAATGGGATCGCATACAATCCAAACACCAAAAAAATCTATGTGACCGGAAAGAACTGGGATAAACTATTTGAAATTGAAATTATTAAAAAATGAGCCTCAGCCCGGAAATTTTTGAACAAACCATAAAGGTTACCAAAGCAGATCTTGATGAACTGCAGCACGTAAACAACGTGCGCTATGTGCAATGGATGGAAGATATCACCAAAGCACACTGGAATGCCAGAGCAAGTGACGAGATCAAGGAAAACTATTTCTGGGTAGCGATACGCCACGAGATCGATTATAAAGGACAGGCTTTTCTGGATGATGAAATCTTATTGCAAACATATGTTGGGGAACACACCCATGTCACCTCACAACGAATGGTAAACATTTTGAATAAGAAAACCAGGGAAGTTCTGATAAAAGCAAAATCCACCTGGTGTTTGATGGATTCCAAAACCAAAAAACCGGTAAAAATTACGGAAGAGATGTTCCGGGCATTTTATAAGTAGTTCGAAACGGATAGAAATTCTATAAAATAAAAAAATTAGGATCGAAGAAATAACTTCGACCCTAACTTTTTTATTGCTTTTAAATCAGTTCTTTGGCGGGATTAAAAATCCCTGGTTATTTTCTCCACCACCGCTATGGTTTTATCAAGATCTTCATAAGAAAGAGCATCAGTTATAAACCAGGTTTCAAAAGCACTTGGTGCGATGTAGATCCCGTTATCCAGCATTCCGCGGAAAAACTCCTTAAACAAATGATTATTCCCATGCGCAGCCGATTCAAAATCTATTACAGGCTGTTCTGAAAAATGAACCGAGATCATGGATCCTATCCTGTTGATGGTATGTCCAACATTGTTGGATTTCAAAACGGTCTCCATGCCTCTATGCAAATAGGCCGTTTTTTCATCTATACTCTCAAAAATAGTACGGTTTTCATCCAGTTCAGTAAGCATTGCAAGTCCGGCGGCCATGGCAAGCGGATTTCCGCTCAAAGTTCCGGCCTGGTACACCGGACCGATTGGCGCAAGATAATCCATGATCTCGGAACGGCCTGCAAAAGCGCCAACCGGCAAACCACCGCCAATAACTTTTCCAAAAGTCACCAAATCTGCTCTTACTCCAAGTCGCTCCTGAACTCCTCCCGGAGCCAGTCTGAAGCCGGTCATTACTTCATCAAAAATCAGTAAAATGTCATGTTCATCACACAATCTTCTTAAGCCTTCCAGAAATCCATTTTGAGGTGGGATACATCCCATATTTCCAGCTACCGGTTCCAGGATGACACATGCGATCTCACCAGAATTGGACTCAACCAGTTCTGATACACTTTTTAGATCATTGTACTTTGCAAGCAAGGTATCTTTTGCCGTTCCCTGGGTAACACCGGGACTGTTAGGTGTACCAAACGTCATCGCACCACTTCCGGCCTGGATCAAAAAAGAATCGCTGTGCCCGTGGTAACAACCCGCAAATTTAATAATCTTCTCTTTCGATGTAAATCCACGTGCAAGCCTTACCGCACTCATACAAGCTTCGGTACCGGAATTCACAAAACGGATCTTATCAATATTAGGAACCATTTTTACCGCCAGTTCGGCGATTTTTGTTTCAACTTCAGTAGGAGTCCCAAAGGAGGTTCCCAGTTTGGTTTTTTCAATGATAGCATCCACAACAGGTTTGTGTGCATGTCCAAGGATCATGGGACCCCAGGAATTTATATAATCTATATACTTGTTTCCATCAGCATCAAAAAGATAAGCCCCTTCCGCCCGTTCAATAAAAACAGGATCTCCTCCTACCGCCGTAAAAGCACGTACCGGAGAATTAACTCCACCCGGGATCACCTTTTGTGCATCTTCAAACAATGCGCTACTTCTTTTATAATTCATATGTAGATAATTATTGTTTTTTAATGGTCATATGTAATTCGCATATCTTCATCGGTGTTTGTATCGAGTTTCCGTTATGCTCATTTCATACTTTTAAATTCTTTTTAATTGGATTCCACAGTTAATTCCTGACCTATGGAAATTTCCGTTCCCCTTAAATTATTATTTCTCTGCAGCATTTCTACAGTGGTATTATAGCGTTTCGCAATTGAATATAAAGTATCTCCTTTCCTCACATAGTGGGTACTTCCACCCTTTTGAACAATGGAAGACTTTCTTGTAATTTTTCCAAGTACTTCTGCATCATAATTATAGAGTTCATAACGCTCTATCAAACTAATAAGCTTCGTAGGATACAACCTGTCTGTAGCATATCCGGCGGCTCTCAAACCTTTTGCCCAACCTTCATAATCATCTTCCTCCAGTTCAAATAATTTCGCATAACGTAATCGCTCACTTAAAAACAGGGAATGGTCCCGGTAGGAAAATTTTGGATCATTGTATTTTCTAAAACATTCCTGGGAAAGATCGTCATCGTGGTACACTTTATCGCCCTCCCAGTTATGACATTTTATTCCAAAATGATTGTTCGCCCTCCTTGTAAGGTCTCCCTTTCCGGCACCCGATTCCAGAATCCCTTGTGCAAGGGTAATACTGGCTGGTATTTTATAAAGTCTCATTTCTTCCTGTGCGATTACTGAAAATTCTGAGATATACTCCTCAACAACATCGGCATAGCGTTTTTGAGGGAGCTCCTCTTGTTCCGCAACGGAAACTTCTGAAGCAGTCTGTTTTCCTTCGGTTTTACCGGAAACAGCCTTTTTCTTACTTCCACAGGAAGCAGCAAAAACGAGGATTACTATCAGTATAAAAAAGCGACTAAATTTCATTTCAAACATCGATTAGAGGTAAGTTTTTCTTTGATAACACCTTGTTCATTCCGGCAATACCCTGTAATCCTCCCGTATGAATGGCTAAAATACGGGAATTTTCAGGAAATGCAGATCTTTCCATCATATCAAAAATACCAAAAATCATCTTTCCCGTATAGACCGGATCTAGTGCTATGTTGGTTTTCTTCTGAAATTCATTTATAAATGTGATCAATTCTGAAGAAATTTTAGCATAACCGCCAAAATGGTAATCTTCAACGAGCTCCCAGTTGGTTTTCGAGGTAAATCTTGAAATTTCAGATCTTAAAAAATCTCCCTTCAATGCAGGAAACCCAAGGACTTTCTGAGAAGCTTCTGTGGAATTAATTATTCCTGAAATTGTTCCACCGGTACCTACAGAACAGCAAATAAAGTCGAAATTTTTATCGGATTCTGAAAGGATCTCCTGGCAACCTTTAATTGCTAAAGCGTTGGTTCCACCTTCCGGAAGCAGGTAAAAATCACCAAATTGATGCTTTAATTTCTCTATATAATGCGCTTGATCCTTCTCCCTGTATTCTTCCCTGGAAACAAACCGTAGCTCCATTCCCTGCCTCGCAGCAAACCTTAAAGTCGGATTATTTATAAAGGTGTTTTCAGGATCCTTCCCTAATTCCTCACCCCTAATAATCCCTATGGTTTTAAATCCCGTAATTTTTCCCGCAGCAGCTACCGCCGAAATATGATTTGAAAAGGCTCCGCCAAAAGTGAGTAACAATCGCTTTTTCTGATTTTTGGCTTCCTGTAAATTGTATTTTAATTTCCTGAATTTATTCCCTGAAACTTCAGGGTGCAGGAGATCTTCCCTTTTTAAGAAAAGCGAACAATTGGAATTTTCAAATTCCCGGATCAGTTCATTTGGAGAATTTTTTAAACTAAAATTCAGTGGTTCGCTCATGCTGCAAAGATTCAAAAAAACCAGCCGGATTATGAAATCCCCAATGCCTAATTTTCTTTATTTTTCAAATTTATGTAACCTGTAAAACTCCATCGTTTTCTCGAAATACGATAATTCAAATTACTTTCATTAGTATACGCTTCCCGTTCAAATGAGATATTGCGGTATGCCCGGTGAAAGTCTTGGATTTGAAAATATCTGACACTAAACTCTGCGATATACCATATATAAAAGGGAATAATGAGTAATTCCAATTGTTGTTGCAGGTGAATTCGCTCATGATTTAAGAAAACAGGATCCCTGGAGTCTTCCCTCTTCCGTATAATCACAAAAGGCCAAAGGCTAATGCCCCTAAATTTTTTACTGAGCAAATATTTGTTTACGATCAGGATCACAGTTTCAAAGTAAGAATTTGTAATTTTGCAGTATGAGTTTTTACAATAAAAAAATCGATTTGGAGGAAGGAGATTATTATCTGACCCCAGAGGGATATAAATGTTTCACAGAACAATACCACTTGAAGCGAGGTCATTGCTGCCAAAGCGGATGCAGGCATTGCCCTTATGGTTTCGATAAAAAAACAGGAACCCTTAAATAGGTTTACTAAATTCCACTAGTCCTTCAATAATTTAAAATTATTTCCGGGCACCCCTTTAATTTTATTTCCATTTATGTCCAACGGCAAAAGGAACAGTTCCCCCACCTTGAATTTTTGAAAATCCACTTTTTCATCTTCAAGTAATATATTATTCCCATTATCCTCCCAGCTAAATTCACCTTCAGAAATAAAATCCTGACTTTCTTTTTCAGGGATTCCTAAATAGCGAAGCTTCAGTTGATAGGTCTGGTCTTCACGGAGAATGAGACGTGCATCTATTCCCTCACAATCTGCGCAGGGAAGCACTCCGGAATAAGCTCCTTCCCAATCCAGAGAATTTTCAGAAGTATGTCCGTCAATGATATCCGGTGTTTTTTCGGAAGCAATCTCCGATTCAGTTTTAGCGGTATTTTCAATTGTTTCTGAAGCTTCTTTCTCATCTTTACATGAAAGAACGCAAAACAGCACCAGTATAAACAGGATTGATTTCATCATTTTAATGGAGTTTTAATTTATAAAACAAGGCATAAATATATGAAACATCCATGAGAATAAACTTTCTCACACAGTGGGATGTTTATATGAATGTTACATATGACCGATAAAAAACAATAAAATAAACAGATGAAAGTTCTTAATTTTATGGTACTTTAAAAAAGATCTAACCAAAACATATTTAATGAATTTTAAAGAACAGCTTTCAAAGGGAATTCCTGAAGAGTTACCAACCATAAAACCATACGACACTTCTGTTAACCATGCACCCAAACGGAAGGATATTCTCACTAAAGAGGAAAAAATCCTTGCCTTGAAAAATGCATTGCGCTATTTTGATCCAAAACATCATCCTGTGCTCCTTCCGGAATTCAGAAATGAATTGGAAACCTACGGAAGGATCTATATGTACCGTTTTATGCCCGATTATAAGATCTATGCCCGACCGGTAGAGGAGTATCCAGGACAATGTCTTCAGGCAAAAGCCATTATGCTTATGATTCAGAATAACCTTGATCCTAATGTTGCGCAACATCCGGAGGAATTGATCACTTATGGAGGGAACGGAGCAGTATTTCAAAATTGGGCTCAGTATTTACTGGTGATGAAATATCTTTCAGAAATGGAAAACGACCAAACCCTGGTAATCTATTCCGGGCATCCCATGGGACTTTTCCCTTCACACTTCAATGCACCCAGGGTTGTGGTTACAAACGGGATGATGATCCCGAATTACTCAAAACCTGATGATTGGGAAAAATTCAATGCGCTTGGGGTTACCCAGTATGGACAGATGACCGCAGGAAGCTATATGTACATAGGACCGCAGGGAATCGTTCACGGAACAACCATAACTGTATTAAATGCCTTAAGGAAAATCGGTAAAAAACAGGAAGACGGGGCACTTTTTGTCACTTCCGGACTTGGGGGAATGAGCGGGGCACAGCCTAAAGCCGGGAATATTGCCGGGTGTATTACCGTTTGTGCCGAAGTTAATCCAAAAGCGGTAAATACAAGAAATAGCCAGGACTGGGTAGATGAAGTGTTCACAGATTTGGATCATCTTACACAAAGGGTTAAAATTGCCAAGACAAATAAGGAATCTGTTTCCCTGGCTTATCAGGGGAATATCGTCGAAATATGGGAGCATTTTGATAAAGAAGATATTTATATCGATTTGGGAAGTGACCAAACCTCCCTGCATAATCCCTGGGCTGGCGGATATTATCCTGTTGGGATGAGCCTCGAGGAATCCAATGAAATGATGGCGAAGAATCCGGAGAAATTTAAGCAGAAAGTACAGAAAAGCCTCCGTCGTCAAACCGAAGCAATAAATAAACATTCCAAAAAAGGAACCTATTTCTTTGATTATGGAAATGCCTTTTTACTGGAGGCATCCCGGGCCGGAGCCAAAATTTTTAAAGATAAGAATGGGGAATTTGTAAGTTCCAGGGAAGTAGATGAAAACAATACAAATTGGGCATATTCTTCCTATGTACAGGATATTATGGGGCCAATGTGTTTTGATTATGGTTTTGGTCCTTTTAGATGGGTTTGCGCTTCAGGCTTGGAGGAAGATCTTGATAAAACGGATGCTATTGCTGCAGGGGTCTTAGAAAAGCTTAAAGAAAATGCACCGGTAGAGATACAGTCCCAACTTCAGGATAATATCCACTGGATAAAAACTGCCAAACACAACAAACTCGTCGTAGGTTCTAAAGCGAGGATTTTATATGCCGATGCCGTTGGAAGAATTGAAATTGCAAAAGCTTTTAACGATGCAATCGCTGAAGATTCTTTTTCTGGTCCTGTGATCCTTGGAAGAGACCATCATGATGTTTCAGGAACCGATTCTCCTTACAGGGAAACCTCCAATATATATGACGGCTCACAATTTACAGCCGATATGGCGATACAAAATGTTATTGGAGACAGCTTCCGCGGAGCTACCTGGGTGAGCATTCATAACGGCGGTGGCGTTGGCTGGGGAGAGGTTATAAATGGCGGATTCGGTATGGTTCTTGATGGTTCAAAGGAGTCTGAAGATAAGCTGCGTTCCATGTTATTTTGGGATGTGACCAATGGTTTAGCAAGACGTTCCTGGGCGCGAAATAAAGAGGCTGTTTTTTCTGTGAATCGTGCAATGGAACTCGAAAAGAAACTTAAAATCACAATGCCCAATATTGTTGAAGATTCCTTATTTTTAGATTAGACTATAAACTAAAATATATTTCTATGAAAACCTTTAAAATCACTTCCGTGCTGCTTCTGCTAGCAGCTGTAATGACTTCCTGCAGCACTGTTCAGGTTGCAACCGATTATGACCAGACGGCCGATTTCAGTAAATACAAATCCTTTGCGTTTTTCAAACCGGGAATTGACAAGGCAGAAATTTCCGATCTGGATAAAAAAAGGATCTTACGCGCCATAGAAAGTGAAATGATGGCCAAAGGCTTTGTGAAATCTGAAAATCCCGATCTTTTGGTAAGTATTTTTACAAAAACAAACGAGAATATAAATATCTATCAAAACAACATGTATGGTTATTACGGTTGGGGATGGAACCCTTGGTATTGGGGAACCGGAAGAAATACTGTTAGCACCACAAGTGAAGGAACCTTATATATTGACCTTATTGATGCGGAAGAAAAAGAACTTGTATGGCAAGGAATGGGAACTGCAGCCCTTGCAAAAGAGGTGAACCGCAAACAGGAGCGTATTGATGAAATTGTAGGTAAAATATTGGAAAAATACCCTCCGGGAGCAAAAAAATAAAAATTTCAAAACCTCCTTATGGAGGTTTTTTTATGTTCAAAAACCGCGAAAAATCGGTTTACTCAGAGTTTAAAAAATTTCCTTACTGTTTTGTATCTTTATGAATTAGATAAGACCTTTTTAATTATGTTAGAAAATATAGAGTCAAATGAAATTTTAGACAGGCTCCCGGCCCATTTACAACAATTCATCAAACCGCAAAATTACGACGAATACAACGCTATCAATCAGGCAGTTTGGCGTTATGTAATGCGAAAAAATGTGGAGTATTTGAGTGAGGTGGCACATAAGTCTTATTCGGAAGGTCTTAAACAAACCGGAATTTCCATTGACAGCATTCCCAATATGTACGGGATGAACCGCATTTTAAAAGAAATTGGCTGGGCAGCAGTCGCAGTTGACGGCTTTATTCCCCCGGCTGCATTTATGGAATTTCAGGCGTACAATGTTTTGGTAATAGCAAGTGATATTAGACAGCTGGATCATATTGAATATACGCCCGCCCCGGATATTATACACGAAGGTGCTGGACACGCTCCTATAATCGCAAATCCCGAATATGCCGAATATCTCAGGAGATTTGGAGAAATTGGTTGCAAAGCAATTTCCAGCGCAAGAGATTATGAGATGTATGAGGCCATCAGACACTTGTCTATTATAAAGGAGGCTGAAGATACACCGGAAGAAGAGATCGATAAAGCTGAAGAAAAAGTTGAATTTCTTCAGAATAATATGGGAGAACAAAGCGAAATGGCTCAAATAAGAAATCTCCACTGGTGGACAGTGGAATATGGCCTGATTGGAACTCTTGAGAATCCAAAAATCTATGGAGCCGGCTTACTTTCTTCTATAGGGGAAAGCGCGTGGTGTATGACGGATAAAGTCAAAAAAATCCCATATACCCTGGAAGCATCAAAACAGGATTTCGACATTACAAAACCACAACCCCAATTATACGTTACTCCGGATTTTGCACATTTAAGCCTTGTGCTGGAAGAATTCGCCAATACAATGGCCCTTCGAACTGGTAGATTGAAAGGACTCCAAAAACTCGTTAATTCAAAAAATCTTGGAACTATAGAATTGAGTACCGGAATACAAATATCCGGGAAATTCTCAAGAGTACTGGAAGACCAGGGTCAGCCTGTTTATTTTCAAACCACAGGAAAAACTGCACTTTCTTCCCGGGAAAAAGAGCTTGTAGGGCACGGCACGCATAATCATCCGGATGGTTTTGGCTCCCCTCTTGGGAAACTCAAGGGGATCAATCTCGCAATAGAGGACATGAGTCCGCGTGATTTACGAGCTTATGATATTTACGAAGGAGAGAATATCACTTTTGAATTTGAAGGGGGCGTGACAGTAAAAGGAGAAATAATTACAGGAAGTCGGAACCTGCAGGGGAAAATCATTTTGATAAGCCTTAAAAACTGCACGGTGCAATACAGGGACGAAATTTTATTTAAACCCGAATGGGGTAAGTATGATATGGCAATTGGTAAATCCATCATTTCAGCATTTGCTGGACCTGCAGATCCTGAATCCTTTGATTTGATCACTCATAAGCCTTCAAGTACCACCATTAAAAGTAAGAAAACTGCTGAAAAAGAAGAATTGGAAACACTATATCAGTCGGTTAGAAATATCCGAAATGGAAAAAACACAAAGTTCTCCCTGCAAGCAGCTTTTGATATTGCAAAAAAACATCACCCAAAAGACTGGTTGCTTGCTGTAGAAATCTATGAATTGGTAGCAGACAGGGATCCAAAATTTGCAACTGAAATAAAGGAACACCTGAAAATGGTAAAAGCTTCACGACCCAAAATAGCCCACTTGATAGATGGAGGAATGGAAATGATAGAATCCAAATTAGTAACCCATTAATATTTTAAGCAAGTAATTATTTCAAAAAAAGTCCTATTTAAGATTTACTTAAAATCTTAAAATTTATGTAGTACGATAAAAAATTTTGTTAAAGCTTAAACCACACCTCCAACGGACATTCCACGGAGATTTTTAAAAACAGACCTTGCTTTTATAAATTTTTTAAAATTATACTGATATTTAAAGTGTTCTGAAAAAATTGGTTTATAACTAAATGTTTATCAGTTAATTGAAACAAGTCTTTGTTCTTTATTCTTGCAGTTACGCCAAAGGCGGAACGATCTTGATTCTTTACCGGACATTAATGATTAAAACTTCAAAACGTCCATAGCATCCGGACTTTTAATTTCATTTCCGTTATATTCCAATTTCCATCCCATAGAATTTGTAAGAATATAAATTTTTTGAAGCTCACTTACCAATCGGTTTTTCGCATTGGACTTTAAAGAGGAATTTTCGATCTTACCCATTAATGATTTTTTAATACGCTCCTGGATTTTATTATAATCTTTGGCTTCAAACTGGTTTAAATAATCCTGGGTAACATCGTAATACTGAATATTAGGATTAATTGAGATCTCTTCCTCAGGAATATAAGTAATGGTTACAGTTTTAGTCTCTGGATTAATCCGTGTTTGGAGCTTACTTAAATCGTAAGCCACAGTGACATCTGCATTAACGATAATCAGCGCCTTTTTTCTTGCTGAAAAAATGTCCAGGTAAAACTTCCTGGAGTCATTATAAGAAAACACCTGCGCGAAATTACCTTCGGTAACCACGAGCTTTCCAACATTTTTTATCTGTTTCTGGATGAGATCTGTACTTTCCTCAAGTCTATCCCTTTCTATACTTTTATTCTCAAAATACTTCCAGGCAAAAAAAATCACTAAGCCCAAAAGAACAACAGGAAGGATCCTCCGCATAGTTCAAATTTTGAACAAAGATACAAATTCAAGTAACAGCTGGGAGTTTAAAAGAAATTGAAGAAAAACCTTAAATCTATAACGCACAAATGGACGGCCCCACCCGTCCATTTGTTTTTTTTTCTAAAATCTACCCCAACAAATTTTAGAAACTTTGTTATGAATTTTAATTAAATACAACGAATTGTTTTTTGCTTATAGTTTCATAACAAGATTAAATTTACAAAAAAAATATTCAAATCCAAGGATATTTCTATACTTTTTACATAACAAATAATGGTATATAGAACATTTATTATAAAATATTTTTAATATTTTAACAAAAAATATATTGAATAACTTAACTTATTAGTAATTATATTAATAATTAAAAATTGGTGAAAAAATTAATTTTAACAATTAATCCGCAGTAAAAAATATTTAATTGGTTCTTTTGTTAAAATTTAATTTGTTTTATAATCAACTTATCAACAATTTGTTAATAATCCCGAATTTAGTTTTAAGTAAAAATTGGAATTAAAATATGATTAATTAGATTATTGGATATACTCATTAAATCGTAAATAATTAACCTGCAAATCATTATGAAAAATATAAACCTGAATTTTTAATAAAAAAAGCAACAGTTCTAGTGAACTAATTTTTGTATTAGAAATTAAAGTGAGGAAATATTTTTTGCAGTTCGCTAATCTTTTCTTC
Organism: Bacteroidota bacterium; assembly: GCA_051751125.1. Taxonomy (GTDB): domain Bacteria; phylum Bacteroidota; class Bacteroidia; order Flavobacteriales; family Flavobacteriaceae; genus Gillisia. Next base: position 235,719 of record JBNJKO010000003.1, read on the forward strand.
AAGGGATTTTTGAAAATTTTTGTAAGATTTAGAATCGCTGTTAAAAGCCCTGTGCTTCAGGCTTTTTTGAATGGATTCAATTTGTTTTAAAAAAGGAATGCTTTCAGAAGAAATTCGGGAATCAACAAATTTCTGCCATATATATTCAATAGCAGTACCATTGGGATGTAACATATCATCACCATAGAATCTATAATCCCTTAAATCGTCCATCATTATTTCATAAGCCGGAAAATAGCTTACCAAATCATTTTCATCCAGTTCGTCAATTACTTTATGTAAAGCCGCTATCAAATGTGCTTTACTGCGCTGGTTTTGAACCACGCCATCTTTCATGTGCCGCACGGGAGAAATTGTGAATACGATTCCTGCCTTAGCGTTTAAACTCTTAATTGCCGAAATCGTTGATTTTAAGTGACCGCAAATTTGATTTACTCCGGTGATCTCTTTGGAAAAATTTTTCTGCGGAAGCTTATGACAATTTGCAACGGTTTCATCGGAATTCAAATCTCTGTAAACCCAAGACGTTCCAAGCGTTAGGATTACATGCGTGGCTTCCTGAAGGTACTTCCTTGTTTTTTTAAGGTTTTTGTTGAGCTTTATCAGCAAAACTGCTTTATCTGGATCGCTTAGGGCAGAATGCGCATCAAAACAATGCCAGCGTTCATTATGAAAAAAAATATCCTCAGCACTGTATTGCTTTTCGTTTACCGCCTTGGTGATAAATTTTGCGATCGCTGCCGGATGAAATAATATTCCGAAAGGATTCTGAAGATTTTGAAATTTATAATAATCCAGCTTAGCTCCAATATTCTCCACAAAACAGGATCCGGTCAAAAAGATCCTGGAGGTATGATCTATTTTGGGTTCCTGAGATTCTATGGAAAACTGGGTTCTAAACTGCATTATAATTTATTTAAACCCCACAATGGAGGCTTAGTTCTTTGTTATTCTATAAAAGATTTTGCCTTATCTAAAGCTTCCTGGATTCCGTCTGGATTTTTTCCGCCTGCCGTGGCAAAAAATGGCTGACCGCCGCCACCTCCCTGGATGTATTTCCCGAGTTCTTTAACCACTTTTCCTGCATTTAATCCTTTTTCTAATACTAGTTCTTTGGAAATATAGCAGGAAAGCACGGCTTTTCCATCTTGTTCTGAAGCCAGTAATAAAAACAGGTTGTTTACTTTTTCTCCTAATTGAAAAGCAAGATCTTTTATCCCTCCGGCGTCGATATCCACTTTTTTAGCAAGAAAAGAAATTCCGTTCACTTCTGTTAGTTCCTCTTGCAATTCAGCTTTAAGGTTTTTGGCTTTGTCCCGCATCAAAGATTCTACCTGCTTTTTAAGGTTGGTATTTTCATACTGTAAAGAACCTATCGCTTTTACGGGATCGCTGGCGTTTTTTAATTCTGCCTTAATCTTATTTAATGTCTCAGTTTGTTCTGTAAAATATTCTTGTACGGCATCTCCCGTAATCGCCTCAATTCTTCTAATACCAGCTGCAACAGCACCTTCTGAAATAATTTTGAAAAACCAGATATCACCGGTATTTTGAACATGGGTTCCACCACAAAGTTCCATCGAGTCCCCAAATTTTATCGCTCGCACAGTATCTCCGTATTTTTCTCCAAATAAGGCAATAGCTCCCTGATCCAGCGCTTCCTGAAAGGCCAAATTTCGTTGTTCTAGAATCGGAAGTTGTTCCCGGATCCTGTCGTTCACAAAATCCTCTACTTGTTTTAATTCTTCGGAAGTAAGTTTGCTGAAATGAGAAAAGTCAAATCTTAAATAATCACTTCCCACCATAGAACCCTTTTGCTCCACATGGTCTCCAAGGAACATTCGTAATGCCTGATGCAATAAATGTGTAGCAGAATGATTAGCCTGAATTTGAAGTCGCTTGGTTTTATTTACTTTAGCCGTTAAAGTTGCAGAAGTATCTGAAGGTATTTTTTTGGAAAAATGAATAATCAGGTTGTTTTCCTTTCTGGTATCAAGGATCTTAATAATTTTTCCATCGGGAAGCAATAGAGAACCTTTATCTCCTACCTGTCCTCCCCCTTCGGGATAAAACGGGGTTTTATTAAACACCAACTGATACAGCTCCCCTTCTTTTTTGCTTTCCACCTTTCTGATTCGGGTGATTTTCACTTCAGCTTCCATTGCATCATAGCCAATAAAAGGCACTTCTTCCTCTTTTCCAAGAATTTGCCAGTCCCCGGAGATAACAACAGATGCGGCCCGGGATCTTACTTTTTGCTTTTGCAATTCAGCATCAAATTCCTTTTCATCAAGATAATATCCACGTTCCCGAAGAATTAGCGCGGTAAGATCTATTGGGAAACCAAACGTATCATATAACTCAAAAGCCTTTTTTCCGGAAACCGTTTGTCCCGGGGTAACTTCTATGATATTATCAAGTAAAACAAGTCCCTGATCCAGCGTTCTTAAAAAGGATTGCTCTTCTTCCCTAATCACATTTTCGCAAAGCATCTTTTGAGATCTAAGTTCTGGAAATGCCTCCCCCATTTGGGTGCTTAGCGTTGCTACAAGCTTATAAATGAAAGGCTCTTTGGTGTCCAAAAACGTGAATCCATAACGAATAGCCCGTCGTAAGATTCTTCTTATAACATAACCTGCTCCCGTATTGCTGGGTAATTGTCCATCGGCTATAGAGAAGGTTACCGCTCTTACATGATCTGCGATCACACGAATTGCTATATCTGTTTTTTCACTTTTTGCGTACTGGGAATTGGTTACTTTTTCAATTTGCTGAATGAGCGGTGTAAAAACATCGGTATCGTAATTGGATTTTTTATCCTGTAAAACCATGCACAACCGCTCAAAGCCCATTCCCGTGTCAACATGTCTTGCTGGCAGTTTTTCAAGAGAAGCATCGGCTTTCCTGTTAAATTCTATAAAAACCAGATTCCATATCTCTACAACCTGGGGATGGTCTGCATTTACAAGATCCCTTCCCGGAATTCTTGCTTTTTCAGCATCCGATCGTATATCTACGTGGATTTCTGAACTTGGTCCGCAAGGACCCTGATCACCCATTTCCCAGAAATTATCCTTTTTATTACCATAAATTATACGATCCTCCGGAACTATGGCTTTCCAAAGATCTAGCGCTTCATGATCCATTTCGAGGTTATCATCTTCGCTTCCTTCAAAAACAGAAACGTATAAAATGCTTTTATCTATCTTAAAAACCTCTGTCAGTAACTCCCATGCCCAATGAATGGATTCTTTTTTGAAATATCCTCCAACGCCGTTTATCTGTTTTCCTTCAGGATTACCAAAACTCCAGTTTCCCAGCATTTCGAACATGGTATGGTGATACGTATCCATCCCCACTTCTTCCAGATCATTATGTTTTCCGCTCACCCGCAAACATTTTTGGGTATCGGTTGCTCTGGAAAATTTTGGTGCAGTATTTCCTAAAAAATATTCCTTAAATTGGTTCATTCCTGCATTGGTAAACATAAGGCTGGGATCATCCTTAATAACCATGGGTGCAGATGGAACAATTACGTGTGATTTGGATTTAAAAAATTCGAGGTATGTAGATCGTATCTCTTTAGATTTCATATGTTTTTCATATTGTTTTAGCGGGCATATGTAACATCCATATAATTATTTTCCTGTGTGAGAAATTTTATCCTCACGGATGTTTCATATGTAGAATTTCATTGCTTTTTATTGGACATATGCAATTCGCATATCTTCATTTGTGGTTGTATAGTATTTCCGTTATGCTCATTTCATATAGCCGGAAAAGGTCTAAAAATTATTAAATTGTGTAGGTTGAGAAAACAATTTTTATATTTGTTCGTTTCTCTTAAACTTCTGCAAGGTTTTTGCACAAGTTTATATCAGCAAAAATAGTATATTTTTAATTTATGGCGAAGGTTAAATATTATTACGATAGCGACACGCTTTCTTACCAAAAAATTGAGCAAAAGAAAGGCCGAAGGTTGGGAATTGTATTCCTGAGCATCATTGGAACTTTTTTAGCAGGTTTTGTCTTATTGGTAATCTATCTGAATATTCCCCTTATTGAAACACCAAAGGAAAAAGCACTAAAACGGGAGCTGCAAAATATGCAACTTCAATACGGAATGCTCAATAAAAAAATGGATCAAATCCAGGATGTGCTCACCAATGTAGAGGACCGGGATAATAATATTTACAGGCTGTATTTTGAAGCAAATCCTATCCCTGATGAACAAAGAAAAGCAGGATTTGGAGGTATTAACAGGTACAGAAACCTGGAGGGATATGAAAATTCCAAACTCATCACTGAAACCAGTAAAAGGATGGATATTCTTTCAAAACAAATAGTGGTTCAGTCAAAATCCCTGGATGAAATTGCAGTCCTTGCAAAGGAAAAGGAAAATTTATTGGCTTCCATTCCTGCAATTCAACCGGTAAAAAATGAAAATTTAAAAAGGATCGCCTCCGGCTATGGTTGGAGGAGCGACCCATTTACCAAAGTAAGAAAATTCCATTATGGCATGGATTTTACTGCACCCCGCGGAACCCCGGTATATGCTACAGGAGATGGAAGAATTGAACGTGCAGATAACCGTTCTACAGGATACGGAAATCACATTCGAATAGATCATGGATATGGATACACCAGTCTTTATGCTCATTTGTATAAATATAATGTGCGTGTTGGCCAAAGAGTTAAACGTGGTGATGTTATAGGTTTTGTGGGTAGCACTGGAAGATCGGAAGCTCCTCATCTTCACTATGAAATCTTTAAAGATGAAGACCGAATCAATCCTATAAACTTTTACTACGGAAACCTTTCTCCTGAAGAGTTTGACCAGGTACTGGAGAAATCACAGCAGGAAAATCAATCTCTGGATTAATGTATATAAATCTTCCCGAAAAACGTTATTATGCAATTGGTGAGGTAGCCGAAGCTTTTGGCGTGAACACATCGCTTATACGCTTTTGGGAAAAGGAATTTGATGCCTTAAAACCTAAAAAGAACGCCAAGGGCAATCGCTTGTTTACTCCTCAGGATATCAGGAACCTGGAACTCATCTTTCATCTTGTGAAGGAACGCGGTTTTACGCTGGAAGGTGCGAAAATCCATTTAAAAGAGGAAAAGAAAAAAACTCTTACTAACTTTGAAATTATTAGAAAACTTCAAAGCATTAAAGCTGAACTAACCAACATCAAAAACCAATTATAAAATGAAGAAATGGCTTATTCCCGTAATCGCATTCGCTGTATTAGGGATCATTATTTACAGTCTTACAGTAGGATTCAACAATACCGCCGTCACTAAACAGGAAAATGCCAGATTGACTTGGTCGAATGTGGAAAGCTCTTACCAGCGAAGAAATGATCTCATATCCAATTTGGTAAAAACAGTACAGGGTGCAGCCGATTTTGAAAGAGGTACTCTTACCGATGTAATTGAAGCAAGATCAAAAGCTACCGGAGTTACGATAGATCCTTCCAACATCACCCCGGAACAAATGCAACAATTCCAACAGGCACAAGGCCAGGTTTCTTCTGCCCTATCCAGATTGTTGGTTACCGTGGAGCGCTATCCTGATATAAAATCAAATCAAAACTTCCTTCAGTTACAATCACAACTGGAAGGGACAGAGAACCGGATAAATGTAGCCCGAAATAGGTATAATGAAGCAGTTACAGATTATAATACCTACATAAGGACATTCCCTAATTCCGTTTTTGCAGGATGGTTTGGGTTTGATCCAATGGTACGTTTTGAAGCCGATGCAGGTTCTGAAGATGCACCCGATGTAGATTTCGATTTTTAAAAGAAAAAGCAGAAGTTATGAGCAAAGTTGAAGAATTCTTATCCAAAAAAGAAGAAGAGGAAGTTGTTGAGGCAATAAGAGTGGCTGAAAAATCTACTTCAGGGGAAATCAGGGTTCATATAGAAAAAACGCACGGAGATCAGGATATTTTTGAACGCGCTATGGAAGTGTTCCACCTTTTGAAAATGGACAATACCAAACTGGATAATGGAGTATTGATTTATGTTGCCGTAGAAGATCGTGATTTTGTGATCTACGGAGACAAAGGTATCAATGATGTTGTTCCTTCAGATTTTTGGGAAAGTACCAAAGATGCTATTGTTGCTCAATTTAAGGCCGGAAATTTCAAACAGGGACTCATAGATGGTATCCTAAAAGCCGGAGGACAGTTACAAACTCATTTCCCCTGGAGTGAAGACAATAGGAACGAACTTCCCAATAATATTTCAAAAGAGTAAATGCTACAATTCAAAAGAAACTTTCTGTTTACATTTCTATTAATCACAGCATTTTCTTTAGCTGGATTTGCACAAAGGGATATTCCTCCAAAGCCAGATAAGCAAACAAGTATTTATGATGGGGCTGATATTCTATCGGCTGCAGATGAACAAAGGCTGGAACAAAAACTCATCAATTACGCCGATACTACTTCTACCCAAATAGTAATAGCGACCATAGAATCCCTGCAAGGGGAATATATTGGTCTTTATGCTCCGGAATGGGCACAGAAATGGGGAATTGGTCAGAAAAAAGAAGATAATGGCCTGTTGATCCTGATGTCTGAGAAGGACCGGAAAATATGGATTACTACCGGTTACGGGTTGGAAGAATATTTAACCGATGCCAGAACCAAAGATATTATTGAGAATATCATCCTTCCCGAATTTAGAAATAACGATTATTACAATGGACTGGACAAAGGAACTTCTGCCATATTCGAGGTATTGGGTGGTACTTTTCAGGGTTCTCCCAAACAAAGAGAGGGATCTCAGGGATTTCCTATTCAGTTGCTGATTCTTGGGGTAATATTCCTTGTTTTCATTATTTCCCTTGTACGCAAAAATAAAGACAACAATGATGGTCCGGGAAGCAAACGAGGCTTTGGTGGGTCTTTAATGGATGTTATTATTTTAAGCAGTTTAGGTCGTGGTGGTTTTGGTGGAGGCTCACGTGGCGGAGGAAGTTTCGGCGGCGGCGGAGGTTTTGGTGGCGGCTTCGGCGGCGGGGGCTTTGGTGGTGGTGGTGCCGGTGGAAGCTGGTAGGTTGACCTACCTAATCAAAATTAGGAAGTGAAGCAAGAATCAAGACATTTTTAGACTGAATGGCTCTTTTCTTTTTCTATTTTTTTGACTCTTGTTTTTTTTTAAAACTACCTACTTCTAATTCGTTGTCCTGCTATCACATCCTCATCATTCGTCTTCCTCCACCGGCATTAGGATCTTTTCCACCAAATTTGCTGATCTTATAGGTGAAACTCAACATCCCATATCTCCGTAAGATCAAATTGTTCGTATCCTGAATAAAATCATTTCCTACAATACGCTGTGTGGAAACATTTTCATTTAGCATATCATACACCTTAATTTTCAAAGTGGCATTGTCTTTCAGGAATTTATATCCCAAACTAACATTCCATAACAAGGCTGTATTATCGAATCCGGGAGAAACATTCCCGTAATAGTTATAGGAAATATCATTACCGAAAACCACATTTTTAGGCCAATATGATGTGGCTTCAAGACTTATTTGGTGATTCACGAAATTCTCATTCCTGCTGGAATTGATATCGTATCGGGTTTCAGTAAAAGTGAGCTGGTACCCCGGATCCAATGAAAAATAATCTTCAATCGCATAAGTAAAATTGACTCCCAGCCTTGCTGTATACCTTTCAGCCTTATATTTCTCTCCGTTGGTAAACCCAATATTCCTGCTGTAATCTCCGTTAAGTCCAAATCTGTACCTCAATTCTCTTTTTTCCTTTTTATTGGTTTTAGAATATGACATTCCCAGATTAGAATTGATCACGCCATCCACATTGGTAAAGGTTGTGATTCTTACAAGGTCCTCCCCGGTTACAGTTACCGGCACCACATTATTATCTGTAAAAGTGACAGAACCATAGCTAAAAAATCCGCTGCGTTTTGCAAAATCAAAATTCCTGTATCCCCCACGTAAACTTTGGGTGTAGGATGGCCTAAGGTCTGGGTTACCTGTAATAATATTCAAAGGATTGGTCCTGTTTGCCACCGGTTGTAATTGCTGAATAGAAGGTATTCCTGCATCACTCTTATAATTGAGATAAACACTCTGAGATCGTTTAATCTCGTACCTAACATTGGCGCTTAAAAAAAGATTATTATACGAATTGGAAAATGATGTCTCCTGAAGGAAATTGGTATTTTTCAGAGTGGTATTTAAAAGACCTATTTCTGAACCTACCCGCCATTTTTCTCCTTCATAATTCAACCCTACATTCGGAATATTCTTTTGGCTTTTCACTTCAAAATCATTGCTTAGCAACTCATTAAAGTTGGAATAATTACTGGTTTGCTCATTAAAATCCAATACATTCCGGGTATTGGTAGAGTTGGTGGCAGAAAAATCATAGGATGCATCCAGGAACAATTTTTCTGCAAGCACAAAACGCTGCGTGGCGCCTATGGAATATTCATCCTGCTGTTCCTCTTCATCTATGAACTGATCCTGAATCTCGATCTCCTCCCCATTCCTGAAAAACCGACTTTCAGAAAAGAAGAAATTTTCATTTTCCTGATTTCTATGGCTATTCTCAAAATTCACCTGCGTATATGCGCCACGGTTTCCGTATTTTCTAATAAAATCCAGCCTGTTGCTAAAGCTTCGACTTTCCAAAACCTCATCATCACGGGTTTCGGTTGAATTCACGAGTTCGAGATCATTATTTTGCGAACTCGCAGCATTATTTCGGTTGGAAAATCCAGAATTTGAATTAAATCTGGGTGCTATGGAGATTCGGGTTAAAGTATCAGGCTCATATTCCAGCCTGGCATTCGCTCTATGACTGTCATTCACCAAGTTGCTTTCGCTGATGGAATTTGAAAAAAACCGCGAATTTGGCAAAATATTTTCCCGTGCTACAGTAGTCCTGCTTTCGGTATCATTTCTACCAAAGAAATAATCGGCAGTAAATTCCAGTTCTTTTCCCCATTCATTCACATAATTTATTCCGGCAGTTTCGGCTTTGGTGATCCCACCTCCGCCTCCAAAATTCATTCCGTTGATCCCAAAGGAATTTCCTCCCCTTCCACTGGCCATTGTAAAACTAGTAGCATTCCTTCCCATCATATCAAAAACTTCATCGAAACTAAAGCCCGAGCTGTTGATATTATTGGAACTCGCCAAGACACTAAGCCTCTTTTTATCTTTAAAATAATTCCCAATCCCGCTCATTTCATAACGGTCATCGGTACCTCCCCCAATCGTTGCACGGGCAAAATATCCTTTATTCTTATCTTCCTGTATGGTGATATTTATGGTCTTATCATCTGGATCTCCGGCTTTTCCGGTAAATTCCTGAGACCTGGTTTTAGTATCGGTTACCTGAATTTTATCTATAATCTCCTTCGGAAGGTTTTTAGTGGCAATTAATGGATCGTTTCCAAAAAATTCCTTTCCGTTTACAAGGATCCGGGAAACAGGCTTTCCATTCACGGTTATATTTCCCTGGGTATCCACCTCAACTCCGGGAAGTTTTCTCATAACATCCTCCAAATTGGCATCCTGACGGGTGTTGAAAGAAGCTGCATTAAACTCCAGGGTATCCTTTTTTACCACAATTGGAGGACGGCTTCCAGTAATTTGAACTTCATCCAGTGTATTATCCTGGGTTTCCATTTGTATGGTTCCCAGGGCATAAGTTGTATTTTCCTCCAGAGAAACGCTTTGTCTGTAGGTTTGAAATCCTGTAAATGAAATAAATAGATTCATTTTCTTTGCTGAAGAATTTCCGCTAAGCACAAAATCCCCGTCTTTTTCAGAGATCGTATAGCTTACAAGACTGCTATCGATAGCTTTCTCAACATAAATAGTTGCAGCTTCTAAAGGTTCATTGGATTCTTTATTAAGGATCTTACCTGAGATTTTAAAATCCTGGGCAGCTAATTGAAATGCAAAAAAACAGGTGAAGAGAAAAAATACTGATTTCATTCGGGAGGGGTTATTTATTGATTTAAATAAAAAAATGGTCTTAACAGAATTTACACCCTGTTAAGACCATTATATTTAACAATGGTTTAAACCAATATTATTTTTTTCTGAAATAAACTGAAACCGGAACTCCTGTAAAGTCAAATTCCTCTCTCAATTTATTCTCCAGGTAACGTTTATATGGCTCCCGCACATATTGAGGTAAATTACAGAAGAATGCAAATTGAGGCTGTGGTGTTGGAAGTTGCATACAGAATTTTATCTTCACGTACTTTCCTTTCCATGCTGGTGGCGGATAATGTTCTATTATTGGCAACATGCGTTCATTGAGTTCGCTGGTCTTGATTTTCTTGCTTCGGTTTTTATAAACCTCAACTGCAGTTTCAATGGCCTTATAAATCCGTTGTTTTGTCAACACAGAAATAAATACGATAGGCACATCTGTAAAAGGCTCGATCTCTCTCCTTATAGTTTTTTCGTATTCCTTTAAGGTATTGGTCTCCTTATCTTCTAAAAGATCCCATTTGTTAACAAGGATAACAATCCCTTTTCGGTTACGCTGGGCAAGCCAAAAAATATTTTGTACCTGTCCGTCAAATCCACGGGTGGCATCCAGTATAATTAAACAAACATCTGAATTCTCTATCGCACGTACCGATCGCATTACCGAGTAGAACTCAAGATCTTCCTTAACTTTCGATTTTCTTCTAATTCCGGCAGTATCTACCAGGTTAAATTCAAAACCAAAACGGTCGTATTTTGTATCTATCGAGTCACGCGTAGTTCCCGCAACATCATGCACAATGTACCTGTTTTCACCTATAAGGGCATTTATAAAAGAGGATTTTCCTGCATTTGGTCTTCCTACAACGGCAAACCTTGGCAATTCTGTCTCTTCTTCATCTTCCACCTCAGGAAGTGCCTTTATCAGCGCATCCAGTAATTCCCCTGTTCCGCTTCCGCTGGTACTGGCTATCGGAAAATAATCTCCTAAACCAAGGGAATAAAATTCCACAGCATTTTCAAGTCGTTTTGAATTATCAACCTTGTTCACCACAAGGAAAACAGGTTTTTCAATTTTCCGAAGCAGTGCTGCAACGTCTTCATCCATTCCGGTAATTCCGCTTTCAACGTCTACCATAAAAATAATGGCGTCGGCTTCATCGATAGCAAGTTCCACCTGCTTATCTATTTCAGCTTCAAAAACATCATCACTCCCTTTCACATACCCACCAGTATCTATAAGCGAAAAAGTTTGACCATTCCAGTCAGATTTTCCGTAATGTCTATCGCGGGTAACCCCACTTACCGCATCCACAATTGCCTCCCGGCGTTGGATCAAGCGGTTAAAAAAAGTGGATTTCCCTACATTAGGTCTTCCTACAATGGCTACAATATTGCCCATATCAACTTTATTCTTTTATTAATGTGCAAAAATAGCGCTTTTTAATTGAATTTGATTCTTGCCTACATGGGAATTTTAGAAGGCCTTTTCAGCGCTCATTAACAGTAGGAAAATCATTGAATGTGCTTAAATTTCCGCTATTAAAATCCATCAAATTATATATTTAGATTTAAAAGAATGAAAGAAAAAAATAATTTGAGTTATCTTTAAGTGGCTTAATTTCAGAAATTATGAGTAACAGAAGAACTTTTATTAAAAAATCTGGCTTATTCCTGGCTGCCGCATCCATCCCTTCTTATCGTTTTCTTCTTCCCGATGGAAATAGAAAATTAGGGGTGGCTTTAGTAGGATTGGGAAATTACAGCAGTACTCAACTCGCTCCTGCCTTGTTGAAAACCACACATTGTGAACTTCGTGGAATCGTTACGGGAAGTCCTGAAAAAATACCTATCTGGCAAAAAAAGTATGGGATTAAAGACTCTAATGTTTACAATTATGAAAATATGGGTTCCATAGCCAACAACCGGGAGATTGATGTGATTTATATCGTTTTGCCCACAGGTTTACATGCGCAGTACGCCATTAAAGCTGCCAATGCAGGCAAACACGTATGGTGTGAAAAGCCCATGGCCAAAACTGCAGAAGAATGCAGGCGAATCATCCAGGCTTGTGAAGAAAATAATGTGAAACTTTCAATTGGATACCGCATGCAACATGAGGATAACACACAAACCATTATGAAATGGGCAGAAACCAAACCTTTTGGAAAAATCAAATATCTAAAAGCCGAAGCCGGCTATTATGGTGCCCCTATGAATCCATGGAAACTGAAAAAGGAAATGGGAGGCGGTGCTATGTATGATATGGGTGTTTATCCCCTGAATGCCGCACGCTATTCTACCGGACTTGAGCCTATAGCTGTAAGTGCAACCCATACCACCAAAAGGCCGGAACTATTTACTGAGGTTGATGAAACCACTATATTCAAACTCGAATTTCCGGAAGGTATTGTTGCCAATTGCAAAACAAGTTTTGGAGAAAACCTCAATACCCTTGAGGTAAATTGCAGGAATGGTTGGTACTATTTACGTCCGTTTCAGTCTTACTCCGGAGTTAAGGGGAAAGCCAGTGACGGAACTGTTTTGGAGCCTTTTGGTAAGAACCAGCAGGCAGTTCAAATGGATGATGATGCGCTGGCCATTATTAATGACATTCCGGTTTTGGTCCCCGGAACCGACGGATTGAAGGACATTGTGATTTTGGAAAAAATATACGAATCGGCAGCAAATGGGGGAAAACGAATTTCCCTGGTCTGAGAATAAAGCATTATTGAGAACCGACTTATTTAATTTGAAAGAGAATTTTTGCATCATTTCATCGCTGTTTTTATAATAATTGTCAATTCAGCTTTCTTTAAGTAATTTAGCGATAAATCAGGATCATGAAATTACCGCTTTATCAAATTGATGCTTTTACCGATGAACTTTTTTCCGGAAATCCGGCTTGTGTTGTTCCTCTTCAGGAATGGATTCCGGATGAATTACTGCTGAAAATAGCCAGGGAAAATGCGGTAGCAGAAACTGCCTTTTTTGTCGCGTCAGGTAAAAAAATCCATTTGAGATGGTTCACCCCTGAAGCCGAAATGGATCTTTGTGGCCATGCAACCCTTGCCACAGCCCACACCCTGCATTCCATTCTCGACTATCCTAAAAAAAATTTGATTTTCACCACAAAAAGTGGCGATTTGAAGGTCTTCATAGAAAATGATATCTATTCCCTGGATTTCCCTTCCAGAACACCCCTCCCAACTCACTTGCCTGAACTTATGGAAAAAGCCCTGAATATAAAACCTGTCGAAGTATTGAAGTCACGTGATTTTGTTTTGGTGTACCCTAAAGAGGAAGATATTCGGAATATAAAAATCAACAGATTGTATTTTGATCAACTGGATCTTGGAACCGGAGGAGTGATCTTTACAGCCAAAGGAATCGACTGTGATTTTGTTTCCAGATTTTTCACACCGGGAGCTTCTGTTTTTGAAGATCCGGTAACCGGATCGGCACATTGTTCGTTAATTCCCTACTGGAGTGAAAAACTGAATAAAACCGAAATGAAAGCAAAGCAAATTTCAGACCGGGGAGGTAGTCTTATTTGTAAAAATAAAGGGGAACGTGTTCTTATTAGCGGGAAAGCAAAAACATATTCAAAAGGATTCCTTTGGACTGATTAGGATTATTTTCAATTCTTATAATAGCATCGCTCCATAAAGGGCAGCTCCATAAGTTGCTGTTTTTTCATTTAGAATCGCCTTAACCGGCATTAGATCCAGAAACTCTTCCATCCTGTCTGATTTAATAAAATTATTGTTGAAAATTTCCTTATCAATAGTTTTAATAATTTTTGGAACAATTCCACCACCTATAAAAATTCCGCCGGTAGCTTTTGTTTTTAAAGCAAACTGATTGGCTTCCGTAGCCAAATATCTTACAAAAAGATCTATGGTTTCTTTACAAACAGGATAATTTCCCTCCATAGCAGCAGCACTTATAACGGCTGCCGGATCTTCATTTAAAATCCGCTCTTTAAACCAGGTTGGTTCCTTTATTCCCCTGGAATTTATAAGGAATTGATAAATGTCATAAATTCCAGCACCAGAGATGATCCTTTCCCAACTTACCAATCCGTATTTTTTGTGCAGGAAGTGCCATAAATCAGCGTCAAATTTATTGCGGGGACTAAATTCAGAGTGTCCACCTTCTGTTGCAAATGGATGATAGGCTTTTCCATCCCAAAATAATCCTGCTTCCCCAAGTCCTGTACCCGGGGAAATAATGACAGCATTCCCTGCTATTTCTGATCCTCCTCTTATTTCTTCAAAATCGGAATCTTCCAGCGCGCCCAAACCAAAAGCATTGGCTTCCATATCATTTATAATCGCCACATTCCTAATACCAAGTTCCTTACGAATCTCTTTTTCATCGATTATCCATGGAAAATTTGTACCCTTTACAACACCTTTATTAACCGGCCCTGCTACCCCAAGGCATACACCATCTATTTCCGGAAGATCCTCATTTTTAAATTTCTTGACAATTTCCTGAAACGATGAATGGTCTTTAGTGCTATAGGATTTTTGTTTTAAGGGTTGGAGCACTCCATCTCCTATTTGATAAAAGGATAAATTGGTCTTTGTACCTCCAACATCTGCCGCAAGCACATGACCTGATAATTCTTTGAGATCTTTCTGCTTTGGAAAAGCAAGCGGAAACTTATAGTTGCCCTGAGGATTATATTTAAAACTAATAGGTGGTTCCATAAATACTGACTAAACTTCCAGAGAATAGCGTTTAAATATACGATAAAATCAACTGACGCGAAAGCCTGAAAGGTTTCTAAATCACACACTAAAGTTTACAGATAAAGCTCGAAAAACAAAAATACCTATGTGAATTTGCTTCGTAAAAACCAGGAATCTGATTTTATAAGATGATAAATATCAGCTACTTAAAAGACAAAGCATTACTCATATTTTAGTACCTTTAAGAGGCTTAGATGCTTTAAAAATTAATTATATGCGAGTTTCTGTAACACGAAAAAACATCAAATTTCTTCCAGATTCAAGCCGGATCATTGCCAGGTTTTTTAGGAGTGGCGATTTAAGGACCCAGCAACTTATTATGAGAGTCCTAAACCTTCAGGACGATAAAGTTAATATGGCCCTGGAACAAACCTTAAGGGAATTTGCAAACCGGCATCGGAATATCTCAAGGGTTTTCTTGAATCATGCGAATGAAATCCAGAACATCATCGTGGGAATGGAAATCGATTTTGACGAGTTGTCTTTGGAACGCAAAATGTTGATAGGAGCATACTGTACCAGTGAATATGCCATAGAATCTGCTGCAATTTTCAATCCTTCAATAATAGAAGATTTAGATCAAACCTATTTAAAACCAGGGGAAAAGAGGGTGATCATTTCCTTTCGTGCAACCGGAGAAGGTCATATTTCGTCTTTGGTATTTAGAAGGGCTATCCTGGATATCAATAATGATTTAATAATTAGCCGGGTAGGTGATAACATCGATGCGCCCGTGATCTCTCATAAAAAATTATATGATAAGAAACGATTTTGCGACAAGATGAAGGAAATGAATATTCCGGAGAAATATTCTCAAAATATTATGAGTGGACTCCCAGATAAATTTGAATATTATTTATTGAAGAGTGAAGTTGAAAAGGTTTTACATAATATCGACTTATCAACAGATAAACAAATTGCACTCGAAGAGATGACCTGGCTTGTAGACTCCTTCTACGATATTAAATTTCATAAAGATTCCGATCTTAGTGAACGGGTTATTTTCCCTATCTCGAATGCTGAAAAGAGTGGAATAGAAGATGCGAGATTTGTGCATTTTACCGATGATGACAATAGTGTTAAAATATATGCTACCTACACAGCTTTTAACAGCAAAACTATCCTTCCCAAACTGATATCTACAGAGGATTTTTATAAGTTTAGAGTCATGCCTTTGCACGGAAATGGAGCCAGAGATAAAAATTTGGCGTTATTTCCTAGAAAAATCAAAGGTAGATACGCTATGCTTGCAAGGGTGGATGGTGTAAATAATTATATCATGTATTCCGACAGAACAACTCTTTGGAATAATCCCGAAATTCTCCAACAACCTAAATATCCCTGGGAGTTTACCCAATTAGGGAATTGCGGATCACCAATATGGACGGAAGAAGGTTGGTTAATCATTACTCATGGAGTTGGACCGATGCGTCGTTATTGCATTGGTGCTTCCTTGTTTGACCTGGATGACCCTTTAAAAGAGATAGGGCGACTGGAAGAACCACTGCTCACGCCAATGGAAAATGAAAGAGAAGGCTATGTACCCAACGTTGTTTATTCCTGCGGCTCACTTATCCATAACAATAATCTTATTTTACCCTATGCCGTATCCGATTATTCTTCCACTTACGGTGCTGTGGATATGACTGAATTATTGGACGTTCTAAAAAAATCTAAAAACGCCTAGCGTATTTGTTAGGGAAGAAAAAACTTTTCTAACTAAATCATTTCACTTTAAGAGAAGGTCACCTTATATCCTCAAAATAAGGCGTCCTTTTTTCCTCTACACACTTGGCAGCATAAAGATAAAGGGCAGCACTCCATGTTTGCCAATCCTGCCCTGCAGGTTTTCCGTTATCTGGTCTATACCACTCATTGAATCCGAATTCGAGATTTTTTCTTTTGGAAAGTTTTATAAGTTTAGTGAGTGCAATAAGTTTTTCTTCGGCTAGGCTGAAGTTTTTTGCGGTCACCAAGGCAGCTATATAAATACCACATACAAAAGGCCAAATTCCGCCATTATGATATTCCCCGGGATTATTATGAAGTGCATATCTTTCATTCCAGTCGGAATCTTCGGGTCTAACAAAAGGAAATAAATTTGGGGGAAGATCCATATTAAGCTTATTCTTTTCTTTCATTGCCAGGCATTCCTTTTCTATCCACTCAATCATTTCAACTGAACGTTCCTGCGATGAAATCCCGGAAAGAATAGTAAGACTATTTCCCAAAAGATCAAAACGCTCGCTACTGAAAATTTTATAGGACCACATTGCATAATATGGCTTATTCTTTAATACCAATCCTTCGTGCACATGCCTGTGAATTTTTTTTTCGGTTATGGTAAATCGATCCATCTCCGCGCGGACTTTATCTGCCCTTTTATTCTGACCAAACAATCTTAAATAGGTATATACAAGGCTATTCACGAATAAACCATACCCCAACACCCATTGTTCATCTCTCCAATCGCTGGTAGGTTGTTGTGCAACCAAATACTGATTTGTTGGGCTTTGGTATTCCATCCATAAAAGGGCTTTATTTACAGCAGTGTCTAAAAATTCAGGCTCATCAATTAATTTCCTGAAAATACCTACTCCAACCAAAAATAAAGGAGTGGTATCACTTGCTCCCCTATCGTCCTTATCGTGAACCAGGGAGGTAATATGCCCTTTTTCAGATTGAGTTTCAGAAAGCTTTTCAAGAACCTTCCGGGTACTTTTAATAAGAATAGTATTATTTGTTACTGCTATCCCAAGTATGGAAACCATCAAATCCCGGGTATAAGGTTCCGGATATCCCCAGGCAGCGGTCCTGGGAAGTCCATGATAAGCTCCTTCAGAATTATTAAGAAGTACTTCCAGAGCTGCTTTTTTTGCAGATTCTATCAAAAGGAGATTTTCTGAGTTCATCGATGAAGCTTTATTTAATTCCTAGTTTATCCTGAATAATATCCAAAAACCGCTGTGCTACAATCTTGTAATTGAAATTTCTTTCAATATGCTGATGCGCTTCTTCCCCCATTTTATCCCTTAGATCTGAATCCTGCATAAGCCTTAGAAGATCCTGGGCTATATCCTGAACATTGGCCCGGTAATCTACAGTTCTTGGAACATCAAATATAATTTTGTGATTTTTCTCATAACCAGATTCTTTTCCAAGAATTACGTGATTTACATCAATTTTCTTTGCTATTCCCGCAAGTAATGCTGTTTTTTCGTGAATAAGTGTATCCTTCATTCCCATTGCATTGATCCCGATAACGGGCTTTCCGCAGGCTCCTGCCTCCACCTGTGGCATTCCAAAACCCTCCAGCCTGGACGGACCTGCATATATATCGCAGGCTCCAATGAGATATGGCATAAAACTCCGGGATACGGTGTTTGTGGCATAAAATATTTTCTGCTCAATTCCAAGCTGTCTCGCCAACTCAAGGTCTTTGCTGTTTTGCGCTATTGTGCGAGGTTGGGGCCAAACTTTACAAATATATTTCCAGTCGGGTGCTTTCGCATCAATAATTGCAAGTGCCTGCATAACCTCCTGAGCTCCTTTAGATGCCGCATCGCCACCAACTGTAAGGAGCATGATCTGTTCGGGAGTGATCC
The DNA here is from genome assembly GCA_051751125.1 of Bacteroidota bacterium. Taxonomy (GTDB): domain Bacteria; phylum Bacteroidota; class Bacteroidia; order Flavobacteriales; family Flavobacteriaceae; genus Gillisia. The sequence goes on from JBNJKO010000003.1 coordinate 254,081, forward strand.
CCAATGCTTCACGGACCGCCATAATTTTGGGATCTGTTTTTTCAAATACACGAAAAGACTCCGTATCACAACCAACGGGCAATACGACAATATTATCTTCCTTAATACCGTCACGAACATACATTTCCTTTACCCAGTTAGAAGTCACTAAAATAAGTGGAAGTTTATTTAAAACTTCCTGATAATTGGCTATATATCCATCTGCCACAAACCAGGGCACAGCCTTTACTCCAAACTGCTGAGGATGGAGAATGAGATCTGGAGTGTGCCCCCAATACCCTACTCCTACTACCACATCCGGTTTAAACCAACGGTAATACCATTCCTTTTCCTGAGAAGATTCAAAATGAGCTGCATGGGCTTCTACTCCCAATTCCCGTAAACCTTTATATAACAAATCTCCCTGGGTAGCTAGGCCGCCTGGAGAGGGTGGATAATCATAAAGCACCAATACTTTCATAAATTCCTTTTTTAGAATCACTCTTGTTTCCCAAAAACATTAAGTTATATACTGCTTTGTTGACCCCAGATTTCCTTTTTTTATAAGCCAGCGATATGCTTCTGCAGGATTCCTGAATTTCCTGAACGCTTCGGCCTTTGGTGTAGTTTGAGCCTCAAAACTTCCAGATTGAAAACCATAAACCTTGGTAATGATATCATATTTCTGCTTCCAGATATTGTGATGAAGCTTGTTTAGAATACTTGTATCCTCCAACGGCTTTGGGTAGTACTTTCTATTTCCATCCTCATAAGCAAAGGTCCAGAGTTCACCTGCATGGATCTTTTCAAAATACCATAATTTTATCACTGCCCGGCTTACTTCTTCATGCCGTCTGTGTCGGGTATATTCTCCCTGTGGATCATGAGTTATTATCACATCATAATAATCCTTTGGCAAAAGCTCCAACAGCTTTTTTTCAATAACTTCTTCCTCCAGGGGATATTGTTCCTGACCATCATCCAAATTTCCCATAATTCCTTTTGCATGGAATTGCTCAACAGCCTTATAAAATTTAGGAGCTCTGTCCGGATCCCTTTTTCGGGAAAGAGAAATAATAAACCAGTCATAAGAAGGATGCATCAAAATAGTTCCACCACTCCATAAGGTTTCATCATCGGGATGAGCGACTATAACCGCTACTTTTTTAACCATTTTTTTGTGTGTTGTATGTTTGTAAGCATACTGCAGATCTTATTTCAATTAGAAACTTTATTTTTATTTCCAATATCATTACGATTGGGATTTTTAGTATACAGAAATGAATTTACTATCTAAGTCTTTGATTTACAATGATAAATATCAACCCCTATTTGATTTCCTGAATTTTAAAATCAGTAATTGATTTTTAGTCTTCCGCAGATCCCTAATCCAAAAATTTTATGCTAAACAGTCTTTAAAAAATATAACCTGATGAAAATCATATTTTTAAAAACCTAAATACCTTAATTTTAAGTTACTTCAAAATTAAAACTGATGGGAAAAATAATTTATGCAACCAACTTTTCTAAGGATTCTGTCGCCGCTTTAAAGTACAGCTATGGCATCCGAAAGCTCTACAATGCAGAAGTGATCGTTTTGCACGTGTTTGATGCCGGATCTGGTTCAGATAAAAAAACCAAAATCATCGATAAAAGAAGAGAACTGGAAGATTTTTGTAGTCTGCACCTAGGGGAAAAATATGATGATCTTGATCTGTCTGTATCTGTTATCAACGGTGACGATGTGGTTCCTGAAATCATTAATTTTGTTCGTGATCTGGATGTACGCCTTTTACTAATGGGTGCTTGTAAATCAAATCCATTGAATAAATTGCTGCTGTTGGACACGACCAAGGAAATGATTTCTAAAGCGCCTTTCCCCGTTTTGGCAGTGCCTCATGAATTCAAATTTAAAATTCCAGAAAAAATCCTGTACTCCACTGATTTTGATGAAGAAGATATTTTTCACATTAAGGAACTTGCGAAAATCCTGTCTCCTTTTTCCGCCGAAATAACCGTTTTACATGTATCTAAGGAAAAAGAAGAAAAAACGACTAGCCTTTTGGTTTGGTTTAAAGACCTTGTAGAGGAAAAAATCGACTATGACAAAATTCACTATAAAATCATTTATTCTGATGATATCGTTGATTCCCTAAAAACCTATGTGGATGAGGTCGATATAGACATCGTTGCCATGCTTGAACGTGGACAAAAAACCGATTTGACAAAAATATTACACCGGGATCTGGTTAAACGAATGCAATCCTGCCTGAAAGTTCCTTTATTAAGTTTTAAAAAGAAGTACTGAAAATTATGTAGGACAAAAACGGGATGAAATAATCAAAAACCTCGGGGCAAGCCCACGAGGTATGAATTGGAAAATACTTTTAAAAATTCGAGGCATCCCGGGCTATCGGAAAGGGGAACCTGCCGGTCCGTCAGGTGGGATAAACCATCAACGAGGGATTAGATGAGGATAATTTAGACCTCACAGGTTTACTTAGAATGAAAATGTGGATTTAAAAAACTAATATGTATTGATTCTCACTATTTATAAAATTCGAATAAACCCTCGGTTTGTGGTTTCCCGTAAAGCATATCTCACGGTTTAGCGTAAATTTACTATCACAAATTTTTCTAATGGTAAACTTAATATATGGATTCTTTATTATTTTGGTCGCTGTTTTCCTGTTGATACTTCTTAGAAACAACCGGAAACAAAAGCAGTTTATCAAAAAGCAACTGGAGGATCTAAAAATAATCAAGGAAAAGAATTCCAGCGTTTTATGATTCAGGAACATCATTTTGAAGCTTTATCACCACTCTTAACACTAAAAAAACCCAACCAATAAAATCAGTTACTTTATGGCACGCTCAAGAAGTATGCTTATTCTCTTAGATTAATGTCACAAGAATATACTCATCAGAAATTTTTGAATTAAGAAAACCAGGTAAGAATTTTTAATATAAATTAAGAATTACCAGTTTTCACGTTCACAATTCAGAATATTTACAATATCAAAATCTTTACGTAAGAAGTTCGAATGAGAAATTTTATATTGCAGCAATAAAACAAGGACTACAATCCGAAAAAATGGCAATGAGGTTTGATAACGAAATGAAATTCATACTTCCCATCATTGTATTTGCGCAGTTCTGTTGTACTTCCTTATGGTTTGCCGGAAATGGCGTAATGAGTAATCTCCTGCAAACCTATGGGCTCGACCTTTTAGCACTGGGTCACTTAACTTCAGCGGTACAAATAGGTTTTATAGCAGGGACCCTCCTTTTTGCATTTCTTAGTCTGGCAGACAGATTTCCTCCTTCCAAAGTATTTTTTATCTGTGCACTTTTCGGGGCGGTTTTTAACCTTGGAGTGATCCTAGACAACAATAGCCTGGGTAGTTTGCTCTTGTGGCGGTTTCTAACCGGATTTTCCCTGGCTGGTATTTACCCGGTAGGAATGAAAATTGCAGCCGATCATTATCAAAAGGATCTTGGGAAATCTCTTGGATTTCTTGTGGGAGCACTTGTTTTGGGAACCGCTTTTCCGCATTTGCTTAAAAGTTTTACCGGAACCGAAAATCTTCCCTGGAAAATGGTGATTATAATCACCTCACTAATGGCCACTTTGGGAGGCTTTTTAATCCTGCTGGCAGTTCCCGAAGGTCCCTATAGAAAAGCCAGGACCGGAAAAGATTTTTTCGGATTTTTAAAAGTCTTTAAAAACAGGGAGTTTCGTGCGGCAGCTTTTGGATATTTTGGACATATGTGGGAGTTATATGCATTTTGGGCTTTTGTTCCGGTTGTTTTAAGCAGTTATAAGCTATTGCATCCGGGAAGCGATCTTAATGTGTCGCTGAACTCTTTTTTAATTATTGGATTCGGTGGATTGGCCTGTGCAGCAGGAGGATACCTTTCCTTAAAATGGGGAGAGAAAAAGGTCGCTGCCGTGTCCCTGTTTCTTTCGGGTTGCTGTTGTATTATTTCTCCCGCCATTTTTTTTCAAGATTCTGAAGTTTTTCTCCTTTTCTTCCTGATTTTTTGGGGCCTTATGGTAGTGGCAGATTCTCCCTTGTTTTCTACCCTGGTGGCAAAAAATGCTTATGCAGAGTCCAGAGGCACAGCGCTAACAATCGTAAATTCCATAGGTTTTGCAATCACGATCCTCAGCATACAATTGGTTACTTTTTTATTAACCCAATTTGATCCATTTTATATCCTCACTGTCCTAGCCCTTGGACCGGCTTTAGGATTATATAGTTTGTATTTTATCCCTGGTTCAAAAACCAAGGTTTAAAATCAGGACAGATATTATTCTTTATAAATGCTTAATCCAGTTTAGGCAGTTCAAAGTCACCCAGAACACTTTTCTCCTTCATCAATTCTTCGATCTCCTCAGATTTTCGAGGCGCTTCTCCCGATAAGTTTACCGGTCCATTTTTGGTGATGAGAATATCATCTTCAATCCTAACTGCAATTCCATGCCATTTTGGATCACAATTACTGCCTTCCGGAATATAAATTCCGGGTTCCACGGTAATTACCATATTGACTTCAAAAGGTCCTCCCAATCCGGGATCGTGAACATCTAAACCTATATGATGTGAAGTACCGTGCGGGAAGTATTGGCGTGCTTCTTCCTCGTTTTCAACGATCCCCAATTTAACAAGGCCTTCGTTAATAACCTTTCGTGCGGCGGCATCCGGAGAACTAAACTCATTTCCCACAACAGAAGCTGCAATTCCTGCTTCCTGGGCCTTATAAACCAGGTCATAAATAGCCTTTTGCTCCGGAGTGAATTTTCCGTTTGCCGGGATGGTACGGGTTACATCTGCTGTGTAACCATGATATTCGGCACCCAGATCCATCAAGACCAGGTCATCTTCCACCTTCATTTTATTATTCTCAATATAATGCAACACACAGCCATTATTACCAGCCCCCACTATTGAAGGATAGCCTTCATATTCGCTGCCATATTTTTTATAAATATATTCGTGAATTCCCTGTATTTCAGTTTCCGACATTCCGGGGTGCATGGCTTTCATGATCTCGCGTTGTCCCATTGCCGAAATACGAACAGCTTTGGTAAGCAATACCATTTCCTCTTCGGTTTTTATTTGGCGTAAACCTGCCATAAAAGTCCTGAGTGTTCTGGTATCGGTTTTGGCTTTTTGTGATACAATGGTATTTTTTACGTTGAGTTCATTGTTTATCGGACCATTTTCCTGTACTTCCTCCTCCAGATAATACCCTGCCTGAACCTTAAATGCTTCAACCAAGCTGTAAAGATCTGCCGGATCTCTTTTATTATCCCGGTAGTCATCCTCAAAATCCTTGAAGAATACCTTATCAAATCCGATGTAATCAATTCCGGAGTTTAAAAATTCCTTCCCGTTCATTGCAATTTCAAACCCAAGTTTTGATTTAGCCCCTTCGGCACCTAATCTGTAACCGGTCCATTGCTCTGCCCTGGCATTTTTTTCCTGAACGTATAAGAGCTCGTTAAAAGATTTCCCTTCAGCATTGATCTGGTCTTCAGAAAAAATAACCAAAACCGAATGCGGCTCCTTGTAACCCGTTAAATAATGAAAATCGGGATCCTGATGATAAATGTAATCCACATCGTTGGCACGGTTACGAACAGCATTTGCGAAAAAAACTGCTACACTATTATCAGGCATTTTTGCGCGAAGTGCCTCGCGTCTTTCCTTATGGAATTCTGCCGATAAATAATCGGTTGGAATACCTTCCTGGGCCATACTGAAGGAAACAAAAAAGGCGGTAATAATAAAACTGAAAATTGGTTTCATAATTTCTAAATTTTGAAAACCGAAAAATAAGGATAAATTACTGGTACTAAAAATCAAAAAACCTCAGGGAATTAAACCCTTAATGAGGGATCAAAAAAGGTCCGCTTTTTTAGAACAAAGTGGACCTTTAAAAACTTCAATTTTGCTTACGCCTTTATTTTTTGCTGTTGAGTTCCATATTGATGGACACATCAACATTATCACCAACCACAAGCGTGGAAGCCCAATCCCCTACTCCAACATTATAATCTGTCCGATCAAGATTGGTATTAAAGGAAAGTCCCATAAGTCTCGTATTTTCCTTCATTGGATGATCTATTTCCCCTGTGATTTCAAAAGGCACACTAATCTTCCGGGTAATTCCCCTTATGGTTAAATCGCCCTGAACTACATAATTAGCTCCTGATTTTTTCTCAAAACCTGTAGATACAAATGAAATTTTGGGGTGCTTTTCAACATAAAAGAAATCCTCTGATCTAAGGTGTTTATCCCGCTTTTCATTATTGGTATCTATGCTTGAAACAGGAATGGAAAAAGTGAACTTACTGTCTTTCAAATTGTTTGGATCGAACCAAAAATCCCCCTGATAATCATTAAAAGTTCCGTTTACGGTATTAAAGAAATGCTTAATTCCAAAAGTAACCGAGGTATGATCTTTATCCAAAGTCCACTGTTTTAAATCCTGCGCATTGCTGGTCATAAAAGTTGCCAGACTAAATAACACTAAAAATCCAAATCTCTTAATCTTGTTCTCCATGATATACTATTTTAAATTTTAATAATTCTATTTAACACATGAGCCTTTATGGAGACTCTCTGAAATATTCTGAAACAGATTTTTCTGTTTTATTTTAATAAATATTTAAGGGGAAACTTATAGTGGGGAAAAAAATACTCTGCAGTTAAAAGCAAATCTGAAGTATTTTCTTTTTAAAGATCGTAAATTTTTGAATAACACACCTACATCTTACTTTATTAATTGAATATTTTTTTAATCTACAAAACTGAATATCACCTTTATGTGAGCGAATTTACCAGATAGATCAAGAGAACCAACAACCATATTATGGATAAAATCCTTCCGCATCCTGAAAAACAAACTTACTATCTGGATTAAAGATGCCTGTTTAAAAATAATACTTTATAAACAGTAGATGAAAAACAAAAAAGATTAAAGAATGATCAAATGAGTTAATTAAGGGCAAGTATGGGTTTTTAAAGAGATTTTTCAGTAATATAGAGCTTGCAATTGTGAGAAGAAAAAAAATATATATAGGTGTTTTTATAGTTTCTGTCCTCGGCCTGTTCGTTGTCCAGTACCAATTCCTGAGAGTTGGCCTGAATTTGGCAAAGGTTCAGTTTGACAGGAAAATGGCTACTGCAGGAATGGATACTCAGCAAGATCTTAATTCTGAAAACCAGCTCACCTTTCTAGTTGCTAAGGCCATAACTGGAGAAGATTACTTCAAATTAAGCCTTGACAGCGTTGAAGATGCATCCCGCTTTTTTCTGAATGATTTTTTGGAGCAACGTCTTGTATCTAACGGAATAGACACCGATTTTTCCTACCGGCTCTATACCCGGGACAGCACCGATTATTTAAAGCCACCTACAGTTTTTAAAAAAGACAAATCCCTAATAAATTATCCAATCGAACTGAAGGGATATTTACCTCAGGTTATTGAAAAACCTCTTATCCTGGAATTACAATTCCAGGATCTCAACAAATATTTCCTTTCCCAGCTTAACGGGCTTACCATTCCTGCATTGATATTTATCATTGCTATTATCCTTGTTGTGATTTGGATTTTAAGATCTTTTTATTGGCAAAGCAATGTAATTACCACCACCAATGAGTTTATAAACAACCTCACGCATGAACTTAAAACCCCCGTTTTTTCTATTGGACTCGCAACAAAAATACTGGAGGATGATCTGGATGAACGACAAAAACCCATAGTTCATCTAATTCGGCAACAGGTTTAGCGTCTAAAAAGACATATCGATCAGGTACTGGACCTTGCAAGTTTGGAATCAGGGAAAAAAATATTTGATTTTAAAGAAACTGATCTCCGCCCGGTACTGCTTCAGCTGTGTTCAGATTTCAATTTACTGGCTCAAATGGAAGATATAAAATTTTCCTGCGAGCTGCAGGATGGAAAATATCCGGTGAAAGCTGAAGTTTCCCATTTGGAAAACGCGATCAACAATCTGTTGGATAATGCAAAAAAATATTCCGATAACCCTGAAATTAGTCTGAAAGCATCTCTTCAGAATAAAAAATTGGTCATCAGCATTAAGGATAATGGGATTGGCATATCAGCGAAAGAAAAAGATCGGATATTTAAGAAATTCTACCGGGTTCCCAATGGGAATTTGCACAAGGTAAAAGGTTACGGTCTTGGTTTAAGTTACGTGAAAGAGATCGTTAAGAAACACCGCGGTACTATCAGTATTGAAAGTGAACAAAACAAAGGAACTACAGTTTCTATCCATATACCCTTACTCAAGGAAAAAAAACAGTTATAAAATTTTATTACTACTTTAAGCGGTGGCCCTTTCGTCAAAAAAAAGCATTCTTGGCGCTCCCTGTTTTCGCAGATAATTACTCAGAATTTTATGGGTATGGTACGTAGCTTCCTGCAATTTTAAAAAAGGTTCATAATCATCCACAGAAGTTATGGGAACATCGATATCCACAAATCCAAATCCCTGGTACTGTCCTTCCTTAACCAACACAAAAGCTTCTTCCTTAAAGTGCCGGCCTTTTTCCCGGATTACATATGTGGGGGTTTCCTCCCCCAGGGACGCGATAGCTTCTTTAACTTTGGCATTATAATGCTCTATAGATTCTGAACCTTCACAAATCCCCTCACAATTCTGTATCCGGTAATGGGAACATACATTCACTTTGCTTTGAAGGGTACAATACCTTGGACAAAGTTTAAAAAACTCACAAAGCTGTTCCAGTTTTTCTGCAGCTGCAGCCCGGTTGTAAAAAGTGCCTACAGAATCCATCGTAAGTTTGGTTTTTCCCAAAGCGAGCTGAATGATCCCACGCTGATTGATGTAACTAATTATTTGATAAACTAATCCTGGACGCTTCTGCGCCTGGTTATATTTGGGGTAGAACCTCCGGATATGATCTGCTTCCAGCAACAAGGCCGTAAGTTCATTTCCGGTAGTTTCGTGATCTATATAATGAGTTTCTTGGCCAAGCCGGTATTCCTTGGTCATTTTATCGTAAAAATGAGACAACACACGTTTTTTAATATTGACTGCTTTCCCTGCATAAAGCACTTTATGATGTTTATCCTTGAAAAGATATATCCCTGGAGAATCCGGTAAATCATTGATTTGATCTGCAGACAAATGCGGCGGAAGGGTTGCCTCTTTGGAATGTGCGTGCAGGAAAGTTCGAAACACTTTATAATCATCATCAAGGGACAGCAGGCGTTGAAAAAGGATCACAGTAGCATCGGTATCACCTTCGGCACGGTGGCGGTCTATAATAGGAATATTTATGGAATCACATAAGCGGCCAAGACTGTAGGAAAACAATCCGGGGATGAGTTTTCGTGAAAGCCGAACGGTACAAAGTTTTTTCCGGGTGAATTCGAATCCCAAATCCTTAAACTCATTTCGAAGCACATTGTAATCGAAGCTAACGTTATGTGCGACGAAGATCGCATCCCTGGTCATTTCTTCGATCTTCCTGGCAACTTCATGAAATTTAGGAGCATTGGCCACCAAATCGTTATCGATCCCGTTGAGTGCAGTGATTTGCAGTGGAATATTTTTTTCGGGGTTAATCAGCGTGGTATATTTATCCAGGACCACGGAGCCCTTAAGGCGCACAATACATATTTCGGTAAGGCGATTTCCATTGATCCCTCCACTGGTGGTTTCCACATCAACAACTGCAAATAACTGATCTTTCATACTAAATTTTTCTAATTCCCCCACACAGCAATACTATTGAAAATTTGGATTATTTCCTAGTAAACGGAAATAATCCTACTTTAAATTTTAAAAATAAATTTATCCCTTCTATAAATCGGAGTAATATGCTGTGCAGGACACACAAATTTTGGAGGTTAAACATCCCGCTAACTTTATGAATTCACCAACACCCGGCAAGCGCTATTTTATCTAAATTCGCCTACATTTTTTAATCAGGAAATCTATGAAATGGCAAGGCAGAAGAAAAAGCACCAATGTTGACGACAGGAGAGGAAAATCTACCGGCGGTAAAATTGCTGTTGGTGGAGGAATAATTGGGCTCATCTTTTTGGCCATACAAATCTTTAGCGGTGGAGATACTGCTGAAATTCTCAACCAGCTACAGAATCAAATTCCCGCAACTACAGAAGAAAGGGAATTAACCGCAGCTGAATTGGAACTGGGGGATTTTGCTGCCACCGTGTTGGCAGACACAGAGGATATCTGGAATGAGATTTTTATCCAAAATTCTGCAGATTACCGGGAACCTGGAATGGTTTTATTCACGGATGCCGTAAATACAGCCTGTGGCAGTGCTTCATCTGCTTCCGGCCCATTTTATTGCCCGGGCGATGAAAAGGTTTATATGGACCTGAGGTTTTTCGAAGAACTACGCATCCGTTTCGGAGCTCAGGGCGGCGATTTTGCCATTGCTTATGTAATTGCCCATGAAGTAGGACATCACGTGCAACATTTAACGGGAACCGCCGGGGAAGTGAGAAAACTTCAGCAGGGAATGAATCAGACGGAAGCCAACGAATTGTCGGTTGCATTGGAACTACAAGCCGATTTTTACGCCGGGGTATGGGCACATCACAACCGGGAATTTTTAGAGGAAGGTGATATTCAGGAAGCATTAAGCGCTGCGAGTGCTGTGGGCGATGATGCGATACAGAAGAAAACTTCCGGCAGGGTAGTTCCCGATTCTTTTACACACGGAACTTCACAGCAACGAATGGACTGGTTCATGAAAGGCTATAAAACCGGAGATATTAGTTTAGGAAATACTTTTGATTCACGCTAGAAAATCCAAATTTCATCAGAAGACCAGATAATTCTCTGCATTTTTTTCACTTTGGAAAGAGACCATATTTCTATTCCTAATAATCATTATTTTGCTATGTAATCCAGCAATATGGACTTTTCAGAATAGCTTAAAAACCAGACTGACAAGATCATATCTTTTTGTTAAGGAGGTATAACATAGGGAAAAAAACAAACTTAGTTAAAATCCTGCCTGAATAAGCCGGGCGGGCGTA
>JBNJKO010000004.1:0-243229 GCA_051751125.1 Bacteroidota bacterium
ACCCATTATCAACTCAAAATTATTTTCTAGTCTTAATTCGTATTCTTTTGGTTTCTTTCCCATTCTCTCGAATGAGTTGAAACGCGCTGTCAATTCAATATATCAATGAACATATTCCCCCTCCGCCTTCGGCACCTCCCCCAAAGGGTGAGGATCATTCCGTAATTGGAAGGAAATTTATTGTCGAAATAAAAGGAGTCGAACCTCTTCTGATATGCACCCTAACCCGGGATTTCTTTTCAGTATGTGTGTGTGAACTTGCTTGCTCTGTAAGCGGCTGCAAATATACAACCCTTTTTCTTTAACCACCAAACTTATTTATAAGTTTTTTTTGATCCTTTTTTTCTTCCGAAATCCAAACCAAATCAGCAATCAAATCAAACTCCTTATGAACGTCGCCTTCGCTCCAAAGCGGCTGCAAATATACAACGCTTTTTCAACAACCAGCAAACTTATTTTGAAAATAAATTAAGTTTTTTATAATTCCGAATAATAAAAATCGGGATACAAAAATACAAACTTTTTTTTATTCCAAACAAATCTGAATTCACAAAATTTAAAGAACATATGCTTTTCAGTTTCCCTCTAAGCGGCTGCAAATATAATCAGGAATTATTCATTTGCAAGAGAATCACAAAAGTTTTTACCCATAATTTCAGCTATATTTTACACCAATCTGATTTTTAAATATTTAACTGAAAAATTAATTTCATTATAGCATCCCTTATTCAGAAACACTTCCTGTTTTCCGGGTTTGCCAGGGGCATAGTATTTGAAATTTCTGGTTTTAATACATTATAAGCCTTCCTATTACCATACACACAAAAGATCTCGCACAAAGCCATTATATATTGTGAATAGACGACCCATAAGCTTTGAAGGCGCGGAAATACCTAAAATTAGATTTCTTATATTATATAAGAGTATATTGTGCAACCGCCTTTAACATCTTATCTTTGCCCAATAATTAAATGAAAGATGATAAAAATAAGCTTGCCCGATGGCACTGTTAAAGAATTTGAGAGCAATTCCACTCCTATGGATGTTGCTAAAAGTATAAGTGAAGGTTTTGCTCGAAATGTGATCTCGGCTAAATTTAATGATGTTATCGTTGAAACAACCACACCCCTCAATACAGATGGCAGCTTAGTACTATACACCTGGAATGATAAAGAGGGCAAAAAAGCTTTCTGGCATTCTTCTTCCCATGTAATGGCCCAGGCCATTGAGGAATTATACCCAGGATCTAAACTTACTATAGGACCTGCTATTGAAAATGGCTTTTATTATGATATTGACTTTGGGGAACAAAAGATCTCTGAAAACGATTTCAAAAAGATTGAAGATAAGATGCTGGAGATCGCACGGGGAAAACATGACTTTAAAATGCGTGCCGTATCAAAAGCCGATGCCCTGGAACTTTATAAAAACCAGAACAACCCATTCAAAGTAGAACTTATTGAAAATCTGGAGGATGGCACGATTACTTTTTGCGATCATGATACGTTCACCGATTTATGCCGTGGGGGGCACATTCCTAACACCGGAATTATAAAAGCTGTTAAAGTAACAAGTGCTGCAGGCGCATACTGGCGCGGAGATGAAAAAAATCCGCAGTTAACCAGATTGTATGGGATTTCTTTTCCAAAACAAAAGGACCTAAAAGAATACCTGGAACTTCTGGAAGAAGCAAAGAAACGTGATCACAGAAAACTGGGTAAAGAACTGGAACTGTTCACATTTTCATCCAAAGTTGGTCAGGGCCTTCCGCTTTGGTTACCTAAGGGAGCAGCACTTCGGGAACGACTTGAAAATTTTCTGAAAAAAGCACAAAAAACAGCCGGGTATGAAATGGTGATCACTCCGCATATTGGTCAAAAAGAACTTTATGTGACTTCCGGGCATTATGAAAAGTATGGAGCAGATAGCTTTCAGGCTATTAAAACCCCTCACGAAGGAGAAGAGTTTTTACTGAAACCTATGAACTGTCCACATCACTGTGAAATTTATAATGCTTCTCCATGGAGTTACCGTGATTTACCTAAGCGTTTTGCAGAATTCGGAACAGTTTACCGATACGAACAAAGCGGAGAACTTCACGGTCTTACCCGAGTTCGTGGTTTCACCCAGGATGATGCACACATATTTTGTACTCCGGACCAATTGGATTCTGAATTCAAAAAAGTTATAGACCTTACCTTATATGTATTTGAATCTTTAGGATTTAATGATTTTACGGCACAGGTTTCCTTAAGGGATCCAAACAATAAGGAGAAGTATATAGGCAGTGACGAAATATGGAACAAAGCAGAAAGTGCCATAATTTCAGCTGCCGATGAAAAAGGACTTGATTATGTTGTTGAAACCGGAGAAGCTGCCTTTTATGGACCAAAACTGGATTTCATGGTAAAAGATGCGCTTGGCAGAAGCTGGCAACTTGGCACTATCCAGGTAGATTATAATTTACCTGAAAGATTTGACCTTACATATAAAGGAAGTGACAATGAATTGCACCGGCCTGTAATGATTCATCGCGCTCCTTTTGGAAGCATGGAACGCTTTATTGCAGTACTTTTAGAGAATACAGGGGGTAATTTCCCACTCTGGCTAATGCCGGAACAGGCTATTATACTCTCGCTCAGCGAGAAATATGAAAAATACTCACAAAAAGTTTTAACTTTGCTGGAAAATAACGAAATTCGCGCCTTAGCGAATCACCGAAATGATACCATTGGTAAAAAGATCAGGGATGCTGAAATGAGTAAAATCCCATATATGTTGATCGTCGGGGAACAGGAGGCAGAAGATGGTACAGTTTCTGTACGAAAACATGGGGAAGGCGATATAGGCGTAATGACTGTTGAAGCTTTTTCAGAATTGATAAACAACGAGATAAAGATGACGCTAAAAGCGTTTAAAGTTTAATTAAAAATATATAGCCATAGCAATACGAAGAAAAAGATCGAAGCGACCGCTTAGAGAGATCAAAGAAGACCAACACCGCATCAACGCTAAAATCAGGGCTGATGAAGTTCGGCTTGTAGGTGATAATGTTGAAATGGGGGTGTATCCTACCAGAAAAGCATTAGAAATCGCAGAAGAACAGGGATTGGATCTTGTTGAAATTTCTCCGAATGCCTCACCGCCTGTAGCCAAAGTAATGGACTACAAAAAGTTCCTTTATGAGCAGAAAAAAAGGGAAAAAGAATTAAAGGCGAAAGCCAGTAAAGTTGTGGTAAAGGAAATTCGATTTGGTCCTCAAACCGATGATCATGATTATGATTTCAAAAAGAAGAATGCAGAGAAATTCTTAAAGGACGGTGCCAAGTTAAAGGCATTTGTGTTTTTCAAAGGACGCTCCATTGTTTTTAAGGAGCAGGGTCAAATTTTATTGCTGCGCCTGGCTCAGGATTTAGAAGAAATTGGCAAAGTGGAACAAATGCCAAAACTGGAAGGTAAAAGAATGACCATGTTCATATCTCCAAGAAAAAGTAAATAAGAACGTTAATTATAAAATAAGAAGAGCATGCCAAAAATGAAAACAAAATCCAGTGCCAAGAAGCGTTTTAAGCTTACGGGTACCGGTAAAATTAAAAGGAAGCACGCTTACAAAAGTCACATCTTAACAAAGAAGTCGAAAAAACGTAAGTTAGCTTTAACGCACAGTACCTTGGTACATGATGCAGATACAAGCAATATCAAACTTCAATTGCGTTTAAAATAAACCAATTGAACCTTGATGGTTTAAACAATTTAAAAAACCCTGGAGTTAGGCAAAAATAGATTTAGAATCTACTTTAACAAGAGTCAATTTGACCGCCTACTACAAAAAAATGTAAAAATATGCCAAGATCAGTAAATTCAGTTGCCAAAAGAGCCAGAAGAAAAAAGGTTCTAAAGCAAGCAAAAGGTTACTTTGGACGTCGTAAAAACGTTTGGACAGTAGCAAAAAACGCGGTGGACAAAGCGATGTTATACGCTTACAGAGACCGAAAAACCAAGAAAAGAAATTTCCGTTCTCTTTGGATCACCCGTATTAATGCAGGTGCCAGAATACACGGAATGTCTTATTCTCAATTTATGGGTAAAGTAAAAAAAGCCAATATCGACCTGAACAGAAAAGTTTTAGCCGATTTAGCTATGAACCACCCAGATGCGTTTAAAGCTGTAGTTGACAAAGTAAAATAATTTAAATACAAGATTAACGTTCTTATTAAAAATCCCGCTTGAGAAAGCGGGATTTTTTTTGTTCTATAGGTGGTCACAGATTCGATGCTGCAAGCAGCATTTTAATCAACTGAATTGTTTAAGTTTTTTGCTTTTTCTTTTTTGCAGCAGGGAACAGAATATTGTTCAGTATTAAACGATAACCAGGGGAATTTGGATGCAGCTCCAGTTCTGTTTTAGGGTCTCCTACCCTATGCTGATAATCTTCGGGATCATGCCCTCCATAAAAAGTAAAAAACCCTTTCCCTTTTATTCCATGAATATAGCGGGCTTCGCTGTTAAACTTATTTTCACCAAGCACTAAAACTGTTGTTTTAAGTGTAGCAGGATCAAAGGCAGTGGTTTGTCCCATAAACCCTTTCACAAGTACCGTATGATTTTGATTGAGCATTGTTGGGATTGGATCCCACTTTGCCGAAAATTCCATCAGTGTAAAATAATCACTTTCAAAAGGTATTCTGCGTTTTTCGGTCATATCAATAGAAGAGAATTCATAAACCATGGGACTGCGTTCGAGGGTAAAATCTGTAAATGCAAAGGTCTTATCAAAATCGATCTTAGACTGATAACCCGGCTCACTGGGATCTCCGTCAAACATCGGTTCTGCAATGTCCACTCCCTCTGCAGCCAGTGCTATATCAAAACTATCGGTAGCACTGCACATAGCGAACATAAATCCACCTCCAACCACATAATTCCTGATTTTTATTGCTACTGCCAATTTTTCTTCAGAAACTTTATTAAAACCAAGTTTTGTAGCGAGCGCTTCGGCTTCGGCCTTTTCCTGAATATACCAGGGAGTGGTTCTGTAATTCCTGTAAAATTTACCATATTGCCCAGTAAAATCCTCATGATGTAAATGCAGCCAGTCGTATAACAGCAATGCATCTCCCAGCACCTCCGTATCATAAATAGTTTCGTAGGGAATTTCAGCATAGGCCAAAACCATAGTGACAGCGTCGTCCCAGGGTTTATTTCCCTGAGGAGCATATACCGCAATTTTAGGTGCTTTCTCAAGTACTACCGCGTCCATATTCCTGGATGGACTCTGAATTTCTTCGAGAATACCTTCTGCTTTTCCATCGCTTAATACTTCAAAAGAAACTCCTCTAATCTGGCACTCCCTTCTTAAAGCTTCTGTATCTGAAATCAAAAAAGAACCTCCGCGATAATTTAAAAGCCACTGAACATTAAGACTGTTTTCCAGAGCGTAATAGGTAATCCCATATGCCTTTAAATGATTGGCCTGTCCTTTGGCATCCATTGGTATTAGAATTACAGAAGCCTGCAGTTGAAAAGCTCCTGTAAACAAAAAGAGCATAAAGACCATCGTCCTTACACTCTTTTTATATTTTGTTCTGAAAAATTTTCCGAGGTTTTCAAACATAATATCTGCTTCCTCAAAAAAGAAATATGCTGTCTTTATTTTTACATTCTTAAAAGGGTACATCATTATCATCATTATCAAAATCATTGTTCATCGAGCTTCCAAAAGCTTCATCGGCACTGGGATTAGGCAAATTCGGAGTCTTGAAGGAATCATCATTTGCAGCCTCGTTCATCTTTGAGTGAAATTCAAACGGGGAATCAAAATCATCTAAATTATCAAATTTACCCAAATGACCAACAAATTTAAGTCGAATACTTTCCAGGCCACCATTACGGTGTTTTGCCACAATAAATTCCCCTTGCCCTTCAGTAGGAGAACGCTCTTCATCATCCCATTCGTCTATTTTATAATATTCAGGCCTGTAAATAAAGGAAACTATATCGGCATCCTGCTCTATCGCTCCAGATTCCCTTAAATCACTCAATAACGGACGCTTGCTTCCTCCCCTGGTTTCTACTGCCCGGGATAATTGTGAAAGTGCGATTACGGGTATGGCCAACTCTTTTGCCAAGGCTTTTAAGTTACGGGAAATTGTGGAAATTTCCTGTTCCCTGTTCCCTCCTTTTACGGAGCTTCCCGCTGTCATCAATTGCAAATAATCTACTACTATCAGTTTTATTCCGTGTTGGGAAGATAATCGTCTTGCTTTTGCCCTGAGATCAAAAATGGATAAAGAAGGGGTATCATCGATGAATAAAGGCGCTTTTTCAAGATCTTTTACCTTCACGTTCAATTGTTCCCACTCATGAGTTTTAAGATCACCCGTTCTTAATTTTTCGGAAGATAATCCGGTTTCGGAAGAGATTAATCTCGTAATTAACTGGACGGCAGACATCTCCAGGGAGAAAAAAGCCACAGGTATATTGTGGCCTACCGCCATGTTTCTGGCCATAGACAAGGTTAGGGCAGTTTTCCCCATACCCGGACGGGCAGCGATAATCACCAAATCACTTGGTTGCCATCCCGAAGTTAATTTATCCAGTTTATCAAAACCGGAAGGAACCCCGCTTAAACCTTCTTTATTGGAAATTTCCTGGATCCGGATTTTAGCCTGGATTACCAAACTATGTGCGGTTTCTGTAGATCGTTTTATATTCCCTTGAGTTACCTCGTATAATTTTGATTCTGCCTTATCCAAAAGATCAAAAACATCGGTTGATTCATCGTAAGATTCTTCGATGATCTCATTTGAGATTTTTATCAGGCTTCGCTGAATAAATTTTTGCAGAATGATACGGGCATGGAATTCAATATGTGCTGAAGAAGCAACTTTTTGGGTGAGTTGAATGAGGTAATATTCCCCTCCTACCTTATCTAGTTTCCCCTCTTTCCGAAGTTGATTTGAAACAGTTAATAAGTCAATTGCCTCTGTATTATCAAAGAGGGTACGTATGGCTTCGTAGATGTGTTTATGCGCTGTTTTATAAAAAGCATCAGGCTGAAGGATATCAATAATTTCATCGACCCCCTTTTTATCAATCATCATAGCGCCCAGCACAACCTCCTCTAAATCAACTGCTTGCGGCGGTATTTTTCCTTTTTCAAGATTGATAACATTATTAGAACTATATTTTAGATTTTGGGGGACTGTAGCTTTTTCCATAATACGAAAGTAAAGAATTCTTAATGAAAGCCTTTTCAGCTTAATGAACAAGTCATGAACATTTCACTTGTTGATAACTTGATTTTTTTGTTGATAAGGCCAAAAAAATCCGAAGTTCACACCCCGGATATTTTTTAAACGATGCTATACAATGATCTAGGATTTATAAACTCCCATGTCAAGGTATTTATCTATTCTCTTATTTACTAATTCTCTTGGTGATAAGTTTTTAAATTCATCATAAGAAGAAATAATTGCATTTTTTACAGCTTCAAAAGTTTCCTCTCTATTGCTGTGCGCTCCGCCTAATGGTTCTTTGACTATTTCGTCTATTAATTTCTGTTTTTTCATATCCTTGGCTGTAAGCTTCAAAGCCTCAGCGGCAACCTCCTTAAATTCCCAGCTTCTCCATAAAATAGATGAGCAGGATTCCGGAGAAATTACAGAATACCAGGTATTTTCCAGCATAAGGACCTTATCTCCTACACCTATTCCCAGGGCTCCACCACTGGCACCTTCACCTATAATCACAACAATTATTGGAACTTTAAGACGGGTCATTTCCATGATATTCCTCGCAATGGCTTCCCCCTGCCCACGTTCCTCTGCTTCAAGGCCGGGATAAGCACCGGGTGTATCTACAAGAGTAACAACAGGAACTCCAAATTTTTCAGCAGACTTCATAAGCCGTAATGCTTTGCGATAACCTTCAGGATTTGCCATTCCAAAATTCCGGTATTGCCTCGTTTTGGTATTAAACCCTTTTTGCTGTCCAATGAGCATAAAGCTTTGATCTCCTATTTTTCCCAATCCACCTATCATAGCCTTATCATCCTTCACCGTTCGATCTCCGTGCATTTCCAAAAATGTATTTCCACAAATGGCGTTTATATAATCAAGCGTATAAGGCCTGTTTGGATGACGGGAAAGCTGAACACGTTGCCAGGCTGTAAGATCTTTATAGATTTTCTTTTTGGTCTCTGCCAATTTCTTTTCTATTTGTTTACAGGTAGCCGTTACATCAACTTTGCTTTCGGAACCTATATTACAGGCTTTCTGGTACTGTTCTTCCAACTCTTTAATGGGTAATTCAAAATCTAAATATTCCATATGAAGGTGCCGTATTTTTATTAGCCTACAAATATAACAAACTTTAAAAGGAAGAGTTCCTAAGATAACTTATTAATTTTCCGTTTTGTTTTGAGATACCCATTAAGGATAACGGTAGTAAGGATTATTGCCGCCCCGTAATAGAATTGCGGATTCATTTGTTCTTTATTTCCGAAGATTAAAAATGCCAGAATAATACCGTAAACCGGTTCCAGATTTATAGTAAGCATGATGGTATATGGGCTAAGATGTTTCATCACAGCCACAGAAGCGATAAAAGCATAGGCCGTACAAATGGAAGCCAATATTAATAGATACATCCAGTCCTGGGAAGAGAGCTTAAAAAATCCCGGTCCAAATCCAGAAGTTCCTTCACTTATCCAGGTCATTATTAAAAGATAAACGCTGATGGCCGCGGCTCCAGTAGTTAATTCATAAAATGAAATTACCGACGGCGCATTGTATTTTATTAATTTTCCATTGATCAGAGTGAATACAGCTCCCAGAAATGCCGAAATCAAAGCAAGCACAATCCCTAAAAAATATTCGGTTTCCACCTTAAAAATAATATATAGCCCAAGAATAACGATTAATCCAAAAATTATCTCGTAGCCAACAAATTTTCTTTTGTAGAATATTGGCTCTAAAATAGAAGTGAAAAAAGCACCTGTAGAAAGCAATGCTAATGTAATTGATACATTAGAAACTTTAATGGCTCCAAAGAAAGTTAACCAGTGTAAAGCGATTACCAATCCGGCAATTATGAGTACCATCAATTGCCTTGGGGCAACTTTAAGATCCTTCTTTTTCCATTTTATCCATATAAGAATAAATCCACTGGCAAGAAGCATTCGATACCAAACCAGCGGTACCGCGTCCAAAGATATGAGTGCACCAAGAACGGCGGTAAACCCCCATATAAATACGATTAAATGAAAATGCAGATAACTTTTAAGCTTATCGTTTAGCATTAAACAGAAGATAAACAGCCAGAATCCCAAAGGTAATATTGGGAAGCCAAACTGCGAGAAGTGGCGAAAACGTGGATTGTTCGGCAATAGTACCAAACACTTTATCAAAGAAAATGAAAACAAAAGCAAGAGAAATTCCCAGTGCAAGGCTAACCCCCATTCCTCCCCGGCGTTTAACCGATGAAACAGCTACAGCAATAATAGTGAGTATAAAGGCAGAAACGGGTAAACTCCAGCGTTTGTAAGCCACTACCAGATACCGGTTTAAATTGGCAGATCCCCTGCGCCTTTCCTGTTCAATAAAAGTATTTAATTCATTATAATTTAATGTTTCTGCGATATAATTTACGGGGGTCAGCGCATCAAATTCGAAAGGCAAAACTGTATCAAGCTGGCGGTAGTGAAAAATTTCATCCCCATTTTCCCCAATGATTCTTTTATCCACATTGGATAAATTATAGATGCTGTCCTCTTCATTATACTGAAGCCGGGAAGCACTAAGCTTAAAGATCATTTTATTTCCTTCAAAATGTTCCAGGGTAAAATTCCTTGCAACCTTTGTTTTTGGCTGAAAATTGCTGGCATAAATATATTCCGCATCATTTATCTGCCTGTAAACATCGATTGTTTCCTGAACTTCAGTTCCCTTTTTTAAATATTCATATTTAAATTCATTAAAACCTTTACTGGCTTTAGGCGCCATATACATACTAAGAACTAATGCTCCCAAACAAACTATGGTAGCGCCTATAAGGTATGGCCTCAAAAATCTCCAATAGGAAACTCCACTGCTCAAAAATGCAACGATCTCTGTATTATTCGCCAGCTTAGAGGTAAACCAAATTACCGAAAGAAATAAAAATAATGGAAAAAGAAGATTTGCAAAATATATGGTGAAATCCCAATAATATAAAGCCACTTCTATAAAAGGTACTTCGTTATCCAGAATTTTTCCAATTTTTTCAGCAAGATTTACTGTTATGCCTATTGGTATAAACAGAAAAAGCATCAGGAAAAATGTTCCTAAATATCGTTTTAATATGTACCAGTCAAGTATTTTCAAATTTACAGACGCTTATCCATTTGCTTTACCATCATATTTTTCCAGGTGGAAAAATCACCGGCTAAGATATGTTTTCTGGCTTCACGAACCAACCACAGGTAAAATCCAAGGTTATGTATAGTTGCAATTTGTTTGCCAAGCATTTCATTCACGGTAAAAAGATGACGTAAATAAGCTTTGCTATATTCTGTATCCACCCAGGTGATGGCCATATCATCTATTTGAGAAAAATCATCGTGCCACTTTTTATTTTTGATATTAATAGTCCCATGGGCTGTGAAAAGCATTCCGTTTCTTGCATTTCTGGTGGGCATCACACAATCAAACATATCGATTCCCAATGCGATATTTTCCAATATATTGATTGGTGTTCCCACTCCCATTAAATACCTTGGTTTATCCTCCGGAAGGATCTCTGTCACAACTTCGGTCATCGCATACATTTCATCTGCAGGTTCCCCCACAGAAAGGCCACCTATCGCATTTCCTTCAGCACCAACGGAAGCGATATATTCTGCAGATTGTTTCCGAAGATCTTTATAGGTGCTTCCCTGAACTATTGGAAAAAAGGATTGTGTATAATCGTATTGGTAAGGAGTTTTATCAAGATGAGAAATACATCGGTCCAACCAACGATGGGTCATGTGCATGGATCTTTTTGCATATCGGTAATCACATGGGTACGGAGTACACTCATCAAATGCCATGATAATATCTGCCCCTATAACCCGTTGAATTTCCATTACATTTTCGGGAGTGAACGTATGAAAGGAGCCATCTATATGTGATTTAAATTTCACTCCTTCTTCCTTGATCTTCCGGTTTTCAGAAAGAGAATACACCTGGTAGCCACCGCTATCGGTAAGTATATTCCTGTCCCAGTTAATAAATTTATGGAGTCCGCCAGCCTTTTTCAGGATTTCGGTTTTAGGCCTTAAATAAAGGTGATAAGTATTTCCCAGAATTACATCTGGGTTGATCTCTTCTTTTAATTCTTTTTGGTGAACGCCTTTCACAGATCCCACCGTACCCACTGGCATAAAAATGGGAGTTTCAATAACGCCGTGATCAGTGGTAAGTTTTCCTGCCCGTGCTTTACTACCGGGATCGGTAGTTAAAAGTTCAAAATTCATAGTATGATTTAAGTAGCGGCAAAGATACTTAACTAAACCACAATTAAAAGACCACTAAAATTAAAAATTGTTAGTTAAATAACTCAATTCGTTGATAAACGGTTTATTCCGGCTTTGACATCAGTATATAAAAACTTATTTTTGCAACATTCAAAAAATTAATAACACAACAATGCCAGACACACAACAATTAGAGAATTTCGTTACCCAGGTAAGACGGGACATCGTTAGACAGGTCCACAAAGTGAATTCCGGGCATCCAGGAGGTTCATTAGGTTGCGCCGAGTTTTTTACAGCGCTTTATCAGGAGGTTATGGAACACAACAACGATTTTAGTATGGATGGAATAGGTGAAGACCTTTTCTTCTTATCAAATGGTCATATTTCCCCTGTTTTTTACAGTGTACTGGCTCGAAGCGGTTATTTTCCAATAGAAGAACTCAATACATTTCGTCTTATAAACTCCCGCTTACAAGGTCATCCTACAACGCACGAGGGGTTACCCGGAATCCGTATTGCATCCGGTTCTTTAGGCCAGGGAATGAGCGTAGCAATTGGTGCAGCAGAAGCTAAAAAACTGAATAAGGACTCTCATCTTGTTTATACCCTTCACGGGGATGGAGAATTACAGGAAGGACAAAACTGGGAAGCGATTATGTATGCTTCGGCAAAAAAGGTGGATAATTTGATCTCGACCATAGATTTAAACGGACAACAAATCGACGGATCTACAGAACAGGTTTTGCCAATGGGAAACCTGAAAGCAAAATTCCAGGCGTTTGGTTGGGACGTTGTGGAGATAAAAGAAGGAAACAACCTCACTGAGGTGTTGGCTGGATTGAAAGAAGCAAAAAGCCGTACCGGAAAAGGAAAACCGGTGTGTGTTTTAATGACCACGGTAATGGGACATGGAGTAGACTTCATGATGCATACCCATAAATGGCACGGTGTAGCTCCAAATGATGAGCAATTGGAAGAAGCACTTTCACAAAACCCGGAAACCTTAGGGGATTATTAAATAGAATTGAGATATTAGATTTGAGATATTAGATCTATTAAACAAGAAGAAAGAAGTCTTGGTTAATTCTAATTCTATAATGAAATCTTAAAAACAAAAAATTAAAATGAAAAAATATACAAATACAGGTAATAAAGATACGCGTTCAGGCTTTGGAGAGGGATTGGCAGAACTTGGAAAAACCAACAAAAATGTTGTTGCTCTTTGTGCAGATCTTACCGGATCTTTAAAAATGGACGAATTTAAAAATAATCATCCCGAGCGTTTTTTCCAGATTGGAATTGCCGAGGCAAATATGATTGGGATTGCAGCCGGGATGACCATTGGCGGAAAAATCCCTTTTACCGGGACTTTTGCAAATTTCTCAACAGGAAGAGTATATGACCAGATCCGTCAAAGTGTTGCATATTCCGATAAAAATGTTAAGATATGTGCTTCTCACGCAGGTCTTACTTTAGGAGAAGATGGTGCAACACACCAAATCCTGGAGGACATAGGGTTGATGAAGATGCTACCGGGAATGACCGTTATCAACACCTGTGATTTCAATCAAACCAAAGCAGCTACCATTGCAATTGCAGAGCATCACGGACCTGTTTATTTAAGGTTCGGAAGACCAAAAGTGGCAAATTTCACTGCTGCAGATCAGAAATTTGAAATTGGGAAAGCGGTAAATTTAACCGAAGGTAAAGACGTTACCATTATTGCAACCGGACATTTGGTTTGGGAAGCTTTGATAGCTGCAGAACAACTTGAGGAAAAAGGCATAAGCGCTGAAGTGATCAACATTCATACAATTAAACCATTGGATGAAACGGCAATATTGGCTTCGGTTAAAAAAACCGGATGTGTGGTAACTGCAGAAGAACACAACTTCCTTGGTGGCCTTGGAGAAAGCGTTGCAAGAACCTTAACGATGAATCATCCAACACCGCAGGAATTTGTTGCAACTCAGGATACTTTTGGAGAAAGCGGTACCCCGGAACAGTTGATGGAAAAATACGGACTTAATGCCGAAGCGATTGTAAAGGCTTCAGAAAAAGTGATAGCCCGGAAATAAAATCAGGAAAGATTATATATTTAAACCCTTCAAACTCAGTGTTTGAAGGGTTTTTGATTTTATATTCAGAATAAATGGCACATTAACTGCGTTATAAAGAGCAAACATAAAAATTACACTTATGAAAAAAATGATTTTAGCAGCCCTCTTTTTATTTGGAGGTACGGCAATTGCACAATCTACGTATGGGATAAAAGGAGGATTAAATTATGGTGCCACAGGTGAATACGAAAATTACTCCCAGGTATCAGGAGATATCTCTTCCATTGAGGATGGTAATAATAAAACGGGATATCACCTGGGAATCTTTGGGAAACTGGAATTCTTGGGAATTTTCCTTCAGCCTGAATTGGTTTATACCAACCTAAACACAGAATATAATAATTTCGATTATAAAATTGAAAAAATAGATGCTCCCATCCTTGTAGGGATAAATATTATAGGACCTTTACATATCAAAGCAGGTCCTTCCTTTCAATATTTATTGAACAATAAACTGGAAGGTACTTCTTTTGAAATATCTGAGGTTGATAATGATATCACCCTGGGATATCAATTAGGAGCTGGGATAAACTTAGGCAGACTTGGAGTTGACCTTAGATATGAAGGAGCTTTTAAAGAAAACAATGCTTTTGGTGATGCGGCGGCAGATAATAATTTCAGAATAGATTCCCGACCATCTCAATGGATTTTAGGTATTTCTTATAATTTAAAATAACCTAACCGATTTTATCTAAAAAAGAATGCCGCGAAATTCGCGGCATTCTTTATGTTTTAAAAATTCTGACATGCTGTTTAAAAGGTATCCGGGTCCAGATAATCCGGAATTCCATTTCCGCTGGTATCCGGAAACTCAATACTCCCGTCTTCATTGATAATAATTTCATCTCTTGTAAGGGTTCCATCACCATCATCATCGGCATCCAGATAATCCGGGATAGTATTCCCATCAGAATCATCATTACTCAATATTCTATCCCCATCAATATCCTCCATATAAGAAGGGATTCCATCTCCATCGTGATCAGCCTCATTTACCCTGTATAACTGAAAACTAAAAATAAGCGGGCTATAGGCAGGGATTGTGGCTGTGCCGTTCGCGAAGTATGCAAGTCCGGAAGGCACAAATACAGCTCCTATTCCAAAATCGTTACTCCAGGAAACCGTATTATCAGCATTCACCGTAAAACCAGAGGCTTCACCAAAATGGGTTAAAGCTCGTGTAAGCCCGGTTACTGCAATTCCGGGATTGTTCTGTGACAAGGTACCAGGATGATCAAACCAAACAGGGTTAACGGTATTATCAAAAACGGTTCTGTTCAATAACTCCCCTTTATAATTTTGAAAAGTAGAATCTGCAAATGTAGGGTGCGCCCCTACCCCTTCACGGATTTTTAAAATGTAAATAGTATAGTCCACCTCATTTCTGGTAACAATTTCTGTAGATAATAGATCTGATTCTATTAAAGGAGTTCTATCAGAATTATCATCGGAAATAGTATCAAACCTAATTTTGTAATCAAATCCCTCCGAAGGATTCTCAAAATCCTCCTTGTTATAAAAATGTGTTTGTAAATAAGAAATAATGGCTTCATCATCCGCAATAGCTTGTTCTCCCTGATCTCGTGGAGGAATCTGTTCCGGCCCGTTATCATCATCACTTTTACAGCCTATAAAAAATGTGCTTAACAGCACACCAATAATAAACAATCTGGTCAATCTCATACTTAATTAAATTTAAGGCCGCAAGATACAATAATCTTGTATTTTTGCTTAGGATTAAGTTAGTTTTAAGATTCAGATTATGAGAGTGGATAAGTTTTTATGGTGTGTGCGTTATTTTAAAACCAGAAGTTTGGCTACCGAGGCATGCAGACAGGGGAAAGTGAAAATTGGAGGCGCGAATGTAAAAGCTTCACGCGAGGTTTATACAACCGATAAAATAAGGGTGCGCAAAAATCAAATCGATTATGAAATTGAAGTTCTGGACTTGCCCACAAGAAGGGTGGGCGCTAAAATAGCCAATTTATATGTGAATGATATCACCCCAAAAGAGGCCTTTGACAAAATGGAACTTCTAAAATATTCCAGGGATTATTACAGAAAAAAAGGATCTGGAAGACCAACAAAGAAAGACAGAAGGGATATTGACGACTGGGTAGAAAGTCCGGAAAATGAAAAAACGGAAGATACCGCTCCAGAAGATAAAGAAAAGGAATGAATTTAAATGAAACATATTGGGCTTCCCGATACAGGGAAGATAAAACCGGCTGGGACCTGAATGGAATCTCCCCACCCTTGAAAGCATTTATAGACCAGTTAGAGGACAAAACTATAAAAATCCTGATTCCAGGTGCAGGAAATGCTTATGAAGCGGAATATTTAGTTTCAAATGGATTTAAGAATGTACACGTCCTTGATTTCGCCAAAGAACCTCTTCAAAATTTGAAGTTGCGTGTTCCTAGCTTTCCAGACGAAAATTTACATAACACAGACTTTTTTAAGTTTCATGATACTTTTGATCTCATCCTTGAACAAACCTTTTTCTGTGCATTGCCCAGAAATCAAAGACAGCTTTATGCAAAAAAGATAAATTCCTTATTGAGAAATAACGGTAAACTGGTTGGATTGTTTTTTAATACTGAATTTGAAAAGGAAGGACCGCCATTTGGAGGAAATAGAGAAGAATATTTAACTTATTTTAGTCCGGAATTTAATATTGAACTTTTAGAAAACTGCCGAAATTCTATTCCGCCAAGACAGGGAAATGAATTGTTTTTTATCTTTAAGAAAAACTAAAAACCATGCCAGCATCAAATATCATTCTGAACAATCAGCAAATAGAGCACAAAATAAAGCGTATTGCCTTTCAAATTTATGAAAGCAATGTGAATGAAACCGAACTTATTCTTGCAGGAATCTCCAAAAGTGGCTTTTTGTTTGCCAAAAGATTGAAAACGGTACTGGAAGAAATTTCAGACCTGAAAATTGAGCTTTGTGAGGTGAAAATAGATAAGAAAAATCCTTTAAAAGCAGTAGAAACCTCCCTGCCACCTTCAGCATACACAAATAAATCCATTGTGCTCACAGATGATGTCCTGAATTCCGGAACCACATTGATCTATGGCGTTAAACATTTCCTTGAGGTACCTTTAAAACAGTTTAAAACCGCAGTCCTGGTAGACCGAAGCCATAAAAAATTCCCTGTTAAAGCAGATTTCAAAGGGATCTCTCTATCGACCTCATTCAACGAAATGGTTCAAGTACACTTTTCAAAAGGAAAAGATACGGTAGAATTACTTTAAATTTTTAATGATTTCATCCACGATACTATCAATATCACGGCCTTCTACAGGTATCTTTAAATTGGCCTGGTTATAATAATAACTGCGTTCAAACAAGTGCTTTCTAATAAAATCTTCCAGGTCTTCATCGCTTTCAAGGTGACTTATAAGCGGCCTTTTGTCCTTTTCTGAAGAAAGACGTTCGGTTAGAAATTGAACGGAAGCCTTCAAGTAAATTAGTATTGAATCCTTTCCATTGAGAATCATTTCAAGGTTATTGGCATAACAAGGAGTTCCACCACCCAATGAAATCAATAAAGAAGCGGGATCTTCCAACACATCCTGCAGGACCTGATTTTCCCTTTTTCTGAAATACAGTTCCCCTTTACTTTTGAAAATCTCCGGAACAGATTTATTCTCTATCAAGGCTATCTGGTCATCTATATCAATAAGCGGTAACTTTAGTTTTTCAGAGAGTCGCTTTGCTACGACAGATTTACCGGAACCCATATAGCCGCAAAGAAATATTTTCATATATTTATTTTGTTTTTTTTGGTCTCCCGAGCTATCGGGAGTATTTCGCATATCTTCTCTCGCGTTTGCATCGAGCTTCTGTTATGCCCATTTAATAATCATTTTTTAATAATTTAATCGAAATTTGCTTCTAATCACAAATTTCATATAAACTCATACCTTCATTTTATACTGAAAAAGAGAGGTTTAGAATTTAAATTAAAACATTTGCAAATTTATATTAAATTCCTCTTGAAAAATAAATTAATGATGGTATATTTGCACCCGCATTTAAGAAATAATGCAACACTGGATTTGGTAGCTCAGTTGGTAGAGCATCTCCCTTTTAAGGAGAGGGTCCTGGGTTCGAGCCCCAGCCAGATCACATAAATAAGTTCAGAATAAAATAACGATTTGGTAGCTCAGTTGGTAGAGCATCTCCCTTTTAAGGAGAGGGTCCTGGGTTCGAGCCCCAGCCAGATCACAAATTTAAGTTAGCATCTCGTTTGGGCGAGTCCCGATAGCTATCGGGATATCCTGAGTGAAGTATCACATCGTGATACGAAATCGAAGGAAGCCCCAGCCAGATCACAAATTGAAATATTGATTAAACTGCTTAAAATGCCTGATCTTATTATAGCTAAGGAATCTACGGTAAAATCGATATATTTAAGTTCTATAATTTCTGATTAAATCAGAATTATTTTTTTAAACAGCCTTTTGGAAATTCAATTTCCAATAGCGCATTTGCCCGGGTGCTGGAATTGGTAGACAGGCATGGTTGAGGGCCATGTGTCCATTAGGGCGTGCGGGTTCAAGTCCCGCTCCGGGTACTTTATTCTTCTCTTATACTTTACAACTTCAATTTAAGTTTGTTCACATCCGTGTAAACTTTTTTTTACCAAATAGCGAATTACAACTTCCCTTGCTCCACGACTTTTAAGATTTATCCAAATAATTCAAAGCTTTTTCATTTCCTTATCACTCTCGATTCTTCAAACAAAATATTGAATATCAGTATTTTATACATAAATAAAAGGCTGCTTCGAATTTTAAAATAATATTTTTGTTTAACTATTTGTATAATTAATTAAACATTTAACATTTTAATATAATTAACAACTATTAATTTTGTTTAGTTTTGTCTATCTTGTTTAAACAATTATGGAACACTTAAAACAAAACTTCAGTATAAAGGATCTTGAACATCTTAGTGGTATAAAAGCCCATACGATCAGGATCTGGGAAAAACGGTATAATATCCTTACCCCCGACCGAACCGACACCAATATCCGTACTTATGATCTTAGCAGTCTACAAAAGATCTTAAACGTTACTTTCCTGAATGGACATGGATATAAAATTTCCAGGATCGCCAAGCTTAGTAATGCAGAGGTAGGAAAAATGGTAAAAGAAGTCGCCGCTAGTTCTAGTGAGCAAAGCAGGGCGATCAATTCTTTTAAAATTGCAATGATCAATTTTGATCAGGTTCTTTTTAATCACACCTATAACAAATTATTAGAATCTAAAAGCTTCAGGGAAATTTTCCACCACATTTTCCTTCCATTACTGGAGGAAATTGGATTGCTTTGGCAAACAGACACCATTAATCCGGTGCATGAACATTTCCTGGTAGGCTTGATAAAACAGAAATTATATCTCAATATTGGTCTTTTGGAAAATGGCAGTTCTTATAATAATGATGAATTGTTCGTGCTTTTTTTACCGGAAAATGAAATTCACGACCTCGGAATTCTATATCTCAATTATGAATTGAATTTACATCGAAAGAAAACTATATATTTAGGCCCTAGCATGCCAATGGCCGATATGAAATACCTTTTAGAAATTCATCCAAACCCAAAATTCATTAGTTATCTTACTATTGCACCAAAGGACCTGACAGAATTTATTGGAGAATTTGAAAGAGAACTTTGCTTTGATAAAAAACGTGAATTAAGTTTGTTTGGTGCCAGGATTCAGGCCGCAGATCCAATAAACCAGCAGGAAAACATTCATATCTATAAGTCCATTCCTGAATTCGCAAACCAATTAACTTTATAATGAGTAAAAAAGTAAGTATAATTGGCTCTGGATTCGCATCCCTTGCAGCATCCTGCTACCTTGCAAAGGAAGGTTTTGATGTGACCATCTATGAGAAAAACAACAGTATTGGAGGTAGAGCCAGGCAATTAATAAAGGAAGGTTTCACTTTTGATATGGGTCCATCCTGGTATTGGATGCCGGATGTTTTTGAACGCTTTTTTGGCGATTTCAATAAATCTGCTTCCGATTATTATCAGCTCGATAAATTAAATCCCGCTTACAAGGTTTTCTTCGGAAATGATCAAAACATGCTTATTGAAGATACGCTCGAAAAAATCTATGCTGCTTTTGAAAAAGAAGAGCCTGGCAGTTCTAAAGAACTTAAAAAATTTATAGCGCAGGCGCAAAGCAATTATGAAATCGCCATCAAGGATTTGGTATATCGTCCAGGAGTTTCTCCATTGGAACTGGTGACTCCGGAAACTATTAAAAAGATAGGGCAGTTTTTTAGCACAATTTCAAGAGATGTACGCAAAGAGTTCAAGAATAAAAAATTAGTGCAATTATTAGAATTCCCTGTGCTGTTCCTTGGAGCAAAACCCAGCGATACTCCTTCCTTCTATAGTTTTATGAACTATGCCGATTTTGGACTTGGAACCTGGCACCCTAAAGGCGGTATGTATAAAGTCATTGAAGGGATGGAATCCCTCGCAAAATCCCTTGGTGTAAATATAAAAACCAACGCGGCTGTTGAAAAGATTAATGTATCCAATAAAATTGTATCTTCTCTTACTATCGATGGGAAAGAAATTGCAACGGATATAGTTGTAAGCGGTGCAGATTATCATCACAGTGAAACTTTACTCGATCCTAAATACAGACAGTATTCAGAATCATACTGGGATAAAAAGACTTTTGCACCTTCTTCTCTTTTGTTTTATATTGGATTTGATAAAAAGCTAAAAAACATCCATCACCACAATTTGTTCTTTGATGTTGATTTTGATGCACATGCAAAAGAAATATATGATGAACCAAAATGGCCTGAAAAACCTTTGTTTTATGCCAATTTCACTTCAGTAACCGATCCGGGATCGGCTCCTGAAAAATGTGAAAATGGTTTTTTCCTTGTGCCAATTGCTCCGGGACTGGAAGACAACGAAAAACTTAGGGAGCACTATTTTGAAATAATAATGAACCGCTTTGAAAAACTTACTAATCAGAAGGTTCGTGAAAACATCATATTTAAAGAATCTTTTTGTGTAAATGATTTTATAAAAGATTACAACAGCTATAAAGGAAATGCCTATGGAATGGCAAACACACTTTTACAAACTGCATTTTTAAGACCAAAACTAAAAAGCAGTAAAGTGGAAGGATTATTTTTTACCGGTCAACTTACCGTGCCGGGACCAGGCGTGCCGCCTTCGTTAATATCCGGTAAGTTAGTATCAGGACTCATTCAAAAAGACCAATTATGAAATCCATTTTTGACACGGTTTGCAGGACCTGCAGTAAAGCAGTAACCAATGCCTACAGTACTTCATTTTCATTAGCAACAAAAATGCTGGCACCCTCTATCCGTCAGGATATTTATAATATCTACGGATTTGTGCGTTTTGCAGATGAAATTGTAGATTCCTTTCATGATTATGACAAAGAACTGCTTTTGGACGAATTTTCAGCCAATCTTTTCAAAGCGATTGAAATGAAAATAAGTCTTAACCCAATCCTGAATTCATTTCAGGAAACGGTTCATAAATATGATATTGATCCCGCCCTTTATAAGGCCTTTTTAAAGAGTATGAGGTTAGATTTGCATAAATCCACTTATCTCACCCAGGAGGATTATAAAGAATACATTTACGGAAGTGCAGATGTAGTTGGCCTAATGTGCCTAAAGGTTTTTGTAAACGGAAACCAAAAAAAGTATGACGAACTTCGGGAATCTGCGATGAGTTTGGGTTCTGCGTTTCAAAAAGTGAATTTCCTAAGAGATCTTAAAGCAGATTATGAGGATTTAAGCCGAAGTTATTTTCCGGATACCAATCTGGATGCACTTGATGAAGCGAGCAAACAGAAAATAATATCAGAGATTGAAGCCGATTTTCATTCGGGATTACAGGGAATTTCAAAATTGCCTGCAGAAGCTAAATTTGGTGTTTATACCGCTTATATTTACTATAGTAAATTGCTGACCAAACTAAAAAAAGTACCTTCGCTGGAAATTAAAAACAAACGAATTAGCGTACCAAACTATCAGAAGGCCGGGTTACTTGCTAAATCTTATATTTCGTACAGACTAAATATTTTATAATGGAAACACTACTTTGGATCGTGGTTTTTTTAGCCACATTTTTGATGATGGAAGGGATGGCATGGTTCACCCATAAATATGTGATGCATGGATTTTTATGGAAACTCCATGCAGATCATCATAAAAAAGATCATAAACACTGGTGGGAACGCAACGACTTATTTTTTGTGTTTTATGCCGTGGTTAGCATAGGATTTTTTCTTCTATGGAGGTATGAAGATGTTTGGATTGCTTTACCTATTGGTTTGGGAATTCTTGCCTATGGAATTGCCTATTTTACAGTTCATGATATTTTTATCCACCAGCGGTTCAAGATCTTCAGAAATGCGAATAACAGGTATGCAAAAGGAGTAAGACGCGCTCATAAAATGCATCATAAACATCTTGGGAAAGATGATGGAGAATGCTTCGGAATGCTTTGGGTTCCATTTAAATATTTTAAAAAATAAAAAACCACTTTATGTGGAGCAGTAATTATTATTATGTAATTGTTGGCGGCGGGTTAGCCGGCCTGCAGCTCGCATTGGAATTCAGCAGAGATTTATTTTTTAAAGGGAAATCCATTGCAATCATAGATCCTAATTTAAATAATCCCGGCCATAAAACCTGGTGTTTTTGGGAGAAGGGATCCGGAAAATGGAATGATATTGTTACTAAAGACTGGGATAAAGCAAAATTTATTTCTTCCACCACAAATAAAACCCTGAATCTTTCTCCTTATACTTATAAAATGATTCGGTCTATCGATTTTTATAAAAAAGTCAAAAAAGAACTGGAAGCAACCGGAGATTTTCATTTTATTGAAGATGAGATCCTGAATATTGATCCTGTTAAAATGAAAGCCGAAGGGCGAAAAAGTGGTTATACGGCTACACATTTTTTTGATAGCAGAATTTCTTCCGAATACCTTGAAGATCCTAAATCATCAACAATATTTCAGCATTTTAAAGGATGGATAATCGAAACCGAAAAACCTCAGTTTGATAGCTCGGTTTTCACCATGATGGATTATCGGCTTAAATTCAAGGAAAGCACAAGTTTTACCTATGTATTACCTCTTTCAGAAAATAGAGCGCTGGTAGAATTCACCTTTTTCACTCCCTTTTTAACCGAAGAAGCTGTTTACGATGAATATCTGAAGAATTATATTGAAAATATTCTCAAGATTGAAAATTATAAGATCACAGAATCTGAAAAAGGGGTTATTCCCATGACCGATTATCCATTTCATTTGGAAAGCATCCCCGAGATCACGAAAATTGGGACCGGAGGCTCCTGGGTTAAAGGTTCTACCGGATATTCTTTTAAGCATACAGAAAAAAAGGTGGCACAAATCATTGAAAATATTCACGCAGGAAAAATACCTTCAAAGGACTTAATAATAAAACGTTTTAATTGGTATGATGGTATTTTTCTGAATGTGCTTCAGGAAAATAATGATTTAGGAGAGGGTATCTTCAGTAAATTTTATAGCAAAAACACCCCCCAGGAAATTTTTAAATATTTGGATGAAGAAACAGTATTTTCAGAAGAAATAAAAATTATGATTTCTCTTTTTCATCCTGAATTTATAAAATCCTTTTTTAGAAAAACATTTTAAATTCTCATTACTTTAAGAAAAAGCTATTTGGGAATTACTCAATTCGTTTTCCCTGCAATTTTTTCTGCCAGGAGTTCATCGATAGTATTTCTTACATTCTCACTATTCCAATCTGCCGCTCCCACTTTTCTAATGACAATATTACCGGTTTTATCGATTAAAAAAGTAGTAGGAAGTGTCTTACCATTTAGCGGTTCCGGAGCTTCGCTTAGCGGTCGGAAAGCAGGTAAGGTGTAATTTTTTCTATATAAGAAACTGCGAACTGTTTCATGATCTTCAGAAGATACAAACAGAAAATCAATTTTATCTCCATAATCTTCATACAACAATTGAAAACTGGGCATTTCTGCAATACAGGGAGGACACCAGGTAGCCCAAAAGTTAACCAAGACCACTTTCCCTTCCAATTTAGAAAAATCCAGCCGATCCTTATTATTCTTCTCTAAAGTCCAATTATAATCTGCAATCGCAGTCCTGTCTTCTTCTGAAGTTACCGAGGGGCTAAAAGCAATGAGTTTATTGACAAATATTTGTATTGGTTTACGCGTCCCCGGGATTATCATCGCAAGGATAATTACAACAATAATTATATTAAACCATTGATTTTTAAAGAGCTTCATTATTTTACTATTGAATAGTAAAGAAAAGAAAATTACCGAGAGAGCGCAAGTAAGCCAGTGGATTATATCTCTTTTAAATTTAGTTTTTCGGTGATTGAAAGAAGTTCCTTTTTAAGGAATTCTATGGACTCCTCCATGGTTTTAATCTTCCCATTAGATCCATTATGATGATGAGGTACCAACACATTGCTTATTTTCCCGCAAACCATCATTATTTCCCTTAATTCGTCTTTTAACAATCTAAGTTCCCCGTCCGATTCAGGGTTATCATTTTCAAAAATAAAGACATCCGGGTCATCAGATTTTCTGAATCTTTTAATGAGCAAAGAATCTTTGGTTCTAATTAATACCAGAGAACCATCCAGGATTTGATCCCACTTATTTTGCTTTTGAGTAATTACGATATCTCCAGGAAATATTGTGGGTATCATACTTTCCCCTTCGGCTTCAAAAAGACGATGTTCCAGGGTAGCGTTAAAGCCAGGAATACGGTACCATTCATAATCATCGGGAGAAATTTCTTCAGATAAATTTTTAACGTAACCTGCATGTGCCTTTATTTTTACATAGGGCACAAACCCGTTTGAAGGTGATATTCGTATTAAATGGTTATCTCCTTTTAGAATATAATCTGTGGTGACTTCGTAGAGATCACTCAACCCAATGACGTGTTCAGCGATAATCCCATTTTGAGAGTTTTCTATTAAAGAATACGCGGCCTGAGTGATGAAAAGATTTTCTGCTACGAACTGTTGTGAAAAATGATTCCTTTTTCGTAACTGTTTCAGTCGGTTTCCTAAGTCTATCCTGTTGAGCATATTGGAGTTTATTGGTGGATAATTAGTACTACAAATGTCGCATATATATTTAACGATTGTTTCTTTTATAATTACAAATAGTAAAAGCCTTGATATCAGTATGGACAAAAGTTAATATACTGTTAATCAAGCAGTACTATTTTCAAGAAAAGAAGCTAAACTCAATTATCTACCTGATAAATATTCCTGAGCTTCAGATTTAAGAAATACTTAATAAACCGTTTCGATGGCTATTAATACTATTCCCCAGAGAAAATTTACGTGATAGGTTAAAGGAAGAAATGCCTGGGATTTCCTTAAAACTCTGTTTGGTGGAAGTCATCAAGGGATATAAAACTACGTTATAGGATTAAAATGAAAAAACCCCCGAAATAAATTTCAGGGGTTTTTAATCAAAAACCTCGTGGCAAGCCCACGAGGAATTAAAATGAGATTTGGTCTCTAAGCAACGTTCTCTTTCTTGATAAGGTTCAAGGCAGATCCATGCTTATACCATTCAATTTGAGGTTGGTTATAGGTATGATTTGTTTTAATCACATCTTTACTTCCATCCGCATGAACCAGCTCTACGGTTAAAGGAGTGTCTGGTGCAAAATTTTCAAGATCAATGAAATTAAAAGTATCATCCTCCTGGATTAAATCGTAATCGCTTTCATTTTGGAAAGTTATCCCCAGCATTCCCTGCTTTTTCAGGTTTGTTTCATGAATACGGGCAAAAGATTTCACCAATACCACTTTTACGCCTAAATGGCGAGGCTCCATGGCTGCGTGCTCACGGGAAGAACCTTCTCCGTAATTATGGTCTCCTACAACTACCGTAGGGATTCCTGCCGCTTTGTAAACTCTCGCTACTGCCGGAACACCATCATATTCGCCATTGATTTGATTTTTAACGAAATTGGTTTTCTTATTGAAGGCGTTTATTGCACCAATAAGCATATTATTGGAAATATTATCAAGATGCCCACGGTATCGCAACCATGGTCCAGCCATAGAAATATGATCTGTAGTACATTTTCCAAAAGCTTTAATAAGCAATCTTGCTCCCATCAGGTTATCACCATTCCAGGCATCAAAAGGTTCTAATAGCTGTAACCGCTCACTATCTGCAGCTACTTTAATCTCGACATTTCCATTTTCAGAAGGAGCGATATAACCGGGATCCTTTACATCAAATCCTTTTGGAGGAAGTTCAATACCTGTTGGTTCATCCAACATTACTTCTTCTCCGTCTTCATTTAATAATTTATCTCTTGTAGGGTCAAAATCCAACCTTCCTGAAATTGCAATAGCAGCAACCATTTCCGGGGAACCTACAAAAGCGTGTGTGTTTGGATTTCCATCAGCCCTTTTGGAAAAGTTTCTGTTGAAAGAGTGTACGATGGTATTCTTTTCATCTCCCTTACGATCACTTCTATCCCATTGTCCAATACAAGGTCCGCAGGCATTCGTGAAAATTGTTGCGTCAAGTTCTTCAAATATTTTCAACAAACCATCCCGCTCCGCAGTAAAGCGAATCGTTTCAGAACCAGGATTGATCCCAAAATCAGATTTTGCTTTCACCCTCTTATCTACCGCCTGTTTTGCTATGGAAGCTGCACGCGTAAGATCTTCATAAGATGAATTGGTACAAGAACCTATTAAACCCCAGTCAACATTTATTGGCCAGTTATTTTCCTTTGCTTTTACTGCCATTTCAGAAATTGGAGTTGCAAGATCCGGCGTGAAAGGTCCATTTAAGTGAGGTTTCAGTTCAGAGAGATTAATTTCAATTACCTCATCAAAATATTGCTCTGGATTTGCATATACTTCATCGTCACCGGTAAGATGCTCTCTTACTTCATTCGCGGCCTGGGCGACATCGGCTCTATTTGTAGCATTCAGGTAACGTTCCATAGAATCGTCATATCCAAAAGTTGAAGTCGTTGCTCCTACTTCAGCTCCCATATTACAAATCGTTCCTTTTCCCGTACAGGACATAGAAGTAGCGCCTTCACCAAAGTATTCTATAATTGCTCCGGTTCCACCTTTTACGGTAAGAATTCCTGCTACTTTTAAGATCACATCTTTTGCAGAGGTCCATCCGGAAAGTTTTCCGGTTAATTTCACCCCAATAAGTTTCGGGAATTTAAGCTCCCAGGCCATTCCTGCCATAACATCAACAGCATCTGCTCCACCTACTCCAATGGCTACCATTCCTAAACCACCGGCATTTACCGTATGAGAATCTGTTCCTATCATCATTCCTCCAGGAAATGCATAATTCTCCAAAACTACCTGGTGAATAATCCCTGCACCTGGTTTCCAGAATCCTATTCCATATTTATTTGATACCGACTCAAGAAAATCAAAAACTTCAGAGCTGCTTTTATTGGCTGCCTGAAGATCTATTGCAGCGCCCATTTTTGCCTGAATAAGGTGATCACAATGAACTGTGGTTGGAACCGCTACGGTTTTCTTACCGGCCTGCATAAATTGTAGTAAAGCCATTTGAGCAGTTGCATCCTGACAGGCAATCCTGTCTGGTGCAAAATCCACATAATCTTTACCTCTTGTAAAGGCCTCTTTAGTTTCTCCATCCCATAGATGAGAGTAAAGTATTTTTTCTGAAAGGGTTAAAGGTTTTCCAACAATGTCACGGGCTTTATTAACTCGGTCTGCCATTTGACTATAGACCTTTTTAATCATATCAATATCGTATGCCATATTTATAAGGGTTTTTATGTTCTAAAAAAGTCTTGCAAAATTACGAATTTTGATCCGAAATTAAAAATAAGAACCATATTTCAGTATTTTGTAATAATAATTCAATAATATTAAATTCCTACTGCTGAATATTAGGCGAAAATCAAAATAACCTCTTTATTTTTAGAATTTGATAAAATGAGTGTGTTTTTAGCTATTTCTGAAGTTGAATTCCTGTAATTTTTTAATGGATTTCTTCTGAAATAAATAGAAAACCAGAGAGAGAGAATTTAAATGGAAAATAAAGAAAAGATAATATCCCTATAATTTTTGGTACTGAATAAAATCAAAAAATCCCGGTGCCGGGCCACGAGATATGTCCCGATAATTATCGGGAGGTAAATACTTTTAAAAATTCGAGGTATCCCGATAGCAATCGGGACGGGGAATTAAATGCTCAATGATTAAAAAAGCTTCCGGATAATATGTTCTTCAGAAACTCCTTCTGCTTCAGCTTTATAATTTTTGATAATCCTGTGCCGAAGAATTCCAATAGCAACAGCCTGAATATTTTCAATATCGGGAGAGAATTTCCCATTGATTATAGCATGTGCCTTTGCAGCTAAAACGAGATTTTGTGAAGCTCTTGGTCCAGCCCCCCAATCTACATAGTTTTTGATGATCTCCGGAGCTGTAGTACCCTGAGGCCTGGTTTTTCCTACGAGATTAACAGCGTATTCTACCACATTATCCGGCACCGGAACCCGGCGTATCAATTGCTGGATCTCAATAATGTCATTCGCGGTGAACATAGGGTTCACCTGAACGTCAAAACCAGAAGTCGTTTTCTTCACCACATCAACTTCTTCCTCAAAAGAAGGATACTCCAAATGTATGGCAAACATAAACCTGTCCAGTTGAGCTTCCGGCAAGGGATAGGTTCCCTCCTGCTCAATGGGATTTTGAGTTGCCAACACAAAATAAGGCTGACTTAATTTATAGTGATTTCCTGACACAGTAACCGCCCGTTCCTGCATAGCCTCCAACATAGCAGCCTGGGTTTTTGGAGGAGTACGATTGATCTCATCTGCAAGGATAATATTCGCAAAAACCGGCCCTTTAATAAACTTAAAGTGCCGGTTTTCGTCTAAAATTTCTGATCCTAATATATCGCTCGGCATTAAATCCGGAGTAAATTGAATCCTTTTAAAATTCAGCCCTAAAGCCTGTGCGATTGTATTAACCATCAGGTTTTTGCCAACCCCGGAACACCTATCAACAATGCGTGCCCACCCGAATAGATGGAGAGTAAAATTTGATCCACCACTTCCTCCTGTCCAACAATTACTTTTGCAATTTCTTGCTTAAGCTGTTTGTGTTTTTCAACCAGAGATCCTACCGCGGCTACATCAGACATTTGTATTCATTTAATTTTTCAACCAGTTACTACTATAGTCACAATTACGGAATTTCCCGTTAATTTTTATGTAGGTATCTTCAATTTTTTCTTCCATCCAATCTGAAATGACATTCAGTTGCTTTTGTCTTAATGCCAGTTCTTTGATCTTCATATAATCCTGTGCAAAATTCGCTTTGTGCTCCGGATATCGTTTATTAACAGTAATCAATTTGTAAAATAATCTTCCTGTTCTATCTTGATCGGTAAGTATAAGTGAAACTTCTCCTTCATCTAAATTAACGACCTGATCATAAATTTCAGGATCTATTTTCGTTAATTCAAACCTGGTATCCCCAGTGGTTGGATTGATAAGTTTCCCCTTGTTTGAAGCAGTTTGTTCTTCATCTGAAAATTTTTCAGCTGCCTTTTCAAAGGTGATCTCTTTATTTACAATTTGAAATCTTATGCTGTCAATTTCCTTTTTAGCATTTTCTACAGTAGCAGTTGTAACATCAGGGATCAACAGTATATGTCTTATTTCCAGATTCTGCCCAATAACCCGTTCTACTTTAATAATATGGTAACCAAACATAGATGCAAAAGGCTCACTTACTTCACCTTCCTGCAAACTGAATGCGGTATCTTTAAACTCCTTATCAAGAGCATCTTTCCTTGTAATTATCATTTTCCCACCGTCTGGTGCCGATCCTGGATCTTGTGAGTAAAGTACAGCTTTTGTAGAAAAACTAGCTCCATTATCATTAACATCATCCCTAAAATCATTCAGGCGATCTATAACTTTTTGCTTCTCACTTTGAGGAATTTCAGGTTTAATAATTATTTGCGCTATTTCTACCTCATCTCCAAAAAACGGCCGTTCTTCTTCCGGGATGTTCTCAAAATAAGCTCTCACTTCATCCGGAGTGATTTCTACATCTTCAACGATTTTTTGTTGCATTCTTGATGACAATTCCCGTTGCTTATTGATATCAAATAATTCCTTTCTAAAATCGTCCTCAGTATCTCTTTTATAAAAATTCAATACCTTTTCCATAGAACCAATTTGCCCTACCATTTGTGATATTTGCTGATCTACCATATTTCCAATCTCGGTATCGGCAACAATAATACTATCCTGAATGGCGTGATGTGCATAAAGTTTATTTTCCAGTAAACTTCCGGCTAACTGGCAGTCGGTAACATCGGCCGTAGAAACCCCCTGGCTTTTAAGATCTTTATACATAAGTTCTATATCGCTGTCTAAAACTACATATCCTCCAACAACGGCTGCGATCCCATCTACTTTAACCCTTTCGCCATTTCCGGGTATAACTTTAACTTCTGCTATTTCAGTTTTAGGTTGTATTGCAGTACTATCGGTTACAATAACCTCCTGAGCAAATCCAGAATTCCCCAGGGCAAATACTAAAAATAAAACAGCAGTGCTGTTAATTATAAATTTCAAATTGTTTGTTTTCAATTGCATCTCTTGTTATATCTTTTTCTAATTCTTTAACCAAATCGGCTTTTCGCCTGTTAAGGATGATCTGCTTGATCGTGGAAGTTGCATATTCCAGTGGAGCCTGATCATTTCTTAACAAAACATCGTTTACATACACCAAATATACTTCTAATGAATCTTCAAGTTGAAGAAAATTGGATTTTTTTAATAATTGGGATTTGTTCCCGTCGTTTAAAGGGCCAATCCTGTCATAGACCGAATGGGTACTTACCCAAACAGAATCGTTAAAAGAATATCCTTTAAACTGAAGGGCTATTTCATCCAGTTCTATTTTATCCTTATCGTTGAACCGGACAAACTTCTTTTTCATTTCCTGAAAATCCAGACTGTTCTTATCAAGATTGATATATCGTATTTGTACCAAATCTTCATTCAATCTGAAATTTTCTAAATGTTCCTGGTAGTAATTGTCGATTTCATCCTGATTAAATGCTGTATCCAGTTGCTTCGCTACAAGAGCATCGGCATAGGCTTTTGTATAAAGTTCATTTTTATAATTTCTAACAAGCTCATCAAACTCCTGTTGTTGGGTCTGACTTAAATTAAATCTGGCCTTATCTATCAATAATTGCTGCGTAGCCCAGCGCGTAATAAAATTTGAAACTATAAGGGTACTATCTTCAGGAGAAACATCCTCACTTATTAATGCTTTAATATCATCTTTATAAAGATAATTTTCATTTACCCTGGCCACTATTTCACGTTCTTCCAGTTCCTTAAAAAATTCGCAACTTGAAAAAAACAAAGGTAAAACCAGTATTATTATAAATTTAAATTGAAAGTTCCCCATTAAATCGATAAAATTAAAATGACTAGCCTAAAGCTTTTAAAAACCTAAACAGCTTATATTGCGGCAAAAATAAGAATTCCATAACCTTCTACAAGTTATAAGCTTAAACGATTTCAAATTAATGAAATTATAATAAAGTCTTAAATTACTTAACTATCTTAGTTCTTAACAAAAATGGAACCATTATGAAGTACAGCCATGAAATTATTATCCAGCTTCCCAGGGAAGAAGTAATAAGCAAAATGGAAAAACCAGAAAATTTTAAATTTTGGCAAAAAGGTTTTATATCCTACAAACACCTTTCCGGAAACCAAGGTGAGGAAGGGGCTCGCAGCAAACTGGCTTATAATATGAATGGCAGGGAAATTGAAATGATGGAAACAATTATTAAAAGCAATCTTCCAAAAGAACTTCATACAACCTATGAAACCAAAGGGCTTTATAATATTCAGAAAAATTATTTCGAGGAAGAATCAGATACTTCAACCCGATGGGTCTCCTATAGTGAATTCCGGTTTTCAGGGTTTATGAAATTGATAGGAAAGCTAATGCCCGGGACTTTTAAAAAACAATCCCTTCAATTCATGCAAGATTTTAAAGCTTTTGCCGAAGAAGGGAAAAGCGTAAAGTAAAAATCAAAAACCTTCGGGAATAAAACCCATACTAAGGGATTAAAATATGGAAAGACAAATAAAACTGATTTGGGACTTTAAAGGACCAGCCGCACATAAAACTGCTGAACATCACGAAATTCATTTAAAAGATTTTATACAAACCGAAAAATTAGATAGGCTTAACATCACCGGAACAGAGCAAATTTCAGAAATGCATTCTTTAGCTTTTTGGGTGGTTCCGGAAAGTGACATGAAAAAATTTAGAGACATTTTAAAACCCCATCGCGCCACTTTATATACCTGAAATTTATTTTTTCAATAAAAAATTTCCTGTTTATTTAATTTGCTCCTATATATTTGCTGAAAATCAAACAAACATGAAAAATATAATTTTAGTCCTTGCAATTCTTATTACAGGAACTTCCTTGCATGCGCAAACAAAAGTAGGCACTATAGATGCCGATTTCATCCTACAACAAATGCCGGAAATGGTGCAGGTTCAGGAAGACATGAAAACTTACAACACAGAGCTTCAGGAGAATTTGCAATCCACAATAAAGAGCTATGAGGAACTTATTGCCGCTTATCAGGCCGCCGTTGATACCTTTTCTGAAGAAGAAAAGCAAAGCAAAGAAGACGAAATTATCGCTCTTGAAAATGAAATTAAAAATTTCAGACAAAAAGCTTCCGTTCTTATGCAAATAAGAAATAATGAACTTACTCAACCGCTCTATATGAAAATTGATGAAGCTATGAAAGCTATCATAGCAGAGCAAGGCTATACTCAAATTTTAAACACAAGTGCCAACGGACTTGCCTATGCCGATGAAAAATATGACATTACCGATGCAGTTATGAAAAAACTAGGGATTACCATAAAAGAATAAATACCTAAATAAAACAGAAAAGCCGGTAAGGGAAATTTCCCTTACCGGCTTTTCTGTTTTATGCTTTTTATACAAATTTTATCTGCTGTAATTTGGTGATTCATTCGTGATCGTCACATCATGCGGATGACTTTCATGAATTCCGGAAGAAGTGATTTTAATGAATCTTCCCTTTTCCTGAAGTGTTGCGATGTCTTTTGCACCGCAATACCCCATCCCGGCTCTTAATCCGCCGATAAACTGAAATATGCTTTCTTCCAGATCTCCTTTGTAAGGTACCCTTCCAACAATTCCTTCGGGAACCAGCTTTCTGATATCATCCTCTACATCCTGAAAATACCTGTCTTTAGAACCTTGTTTCATAGCCTCCACAGATCCCATACCTCTATAGGATTTGAATTTTCTACCTTCAAAAATTATAGTTTCACCAGGAGATTCCTTAGTTCCGGCAAGAAGGGATCCCAACATCACACAATCTGCTCCGGCAGCGATAGCTTTGGGAATATCTCCTGTGTACCGAATTCCTCCATCGGCAATTACGGGGACGCCGCTTCCTTTAATGGCTGCTGCAACTTCCAGTACTGCAGAGAACTGAGGGAAACCTACCCCTGCAACAACACGGGTGGTACAAATTGAACCTGGTCCTATCCCTACTTTAACAGCATCTGCTCCTGCTTCCACCAAATATTTGGCAGCTGCTCCGGTAGCAATATTTCCAACAATCACATCAAGATCAGGGAACTTAGATTTTATTTTTTTTAATACCTCAACAACGCCTTTGGTGTGGCCGTGGGCTGTATCAATTACTACGGCATCTACACCAGCGTTTACAAGAGCAGAAGCCCGCTCAACGATATCGGCAGTAACTCCAAGTGCTGCGGCTACGCGTAATCTT
Source organism: Bacteroidota bacterium (assembly GCA_051751125.1). GTDB lineage: Bacteria > Bacteroidota > Bacteroidia > Flavobacteriales > Flavobacteriaceae > Gillisia. The sequence continues at coordinate 33,566 of JBNJKO010000004.1, forward strand.
CCGTATGAATCTTTATTGGCTACCGGCTTTTGGGTAAGTTTGGTAATATCCCTAAAGGTTATTAATCCTACAAGCACATCTTCAGAGTTTACTACCGGAAGCTTTTCTATTTTATATTGCTGAAGAATCCCTTCAGCTTCTTCAAGTGAAGTACCTTCAGAAACCGTTACCAGGTTTTTTGAAGTCATAACCTCCGAAATAGGCCTGTTGCTTTCCTTTTCAAAACGCAAATCCCTGTTGGTAACTATACCAAGAAGTTTCCCGTTTTTATCAATTATGGGAATTCCTCCAATACTGTGCTCCTTCATATTGCTTTTGGCATCCTGCACAGTAGCAGTAATTGGAAGTGTTACCGGATCTATGATCATACCGCTTTCTGCACGTTTGACTTTGCGCACTTTCAAAGCCTGCTCTTCAATAGACATGTTTTTATGCAAAACACCAATCCCACCTTCCCGTGCCATGGCAATCGCCATTTTACTCTCGGTCACTGTATCCATAGCGGCAGATACAATTGGAACATTTATAGGAATATTTCTTGTGAATTTGGAGCGAATACTTACTTCCCTGGGCAATATTTCAGAAAAGGCCGGAACCAATAATACGTCATCGTATGTTAGTGCTTCCCCTAAAATTTTGGATTCATGTGCAATCATAGCAATTAAAGATTTAATTGCGTGCAAATATACAAAATTTAATGCAATCCCCGAACTTACTTTTCATTTCAATTTATCCGATTAGCTATTAAACTCCAAAACATCTTTAGAATTGAACCCTATTTTAATGAGATCGGCTACATTCCTGTCTTTGGTGAGTACCGAAATTTTTTGTCCGCTGTCAAGCTTCAGCAATAATTGGGTGTCATGTCCTAAAAAAGTTCTTTTTATCACCCGGGCATGGGTCACATGTTCACATTCTTCATTAATGGCGAAATTCTCATTTCGTATAGCGTGAGAACATGCAGGATTCAGCGGACATTGAAATGCTGACTGCAGCTCATTGCTTAACTGAATTGTGTTTCCAAACAACGAAGCCACATAAATGGAATTTGGTTTTGTGTATAAATTTGCCGCCTCATCCTTCTGAATTAATTCACCATTTTGAAGGATCAGAATCTCATCTGCCACAGCTAATGCATCCTGAGTGTCATGGGTGACAAAAATAGCTGTAACCCCGGTTGCTTTAACAATTTCGAAGATCTCATTTCGAAGCTGCATTCTCAACATCGCGTCAAGGTTGCTGAAAGGCTCATCCAATATAAGTAAAGAAGGATTTGGTGCCAGCGCTCTTGCCAATGCAACCCGTTGCTGCTGTCCTCCGGAAAGCTGATGCGGATAGCGATCTTCCATTCCTCCCAAACCCACAAGGTTTAAAACATCCTGAGCCCGTTCGTTTTTATTTTTATCCTTTGAAATTCCGTAAAGGACATTTTTGAACAAGGTCATATGAGGAAAAAGTGCATAATCCTGAAAAACAAGACCTACTTTACGCTTTTCTGGTGGTACGAAAGTGTTCAGGGAAGAAACCGTTTCCCCATTAAGCCTGATAATCCCCGCTTCTGGTGTCTCCAAACCTGCGATAAGCCTAACCAAGGTCGTTTTACCGCTTCCGCTTTCTCCAACCAAAGCACAAACGTCTCCTTCCTTAAGATGAAAAGAAACATTCTTCAGGGCAAAACTTTTTCCTTTGTCAAAGCTTTTTGAAAGCGATTCGATCTCGAGCATAACCAACTATTATTTTATAAGTAATCTGTTCAAAAATATCACTGGAAGCATCACGGTACCTATAATGAATAAGGACGGAATAGCAGCTTCCATAACCATTTCGTCGCTCGCGTATTCATATGCTTTCACCGCGAGGGTATTCACATGAAAAGGCTTGAGTATTAATGTTAAAGGTAATTCTTTTAAAACATCAACAAACACAAGGATAAATGCACTTGCAATTCCCGTTCTTATAAGGGGAAATTCTATTTTAAAAAAAGTACGGAGATTTCCCACTCCCAGCATATTGGAGGAATCGGGAATGGCATTGCTCACTTTAAGGGCCGTAGATTCTATAGGATTGTACGCCACAGCAAGAAACCGCACCACATATGCATAAATAAGGGCTACAAGAGTACCCGTAAGAATGAGTCCCATATCAATACTAAAAAGATAGTCCATGACATCTATAAGCCATCTATCGATAAAAATTGTTGGGATCATTATTCCTATTGCAACCACAGCACCCGGAATGGCATATCCCAGGACACCCAGTTTGGCTATATTTTTAATGAATTCAAGTCGGCTCCATTTGGAAAAAAATATTAAAATTACAGCGATTACAACAGATACGAATGCGGTTAAAAAAGCGATTCCAAAACTTTGAACCGATATTGTAAGAAAGGAAAGATTAAAAACGTTCTCATAGGTAAGGGTTGCCCAATAGATCAATTGAGCTACCGGAAGCAAAAAACCCAGAAAAACAGGCAGTAAAACCACCAGAAAAATGATCAGTTGTTTTTTTGAACTCACCCTTTTCCTGTTAATTCGCATATTGTTGTCCCGGTTGCTGTTGAAGCGCAATTTTCTCCTCTGAAATTTTTCCAGAAGAATTAAACTGAAGACTATCACTATTAAAAGAGCTGAAAGATACACGGCAGTTTCCGGTTCTTCAAGCGAAAACCAGGATCTGAAGATTCCTGTTGTAAAAGTATTCACTCCAAAATATTTTGCTGCACCGTAATCATTTAAAACTTCCATCAACACCAGGATAAGCCCCGCTACAATTGCAGGTCTGGCCATTGGAAGCATTAATTTAAAGAATGTTTTTACCGGCCCCACGCCAAGCATTTCTGATGCTTCCATAAGACTATTAGCCTGGTTTAAAAAAAAAGCTCTTGAACTAACATATACATACGGGAAGAGTGATATTCCAAGAACAAAGGCTAACCCACTCTTATTCATAATATCAAACCGAACAAATTCCAATCCTACAGCTTCCAGAATTAACTGAAGTGTCCCGCCATAATCAAAGATACCGGCATAAGCATAGGCAACAATATATCCTGGAATAGCAAGGGGTAAAATAAGCAACCATTCCATTTGTTTTCTTAAAGGAAATTCAAATCTTGCCACAAGCCAGGCTGTTGAAACACCAAAAAGCAACACAATTGCGCCACAAGCAAAAATAAGAAACAGAGAATTTCCAATATAATCCAAAAGCAGATTGTCCACAATATGGCCCCAGGTTTCTCCGGGACCCGAGAAAAGTTTAACACCTATGGATACAATAGGCAAAACAATTAAAAAGAGAATAAGCAAAGTGAGTATGGCCCACTTATTACTATCCCGTTTTAATCGTTGTACCCTATATTTAAAAGAAAAAAGATTTTTACTTCCAGCCTGCTTCATCAAAAATAATTACTGCTTTTTTGTTGAACTCGCCAAGTTTGGAGAGCGTTAAAGAATCTTCTTTAAATTCACCCCATTGCTGCAATAGCGGTGCGGGTTTAACAATAGGATTTACGGGATATTCATAATTTGAATTGGCAAATACTTCCTGTGCCTCCTTGGAAATAAGGAATTCTATAAATTTAATTGCATTTTCTTTATTCGGTGCATAGCGAGCTACTCCCGCTCCACTTACATTGATATGAGTTCCACGTCCATCCTGATTTGGAAAAAATATTCCAACAGCTTCTGCAGCCTTAACTTCTTCCGGATTATCTGAGTTTAGCATATTCCCAATATAGTAGGTGTTTACAATAGCAATATCTCCTTCCCCTCCCACAACGGCTTTTACCTGATCACGATCATTCCCTTTTGGGCTTCTGGCCATATTTTCAACTATTGCCTCTGCCCATTCTCTGGCTTCCTCCTCTCCGTTATTCACGATAAGAGAAGCGAGGAGTGATTGATTGTAAATATTTTCTGAAGAACGGATAAGAATTCTTCCTTTCCATTTGTCTTTTGCAAGATCCTCATAGGTTGAAAGATCCGTACTGTCTACTCTATCCTTTGCATAAGCAATTATCCGGGCTCTTTTCGTCAAACCAAACCAATAATTTTCAGAATCTTTCAGGTGAGGTGCAATGATTCGGTTTAAAAAATCAGACTCAATAGGTTGCAATAAATTTTGATCCTTTGCCCGGGTTAACCTTCCGGCATCTACAGTTATCAATACATCTGCCGGAGATTGAGCTCCCTCAATGCTCATTTTTTGAATTAACTCATCTGCACTGGCATTAATTACATTAACCTTTATACGAGTGGTTTCTTCAAATTGCTTGAATAAAGCCTGATCGGAGGCATAATGCCTATGGGTGTAAACATTCACCACATTTTCTTCATCTTCTGAAGATGATCCGGTTTTATTGTTGTCATTTTTACAGGCACTAAATGCTACGAGTGCAATTAAAAATAAAACTTTCTTCATTTTCCTATTTTTTTTTTAGAAAAGCAAATATAACTATTTAGAATAGGTTTAAATTAAAAAATTAAAATAATGACCGGGAAAATTTAATTTTTAAAATGTTATTTCCTTGTAATAAAAAATAAATAAGATGCTATAAACCCAATAGCTTTCAACAAAACAAAAATCCTATCTGTAATGAGTTAATTATGAAATAGTTTCAATTTTTTATTTAAATTAAGTCTAAATAAGCTTGCCTGAATCGTAAAAGCGATTTACTTTTGCGCCGTTATCTAAAATCAATCTAAATTAGAATTATTAAAACCAGAACGATGAGACGATTTTTATTCGTTGCCATTTTAGGGATGGCATCAATTACGATCCAGGCACAAGAACAAAAAGTTAAAAAAGCTAAAGATTCTGTTGAAATCTTAAACGAGGTAATTATTTCGGCCAAAGTTCTTTTAGGAAGTAAATTTCAGGCAGAAAACAGAACCGGTTCTGCATATTACCTTTCTTCAAAAGAATTAAAAGAACACCGGTATACAAATATAAATCGTGTACTAAGCCAGGTTCCCGGAGTAAATTTTTACGAAGAGGATGGGTTTGGGCTTCGTCCCAACATAAGCTTAAGAGGTACATCTCCAGAACGCAGTTCGAAGATCACCCTTATGGAAGACGGTGTTTTAATCGCACCTGCACCTTACAGCGCTCCTGCGGCCTATTATTTCCCTTCGGTAGCCAGAATGGAAGCCGTAGAGATTTTAAAGGGAAGCAGCCAGGTACAATATGGCCCTAATACCACCGGAGGTGCTATCAATTTCATCTCCTCACAAATCCCTACAGATTTCTCCGGCTCCCTGTTTGCTAATTATGGAAGTTTCAATACCTCCAACCTTCATGCAAAAGCAGGGAATTCCCATAAAAATATCGGATATCTTGTCGAATATCAAAATTATAGCTCTGATGGGTTTAAAGACCTGGATTCCGGCGGAGATACAGGATTTAATAAAGACGATATCGTTGCAAAATTCAGGGTAAACACAAATCCGGATGCTAAAGTTGGACAAGCCTTGGAATTGAAATTTCAATATTCAGATGAAACCTCCGATGAAACCTATTTGGGTTTAACCGAAAATGATTTCAAAGAAAATCCCTTCAGAAGGTATTCAGGATCACAAAAAGACCAGATGAATGCAGATCACCTTCAATTTATGGCTACCCATACCATGAATTTCGGTGACTACTTCAGAGTAACTACTACAGGATATTTCAACGATTTCAGCCGAAACTGGTATAAATTAAACGATGTTGTTTCTGCTGAAGGAAAAGTAGGTATTTCCAGCCTTCTTGATAATCCATCAAATTTCCCGGATGCATTTGACATAGTCACAGGGCGAATCAATTCCGGAGCAAATGCCCTGAATGTAAAAAACAACAATCGGGAATATATTTCTAAAGGTGTTCAAACCAAATTGGATTACCACTGGACTACCGGAAATATGTTTCATGATATTGAAGTTGGTTTAAGGTATCATTATGATGAGGAAGACCGTTTCCAGTGGGTTGATGCTTACAACATGAACAATGGGGTTATGAATTTAACAACCGCCGGAACTCCCGGTACAGATGCAAACAGAATAAGCAATGCCAATGCGTTTGCTACTTTTGCGATGTATAAAATCAAATTTGATAATTGGACATTAACCCCGGGAATTCGCTATGAAAACATCACTTTAGGCCAGGAAGATTTTGGGAAAAATGATGTGAACCGCTCTGGAGCAGATCTAAAAACGAAAGAGAATAAAGTGGACATATTTATCCCGGGTGTTGGATTTAACTACAGGTTTGATAACAGAGTTTCAGTATTTGGAGGGGTTCATAAGGGTTTTTCACCTCCAGGAAACAGCACAGGTGAAGATCCTGAAGAGAGTATAAACTATGAATTGGGTACCAGATTTAATATCTCCGGTTTACAAGGAGAATTGGTAGGCTTTTATAATGATTACAGCAATCTTTTGGGAAGCGACCTTGCAGCAACCGGAGGAACGGGGACTTTGGAACAGTTCAATGCCGGCGAAGTAGAGGTTAAAGGAATTGAATTTCTTTTGAATTATGATCTTTTAGAAAGAAGTAGCAGTCAGTTTAGATTGCCATTAAATTTCACCTACACTTATACAAATACAGAGTTTCAAAACAGCTTTGCAAGTGGTGAAGGGATTTGGGGAGAAATTAATGCAGGTGATGAAATGCCCTATATCCCAAATCATCAGTTCAATGCCGGCATTGGGTTGGAGTATTCCAAATTCAGTGTGAATTTAAACGGAAGATATATGGGAGAATTCAGAACTATGGCCGGAAGCGGTACTATACCTAATGATGAGCGTGTAGATTCCAATTTCATCCTGGACCTTGCAGCAAAATATCATCTTACCTCTTCCCTAAGACTTTCGGGAAATGTGATAAATGCCCTGGATCATGAATATGCTGTAGCAAGAGTTCCTTCTGGATTAAGACCCGGACACCCATTTGGAGCATATCTTGGAATAGAATTTCAGTTTTAGCAAGTCGGTCAAAAATTGATAAATCAAAAAAGCCACTAATTTCATATTGAAATCCGTGGCTTTTTTTGGGTTTATTACTATTAAAATTTCGGTTCGCGCTTAGATGTTTGAAATCCATAACCTCAGGGCAAGCCCACGAAGATGAATTAGAAAATACTTTTAAAATTCTATGCAGGCCCGCCTGAATGATTCGGGCAGGCCTCGGGGAACCTGCCCGTCCGTCAGGAAGGTTAACCCCTCAATGAAGGATTAATGATAGGCTCCAAATATTTTGGTAGCCTCATTATAAGCAGACTCGAAACTGGTCATTTTAATGTTGGTTTCTGCTTTTTTGGAAGTAAAATAAGAAATCATTTTTTCGGTAGGCATGTTCCCGGTCAATTTATCTTTTGCCATAGGACAACCTCCAAATCCCTGTATTGCGCCATCATATCTCAGGCAGCCTGCTTTATAGGCAGCATCTATTTTTTCATGCCAGGTGTTTGGGGTAGTATGCAAATGTGCGCCAAATTCTATTTCAGGATATTTTGGGATCAAATTTGAAAAAAGGTAATGAATCACCTCCGGAGTTGAACTCCCTATTGTATCTGAAAGCGATAAGATCTTAACGCCCATTCCGGATAATTTCTCTGTCCATTCCCCAACGATTTCAACGCTCCATGGATCTCCATAGGGATTTCCAAATCCCATAGAAAGATAAGCTACTACTTCTTTTTCATTAGCATTTGCAATGTCAAGGATCTCACTAAGTGTTTCAACCGATTCTGCTATTGTTTTATGAGTATTCCGCATCTGAAAATTTTCAGAAATTGAAAATGGATACCCTAAATATTGAATTTCAGGAAACTTCGCAGCATCCTGAGCTCCCCGGGTATTTGCTATAATGGCTAAAAGTTTGCTTTGGGTAGAAGATAAATCAAGGCCTGCCAGTACTTCAGCAGTATCGGCCATTTGCGGGATTGCCTTTGGGGAAACAAAGCTTCCAAAATCTATCGTATCAAATCCACATCTTAAAATGGCCTGGATAAATTGAATTTTCTTGTAGGTAGGAATAAAAGTCTTTATGCCTTGCATGGCATCCCTGGGACATTCTATAAGCTTGATTTTATCCATAGCCCCAAAGATAGTAAAAGCCCCCTAACCCCAAAAGGGGGAAGTAACGCTCTATCCTTAATAAAAAGTTCTAAAGAAAATATTATTTCATGTGCTTTTAAGGAAGCAAAATAAAAACTCCTATTCCAATAAAAACGACAATTTGAAGCCATTTTAAAACCTTTCCTGACGAAGGATGATTTTTAAGAAATAGTGCTATTTTTCCGGCAAGAATGGCAACAAGTCCAAAAATGATGATGGTTTGAAACATAAACAACAAACCCAAAACATAAAACTGAAAAACAGTAGATCCTTCCGGATCCCATAAAAATCCCGGGAAAAATGCCAGAAAGAAGATGGTAACTTTTGGATTTAACACATTCATAATAAATCCCTGCTTAAACAAAGCCCGTTTTCTGTCAACTATAACCGATTTTGATGTCAGGGAGAATCCGGAATCGCTTTTAAAGACTTTAAAAGCGAGGTAAAACAGGTATAAAGCCCCCAAAATTTTAATCAACAGGAATAAGGTTTCTGATTGTTTTATAATTGCTGAAACCCCAAAAGCCACCAAACTGGTATGCACTATTATTCCAGAAGCCAACCCTAAAGTTGTAATTATTCCTGCCTTTTTACCTTTGGACATACCTTGCACCAACACGAACACTATATCTGGCCCGGGGGAAAGTGTTAGCAAGATGGAGGCAGTTAAAAAGGGAATAAGTTGTTCGAGCATTCAGGTGATGATTTAGATTTAAGTGTAGCAAAACCTTCAATTCTTTTGCTCCAGGATTTTCTTATTGATTTCCTTTATTAACCCCGGTCCTTCATAAATAAATCCGGTATATAGCTGAACCAGACTTGCTCCTGCATTTAGTTTCTCAATAGCATCTTCAGCCGAATGTATCCCTCCTACCCCAATAATAGGAAAAGCTTCGTCGCTCTTTTCTGAAAGAAATTTGATCACCTGGGTTGCACGATTTTTTAAAGGTTTACCGCTTAATCCACCCATTTCATTTTTATTATCAGACTTCAATCCTTCGCGGGAAATGGTTGTATTTGTTGCGATTACTCCGGCAATACCGGTTTCCTTAATAATATCAATAATATCCAGCAGTTGGGAATCGGTAAGATCGGGTGCGATTTTTAGTAGAATTGGCTTTTGAACTTTCATCTCCATATTCCTGTTCTGAAGGCAATTCAAAAGATCGGTAAGGGGTTTTTTATCCTGAAGTTCTCTTAAATTAGGCGTATTTGGCGAACTAACATTCACTACAAAATAATCTACAAAATCGAATAGGGCATTAAAACAGATGAGATAATCGTTTACCGCTTCATCATTGGGAGTGATCTTGTTTTTCCCGATGTTTCCGCCTATCAACACATTTTTATTGGATCGAAGCCTTGCAACAGCTGCTTCCACTCCTTCATTATTGAACCCCATTCGGTTGATAATGGCTTCATCTTCCTTTAACCTAAACAGTCTTTTCTTTTCATTTCCAGGTTGTGGTTTTGGCGTTACCGTTCCTATTTCCACAAACCCAAAACCCAATGCATCCAGCTCATTATACAGTTTAGCATCCTTATCAAATCCGGCAGCCAGACCTACGGGATTTTTAAATTTTAATCCGAATACCTCACGTTCCAGTCGTGGGTCTTCCAAACTGAATTGTTTTTTTAGCAACCCGGAAAGACCCGGGATTTTAAAAATAATTCTTAATAACTCGAAGGTGAAATAGTGAACGTTTTCGGGATCAAATTTAAAGAATAATGGCCTGATCAAAGATTTATACATATAACTGGAATTTCTACAAAAATAGATTAATTTGGGAAATGAGAATCTTTTAAACCTGTGGATTCAATTTAATCCCCACTTTGAGCGTTTAATTCCTCTGTTCTCGCAACGAGGTTTTTGGTTTGAACAAAAAAAAAGGCAGTCCGAAGACTGCCCTTTTAGTGAATTGTAATTTTTATTATTTAAGTGTAAAACTCACTCTTGCAAATAAGAATCTTCCACCTATTCCAAACTGCTGCGCTCTTCTGGACCAATCGAACCTACCATCACTTCGGTTATTGAATTCTGGATCGGCTCTTTCGGGGTAAATATCCAATATATTATTAGCTCCTACCGTTAAGGTTAAAGCATCGGTAGCTTTATACCCTAAAGAAAGATCTGTAACAACTCTAGGGTCGAAAACCTGCTGGTTTGCAGGATTAGTAACAGCTTCAGTCACTTCCCCAAAATATACATTTCTTAAAAACACATTAAATTTCCCTGCAAAAAGGCTATTTGTAAGATTTATCTTGGTTCTTGGAACTGCCTCTTCCAAATATACCCTGCTGTCTTCCGGGAAATAAGTATCTACCAATCCGGCCCGCTCTAATTGTGGGGAAGCGTTAATATCTCCCACTTTCTGGGTTTTGGAAAAAGTACCCGCAAGATCTGATTTCAAACGAAGGCCATTTCCAAAGATGGCAGTATGGCTTAACACAACATCAATTCCCTTGGATTCGGTATCTATAGCGTTGGCAAAAAATGAAGCTGCTGTAGCGTTGGCCTGAGACAATAGAACATCCAACTCTGTCCCTGTACCAGGTCCCTGGAATTGCCCGGTATAAACCACCCTGTCATCTATGGCAACAAAGTACGCATCGGCTGTTAGAGAAAGATTCGCATCAGGAATTTTTGCGGTAAACCCAAGACTTACACTTTTGGATGTTTCTTCTTTTAACTGTGGGATACCTAAAAGCTGTGCAGCCCTGCTATCGTTTGCGAAAGTACCTACTTCCTGAGGATTTCCTGCATTATCAAAAATTGTAGAGGTTGAATTGAAATTTAACTGATGCAGGGATGGAGCCCTAAACCCTGTATTTACCGCACCTCTTATATTGATATTATCGGTTAATTTATAGCGGGAAGAAAGTTTAAAATTAATAGTTGAACCAAAATCGGAATAGTTTTCAAACCGGGTTGCGAACGTTAGTAAAAATTGCTCAGATAGGTCAGCTTCAACATCAAAATAACCGGCAATACTGCTACGCTCACGAGAAAGCTCATTTTTAGGACTAAATCCCGGAAAAACCTGTGAACCTCCCGGTCTTGAATTTCCAAAGAAATCCTTTGCAGGTTCCTGATCTGCACGTGTAATCACATCTCCCTGCTCTGTATATTGTTGATATGAAGCCGGTTCTCCAGAGATTATGTCATAATTTTCCAGGCGGTATTCAGCTCCAAAAGCGATGTTCACACCTTCGAAAAAATCCTGATAAAAATTTGAGATATCAAGGTTCGTGGTGTTTTGTGCAAAAGAAAATCCACCGGCATCAAAAGTAGTAGGACTGGCCTTTTGCAAAGATGCATTAGAAGTATTGGAGATGGTGTAAATAAATTCATTTTTCCCAAAAGTGTTACTGAAATCAACATCCCAATCTCCTATTTTTCCCTTAATACCGGTTGCAAGAGATTGATCGTTAATTTTAGAATTGATCTCCGGTAAGAATCCATCTATAAATATGGGAGTATATGTCCTGCTCTGGTTTGGCAATCTATAGAAACCTGCAGAGTTCCCTTTTCTTGAGCTTATTCCGGCAAAGGAATAGACCTCAGTACCCACACCATCTAAAGGCAATGAGAAGTTGGCGAAAAATCTACCTCCTCTAAGTGCAGATTGCCCAACCCTCATATTGTAATCGCTTCTTTCCTGTCCCCTTGCATTCAATTCTTCCTCGGTAACATTAAAATTTAACAGCGATTGCAGGGTTTCCCTATCTGGAGCGTTACTAAGGTCATCTTTCAATTGTTGATCAAAATAGGATACATTTTGCCCAAACTGTTGAATTTGAGTATTTGTTAAGAATGAAATATCGGCTCCTGAACCGGCAGCAACTCTTTCTATGGCATTGTAAGCATTAAAAATAGATCCTTCCCATTCCTTCATCCGGCTGTAATCTTCCCTGAAGTCAAAATCTCCGGCAAAATTTATAAAACCTCCATTATCACCCAACGGAATTCCATAGCTTGCTGCCACGTTTACCGTTTCTCCATCTACCCCACCGGTTTGGTCGTTGGCGTTTTTAGAAAAGTTAGCTCCTGTTGTAACATCAAAACTTAATTCATTCACATCACTCTTCAAAACAATATTTATCACTCCCGCAATTGCATCCGATCCATATTGAGCTGCTGCCCCATCCCTTAGAACTTCTATTCTGGAAATAGCGGCCGCAGGAATGGCATTTAAATCGGTTCCTACACTTCCTCTACCAAATGTTCCATTCACGTTTACCAAAGAAGAATTATGCCTTCTTTTACCATTGATTAGCACCAAAACCTGGTCTGGCCCAAGCCCTCTAAGGGAGGCAGGATCAATATGATCTGTTCCATCAGAAATTGTTTGCGTATTAGATGAAAATGAAGGTGCCACATAATTTAGCATTTGGTTCAAATTCACCTGCGGCACAGCCGAGGATAATTCTTTTATATCAAGAACATCAATAGGAACGGTAGATTCAACTACAGTCCGACTCATACCTCTGGATCCTACCAATACTACCTCGCTAAGGGCCATTCCGGAAACCATCGCTACATTAATTTCAGCACGATCTATCACAACTTCCCTGGCATCGTACCCCACAAACGAAAAAACAAGGGTTTGCCCTAAATTTGCCTCGAGGGAATAGTTTCCATCAAAATCTGTTATAGTTCCTTGATTGGTACCTTTAATAGCCACAGAGACCCCCGGAAGCGGTTGAGATTGTTCATCTACCACGGTTCCGGAGACTTGCTGTATTTGTCCCTGAGCATGCCATCCAACAAACAACAGGCAGATCATTACGTAAAAATTCTTCATAACTTTACATTTTTTGGATTAGTTGTGATAAAACTAACTTAAAATTATATAAAAAGATAATGTATCACCCTTAAATGCATGTGTGAAAAGCATTTTTTATCATTCACTCAATATAAAATATAAAAACATAAGAATATGATATCCAAGGATACACTCATAAACCGATTTATTAGCTATGTTAAAATCGACACTCAAAGCGATCCTGATTCTGAGGAAACACCAAGCACTAAAAAACAATGGATTCTGGCTAATCAACTTGTGGAGGAGCTAAAACAAATAGGAATGCAGGATGTTGATATTGATGACAATGCCTATATCATGGCTACATTACCCGCCAATATTGTTCATAAAGTTCCTGTCATTGGCTTTATTTCACATTTTGATACTTCTCCAGATTTTTCCGGTACGGATGTGAATCCTCAAATAATAAAAAATTATGATGGAAAGGATATTGTACTTAATAAAGAACAGAACATTGTGCTTTCTCCCGATTATTTTGAGGATCTTTTACAATACAAGGGACAAACGCTAATCACAACAGATGGGACCACGCTTCTGGGAGCAGATGATAAGGCAGGTATAACAGAAATCATCTCGGCGATGGAATACCTCATCAATAATCCGCAGATCCCACATGGTAAAATAAGGATAGGATTTACCCCAGATGAAGAAATAGGGAGAGGAGCTCATAAATTTGATGTGGAGAAATTTGGAGCAAAATGGGCCTATACCATGGATGGAAGCCAGGTTGGTGAACTGGAGTTTGAGAATTTCCATGCTGCTTCTGCAAAAATTCATGTAAAGGGTAAAATGGTTCATCCAGGATATGCCAAGGATAAAATGATAAACAGCATCTATATCGCACAGGATTTTATCAATTCCCTGCCCAGAATGGAAACACCTGAACACACGGAAGGCAGACAAGGGTTCTTTCATCTTTCGGATATACACGGAGATGTTGAAGAAACAAAACTCGAATACATTATAAGGGATCACGATAAAGACCATTTTGAGGCGAGAAAAGAGATGATCCAAAACCTTGCTTCGGAAATTAATTCACAGCACGAGAGAGAAGTTATAAAGGTTGAAATCAAAGATCAATATTCAAATATGCGGGAAATGGTGGAACCGGTGATGCATATTGTAGATATCGCGGAAGAAGCAATGATAGCATTGAATATCGAACCTATCATTAAGCCTATTCGCGGGGGAACAGATGGGGCACAACTCAGTTATATGGGCCTGCCCTGCCCTAATATTTTTGCTGGCGGGCATAATTTTCATGGGAGATATGAATATGTTCCTGTGGAGAGCATACAAAAAGCAGTTGCAGTAATTGTTAAAATAGCAGAGATCACTTCTGAAAAATATAAGAAGCGATAAAATGGGAAAAATTACCACAGTAGCGCAATACATTGATGCAAATCCAGCCTGGACTTTTCAACTGAAGCTCCTTAGAAAACTGCTGAATTCCTTTCCATTAACCGAAACGATCAAGTGGGGAGGTCCTGTATACACTCTGGAAGGCAAAAACCTAATAGGATTTGGGGCATTTAAAAATCATTATGCCTTGTGGTTGTTTCAGGGAGCATTGCTTCAGGATAATACAGAATTGCTGGTAAATGCGCAGGAAGGAAAAACCAGTGCACTTAGACAAATTCGATTTGATGAAAATTCAATAATTCAACCGGAAGTACTTTCAAAATACATCAGCGAAAGCATTGAACTCTCTAAACAAGGAAAGCTTATAAAACCAAATGTCAAAAAAGAGATTATCATTCCTTCACAACTGCTGGATCAATTTGAAAAAGATAAGGATTTAAACGAAGCATTTTCAGGTCTAAGCCCTGGCTGGAAAACAAAGAGAATATTCAGAATATGTTACCGGGGCAAAGTTGGAGGAAACAAAACAAAAACGAATTGAAAAAATAATCCCGATGATAAAAAATGGTGCAGGTTTAAACGATAAATACAAAAATTGTTAAAAGGAAAAGGGGCGATAAATCTCGTCCCTTTTCCAAGTAAGCCTTTTTTCTAAAAATAGCAATTCCCGCCTCTTCGTCTCCTGTCCTTATTTGCAGTATCAAATAATTTCACGGTTAAACTTACAATTATTTGATCAAGCCTTGCATCTTCTAATACAGCTCTGTTTACTACCGGAACAGAGAAACTGGCTCTGTCAGATATAAAATCAACAGGTTGACTCTTTTTTGATGCTAATGAACGATCATAACGAATATCAAGTCCGAAACTTCCGAATTGTGCCTTAACACCAATCTGGCCGCTTAAAGGTAAATCTGGATTTTCAATTGGTCTTATATCTGTTTCCGGTGGATTAAAAAGGGCCTTTCGTCCACTTATATCGGAACTTAAAATATTTTTATAGGCCACCCCTCCATATATATCTATTGGGCCAAATATGTTATATCCAACCAAGACGGGAACACTTAACTCCTCCACTTCATATAATCTAGACCCCTGGGGAAAATCAAATCGTGATTCCAGTTTGGAATAGATAATCTCCGGCCTGATAAAAAACTTTCCAAAATTAACCTGGGTCCAGATGCCCCCATGAAATCCAATTTCACCTTCCGCAGTGAAAGTGTCACTCGTATATTCTAATGGAATACCTGAATCAATACCTGAAATTTCTCCTCCGTACGTTTTATTGATTCCTCCTTTTAAACCTATAGAAAATTCCTGAGCATGTACTAGAGAGAAATTAACAGCAAGGAAGCATATAAAGAGGGATAGCAGTGTTTTATTCATAAATGAAGTTGTTTCAATTCAATGACTGGGGTAAATATATTATTTTAAAAAATATATCAAAGGTGTTTCCTAAGCTTTTAACGCCTGTTAATCAAAAAAATTATATTGAATAGATTCGATTTCTCCAATTAAAAAAAGATTGCCCTAAATGTTCTGATAAATTGCGACTATTCCGAAGTTTCCGAATTAGTTTACCATTTCTGGTTTAATCTCAAAAAATGAGTCTAAACAAAACAGCAATAACAATTTACAATCACATTTAAAACAACCTTTTAAGTTGTAAATATTCTGTTAATCAAAAATCTCGGGTAATTAAACCCTCAATGAGAGATTAATGAACTATAATAGCATCTGGGTTACCATCAGGATCATTATTAACAGTACCGTCCGTGCGGGCAGCGCCTAATAATAATACACCTGCAGCATGCGGAGAAGCCATGGAAGTACCACTTATAGTGTTGTAACCTCCACCTTTCCAGGTAGACTTTACAGCAACACCCGGAGCTGCATAATCTACGGGAGGATTGCCATAATTAGAGAAACTTGCCCAATTATTATTAACATCCATAGCTGATATTGTAACTATATTAGCTCCGTTAACTCTTGCGGGAGAACTGTTATTGGCATCAGTACTTTCGTTTCCTGCCGCCAAAGCAAATTTAATACCTTTATTAGAAGCCGCAAGAACCGCGTCATCCAAAGCCTGAGAAACAGGTCCACCTAAACTCATATTCGCTACATCTCCACTTTTTCCATTTGCACCTACATGATCTACACCTGCAATTACTCCAGAATATGAACCGCTTCCACGGCTATCCAAAACCTTCACTGGAATAACAGTTGCTCCGGGAGCAACACCAATTACACCTATAGTGTTGTTGATAGCTGCAATTGTACCCGCAACGTGAGTTCCGTGACCATTCCCATCATCTGCTGAATTTCCGTCACGACCTGAAGTGAAAGCATTAAAACCTCTGGAAGCATCTACGTTAAGATCTGGATGGTCCAAATCCACTCCTGAGTCAACGATCCAGGCCACATTGGTTCCTGTATAACTTGTAACACCATTCACTCTTAAAATACCATAAGGTGTTTCCTGTGTTGAAGTTCCCCCATCTCCTGGATCTACGGGATCAGTTCCCGGATCTTCACAAGGACCACCGTTTGGCGTTCCGCATGGAGGAGCGAACATTACTATTCTGTCCTGTTCAATGTATTTTACTTCCTTTTTTCCTCTTAATTGCTCCACCTGAGCTTTTGATAGTTTTAAGGTAGCTCCATTTACTGTTCTACTGTAAACATTTACAATTTCAGCATTCGAAATTGAAGCGTCTGCAAGGATTCTTTTGGTTTGTTGTGCCATAGCCTCCTGTGCTTTTTCATAATTATCAGGATACTTGGAACCTACATCCTCAATCTCATTATCGCGGTAAACCACGATATACTGGCCATCTATAGCCTGGGAATCAAAATTGGAATCAAGCTCTGTAAAGGCAGCTTCTTCCTGAGTAGATTTTTCATCCTGAGTACAGGAGAAAAGAAATGCAGAGGCTACCAAAGCAGCAGCACCCATTTTTAAGTTTAATTTTAACATCATAAAATAAGTTTTAGTTAAATTGTTAATGGTTTCTCAAATCTAAACTTAATTATGAAATAACAATATCTATCAGAACTCAAATTTATAATCTTTCTCCAAAATCTTGTAAGAAAATCCTTTCCATCCAAAATATACCGTGCCTTATAAAAGATATGTTAAAGTTTTCTTTAAAGTCAAATTTTAACATTTTCGGGAAATCAACAAGTACTCAATTATTTTTAATGCGGAAAAAAAAATATTGGCCTCCAGGTTCTCATTCAAAAACAAAAAATCAGGGTAAAAAGCAGACTTTTTACCCTGATTTTTGACTTTAACAATGCCAGCAGGAAGAGGAATAAACTGCAACAGCCCTTGTTTTAGCCTAGTTTATAAAACCCTCTTGAAATTCTTACGGAATCAAATGTTTTAAGCACAGAATGACTGCTATTTATGAGTTATTTCCCCGTCCCATTCGGTTATTCCGCCCATCAAATTGTAAGCGTTCTCAATTCCTTGTTGATTCATAAGCGCACAAGCTTGTGCACTTCGGGCTCCGGAGCGGCAATACACATAATAATTTTTAGATTTATCCAGCTTTCCTACCTCATCTATAAATCCCTGCCCTTTGTAAATATCTAAATTGGTAGCTTCAGGAATATAGCCTTCAATAAATTCTTCTTCTGTTCTTACATCCATTATATAGGCATTTTCATCTTTTTCCAATGATTCTTTCCACTGTTCCTGAGTTAAATTTTTCATAGTGTTGACTTTAAAATGTTCAATGATTTTTAATAATGGTAAATATAAGGCAAACCAACTTCGGATTAATTCCAAAAAGTAGTTAAAAAAATAAAACCGGACTAGCGATCATTAAGTTCGGGAAGGCATCTACTTCTCAAAAGATATGTAAATGGAATATAGTCTGAAATTTAAAAATAACCCCTGAAACCCGCCGTTGGGTTTAAATTTCCTGAGAGTTTAATATTATTAATTTAACAAATATTTAAATTAATGATCAATTAAAACACTATATATTTGTATATACAAATGTTGTATGAACAAATGAAAATTGAACAGCAAATAAAAACTTCCAGCCAACTCCCTCCCTCGAGAAGGTTGCTTATTAGTTTACTTTATACAGCCAACCTCATAAACGACCAAATTGGGGAAGCGTTAAAACCATTCGACATTAGTATTCCTCAATTTAATGTGCTTAGAATTTTAAGAGGTCAAAAAGGAAAACCGGCCAATCTTAGCACAATACAGGATAGAATGGTGAGCAAGATGAGCAATACAACCCGGCTTGTGGACAAATTAATCCTGAAAGAACTTGTAGAACGGGTAATTTGCGAGAAAAACAGACGTAAGGTTGAAATAAGTATTACCCAAAAAGGGATGAATCTTTTAACCAGAATAGATCCTGTGGTAGATAGCGCTGAAAAGGCAATTACCAATAATCTGAGCACTGATGAAATGGAAAAAATGACCGAATTGCTGCAACAATTACACTATAGCGAGGAAGATTAACCTCAGCAGCCCATAAAGATTAGAAAAATCAAAAAAGAGAATTTAATATTTTATAAACCATTAAAAGAGAACTATCATGAAAAACAGATTTTTAAAAGGTGCTGCTGCATCCTTAGTAATTTTAACAACTTTAGCCTTTACCTCCCTTAACAAAGAGGTCAACATTAAAGAAAGTAAAGTAACCTGGAAAGGTGAAAAAGTAACAGGATCACATACAGGAACTATCCTACTAAAAGAAGGCCATTTTCTGGTTGAAGATGGAAATCCAATCGGAGGGGAATTTGTAATGGATATGACCTCATTAATAAGCACCGATCTTTCAGGAGAAAGCAAAGGCAAACTCGAAGGACATTTAAAATCGGATGATTTCTTCGGAGTAGAAAAATACCCAACTTCTAAACTTGTAATTACAAGTATTTCTAAAAAAGCCGATGGAGTTTATGGGGCCGTTGGAGATTTAACTATTAAAGACAAAACAAACAAAGTAACTTTTGATCTTAACTGGAAAGAAAATTCTGCTTCCACCTCTTTAAGCATTGACAGATCAAAATATGATGTTCGTTATGGATCGGGAAGTTTCTTCGATAATTTAGGAGACAAAACAATCTATGACAACTTTGATCTTGCTGTAGATCTAAAATTTTAAAAACGAAAAAAACTTTTGGTATTTAAAATATCATAAGTATATTTGGCTTGATGAAAAATAATACAGTACATACCTGGTGGTGGAACAACTTACGTCAACTCAACGTGAAGTAACACTGCACTCGTATAAATAATATACAAAGGCTTGTCTCACGACAAGCCTTTTTTCATTTCATAAATTATAAAAATGTATCAATTAACCACCACGTTTAAAAAACTTCTTGCAGATACTATTACCCCGGTAAGTGTCTATCTCAAAATCAGGGATAAGTACCCTAATAGTTTGCTTTTGGAGAGCAGTGATTACCATGCAAGTGACAATAGTTTTTCATATATCTGTTGCAATCCAATCGCTTCAATTAAAATTCAAAATGAAATTATTACGGAATCTTTTCCTGACGGAAGCACCCAAAAGACAGAAATTTCTTCTGAAATAAATATCCCTAACAAGATCCAGGAATTTTCAAAACGTTTCAAAACCGAAAATTCCGGCTTCAAATTCATAAACAACGGGCTTTTTGGGTACATCGCGTATGATGGAGTGAAATATTTTGAAAATATTAAAATAGCCAAAAAGACGGGAGATCTTCAAATACCCGATATTTATTATGCTGTCTATCAAAATATCATTGCGGTAAATCACTTTAATAATGAAGCCTATATTTTTGACCATACCTACGATTCCAAAAGTAGACTCGGTGAAATTGAACAATTGCTGAAGGTGAAGAATTTTGCCACCTATTCTTTCAAAAGACAACAGGAGCCGATTTCAAATCTTACAGATAAGGAATTCAAGGAAAATGTAAAACTGGGCAAAAAACACTGTCAGCGCGGAGATGTTTTCCAGCTCGTTTTGTCCCGAAGGTTTTCCCAGGCCTTTAAAGGAGATGAATTTAATGTGTACCGGGCATTGAGAAATGTGAATCCATCCCCCTACTTATTCTATTTCGATTATGGCAATTTCAAGATCTTCGGAAGTTCTCCGGA
Organism: Bacteroidota bacterium; assembly: GCA_051751125.1. GTDB lineage: Bacteria > Bacteroidota > Bacteroidia > Flavobacteriales > Flavobacteriaceae > Gillisia. The sequence continues at coordinate 53,968 of JBNJKO010000004.1, forward strand.
GGCGCAATTGGTGGTAAACGGAGATCAGGCTGAAATACATCCAATTGCAGGCACTTTTAAACGCACCGGGAATGATGAACAGGATGCTGAACTCGCAAAGGAACTTTCATCAGATAAAAAGGAAAATGCAGAACATGTCATGCTTGTGGACCTGGCAAGAAATGATCTAAGCCGCCATAGCAGCCAGGTAAAAGTTGAAAAGTACAAAGAGATCCAGTTTTTCTCCCATGTAATCCACCTGGTGAGCAAAGTAACCGGAACCAAAGATAAAAACACACCCGCAATGCAGGTTGTTGCCGATACCTTTCCGGCAGGAACTTTAAGCGGAGCGCCAAAACACAGCGCGATGAGCCTTATTGAAAAGTATGAAAATGTGAACCGTAGCGCTTATGGCGGGGCCATAGGATTTATGGATTTTGACGGGAATTTCAATCATGCCATCATAATCCGCTCTTTTGTGAGCAAAAACCATTTTCTGCATTATCAGGCCGGAGCCGGAATTGTTTCAGAATCCAATGAAGATAATGAATTACAGGAAGTCTATAACAAATTAGGAGCCTTGACAAAGGCCCTGGAACTTGCAGAAGAAATATAAAAACGTCGGCCAAGTTGATAAATGAAATTAAGGAAGAAAGAAAATGAATAATAAATCTGAAAAAATAGCATCTGAATCTCACCCAAACCCGGTTAACATTTTGGTGATAGACAATTACGATTCCTTTGTGTACAATCTGGTTCACTATCTTGAAGAATTCGATTGCGTGGTGACGGTGCGGAGAAATAATGAATTAGACCTGGAATTTGTGGAGCAATTTGACAAGATCCTGCTTTCGCCGGGTCCCGGGATTCCGGATGAAGCCGGACTTTTAAAAGCCATCGTTGAAAAATATGCTCCAACAAAAAGTATATTAGGGGTTTGTCTTGGTCAACAGGCTATAGGTGAAGTTTTCGGCGGAAAATTGATCAATTTAGAATCGGTTTACCACGGAATCGCTACATCTATAAAAACTACTGTAACAGATGAAGAATTATTCCACGGACTTGAAAGTGAATTTGAAGTAGGACGCTATCATTCCTGGGTAGTAGATCAAAATTTGCCCAATTGTCTGGAAGCCACTTCTTATGATGAAAAGGGACAGGTTATGTCCTTACGCCATCGGGAATATGATGTAAGAGGAGTTCAGTTTCACCCGGAATCGGTATTGACGCCTGATGGAAAAAAGATGATTCGCAATTGGATCAATACTCCTGCTCTAATTTTTTCACCAAAAGAGGAAACTCAAAACCCTGAAGTAAAAACCAACTTTAAATAAAAAACTGCCTCATTAAGGCGTTTCCAAAAGGAATCCGAAGAAAACTTCTATGAAACAATTACTCAACAGGCTCATCAACCACGAAACCATCTCCAGGGAAGAAGCCCAACTGGCTTTGGTCAATATTTCCAACGGAGAATATAACGAAAGTCAGATCGCTGCTTTTTTAACGGTTTATATGATGCGAAGCATTACTATAGAAGAACTGGAAGGTTTCAGGGATGCACTTTTAGACCTTTGTTTAGCGATCGATCTTAGTGCTTACAACCCTGTAGATCTATGCGGTACCGGAGGAGATGGAAAGGACACCTTTAATATTTCCACGGTTTCATCCTTTATAACAGCCGGGGCAGGAATCCATGTTGCCAAGCACGGAAATTATGGGGTTTCCTCAATAAGCGGAAGTTCGAATGTAATGGAACATCTTGGTATAAAATTTAGTAGTGATCAGGATTTTTTGGAGAAAAGTATCGATCAGGCAGGAATTTGTGTTTTACACGCTCCCCTCTTCCACCCCGCGATGAAAAATGTTGCGCCCATTAGAAAATCCCTTGCTGTCAAAACCTTTTTTAATATGCTTGGCCCAATGGTAAATCCTGCCTTTCCTAAAAATCAGCTTGTGGGTGTTTTTAGTTTAGAGCTTGCAAGGATGTACGGATATCTTTATCAGAATACCGATAAGAATTTCACCATTTTGCACGCATTGGATGGCTATGATGAAATTTCATTAACCGGAGCAACAAAAACAATTTCGAATTCTACGGAAGGGATTATTGAAGCATCAGATTTTGGATTAGAACCTCTAAAGGAATCTGAAATCACAGGTGGGGATTCCATAGCAGCTTCCGCCGAAATATTTCTGAATATTCTACAAGGAAAAGGAACACAAGCCCAGCAAAATGTAGTCTGCGCAAATGCCGGAATGGCGATAGCCACGGCAAAAAACCTCTCTCCAAAAGAAGGATTTGAAAAGGCAAAAGAATCCTTGCTTTCTGGCAAAGCCCTGAAGGCCCTGAATAAATTACAGGAGTTAAGTAAATAAAAATTTGAGGAGTGTAAAAAAATAGATAAATGAATATTTTAGATAAAATTATAGCCGATAAATACAGGGAGGTTGCCTTAAAAAAGCAATTGATCTCCGCGGTGCATCTATCGCAATATCCGCTTTTTGAGCGGGAAACAGTTTCCCTGACTTCTGCTTTAAAGAAAAGCAACACCGGTATTATTGCAGAACATAAGCGAAGATCTCCTTCTAAGTCTGTCATCAATCAGGATCTTAATGTTCAGGATGTTGCTTCAGGATATGAAGATGCAGGTGTTTGTGGAATATCGGTTCTTACCGATGCTAAATATTTTGGAGGATCGCTGGATGATCTTATTCTGGCAAGGGCCGCTGTAAAAATGCCTTTGTTAAGAAAGGAATTTATAATCGACGAATATCAAATTCTGGAAGCAAAGGCACACGGAGCAGATGTGATTTTACTGATCGCCGCAGTTTTGAGCAGAAAACAAATCAAGGATTTATCGGAATTTGCCAAGGGTTTAAACCTGGATGTATTGCTGGAGGTCCATGATTTGGAAGAAATCGAAAAATCTATAATGCCAAGTCTTGATATGCTGGGCGTAAACAACAGGAATTTAAAGACCTTTGAAGTGAGTACCTCTATAAGCAAGGAACTTTCAGAAAAGATCCCAAATGAATTTGTGAAAGTATCAGAAAGTGGAATTAGCAGTGTGGAGGCGATACAAGATTTGAAAAATTACGGGTTTCAGGGGTTTTTGATCGGTGAAAATTTCATGAAAACAAATGATCCCGGAAAAAGTGCTTCGACATTTATAAGTGATTTGAATTCTTAACAAAACAAGATGAATAATACAAAAACCAGTTTGATGGAAGGACCTAAACTAAAGGTATGCGGGATGAAATTTCAGGAGAATATTCTGGAAATTGCCTCCTTAAAACCGGATTACCTGGGTTTTATTTTTTATGAAAAATCACCAAGGAATTTTGAAGATGAAATTCCCGAGATTTCTTCAGAAATAAAGAAAACAGGAGTTTTTGTAAATGCTACCTCCCGGTTCATTTTGGAAAAAGTGAGTCTTTATAATCTAAAGGCAATTCAGTTGCATGGCGAGGAAACCCCTCAGTTTTGTATTGATTTAAGAAAGGAATTAGAGAAACTCAGAAAAACTTCAGAAGTGGAGATCATCAAGGTTTTTTCTGTAAATGAAGAATTCGATTTTGATGTCGTATTCCCATATGAAGAGGATGTTGATTACTTTTTGTTCGATACAAAAGGAAAAAACAAAGGTGGAAATGGGATAGCTTTTAACTGGGATATTTTAAAGGAATACCCTTCAAAAAACCCCTTTTTCCTATCTGGCGGAATAGGGATTGAAGAGATTGATGCCATTAAATCCCTGCTTGCAGAATTTCAGAAAGAAGGAAAACAAAATTTGCTATATGCCATCGATGTAAACAGCAAATTTGAAATTGAGCCGGGGCTTAAAAACATTGAAGATTTAGCGAAATTTCAGAAAATCTTAAAATTTCTGTAACCTGAGCTTTTGGTAACTCTGATGTTTTTAACCACAAAGCTCACAAAGAAAAAAACACAAAGGGCACAAAGAAAAATCAATTTCTGAAACTGAATTTAAATTAAAAAATGAACACTTAATTGAAGTACCTAAAGCAATTGCAAGGCTTTGTGATCTTTGTGAAAACTTAGCGCACTTTGTGGTTAAAGGTAAAAGGATTATAAAACTATAAAATTAAAAACTGGTTAAAATGACATATCAGGCAAACGAAAAAGGATATTACGGGGATTTTGGCGGAGCTTTTATTCCCGAAATGCTCTATCCGAATGTTGAGGAATTACGTTCACAATATCTGGATATTATGAAGGAGGAATCCTTTCAGAAAGAATTCGACTATTTGTTAAAGGAATATGTAGGGAGACCTACCCCGCTTTATTTTGCGGAACGGTTCAGCAGTAAATACAATACCAAAGTATATTTAAAACGCGAGGATCTTTGCCACACCGGGGCTCATAAGATCAATAATACGGTAGGGCAGATTTTAATGGCAAAACGCCTTGGCAAAACCCGAATTATTGCTGAAACCGGCGCAGGACAACATGGGGTAGCAACAGCAACGGTTTGTGCCCTGATGGGAATAGAATGCATTGTTTACATGGGCGAGGTGGATATTAAACGACAAGCTCCCAACGTAGCCAGGATGAAAATGCTTGGAGCAACTGTGGTTCCGGCAAAATCGGGGAGCAGGACTTTAAAGGACGCCACAAATGAGGCTATTAGAGACTGGATCAATAATCCGGTAGATACGCATTACATCATAGGATCTGTGGTTGGACCTCATCCTTATCCGGATATGGTGGCCAGGTTTCAGGCAGTGATCTCGGAAGAGATAAAAATCCAGTTAAAAGAAAAGGAAAATCGTGAAAATCCAGATTATGTGGTTGCCTGCGTTGGTGGCGGAAGCAATGCAGCCGGTGCATATTTTCATTACCTGGACAATCCCGAGGTAGGCATTATTGCAGTAGAAGCAGCAGGAAAAGGTATTTATACCGGTGAAAGTGCTGCAACTTCAGCATTGGGAAAAGAAGGGATTATTCACGGCAGCAAGACCTTATTGATGCAAACCGATGATGGACAAATCACAGAGCCTTATTCAATTTCGGCAGGATTGGATTACCCCGGAGTAGGGCCTATGCATGCCAATTTGTTTAGAACCGGCCGCGGGGAATTTATTTCCATTACGGATGATGCGGCGATGCAGGCAGGAATTGAACTTGCCAAACTGGAAGGAATTATTCCTGCAATTGAAACCTCACACGCCCTGGCGATTTTTAAAGACAGGAAATTTAAGGAAGATGATATTGTGGTGGTAAACCTTTCAGGCCGTGGAGATAAAGATTTAAGCACTTATATTGACTATTTTAATCTATAAAATTATCTAATTTTAACAGACCTCACCGGTTTTAAAAAACTGTGAGGTCTGGTTGTAAAACATTCTAAAATGAATCGAATAAATAAAACATTAAATGGAGATAAAAAACTCCTCTCCATATACTTTACGGCTGGTTATCCAAATTTAGAGGACACCACAAAAATCATAAAAGGCCTTGAAACAAGCGGGGTTGACTTTATAGAAATTGGATTACCATTTAGCGATCCTTTGGCCGATGGGCCCACGATTCAGAAAAGTTCTACCCGGGCTTTAAAGAACGGAATGACTACCAACAAGCTTTTTGACCAGCTTAAGAATATTCGGGATACGGTTAAAATTCCGTTGATCATTATGGGATATTTCAACCCGATGCTTCAATTTGGGATTGAAAAATTCTGCCAGAAATGTCAGGAAGCGGGAATCGATGGTTTAATAATCCCCGATCTTCCCGTAGATGTTTATAATGAGGAGTATAAATCAATTTTTGAAACCTATGGGCTTCTAAATATTTTCCTTATTACCCCTCAAACTTCAGAAGAACGAATCCGGTTCATAGATTCTGTTTCCAGCGGATTCATTTATATGGTGAGCAGTGCCAGTGTAACCGGCTCTACAAAAGGATTTGGAGAAGAAACCAAAGCATATTTTAAACGAATTTCAGGAATGAATTTAAAAAATCCGCAGATTATAGGATTTGGGATAAATGATAAGGAAAGTTTTAATCATGCTACTGAATTTGCATCCGGAGCCATTATTGGCAGCGCTTTTGTAAAACATTTAACCGAAAACGGCACAGAAAAAATTTCCGGATTTGTTAAGGATATTCGTGACATTTAACCACACTATAACAGGGAATTAAGACTTTTTAAGATGATAAATTCTTATATTTCATCAAATTCGAAATTAAGTTAAACTTAAAAATAAAATCATGGGACGTATAGAAGAAAACCGTATTAAAAGAAAAGATACCGAGAGTGATCCTTTAAAGAAGATCGGTAATAGAAATATCAAAACCAACAAAGTGGATACCGATGAAAAAACTATTAAAAAACAGCAAAATAAAGAATAAAAATGGGAAAAGGAGATAAGAAAACTAAGCGTGGAAAAATAGCGATTGGAACCCACGGAAGACTCCGGCCAAAACGTAAAAAATTTAAAATCAAGCCTACCACAATGGCTCAACAGGATCAAAACGAATTAAAATAATTTAAAAATATCCTTTATATTGAAGCACCCTGAAATCAATGGTATTGAATTCAGGGTGCTTCTCTTTTAAACTTTTATAGGATTCCATACTTCCTATCGCCCGGTTTGCAGATCCGGATGGAGCTGTCAATGAAACGGTAGTTATCGATCTCCCATCCAGTAAAAACTGATGTACACGTGGAACTTCACTGGAGATCACTTTTAACCTGATGTCTTCCTGTAATTCCTTTAAATGTTTTCTGAAAAAATATTCAGGCCCATTTTTACTATTCCCTCCAGTAAAAAGCAAGGTTTCGATTTTAGGATGATCCCGGAGGATTTGGATCATATTCCGGAGTTCCGGATGCTGCATTCCAATATCGGAAGCATCTATCTTCGCCCGTTTGCTGCTATCAAGCATATCACATATCCCAATTCCCCTTCTTCTTAAAAATTGCTCGCGCTGTTCAATAGCTTCCGCTGTATTTTCATATTTCAGGTTTAGATCAAATAACTTATCCAGCACCAGCCAAAGTAATCCATCACGACTTCCATAGCAAAAATCAACATCCCCTTCTTTCAACAAGCCCGTGGTAAATCTTGGCGGCGGAAGCGTTCCTACAATTAATTTCGTGGCATTTTGGGGAATAAAAGGACCATAAGGATGAATGTGATGAAAAAGCTTTTTATTATCCTCTTTATTTAACTCCATCCCTTCAATTTTTCAGTACTACTTCATAACAACAATAAGGTCATCTGAAAAAACCATTTCTCCCTGTGGCAAAACAATCTTATCTATTTCCCCTTCAGCATTAGAGGTGATGGTAGTTTCCATCTTCATTGCTTCAATAATAAACAAAGGTTCATTTTTGCTCACTTTTTGTCCCGGTTTAACCAAAATAGAAGATAGAGAGCCCTGTAGCGGCGCACCAATTTCCTTCGAATTAGTCTTATCTGCTTTTTGATGAACAACCTTTTCAACCTTGATCGATTTATCCTGAATTTTCACTGCCCGGGTTTGCCCGTTCACTTTGAAATAGGCATCAACCATTCCATCGGTGTTAGGTTCGCCTACCGACATTAACTGGATCAATAGGGTTTTACCTTTATCCATTTCAACGATGATCTCTTCTCCGGGATCCATTCCGTAAAAGAAATTTTTGGTGGGAATATTTACAACATTGCCGAATTCCTTATGATGGTTATAGGCATCCGTAAAAACTTTTGGATATAATTTATAGGAAAGAAAATCGGTCATATCCAGTTTTCTACCCATGGCTTCGTTAAAGGCCCCATCAAATTCAGCAAATTCCTTTTCAAAATCTATAGGTTCCATATGAGCATTTGGCCGGTTGGTATAAGGCTCTTCATCTTTTAGAACGATCTTCTGAATTTTTTCAGGAAAACCACCTACGGGCTGTCCCAGGTCTCCGCGGAAGAAACTTTTTACCGAAGCAGGAAAAGACATTTCTTCTCCCCGTTCCAGAACATCCGCTATGGTATAATGGTTACTGACCAGATATTGAGCCATATCCCCTACCACTTTTGAACTTGGTGTTACTTTTATAATATCTCCAAAAAGATCATTTACCTGGGAATACATATCGGTTATTTCATTAAACCTGTCGGCTAAGCCAAGAGATTCTGCTTGTGGTTTCAGGTTGGAATACTGGCCTCCCGGAATTTCATGCTTATAAACATCGGCAGTACCGGCTTTAAGTCCGCTTTCAAAAGGATAGTAATAATTCCGTACAGATTCCCAGTAATGAGAGTATTCATTTAGCTTATCCATATCAAATTCTGGACTTCTACTCTGAAATTTCATCATTTCCACGATGGAATTAAAATTAGGTTGTGATGTAAGACCAGATAAACCTCCCAAGGCCACATCTACCACATCTACACCTGCTTCAATAGCCTTTAGGTACGTTGCAGCTTGGATAGAAGAAGTGTCATGTGTATGCAGGTGAATTGGAATGTTGATCCTGGATTTTAAGGCATGGATCAACTCTTCCGCAGCGTAAGGTTTTAATATTCCTGCCATATCTTTTATTCCCAGAATATGCGCGCCGGCATCTTCCATTTGCCTGGCGAGAGTTACATAATATTCAAGGGTGTATTTGGTTTGTGTGGTGTCCAGAATATCTCCGGTATAACAAATGGAAGCCTCTGCAAGACCCGAAGTATTTTCCCGAACATATTTTATGCAAGGCTCTATTGATTTCATCCAGTTAAGAGAATCAAAAATCCTAAAAACATCCACTCCATTCTCCCAGGCTTCAGTCACGAAACGCTCTATTAGATTATCCGGATATGCGGTATAACCCACGCCATTTGAACCGCGTAATAGCATTTGTAAAAGGACATTTGGCATAGCTTTTCTAAGCAATTGCAAACGTTCCCAGGGATTTTCCTTTAAAAATCTAAGACAAACATCAAAGGTCGCACCCCCCCAAACTTCCATACTGAACACATTGGGATGATTTTTGGCAAATCCTTCTGCCACTTTCATCATATCATAGGTTCGCATGCGTGTTGCAAGCAAACTTTGATGGGCATCCCGCATTGTGGTATCCGTAAATTTAATTTCATTTTGATGTCTTAGCCATCTTGAAAATTTTTCAGGACCTAATTCGGTGAGTTTATCCTTGGTGCCTTTTGGATAGTTCCCATATTCATCAAATTTAGGCACATGAGGAAGTATGAACTTTTTTGAACGATCTATTTCCTTTACATCCGGATTTCCGTTTACGGTGATATCTCCAAGGAATTTAACCAGCTTGGTTGCACGGTTGCGACTTTGCTTGATAATAAATAAATCTGGGTTATCCTGTATGAAGTTTACGGTAACCTTTCCTTCCCTGAATTTCTCATGCTGAAGAATATTATCAAGAAATGCCATATTGGTTTTTACTCCACGCACCCTGAACTCGGCCAGGGTACGACGCATTTTTCTACAGGCCCCGTCTAAAGTCCGGCTGCTTGCCGAAACTTTTACCAACATAGAATCGAAAAATGGTGAAATTGTAACACCCTGATAAACACTCCCGGCATCCAGTCTTATCCCAAAACCAGAAGCACTTCTATAGGTGGTGATGGTTCCATAATCAGGTTTAAAGTCATTTTCCGGATCTTCGGTTGTAATTCTACACTGAAGCGCAAATCCATTTATCTTAAGGCTTTCCTGCCCGTGGATCTTGATTTGTTCGTCACTTAATTTGTAACCGCCGGCTATGAAAATTTGAGCTTTTACAAGGTCAATCCCGGTAACAATTTCAGTTACTGTGTGTTCAACCTGAATCCTTGGGTTTACTTCAATAAAATATATTTCCCCATCTTCTACAAGAAATTCCACCGTTCCAATATTGTTATATTCTACGGCCTTACAGATATCCAGAGCATATTTATATAACTTATCCTTGATCTCCTGGCTCAAACCAAGGGAGGGAGCAAATTCTATAACCTTTTGATAGCGTCTTTGAACAGAACAATCCCTTTCAAAAAGATGAACCATATCACCATGGTTATCGGCTACTATCTGGATCTCTATATGTTTGGGATTTTCTACGAATTTCTCGATAAAAACGGTGTCATCTCCAAAAGCATTTCCTGCTTCCCGTTTTGATTCTGGAAAAGCAGATTTTAACTGTGCTTCATCCCTAATCACCCGCATTCCACGGCCACCTCCACCGGAAGCAGCCTTTAACATTAATGGATAGCCAATACGACTTGCCTCTTCAACCGCAATTTCCAAAGAAGTTAATTCTTTTTTATTGCTTTCAATTACCGGAACATTGCTCGCCACTGCCACTTCTTTGGCTTTCACTTTATCACCCAGTGACCTTAAAACGCTTACTTTTGGCCCTATAAAAATGATCCCGTTTTCCTCACATTGTTTGGCAAATTCAGCATTTTCAGAAAGAAAACCATAGCCAGGGTGAATAGCATCCACACCATTGTTTTTAGCAACCTGGATGATTGCCATAATATTCAAATAAGGCTTTAGCGGATCGTTGTCCTCCCCAATTTGATAAGACTCATCGGCTTTATAGCGATGCAGGGAGTACCGATCTTCAAAGGTATAGATCCCTACGGTTTTTAATCCAATCTCCGTACATGCGCGAAAAATCCTGATCGCTATTTCTCCCCTGTTTGCTACTAATACCTTTCTAATATCCATTTGATCTTATTATTTTTATTAAAGCCTTTTCTTTTTGAAAGTTATTAAATAAATGATGGTTGTAAAAGACTTTGAAATATGATTGTGGTTAATACTTAGTTAAAATAAAAAAAGCTGCCTAATGGCAGCCTTCTAAGGTATGATTTTCTGTTTAATTTTACTATCTGATAAATACAAATTCGTTATCTTTTTTGGAATCTGATTCACTATATCGATATTGTTCGTAATTAAATCCTTTTAATTCCTCAATAGAATTAACATCTTTATCAATTATATAACGAACCATTGCTCCACGGGCTTTTTTCGCAAAGAAACTAATAATCTTTAATTTACCGTTTTTAAGATCCTTGAAAACAGGCGTAATTACCGGGACTTTCATTTTTTTTGTATCTACGGCTTTAAAATATTCCTTGCTGGCAAGATTTATAAACAACTCATCTTCTTTCAGTTCATTATTAAGGGAATCGGTGATTTTTTTTTGCCAGACCTTATATAAGTTATTTTTCCGTTCTATCCCTATTGAAGTACCCATTTCCAGCCTGTATGGCTGAATAAGGTCCAATGGTTTTAAAACACCATACATTCCAGATAAAATTCTGAGAGAATCCTGTAAACGATCCAGTTTTTCTACCGGGATTGTATACGCATCCAAACCGGAATATACATCGCCATCGAAAGCATAAATGGCAGGTCGGGAATTATCTTTGGTATGAGTTTCTTCAAACTCTTTATACCGAATGTAATTAAGATCGGCTAATTTGTCGCTGATAGTCATCAACTCCCCGACCTCTTCTTTGGTCATCCTGGAAAGCTTTCGGTTTATCTTAACTGTAGTATCAAGGAATGAAGGTTGGGTTGAACGGGTAGTGGGAAGTTTACTTTTAAAATCAAGACTTTTTGCCGGGGATATTACTATTTTCATTTTTAGAAAGTTATTTTTCGGTAGATTCCTTTATACCACAAAACTAATAAGAAGTATTAAGCTTTTAAATACCTTCAAGTATTTATTGCCAATAACGTTATTGACGGTTTTTATTTGCGTGAGCGATTGAGGCTTTGCTGGAGCTCACCCGGGATTTTTTCCCGGGAAGCGACTGCCGAAAGCGCGACCCCTTTTGGGGGCACGCCCTATTCGTCTATAATATCCTTCTGATTTTTAGAGTATTTACGCCATTTCTCGATACAATCTTTCATATCCTGAGGCAAGTTGGTATCAAAACTCATCCATTCCTTAGTAACAGGATGGGTGAAACCAAGGGTTTTTGCGTGCAATGCCTGCCGGGGAAGTATTTTGAAACAGTTGTCCACAAACTGCTTATATTTTGTAAAAGTAGTACCCTTGAGGATCTTTTCTCCTCCATAACGTTCGTCATTGAACAAGGTGTGACCAATATGTTTTAAATGCACCCGGATTTGATGCGTCCTCCCAGTTTCCAGCTTACAGGAAACAAGGGTAACATATCCAAAACGCTCCAATACCTTATAATGGGTAACCGCAGGTTTCCCCAGCTCATTATCATCCTCGAGATACACGGTGTTCTGAAGTCTATTTTTGGGATGTCTGCCAATATTTCCTTCAATGGTGCCTTCATCCTGCTCCATATTTCCCCAAACCAAGGCGACATATTCCCTGGAGCTGGTTTTCTTAAAAAACTGCTTGGAAAGATGTGTCATCGCAGCTTCGGTCTTGGCAATAACCAATAAACCCGAAGTGTCCTTATCGATCCTGTGAACAAGACCGGGACGTTCACTGCTGTTGTTTGGCAGGTTATCTATATGGAAAATGAGCGCGTTTATAAGGGTCCCGCTGTAATTTCCATGCCCCGGGTGCACCACCATTCCGGCGGTTTTATTCACCACAAGCAAAGATTCATCTTCATAAACGATATTAAGTGGTATATCCTCCGGAGTTAGCAAAAATTCATAGGGAGGATGTTCAAACAATACCTGAACCACATCTCCTGGCTTTACTTTGTAATTTGATTTTACCGGAACTCCGTTAACGTGGATGTTCCCATCTTTTGCTGCCTTCTGGATCTTGCTCCTGGTAGCATTTTCGATGTAATTCATCAAATACTTATCTACCCGCAGAGGCTGCTGACCTTTATCTGCAGTAAATTTATGGTGTTCATAAAGTTCATCGTCCTGAATTTCCAATTCAGGATCAATATTAGAATTCGTCATTATAGTCTGTTTCAATTTCAGGTTCATATACCTGTAAGCTATCTATTTCACTGCCATATCGACCGGAACCATCCCCTAAAACGAGATCGATTACAGATGTTTTCATTAATTCATCCCCTGGATTTACCAGTTTTCCCTTATGCCTCAATTCCAAAACAGCATCTTTGGCAATGTCCGGTTTAAAGGTAACATCCCCGATCTCAAAACCAAGAGATCGCAACGTTGGTTCTACCTGGCGGCGGGTGGTTCTAATTAAATCCGGTATTTTTATTTTCCGGTAACCTGAAGGGTTTAATGTGAGGTATATCTTTCTGTTTTCTTTTACATGTTTCCCGGGTGCAGGAACCTGATCGATCACTGAATACCTGGGATAATCGGGGTTAAAATTGGCAGAATCCAAGATTTCAAACCGAAGATCCTTTTCATCAAGACGGTCTTCAACCACATCCAAGGATAACCTGGAGAGATCCGGCACTTCAATGCGTTCATCCTGATTTGTAGAAACTTTCAACCACTGAAGGGCTAGAAAAGCCAGTACTATTAATGCAACTGCAGCCAAAACCAATTGTATAAAAAAGGTTTTGCTAAATATAAATAGGCCCATAAATTTTTTTAATCCCTCATTGAGGGTTTAATTTCCGAGGCCCTGCCCGAATCATTCAGGCGGGCTTGCCTCGAATTTATAAAAGTTTTTTTTCAAATCATACCTCGTATCCTTGTTTCGAGGTTTTTGACTAATATGCAAAGATATAAAAACGACCGGGTTTTGGTAGCACACTTATATAGTCATATTTTTGTTACCACAAATCAAGCCTGAATATCAATATGAAGAAAAAAATTGCAATCGCTATGGGCGGGTATTCCAGTGAATACCGTATCTCTATCAACAGTGGGAATATGGTTTACAAAAACCTGGATCCATCACTTTATGAACCCTATCGCGTGCATATTATGCAAAATGAATGGTTTGTAGTGGCAGATGATGGCACGCCTTTCCCTGTAAATAAGAGTAATTTTACGGTTAAGATCAATGATACTATCATTGTTTTTGACTGTGTATTCAATACTATTCACGGAACGCCCGGGGAAAATGGATTGCTGCAGGCTTATTTAAATCTGGTTGGCATTCCTCAAACTTCCTGCGATTTTTATCAGGCAGCGCTTACTTTTAATAAACGGGATCTAATAAGTGTTTTAAAACCCTACGGAATAAAAGCTGCGATGAATTATTTTCTTAACAAAGGAGATGAAGTGAAGGTGGATGAAATTATTACACGTGTAGGATTACCTTGTTTTGTAAAGGCAAATAAGGCCGGAAGTAGTTTTGGGATCACAAAGGTTAAAGATGCAAAAGATTTGGAACAGGCGACAAAAGTTGCTTTTAAAGAAGATGATGAAGTTATTATTGAATCCTTTTTGGATGGCATTGAAGTTTCGGTTGGGGTTATTACCTATAAAGGTGAGATCCTGGCACTACCGGTAACTGAAATCATTTCAGAAAATGAGTTTTTTGATTATGAAGCCAAATATTTAGGGAAATCTCAGGAAATCACTCCTGCGCGAATATCGGCGGAACAAACCAAAGAAGTACAGGACATCGCTAAACTAATCTATTCCAAGCTAAAAATGAAAGGGTTTACAAGGTCTGAATTTATTTTCCATAACGATAAGGCTCATTTTATCGAGATGAATACCACTCCCGGCCTGAGTGAGGCCAGTATATTACCACAACAGGCTGCTGCTGCAGGCATAAGTTTAAAAGATCTTTTTGGAAGTGCTGTTGAAGCCGCAATTTAAATATTTCCAGGTTATGTGTTTCTATAAACTTGGAGCAAAAGCTTGATTTCAATTGCTCTCAGGAATTCCATTTGTATTTGATTATATTTGTTAAAATTCTTTTCAATCATGAAACGAGCTGTATTCCCGGGGTCTTTTGATCCTATTACTCTTGGCCACGCAGATATTATCGAGCGGGCTTTGCCCCTTTTTGATGAGATCATACTCGCAATTGGAGTGAATGCCGATAAAAAATACATGTTCTCCCTTGAAGAACGAGTTCAGTTCATGGAAAAAACCTTTAGCACTGAACCTAAAGTTAAGGTGATGACCTACACAGGACTGACAGTAGATTTTTGCAAAGAACAAGAGGCTGCATTTATACTTCGCGGACTCCGAAACACCGGCGATATGGAGTTTGAAAAAACCATTGGCCAAACCAACTTTAAAATGGCAGGAATAGAAACTGTTTTTTTAATAGCATCTTCCGGAAAAAGCAATATTTCCTCATCGGTAGTTAGGGATATAAGAAAACATGGGGGAGATTTTTCTTTTTTGGTTCCAGATGCGGTAACAAAATTATAAATTTCCGTGGAACTAAAACTCGGGATATCCAAAGAGGAAACATTCTGAAATTTGTTTGAATGCATCGGGGAATAAAAAACATTTTGATTCCCTTAAAATTGATAATTCAATCCCACACCACCAAAATAATTCCGGGGATTTCCGGGATAATAAAACCTTGGTGCTGCCCCACCAAAACCAACCGCGTTAGGGAGAACGCTGCCTGCATACTTTTCATCGGTAAAATTGTTTATTCCTGCTGTAAAACTCAGGTTAAGATCCTCGATAAGATCGATAGTGTAGACTGCTTTTATATTCAGAAGTGTATAATTATCTGAAAAAGCAGAATTTGCATCATTTAAAGGAATCTCACCTACGGAGAACAAATTGCTGTAAATATTTAATGCGTTCCAGATATTCAAATCTAAACCAACATTTACGGTACTACTTGGAACTCCCGGCAATTTATTCCCGGAAAAATTTGACTCACGATCCAGAAATTCTTCAAATTCAAAAAAGTTGACCGATGCATTTATATAAGGTTTTATAATCAATTCTGGAATCAGCCTTTTAGTGTAAGCTGCAAAAAACTCTATTCCGTTGTGATTGGTTTTTCCTGCATTTATTCCCACGTAACGGTCTTCTGCAACCCTTTGAGCCACCAAAAGATCATCTATCTGAATAGAATACAACGCAACTTCAGTATATAATGAATTATTCAACCAGTTACCTTTAAACCCAATTTCATAATTGATGCCAATTTCCGGTTGAAGATCTGTATTTAATTGTCCCTCTGGAGTAAGGGTTTCTGCAACCGTGGGAGTTGAAAATCCATGGCTTACAGAAGCATACAGGTTTTTACCGCTGGAAACCTCATAACTGGTAGCAATCCTGGGAGATAAGATTGTTTTAAATCCATAATCACCAGATTGGTCGACAGCATCCTGTACAAAAAGATCGGTTAGACTATACTTTGTAATATTTACATTGAAGCCGGTTTCCAAACCCCATGTATCGGTTAATTCCAGGTTAAGCTGTCCGAACAGATTCGAGTAATTCCTATCCTGTTCATTATTGCTTAAACGCTCTCCCAACACACTTCCCTGATCCTGAAAATCCCGATATAAATTTTCAAAGGTTCCAATTTCATACCATTCATTATAATATTCGGCCCCAAAACTTATTTTTGAAGGACGATCAAATAGTTCTGCAGAGAGATTAAATTTTGTCCGTACCCCTGCCGAAATTCTTTCTTCTTTTAAAATATCAAAAGGTCTTGGTTCATAGGCATCCCTGAAGCTAAAATATACACTGGTTGTATTTGTAAAAGATGATGAGAAATGATGATCATAGGAAACACCCAGTAAGCCTCTGTCATAAGATTCAAAACCTTTTGATGCTGCCCAGTTTGATGCTGCAACCGATGGATTGTTCCTGAAATCGCTCTCATTTATGGAACTTGGAATAAAAGCCTTTAATCGGGTGAAATTGGCGAGAAAACTAAGTTTGTTGTTTTTAGCGGTTTTCAGACTTCCATGAACAATTCCCGATTTTCTGGCATACTCGCCATTTTCACGGTATCCATCAGTTTGAAGATCGCTGAAATTTGCAAAAAGAGAAGTGGTTTCGGTTCCGTGAGAAGAAGAAATAGTTTTTTTAAACATCCCGAAACTTCCGAATAGTAATTCTCCTGCAGCTTCAGTTTTATCCAATTCGCCTTCCGCAGCATACAGGTTTATAACTCCTCCCAGCCCGGCTCCATAAATACTGGAAGCAGGCCCCTTGATTATCTCGATTCTGGAAAGCGATTCAGGATCAATATCATCCAGGGTTAATTCCCCTTCGGCGGTAGAAAGAGGAATTCCATTAAAGTATGCCTGGATCCTGTTGGTGCTATATTGTGATCTGGCTCCAATTCCGCGAATATTAAGCTTTGTGGTGTTGAGCGCTCCCTGGTTAACATAAACACCTGGAATAGTATTAAACGCCTGTGCCAGGTTACTTGCATCTATTCGTCTAAGATCTTCAGAGGAAATCACACCTACAGATGTGGGAAGTTTTCGAAGTTCATTGGGAATAAGTGTGCTTTTAATCATTACTTCGGAAAGAATTTCAGTAGAAGTTTTAAGAAATACCCGCATTTCATCCGTTAAAGAATTTACTATAACCTGTTCCTGCTCAAATCCCACCGCCGTTATTTTAAGGGTTACAGGAAGTTCTCCAGATTGTATTCTAAATTCACCTTCAGCATTTGAGAAAGTTACCACTTTGGTTTTCAAATTGAGAATGGTTACATTTTCAATAGGTTGTGATGTTGAAGCATTTAAAATGGTTCCTTCAATTGTTTGGCTATAAATTTTTCCGAGGCACATTAAAAAAATGAGTGCAAAGAGTGTTTTCTTCAAAATGGTAATTTTAATCAGTAAAAATAACAGTTATTTTTCTTCAAAAATAAGTTAATGAACAATGACCTGTCAAAATTTTTTATCCTCAAATCGATATATTCATTAAAAAGAATAAAATCTAAGAAAACTCACTAGATGTTTCTAAACATTCTGGATTAAGTTTTAATTAAAAATCTATTTAAATTTAAGAATGGATTAAGTTTGCTTTAACAATATGTTCTAATTACGTTCGATTTCCTTAATTTTGGATGAATTGGCAGATTTGGATAAGTTTATAAGCTAAAATTGATTAAACTTTTATGAGAAAGATCTTTGTTGCACTATTTGCGTTTATTTGCCTTACAGGCTGTGATTTATCTAAATATCAACTGATTGAGGAATATGATTTCGAAACGGTTTTTGAAAAATCAACAGGAAAAGAAACTGCAACTTACGCGCAAGTCATAGAATATTACCAACAACTCGGGGATGCTTATCCCTCTGTAAAACTCCTGGAGTTTGGAAAATCAGATAGCGGAGAACCCCTTCATCTGGCAGTTTTCAGTATAAGTGAAAATTTCGATTTCGAAAAGTTAAGGGAGGACAATACGATCATTCTTATAAATAACGGCATACATCCCGGTGAAAGTGACGGGATAGATGCCACGATGATGCTGTTCCGGGATTTGGCGCAGGACTCTGTCACAGTTCCAAAAAATACAATTTTAGCCACGATTCCTGTTTATAATATTGGCGGAGCCCTGAACAGAAATTCAACTTCCCGAACAAATCAAAATGGCCCCTTAGAATACGGTTTTAGGGGAAATGCACGAAATTATGATCTCAACCGGGATTTTATAAAAGCAGACACCCGAAACACCCGAAGTTTTTCTGAGATCTTCCATTTGGTTCAACCAGATATTTTTGTAGATACTCATGTGAGCAATGGTGCCGACTATCAATACACGCTCACGCATTTATTCACCCAAAAAGATAAACTGGGAGGAGAACTGGGTGAGTATCTGGATAAAAAAATGAAACCATCTTTTGAAAAATCATTATGGGAACATGAATGGGAGGTTACTCCTTATGTAAATGTTCATAATGAAGTTCCCGAAAAGGGATTTGTTCAGTTTTTAGATTCTCCGCGTTATTCCACCGGTTACGCTGCTCTTTGGAATACGCTGGGCATCATGATTGAAACGCATATGCTAAAACCTTACAAAGAGCGTGTAGAAGGAACATACCGTGCCCTGCAAACAATTCTTGAAATAGGCGAAAGGGACAGGGCTACCATCAAGGACCTTAGAGCCAGAGCACAGCGTAAATATCTTACAGAGCGTTATTATCCAATAGATTTTAAAGCCGATAGCAGTAATGTTTCAAAATTGCAATTTAAGGGTTATGAAGCCAAAAGGATTGAAAGCGAAATTACAGGTGAGGAACGACTTGAATACGACCAATCAAAACCCTTCACCAAAGAAATAGAATATTATGATAATTTTATTCCGACTGAAAAAATCGAAATCCCCAGGGCGTATGTAATTCCACAGGGATGGTGGAATGTGATTGAAATTTTAAAAAGTAATAAGGTAATAATGACCCCTGTTAAAAATGATACGACTATCCTGGTAGAAGTGTATCATATCAAGGAATATAGCACCAGGAATAATGCTTATGAAGGTCACTACCCACATTATAATACCAGTATTAACAAAACACAGGACAGCATTAAATTCCGAAAAGGAGATCTCTATATAAAAACCTTTCAACCGGCGGTAAGATATTTAATAGAAACCCTGGAACCCACTGCCGATGATTCCTTTTTCAACTGGAATTTTTTCGATAGTATTTTGCAACAAAAAGAGGGGTTCTCTCCCTATGTTTTTGAAGACACCGCTAAAAAATTACTGGACGAAAACCCGGAATTGAAAAAAGAATTTGATGAAAAGAAAAGATCAGACAGGGAATTCTCTCAAAACTCCTATGCCCAGCTAAGCTGGATTCATAAACAGTCTGAACATTATGAGAAGTCACACCTACGCTATCCGGTCTTCCGGGTGAGTCGTTAAATATTCCTTGGGAAACAACAATTTAATATTGGAATAGGATTTTGTCAATGCCTTTTGTGATTTGGCAAAATTTTTCCATTTGGCTTTTTTTATTCCTTCGGAATGTTCCGGAATTAATTCCCCAGTGTAGGGAGTATACATCTCATACCAATAGGTAACTTTTAACCTGTATTTGTCTTTTCGTTTAAATACGTGATAGGTCTTTCTTAAAAACCGAACTATTTCCAGATCCTTCACTCCTGTTTCTTCCATCACTTCGCGAATGGCAGATTCCTCCATGGTTTCTCCTTCCTCTACCTTTCCTTTTGGCAGGTCCCAACGCTTATTTCTGTAGATAAATAAAATTTCTTTTTTGTCGTTGTAAACCATTCCACCGGCCGCATTAACAACTTTAAGTTTCTTTGCAAGATGCTTCAGGAGTTTTTCTTCATTTTCATGATAGAGATTAACATATAAAAGCTCGCCCTCATTAATTCTCTTAATAATCTGTTTTAACTTTACGGTCTTGATTGGAAAGGAAGAGTAGTTATTACCAATATCTTTATTTGTTGAAAGAATAATTGGAATATCATTTACAAAAACTTTATACATTTGCACTATGATTTTAAATAAAGAAACAGCCACAAAAACAGCTGAATTGCTTTTGCAAATTAAAGCAATAAAATTAGAACCACAACAACCCTTTACCTGGGCAAGCGGGTGGAAATCTCCAATCTATTGTGATAACCGGATCGTGTTGTCCTATCCTCCTATAAGGAATTTCATCAGGGAAAATTTTGCACGGCAAATTGAAGAACTCTACGGAAAACCGGATGTAATAGCAGGAGTTGCTACCGGAGCCATTGGGATTGGGATGCTGGTAGCAGATTATATGAACCTTCCTTTTGTCTATGTAAGGCCGGAAGCGAAAGGTCATGGTAGAAAAAATCAAATAGAAGGAAAACTGGAAAGCGGGCAAACAGTCGTGGTGATTGAAGACCTTATAAGCACCGGAAAAAGCAGCCTAAACGCTATCAATGCGCTTAAGGAGGCAAAAGTAACCATCAAAGGACTGCTGGCAATTTTCACCTATGGTTTTGATGTTTCAGAAGAAAATTTCAAAAAGGCCGATGTTGACCTGTACACATTGAGCAACTATGAATTTCTTATAGAAACCGCTCTAAAAACAAATTATATCAATTCATCTGAAGCCGAAACTTTAAAAACCTGGAGACAAGATCCGGAAAACTGGAAAAAATAATATGAACTTAGAAAGTCCAAGAGTAACAACTCAAAAAAGTCAGCAGGAAATGTTTGATTTTCTTACCAATGTGGAAAATTACAAACAGGTCATGCCTGAAAGCATGGAAAAATTTGAAGTAATCGCTTCAGATACGTTCCTGTTCACACTTAAAGGAATGCCGCAAATCGCACTTAAAATTACAGAAACAAAGGAACCGGAATTAGTTGTGCTGGGGTCAACTTCTGAAAAATTTAACTTCTCACTAAAAATTTTGGTAGAACCAGAAGGTGAAAACCAAAGCGCTGTACAATTGCTTTTTGATGGAAAATTCAACGCAATGATGGCAATGATGGTTAAAGGACCACTCACTAAATTCATTACCAACCTTAGTGAAAACATGGGCAAGCTTTAAAAGAGTAATTTTAGTTCTTTTAAATCAAAGGTCCTGATAATACTATCCTCCACCTCAACTTTAAGAAGTCCGGTGGAGGTTATTCCTTTAATAATACCGGTAAGAAAGGAATCATCTGGCAGTTGAAAGGTGGATATTTTATTTTTTCGGAAGAGTTTTTCTTCATATTCAGCCAGTATATCGCCACCATTTCCCTCCTTGAAACCTAACATGATGGCTTCAATATTTTTCAGAATAATGTCCCGTACAAGTGCTATTTCAAAAGTCCTTCCGGCAACGAGATTTAGAGATGATGCCTTTGGCAACCCAGAAAAAGAAAGTTGATTAACATTAATTCCAATACCAATAATCGCAGCCCCTATACTGCCATTATTCAATATGTTCTCAATGAGGATTCCGCCAATTTTAAGATTTGCTGCCATAATGTCGTTTGGCCATTTCAGCTTCAAATTATTAATTTTAAATTCTTTTAAAGTTAAAAGAATTGCCAAACCAATTCCTGCGCTTAAGATAAATTGATCCTGAATTTTTATTGAAGGTTTAGGATAAAGTACACTAAAAGTAAGGTTTTCCCCCGCATTGGAAATCCAGCTCGCACCGCGCTGGCCTCTTCCTGAAGTTTGCTCATAGGCGTGAATACAAACCGGGGAGGTATTTCGGTTTAATTGATACCATTCCCTGGCTAAGATATTGGTAGATTCGGTGGCACTAACTTTGATAATACGCATGTATAAATAAGGACTTGTTAAGGCGTTAATTGTTATGTTAACACAGCCTAATAAAGACTAAAAAGTAATAACTTTGCGCAAAGAACAAAATTTAATGATAAAAAAAGAAATAAACAACGATCAACTTATAGCTCAAATTATAAAAGGAATAGAGGAAGTTAAAGGAAATAACATCGAAATCCTTGATTTAAGGGAAATTGAAAATACCGTTTGTGATTATTTTGTCATCTGTAATGGTACATCCAATACTCAGGTAAATGCCATTGTAAATTCCATCCAAAAAACAGTTAGCAAGGCTCTTAAAGACAAACCATGGCACATAGAAGGTAGTGATAATGCTGAATGGGTGCTAATGGATTACGTAAACGTTGTAGTACATGTTTTTCAAAAACATATAAGAGAATATTATGATATTGAAAGTCTCTGGGGCGATGCTAAGATCACTTCAATTGAGACAAATTATTAAAAAAATAAGCAATTAAGAATGGCAAATAAGGAACCGAATAAAAAATTAGAACCTAAAAAACCTAAATTCAATGCATATTGGATTTATGCTGCGATTATAGTGATCTTTTTAGGAATTCAGATTTTTGGAGGATCGGGTTTCAATGAGCCGGTTAAAACCAATCCGGCTGAATTTGAAACATATTTAAGAAATGGTGATGTTCGAAAGGTTTTAATCGTAAATCGAAATCAGGCCAAGGTTTTTCTAACCGAGGAAGCCAAAGCGAAGGAAATTCATAAAAAAGCTACCGAAAGTGAAATGTTTGCTTCTGGTGAAGCCCCTGCCTATTCCTTTGAAATAGGAGATCTTCAAAATTTTGAAAATTCGATCAAGGATATAAAATCCGAGTACAATCTGGAAACTATAGTAACTTATGACACTCAGGCAAATGTTTGGGGAGATATTTTACTTACTCTTTTACCTTTTGTATTGATAATTGGGATCTGGATATTTATCATGAAAAAAATGAGTGCCGGTGGCGGAGGAGGTCCTGGCGGACAAATTTTCAATATCGGAAAATCCAAAGCAAAGCTCTTTGACCAAAATACAGATGTAAAGACTTCCTTTAAAGATGTTGCAGGGCTGGAAGGAGCGAAAGAAGAGATACAGGAAATAGTAGACTTTCTTAAAACACCAGATAAATACACCTCATTGGGAGGTAAAATCCCTAAAGGAGCATTATTGGTAGGGCCTCCTGGAACAGGAAAAACCCTTTTAGCCAAAGCAGTAGCCGGTGAAGCAAAAGTTCCTTTCTTTTCTTTATCAGGATCAGACTTTGTAGAGATGTTTGTGGGAGTTGGAGCTTCAAGAGTTCGGGATTTGTTTAAACAAGCTAAGGAAAAATCACCTTCAATTATCTTTATTGATGAAATTGATGCGATAGGACGTGCAAGAGGAAAGAATAACATGTCAGGTTCCAATGACGAGCGTGAAAATACCCTGAACCAGCTTCTTACCGAAATGGATGGTTTTGGAACTAATACCAATGTGATTGTAATAGCTGCCACAAACCGTGCAGATGTGCTTGACAAAGCATTAATGCGTGCAGGGCGTTTTGATCGACAGATCTATGTAGACCTTCCGGATGTAAGAGAACGTAAGGAGATCTTTGAAGTTCATTTAAGACCAATTATCAAGGTTGCAGAAGAACTGGATGTGGAATTTCTTGCAAAACAAACTCCCGGATTCTCTGGGGCAGATATTGCCAATGTTTGTAATGAAGCAGCGTTAATAGCCGCCCGAAAAGGGCATAAAGCGGTAGGAAAACAAGATTTTCTGGATGCTGTCGATAGAATTGTCGGCGGACTTGAAAAGAAGAATAAAATTATGACCCTGGAGGAGAAAAAAGCAATTGCATACCATGAAGCCGGCCACGCAACGGCAAGCTGGATGCTGGAACACGCTGCTCCTCTAGTGAAAGTAACCATAGTTCCACGTGGTCAATCCCTAGGAGCTGCCTGGTACCTGCCCGAAGAAAGACTTATTGTTAGACCGGAACAGATGCTCGATGAAATGTGTGCCACTATGGGCGGAAGAGCCGCAGAAAAGGTGATATTCAATCAGATTTCAACCGGAGCGCTTAGCGACCTTGAAAAGGTAACCAAACAAGCACGGGCAATGGTTACCATCTACGGACTTAATGACAAGGTTGGAAATCTTACATTCTATGATTCCACAGGCCAAAGTGAATATAATTTCACCAAACCTTACAGTGAGAAGACTTCAGAATTAATAGATAAGGAAATTTCGAACTTAATAGAGACCCAATATCAAAGGGCTATTGACTTGCTTGAAACCAATAAGGATAAGCTAACCCAGTTGGCAGATATCCTGTTGGAAAAAGAAGTGATCTTTAAAGATGACCTTCAAAAGATATTTGGAGACCGACCTTTTGCAGAAAGAGAGCAAATAGACTATTTCCCAAAGAAGGATAAAGAAGTGAACAAAAAGGAAGAGAATGAGGATGGGGATGGCAAACCATCTGAAGACTCGGAAATTCCTGAGGACTCTTCGGTTAATAAATAAATCATAATCTATTATAAAAAATCTTAATTTAATGTAGCGTTAGATTAAGATTTTTTTACCTTTGATTTAAGGCGCCATAATAACCCCTATATTTCACTATGAGTCTATTTAGAAACTTTTTAAACCCTAAATCTAAATCAGACAAAGGACAGGACACCCCCGAAAAGGATGACCGCGGCAAATACATGCCAGATTTAAAACTTCCTACAGACGAGCGATTCATGTTGAATTTCAAAAACAACGGTGGTAAGTTTTTATATTGTGAAAATGACAAGGAGGTTTTGGAGGCTTTTGACAATATTTTGTTAGAAAATGATTGGTATGAAACTTCCTGTTGCTGTTTTGATAATAATTTAGAAAACAAATTTGATAAGTTCAATTTGGAATTCACCAAAAGTGGCAGCGCCTCTTTTTTTCTATCTACCTGCGAATATTTAATTGCCAATGATGGTTCGATTTTAATTTCATCTAACCAGATAAAAGAGAAAAAATTCAACGAATTACCCGATAACTTTATTATCCTCGCATCCACCAGCCAGCTGGTTGACACTATTGGAGAAGGCTTAAGAGGCATTAAATCCAATAATAAGCAACGCATCCCTTCCAACATTACTACTATTAAAAGTTTTGAACCTCAAAAGGAAGGCGATTTCATGAGCTATGGCAGTAGCACAAAAAACCTATATTTGCTGCTTAGGGAAGATCTATAACACATGAAGGAATCTATTATAAGAACAATATCTGGATTATTGTATATTGCTATTTTGGTTGTTTCCATAATTTCATCAGAATTTATCTTTATTTCACTTTTTTTTCTTCTTGGTTTCATTTGTCTATTGGAACTTGAGAAATTATTGCGTTTAAAGAGCTATGCATTGTATGGGGTCCATATTATTTTCTTCTTATTTTTCAGTTATATAAAATTTGAAAGTAATGCCACTATTTTATTATTGTGCATCACGATCTTTGTAAATCTTTTCCTCATAAAGGATCTCCTGTTTATTCGTACTATTCCTGTCTTCGAAAAAAAGAAGTACGTAATCCTTATTTTTTACCTTATCTCCTCAATCATTTTCTTAACCCTTATTCCAACTTATAACGGAACTTTCAATCAGGAACTAATTGTTGGGATTTTTGTACTAATCTGGATAAATGACACTTTTGCCTATATCACAGGAAAGAATTTTGGCAGAAACAAACTCTATGAACGTATTTCTCCCAATAAAACCATTGAAGGTTTTATTGGTGGACTTGTCTTTAGTATTGTAGGTGGTTATTTCATATTCTATTTCACCCACTACCGCGACTTTTCTTTTTGGTTGGGATTAGCCGTAATATTGAGTATTTTTGGAACACTTGGGGATTTAATCCAATCTAAATTCAAAAGACAGGCAGGGGTAAAAGATAGCGGAAACCTGATGCCCGGTCACGGAGGACTCTATGACAGGCTGGACAGCATTATATTTTCAAGCCCATTTGTTTATGCTTACTTATTAATAATAAACCATGTTTCATAAAGAAGGAAATAAAATTATATTAATCACTGTTTTACTGCTGTTAGCAATAAATGTGATATCCTATTTATCCATTAATATCTATTGGATGAAATTTTCTGTTTTAGCGATAAGCATACTGATACTTTTGCTAATCTTACAGTTTTTCAGAAATCCGGGACGTCCCACCCAACTAAATGACCTGAATATAGTTTCCCCGGTAGATGGTAAGGTGGTAGTGATTGAAGAGGTTTATGAGAAGGAATATTTTAAGGACAAGCGCCTTCAAATTTCCATATTCATGTCTCCAATCAATGTACACGTTACCCGATATCCTGTAGGTGGAATTATAAAATTAAGCAAGTATCATCCCGGGAAATTTTTAGTAGCCTGGCACCCTAAATCCAGTGAGGAAAATGAACGCACTACCGTAGTTATAGAAAACAAAATATCCGGGGACATCTTATATAGACAAATAGCCGGTGCGCTCGCCAAGCGTATTGTGAATTATGCTGAAGAAGGAAAAGAAGTTGTACAGGGTAGTGATAGTGGATTTATAAAATTTGGATCCCGGGTGGATGTTTTTCTTCCTTTAAACACTAAGGTGAACGTTAAGCTAAATGACAAAGTCAAAGGCGGCGTTAGTATAATTGCCAATACCGAAAATTAAGATATGACTGAAATATCTGATCAAAAATTCTATAAAGCCTACGAAATGGCATCCTCGACCGAATTGAAATTTCCGCCAGATGTCATGTTGCGCTTCTATGCCTATTACAAACGAGCCACCCACCATGATGGATTTTATAATCCAGGAAATGGCGAGGATATTCGTAATGGTTTTAAGGCAAATGCCTTATTACAGGTAAAGAACATAAGTCAGGCTGAAGCTAAGAACAAATATGTGGAAATGGTAGAAAAACATATTGGAAAAGTATAAAACTCTTCCAATATATTTTTATTTCCTCAGCCTATTTTAAAGCTGCCAAACTGGATTTTAAAACCTCAATTTTAGCTTCTGCATCTGCCTGTTTCGCCTTTTCAATAGCAACAACCTCTTCAGGTGCATTATTCACAAAACGCTCATTTGACAATTTCTTTTCCACCGATTTTAAAAATCCCTCGATATATTTTAATTCTTCCTGAAGTTTAGTTCTTTCTGCTTCAACATCGATCGAACCTTCAATAGGAATAAAATATTCATTGGATCTTACCCTAAATGAAAGGGTTCCTTCCACCTGCTTTTCTACATAATTTAATTCAGAAATATTTCCCAGTTTTATAATAACCGGATTAAAAGTTTCTGAAATCTTTTCAGTATTAAGAATATCCAGTTTAATAGCATCTTTAAAGGAAATATTCTTGTCTTTCCTGATGTTCCTGATCCCTGAAATCACTTCAGAAGCAATGTTGAATTCATTGATGATGACCGGATCAATATTTTCAGGTTCCGGCCATTTTGAAATTATTAAAGCTTCTTCAGAAGTTCTTGGTTTTAATTGTTGCCAGATCTCTTCAGAAATAAAAGGAACAAAAGGATGTAATATTTTTAAATTATTCTCTAAAACAGAAATGATCTCATCATAGGTTTTCTGATCCATGGAATCCCCGTAAGATGGTTTTACCATCTCGAGTAACCAGGAACAGTAATCATCCCAAATTAGCTTATAAGTGGCCATTAAAGCGTCACTCATTCGGTATTTGGAATAATGATCCTCGATTTCAAGTAAAACCTTTTGAAATTTAGACTTGTACCAGTCTATTGCAATTTTCGAAGCAGGGTTTTGCTCCTTTGAAGGATCAATTTCCCAGCTCTTTATCAGTTTAAAAGAGTTCCATATCTTATTTACAAATCCACTCCCCTGCTTACAAAGGTCCTCTTCAAACATCAAATCGTTTCCTGCGGGGGAACTCAACAACATACCAACTCTTACTCCATCTGCTCCATATTGATTGATCAATAAAATAGGATCGGGTGAATTCCCCAGGGATTTGGACATTTTTCGACGTTGTTTATCCCGTACAATCCCTGTTAAATAAACATTTGTAAAAGGCTTTTCTCCTCTAAATTCATACCCGGCAATGATCATTCTGGCAACCCAAAAGAATAAAATTTCAGGAGCTGTAACCAGGTCATTGGTTGGATAATAATAATTGATTTCTTTATTGTCCGGCTCCATAATTCCGTTGAAGACGCTTATAGGCCATAACCATGAAGAAAACCAGGTATCCAGTGCATCTGAATCCTGTTTTAGATCTTTCAACTGAAGATCCTTGTTTCCGGATTTTGCGATTGCTTTTTCCAAAGCTGCTTCAATAGTTTCAGCAACAACAAAATCTTCCTTTCCCTCTCCGTAAAAGAAAGCCGGAATTTGATGACCCCATAGTAACTGTCTGGAAATATTCCAATCCCGAACATTTTCCATCCAGTGTTTATAGGTGTTCACGAATTTATCCGGAACCAGATTCACCTCTTTATCCAAAACCGCATCTAAAGCCGGTTGCGCAAGATCTTTCATCTTTAAGAACCATTGATCGCTTAGTTTAGGCTCTATTACAGCACCTGTACGCTCACTGGTCCCAATTTTATTGATGTGGGTTTCTGTTTTGACGAGAATACCAAGATCTTCAAGTTCTTTAACCATCGCCTTTCTGGCTTCAAATCTATCCATTCCCTGGTAATGCATTCCGAAGGAGTTTAGGCTTGCATCATCGTTAAAAATATCAATGACTTCCAGATTGTGACGCTCTCCAATTGCCTTATCATTTTCATCATGCGCTGGAGTAACTTTTAGGCATCCGGTCCCAAACTCCATATCCACATAATCATCTTGAATTATAGGAACAGCTCTGTTTACCAAGGGAACGATTGCTTTTTTACCCTTTAAATGTAAAAATCGCTCGTCATTAGGATTAATGCAAATTGCCGTATCCCCCAAAATGGTTTCGGGCCTTGTAGTAGCAATGGTTACCGTTTCATCGCTGTTTTCAATTTTATAGGTTAAATAATATAAATTACCTTGTTTTTCCTGATAGATCACCTCTTCGTCGGACAAAGTGGTTTTAGCCTCCGGGTCCCAATTAACCATTCGGTAACCTCGATAAATTAAGCCTTTTTCGTATAAATTCACAAACACCTTTATCACAGATGCAGACATATCTTCATCCATTGTGAACTTGGTTCGTTCCCAGTCACAGGAAGCACCAAGCTTTTTTAATTGTTCCAGGATAATTCCGCCGTGTTTATTAGTCCAGTCCCAAGCATGAGCCAGAAACTCTTCTCTTGAAAGATCATTTTTATTGATTCCTTCGGCTTTTAATTTCGCAACAACTTTTGCTTCGGTGGCTATAGAGGCATGATCTGTACCAGGCACCCAACAGGCATTAAATCCCTTTAATCGTGCTCTGCGTATAAGAACATCCTGAATTGTATTATTGAGCATATGGCCCATATGCAACACTCCGGTAACATTTGGGGGCGGTATTACAATAGTATAGGGAGTCCTTTCATCTACCTCAGAATGAAAATAGCCTTGTTCCAACCAGTAGTTGTACCATTTTTCTTCTATCTGTTGAGTATCGTATTTTTGGGATAAGGACATAGTTGGTCTGATTTTTGAAAATATGTGCAAAAGTACTTATAAGTTGAGGATTATAAAAGAAGTAGTTTTAGTTAATACTTTTGAAGTTGGCCTTAAAGAACTTATCTTTACTAATAATTAAATTTAAAATCATGAAAATAATCTTATCCATATTGATAGTAGTTTTAGGTGGATTATCTACGATAACCGCACAAAACACCGCGAAATTTCAGTTTAAATCGGAAGTGATAGACTACGGAGAAATTGAAAAAGGCGCTAACGGACTTCGGATTTTTGAATTCACGAATACCGGCACTGCTCCTCTTATCATTGAAAATGTGTACGCCAGTTGTGGATGCACTACACCATCCTGGACAAAATCTGCTGTTGCACCCGGGGCATCTGGTAAAATTGAAGTAAAATACGACACCTCGATTGTTGGGCCTATAAGGAGAACTATAACAATTTATTCCAATGCCGATGAAAATCCAAAAGCGATTAAAATAAAAGGCAAGGTTCTGGACCCAGATGAAAAATAATAAATCTTAAAAATTTTAAAGCTCCCGAAATCCGGGAGTTTTTTTTTGAAATATTCTTAAATTATGAGCAAGCTCTAATAAAACCCTCCATCTCTTATTTCTCTTAAGAGCATGCCTACCCGATTTTAAATATATATTACCATCAAATTTTGGCACAATATTTAATGAAAATAAAGATTTTATTCTATTAATTAAAAGAAGAAAAGCTTACCTGGAGAATAACAATAACAGAAAAAACCAGCGTTTAATTTTTTAAATCAAAAACCTCGATGCTAGCATAGGAAAGTATAAAGTGAAAAAAACTTTTAAAAATTTAGAAGCCCGCCTGATTGGTTCAAGTATGCCTCGGGGGAATAAAACCCTCAATGAGGGATTTAAAACACAATAAATGCGAAATATAAATGGCTTTAAAATGCAGGGGTAATTTGCTTTTAATTTCGCATTTTTGCAAAGAGAAAAAAATTAAATAAGTTATGCCCAAAATTTCAGTTAAAGGAAATTCCATGCCGGAATCGCCAATTAGAAAATTAGTACCATTTGCAGAAGCAGCGATAAAAAAAGGTCGTAAAATATACCTTTTAAATATAGGCCAGCCCGATATTAAAACCCCGGATGTGGCTTTAGATGCTGTAAGAAATCATACTATAGAAGTTTTATCATACAGTCACTCTGCTGGTTTTGAAGGTTACAGGAATAAACTGGCCGGATATTACCAAAAAAAGAACATACCGGTGACTGGGGAAGAAATCATTATTACCACGGGAGGATCTGAAGCTTTATTATTTGCGATGGGTAGCATCGCCGATGCCGGGGATGAAATTATTATTCCGGAACCATTTTATGCAAATTATAATGGATTTGCCACTGCTTCCGGGGTTAAAATTGTTCCGGTTGAATCTAAGATCGAAACCAATTTTGCACTTCCTCCCATTTCAGAATTTGAAAAATTAATCAGCCCAAAAACCAAGGCAATTTTAATCTGTAACCCCGGAAATCCAACGGGATACCTTTATACAGAAGATGAGATAAAACAACTTGCCGACCTCGCTTTAAAACATGACATTTTTTTAGTTGCCGACGAGGTATATCGTGAATTTGCCTATGATGGAGCTCAACATTTTTCAATCATGAGCCTTCCGCAATTGAATGATCACGCGATCATGATAGATTCCGTATCAAAACGCTACAGCATGTGTGGAGCAAGAATAGGTTGTCTGGTTTCTAAAAACAAAGAGGTAATTGCTACGGCAATGAAATTTGCACAGGCACGTTTAAGCCCTCCTACTTTTGAGCAAATTGCCAGTGAGGCTGCCTTGGAAACTCCTCAAAGTTATTTTGATGATGTAATAGAAGAATATACTTCAAGAAGAAATCTCCTAATCGCAGGACTTGAACAAATAGAAGGGGTTAAAGTAGCAGTTCCCAAGGGAGCATTTTATTGTATTGCTGAATTACCGATAGATAATGCCGATAAATTTGCAAAATGGTTGCTTGAAGACTTTCAACTGGATAATGAAACGGTTATGGTAGCACCGGCAGCAGGCTTTTATTCTACTCCAAACACAGGAATGAATCAGGTAAGAATTGCCTATGTACTTAAAAAGGAAAATTTAGAAAAGGCAATTAATATCCTTAAAGTGGCTTTAAAAGAATACAATAACTAATGAATATTTCCCGAAATATTTCTTTAAAGTCCTACAACACCTTTGGGATTGATGTGAACGCTAAACAGTTTATATCAATAAATACAATCGATGAACTCAGGCAACTTTTAAAACAGAATTATTCCGGGGATTTGTTTATTATAGGTGGAGGAAGCAATATGCTTCTCACAAAAGATATTGATGCCACGGTTATGCATATCAATATCCTGGGCAAAAGGATCCTTAAAGAAACAAAAAACAGTGTTTTTGTTGAAGCCCTTGCCGGGGAAAACTGGCATCAGTTTGTATTATGGACTCTGGAAAATAATTGGGGAGGGCTTGAGAATTTATCTTTGATACCAGGAAATATTGGTACTGCCCCTATTCAGAATATTGGTGCTTATGGCGTTGAACTTAAGGATACTTTTGTATCCTGTGATGCCATTGACATACAAACTCTGGAATCTGTAAGTTTTACTGCAGAAGAATGTGAGTTCGGATACCGGAATTCTATTTTCAAGAATAAGGTGAAAGGGAAATACATTATTACCGGAGTAACTTTTAAGCTAAAGAAAAAGAATCACGAAATCCAGACGAATTACGGCGCGATTACTGAATTTTTAAAGCATTCCGGAATCAGCGATCCAACCATTCAGGATGTTTCTAAAGCGATAATAAAAATAAGGCAACAAAAACTACCTGATCCACGGGTTCTTGGAAATAGCGGAAGTTTTTTTAAAAATCCGGTAATTACTAAGGAAGAATTAGCTCAATTAATGATAGAATATCCTGAAATTCCCTATTATAAAATTTCTGAAAACGAAGTTAAAATCCCTGCTGGGTGGCTTATAGACCAAGCAGGTTTAAAAGGATATCGGGAAGGCGATGCGGGTGTTCATAAAAACCAGGCATTGGTGTTGGTGAATTATGGAAATGCAAGCGGAAAGGAAATTCTTTTACTGGCCAAAAAGGTCCAGAAAAAAATCGAGGAACAATTTAATATAGACCTTGAACCGGAAGTGAATATATTTTAGATAAAAAAGATCATAAAAAAATCCCGCCGAAGCGGGATTTTTAAGTTTTATAATACTGTACTGTCATTAAGATTTTTTCATAACAACTGTATCAATCATATGTACCACACCATTTGATGCATCTACATCTGCCTGTACGATATTTGCAGTATTACCATTACCATCTTTAAGGATAATCTTATCCCCACTCATTGTAGCTGTTAATTCTGCACCTTCAACAGTAGAGAAATTAAAAGTTCCGTTGTTAGCCTGGATTTCTGCAGAAAGATCAGATGAAGTAATTTTTCCTGAAACCACGTGATATTTAAGAACATTTTGTAACTGCTCTTTATTCTCTGGTTTCATTAAATTATCCAAAGTCGCTTTATCTAATTTAGAAAAGGCGTCATTGGTTGGAGCAAATACAGTAAAAGGACCTTCATCCTCTTTCATCATTTGGGCAAGTTCAGCATTTTGAAGTGCACTTACCAAAGTACTCAATTCTGGTGTTGCCATTGCTTTGGCAGCGATTGAATTGGATTCCATTTCCATTTTTTCCTCCTGAGCCTGCATTTCAGCTTCTCTCTCAGCCTCCATTTGCTCCATTTCCATGCGCTCTTGTTCTTCCTGTGCTTTTTTCTCTTTATCTTCACAAGATGTAAAAGTAACCGCAGAAACTATAGCGATCATAAATAATTTTCTTAATTTCATAATTTAGTTTTTTTTGTTAATTAATCGATGCAATTTAGCAAGGAATCCTTAATTACTGCATATATCTTAATTAAAGTTAAGTTAAATTTAAGCTACACTCACAATAAAGCCAATTCATTTCCTCACCCTCCTTTTTATTCTTATTTTTGCAATAAGAAATTTAATTATGGAATTATTTATTATAACATTCGTTTTATTAGCATTGGCATTTGCTGGAATCGCCATAAAAATTTGGGGTAAAAAAGATGGAAAATTTTCAGGAACCTGCGCAAGTCAAAGTCCCTTTTTAAATAAGGATGGAGCAGCTTGCGGTTTTTGCGGAAAGTTACCTGATGAAGCCAGGGACTGCGCTGAACCTGAAAAGACGAACTAATCCTGTATGGCAACATTTTTACTGGTCTCCTTTTTAATAATCTCATTTATAAATATCCTATTTTACATAGGATATTTTAGTTTTGCCAATGCAGTTAGCCGTGAACCTAAAAATATTGAATTACCTGTTTCAGTAATAATTTGTGCAAAAAACGAAGCAGAAAACCTTCAGCAATTTATACCTTCTATATTAAACCAGAATTATCCCAATTATGAGATAATTCTTATTAATGATGCTTCCACCGATAATACGCTGGAAGTAATGGAAAATTTTGCTATTGAAGATACGCGTGTAAAATTGGTGAATGTGGTAAACAACGAAGCATTTTGGGGAAAGAAAAAATATGCACTTACCCTGGGTATAAAAAAGGCCAAAAACAACCATCTTCTTTTTACCGATGCCGATTGCGCTCCTGTTAGTGATCAATGGATCACTTCTATGGCTTCAGGATTTGAAGATGAAAAAACAATTGTCTTAGGTTATGGTGGATATTTTAAACAAAAAAAATCATTTTTAAATTTACTAATCCGTTTTGAAACCCTGCTTACCGCCGTCCAGTATTTCTCTTATTCAAAATGGGGAATTCCGTATATGGGCGTGGGAAGAAACCTGGCGTATTCCTCAGAGGAGTTTTACAATCAAAATGGGTTTGCTACTCATTTGCACATACGCTCAGGAGATGATGACCTGTTTGTAAATCAGGCTGCAACTTCAAAAAACACAGCAATATGTATAAACAGAGAGTCAATTACCCGAAGTGTTCCAAAATCAAATTATAAAAACTGGTTCCAGCAAAAGCGCAGGCATTCCTCGACTGCTTCCAGTTATAAATTCCAACATAAAATTTTACTTGGTACTTTCTACAGTTCCCAATTATTTTTTTGGTGCCTTATTGTCCTATTATTGATCTTTCAAATTAGCTGGCCTTTAGTTTTAGGGATTTTGGTCTTTAGATTATTAATTCAATATATTGTTTTCTGGAAATCGTCCAAAAAACTAGATGAAATGGATTTGGTTTGGTTATTTCCCATTCTGGAATTATTTTTAATTTCCTCACAATTCTATATCTTTATCAGTAATATTTTATCAAAGCCAACTCATTGGAAATAAATCCCGTTTTTCTTCTTCAACAAATAGAGCAAGCAAAAGCCGGGCATCAGGCAGCCTATAAATATT
The DNA here is from genome assembly GCA_051751125.1 of Bacteroidota bacterium. Lineage (GTDB taxonomy): Bacteria > Bacteroidota > Bacteroidia > Flavobacteriales > Flavobacteriaceae > Gillisia. Next base: position 89,017 of record JBNJKO010000004.1, read on the forward strand.
TACTTGATAGCTTTTGGAGTGACGTATATGCTTTTCAGCTAAAAAGGACCAGAAATGAGTATGATGCTGAAGAAATCACCATTCAAACGTTTTCCAAAGCCTTTGATAAACTCACATCTTTTGATGAAAATTACAATTTCAAAACCTGGCTCATAACCATTTCCAGAAATATCCATATCGACCTTATTCGAAAAAAGAAAGCTTCCATTCGTGGTAATACCGAAGATGAATCCAACGAAAAAGTTTATAGAATTGCCGATGAAACTCCTACCATAGAAGATATCCTTATAAATGAGCAACATCTTGCACAATTGCTAAGCGATATAAAACAATTGAAACCGCATTACCAAAAAGTGATCAACCTTAGATATTTTCAGGAAAAATCGTACAAGGAGATCGCTACAGAGCTGGATGAACCAATGAATAATATCAAGGTAAAGTTGTTGCGCGCAAAAAAATTATTAGCCCAGATTATCGAATCCAGAAAGAGTTAAATCAGCTTCCTCTAAGCTCTTTCTCAAAATATATTTAGTGGGAAAAATCGTTGGTTTATTGATAAAATTCTACCCGAACAGTATAACTGCGTATTGTGGAATTAAACCATAAAGACTCCTATTCTTAAATTATTCATTTCGTCATATTATTGTATCTTTGAAACATAGAATTTTGATATGACTACAGATACTATACCTGCACCAATACGAACTCCAAAACCTAAATGGCTACGTGTAAAACTTCCTACCGGAAAAAAATATACCGAGTTAAGAGGATTGGTTGATAAATACGATTTACATACTATTTGCACCTCCGGAAGCTGCCCTAATATGGGGGAATGCTGGTCTGAAGGAACTGCCACTTTTATGATACTGGGAAATGTATGTACACGTTCCTGTGGATTTTGCGGCGTAAAAACTGGCAGACCAGACACTTTAGATTGGGACGAACCTGAAAAAGTTGCCCGTTCTATTAAATTGATGAAGATAAAACACGCCGTTGTAACCAGTGTAGACAGAGATGACCTTAAAGACATGGGTTCCATTCTTTGGGCTGAAACTGTGAAGGCAATCCGGAGAATGAATCCGGAAACAACATTAGAAACCCTTATTCCCGATTTTCAGGGAAATGAGCGTAATATTAACAGGATAATTGCAGTAAACCCTGAAATTGTTTCCCACAATATGGAAACCGTAAAACGTCTTACCCGGGAAGTCCGCATTCAGGCTAAATATGAGCGCAGTCTGGAAGTGCTGAATTATTTAAAAAAGAACGGGATCAAAAGAACAAAATCCGGTATCATGCTAGGTCTTGGGGAAGAAGAGGATGAAGTTATTCAAAGTCTTAAAGATTTACGCAGTGTAAATGTCGATATCGTTACCATTGGTCAATATTTGCAGCCAAGTAAAAGACATTTACCTGTAAAAGAATTTATAACTCCAGAACAATTTGAAAAATACGAAAGTATCGGCCTCGAATTAGGATTTAGACATGTAGAAAGCAGTGCCTTGGTAAGATCTTCCTATAAGGCCCAAAAACACTTAACTTAATACTCTTCTGCTAAGAACATGGCTGAAAAAATAAAAATTGGGATCAATGGTTTTGGCCGTATTGGTCGCAACTTATTCAGACTTTTAATCGGTAATAATCAGATAGAAGTCGTGGCAATAAATGACATTGCAGATGCTACTACCCTAGCCCACCTTTTAAAATACGACAGTATTCATGGCAGGTTACGGCAAAATATTTCTTCTGAAAACGCTTTTATCAACATAGATGACTGGAAAATTCCGGTTTTAAATCATCTTCACCCAAAAGATATTCCCTGGACAAAATATGGAGTACAGTATGTATTAGAATGTTCGGGAAAATTCAAAAAGACTGAAGATCTGGAATTTCATCTTCAGGAAGGAGTTAAAAAAGTGATCCTCTCTGCCCCGCCGGATGATGACCACATTAAAATGGTTGTTTTAGGAGTTAATGAAAATATTCTTGATGGAAGCGAAAAAATAATTTCCAATGCTTCCTGCACAACGAATAATGCAGCACCTATGCTGGATGTGATCAAAAGAAATTTTGGTGTAAAACATGCCTATATTTCCACGATTCATTCCTATACCTCCGATCAAAGTTTGCATGATAAACCACATCGGGATCTTAGAAGATCAAGAGCTGCAACACTTTCCATCATTCCCACTACCACGGGAGCTGCGAAAGCCTTAACCAAGGTTTTTCCTGATTTAAAGGAAGTTATCGGCGGTTGTGGAATACGGGTTCCGGTTCCCAATGGATCTCTTACAGATATGACTATAAATGTTCTTCAACCAACCACCATTGAAAAAATCAATAAAGCATTTAAGGAGGCATCTAAAACCTACCTTAAAAATTATCTTAGTTACACCGAAGAGCCCCTTGTTTCTATAGATATTTCCGGTGATCCGCATTCTTGTATATTCGATGCTCAAATGACATCGGTAATAGGTGGGGATCTGGTAAAACTAATAGGTTGGTATGACAATGAAATAGGATATTGCAGCCGGTTAATAGATTTAATTTCTTTGGTTTCAAAGAAATAACTATATTTAACATTATTAAGCACGAGCCACCCCCTCATGAAGAACCTATTTTTTTCGCTTATTTTCCTGTTCAGCTGCTATTGTTCCTACGCTTTTCAACAAGAAAAAGAGGACGAAATTTCCAGGAAGAACACGGAAATTCTTCAATTACTAAATGAAGCCGAAATTTCCATAAATGTTTTAGATTTTGAGCAAGCCCACACTCAGCTAAATGAGGCACTCGAAAAAGCTAAACAAATTAACGATCAAAAATACATTGCTCTTTCCAGCAGTATTCTCTCTTCACTTTATTACATACGCCACGAATATGACCGGGCAGATACAGAACTCCAAAGGGCCATTTCAATTCAAAGGGATATAAACGACGAGGCAGGACTAGCATATAGTTATGTTAATTATGCAAAGATTTTAGGCGCACAAGAAAAATTTGATCGGGCTAATAAGTATTTGGATTCAGCTGAAGATCATTATTCAAAAGTAAATGATAATGAATATTTAGGAGTTGTAGCACTAAACAAAGCAATTAATAACCTGAATTCTGAAAATTCTGAACAAAACCGGCAGCTCGCACTTAGCCAGTTAAATAATGCGGAGATTTATTTGAAGCAAAGTACCAATAAATACGAAAAATCAAGATTGCATTATTATAAGGCACGGGTTTATTTCATCAAAGGTCAATATGACAAAGCTCAATCTGAAGCTTTAACTTCTCTCAAGATTGCTAAGGACAACAATTATGGAAGTATGTTCATACAATCCACGAAAATTTTAAGTAAGATTGCTGAGGAACAAGGAGATTTTAAAACCTCCCTAAGTTATCTACAAACCAGCAATAAGTTAAAGGATTCCATTTTTGACATGAATAAGGAAATTCTGGCAATTGATGCGAATACACGTTATGGGGTAGATGCTATGCGAAGCAATGTAAAGGAACTTACAAGACAAAATGCTGAACAGGAGCGTTCTTTAAAGGTCAATAAACTCACCACCATCTTGAGCGTGGCACTTATTACTATCCTGTCCTTATTAACTTTATCGCTTTATAAAAACAATAATCTTCGCGCACGGGCAAATGACCTGCTCCAAAAGAAAAATGATGAATTGACCATCGCTAAGGAAAATGCTGAAAAAGCATCTATGGCTAAGGCGCAGTTCCTTTCCACCATTACCCATGAACTTCGCACGCCATTATATGCTGTAACAGGATTGACACATTTACTTTTAGAAGAAAGCCCTACCGAAAATCAGAAGGAACATTTAAATTCGCTTAAATTTTCTGGAGAATACCTGCTTTCCCTTATCAACAATATTTTAGATCTAAACAAACTGGAAGCCAAAAAGGTTGAAATCCTTGAAACTTCTTTCAACCTGGAAAAACGCATTTCTGATGTACTCATCGCCCTGAAAAATTCTGCCGATGACAAAAAAACCACCCTGCATTTTGATTTCGATCCTGCAATTCCGAAGAAATTAAAAGGAGATCCGCTTAAAATCTCCCAGATCTTGATCAATTTGATTGGAAACTCTATCAAATTTACAGATAATGGAGACATTTGGATCGCCGTTAAAAAAGTAAACCAGGTTGGAAAACAATTATTTCTGCATTTCGAAATAAAAGATAATGGGGAAGGAATCACTAAAGAAAAACAGAGTGCAATTTTTGATAATTTTACACAGGGATCCTTACAAATAAACAGGAAATTTGGAGGAACAGGTTTAGGCCTATCCATTGTTAAGAATTTATTGAATTTAATGGGTAGTGATATTCACCTTGATAGTGAATTAGGTAAAGGTTCATCCTTTACTTTCGACCTTAAGTTTGAAGCATTCGAGCAGGTAGCAGGAGATCCTAATTCCACCAATTCCAATGTTCTCTCTAATGATATCATGCATAATAAACGTATCCTAATTGTAGAGGACAATAAGATCAATCAAATGATCACCCGCAAGATCCTGGAAAAACATAAGGTGATATGTGATATAGCCGACAATGGTAGTATTGCAATTGAAAAGGTAAAAAATAACCACTTCGACCTTATCCTAATGGATATTCATATGCCCGGAATAAGCGGAATTGAAGCGACAATTGAAATAAGGAAGTTTGATGATCAAATCCCTATTGTTGCCCTGACAGCGGTTACACTAGACGAGAATCTAGATGAATTCTATTTAAACGGATTTACTGATATTATACCGAAACCATATAAGACAGAAGAGTTTTTCCACAAGATCAATTTGCATCTTGCAGCAAATAAAGTTCAGGTTTAAGGTTTTGGCATAAACTTTGAAAAAGACATTGTAATTAAAATTATATACCGAAAAAGAATATATAGTTTGAGTTAGCCAAAATTAAATGAGGTGCCTTTGGCACCTCATTTTTCATTTAACACATAATGTGATAATTCCCTGTTAAAGCTATCAGCATTGCTTATAAATTTCATTTTAATAGGCAAATAGTATAATCCAGGATGAGAAATCAAATTCTTTAATCTCATGTAATCTTTTTCTGTGGTAAGAATTCTGGTAGCAGAAGTAAACTTCTGCAAATCAGATTCAGAAAAATTATGATGATCGGGAAACTTAAAATGGGTAAAGTGTATTTTCATCTTGTCCAGATGATCGCACAAGGGCTTGGGATTTGCTATTCCTGTGACCAGGGATATTTTTTCATTCAAAATAGAACTTAGAGATATTTCTTCAGATTCATTATATATTTTTTCAGCATATTTGATATAACTGAAATACAATTTTTGGTAGCTTTTTAATTTCAGTCTTTTCCTTATTTTATCCTGTTCTGCTTTTGATAAATCTGCCGGACATTTGGTTACAACGAGAATCTGCGCTCTTTCAGCTCCGCTGCGCGGCTCTCTTAAATTTCCCGTGGGCAACATAAAATCGTCCGCATATAAATCACCATAACTGGTTAAAAGTATATTGAGTCCAGCTTTCACCTTTCTATGCTGAAAAGCATCATCTAACAATACAACTTCGGGAGAAAACCTGTTCTTTAAAAGTGAAATTCCATGAACACGGTTTTCATCAACTGCAATTATAGCGTTCTTAAACCGGGATTTGAATTGAAGGGGCTCATCCCCTACTTCTCGCGCAGATTCGCTTCCATTCAACAAAATAAACCCCTTGGTTTCTCTACCATAACCGCGGCTAAGGGCAGCCACCCTATAACTTCCTGAAAATAGATTCAGAAGGTATTCTATAGTAGGGGTTTTTCCCGTTCCACCAGCACTCAGGTTTCCAACACAAATAACTGGAAAAGGAAATTTTGTTGATTTAAAAAAACCCGTATCATATAAATAATTGCGAAAACGCATCACTAAACCATACAGAAGCGCAAATGGAAAAAGGAATTTTCTAAAGATTCTCATCCAGACGAAAGTATAATATTTATATTTGAAATAAAATAAGAATTTATGATAATTGCAGAGGTCATCAAACATCTGGAAGATTTCGCACCAGTTGCCACCGCTGAAGATTTTGACAATGTAGGCTTATTGGTTGGGCAGCCAGAAACAGCATTAACAGGAATTCTCATCACACTAGACACCCTGGAGGAGGTTGTTGAAGAAGCCATCGCTACAAACTGTAATTTAATCGTGAGTTTTCATCCAATCATATTTTCAGGATTAAAGCGATTGAATGGCGCTAATTATGTAGAAAGAACAGTGATAAAAGCGGTTCAAAACAACATAGCGATTTACGCGATACATACAGCCCTGGACAATCACCATTTGGGCGTCAATAAAATGATTTGCGACAAGCTGGAACTATTAAATACCAGGATCCTGATCCCTAAAAAAAACAGCATCAAAAAATTAACAACCTACATTCCAACCGCCAAAGCTGCAGAATTAAGACAAAAATTGTTTGAAGCAGGTGCGGGAAGTATTGGGAATTATGATGAATGCAGTTTTAACCTGGAAGGAATTGGAAGCTTTAAACCAGATGAGAATTCAAATCCTATAATCGGCAGCAAAGGAGAGACTCATTTTGAAAAAGAAACCCAGATAGGCGTGACCTTCCCTGCGCATCTCGAATCTCAGATCCTTAAAGCGCTATTCAAAAACCATCTTTACGAAGAAGTGGCCTATGAGATTACTACCCTGGATAATTCAAACCAGCATATAGGAATGGGAATGATTGGAGATTTGAGGCAGGAAATAGAGGAATCTGTTTTCCTTTCTGAAATAAAAAAAATATTTAAAACAGGATGCATCCGCCATTCAGAATTGCTGGGGAAACCGGTAAGAAAAGTGGCAGTTTTAGGAGGTAGTGGCAGCTTCGCGATTGAAAATGCAAAAAAAGCCGGTGCCGACTTCTTTATCTCGGCCGATTTCAAGTATCACGATTTCTATAAAGCCGAACAAAAGCTGGTACTTGCAGATATTGGACACTATGAAAGTGAGCAGTACACAAAAAACCTTTTACATTCGTATCTTAGTAAAAAAATTAGTAATTTTGCACTTATTTTATCGAATACAAAAACCAATCCTATCAAGTATTATTAACTATGGCAAAAAAAACCGATGTTACTGTAGAAGAGAAGTTAAGAGCGTTGTACGATCTTCAACTAATTGATTCCAGAATCGATGAAATTAGAAATGTACGAGGTGAACTTCCCCTGGAGGTAGAAGATCTGGAAGACGAAGTAGCCGGGTTAAACACACGTATACAAAAGTTAGAAACTGATTTGGAGTCGGTTGATGCAGACATTAAGACCAAAAAAATTCTTATTGATGATTCCAAAGCAGCAATAAAAAAATATACCGAACAACAAAAAAATGTTCGTAATAACCGTGAATTTAATGCTTTAAGCAAGGAGATCGAATTTCAGGAACTTGAAATTGAACTTGCTGAAAAACACATTAAAGAACACAGAGCTCAAATCGAGCAGAAAAAAGAGGTGATCGCTCAAACCAAAGAACGTTTAAACGATCGCGAAAAACATCTTACCCACAAAAAGGGAGAATTGGATGCTATTCTGGCAGAAACTCAAAAAGAGGAAGAATTATTGGTGAAAAAATCCAATGAATATGAAACTCAAATTGAGGACAGGTTGATAAGTGCCTATAAGCGCATAAGAACCAATGTTAAAAATGGTTTGGCGGTAGTGGCAGTAGAACGTGGAGCTTCAGGTGGATCTTATTTCACTATCCCACCACAGGTAATTGTAGAGATTTCAAGCAGAAGAAAGATTATCACAGATGAACATAGTGGTAGAATTTTGGTAGATGAAGAACTTGCAAGAGAAGAACACGAAAAAATGGAAAAGCTTTTCTCTAAAATCTAGACAGAAAAAATCTTATATAAAAGGATATTCAGAAGGAATCTACATCAGATCTCTTTTTGAGTATCCTTTTTTTTTGTGTTTTTTTTTTCAGAGAAACACACTGAATAAGTTATATATCAATGTGAAATTTAATAAGATCAATGAAAATCTGGTTAACGTATACCTAATAAATCCTTCCAATAGTAATACTGAAGAATTTAATATCACCCGGCTAAAACTAAACAGAAACACTCCGGAATTGCAACAATTACATAACAAAATATTGGAAAAATAGATTTTGACAGGTTAGGTTTTACAACTAATAGCGACTTAGCAGAGGATTACGCACTTTTCGGAAAAAAAACACTGGAAGGCACTTACAAAAAAAGTGTTACTCCAGGGTTAAAATTTTAAAAATTGCGACTATCCAGAACTTCATTTCGAATAAACCCGAAAGCATAACGGCAACACAATACAAAAACCGATGAAGATTTGCGAATTACATATGACCAATAAAAAACAACACATATGAAATCTATTTTTTTAATATCTTTTTCTCTGTTTATGTTTTCCTGTGGAAATGGAAACACACAAACGGTCTCCAAAGAAAGTATAACCAATGCAGAACCAGTGGAAGTGCCTGTTCAGGACGGATTAGCAAGGGCATACTTCGCCAGCGGTTGTTTCTGGTGTGTAGAAGCTATTTATGAAAGTATTGACGGGGTAGACGAAGTGATTTCGGGATATTCTGGCGGACATACAAAAAATCCAACCTATGAATCCAGTAATACCGGAAGAACCGGACACGCAGAAGCTGTGGAAGTAATTTATGATCCTGAAAAAATCAATTTCAAAACCCTCGTACAGGTATATTATGGCTCTCAAAATCCTATCCAGGTAAATGGGCAGGGCCCGGATATTGGTTCTCAATACCGTTCTATAATTTTCTATCAAAACCAGGAGCAAAAAGAAATTATTGAGAATGTAACAGCTGAAGTTTCAAAGGGGTATGATAAACCTCTGGCTGCAGAAATTTTACCCTTTCAAAAATTTTGGATTGCAGAAAACTATCATCAGAACTATGAAAAAAACAATCCCGAAAATCCTTATATTCAAAATGTTTCTATTCCAAGACTAAATAGATTTAAAGAAAAATTCCCTGAATTACTGAAGAAAAATAATTAATCAAAAACCCAGCGGCAAGCCCACGTGGTATGTCTCGATAATTACCGGGAGGAAAATACTTTTAAAAATTTGAGGCAAACCGTGAGGAATTTAAAACCCTCAATGAGGAATTAAAATTCCTTTGAAATTATTGATAAAGTGAATCTTTTTGGGCTCACTTAATTTTTTTTACGATTCCCGTATTTAATTTTCCCAAAGGATTTATTTGAGTATTTTTACAGCCTTTAAGAAAAATCCTAAGCTCTTTCCATGAACATCACCACAGAAAATGTACTTTTAATAGGCTCCATCCTACTCTTAATAAGCATTCTCGCCGGTAAAACATCTTATAAATTTGGGGTACCCACCCTGATTTTGTTCTTACTTGTTGGAGTTTTGGCGGGATCTGAAGGAATAGGAAAAATCAATTTTAACGATCCCCAACTTGCTCAGTTCATCGGAATAGTTTCCCTCAATTTTATTTTGTTTTCAGGGGGATTGGATACAAGTTGGAAAAGCATAAAACCTGTGGTATGGCAGGGAGCAAGCTTATCTACGCTTGGGGTTTTGATAACAGCAGTTTCTGTTGGTTTCTTTGTATCATTTATAACAGATTTCACCATATACGAGGGTCTTTTATTGGGAGCCATTGTATCCTCCACAGATGCTGCAGCGGTATTCTCAATTCTCCGGGCCAAAAATCTTGGGCTAAAAACAAATCTTCGGCCAACGCTGGAATTGGAAAGTGGTAGTAACGACCCCATGGCCTATTTCCTCACCATTGCCTTTTTAGGATTGGTAATCAATCAGGATCTTAGCATTTACAGTATAATTCCACTTTTTCTAAAGCAAATTTTAATAGGCGGAGCGCTTGGTTTTGCTTTCGGAAAATTGAGTAAATACATGATCAACCGAATCAGGTTGGATTTTGAAGGATTATATCCTGTTCTAGCCATAGCTCTTATGTTTATAACCTTTTCCTTTACCGACTTTGTTGGCGGAAATGGGTTTTTAGCGGTTTACTTATGTGCGGTGTATTTGGGAAATCACAATATCATCCATAAAAAGACCATTATGAAAATGTTTGATGGTCTTGCCTGGCTTATGCAAATTGTGCTGTTTCTTACCCTTGGTTTGCTGGTTTTTCCAAGCCAGGTCCTACCTGTAGTGGGGATAGGAATGTTTGTTTCGGTGTTTCTCATATTTATAGCCAGACCTTTGAGCGTATTTATAAGTTTGATGTTCTTTAAAATGAAAATGAGAAGAAGATGGTATATTTCCTGGGTTGGACTTCGGGGAGCGGTTCCAATAGTTTTTGCGACCTACCCTCTTTTGGCTGGCATTGAGAAAGCGAATATGATTTTTAATATAGTATTTTTCGTGTCGCTTTCCTCCGTATTAGTTCAGGGAACCACATTGTCCCTGGTTGCAAAATGGCTGCATGTGGCACTTCCGTTTAAAGTAAAACCAAAATCTCCTGTAGATGCATTTTTAGCTGATGGAGCAAAATCTTTTATAAGAGAAATAATTATTCCAGAAAACAATCATTCTGTTGGGAAGCCCATTGTACAACTGAAATTTCCACGGAAAGCAATTATTGCTATGATTTCCCGTGATGATAAATTCCTAACACCAAATGGCCTAACTGAAATTGAACCGAATGATATGCTGATCGTTCTTACAGAAGACAGTGAAACCCTAAAGGAAGTCTATGAAAGCCTGGGTCTTGATATGGTTAAAGAGGAAGAAGAAAGTTTTACCTAATATCTTTTTAATTTTTTTCCAGAAGATCCAATATCAATTTCTCTACCTCTTTGCTATTCCATTTTTTTTCAATATTTTCCAATTTCATTACCTCATCCATAATCGCACGCTGATGATCGCCTATAGCAAGTGCTTCTGCATAAGGCTTATCTGAAAATGTAACTCTGGAATAAAGCGGGATCCATTGCTCTGGATGCTTTTCAGAAAAATGCTTTTCAATTTTTTTCCGAAGAAGAAATTCGGCATCAGCTGTTTTACTGCTCATTTCGATAAAATTTCTGTAACTTAATTCTGCAATAGCATCCGCATTAGGTTTTCTGACGTTTTGATATTCCAAAAATATCTGTTCCCAATCATCTCCATATGCTTCCATAAGATCATCCAAAACAGAAATATCCTCGAAGCCAGCATTCATCCCCTGCCCATAAAAAGGAACTATTGCATGCGCTGAATCTCCCACGAGCGCAACTTTATTCCAATAGGTCCACGGAAAACATTTCATAGTCACCATTGCACTGGTAGGATTTTTAAAGAAATCCCTGGTTAAATTTGAGATATCATTTCTTATATCAGGGAAATAAGTGGCGAAAAAAGCTTCAGCATCTCTTTCGGTTTTAATACTTTCAAAAGAAACTTCACCTTCAAAAGGAAGGAATAAGGTACAGGTAAAGCTTCCATCAAGGTTAGGCATGGCAATCAGCATAAATTCTCCGCGAGGCCAGATGTGAAAAGAGGCATTGTCAAGTTTATGAGAACCATCATTGTTAGCCGGAATTGTAAGCTCCTTATAACCTACATCTATAAAAAATTGAGAATAATTGAAACGGCTTTGTCGCTGCATTTTATGCCGCACTCTTGAGAAAGCTCCATCTGCCCCAAAAACTAGATCGAACTTATACTCCTTCCATTCCCCCTTTTCACTTTCCCCTGTGAAAATTGTAGCTTCCTGAAGATTAACATCCCATACTTTTTCCTCAAATTTAAAAACTACTCCGGCATTCTCTGCGAGATCTATCATTTTTCTATTTAGCACTCCTCGGGAAATTGAATATATTGCCTCTCCTTCTTTTCCGTATTTCTGAAAATAAACCGGTTTTTCTTTCACATGCATTGCGCGCTTATCGAGAGGCAAGGCAATTTTCCTTATTTCCTCCTCAATTCCAACCTTTCTTAAAGCACTCCAGCCTCTGTTGGACATTGCAAGATTTATGGATCTTCCAGAAAATTCAATAGTTCTAACGTCTTTACGCCTGTCAAAAACCGTTACCTGATGACCTCTTTTTTTCAGGTAAATAGCCAAAAGTGAGCCTACCAATCCGGAACCAATAATTGCTATATTTTTAGTTTGCTGCATATAGAAGAGTTATTTACCGGATGGCATAAGGGTTTAAATGAAATAATAGGCTTCAAAAATACCGATTATTTTAGTGATTGATTAAAATATTCAGAGTTTATTAGCTGCAAACTTTAGAAACTAAACATCCTATTATGATAAATATTTTTTTGCTTTGCAAAATTGATTTCTTCTTAAAATAAGTTAAATACCTGCGTATTTATAATATGTTTAACAAGCATTTCTGCCACAACGTGTAACTTTATTTTCGAATATAAAATCAATCTAGAATGAATTTAGATCAACCCCTTCTGCAATCTTACCAAATGGGAGATATAACCCTGAAAAACAGAGTTATTATGGCTCCTATGACCCGTAACCGGGCAGATAACAATGAAAATGCCCCCACCAATCTCCATGTAGAATATTACCGGCAGCGCAGTGGTTCCGGATTAATTATAACAGAAGGTTCCCAGGTATCAGAGAGGGCTGTTGGATACATTAATACTCCAGGAATTCATACCGGAACTCAAACAGAAGCTTGGGAAAAAGTTACAAACGCAGTTCATGAAGAGGGTGGAAAAATCTTTATTCAGCTGTGGCATTGCGGAAGGATTTCTCATTCTAAATTTCACAATGGCGAGAAACCTCTTGCTCCCAGCGCCGTAAAGGCTAATGAAAAAGTGTTTACTGTAGATGGTTTTGAAGATACCGAAGAACCAAAAGCTATGAGCCTAGCAGAGATTAAAGAAACAGTGCTGGAATTTAAAACAGCAGCTCAAAATGCGAAGAAGGCAGGGTTTGATGGAATTGAAATTCATTCCTCAAATGGCTATTTAATCCACCAGTTTTTTAACAGCAATTCAAACTTGCGAGATGACGATTACGGAGGAAGTATTCCTAACAAAGCACGTTTCTTTTTTGAAATTATAGAAGCAGTTTCCGAGGTGTGGGCAGAAAATAAAATAGGGGTTAGATTGAACCCTTCGCTCCATAATGCCTTCGGAATTATCGCTACAGAAGATACCATTCCTACATTCGATTATATAGTAGAAAAACTTAATGCATACGATTTGGCTTATGTGCACCTTTCAGAACCTTTTACAGATGTAAGCGGAATTCCGTTTCTGGAACCTGAAATAGCAAAACACTATCGACCTATTTACAAAGGAACCTTGATGATTAATGGAGGATTTGATCAGGAAAAAGGAAATAAGGTCATTGAAAATGGTAATGCAGATTTGGTTTCCTTTGCCAAATTATTTATTTCGAACCCGGATTTACCCAGGCGTTTTGAAAAAATTGCACCCTTAGCCAAATGGGATGAGGATACATTTTACACACCCGGAAAAAAAGGATATACAGACTATCCACGATATAAAGAGTCTGAAAATGCCAAAAGCTCTTAAAAGGGATTCAAAAAGAACTAAATATTGGTTAACAGGACTTTGGTTTAATGAATATCACTTTAAATTTAACCTAAAATAAAATTATTACATTATGGATGAAGCAAAAATGGAACAAATGAGGTCAACGTTAAATAAACTGGAGGACATAAAAAACAGTCAGGAAAGTATTATTGATAAAATTAATCATGTGATCACGGATCTTTTTCAAAACCCGGATAAAGAACTGGAAAAAGCGATGGAAATCGCACATCAAAATTCTTCAGATAACGTAGATGCAATCCGCGAAATAATTGAAAACTATGAAATTCGGATCAATCAGGAAGAAATTAAGGAATGATTTTAAAGATTGATTAACAGGATAATCTTTTAAGTATTACTAAATTTAGGTCAGTTAATTTAACTGACCTATTTTCATGAAACACTATACAAACTCCGATATAAAAAATTTGGATAAGCTCTTTCGGCTTAATCTCATCAATAGTTGTACAGGATATAAATCTGCAAATTTATTGGCAACCAAATCCAAAAATGGTCAAACGAATGTGGCTGTTTTTAATTCGGTACACCATATAGGTAGTAATCCAGCGATGTTGGGTTTTTTTTTAAGACCTACTACGGTACCCAGAAACACCTTTGAAAACATAAAAGAAACAGGGGTTTTTACCGTAAATCATATTCACAAAAATATGATTGAACAAGCACATCAAACCGCGGCAAAATATGAAACAAATATTTCTGAATTCAACCAAACAGGGTTGGAGGAAGAATATCTGGACGATTTTTTTGCACCCTATGTTAAACAATCTTCCGTAAAAATGGGCTGCCGTTACTTAAATGAATATCATATCACTGAAAATGATACCATTTTGGTAGTTGCTGCGATAGAGCACCTATATTTTGAAGAGGGAATACAAACTCCAGATGGATGGCTTCGATTGGATGATGCCGATACCGTAGCCATAAATGGTTTGGACGGTTATGCGTTACCCGCTCTCCTGGACCGGTTCCATTATGCAAGGCCAGGCAAAGAAATCAAATCTTTTTTCAAAAAAGAATAATTTACGAATGAAACAGGTTAGAAAACAGGATCTTCCTACAAAAATATGTGAATCCTGTGGCCATAAATTTTCCTGGCGTAAAAAATGGGAAAAAAACTGGACCAACGTAAAATATTGCAGTAAAAAATGCAGCAGTCAGAAAAATGGAAAGAAGCATAGTTTGGTTTAGAAATGATCTAAGAATTGAAGACAATAAAAGTTTAAGCGAGGCTTGTAAAAGCAGTGATTTGGTTATTGGAGTTTATTTCCTGGATCCTGAAGCATTTGAAATCGGGAAATTTGGATTTAAAAAAACCGAAAAATTCCGTGCAAAATTTCTATTGGAAACATTGCAGGAACTCCGGGGAAATCTAAAAAAATTAAACATCAGTCTTTTGGTAATCCCGCGAAAACCAGCATCAAAACTTGCTGAGTTAGTGGAACGTTTCAAGATCACTTCAATTTATATTCAAACAGAATGGACTCAAGAAGAAACCAATATCCTTAAGGAAGTAACTTCAACACTGCCGGAGCATGTGAATGTGAAAGGACACTATAATCAGTTTCTATACCATCCGGAAGATATTCCATTTGATTCGTTTCAGAATATCCCTCAGGTTTTTACCGAATTCAGGAAGAAATGCGAAAAATATTCAGAAGTTAGACCGGTTATTTCAATTCCTGAAAAATTTCCGAAAGAAAATTTACTTTCAGACGTTCCAAACTTACCAACGTTAAACGAACTGGGATTTGAGAATTTTGAAACCGATCCAAGATCTGCTTTTCCATTTAAAGGAGGGGAAGATCAGGCGAAAATTAGAATGAAGGGCTATTTTTGGAATACAAAAAAGCTTGCAGTATATAAGAAGACACGCAATGGACTTTTAGGAAAGGATTACAGTTCAAAATTTTCACCCTGGTTAGCAAATGGATCCATTTCTCCAACATTAATTTACCGGGAGGTTAAGAGATTTGAAGAGGAAGTAACAAAAAACGAAGATACCTATTGGTTGGTTTTCGAACTTCTATGGAGGGATTTTTTCAAATATATCTCCTTAAAACACGGAAATGAGATCTTTAAAGTTGGTGGAATTCTTAAAAAAGAATATTCCTGGGGAAATGATGAGCACATCAAAGATAGCTGGATACAGGGGGAAACCACAGAGAATTTCGTGAATGCAAACATGAAAGAACTCGCTCAAACAGGATTTATGAGCAACCGCGGAAGACAAAATGCATGCAGTTTTTGGTCTAAAGTATTGCAACAGGACTGGCGTATTGGGGCAGCCTATTTTGAGAGTATGTTGATAGATTACGATGTACACAGCAATTGGGGAAATTGGATGTATAACAGCGGCGTGGGCAATGACCCACGGGACAGAAAATTCAATATAAAATCCCAGGCAGAGCGCTACGATCCGGCAGGGAAATACCAACAAACCTGGCTTCAGGAAAGACTCTTTTAAACTATGCGCACACTTCGACTTATTTTAGGCGATCAGCTTAACCATTCGCACAGTTGGTTTGATACTACCCGGGAAGATGTCACATATATCCTTATGGAAATGCGACAGGAGACAGATTATGTTGTTCACCACATTCAAAAAGTTGTTGCCTTTTTCAGCGCGATGAGAAATTTCTCTGAGTACCTCAAAGATAATGGACACCGGGTAATATTTTACCATATTTCAGATAAAACAAACCATCAGAGCTTAGAAAAAAACATTCAGCAATTGATTTCAGAAAATGATATTGAAAAGTTTGAATATCAACTTCCGGATGAATACCGACTTGATGAACAACTGAAAGCTTTCTGTAAGGATTTAAAAATCACTTCTGAAGCATTTGACACCGAACACTTTTTAACTACCAGAACCGACCTTGCGGACTTCTTTAAGGGGAAAAAGCAATTGACCATGGAATATTTTTACCGGGATATGCGGAAAAAGTACGATGTGATGATGATTGATCAAAATCCCGAAGGTGGAAAGTGGAATTTTGACAAAAGCAACCGACAAAAATGGAAAGGTTCCCCGGAAATTCCTGAACCATGCTATTTTAACCAGGATGTTTCAAAAATAAAGAAGGAAATTGAAAAAGCAAAAATTCAAACAATAGGTTTCATAGATCATGAGAAATTCAACTGGCCAACCACAAGAAAGAACGCTCTTAGTGTTCTTGATTATTTCTGTGAAAATCTTCTAAAACATTTTGGAGATTATCAGGACGCCATGAATACGGACCAGATTTTCCTTTTTCATTCAAGATTGTCCTTTGCCATGAATTCCAAGATGCTTCATCCCCTGGAGGTCATCGAAAAAACGGTTGAATATTGGAGGAACCATAAAGACGATATAGATATTTCTCAAATTGAAGGTTTCGTCAGGCAAATTTTAGGATGGCGTGAATATATGCGTGGAATTTACTGGAAAGAAATGCCAGATTACAAGCAAAAAAATGAACTCCAAAACCACAACAAACTTCCGGAGTTTTATTGGACAGGAAAGACTAAAATGAATTGCTTAAAACACGCCATTAACCAAAGTCTGGAACATGCCTATGCACACCATATACAACGTCTTATGATCACCGGGAATTTTGCCCTTCTTACCCAAACTCATCCGGACGAGGTTGATTCCTGGTATTTGGGAATCTATATAGATGCTATAGAATGGGTTGAAATAACCAATACCAGAGGAATGAGTCAATATGCCGATGGTGGGATTGTAGCCACAAAACCTTACATCTCTAGCGGAAGTTATATCAATAAAATGAGTAATTATTGTGCAGATTGTCATTACAAGGTTTCAAAAAAGGTTGAAGAAGACTCCTGTCCTTTTAATAGCCTTTACTGGAATTTTCTTGATAAAAAGAGGGGATTTTTTAAGGACAACCATAGAATGGCCATGATGATGAGTATGCTGGAAAAAAAATCTACTGATGAAATGAACGCAATTAGGGAAAGAGCTTCCAATATTATTAAAAATTTAGATATATTCTAAAGTAAGAGTTAAACGCACGTTAAAAAAGTTCAGTCTGGACGGTTGTTTTTATAAATTCGTAGATAATTACTAACCAGGTGATATGATTTGGAAAATGATAGGATGTGATCTATCTGATTTTAATACACTTCGTTTTTAAAAATCTAAACCACTAATAGCAACTTCAAGTTGCGCTAAACAACCAACAATTATGAGAGATTTAATTTGGCTTATTGTAGTTTTATTGATTATCGGATGGCTAATAGGATATTTTGCATTTCCTGATTTGGGAGCCATTATTCACATTTTAATTGTGATTGCGGTAATATTGATTTTATTCAAACTACTTACCGGAAGAAGATTGTAACAGGAATAAATACTATTTAATAAGTAAGCCCCTTGATTTTTTCAGGGGGCTTCGCTTTTTATATCATTTGCTATAACTTACCTTGGACTTAAATTTTTAGATCAAAAAATATATGTGGAATTTAAAAGGGCAAACCGCTGTTATCACTGGTGGAACTAAAGGAATTGGTAAAGCCACCGTTATGGAATTTCTGGAATTGGGAGCAAGGGTATTATTTACCGCCCGGAATAAACAAGTTGTACTAAGTCTTGAAAAAGAACTTCAGGAGAAAGGGTTTGAGGTCAATGGTTTCGTTTCAGATGTTTCGGTAAAAGAAGACAGAGAAAAAATCCTGCAATGGGTACAAAACAACTGGCAATCCCTGGATATCCTGGTAAACAATGCAGGAATTAATATTCGGAAAAAAGCTTTGGATTATTCAGAGGAAGAGTTTCAAAAAGTATTAAATATCAATTTAGTAGCGCCTTTTGAATTAAGCAGAGCACTGCATCCATTTCTGAAAAAATCGAAAGTTGGAACGGTAATCAACGTTGCATCTGTTGCCGCACTGCAAGATGTAGGAACGGGAACTCCATATGCCATGGCAAAATCAGGGTTGCTTCAACAAACCAGGAGCCTGGCTGTGGAGTGGGCACAGGAAGGAATTCGTGTGAATGCCGTTTCTCCCTGGTTTACAGAAACCCCACTTACCGAAGGATTTCTAAAACAGGATGAAAGAATGAATGGAATTTTAGGAAGAACTCCTTTAAAAAGAGTTGCAAAAGCAGAGGAAATGGCCGCGATTATAGCTTTTCTGGCCATGGAAAAATCCTCCTATATAACCGGCCAAAATATAATTGCCGATGGCGGAATGAGCATTAATGCTATATAAATATGAAAACCTTACTACTTTTTAACTTATTTTTGTAAAAAATATAAATCATGAAAAAAAAATTAACATTTTTAGTACTTTTTATTTTTATTATTTCCTGTAAAAATGATCCTGAAAAGGCAGAAGATCAAAATGAATCCGCTTTTGAAGAACCAATTACAAAAGAGATTGCTTACGCCAACGGATTCAAAAATTTTGAAGAAGTTGATCAAATTAATTTTACTTTTAATGTAAAAGTGAATGACACTATGCGTACTGAACGCTCCTGGAAATGGTTTCCCAAAGAGAATAAAGTAGAACTTACAGAAAAAGGAGAAACATTCAGTTATAGCAAAGAAGGAGATCTTGATGAAGAAGAAACACAAATAGATCAAAAATTCATCAATGATAAGTATTGGCTGTTGTTTCCGTACGAATTGATTTGGAGCGAATATGATATGGGGTATAACCGAAACGCGGTTGCACCAATAAGCCAAGAGGAAATGCATCAAATAACAGTTAAATATGCAGACACAAGCGGATATACACCCGGCGACACTTATTTGATATATTTTGATGAAGATGACAAAATGATTCGTGAATGGACATATCAGTCGGCAGGGGGAAGAAGTCTATCTACTACCTGGGAAGATTATGAAACCTTCAATGGGATAACTATTGCAAAAATGCATAAATCGGGAGATGAAAGTTTCCAGTTATATTTTACAGATATAATGGTAAAATAAAATCCTTCAGGTTTAGGTTATCGAGGATTAAAATTCAAATACCGCTGGAGATTCCAGCGGTATTTGAATTTTATGATCCTTTTGTAAAAGAAAAAGGAGCTAAATTCAGGAGTAAATCAAATTTTAATCCCTGTAATAATTTTAAATCTTTAAAATGCCTCTTTTTAAGATCTGACCAAATTCATACATATCTTCATAGGAACAATAAAATGGTGCCGGAGCCAGTCGTATCACATTTGGTTCCCTCCAATCGGTTATCACTCCATTTTTCATTAAATAATTAAACAACTCCTTTCCTTCTCCGTGCAGAAAAACGGAAAGTTGGGTTCCTCGCTCGTTTCGGTTGGAGGGAGTAATAATCTCGAAAGTACTATCCACCTCATCATCAATTTGCTGCAGCACAAATTCCAGGTAGGCTACAATTTTATTTCGTTTCTCAATAAGGGCAGGCATTCCAACCTTTTCAAACATATCCAGTGATGCCAGGTAGGGTGCCAGTGCCAAAATTGGAGCATTGCTTATTTGCCAGGCATGTGCATCCGGTTCTGGCTGAAATTCGGGTTCCATAAGAAAACGACGATCTTTGGAATGTCCCCACCAGCCCTCAAAACGTGGAATTTCCTTAAGCCCGTGGTACTTCTCGTGGATGAAACAACCAGAAGCATTTCCTGGTCCGGAATTCATATATTTATAACTGCACCAGGCAGCAAAATCCACATTCCATTCGTGTAATTTAAGTTCAATATTTCCTGCTGCATGAGCGAGATCCCAACCTACCTTGGCTCCTACTTTATGCCCTTCCCGGGTAATAGTTTCCATATCCAATACCTGTCCCGAGTAATAATTAACTCCTCCAAAAAGAACCAAAGCACACTCATCCCCTATTTCTTCTATTTTCTTAAGAATATCCTCTGTCCTGAAGTGGTTTTCACCAGCCCTTTTTTTAACCTCAACTACGGCATCTTCCGGATTAAGCCCGTGAAACTTCACCTGGGAAGCGATCATATATTGATCACTTGGGAAGGCTTTTTCTTCACAAATAATCTTATAGCGCTTTGCATCAGGCCTGTAAAAAGAAACCATCAATAAATGAAGGTTAACGGTAAGTGTATTCATTACGGTAATCTCGGCGGGCTTGGCTCCAACCACTTTAGCAAGTTTTTCAGAAAACCGCTCATGATAGTCCCACCAGGGTTTTTCAGCATAAAAATGACCTTCTACTGCGAGCTTTGCCCAATCATCCATCACCTCATCTACATATTTTTTAGCCGATTTGGGTTGTAGGCCCAGTGAATTTCCTGTGAAATAGATTACCTTCTTATTGTTTATTGCAGGAAAGATAAATTCATCTTTATACTTTGCTAAAGGATCTTCTTTATCCAATGACTGTGCAAATTCCCTTGTATTTCTGAATTCCATAAAAGCAGTTTTTATGTAAAAATACTATTTATTAATACCAGCAGGCTTAATTTTTTCGTCGAAATCCTGTAGGATTCTTCTTTTAACTTCGAACTGCTTTCTTTGCGCATCAAAAAAATTCATGAAAACTATCAACAAATTATCTTCATTGATATTTGCATCGAGTTTCCGTGATGCTCATTTCATATGCTTAAATTTGCTGAAATTTAAAATACTATGCATTTTATTCCGAAGGAAATAGACGATTACGCAGTAAAACATACTCAGGAGGAACCGGAATTACTGGCTAAACTCACACGGGAAACCTTTCAAAAGATCCTTCAGCCGCGGATGCTAAGCGGTCATTACCAGGGAAGGTTATTAAGTATGATCTCAAAAATAGTGAATCCGGAATATATTTTGGAGATTGGCACTTATACCGGGTATTCTGCTTTGTGTCTTTCTGAAGGATTACAAAAGAAAGGGAGTTTACATACTATCGATATTAATGAGGAACTAGCCGAAATCCAGAAAAAATATTTTGATCTCTCAGAATATAAGGAACAGATCCACCAATATTTAGGAAACGCACTGGAAATTATCCCAACTTTTGAACTGAGATTTGATTTGGCCTTTATTGATGCCGATAAACCAAATTATCCTGCCTATTTTGAATTGATCATGGAAAAAATGAATCCCGGAGGAATTATTATAACCGATAATGTCCTTTGGAGCGGAAAAGTGGTGGAAAAAGTTAAGGAAGATGATGACTCTACTATAGCGCTCCTGCATTATAATAAAATGATGGTGGAAGATGAAAGAATAGAAACCGTTATGCTCCCAATTAGAGATGGACTGAGCATAAGCAGAGTAAAGAATCACAGTGCTAATTAAGAAAAACCACAAAAAATAAATCCTGAAATTAACTTAAAATCACTAAGTCTTGCTGGCACATTTTAAACTAATTTTGCATTATAACCTGCGTTTAACCGAGCCGGTGATTTCTTCGATATCCTCTTTTACCTTACTGATCTCACTGCGCACATCTTTAGAAATGTCGGTATCTATGCCTTGCTTCTCGGCACTTTTTTGAATTTCGCTTTTAATATCATTTGAGGCGTTACGAAGTGTACGCATACCTTTTCCCAATCCCCGTGCGATATCCGGAATTTTATCGGCACCAAAAACCATCACCAATATAAACATTATAAAGGCTATTTCTGCACCACTTATAAATAAAGGAAGTGTAATCATAGAGACAAAGATAATGACAATTTCTTTTAAAAAAAGAAGCCGACTCGTTAAAGTCGGCTTAATTTAAATAAAATTTAATCCCTGATTAATTTCCTCCTTCAGTTTTAAACTGCTGGAATTTATCTTCTTTTATTTGTTGTGGCCAGCTGTTATTTTCTAAGTTGACATCGGCAGTTTCCATATTAGGATCTACCACTACTTTAACGATCTCCTTATCTGTAGCAATTGCTTTACTCACCTGGTCATCATTCTTACGCCAAATTTGTACAGGATAGGTTACATTTTTTGTAGTTCCATCGGCATAGGTATATTCCACTATAAGTGGCATTACAAGCCCTCCAGGCTTTGAGAATGTGATTTCATAGAAATATTTTGGGACTTCCATCTCTAAACGTTCTGCCGGAGAAAAATTATCCATTACATATTCATTTAGTTTTGGTGCGGTTTCCAGAGGATTTTTACCTTTCATATCTTCCGAAAACTCTTCACTACCTTCTTCCACTACATAAATGGCATCTATCGCAGATGGATCTGTTACTCCATATCGTTCTAAAAAGGCTGCGCCTTCCTTGGTAACTTTATCGGTTACATAATATTTTTTAACATCCTTTACTCCTATATCTACGTAATCTGTACTGTAAAACCAACCTCTCCAAAACCAGTCAAGATCAACTCCGGAAGCATCTTCCATTGTCCTGAAAAAATCTTCGGGGGTAGGGTGTTTGAACATCCATCGTTGCGAATATGTTTTAAATGAATAATCGAACAAATCATGTCCCATTACAGTTTCTCTCAAGATATTTAATGCAGTAGCAGGTTTTCCGTAAGCATTATTTCCCAGCTGATACACGTTTTCAGGATTGCTCATAATTGGAGAAATAAACCTTTGATCACCTTTCATATAAGGAACTATATTAGCGGGAATTCCCCGTCTTGAAGGATAAACATCATTAGGTACAATTGCTGCAGGATATTCTTTCCCGAATTCCTGCTCTGCCAAATACTGTAAAAAGGTATTTAAACCTTCGTCCATCCAACCCCATTGGCGCTCATCACTATTTACGATCATTGGGAAAAAGTTATGACCAATCTCATGGATAATTACACTTATCATCCCGTATTTCACTCTGTCGCTATAGGTTCCATCTTCTTCCGGACGGCCATAATTCCAGCAAATCATTGGATATTCCATCCCCTGATTTTTTGCATGAACAGAGATTGCTTTATGATATGGGTATTTGAAAGTATGATTTGAATAGGTTTTCAAGGTGCTTGCAACAGCTCTTGTTGAGTATTCCTCCCATAAAGGATTACCTTCTTTTGGATACATTGAAACAGCCATCACATCCTTTCCCATCACATTTACATTCATCATATCCACGATGAATTTTCGGGATGAGGAGAACGCGAAATCACGCACCATTTCAGCCTTTAATTTCCAGGTTTTCTTTTTATCTGAAAATCCTTTTTCTGCAGCTTCAGCTTCTTCCTGAGTAACGATTAATACAGGATTTTCGGTTTCTTTTTTTGCCTGCTCGTAGCGATTCATCATCTCTTTTGAATAGACTTCTTTTCTGTTTACTATTTCTCCTGTTCCATCCAAAATATGATCTGCCGGCACGGTTATGTTTACTTCATAATTCCCAAAAGGCAATGCGAACTCTCCATTTCCGAAGAATTGCATGTTTTGCCATCCTTCTACATCATTATATACTGCCATTCTTGGGAAGAATTGCGCGATTACATACACATCATTTCCATCTTTCGGAAAATGCTCATAACCAGACCTTGCTCTATCGGTTACGTGATTATTTATAGTATAGTTCCACTTTATGGTAAAACTATAACTTTCCCCTGCTTTTAAAGGCTGAGCCATATCTACACGCATCATTGTATAGTTAATGGTGTAAGGTAAATTTTTTCCGTCTTGGGAAACTTCTTCTATATTAAAACCACCATCAAATGGCTCCTTCATAAACTGATTTACAAATCCTCCAGGTTGAGCTACCGGAGCAATTCCGCTACCATCTTTATCTAAAGCCGGAGAATTTTTTGTCCGTATGTTTTGATCCAATTGAACCCATAAATATTCCAGATTATCGGGAGAGTTATTATGGTAGGTAATAGTTTCTACGCCGGTTAATTTTTTGTTTTTATCGTCCAACTCGATATCCATTTTATAATCGGCCTGGTTTTGATAATAAGCTTCCCCGGGAGCACCGGAACCGGTACGGTATTGGTTGGGAGTTGAAAATTCCTGGTACATCTGCCTGAATTTATTTTCATTAAAATGTCCCATTTCCCTAACTTCTTCTTTAGGTGCTTCTGTTTCCTGAGCAAAAATTCCCGAAGAAAAAATTAGAGAACATGCTAAAATCGCAATATTAATTTTTTTCATTCTGTTTATTATTATTTTAAGTTGCTAAATTTATGAATTTATATGATTATCTCAATTTATTCGTTGAAAATTAATTTGTCTTCATCACGTTCTCCTGTTAAAATCAAACTCTTGGTTGTTCCTTTTAATTCAACGTGTACCAGATTTTTTTGTTCCGGAAAAAGATCGGTTAAAATAGCATTTTTGATTTTTACAGATTTTACTGAAGAAACATTGGGAACTTCCAGGTACAATAAGGTCATATCATCTTCATATTCTTTCCCCAAATAATTTACCTCGTAAGGTTTTCCATTTACCTGAACCCGGAATTTCTGACCAAGGTACTTTGTAAGATTTGCTTTCACTGCGCCTTCATCCCCGGAGGACAAAAGTTTAATAGATGGATCGTAGCGTTCCTGAAGAAGCGCTTCCAGATCGTCTGTGAAAATCCGGGAGATTATTTGAAGGCTTTGAACCTCTTCATTATATTCAATTTCTGTTACGCTAACATAGAATTTATGGGATTTCTTAAAAGACGATAAGCTGAAAATTAATAAAAGGAATAAAATTCTGTATTTCATAGGTAGCTATTTATTGTTTTTCTGTGGCCCAATTCCAATTTCTTCTGAGTATTTGAATTCTTTTGAAAAGATTATTGGGAGGCAATTATTTTTATCTTCAAGAACTATTCCATTCCCCGATATTTTTCTAAAAGCCAAAGCTGGTTTCTTCTGAAAAAATAACTTTTTAATGTTCGCCACGAACCTGTAGATATTTCCCACTTTGTTCAAAAAGAAAATCCACCAAACTTAACCTGTTTTTCTCTTCCATCATGTGCGCTGTCAAGCCATTTTCATCCACATAAAATAAAAAATCATTGATGTGCTCTTCTTTAATACCAAGGCTGGTTTTGAAAAAATCATCATCAAATAATTTTCTCATTTGAGCGGCAATAGTTGCGGTTGGCCTTTTATAGATGGGTGCCTTTTCCTTTTTCTTTATATTGAATAGTTCTTCCAGGATATCAACCATTCCTAATAAATTCACTCCTGGCTGCAATACCTGGTTGCTCTCAAAAGCGATATTCCTTGGAGCCTTTAAAGGGTCGTTCACATCCGATTCAAATACCATTTGCTTTACATCCCCAAACTTTAAATCAAGAGGCAAATCTGTTACTACCTCAATTTTATTGAGATCGGTATTAAGATTTCCGGTAAGCTGAATATTGCTGATATTAACCTCAGCTAGTTGATTAATATCCTCTTTTAATTCTATGGTAAGATTGTTTTTTAGGATAATTTCAGAAGAAATAATCACCTCTAATTTCTGGTATTGAATGGAAGAAAAGAGCAAGCTGTCCCCGGTTTTAACCAGAAGTTGAAAATTTCCTGATGCAGAATTCACCGTTCCTGTCTTTTGAGTAGTGTTTATAATATGAACGGAAGCACCTTCCAAATAGGGGGCTTTAATGGAACCTTTTAAAAGGGTATTCTCCTCCTGAGAAAAAACAGGAAAAGCCATCAACAAACTTAAAGCGCAAAGAATTTTTTTTATCATATTCAATCCCTCATTGAGGGTTTAATTCAGGCGGGCTTGCCTCGAATTTTTAAAAGTACTTTCCACTTCATACCTCGCGGGTTTGTCCCGAGGTTTTTTGATTTCTCTGCCTTAAGCAGGACAAATTAATTACCTGAACGTTGTTTTTTATATTTTTTGCTTTGTTCCACAAGAAATTCAATGAGATCCAGCTCATTTCCTTTTTGCAACATTTCTTCTTTTAAGCCACTATCATCTGCAAAATATATAAAATCATTGATATATTTCAGTTCAATATTTAAATTTTCCTGAAAAAACTCATCGTCATACATTTGCCTTATTTCGGTATCTATATCGGCATTGGGACCTTCACTGTATGGATCCCGTATTTCATCCTTCTTACTTGCGATCAATAATTCTTTAAAAATATTGACAAAATTAATTCCATTCACAAGCCTTGTCTGGCTCATCGCTAACGCGTTATTTTTAGGAGGAGTTAGATAAGAAGGGCCTGTTTCAGAAGGAAAATAAGTATTTTGAACTTGAGATGCCGTATAATTTTCAGGCAGTTCAACTACAGGCAACCGCGCGGCATCTACTCTAACGTTTCCGGAAAGATCGTACGGGGTTACCACCACTTCCGGTAACAAATTGATAATCTCGTTCAAATAAATATTTAATTCTCCAGATTGGATTACTCCGCCATCAATAATCACAATGAACTCCTGAAATTGAGCAGCTGAAACCCTAAGGCTATCGTTGAGTTTAACCGCAATGGAAAATTCACCTTCAGGATTTGTAAATGTGAAAGCTTCGGTATTTAAATTGTAAACAATGATTCCTTCTGGCTCATCCCCCACAGGAACCTGAATGCTTCCCGAAACAGAAATGCGCTCCTGGGCCTGAGCTACAAACCCGAAAATAATTGCAAGTATTATTAGAAACCTTTTCATTGTTACCAAATTACTAATGAGAACGAAATTCCTGGTTAAGCATATATTAAACCTTAAAGTAACCAAAAACATTCCTTATAATTTCAATATGCTGCGCCTAAAATTTTGTTAAACCAACACATTACTTAAATTTACGAAAAAATTAGATGAAACATCCATGAGAATAGAATTTCTCACACAGGAAAATGATTATTTGGATGTTAGATATGACCGATAAAAAACAATAAAAAAACAGATGAAAAGAATTCTTTTAGCAAGCACTTCTACTTTACATGGACAAGATTTTTTGGAATATCTCTTCCCGGAAATAATTGAATTATTTAAAAATTCCGGAGAAATTCTTTTCATTCCCTATGCCCGTCCTGGAGGGATGTCTCATGAGGAATACACAGGAAAAATAAAAGATGCGTTTAAAAACATGCCTTTTAAAGTACGGGGGATTCATGAATTTCAAGATCCAAAAAAAGCGATTCTGGAGGCAAAAGGGATTTTTACCGGAGGAGGAAATACATTTTTACTTGTTGATAAACTCCACAGGGCCGGAATTATGGAATTATTTAAAGATCGCATACAGGAAGGAATTCCTTATTTAGGAACCAGCGCGGGCACAAACATTGGTGGACTCACAATGCAAACCACCAATGATATGCCCATAGTTTATCCTCCTTCATTTAAAACTCTGGGCATAGTTTCCTTCAACATCAATCCTCATTACCTGGATCCGGATGATAACTCTACCCATAAAGGCGAAACCCGTGAAACCAGAATTAAAGAATTCCACTCGATAAACTCTCAGCCAGTTGTAGGTTTAAGAGAAGGAAGCTGGCTGGAAGTTTCAGGGGAAAATATCACTTTAAAAGGAAACCTAGACGCAAGAATTTTCAGGGTAAATCAGGCTCCTGTTGAAATGCCATCCGGAAGTTCCCTAAACGATTTAAATTAAAAAAATGGATTATCAAAAAATACTGGATCAAATTCAGGAAGAACTCAACTACAGGGATGTATTTGGAAAGGTGGCTTCCTATATTCCAGAACTGGCCAAAGTCGATCCTAAAAAATTCGGGATGTACCTTTATTCTACCGGCGCAAAACATTCCTCATTTGGAGATAGTTCTGAAAAATTTTCCATACAAAGTATTTCCAAGGTTTTCACACTTACAATGGCAATGCAAATCCTGGGGGAAGACCTTTGGGACAGGGTTGATGTAGAACCTTCGGGAGATCCATTTAATTCACTTACCCAACTGGAACATGAAAAAGGGATCCCCAGAAATCCCTTCATAAATTCCGGCGCCCTGGTAATTTGTGATATTTTGGTTTCTAACCTGAAGGATCCAAAAGCCGAATTATTAGAATTCGTCCGAAAAATTACCGGTAATCGTGACATTGATTATGATTATACCGTAGCTGCTTCTGAAAAATCCACCGGATACAGGAACTATGCACTGGTAAATTATATGAAGGCCCTTGGAAATATAAAAAATGATGTTGAGCCTATAGTAGATTTTTATTTTCATCAATGTTCCTTAGCTATGTCCTGCGAAGAACTGGCTAAAGCATTTATGCTCTATGCCAACCGGGGAAAACTTCTGGGAACCGGTGAGCGGATTATTTCAAAAACCAAGAATAAACGTATCAATGCTTTGATGCAAACCTGTGGATTTTATGATGAAGCCGGGGAATTTAGCTTTGAGGTAGGTTTACCGGGGAAAAGTGGCGTAGGAGGCGGTATTGTTGCGATTCATCCTGGCCAATATTCAGTAGCAGTTTGGAGCCCTCTTTTAAATCCCAAAGGAAACTCTGAACTTGGTATGGCCGCTCTGGAACGATTTACAACACTCACAGGCTTCTCTATTTTTTAATAATGAAATAGCTAAAATGCCTTCCCCTTGTAATAGACAGAAATGAAAATAACACTACTAATTAAGTTAAACAAAAAATACTAATTCCTTAAAATAAGGTATATTTGAAACTAATACAGAAAACTAAACTTATGGCATTGTATATCATATTAGGAATCATTTTAGTATTGGTTATTTGGAGTGTATCTATTTATAATAACCTGGTGAGTTTGAAGCATAACAGGGAAAATGCTTTCGCGGATATTGATGTGCAGTTAAAGCAACGTCATGACCTGGTGCCACAACTTCTTGGAGCCGTTAAAGGCTATATGGAACACGAACGCGGAACACTTGAAGCGGTAACCAATGCAAGACAAAGAGCAATTTCGGCCACCGGGATAAATGAAAAAATTGCTGCAGAAAAAGATCTTGGAGCTGCATTGCAGGGATTGAATATTCAAGTGGAAGCATATCCAGATCTAAAAGCAAGCACAAATTTCATGCATCTTCAAAAAGAAATTTCCGACATTGAAAATAAACTGGCAGCCGTAAGACGTTACTTCAACTCGGCTACCAAAGAGTTGAATATTGCTATTCAAAAATTCCCAAATTCTATTTTTGCAGGGATGTTTGGCTTCACGACCCAACCTATGTTTGATCTTGGTGCGGCGGGAAGAGCACAAATGGACGTTGCTCCAGAGATAAAATTTTAAGCAGTGGCTTTTGTAGGGATCCAAACCCAAATCAAGAGGAATAACAGAAAATCTATTCTTCTCTTGATCGCCTTTCCTTTACTAATCCTGGCAGCTGTTTTTGCAGTGGTATATTTCACCACTTTTAATCAGGACGGAACTCCCAATCCCAATTTAGCCGTAGATGCATTTTTACAGGCGGTACCTTTTGTTAGCGCGGTGGTGTTGGTATGGTTTCTTATCGCTTATTTTGCCCATGGAAAGATGATCTCTATGGCTACCGGATCTAAACCGCTGGAACGTAAGGAGAATATGCGGGTATACAATCTGGTAGAAAACCTTTGTATGAGTGTAGGTATGAAAATGCCGAAAGTCCGTATTATAGAAAGCGATGCCCTAAACGCTTTTGCCAGCGGACTCAAAGAAAAAGATTTTACAGTTACCTTAACCCGCGGGATCATTGATGAACTGGAAGACGATGAGTTGGAAGGGGTGATCGCACACGAATTGATGCATATTAGAAATAAAGATGTTCGGTTACTGGTTGTAACCGTTGTGTTTGTGGGGATCTTTGCTTTTGTGGTACAGATTGCTTTCCGAAGTTTTTTATACGGAAATATAGGAGGCAGCCGAAGAAGAAATAAAGATGGTGGCGGGCAATTAATGATTATTATTCTCATCGTATCTTTTATCGCTTATATGATCTCCATGGTTTTTAAATTTGCTTTAAGCCGAAAAAGGGAATATATGGCAGACAGTGGTGCTGCTGAAATGACCAGGAAACCCTGGGCTCTCGCCGCGGCTTTAAAAAAGATATCTGTAAATCACCATGTAAAGGTGAAGAGTGAAGAAGTTCAGCAAATGTTTATTGAAAACACTCCGAAGGACACATCATCAGGTTTATTCGGAGGCCTTGGAGGATTGTTTTCAACCCACCCACCTATTGAAAAAAGAATAAAGTTCCTGGAACAATTTTAATAAGGAGTGCATATTGAGGTGAGAAGTTACCGTATTTTGGTTTTTGACCTGTTTTGCCTAAATATTCCTGGGTGTAATCTACAAGAATTCTACAGTATCTAAAATGCTAATATGAACTGGCAGTTACCATATTCGGGAACTTGAAAATAGAAATCAACCAGCGGAGCCTCTTTTCTAAACGCAAATCAAAATACAGGAAAAGCTTAGCGGGCAAATTCTTTTTTAATGCCATCCCATAATCTTTTGTAAAACACAAAATCCACCTTAAAAAGAGATGGATTTGTGTGCTGTGGTTTCAGTAGTTCGGTTTAAGCTTCCGAAAAAAGTTTCTAAAGGTCAAGGACCGCATTTTCTGCTCCGGCATAATCGTTCCATCGGTAAGCATCTGCTTCAGGATCGTTGGCATGAGTTCCGTCGATAAGGTATTTAAATTCAAATGAATTATCCTTTGGCAAATCCAGGGTTCCTTTAAAAGTACCCGTTTTTAATTTTTTTAGTTTGTTTTTAGAGGGATCCCAATTGTTGAAATCACCAATTACGCTAACTTTTTCAGCATCTTTAGCGGGTACGGTAAATGTCACTTTACACACCGGCTTAGTCTTTAAATATTGTTTTGAAATTCCCATTGTCTTTAATTTGAATTAGATCGCAATAAATACATTAAAATACTGACATACAATGCTTAATATCATAATTAATGTTTTTGTTTGATATGAAATCGTTATAGTTGAAAACTTTTTAAGACCGGAAGAATTCAGAAGGAACCAACCCCTGAAAAATTTTCGAATCTGTTCCTCCTGAAGAAAATGTTTTGAATATCCATTCAGAATTCAGAATAAATTCCTGATGGATAAACCTGAAAAAATCAGCCTTATTATTCTATCTTTAAAACACAAATCCACCTTATGGAAAACACAGGTTTTGATTTCTGGATGTTTATTGCCGGTCTTGGGATCTTTCTGTTTGGAATGCGACACCTGGAAGAAAGTATCAAAGGACTGGCGGGAAAATCTTTTAAAAATTTATTACAGCGGTTTACCGATAGAAGCTGGAAAGGTATACTCACCGGGACCGCGGTTACCGCTATCCTGCAAAGCAGTTCCATGGTCACCCTGCTTGCGCTTGCTTTTTTAGGTGGGGGAATGATAGGCCTTAAGAATGCTCTGGGCGTGGTACTGGGAGCAAATCTGGGCACAACTTTCACCGCATGGATCGTTGCCACTTTTGGATTTAAAATGGACATCGCCGATTTCTCTTTTCCGTTCCTGGCAGTTGGAATCCTAAGCTATCTTTTTTTAAAAAGCAGGCCCTTTTTGATGAATCTCGGTGGGCTTCTTATAGGTTTCGGGTTGTTATTTCTGGGGCTGGACTATATGAAAGTAGCTATTGAAAAAGTTGCAGGGCAAATAGATTTAAGCAGTTTTGCAACCTATGGATTATGGGCTTTTTTGTTACTGGGACTCTTTATAACCGCACTAATACAGTCCAGCTCTGCGATGATCGTTATCATTTTAAGTGCTCTTAATGCCGGACTTATCGATATTAACCAGGCAGTGGCAATGGTTATTGGCGCAAATATTGGTACCACCACTACACTTATTTTTGGATCCATTGGCGGCACGGCCGATAAGAAGCGACTCATGCTGGCAAATTTGATTTTTAATTGTCTCACAGGACTTCTTATTTATTTTTTAATCGATCAGCTTGTCTATAGTGTGTATTACTTTTTCAGTGTAGAAGATGTTCTTATGGAGCTTGTGCTTATCAATACTCTTATTAATTTGATAGGGATTGTTTTGTTTTATCCATTTTTAGGGGTTTTCAGAAACTTTTTGAACCAAAGATTTATTTCTTCTGCGCCACAGGGAGAAACACTCTACGTAAAGAATATCGCCCCAAATGTGCCCGATGTGGCACTCAAAGCTCTGGATAAGGAGTTAATCCAGGTATTTAACTACACAAGGGAATTTGTTAAGGAAAGTTTTGGGTTAAGGGAACGTGACAAAAACCGCGAATCCCAATGGAGAAAGATTTTTTCCAGTGCCTCCGGATTGATGAAAAAGTACGAGAAAATTAAAAGACTCGAAGATGAACTTACAGCATATTATGCACAGCTGCAGGAAGAGAACCTTTCCAAGCCGGAAGCAGAACTTATAACCTCTGGAATGATGGGTCTGCGCTCCATGATCTATGCCGCCAAGGATATTAAAGATGTTATTCATAACATTCTTTTTATGATAGAAAGCGATGATCCATTGGCCCAAGAGGTCCTGGAGCGCCTGCGCAGGGTGGTAAGCGTAAGAATTCAGGAACTTGATGACTTACTCGGGTTGGAAACTCCAAAAGTGATGCCTGTACATTGGTTGGATGAAAATGAAGCCTTTTACAACGAAACCATCACCTGGCTTTATAAAAACATCAAAAGTCATGACACGAAGGGAGTTCAGGTCTCGACGATAACCAATGTTATTCGGCAAACCGTTTCCTCCCTTAATAATTTATGCAACTCCATAATTTATGTGAAGTTTAAAAAAGAGACCGCTGTAGATAAAGTTACTGTTTAATAATCAGTAATGTCCGGTGTAGAGCCAAGATCGTTACGCCTTAGGCATAACTGAAAGAATCAAGACTTAATTTTAATTAACTGCTAAAAATTTAGGTATAATCCTTATTTTTTTTCGCCACACTTTAAATATCCGTAGAATTTAAAAAATTCATAAAAGTAAGGGCTGTATTTAAAAATCTCTTTCGAATGCCAATGGAGGTATTTCAGCTTTAACTAAAAATATTTACCGGACAACAATTAACGAAACCTGGCAAGGCAGAAATACTTTGACTAAGCTTTTTAAGAGAAACAAGGATATTGAATTTGTAAACGTTAAAATTTTATTTGTGAAAGGGGCGAAAAATCATATGCCTCAGAAAGGGCAGAAAAACAGTTGAACTAACCTGAAACCAAAACTTAAAGGGATTGGATTATTTAGGCTTCCAGGATCACATTAATTATCGCACTTACAACTCCCACAAGAATAGCAGCAAGGACAAAAGCAACCAGTACCTTTGCAAAAATATTAAAGCCTTTTGTAGTTTCTTTGTAATTCTCGACAAACACTCCGATAGCTTCCATAATGATATTGTTTATTTCGTTAAATCCTTATCTACCTATAAGTTACACAGATATTTCAGGACAAAAAAAACTAATCGTTGAAGGGGTGATATACTAGGTAAACTACCGTATTCTTAGAGGTTTCTGGTATTCGAAAAGTTAAAATTAATTTGCTATTTTCGTGTGGAGGCCGATTTTTTTACAAAAAAATCTCAGGTTGTAAAAAATGTGAATTTTTCTTTCCTTACTTTTCCGGAGGAACCAAATTTCAAAGTGTACATTCTGGGTTTCTTAAGAAAATATGAAGATACTAACAGACAAATATATCTTGAAGAATCCTCTGAAATAAAGATTCAGACATATTCCATTATTCCAGTTTACAGGTTTCAGAATCGAGTTCGGTTTCTACTGTGAAATGATCAAAATGATAATCTTCTAAAATTTCCCCTACGCGTTCCTTTACCTCCTGAAGTTGTTTTAGTTCCTGAATATGTTTTAATTTAAGATGTACGGTAAAAACGTGGTGTTCCCCTTCCATAGACCACACGTGCATATGGTGCAGGGAATCAATATTTTTAATCTTTAGCATCCTGTTCTCAAGGTCTTTTAGATCGATATCTTTTGGAACTCCCTGAAGAAAAATAAACAGGGTTTCTTTTAGGCGTTTAAAAACATTGTATAAAATGTAGAGAGTAATAAGCAATGACAAGGCAGGATCAAGATATTGAATATCTTTAAATAAAAGAACGATGGCCACGACCAATACGGCAAACCAGCCCAACACATCTTCCAGCAGATGCCAGGAAACTACTTTTTCGTTCAGGGTTTTGCCGCTGCTCAGTTTCCAGGCTGCATAACCATTAACAGCAACCCCAATAATGGCAAAGATGATCATCCCTTTCGCATCTGAGGATTCCGGTTCCAGGATTCTTCCCACCGCTTCAGAGATGACATATACCGAACCTACGATAAGTACCAGGCTATTTATAAGGGCTCCCAAAAGCGAAAAGCGTTTATATCCAAAAGAATATCTGGAGTTGGATTCCTGATGGGATTTTTTGTCCAGATACCATGCTGTTCCAAGGGAAAGTGAATCCCCCAGGTCATGAACTGCATCTGAAATAATAGCGATACTATTTACATACAACCCTCCAATAAATTCCAGGATCGTAAAACCTAAATTCAGAAAAAATGCGATCTTCAGATTTTTTCCTGACGCATTATGCGAATGATCATGAGCCATATTTTTATTTGAATTTTATAAAAACAATTTAAAGATACTATTTCCTTTAAATTAAGGCTCAAGACTTTCCCGAAAATAGAAAGATCCATTTATAATGCAGATGGATCTTTCTATTTTCGGGGATAATCCCTTATTTTTTCGTGTTGGAGGAGAAAGTAATAACACCTGTAAATTTCAATGGTTTTTACTCTTCCTTGCCACGTTTAAACGTCTTTTTCTTGCGGTGTTTTACCACTTCAGCTTCGCGAAAGAAAATAATCTCTTCAGCAATATTTGTTACAAGATCTCCAATTCTTTCGAGTTTTTTGATCACGGAAAACAACAACAGAAATTGATCTATCAATTCCGGATTAATTCTAACTTCCTTAGAGATAACCTTAAAGGATTTCATATTAATTTTATTGAGCACTTTATCCTTTTTGAAAACCTTCCTGGCCAACTTCGCATCGGCTTCAATATAAGCATCAGTAATATCGTCCAGCATAGACAGAGCCGATTCAAACATTTCCTCAACCCGCATAATCTCCAGCAATCTATCCTCGATAGGAGTATCCACTTCGATAATATATTTTGAAATTCCGTAGGCGTGATCCCCTACCCGTTCGAGATCAAAATTGATCTTTCTTAAGGCCAGAACAAACCTAAGGTCGCTGGCCACGGGATTGTGCAGCGCTATAAAACGCTCGCAATCACGGTCAATCTTTAAATCCAGGGCATTTACCCTGTTCTCAGTTCGAACTACTTCTTCTGCCAAATCACTGTCATGGGTGAAAAATGCATCCCGTGCGTTCTCGAGTTGTTTTCTGCAAAGGGACAGCATTTCTACCCCGGATTGATTCAGGGCTTCTCTATGTTGATCTAAACTTATCATAGCCTTATTTTTTATCCGAATCTACCGGTAATGTAGTTTTCGGTTTGTTGTTTCTCAGGATTGGTAAATAGTTTCTTCGTCCGGTCATACTCGATGAGTTCTCCAAGGTAGAAAAAAGCGGTGTAATCACTTATTCTTCCAGCCTGCTGCATGTTATGGGTAACGATTACTATGGTATACTTTTCTTTTAATTCGTAGATAAGTTCCTCGATCTTAGCAGTAGAAAGTGGATCCAGGGCAGAGGTAGGCTCATCCATTAAAATAATGGAAGGTTCTACAGCCAGCGTGCGGGCAATACACAATCTTTGTTGCTGTCCTCCTGAAAGTGCAATCGCCGATTTGTTTAGATCATCCTTAACCTCATCCCATAAAGCGACCTGTTTCAAGGATTCCTCCACCTTTTCCTGAAGGAATTTTTTATCTTTTATCCCCTGTATTTTCAAGCCATAGGCAACATTTTCAAATATAGATTTCGGAAAAGGATTCGGCTTTTGAAAGACCATGCCAACTTGTTTTCGCAATTGTTCTACATTGATCTTCTTTTTGTAAATGTTATCACCGTCAATTCGTACTTCCCCTTCCAGCCGAAAGCCATCAACATAATCGTTCATCCTGTTGAATAAACGTAAAAATGTTGATTTTCCACATCCCGAAGGACCTATAAAGGCAGTCACTTTATTGGCCTTTATGGTCATGTCTATGCCTTTAATAGCCATAAAATCATCATAAAAGACTTTTACTCCTTTAGTCTCAAGTTTATGTTTTCTTTTGATAGACTTATCTATCACGATTTCCTTATCTTTTTTGCTCATTTAAAGAAGCTTTTTTATTTTAATTTTTTCTGCCATTTATTTCTGAAATAAACTGCTATTCCATTCATTATAAAGGTAATCAATAACAA
This sequence comes from Bacteroidota bacterium, assembly GCA_051751125.1. Classification (GTDB taxonomy): domain Bacteria; phylum Bacteroidota; class Bacteroidia; order Flavobacteriales; family Flavobacteriaceae; genus Gillisia. The sequence continues at coordinate 125,672 of JBNJKO010000004.1, forward strand.
CATAATAATTGCAGCGGCGGCATTTACTTCGAATCCGGCCTGAGGCCTTGAAATCCAATTGAAGATTTGTATAGGCATCACGGTAAATTCATCCATTGGAGATGAAGGCGCGAAAGGAACATAGGCTAAAGCCCCAATAACAATTAGCGGAGCAGTTTCACCCACCGCTCTTGAGAGCGCTAAAATCACCCCGGTTAAGATCCCTCCAAAGGAAGCCGGAAGCAACTGCATGGAAATCGTTTGCCATTTGGAAGCCCCTAATGCAAAGGAAGCATCCCTGATGGATTTTGGAACTGCCTTAATCGCTTCCCTGGTGGAAACAATCACAATGGGTAAGATAAGCAAAGCCAGGGTAAAACTACCGGCCAGGACACTTGCCCCCATTTCCAGGATCCTTACAAAGATCTCTAGACCTAAAAGTCCGTAAATAATGGAAGGAACACCTGCCAAATTGGAAATATTAACTTCTAAAATTGATGAGAACCTGTTTTTTGTCGCATATTCTTCCAGGTAGATCGCAGCACCAATTCCCAGAGGAAGCGAAATGATTGTGGTTAGGACAAGGATCCAGATACTCCCCATTAAGGCAGTAAAAATACCTGCTTTTTCGGCATTTCGGGATGGGAGATTAGTGATGAAATCCCAGTCTATCCTTTGTAGCCCATCGACTAGAATGGAACCTATAAATATTGCCAAAAGCACTAAACCCAAAAGAGTACAGGCAATTCCCCAACCCAGAAATATCTGGTCCTTCAGTCTGTTTTTTCTAATATTATTCATATTTCTCCCTGAATTTTTTCCTGATTCTGTAACTAATAGTATTAAGAAGGAAAGTGAAGATAAACAAGGTAATTCCCGCAGCAAAGATCGTTCTGTATTCCAGGGACCCGTGCTGAACATCTCCCAGGCTTACCTGCACAATATAGGTAGTAATGGTTTCTACCGGAACTGTAGGGTCAAATGTTAATCGTGGTTGTTGTCCGGCGGCTATTGCTACGATCATGGTTTCTCCAATGGCTCTTGAAATTGCCAGGATAATGGAAACAATTATTCCTGAAGAGGCCGCAGGCACTAAAACCCTGAAAGAATTTTGCAGTTTTGTGGATCCCATTCCATAAGCGGCTTCCCGCAAAGAATTTGGTACCGCATGCAAAGCATCTTCACTTAAAGAGGATACAAACGGAATGATCATGATCCCCATAACCAATCCTGCCGAAAGGGAATTAAAACCTGCAAGTCCCGGGATAAAAGATTGTAGGAATGGAGTAACTACCGTAAGGGCAAAAAAACCGTATACTACAGTAGGTACTGCAGCCAATAGTTCCAGGGCCGGTTTTATGGTTCTTCGGAAACTTTTTGGAGCGTATTCGCTGATGTAGATACTTATGGACAATCCAACCGGTACTGCAAAGGCAATAGCTATAAACGAAGTTAGGAGTGTACCGGATAATAAAGGCAGAATTCCAAAATGTTTATCACTAAAAAGCGGCGTCCACTGCGTATCCGTAAGAAAATCTATAATAGGAACTTCTTTGAAGAAGTTTACAGCCTCAAAAGAAAGCACCAGAATAATGCCCAAAGTCACCAAAATTGTTACCAGCGCACTAGCTAACAGGGACTTTTCAATTACTGCCTCTTTGAATTTTCGCATATAAAAGGATCATTTACAAAAAATTACCGGGATTGAAACAATCCCGAAAATTTTCTGTTTTAAAAATTATTTTTGATTTTCCTCAACGAATTCTTTGAATTTCTTCTTCTCCCTTTTATACTCTTCAGGAGTTAAAGGAACATATCCCACATCTTTTAAAAGAGAAGGTGCCTCATCAAGATAAAAATTGACGAAGTCTACCACATTAGGATTATTTTGAATAGAGGAACTGTTCACGTAAATAAACAATGGTCTTGAAAGTGGAGCATAGGTCCCTTTGCTCACCGTTTCTACAGTAGGCTCTACACAACCCTGACCGCCATCTACTCCAACCATTTTTAATTTATTCATATTCTCCTCATAGTAAGCAAGTCCGAAAAATCCAAGTCCGAATTTATCTCCGGCTACTCCCTGTACCAATACATTATCATCCTCGCTGGCAGTGTAATCTCCCCGGCTACTACCGCTTTTTCCTACGATAGCTTCGGTAAAATAATCAAAAGTTCCTGAAGCTACTCCGGGACCATAAAGATGAATTTCTTCGTCAGGCCATTCTGGATTGATCTGGTTCCATCTCTTTATGGTTCCTTGTGCTGCTGGTTCCCATATCATTTTTAATTGTTCAACGGTGAAACATTCTACCCAATCATTTTCAGGATTTATAATTACAGCAAGACCGTCATAAGCTACTTCAAGTTCAATGAAATTGATATTGTTTTCCTCTGCAATTGCTTTTTCTTCCTCTTTTATAGATCTTGAGGCGTTGGCGATATCAATATCTCCCTTGGCAAATTTTTGGAATCCCCCTCCTGTTCCTGAAACTCCAATAGTAACATTTACATCCGGGTCTTCTGTCCTGTACTCTTCAGCAATTGCCGCAGTAACAGGAAAAACGGTACTGGATCCATCAATAGAGATACCAGAACTTCCCTGATCTTTTTTGTTGTTTCCGCAGGACAATACTGAAAATGTAACAGCAGTTATTAAGATTAATTTTTTCATAGGTAATTTTTTATTGTTTAATTCTTTTATAAATGAAATTCAAATTGCAACCTGTACATTAAACCATCAAATTGATCCTGATTAAGATCTGTATAACTTATATCGGTTTGTACTTTTAGTTTATGTCCAACCAGATATTTGGACAATCCGAGGGTATATTGATTTTCTATTAATTCAGAAAAATCATTGTCAGGATTAACGTTTGTAAAACGCCCAAGGATCTGGTAATTATTTTCAAAAAGATATGCCGCCTGGATATTTAATGCTTCTCCAATATTTACGACATCTCCAGTTTCTGTACCATCTGAATTAACGGCAAATGGATTGTCTGCATTCCTGTCGGCGTATTCAGCCATTACGGATATGCCTTTATACTTGAACATGGCATCCAAAAATAATGTCTGAATGTCGGTTTCAAAAAAGCCATTGTCAGTGATCATATATGAGCCCATATTGGATCTTGTTTTCACTGCGTTGTCATTGTAATCATAAGTTATTCCAACGGCCAATTTTGGCTTGGACTCCCGCTTGAGATCTGCTCCGGAATAATCGGAAAAATCGCCAAAAGGAAGAATCTCTGCCCTTGCAGTATATTGATAACCTCCAATATTCCCTGTGGTTATATTTCTGCCTTCCCCCTGAGCAAGGGAAACTATTTCTCTTAGCATAAAATTATCACCAAAAGTGATGAAATGGTGTAATTGTACACCAATATCCCTGTCAATATTATACCTGCTGTTAAGGAGCGATCGATCCACCGTTTCCAGATTAGCTGAGGAAATTACCCGCTCTCTGTTTCCCGGCAGTTTAGTTTGTCCTGCCCATAATTCGAAGTTTTCATGAAAATTCCACTTCAACACAGCGTCTAGAAGAAAACGTGGTGTATTACCAGTAAATTGAGAAGCGCCTGAAATATCCCTGTTTGACAATCCTAGTTCAAATTTATAGGTGAGTTTTGGGGAGTATGCGAATCCCTCAAATTTGAGACGGGCTCTCCTGATTAAAAAATTGGTTTCTCCGTCCTGAATACCACCATTCTCAGGAACATCCCATTGTGATGTCATTAAAGACTGAAAACGTACACCAAAATAAGCGCTGTAAGAACTATCCTTAGCCACTACGTTTATCAACCCTTTACCAAATTTATTCTCTGTAATATCCTGCCCTTGCGAGTACAAGGTTAAAAACACCGCAAATGCAGTGATATAAAAATTTTTAAACTTCATTATTTTCCCGGTTTTTGTCGATGCAAATAACCGACCTTAATGTTACCTGAATGTTAACTGGGAATTATGTTTAAGTAAAAAAAAGGTTGTCTGGCCAGGACAACCTATTCATACATCTAAATCGACAAAAACTGAGAATATATGAAAATCCTTAATGTTCATTAAGGACTCAAAAATCACAATTATTTCCCTTTAAAATGTAAAGAGAATATTAAGAAATATTTAAATTAAAAACCTGTGCTGGCATTATAATCTTAGTGTATCTGTTTTAAAAGTTACAAATTTCAAAAGATTCTGGAAATTTGAATCAAATACTTTTGCTGAATTGATTCGAAACGATTAAAATATCTAGTTAGGCTAAGCTTTAAACGGGATTTCATATTCCATTTTTGGCCATTTAAGCAGTTCATTTTAAAGCAGACTGCATGCTAAGTTGCTGGTTTATTAGGTCTGCCCATTTCCCGGCGTGATTTTTTTCCAGATCCTGGCTAAAATGAATATCATAATCAAAAAGGGTTATGCTCTTTTTGAACCTGGAGTTTTTAAAAGAAAATTCCAGGATTACCCGCCTTAACAAACGCCCGGTTTTTCCTTCTTTTTGAACCTCAGGTTCTTCAATAATGGGCATACAGGCAGCAACAAGCTTAAGGTTAATAATTTCTACTATAAAATTTTCTTCAGACTTTTGTACAAACAGAAGTTTCTTTTCTGAAAGATCCAGACCTATGTAATTTTGGCTCCAGTTTTCTTTCACTTGCGTGTTTAGGTTGTGATTTTTTTCTTCCTCACGGAATTTTTTAGTGATTTTTTTGCGATCGCCATTTCTTAAAAGCGGTAAAAGTACAAATGGCAAAAAAATTAGCACTACCAGAATGGCAGTTACCAGTATAAAATCTAATTTCATGATATATATTTATTAAGTTTTCTTATTTAATTTAAGTCACCTGTTCAGGGCGACTGCGATGGTATCTGCCAAAATAGAAACAGATCTCCGTAAGAAACTTAATTACAGAAAAGTATGAAATGGAAAGATGATCTTTTGATTGTCAAGACCAGGTTTGATAGTAGCCGCATATCGAAGGTAACCATTTGCTTTAGTGACCGAATTGAAGCCTCTAAAAACAAAGTCTGCTTTGCTGAAAGCAGAAATGGGCTGAAAAACAGGAAGATTAGAAAGCTCTGTAAGAATACTTTCTCCCAAACCTTGTGATTTTTCCTGGACTTGCGGAAAATCGGAAGAATCTTTCTGACAAAAATGTTCTTCATAAATTGCCAATGCAAAAGCCTGGTTACTTATAACCAGAAAAAATAAAAGACCAAGGACTTTTAAAAATTGCACTTTTAGTATTATAGAAAGATCAAATGTAAATACTAATTATGTTAAAAAAACACAAAAATTTAAGGATAGAAAATATTTTTTTGGCATTAAATTCAGCAAACTAAAAATATCAATTAATTTACTTTTTAAAGTATGACTGTTATTATTATTGATGCTATGCGATGCACTAAAAACGGGGGAAGTTTTAAGTCGTATAATGGAACTTTAAAATCAATCTTTTGGTAAGTAAAAGGAAGAACTAGGTGAAAGGCCCCATTTTCTGGAGTGATTTTAATTAGTCCAAACCAAAGATTTCCTTTAACTCCATTGCATTTTTTGGAGCATTGCCATCAATATCATTATTGAAGTAGATAAAAACCTCCTTCGCTTCGGAATTTTTTATTTTTTTATGCCATTCCTGAAGTTCCTCTTTGGAATAGTGGTAATTATACCAATCTTTTCCTTTTCCGTGAAAGCGCACGTAACCCAATCCACCGGTAACGATCATATCATCTGGCAATTCGGGACTGGAAATTGAGCAGAAATGCACTTTGTACTCCTCCAGAATATCATAAACTTCCCTATTAAACCATGAATCATGCCTGAATTCTATAACATTCCTGTTTTCAGGTTTCACTGCTTTGCAGAAATTGATAAGCTTTTCGTCATTCCGATGTAAATTCGGAGGTAATTGCCAGAGAATACAACTTAACTTCTTTTTCATAACCGCAGCCACCGCTTCAAACTTTTTCAGACTGTCTTCAGGGTCTTTCAACTTTTTCATTTGCGTGACATACCTGCTCCCTTTAAGGGTGAAATTAAAATCTGCAGGAACCTGGTCTTCCCATTTTTTTAGGGTTGATTCTTTTGGCAGCTTGTAAAAAGTATTATTAACTTCTACTGTATTAAATAAGGAAGCATAATGTTCCAACCATTTTTTTTGTGCCAGTTCCTCCGGATAGAATTTTCCTCTCCAGTCCTTGTAATTCCATCCCGAACATCCAATATGAATTTTCATCAATTTCCTGTTTTTTCTACCTTCCTTAAGATATGAAATTTCAGGCAGAAAATTTATTTCATTCCTTATTCTTTACTTACTGAAACGCTTTAAAAACAGAAAGAAAATCAAAAAAACTAACAGATAAGATGGAATCAAAAACCTCAAGCAAGCTCACGAAGTATGAATTGAAAAATATTTTGCAAAAAATTCGAGGCAAGCCCTCCAGAATGATTCGGGCAAGCCTCGGGGAACCTGCCCTTACGTCAGGCGGGTTAAACCCGCAATGATGGATTAAAAATGCAATGTTGTTGCAAAAAGAAATCTCACATTACCCACATTCGTCGTGTTCTTCACATCATAATTAGCGTCCGGAGTTCCATAGGAAGTATTATCATAGGAAACTTCTGCTCTAAACCTTACCAGACCATTTCCATAAATGATCCTCGGGGAAATACGGTAACTAAAATCGATATCTGTTCCCCTGGCATATACCGGGCCCGAAATTGTATTATCGGCACCATAATTTTTAGTGTATCCTGCAAATATTCCTAAGGTGGTCTTCTCGCCTATAAAACCTGTATCATAATCAAACCAGAAACTCCCGACTGTAAAATTGGTATATTCGGGTTCTCCCTGACTATTCATACCGGAAACTCCATAACCTCCCAGCATCACAAAACTAAAAAGATTTTGTCCGTAAATTGTACCCACTCTAATCGCCGCTTTATCTATATCAATTTTACTGAACAAACTAACGTGATAACTTCCTATACTTTCCTCTGATTTGAAGGTTAAGTCGCCAACTTGATAGGACAATTGTGGTTTTAAAGTTTTATAACCAACATTGGCTCCCAATAAAAATTTGGATTTTAAACCCCATATATACGTCGCATTAAATTCGGGTAAAGCAGAGTTCCTAATATATTCAGTTGAGGGGCCATTGGGTCCATTAGATTTAAAATCCAATTCTGTAGACGCTGCTATCGAGAATTTTGAATTTTCTGTTGCTCCATAACTGTACCTCAGCTGAGCACTTCTTTCCAAAGGAAAATAAGGTAGTGCACCTCCCCAGGATACTATTTGTGGATATACGTCCAGAGTAAACATGGGATGCCAGAATTGTCCGGCCATCAATTCCGTTTTGGCCCAATTTAATTTCACTATTGCGTGTCGCAACCTGAATAAACCAATTTTATCATCTGCAGAGCCTACAAAATCTCCTTCAAGCAACCCGGTTACTTTGGCATTTAAAAATCTGGGTGCTGTTATAATAAGTCTTGCCCTGGAATGAATATTTAACATATTGAAATTGGCTTTGGCATTGATGTCTTTGCCATTCGCATCCAGCAATTCCTTTTCAGGATACAACAGAACATCACCATCCCTGGCCGTAACTGTTTGTCTTGTATCAAAAATGCTTTCGGCCCAGATATGTCCACTTATGGTAACCGATAATTTTTCGTCTTCTTGTGCTTTGGAATTAATTGGAAGTAATAGAATTGTAGAAATGAATAATAAAGGAAGGTAATTTTTAATCATTGATATTTTTATTTATTGTTTTTGAAGTTGTTGCCAGGTCGATTAAATTCACAATCGATTTAAAATCTGCTTTACTGTTTTTGCTGAGTCCTATTTCGCAGGTTCTGCTGGTTGAATATCCATCTGAAACACTTTCAGGAATTTGTTCGTCCAAGGTTCTTAATCCATGTTCATTTAGCTCCGGGAAGTTAAAACCTTTATTCCCGGCAAATCCGCAACAATTGGTTTTTGGCGTATACACCACTGTAGAACATAGTTTTGCGATTGAATATAAGTCTTCATCAATACCCATTTTCTTCAAACTGCACACAGAAAATACGGCAACTTCCTTATCAACCTGCTTAAATTCCAGGCGATCCAATAAAAAAGTAGTGGTAAAATTGGTGATGTCATAAAGTTTTAGAGGTGAATCCTGCATGGACTCCTTCATTTGCAACGAACACGGACTCATATCACATAAAACTGGATATTTCCCATTATTGCTTGCCTTAAGTAAACTTTGTAATAATTTATCGGATGCTATATGGGCAGATTCCGCGAATCCCTGCGATTTAAACGCAAGACCGCAGCATAAGTTTTCGTTGTCTTCAGGATAAATAATCTCACAATTGGCTTTGTTTAAAATTTTGACGGTTTTATTGTAAACCGTGTCTTCATCGCCATAACTGTTTGAAGCGCCCATCATTTTATTGATACAGCTCGAAAAATAAACCACTTTAAGCGCATTGGGTTTTAAACTGGTTTGCTTTTCAATTTTAATTTTGGCAGCTTTGGGCGTGTATTTGGTCCATTCCATTTTTTGTCCCAATATAGAAGTGGCCGTTCCAACCACTTTATTATAAGCCTTATCGCCAATAACATTTGCAATTGAGTGACTTACCGTTAAACCTACCCGGACGCCTTTTGTGGTTAGGCTAAAATTATTGACGATCATTTTAGCTATTTTATTGTCTGAATGCTTTTTGGCTCTCACGCGTTTCACATAATCTCCGGTATCTATTTTAACCGGACATGCCAACATACACAAGCCATCTGTTGCGCACATGGAATCGAAACCATATTCAAAAGATTTTTCCAATTCCCTGGCTTCTTTTGAAAATCCTTCGGCATCTAACCTACTCATTTCCCGATGCAAAACAATACGCTGTCTTGGAGAAAAACCCAAATCGTGTGAAACGCAGCTGGATTCACAAAAACCGCATTCAATGCATTTATCAATCTGGTCATCGGCTTTTGGTAAAGGTTTCAGGTTTTTTAAATGAACCTTTTTATCCTCATTGATAATAACACCCGGATTGATAATTCCTTTAGGATCAAAAATTTGCTTGATCTTTTTCATCAAAACATAGGCTTCAGAGCCCCATTCCTTTTCTACAAAAGGTGCCATGTTTCTTCCTGTTCCGTGTTCAGACTTTAGCGCGCCGTCATATTTATCGACCACCAAAACAGCCAATTCATGCATAAAATCATCGTAGCGTTTTATTTCTGAAGCTACTCCAAAGTCCTGGGTAAATACAAAATGCAGATTTCCATCCAAAGCATGTCCAAAAATTACGGCCTCATCATAATTGTATTTTTTAAATAAAGCCTGTAAATCCAATGTTCCTTCTGCCAATCTTGGCACCGGAAAAGTGATATCTTCAATAATAACCGTGGTCCCTATTTTTCTGATGGCACCAATTGTAGGAAACAATCCTTTTCTTATTTTCCAATATTGATTGTACAAAGAAGCATCATCCGTGAATTTGATAGGCAATTCTGGTTGTATGTGACTGATGGATTTTTCAATTTCATTGATTTGCGCTGATAATTGTTCCTTGCTGGATGCCACAGTTTCAACCAAAACAGCCGATGCAGCTTCACTTAATGTTACCAAATAATTGGGCACGCCGTCCATTTGTTCAACCGATCTCAAACTGGCCCGGTCCATAAGTTCAACAGCGGCAACCGGTTCCGATTTTAGAATTGAAACCACTTTACAAGCTATTCCAATATTTTCAAAAATCATTAAGGCGCTCGCTTTAAATGGATGATTGATCACTGTATTATAAGTGATTTCAGCAATCATCCCCAAAGTTCCTTCCGAACCAATCATTAAATGTTCGATAACATCAATAGGATCTGAATAATCAACCAAAGCGTTTAAGCTATAGCCTGTGGTATTCTTCATTTTATATTTATGATGAATACGGTTAACCAATTCCTGGTTATTTTGAGTTTCTTTAATTATTTGAAGAACCTCGTTATATATAATCGCATGATGAATTTTAAATTTCTCAATACTTTCCAAATCATTGGTGTCCAGCAAAAATCCATCATAAAAAATGATTTTTAAACCCGCCACTGTTTTATAGGAGTTTTCAGCAGTTCCGCAACACATACCACTGGCATTGTTGGCTGCAATACCGCCAATCATCGCCGAATTTATTGAAGCGGGATCGGGCCCAATTTTGCGTCCGTAAGGCTTTAGCAGCATATTTGCTCTTGCTCCAATAACACCGGGTTGCAACTTTATTCGATTTCCATTTTCAAGCACTTCATACCCGGTCCAATATTTAGAGGTTAAAATTAGAATAGAGTCGGAAACAGCCTGCCCGGATAAACTGGTGCCTGCAGCCCTAAAAGTGACAGGCAGGCTTAATTTATTGGCTTCTTCCAGCAAAAAAGTTATTTCTCCAATAGATTTAGATTGAATTACAATTTTTGGGATCAATCTGTAAAAACTGGCATCCGTTCCATAAGCCAAAGTGCTGGCTTTATCCGTAAAAATTCGATTGGAATCAATTTTTTCGGAAATCTGTTGGCAAAATACTTTATAACCTTCTTCTAACATTAGTCTTTAATTACAGTGCTTTTAGGTAAATTGTCAAGGCGTCGGTTATGTCCATCCAATAAAACATTATTAAAGCGATAATTCCGGCAAAAATCACATAATAAAGGGTTGGCAAAATAGTTTTTCGCAAAATATACCCTTCTCTTCCAAGCATTCCTACAGTTGCCGAGGCCGCTACTACATTATGGATCGCGATCATATTACCTGCTGCTGCTCCCACTGCCTGCAATGCAACCATCAATGAACCTGTTAATCCTAAATTTATTGCCGTGGAAAACTGGAATTGAGAAAGCATCATATTGGAAACTGTGTTAGATCCGGCTATAAAAGCTCCTAATGCTCCAACGGATGCAGCAAAAGCAGGATAAATACCTCCCATAGTATTTGCCACCCATTCTGCCATTGCTATTGGCATACTGGAATACCCAAAGTCATTAACGCCCGAATTGATCAGGATACGAACCATAGGAATAGTAAAAATTAAAACAAATCCTGCTCCTATCAGGGTTTTTGAGGATTCCCCTATTGCCTTGGTCAATTCCTGAGGTTTCATCCTATGCAAGAAATAGGTTACTAAAACTACCATCACCATGATTCCTCCAGGCAGGTATAAGGGGTCAAAGGAAGCGCTGATCCCTTTTTCACCCAAAATATCCGAAATTGATATGGTGACATATTTTAAAGCCGAAGTAATGCCAAGCGCCGGTATTCTGCTCAGCACCAAAAAAACAGCAACTAGAAGGTATGGCAACCAGGCTTTTGTGAGGGACATTTTTAAGGTTTTATCTGTCAAACTGCTTAAAGTTAGATCCAAATCACCTATCCAGGATGAAGGCCAGTTTTTTGAAGGTTCGAAATCCCAACTGTCTTTTGGTATTAAAAATTTTGCTTTGGCAGCTGAAACTACAATAACCAAACCCGTAAGAGCTCCAATAAGTGATGGAAATTCCGGACCTAAAAATATCCCTGTCAATGCATAAGGTATCGTAAAAGCCAATCCTGCAAAAATCGCAAATGGCGCAATAGACAATCCTTCAGTCCAGGATTTATTTTTACCGAAATATCGGGTTAAGATTATGCACATAAATAAAGGAATGAATGTTCCTATAATGGCATGAATGATAGCAACTTCAGAAGTGATCAATGATAAAAACTGATCCCAATTGGTTCCTGCAGCTTCTAACTGCATTGACAGATCACTTGTTTTTAAACCCGTTGTCACTCCAATTACTATTGGCGTTCCAACGGCCCCAAATGAAACCGGAGTAGACTGGATCATCATCCCTATAATAACGGCTCCAAGAGCCGGAAAACCTAATCCAACCAATAATGGCGCGGCAATAGCAGCCGTTGTACCAAAACCTGAAGCTCCTTCTATAAAACTTCCAAATAACCAGGCAATAATAATAACCTGAACCCGCCTATCTGGACTAATGTTGGTGAAACCAGCCCGAATAACTTTTAAAGCTCCTGAATGCTTGAGTGTATTCAGTAATAAAATAGCTCCGAAAATAATCCATAATATAGAAAATGTTACCCCTAAACCTTCCAATGTTGAAGCAAAAATTCTGTTAAGAGGCATTCCCCACGCAAAAAAGGCGATAATAAATGATACTACAAATACAATTGGCATGGCTCTTTTTGCGGGCCATCTCAACCCAACGAGCAAAATACCTGCTAAAAGAATTGGGAAGAAAGCCAAAAGGGCCTGGATTGATAAACTCATATTATATTCTTGATTGGTTAATATTAATTTTATTGAACATTTTCCTTCCGAAAAGAACTTAAAATGTTCCTTACCAGAAAAAATGTTTAGAAGTCATCATAATATTCAAGACATTTAGTTAAAATTAGGTTAAATCTAGCACATTATAAGCAATTAATTGGCCTTTTTAAATTGTAGAAATCGTTTTCGGGTGTTTCTCTTAATTTGAGTCCTTGAAGGCAAATTCCCTTCAACTATATTAAATTGCGGAAGTTTTAAAAGAGTTGAAAATAAACGCCGGGTTTTTCACTATCCTCTTCTTTTTTTCAAACTCTTTCTTCAAACAAAACCATAAAATGAGAATTACCAGTTAGAACTCCTTTCTGATGGATTAGGTTATTACTTATAAAGTAAATAGATTTACCTTAAGACTTTTCCCAAATAAATATCTGAATATATGAAAGTTGGACTTTTTATACCCTGTTATGTTGACCAATTCTATCCTAAAGTGGCAATCGCCACCTATGAATTATTGCAAAAATTAGGTTGTGAAGTGCGTTTCCCCATGAAGCAAACCTGTTGCGGACAACCTATGGCTAACAGCGGTTACGAGCATTTGAATGAAGGCTGTGATGCCAATTTTATCGCCAATTTTGGTGAATTTGATTATATCGTAAGCCCTTCCGGCAGTTGCACATTGCACGTTAAAGAGCATTTGCAAGACAAAAAAAATGAACAATTGGTAATTCAGATCAGAACAAGAGTATTTGAGTTAACCGAGTTTATTACCGATATCTTGAAAATTGAAAAGATTGAGGGAAACTTTCCGCACCGCGTTGGCATGCATGAAAGTTGCCACGGTCAACGCGGATTAAAACTCTCGCAAATGAGCGAATTGAATGCTCCGTATTTTTCCAAACCCGGACAATTATTAAGCGGAATAAAAGGATTGGAGCTTGTCTCACTTACCCGGAAAGATGAATGTTGTGGTTTTGGCGGTACTTTTTGTGTAACAGAGGAAGCAGTTTCTGCAAAAATGGGTAAAGACAGGGTTAAAGACCATGAAAATCAGAATGTGGAATATATAACCGGTGGAGATATGTCTTGTTTAATGCATCTGGAAGGCATTTTGAAAAGACAGAAAAGCCAGGTTAAAGCTATACACCTCGCGGAAATATTAAACACGATATAAATAAGCATATCTAATATTCGATGTAAATTTCAGTTTAAAATTACACGGGAAAAGAACAATAAAAACCTCTAAGATGTCAGGAAAAATCATTGAACACAGCAAAGCCGCCGAGACTTTTAACAGAGATATAAAGCGGGCGGAATGGCATGACGAAACGCTTTGGATGGTTCGGGAAAAGCGGGATAATGCCGCTTTTCAGATACCTGAATGGGAATTGCTTAGGGAAACGGCCTCTCAAATAAAAAACAATGTGCTTTCAAATATTCATCAGTATTTGCAGGATTTTGAGGATCAGGCCAAAAAAAATGGCATCATTGTTCACTGGGCTGCAGATGGAGCTGAACATAATAAAATAGTCCATTCCATTATGGAAAAACACCAGGTTAAGCAAATTGTGAAGTCCAAATCCATGCTGACAGAAGAATGTCATTTAAATGAATATTTAACCGAAAAGGGAATTGATGTCATCGATTCTGATTTGGGAGAACGCATAGTTCAGTTGAGGAATGAAACTCCAAGCCATATTGTTTTACCCGCCATTCACCTGAAAAAAGAAGATGTAAGCGAGACTTTTCATGAACATCTTGGCACTGAAAAAGGAAATATTGACCCAAAATATTTAACCGAAGCAGCACGTCTTCATCTTAGAAATACTTTTCTCACAAGAAAAATTGCCCTTACGGGAGTGAATTTTGCAATTGCAGAAACCGGGGAATTCGTGGTTTGTACCAACGAGGGAAATGCAGATATGGGCGTTCATCTGGCCGATGTACATATAGCCTGTATGGGTTTTGAAAAAATTATTCCACAGCGAAAACATCTTGGAGTTTTTCTCAGATTGTTGGCAAGGAGTGCTACCGGACAACCTATAACAACGTATTCCAGTCATTTTAAAAAACCCGCAGACGGCAAGGAAATTCATATTGTTATTGTGGATAATGGGAGAAGTACCCAATTAGGCAGGGAAGATTTTAGAAATTCCCTGAAATGTATTCGTTGTGGCGCCTGCATGAATACCTGTCCTGTTTACCGCAGAAGCGGTGGGCACAGTTATCACAATGCGGTGGCCGGACCAATTGGTTCCATATTGGCGCCAAATCTCGATATGAGCAAAAATGCTGATCTGCCTTTTGCAAGCACGCTTTGCGGTAGCTGCACCAACGTTTGTCCTGTAAAAATCAATATCCACGAACAACTTTATAAATGGCGCCAAATTTTGGTGAAAGAAGGCTATACTCCAACGACCAAAACAATTGCAATGAAAGGTATGGCTGCTGTTTTGGCAAATCCCGTAATTTTTGATTTTGCCGGAAAAACAGCGCGATTTGTGATGCAAAAAGCACCCGGCCTCCTGAATAACAGTTTCAATCCCTGGTACAAACAACGTGAAATGCCTGCTCCACCCGAAGAATCATTCAGAGAATGGTATAAGAAAAATTCAAGCGAATCAAAAGAAAAGAACAATGAGCAGTAAAGACGCTATTTTAGAGAAAATAAAACAAAATCAGCCTTCCTCCGTAAGTGAGTTGCCAGATTTGAGTGCTTTGGGACTGGACACTTCTGAAAATCTCGACAAATACAAAGCTGTTCTGAAGAGTATCGGCGGGGATTTTGTTCAAGTAAAAGATTATGATGAAATAATTAGCTACATCAATAATAATTATAACCCCGAGAAGCGCAAGATCACCAACCTTCCGGAACTTGCGGAAATTGCGGATACAACCTGGACAAATGATGATCCGCATAGCCTTGAAAATGTTGAATTAACCATTGTTAAAGCTCATTTTGGCGTTGCAGAAAATGCCGCACTTTGGGTAACCGATGATATTTTAGGCCAACGGATCTCTGTATTTATTGCTCAATATTTGGCACTTGTAGTGAACAAAAAAGATCTAGTTCCTACAATGCTCCAGGCTTATGAACGAATAGGAAACCAGGAATACGGTTTCGGGACTTTTATTGCGGGACCTTCAAAAACTGCAGATATTGAGCAATCCCTAATTTTAGGCGCCCACGGGGCAAGGGGATTAATAGTGTTTCTGATGGATTAAATTATTGCAAAAGAAACAGTTCTGGTTAGTGATACGCGTGGAAACAATCCTGTATCAAAAAATTACAATGGTAGACTGAAAAAATTTAAGCCTTTCCTGAGATTGAGTTTAAAAAGAGAAAGGTGGATTAATCAACAATGAATTGAGGGATTAAATATAAATTTGTTACCCACAATTTATCAGTAAATCTTTGCTAAACACTCAAGAGTTTGTGTGTTTCGAGTCTTTAGATAATACTTGCTCTGATTAACCTATCAGGAACTAAACATTTATCGATATCGAACCAAAAAAATGAATAGCTTAATCTCTGTAATCAGAGATGCAGCAAGGGATTCAGAAGACACAGAAAACAAGAAAGCCACTTGTTTGAGTGGCTTGTCTTCCAAAGTAGCGGAAAAAATTGAAATATAGACCCAATTTATACAGGATTTGGCGGCCCTGGCTCAGCTAGGTAATAAAAATTATGATTAGGTGTCTTAAATAAGGATTTGTGCTTCCCAAATACAATGATTCAGTATTCTGATAAAGACCAGTTTCAGACTTTGATACTCCATTGTATACCCATGTTTTAATACATGTTCATAGTTAGAGTAAATGTCTGACTACAACAATCTTTATTTTGGTTCGTTATAATCAATTAACACTACAGATACCTGCTTAAAAACATCGCTTCTTTCACAGAGCCTGTATGGCAGGGTATTTGAATAACCCTTAATATAAAACAAAATATGAAAAATTTATTTTCCAAATTGCTGGCAATAACACTTGTTGTTGGCCTTTCTTCTTGTAGTTCAGATGATTCTACTGAGACCGAGAACCCTCAATTATCTATAAAATTTAATACAGTTACGTCACCTTTCGATGTTGCCCAAGCCCAATCCAGAACATCATCTTCTAAGCAAGAAGCCTCAGGTAGTTTTGTGTTCAATGATGGATTTATTACCATATCTGAACTTGAGTATGAAGCTGAAACAGAAAATGATTCCCTCTCGGTTGAATTTGAGATGGAGGGAGTTGTTATAATAGATTTTGCCACAGGAATACCCACTCCAGATATAAGAGCAATAACAATTCCAGCAGGAACTTACGAGGAAGTGGAAATTGAAGTAGAATTGTTCGATGAAACCGACGAGCCTTCGGTTGTTTTGAATGGAACTTACACATCACCTGACGGAACTGCTCATCCTGTTCGTTTTGAATTCAATTCAGGAGAATCTTTCGAGGTTGAAAGAGAAGGGACCATTGTCTTTAATGAAAGTCAATCAGCCATTGCTGAAATTACTTTTGACCCATCAGCTTGGTTTGCCGGAGTTAGTGATGAGCACATGGAAAGTGCCAATAAAAATATGGATGGTATAATAGTGATAAGTGAAGACCACAATACCGATATCTTTGATATTGTTGCAGAAGGGTTGGACTTAGCTACTGACCTGGAAATCATAAACTAATTTAAATATTCACATTTAATTATTCTTATTAGCAGCAGAATGGACTCGAACCATATAAATCTCTAAAAATAAGATAGATAAAACAAAAAAAGCCACTCTTTCAAGTGGCTTTTTCTCTGTGTAGCGGGAACAGGACTCGAACCTGTGACCTTCGGGTTATGAGCCCGACGAGCTACCTACTGCTCTATCCCGCGATATATCTTTAATCTAAAATGTCAAGTCTATAAATAACCTTACTCGCTTAGCAGCTTTCTTAGTTATTGGAGTGCAAATATACAATAGAATTACTCTTTTGCAAAGGAAAATTTTAAAAAATTATTTTTTTTTCTTAGCTAGATACTTCTATCTCTAACTTGGAAAAAACACATTTACAGCTCTCCTCCAACATTGCTTTGATCTTCAAAATATTAGACGACCAAACCATGAAAAATTAGATTTTTTTGAACTGCTAAAAAAATCTAATCGGCATTAAAAAATTTATTGTTCAATGCTGTTTGCTGAAAATTCTACCAATTCATTTTCCTCAAAACGTACATAAATCTCTATAGGATTACAACAAACCTCGCAGTCCTCTATATAAGCTTGTGAGCTCACACTTGCATCCAGAAGCATTGAAATTTCTTCCCAGCAATATGGACATTGGAATACATGTTCATCCATCTTTTTTTTGGATTCTGCGGTTAAAAAAACTCTATCAAAATTGAACATTAAGAAGTTGCCCTGTGAGCTGCAGTAATTGTAATTCTGCTAATTTAGCATCGTATTTAGCCAGATTTTTACTGGTTCTGGCATTGAGTAAATTGATTTGTGCCTGCCGGAATTCTATGGAAGTTATCTGCCCTATTTTAAACTGCTCCTCTGTGCGTTCAAAATTGTTTTGATTTGTTACCACATTATTTTCCTGCACTTCATAGATATAGCGCTTGTTTTCATAATTACCCAAAGCGTTGGCGATATCCCTGTTCACCTCAAGAATGATCTGCTTTTTAATATATTCTTCATTTTCAAGCCTCACTTTAGAATTCCTTACGTTGGTAATTGTAGTACCTCCATTAAAAAGATCCCAAGTCAAACTCAATCCTGCTGCGTAGCCTAATGTGGTGCTGGTTTGTGCAAATGAAGTCGCAGGTAAGCTTGCTGTATTCCATCCATAAGATCCATTAAGACCAACAGTCGGTAAATATCCGGATTTGCTTACTTTTAAAGCATATTCTGAAATTGAGATGGTACTTTCTGCTTGAAGGAGGGAAACATTGTTCATTTTCGCTTCTGAAAGATAAGATTCCAGTTGAAGCTTGGGTATAAAAGCTACAGTCGTATCTACCAGGAATGCATCTAAAGGAATATCCTGATCATTGACAATTACATTCAAATCCCGCCTTGCATTATCCAATTGCTGCTGAACATTTAAAAGATTAATACTGTCATTATTAACATCAACCTCCGCATTTAATATGGCAAGCCTGTTGCTTTGTCCAAATTCAAACTGATACTGTGCCCTGGTTATCCGGTCTCTGGAGATTTCAAGGGTTTCTTCCAGTACTTCTGTATTTTCTGTAAGCCGTGCTACTTCAAAATAAACCGTTAGCAATTGCAGGATCGTATTTTCAATGGTTTCCCGGGCATCCAGGGTTGTGAGATTATACTGTTCCTTGAGTTGTTTGAAGTTATACCATCTTCCCAATCCGTCAAACAACGTATAATTAAGGTTTATAGAAGCATTATACCGGTTTGTTTTAGCTCCCTCAACCTCCCTTTCATCTCCGCTCTGTAAAGTAGCATTGATATCTTCAATATTGTAATTTGTACCAGCTATTCCAGTTATAGAAGGAAGATATCCCGAATTTAAGATATTTCGATTATTGTCAGCGATCTCGACATTATTTTGAGAAATCTTGATTCCATAATTGTTTTCAAGCGTTTTAACGATTGCTTCTTCCTTACTTATAACCTTTGTTTGTGCAAAGCTACCTCCCTGGTAAAAAAGGAAAAGGAAAAGTAAGGATTTATGTATTATCTGCATGAGCTTCTTCTTCTTTTTGTTCTTTAATCGCTCTTTCTACATTCTCATTTTCTACTTTTTTTCCGGTAGCAAGCCAAATGGTCCCCACCTTGAAATAATTGCTTAATGCAAGAAATAAAGGTAAAAGCAACAGGGTTAAAACTGTGGCGATTCCTATTCCATAAGCAATTGAAATCGCCATAGGTTTAAGGAACTGGGCCTGCCTGCTTTTTTCAAAAATGAGGGGTGCAAGACCTGCAATGGTTGTAAGAGATGTAAGAAAGATCGCTCTAAATCTGGACCTCCCTGCTTCATAAAGTGCCTTTTCAAATTTCATTCCTTCCACAAGGTAATTATTGAATTTTCCTATTAGAACCAATCCGTCATTCACCATAATTCCAATAAGAGCAATAATACCAAGGGCTGAAAGAAAATTGATGGGAAATCCATGGATCCAATGACCCCAGGCTACCCCAATTATACTGAATGGAATTAAAAGCATAAGCAATAAAGGCTGGCTATAACTTCTAAAAGTAAATGCAATCGTGGCGTAAATTAAGAACAATACAATTGGAAGTACTTTTTTAGCTGAATTCGTAAGTTTTTCTCCTTCCCTGTTTTGTCCTTCATAAGAAACCGAAAGCGTAGGATATTTATTCAGAAGGTCCGGCATCACATTATTTTGGACATCAAAAAGAATATCAGTAGCACTTCCATTGGGATCTTCCATATCTGCACTCACTCTTATTTCACGTAATCCATCAAGGTGACTTATTGATTCTGTCCCTCTTATAATTTCATAATCTGCAATCTCCCTGAACGGAACCCGGGTTCCCGAAGGTGTCACAATCCTGTAATCATCCAGTTTGGTGATGGAAGATCGCTCTTCAAGATTATAACGTACCCAAACTCTTACTTCATCCTGTCCACGCTGGAAACGTTGAGCCTGGGTTCCAAAAAAAGCATTTCTAACCTGTCGCATCACATTGCTGAGATCTAATCCCAGCGCGTAGGCATTTTGCTTTAATTTGATATCTATTTCCTTGATACCTTTTGGATCATTATCTGTGACATCTTTAAGCAGGGAATTATTCTCAAATATCTCCTTTAACTCTTCTTTTGCCGCTTCCAGTTCTTTTAAATTATTTCCTAAAAGAGATACAGAAACAGGACTTCCTCCAAAATTCCCTCCAGATCCGAAGGTGAGGCTTTCAACCCCAAAAACAGGTCCTACCTCTTCCCGGATCGCATTGGTAATATCCGGGGAAGCAAAATCCCTTTCTTCTCCGGGCAGTAAATTCACCTGCAGGGAAGCTTTATTATTCCCGGGGCCTACACGCTTAATAATGTTTTCAACAACAGCTTTATTCCCTGTTTGTCGCTCTGTAAAATCATCATTCACCCTCCAGGCAGCTGCTTCCACAAGGCTAATAATAGAATCGGTTTTAGCGGGATTGGTTCCCTCTGCCATCAATAAATCAATAGAAACCCGGTCACTTGCAATACTTGGAAATATGGTAAGCCGTATCCACCCACCACCTATTGCGCCTACTGTTAGGATTAGCAAGACCAAAATAATGGAAAGACTCATCACAGGTTGTCTCAAAACAAAACTTAAGGCGGGACTGTATGTCTTATCCCGCATATAGACCATGATTTTATCCCCGGTCCTGTTAAATCCTCTCAGTTTTTCAAAAACCTTATCTGTCCTGCTTTTTGTTTTAATTTCCGAATTCCTCACCAAAGCTTTCGAGTGTGCTATATGCGCCGGAAGAATTATAAATGCTTCTATAAGGGAAACCATTAAGGTCAAAATCACTACCGTAGAAACTTCAGCAAAGAATTCTCCTATCCTGCTGTCAAGAAACAAGAATGTTCCAAAAGCCAAAACGGTGGTTATTATTGCTGAAATAACAGGCGGTACAACTTCCATAGTACCATCAATAGCCGCACGAACTGGATTTTTACCCTTCTCGTAATGCTGATAAATATTTTCTGAAATTACTATTCCATCATCTACCAGGATCCCAATTACGATGATCATCCCAAATAATGACAGCACATTAATAGTTACGCCGAATTGTGCTGCAAAAATGAACATTCCAAGGAAAGCTACCGGCAAACCGAAAGCAACCCAGAAGGCAAGACGGGTATTCAAAAAGAAGGACAGGAAAAGCAGTACAAGCAAAATTCCCACAAATCCGTTTTCCAGAAGCAATTGTGTACGCTGATTTAATGTAATTGAAGAATCACTCACCACATCCAGGCGGATATTGGTATTCTTTTCATTGAAAAAGGCAATATATTCATTTACCTTATCTGCAGTAGAAAGCAGATCTTCATTATTGGTATTGCTTATTTGAACATTTACCGCCATATTCCCGTTAAAAAATAAGGCATTTGGAGTTTCAGAAAATCGGTCTCTTACCACCGCAATATCCCTTAATCTAATTGTTTGTCCCGAAGGATTTGCCCGTACAACAAGATCGTTTAAGGCATCGCCAAAATATGCACGATTATTGGCCCTAATGAGATAATCTTCCGCATAGGTTTTTATAGTTCCTCCTGTGGTGAGGATATTTGCATTTGCCACCGTAGCGGCTACTTCTTCAAAAGTGAGGTCATAGGCAAGAAGATCATCTTGTCTTACCGCTATCTCGATTTCCTCTTCCGGATAGCCAGAAATTTCAATTTGAGAAACCCCATCTATGGCCCGCATATCGTTCTCAATTTGCTGGCTTATTCGTTTTAGCGTAGTAAGTGGTATATTTTCACCGCTTACAGCAAAGCTAATTGTAGGGCGCACATTCTCCTGTTTAGCAACCACAAGAGGTTCCATCCCTGAAGGGAAATTAGGAACCCGGTCTACCGCATTTTTCACTTCAGAAAGAATAACATCAATGTTTTCTCCCTGCTCAATTTCAACGGTTATTGAGCCCCCGCTTTCACGTGCCACAGAAGTTACTCTGTCTATTCCTATTAATCCTTTTAGATTGTCTTCTATTTTAAGGATTATACCCTCTTCGATTTCTTCCGGAGAAGATCCAGGATAGGCAACATTTATAGTTATGATTCGGGAATCCTGTAAGGGGAAAAAGGAAGACTTCATATTGAATATCCCTACGATCCCAAAAATAATAAAAGCAAAAACCACGACATTTACCGCAACTTCATACTTTATGAAATAACTTATTATTTTTCTCAATTTTCCCGGGATTTAACTGGATTTGGAGTATCGCTTATCTCCACCACCATTCCCGGAAAAGCTCCCGGAACTGGAGATGAAATCAATTTGGCACCATCTTCAAGCCCCTGAATAACCACTTTTTCTGAAGCGAAATAAACCGGAGTAACCGGAACAAGATTAAGCAAACCGTCTTTTACTACGTAAACTTTAGATTGATCTACCAGCAACTCCCGTGGGATTTCAATTGCATCTTCTACACTTCGTGCTTCAAGTTTGGCCTCCAGATACATTCCCTCCTTTACTTCCGGGTCTTTAATGTTTATAAAAACCTGAATAGTTTGTGAAGCCTGATCTATACGACTGTTTACACGACTCACGGTTCCTTCGAATGTTTGCGTGTTTTCAAGGTTGGACAAAGTTACATTTTCACCTATTTCAAGCAGATCACTAAAGGATTTTCGGATCGCAACCTCCAGCTCAAATTCTGACGGATCTATAAATTCTCCCAGTTTTTGTCCAGGACGTATCAAAGAACCTTCCGTAACCAAAGCTTCAGTTAAAACTCCGTTATAAGGAGCAATGATCGAAAACTTATTTAGCCGGGCCTCCAGGTTTTTTATATTGTAGAAAGCTGAAACAATCCCCCGACCAGCGATAAAATATTTTTCCTGATTGGATTCGGTTTCCGGTAAAGGTGCCAGATTCCGATTAACATCAAAATTATTCAGATATTTTTCCCATTTTGGGTATAATTCAGGATAATCAAGTCTTAGATCCGGCATAATGGCCGTAATGCTATTATAAAGATCACTTCTGGCGGAACGCACATTGGCTGCGAATTCTGAATCATCCATATTCAGAAGAATCTGGCCGCGTCTGTAGTTTTGACCTGCCCTGAATGGTTTACTGCTATTTCTAAAAATGCCTTCTACTTCTGAAAAAAGTTCGGTTTTATTAAGGGCCGTAACGGCTCCATTTGCCGGGATAATTATAGGAACTGTTCGATTTTGAACTGTATCTACAAAAACAGTACTGACTATTTTCTTTACAGGTGGCCGTTCTACAGTATTGCTGTCTATTATTGCCTTGGCTCCAAAAACAGCGGCTATTACAAGTAAAACTCCAAGTATGGAGAGAATTATTTTACGCATGAATTGTTTTTAATTATACCTTAGACTTACAAAAACAGAAAACGTTTAACCCATAAAAGAGAAAAATAAACAAATAGCAATTTAACTCATTGTTTCCAATTCTTCCTGCAAAACTTCCCAGGATTTCATGAGCTGTTCCAACTCCCTTTTCTTCTTTTTATAATCTTCCAAAAAATGAGGTTTCGCAATGGCTTTGTTATAATTTTGAGACATCTCAAGATCTTTCTCTTTCAATTCCTTTTCCAGCTTCCAAATCTTAGCCTCTGTATTGCTTAGTTTATTGTTCAAAGATTTAGATTTCTTCTGATCGTTATATGCCTGCTTATTGTCGAAATTTTTAGAGTCTTCTTTCGCTACTTTATCTCTTTTCTCGATAGCCCTCATGTTTTCCACATTTCGCTGATCCAGATAGTAATCTATATCTCCAAGATATTCCCTTATTTTTTTGTTTTTAAACTCATAAACGGTCGAGGTAAGATTCTGAAGAAAATCCCTGTCGTGGGAAACCAGGATCAAAGTACCTTCAAAAGTTTTAAGTGCTTCCTTTAATACATTTTTAGATTTTATGTCCAAATGGTTGGTAGGCTCATCCATAATAAGGACATTAAACGGCTGAAGCAGAAGCTTACAAAGCGCCAAACGGTTTCTTTCGCCACCTGAAAGCACTTTTACCTTTTTACTCACCTCGTCACCTCTAAACAAAAATGAACCCAACATATCCCTTACTTTGCTGCGGGTTTTTTCTGTAGCAGCATCTACCATAATATCCAATACAGTTTTTTCACCATCGAGATATTCTGCCTGGTTTTGTGCGAAATACCCAATTTGAACGTTATGCCCGAGCTTTAGCTTTCCTGTATGGGAAATTTCATCAACCATGATCTTAGCCAGTGTAGATTTACCCTGCCCGTTTTGACCTACAAATGCGATCTTGCTCCCCCGCTCTATCAAAAGATCAATCTTTTCAAGAACATTGAGTTCTCCGTAGGTTTTTCCTATATTTTCCCCTTCAACAATAATTTTTCCAGGCTGAATAGAAATCGGGAACCTTACATTCATCACCGCATTATCATCCTCATCTACTTCGATCCGGTCTATTTTATCAAGCTTTTTGATTAATGACTGTGCCATCGAAGCTTTGGAAGCTTTGGCCCTGAATTTTTCGATCAGTTTTTCAGTTTGCTCAATTTGTTTTTCCTGATTCTTTTGAGAAGCAAGCTGTTGCGTTCTTAATTCTTCCCGAAGCACAAGGTATTTTGAGTAAGATTTTTTATAATCATAAATCTGACCTAAAGAGATCTCGATGGTTCTGTTGGTAACATTATCAAGAAACATTTTATCGTGAGAAACAATGATCACGCATCCCGGATAATTGGAAAGAAATGATTCCAGCCAGATAATAGATTCAATATCCAGGTGGTTGGTTGGCTCATCCAGCAATAGGATATCATTGCTCTGTAAAAGAAGTTTCGCGAGTTCAATACGCATTCTCCAACCTCCGGAAAAAGTTTCCGTAAGCTTATCGAAGGTATTTCTTTCAAAACCAAGTCCTGTTAAAACCTTTTCAGTTTCTCCCTGATAATTATATCCACCAATAATTTCATAATGATGCGTAATTTCGCTGAGATCATGGATAAGATCCATATAAGCGTCACTTTCGTAGTCGGTTCTGGTAGTGAGTTGCTCATTGATAAATTCCATTTTTTTCTCAATGGCTTTTATCTCTTCAAAAGCCTGTTGCGCCTCTTCCTCAACAGTTCTCCCTTGTATGAAATCTATATCCTGTTTTAAAAACCCTATTTTAAGTTCCTTATCTTTGGCTATCTGGCCAGTGTTTGCTTCCTGTTCTCCTGAAAGGATTTTAAGCATAGTAGATTTTCCGGCACCGTTCTTACCAATAAGACCTACGCGGTCTCCCGCCCCTAATCTAAAGGTGATTTCGTCAAACAAAGTCTCTCCGCCGAAGGAAATAGATAAATTATGAATGTTAAGCATTGTTTTGTTCTAATATTTTTGCAAAGATGCCTATTTTTGTGATGCTAAAAAAATAGAAATGAGTTTCTTAAAGGGTACTAAGTTATACAGCATTTTTACCGGTACTTGCCCGGTTTGCCAGGAGGAAAGTATGTATAAGGAATCAAATCCTTATAAAATAACCAAAATTTTCCAAATGCATGAGCGCTGTTCCAACTGTGGAACCAAGTATAAAATAGAACCTTCCTTTTTCTTTGGAGCAATGTATGTGAGTTATGCTCTTGGAATCGCATTTGCTGTGGCAGCTTTTATTATTACTTATTTTTTCTTTGGAGGGGGACTTATGACTACCTTCATTGCTATAATTGGCACACTGGTGGTCTTTATGCCTATTATTGTAAGGCTTTCAAGAAATATCTGGATTAATATGTTTCTTCATTATAAAAAACCGGATTAATATTTTTTAATAAACCTCCTAATATCGATATTTAAAGGTATAGATATCTCATTTTCAATAGAGTCTATCAATTTCCTTGCCACTGTGGGACCTATTAAAACACCACGGCTACCAAAACCATTACAGCAAAACATCCCTTTATAAATAGGATGCTCTCCAACAAGCGGTTTTCTATCGGCAGTTGCGGGACGAATTCCTGCAACCTGCCCAACCACCTCAAAATCACAGGTGATTAATGCGCGCAGTTTTTCAAGCAAATATTCCTTTGCTTCCGCGGTCGGCTCCGGAGTCTTATCCTTATTGCTATAGGTTGCACCAACCTTATAAAGATCGTTTCCTAACGGAAGTATAAAAACCGATGATTTCACCGCAACCTCCAACTTAAGAGCTTCAGATTTGATAATTAAATATTCCCCTTTATTGCCATTCAGCGGAAGAGTATTAAAAAATGGATTTCTGGTCATACCAAAACCATCACAAAAAATAATTCGTTTAGCCTGAAATCCCTTATAGTTAAATTGATCATTTTTAAGCTGAAGCATATCGTAATGAAAATCTTCAGAAATGAAAACATCCAAATCCTTTAAATACTTCCTGTAGGAATCCAGAAGTAATTCTGTATTTATAACACCTGTATCTTTTACCATTCCGAAGGAAAAATCAGAAGGAATGTTTGGATTTAATTCTGGAAGGAGGTTTGGGGAAAGAAATGCAGCTACCGAAGGTTTATCCATGGCCTCAAACCAATTGTTCTGTTCTTCCACCGAATGAAATTTTCTATAGATGGGCATTTCCCGGATTACAGAAATTTTTAGTTTTTCTTCCAGGGACTTATAAAACGGAATGGCCGTTTTTAATTGTTCATCTGCTTCCCATGCAAGGGTAAATCTTTTTAAAATAACAGGGTTATAAATTCCTCCTGCAACAGTGGACGAAGACTGGGAATTATTTTCAAATACCCGGATATTTTTACCGGCATCAAGCAACTTTTCCGCAACCGCAATCCCACTTAATCCAGCTCCAACAACGATGTAATCCAACATAGGTTTCAATTAAAAAACGCTCCGTTTTAACGGAGCGTTTAAAAGTTATCTTTTTTTTTTAATATATCATTAACCAATAATACAGGTTCCGGCAACCGGAAAAAGAATTAGTAATTCCACATGTCCTGTTCAAAATTTCTGATTTGCTCCTTTATCCTCTGAGATTCCAGAAGTTGCATAAATGCATTTTCTGTAATATAATCATTAACTCCCCTATCTCCCTGCACGTTATCTTCTTTATAAATAACAGCATTAAACCTTCGTGCATTCAATAAATGATCATAGGTAATCGATTGGGATGTATTCCCACCATTAAAAGCCTCATTTTCAAATAATATTTCCCGGGCATCCGGAAACCATACCCAAAAAAGCTCAACAAGATCCGGCTCTTCATCATCCAGAAAATTCACATCGGGAGCAACCGGAGCTATCCCCAATAATCTATATTTCATTTCCGCCTGGCGCTTATCAAAGTACCACATACCACGAATGTGATATTGAGCTATATCAGCAGAGGTAATATCCCTTCTGTTAATATATTGCTGATCTATTTGCTCTCCCGCGTTGTATTGCTCAACACCAAGATCTGTTGTATCAATTTTGGAAATAGCAGCTCTAATACCTTCCAGTGTCCTCTTTTCATTGAAATAAGCATCTGCGTAAATATTCTTTATTTTCCCACTTTTTATTCCTGTCATCAAAACATCATAAAGCGATCTTCTGTTGGCCCCTATATTGTTGGTGTCGATAGGATAATAAAGCGGAAAATTCACTCTTTCGTCCAAATCGATAATCTCCCAGGTATTTTTAGACCATAGGATATCCCTCTCATCAACATACCCATATTCCAATGGTTTGCTTTCCTTCTTTACAACCAGTTCCGCATCAGATAATTTTCCGATGTCATCTGGTGATTTTGCGTTCAGCATGTTTGTTTGCCCATATGATGAAAGACAAAAAAACAATCCAAACACTCCTATCAAAAATTGATTCCACTTCATTATACTGAATTTTTTAATTTGTTAACTCTACAAATACAGGCGATACCTTTTTAAGTTTATATCCCGTATTTGAAGCCAATTGTGCTTCTATATCAAAAATTTGCACTGTTTCTCCTCTTGTTGCACGTCTTAATGCAGCTTTTGCAGGCCCATCCAATTGATTCCCCCGTACATTTATGGTTGGCTGTCCCGAAACTTTGAAACTAAAGCCGGTAATACGAAGACCAATATCAAAATCAAAATCCTGAAGCGCTGCTCCAACGGTTGCAATTTCAAGGTTAGCACGCGGCATTTTAACCGATCCGTCTTCTCCCCTTATAGTTCCTACCGGACTTGGAATATCCTTCACCCTAAAAGATTTACTATCAGAAACAGTTTCTCCTCCAGGTAATTTCCCACTTACATTAATAGTTACCTCACGTGCTTGAAGTGTAGTTACATCCATAACATAGTTTCCAGCTCCACCTGCGGGAGATAATCCCGGGGCATTGGCGGTAACACTCCCAACTCCAGGAATGGAAATGGTCATTGGATTTTTAACACCTCTGTAGACAACGTTCATTTTATCTGCAGAAATCACCGCGGAATTAGGCTTGGGTATAACCGCATAAGAACTGCTAATTGGGATACTCACCACAGAGTCACCTTCCTTAAACTGAATTTCACCTTTTATGGCTTGCTCTCCAACATTCCCGGCAGGAAAATTTAGAGATACCTGTCCGGCTTCATTGCTTTCAACTTTATTTCCATTAACAATAACATTGTCAAACTTCAGTGTCTTATCAACACGTCCTAAAACAATTTTACCGGTAAAGTTTTCACCGGAAAAGAAAGCTGTTTTACTTGGAACAACAATCGCCTCATAATTGGTTAGCGAAACTTCACTTTGCAATTGCCCTGAAAGCATTGCCGAAAGAATTTCACTTTCGGTTGTTTTAACATCTGCTTGTAACTGAGTTAATTTTGTAAGGGAAGCAATCAATGGATATCCCTGATAATGATATTCCAACCATGGCTTGGTAATCCCATTTCTATCTTCAACAGGCTCTGTAGCAAATTCGCTTTTGACATTTGAAGCAATCGCCGGAAACTCATTTTCAATTAAAGAAGCTACCCCTTCACGATATGCTTCAATTTGTTGAACAAACTCCTCGCCCTTAACCGTATTTCTACCTCCTGTAAAGAACATCTCATCCAACTGATCTGAACGATCCATTGTTTCATAATCTGTTCTATCGATTTCTTCAACCCTTTCCTTGGTCAATTCTTCTTTTATATCTTCAATATAACTATTCAAATTATTTGAAAGCTCATCAATTTTATCGGCTTTTTCTTTTAGAGGAGCATACTTTGCTGGCTGCTCACTTACCTTCTCTTCGAGACCCGCCATAAACGCCATGTTTCGTTGAGTGGTAGTTTCGTTAGATTCTGCCAATTTTTCATTCATTAACCCAAAAGCGGTAAGCACCTCTTTGGACATATTTAAAGCCAACATTGCAATGAAAACCAAATACATCAGGTTTATCATCTTCTGTCTTGGTGATTGTTTTCCAGACGCCATGTATAATTAGTTTAGTGTAGTATTAATATTGCTAGTCTTTACAACTAATTACTTATGCTCTTCCATTCATAGCGGTTAACATATTTCCATATACTCCATTCAAAGATGAAAGGTTGTTTGCCAGCGATCCCATTTGATCTTTCAGTTTTGAGGCATTTTCTGCAACTTCCTGATTGATCTCCGATTGTCTTGCTGAAGATTCTACCTGAACTTTATATAGATTATTCAGGGTTTCCATTTGAGCAGCAGCCATTGTAAGCTCCTCGCTGTATTTTCTTTGAGAGGCCATCGCATCTACGGTAGGAGATATGGATTTAGCAGCTCCCTCAAAATTACGGATACTGTCACCAAGGCTATTCATTAGGTTGGCATCAATTTTAGCCTCTCTAAGCATATCGTCCAGTTTTTTGGAAAGAGATACATCGGTTTCTTTGTTTTCTTCTATCAATGATTGTCTTTCAGCGGCAACTCCTCCTGCCAATTCAGGATAAACAAGAGACCAATCCAAGCTATCATCCACAGGTTCAAAAGCTGAAACGGCAAAAACGATTGCTTCAGTAACAAGCCCAATTATAAGCATTTCGTTACCAAAAGGCCAGTGCATAATTTTAAAAAGTGCTCCCAGAATTACAACGGATGCACCTAAACCATACACCATATTCATTATTTTCATTTTATTCTTTGCATTAGCCATAGTAAAAAGATATTAGTTGATTTTTTGGTTGTTGTATAAAATAGGTTAAAAGTATTTGGTTCTAATTTTTTGGAGGTTGGTTCAAGGTTATATCTGTTCCAAGATAATCCTGAACAGTTCTGAAACCTATATAACTTCTCGCTGTATCCGCAAATTCGTAATCCCGGGTGCTCACTTGCAGGAAGTACGCAACATCTTTCCAGGAACCTCCACGAACAACTTTTCGTAAGTCATCTTCATTATTCACATTAGGATTCATAGAAGACATATATTCATATGAAGATGGATCGTAGGAAGAATTCACCCATTCCGATACATTTCCTGCCATATTATACAGGTTGTAATCATTAGGCTCATAGGATTTTGCTTCAACAGTGTATAAAGCCTGATCTGCTGCATAATCCCCTCTTAAAGGTTTAAAGTTGGCCATAAAACAGCCCCTATCATTTTTTGCATAAGGACCACCCCAAGGATACGTAGCAGATTGCAACCCTCCACGTGCAGCATATTCCCATTCTGCTTCTGTAGGCAATCTATAGGTGGGAACGTCATGATCTCCTTTTTTCTTTCTGAAGGCATTATGATATAAGGTTCTCCATTGAGTAAAAGCCTTAGCCTGTTCCCAGGTCACCCCAACCACCGGATAATCATCAAAAGCTGTATGCCAGTAATAATCATTATGCATAGGTTCGTTATAGGAATAATTGAAATCCTTGATCCAAACTGCGGTATCCGGGTAAACCAAAACTTCTTCAGTTTTTATAAAATCTGATCGTTTTTGAGCTTTAGATCTTGCTGCCGCCTGGATATCCATCCATCGGTACTTGAATTTTAATTTCTTAACATCAATGGTACGTTGCCCATTGTATGATTCTTCCAATGGAATGTACATGGTGTCCATAACCCTTGTATATGCTTCATCCGGATAATCGCGGGTATCCCATATAATATCAATATCCTTGTTAAGTTTTCTTCCCTGGTAATCTTCAGAAAATGAGGTATAGTTGTCATACATATACTTTTCATAAACCGTCATGTTCTCAGGGTCGCTGTCCAAAAAGGCATATTCTCCAATTCCGTCATCTCCAGCAACACTTCCTTCAAAATCAGCTTCAATAGCCAATCTCATTCTAACGATAGAATCCCTAACCCAGTTGGTAAATTGACGGTATTCGGCATTGGTTATTTCCGTTTCATCCATATAAAAAGAACGTACGGTTACTGTTTTGGGAGGAGCATTTTTCATGTCCGCCAGGTCGTCATCAGCCTTACCCATAATATAGGCACCACCTGGCACCAATGTCATACCGTAAGGTTTTTCCGGATTCCACTTTTTTCCTTGTGCACCAACCAGCTGACCACGATCTCCGCGGCTACAACCAGCAAGAATCGCAAGAATGGCAATAAGCGAAATGATTTTCTTCATAATATCTTTCAGGGTTACGGCAAATTTTATTTAAGTGGTAAACCTATCCAATTATTTTATAAAAAACAATAGGCAGGATAAAAATACACTAAATCTTAATAAGCCATTTTTTTATAATTCGTTCTTTCTCTTTGTTTTGTACCATCTTTCAGGAATTACCTGATTGCAGGCTTCCAAATAATCTTCCTGACTGCAAGGTAATAACGTATGCCTTTTTAGTTTAGTATTGGAATTCGAAATAAATGGTATTTCTATCCACCATCTTCCGCTTACCGGGCTTTTAAAAAACACAAGCACCTCATCGTCAATAGGCACCTGATATTTTATAAAATCCTTTTTTGCCAAAAGGGTGTTTTCATCAGTTCTGTAATTTACACCTTCAATAAAATACCAAAGCATTTGAGCGATAAGCATATTTCCGGTTTCAGAAAAATCTGAAGAATATTCATAAATTCCAAAAGAACTTACTTTATCGCTAATTCCGGCATAACGGGAAAGTGCACAAATTTCCTTTCCGTCAAATCCATTTGGGGAATTTTGATGATTCCTTCCAATAACCGAAGAATTCACTGCTCCCAAATCTATTCCAACCAAATTGGCATCCCGCATAACAGGTTCAATCGTGGTTATGTTTTTGGATACTTCACCCAACCTGTAAGCATCAAAAAACAAGCGCTCCATCAATTCTATTTCATCCTGTGAATTAAAATAGGTTTGATATCCCACATTTGAATAATTGAACAAATTGTAGGGCTTGTTCACAACAATCTTTCCAATATAAGACCTGTTGCTTATAGGTTTTTCTGCATCGCCTAAATCAAAACGGTTGTCTATATTTACAAGATTCACCATTTGGGAAATCGTATCATAGGCACGGTATTGGGCATAAATCAAATCCTGACTTCCGCCTAAAATTACTGGAATAATCTTTTGCTTAACAAGCTCTTTAACCAGAGTTTGAACAGCAAAATAGGTATCCTCTACGGTTTCTCCCTTTTCTATATCTCCAAGATCCGCAATATTTAAATACCAGTTTCCCGGAAATAAACTATAAAATGATCTTCGAATCCCATTGAAATTAAGGAATTGATTTTCATTATTAAGAGCCAGTCGATTTTCCTTTACTCCAAAAACAGCAATTCTAATGCCCTCCAATTCCGGAATCCCGGATTTCTCAGAATGCATTTTTATTTGCCCTTTTAGGGTGTTGGATTCAAAAGAATTAATTTCTTCCAGAAATCCCTCTTCCAGGGGATTTAAAAATTCAAAATCCATTAATTATTTCTTTTTTGTAGTGGTTTTTTTAGCAGTTCCTGATTTTTTTGCCGGAGCTTTCTTCTTCACAGCCGGCTTCTTTTTAGCAGGCTTCTTGGTTTTTTCTTCCAGGATCTTTTTAACTTCCTCTAAAGTTAATTTTGAGGCATCCACTGTTTTTGGCAATTCAATTTTGGTTTTCCCCTTTAGAATATTGGAACGGCCCCAGCGTGCTTTTTCAACCCGGATTCCTTCTTCTTCCCAATTATGGATAACCTTTTCAATTTCTTTTTGCTTCTTGTTTTCGATCAACTCCTCGATCTCAGAATCGCTTAAATTATCAAAATCATACTTTTTATTAACGTTGATAAAGATATCGTTCCACTTTAAAAAAGGACCGAATCTACCTACCCCCTTTTGAACAGGTTTTCCTTCGTAAACATAGATAGGAGCATCTGCCTTTTCCTTGGCTTTAATCAATTCCAAAGCCCTTTCCATATCCACATTCATTGGGTCCTCTCCTTTATCAAGAGAAACAAAGGTTTTTCCATAGCGCACATAAGGGCCAAAACGACCATTATTCACCTCAACTGTTTCTCCTTCATATTCCCCAATTTCCTTTGGAAGTTTGAACAAGTCCATAGCTTCCTCATAGGTGATCGAACCTAAAGATTGATCTGGCATCAAACCTGCAAAACGAGGTTTTTCTTCATCCTCTACAGAACCAATTTGTACCATAGGCCCAAATTTACCTAACCGCACACTCACTGGTTTTCCGGTTTCGGGATCTTCACCAAGAATGCGTTCTCCTACTTCTCTTTCTGCATTTTCGGCAACATCCAAAACCTGCGGATGAAATTCAGAATAGAAATCCCGCATCATTTTCGTCCATTCTTCATTTCCTTCAGCAATATCATCAAAACTCTGCTCCACCTTGGCAGTGAAATTATAATCCAGAATGTTTGAGAAATGATTTACCAAAAAATCATTAACAACAGTTCCAACCGCTGTAGGAACCAATTTACCTTTGTCACTGCCTACAGTTTCTAAAAGCTGTTTTTCATTTAATTTATCATTCTTAAGAACTAATTGCGCATAATTTCGTTCCATCCCTTCTACAGAACCTTTTTCGATATAATTTCTGTTTTGAATGGTTGAAATAGTTGGCGCATAGGTGGAAGGACGACCAATTCCAAGTTCTTCCAGTTTTTTCACCAAAGAAGCTTCCGTATATCGATACGGCGGCCTTGTAAATCTTTCGGTAGCAGTTATATAATTGTTTTCCAGCTTTTCATTTAGCTTTAACGCAGGCAACATTCCTTCCTGTTCCTCATCTTCTTCATCGCTTCCTTCCAAATAAACTTTTAAAAATCCATCAAAAATCAAGACCTCTCCGTTTGCTGTAAACTGGCTATTATGTTTATCGGCACTAATCTTTACATTGGTTCGCTCCAACTCTGCCTCACTCATTTGAGATGCAACGGTACGTTTCCAAATCAATTCGTACAGGCGTTCCTCATCGCGATCGGCTTTTACGGTATGATTCTCAAAGTTGGTAGGGCGAATTGCCTCGTGTGCTTCCTGAGCTCCTTTGGATTTCCCTTTAAATTGCCTGGTTTTTGAATATTTCTCTCCGTAGGATTTTATGATCTCATGCTTAGCACCTTTCCTTGCGTCCTCAGAAAGATTCACACTATCGGTTCTCATATAAGTAATATGACCGGCCTCGTATAAACGTTGCGCCATTGTCATGGTCTTGCTTACTGAAAAATATAATTTCCTGGCAGCCTCCTGTTGCAACGTAGAAGTTGTAAATGGTGCTGCCGGTGATTTTTTTGCAGGTTTGGTAGAAAGATCGGCTACTTTAAAATTGGCGCCAAGATTTTTCTTCAGAAAATCTTCTGCCTCTTTTTTAGTTTCAAAATTCTTCGGAAGCTTCGCCTTAAAGGTTTTTCCTTCTTCCGTAGTAAACTCAGCATCGATCCTGAAAGAGGCTTCTGCTTTAAAATCCTGGATCTCTCGCTCGCGTTCAACAATCAACCTAACCGAAACAGATTGCACTCTTCCCGCTGAAAGTCCGCCTTTTACCTTTCTCCATAAGATAGGAGAAAGTTCATATCCTACCAGCCTGTCCAGCACTCTTCTTGCCTGTTGTGCATTTACCAGGTTATAATCTATACTTCGTGGATTATCAATCGCTTTTAAAATAGCAGTTTTGGTAATCTCATGAAATACGATCCGCCTTGTTTTATCTTTATCCAGTTTCAACTCTTCTGCCAGGTGCCATGCGATGGCTTCCCCCTCCCGGTCTTCATCACTCGCCAGCCAAACAATTTCAGCGGTCTTGGCCAATTTCCTAAGTTTAGCAACTACATCCTTCTTATCTTTATTAACGATATATTTAGGTTTAAAATCTCCCTCCGTATCTACACCCAATTCCTTGGTTGGTAAATCGGCTATATGACCAAAACTGGAGGCAACGGTATAATCCTTACCTAAAAATTTCTCAATGGTTTTTGCCTTGGCTGGAGATTCCACAATCACTAAATTCTTTGCCATAAATCTTTATTTTCTAGGTGCAAAAGTAGGGCAATTTTTAAATATGCTGTTCTTTTACTAAAAAATCAGCGTTACTTTCTTAAAATTACCGGTTAAATTTATATGCTGTCACTTTGTCACAACTTAACTTAAAGCTATCTTTGCAAGCTCAACAAACCAAAGATTGGGAAGGAATTATGGAGAAGATCATAGATGAAGAATTACAGGGAAATTCCCTGATACTGGAGCCTAAAACCGAAAACAACCGAAAACTTTTTATTGAAAGTTACGGATGCCAGATGAACTTTAGCGATAGCGAGGTGGTGGCTTCCATCCTTCAGAAAGAAGGATTTAACACCACCCAAAATTTAGAAGAGGCAGACCTTGTTTTGGTAAATACCTGTTCCATTAGGGATAAAGCAGAACAAACCGTGCGGAAACGTTTGGAAAAATATAATGCCGTCAAGAAAATAAATCCAAAAATGAAAGTGGGCGTTTTAGGATGTATGGCCGAACGCCTGAAAAGCAAATTTTTAGAAGAGGAAAAAATCGTGGATCTTGTGGTTGGGCCCGATGCCTATAAAGATTTACCCAATTTAATAAAAGAGGTTGAAGCCGGTCGTAATGCGGTAAATGTGATCCTCTCGAAAGAGGAAACCTATGGTGACATTTCCCCGGTGCGGTTACAAAGCAACGGTGTTTCTGCGTTTGTTTCCATTACAAGAGGCTGTGATAATATGTGTACTTTTTGCGTAGTACCTTTCACTCGGGGTCGCGAGCGTAGCCGGGATCCTCAAAGTATTCTGAACGAAGTAAAGGACCTTGCTGAAAAAGGTTACAAGGAAATCACCCTGCTAGGCCAAAATGTTGACAGTTACTTATGGTATGGAGGCGGACTCAAGAAAGATTTTAATGCCGCTTCTGAAATCCAAAAAGCTACTGCAACTGGTTTTACCGATCTTTTAAAGATGGTTGCTGAAGCTCAACCTCATATGAGAATACGCTTTTCTACATCAAATCCTCAGGATATGACCCTGGATGTGATCGAGTTAATGTCCCGTTATAAAAACATTTGCAACCACATTCATTTACCGGTTCAAAGCGGAAGCAACCGGATTTTAAAAGAGATGAATCGCTTACATACACGGGAAGAATATTTCACACTAATAGATAATATCCGGAAGATCCTTCCGGATTGTTCCATTTCCTCAGATCTGATAATAGGATTCCCAACAGAAACCGAAGAGGATTACCATGACACTTTATCTTTATTGGAGTATGTGAAATATGATTTTGAATATATGTACACCTATTCCGACAGACCTGGCACAATGGCCTCCAGAAAACTGGAAGATGATGTCCCAGAAGAAGTGAAAAAACGTCGTTTGGCAGAAATTGTAGCCCTACAAAGAAAGCACAGTTTATACAGAACACAGGAATTTTTGGGTAAAACAGTGGAAGTTCTCATTGAAAAAGAGTCAAAAAAATCGGAACTTGAATGGAGTGGCAGGACACAGCAAAATACCGTGGCCGTTTTTCCGAAGGAACATTACAAGATAGGAGATTTCGTGATGGTGGAAATACTGGATTGTACCAGTGCAACCTTAAAGGGAAAAGCTGTTGAAATGGCTCCCTAAAAATACCCCGACCCAGAGAGGGAAGGATCAAGCTGATGTGAAAAATAAAAAAAAAGATTTTGAAAACAAAGTTTTCTTTATAATCAAGAAAGTGTGACAAAATTTTTAATTTAGAAATAGCATGAAAATTTTTACAACAAATAAAAATATTAACGCCTCAAACTCCCCCTTTCGGGAGCTGGGGGCTATTAATTCTCCCGTTTGGGATTAGCGAACCATTTTATGGAATCTATACAAGCAATAAAACAGCGTTTTGAGATTATAGGAAATGACCCTAAACTCAATCGGGCAGTGGAGAAAGCTATGCAGGTAGCTCCCACAGACATTTCGGTTTTGGTTACCGGGGAAAGCGGAGTAGGTAAGGAAAGCATTCCAAAGATTATTCACGCCCTGTCTCACAGAAAGCACGGAAAATACATCGCTGTAAACTGCGGTGCTATTCCAGAAGGAACCATAGACAGTGAATTATTTGGTCATGAAAAAGGATCATTTACAGGCGCCAACCAAGCCAGAAATGGCTATTTTGAAGTTGCCGATGGAGGAACAATTTTTCTGGATGAAGTTGGTGAACTTCCGCTAACAACTCAGGTAAGACTTCTAAGGGTACTTGAAAACGGGGAATTTATCAAGGTTGGTTCCTCAAAAGTTCAACAAACCGATGTTCGGATCGTGGCAGCTACAAATTTGAATATGTTTGAAGCCATTAAAAAGGAACGATTCCGGGAAGACCTGTATTACAGGTTGAGCACCATAGAAATCAATTTACCGCCATTACGGGATAGAACCGAAGATATTCACTTATTATTCCGAAAGTTTGCTGCTGATTTTGCCCTGAAATATAAAATGCCCACCGTTCGGCTTGAAGATGATGCAGTAGAGGTACTGTTGAATTATAAATGGGGAGGAAACATCCGACAATTGCGAAACATCGCTGAACAAATTTCTGTTTTAGAACAAAAACGTAGCATTAACGCAAAAGATCTGAAATCATATCTGCCGGATATTGGAAGTAATTTGCCCGCAGTTATTGCCGACAAGAAAAAGGGCGCCGATTTCAGCAATGAACGGGAGATCCTTTATAAGGTACTTTTCGACATGAAAAATGACCTGAATGATTTAAAAAAGCTTACCATGGAATTGATGGAAAGCGGCAACCACAAAAAGGTTCAGGAAGAACAGGAAGGACTTATCCAGAAGATCTATGGGGATGAAGAGGACATAGAATCTGAAGAAATGGAGGACGAGGAAATGGAGGTACTTCAAATTGCACAAAATCAGCAGGAAAATAAAAAAGACAAGTATTATTTTGCTGAAGAAATCGAAGAGGAAGAAACGCTTTCCCTTCAGGATAAAGAACTGGAGCTTATAAAAAAATCCCTGGAACGACATAGCGGAAAACGAAAAACCGCTGCGGAAGAACTTGGTATTAGCGAACGGACGTTATACAGAAAAATCAAACAATATAATCTATAATAAATCTCACACCGGGAAGAAATACGGTGTCATTGGATGAAAAAAATCAAGATCATAATTTTCTCAATAAGCCTTTTAGTGATGACCTCCTGTGGCATCTATTCCTTTACAGGAGCAGATACCGGCGGAGCTACTACTTTTCAGGTTAATTATTTTCAAAATGCGGCAAATCTTGTAGAACCTGGAATTGAGCGAACTTTTACCCTGGAACTTCAGGATCTTATTCAAAATCAAACAAATTTAAGCCTTACAAATTCGGGTGGGGATTTGATCTATGAAGGAGAAATTGTAGATTATTACATTGCTCCTATGTCGGCAACAGCACAAAATACTGCTGCCCAAAACAGGATCACAATTTCGGTAAATGTGAGGTTTTATAACTCTCTGGATCCTACAAGAGACTTTGAAAGACGTTTTTCATTTTATTATGATTATCCCGCAAATTCGCAATTAACAGGTCCCGTACTCGAAACAGCGCTGGATGAAATTTACAGCAGGATCACTCAGGATATATTTAATGCTTCTCTTACAAACTGGTAATGACTGCAAAGGAACTGACATATTTATTTGAAAATTCGGCTTCCATATCCAGTGAAGATACTGCAAGGCTGGAAAGTGTGCTTCAAAAATACCCTTATTTCCAAGCGGTACGCGCAATTCACTTAAAAGGTCTGTACACACAAAACAGCCTTAATTACAATTCAGCCTTAAAAAAAACTGCTGCCTATACCCTGGACAGAAGTGTTCTTTTTGAATTTATTACATCCAGGGATTTCATACAGGATAAGGTGGCCCTTCAAATTAAAAAACAGGAGGAGAATTTAAGAAATATTACTGTTTTTGAACCCCAGGAAGTTTTTGGATCCAGGAGTATTTTGATCGATGATGCGATCAAAATGAAGAAGAATGAATCTGATAGGGTCATGGATCCCGAATTGTTTGAAAAACCGGCAATCAATCCTGCAGAAGAAGAAATTCCGGAAAAAAGCAGTTCAGAAGAAATCCCTCAAGTTGGTAGTCCGCTGGATTTTGATTCTTCCGAAACACATTCCTTTTCCGAATGGCTTTCGCTAACGAGGGCTAAACCAATTGAAAGAGAACAGGAAAACACCCATAGTAATTCAGATTCCAAATCCCGACAATTTGAATTAATTGACCATTTTATATCTAAAAGCCCTAAGATAAAACCCAACACTCCTTCTACTTCCAACAACATGGCGGCAGACAGAGGCGTGCCTCCAGAGGCTTTGATGACAGAGACACTGGCCCGTGTATACCTGGAACAAAAAAACTATAAAAAGGCGATGCAGGCTTATAAAATTTTAAGTTTGAAAAATCCCGAAAAAAGTGGTTTCTTTGCAGACCAAATTCGGGCAATTAAGAAATTACAAGAAAATAACACAGTACAAGAATGAGCACATTCACTATCTTTTTAGCATTAATAATTATTGTAGCATTTTTACTGGTAATAGTAATCATGGTTCAAAACCCTAAAGGCGGCGGACTTTCTTCCTCATTTGGAGGTGGCGGTGGTCAACAATTAGGAGGAGTAAAGAAGACAACTGACTTTTTAGACAAAAGCACCTGGACTCTTGCAACTTTATTGCTGGCATTAATTTTATTATCCAACGTAACTATAATGGATGGAAACTCTCCATCTGAATCCAGAGTTATTGACGGACGACCTGCAGTGGAAACCAATGTTCCTGCTCCTGTACAGTCTCCCGTTCAAAATCCTGGAGAAGACAACAACTAAGAAATACTATACTCTAAATAGGTTTAAATGCCAGCTTATGACAAGCTGGCATTTTTTATTTAATAATGTCAGTATTGTGGTAGTGGCATACTTTTGGTCATTTCAAGCAACATACAAGATAAATTAATTAACTAAAATAAATTACACAAATGGCTTTAAAAATTAAACCACTTTCAGACAGGGTACTCATAGAGCCTGCTGCTGCCGAGACAAAAACTGCCTCGGGAATTTACATCCCGGAAACCGCTAAAGAAAAACCTCAAAAGGGTAAAGTTGTTGCGGTTGGAAAAGGATCCAAAAAACACGAAATGACCGTTAAAGTTGGTGATGAAGTGCTTTATGGAAAATATGCAGGTACAGAACTTAAGTTAGAAGGTAAAGACTATCTTATTATGAGGGAAGAAGACATCCTCGCTATTGTATAAACTACACACCCGTAATTGCTTTATCGAAGGTTTTTTCCGGACATAAGCAAAATTACAAAATCAACTATTTTAAATTAAACCAAACATTTCTGAAGGAGAGTAGTTTTCATTCAGAAATAAATTAAAAGTATAAAAAAATGGCAAAAGATATAAAATACAATATTGCAGCCCGTGATGGAATTAAACGCGGGGTAGATGCATTGGCCAATGCTGTAAAGGTAACTTTAGGTCCAAAAGGACGTAATGTGATTATTAGCAAATCATTTGGCGCACCAACAGTAACAAAAGATGGTGTTACCGTTGCAAAAGAAATAGAGTTGGATGATCCGTTGGAAAACATGGGAGCTCAAATGGTGAAGGAAGTTGCTTCCAGAACCAATGACCTTGCCGGAGATGGAACTACTACTGCTACAGTTTTGGCGCAGGCAATAGTAAAAGAAGGTTTAAAAAACGTTGCTGCAGGTGCAAATCCAATGGATTTGAAGCGCGGAATTGATAAAGCAGTCCTTGCTCTTACCGAAAATCTTGCAAAACAAACCAAAGAAGTTGGAAACTCTTCTGAAAAAATAAAGCAGGTAGCTTCTATTTCTGCTAACAACGATGACCATATTGGGGAATTGATCGCTGAAGCTTTTTCAAAAGTTGGAAAAGATGGAGTTATCACTGTTGAAGAAGCAAAAGGAACTGAAACTCATGTAGATGTTGTTGAAGGAATGCAGTTTGATCGTGGATATCTTTCTCCATACTTTGTTACCAACAGTGAGAAAATGACTTCAGATCTTGAAGATCCTTATATCCTGTTATATGACAAAAAGATCTCTTCTATGAAAGATCTTTTACCGGTTTTGGAGCCCGTAGCACAATCTGGAAAACCATTATTGATCATAGCCGAAGACGTAGATGGAGAGGCCCTTGCTACCCTTGTAGTAAATAAACTAAGAGGTTCTTTAAAAATCGCTGCTGTTAAAGCTCCGGGATTTGGAGATCGCAGAAAGGCGATGTTGGAAGATATTGCCATCTTAACTGGTGGTACAGTAATTTCTGAAGAAAGAGGTTTTTCTCTGGAAAATGCTACTTTGGACATGCTTGGTAGCGCGGAGAAAATTGCTATCGATAAAGATAACACAACCATAGTAAATGGAGCCGGAGATAACAACGCGATCAAAGAACGTGTTAACCAGATAAAATCTCAGATTGAATCTACTACTTCAGACTATGACAAGGAAAAACTTCAGGAACGTCTTGCTAAATTGGCAGGTGGAGTTGCCGTACTATATGTAGGTGCTGCTTCAGAAGTTGAAATGAAAGAGAAAAAGGACCGTGTAGACGATGCGCTTAATGCAACCCGTGCAGCTATTGAAGAAGGCATTGTTGCCGGAGGTGGTGTTGCTTTGGTTCGCGCCAAAAAAGCTTTGGAATCTTTAAAAGGAGAAAATGCCGACGAAGAAACCGGAATTCAAATCGTGAACAAGGCTATTGAGTCTCCTTTGCGCACTATTGTAGAGAATGCAGGTGGTGAAGGTTCTGTTGTGATCAATAAGGTATTGGAAGGCAAAAACAACTACGGTTATGATGCAAAATCCAACACTTATGTAGATATGATGAAAGCAGGTATTATAGATCCCAAAAAAGTTACAAGAATCGCACTTGAAAATGCAGCTTCTGTAGCCGGAATGATCTTAACTACCGAATGTGCTTTAATAGACATTAAAGAAGATAATGCCGGTGGCGGTATGCCTGGCGGAATGGGTGGCGGAATGCCCGGAATGATGTAGTGAATAGATTTGAGACTTAAGATTTAAGTCTTGAGACTTTAAATTTTAAAATTGAAACCCGCTTTGAAAGAAGCGGGTTTTTTATGTTAATTATTTAATTTGAGAATTTATAGGTAAAAATCCTATATTTGGTAAAATACTATATTGATTATATGGAAATCTACATCGTTATCTGGCAATCGTTCATCTTTTTAAGCATTCTATTGCTCCTTATCTCGGCTATTAGTATCCTTAGATGCAACGCCAGTACAAATAATAAAATATTGTGGATGTTAACGAGTCTGTTTATACCATTTTTTGGCCCTGCTTATTATCTTTTAATTGGCAGAAAACAATTGGTTTAATTATAAAACCTACTACATTTCTCCCCTTCTGAATTCAAATGCCCCTTTTCTAAGGTTAATTCCGTATTCCTGATAAGCCTTCAGACAGGCAAGAAAATTCGCCCAACCCTCGGCATTACCTCCAAACCATTGAATTCCGGCTTTGTCATTGGCTAACTTTCCTTCGGTTACTTTTACCAGAGTACTTTTATCAGGCATTTTGGTTAGACTGATACTTACCAGTAACTTTTTAGCCTTTGCACCCTCCCATTCAAAAGAGATTAATTCATCGGGAATCAGCCTTTTTACTTCTATAAACACATCCCCTTCAAACTCCGGAAATTTCCATTTCACCGTTTGCCCCACTACCAATTTCCCGGTACTTTCGGATATAAAATAATTAGACATTTTTTCAGGATCTGTAATGGCATCAAAGACCTCCGCTTTTGATTTGGAAATTTGAATCGCTGTTTTAATTTCTAACTGATCCACATTTTAAGTTTTAACTCTCTAATATATTTATTTAATAGAACATGTCCCGGCCCAAACACCATTTTTTTAACAATGATTCATCACTAATAAATTTAATATCTTGCCGGAGGTTCTGATTAATTCCAACTCCATGAATAATGTTTTAAGATCTCTTATTTTGCTTGCCGGCCCATTATTATTTGCAATCATGCAACTCATTGGAAAACCGGATTCCATGCCAGAGGCTGCTTTTGATGTGCTTTGTGTTACAATCTGGATGGCCCTTTGGTGGGTTACCGAGGTAGTCCCTATTGCCATTACTGCATTGTTACCAATAATCTTATTTCCTCTTACAGGTGCATTAAGCATTGAAACCACTACGGCTGCCTTTGGTCATAAATATGTTTTTTTATACCTGGGTGGTT
This sequence comes from Bacteroidota bacterium, assembly GCA_051751125.1. Taxonomy (GTDB): domain Bacteria; phylum Bacteroidota; class Bacteroidia; order Flavobacteriales; family Flavobacteriaceae; genus Gillisia. The sequence continues at coordinate 169,210 of JBNJKO010000004.1, forward strand.
TTATGCTGGCTGTGGCAATAGAAAAATGGAATCTCCATAAGCGTATCGCCCTTTCTATTATAAATTTTATAGGAAGCGATATAAAAATGATCATTTTGGGTTTTATGGCGGCTACCGCTTTTCTGTCTATGTGGATCTCCAATACTGCAACTTCTGTGATGATGTTACCTATAGGAACAGCAATTATAAGTCAGCTGCAAAACAATCCCGATACAAAAAAAGATGAAAATGCACTCTTCGGAAAAGCGCTCATGCTGGCAATTGCCTACAGTGCATCCATTGGAGGGATTGCCACCTTAATAGGAACTCCCCCAAACCTTGTATTTGCAGGAATTGTGGAAGAAATCTACGGAATCGAAATCAGTTTTACAGAATGGATCATTTTGGGCTTACCTATTTCAATAGTGCTGCTAATAATTTGCTGGAAATATCTTACCGGGTTTGCTTTTAAATTTGAGCAACAGAAATTCCCTGGAGGAAAAGAGGAGATAAACCGCCATTTAAAAAATTTGGGGGAAATCAGCAAACAGGAAAAACGGGTTCTTATTGTTTTTGGATTAACGGCCTTTGGCTGGATAAGCAGGTCATTTTTACTGCAGCCTTTCTTTCCATTTTTAGACGATACCATCATTGCAATTACAGCAGCCATTTGTTTGTTTATAATTCCGTCAGGAATCAATGGAGACCGGTTAATAAACTGGGAAGAAGCCGTGCAAATTCCCTGGGGAATAATTCTATTGTTTGGAGGTGGAATGGCACTTGCAAAAGCCTTTGGAGACAGCGGCCTCGCCGTTTGGATAGGCGAGCAATTGGTAAACCTTGAAAATTTACCGCTTTTCGTAATAATTTTAATTCTCGTGATCGCTGTGAATTTTTTAACAGAAGCCACTTCGAATCTGGCTACAACGGCGATGTTATTGCCTATACTAGCCACCATAACTCTGGCCCTTGAAGTTCATCCGTTTATGTTGATGATAAGCGCAACCCTTGCCGCTTCATGTGCTTTTATGCTACCAGTTGCAACTCCGCCAAATGCGGTTGTTTTTGGATCTGGCCATCTCCGGATCCCGGATATGATAAGATCCGGAATATGGATGAACCTGCTATCTATTATTCTAATAACCTTAGGCGTGTACTATCTTCTACCGCTTATTTGGGATTTTAACCCGAAAATTATTCCTGAAGAATTTCTTATTTCAAAATAGAAATCCTCTTAAAAATGAAAAGCCATCCCGGATAGGATGGCTTTGAAAGTGCTTATAAATAATGCTTTTTACGAAACCTTTTTAAGTTTAGTAATTCCCGATTTATCCAATTTATCTTCTACATATTCCCGGGTAACCTTCAGCTTTGTAATAGTGCTTTCCGGTAATTCAAACATCGCATCGGTTAAAATAGCTTCACAAAGCGATCTTAAGCCTCGCGCACCCAGCTTATATTCTATAGCTTGAGTCACGATATAATCCAAAGCATCGTCTGTAATTTCAAATTTGATATTATCCATTTCAAACAATTTCTGGTATTGTTTGATAATTGCATTTTTTGGTTCGGTCAAAATGGCCCTAAGGGTTTCCTTGTCCAGCGGATTCATATAGGTTAGTGCCGGTAAACGGCCAATGATCTCAGGGATCAAACCATAATCTTTTAAATCCTTGGGTATGATGTATCTCAACAAATTGGTTCGTTCAATATCATCCTCACTTTTGGAAGCACTAAATCCTACAGCCTGCATATTCAATCTTTTGCTGATATTGCGTTCAATTCCATCGAAAGCGCCACCTGCTATAAACAAAATATTCTCTGTATCAATTTCAATGAATTTTTGATCCGGATGCTTTCTTCCACCTTTTGGCGGAACATTCACTGTCGTTCCTTCCAATAGTTTTAAAAGCGCTTGTTGAACCCCTTCTCCCGAAACATCCCGGGTGATAGAAGGATTATCGCTTTTACGTGCTATTTTATCTATTTCATCTATAAAAACAATTCCGTGTTGGGCTTTCTCTACATTGTAATCTGCAGCCTGCAGCAACTTGGTCAAAATACCTTCTACATCTTCTCCTACGTATCCTGCTTCTGTAAGCACCGTGGCATCCACAATTGCAAGAGGAACATTCAACATCTTAGAGATGGTTTTTGCCATAAGGGTTTTACCTGTTCCGGTTTCACCAACCATGATAATATTGCTCTTTTGAATTTCAATATCATCATCGCTCTTTGGTTGCAATAGTCTTTTATAATGATTATAAACCGCTACAGACATCACTTTTTTGGTATCTTCCTGTCCTATGATATAATCATCTAAAAATGCTTTTATTTTTTTTGGCTTGCTCAACATCAAATCTGCTGAAAGCTCCCCGGCCTGTCCCTGTTTTGATTCCTCTAAAACAATCCCATGTGCCTGCTCGATACACTTATCGCAAATATGTGCATCCAGCCCTGCAATCAATAGATTGGTTTCGGGTTTCTTCCTTCCGCAGAAGGAACATTCTAAATCATCTTTCGCCATTGGTTATCATTTCAATTTTCAATTTTTCTGCTATGGAATTAAAAATAATTCCGCAGAAAAACAAAAATAATTTATTTGTCTCTTGTTAAAACTTCGTCGATCATTCCGTATTCCTTGGCTTTATCTGCCTTCATCCAGAAATCCCTGTCACTGTCTTCTACCAACTTATCATATGGTTGGCCGGAATGCTTGGAGATAATATCGTACAACTCTTTTTTAAGGGTCATAATTTCACGGGCTGTGATCTCAATATCACTGGCCTGGCCTTGTGCACCACCCAAAGGCTGGTGAATCATCACTCTTGCATGTGGAAGTCCGCTTCGCTTGCCTTTAGCACCTGCGCAAAGCAGTACTGCACCCATAGAAGCTGCCATTCCTGTGCAAATTGTTGCAACATCCGGTTTGATGAACTGCATAGTATCATAGATACCCATTCCTGCATATACGCCTCCACCCGGGGAATTGATGTAAATTTGAATATCCTTGGAAGCATCTGTACTTTCAAGAAACAACAATTGCGCCTGAATTATATTAGCGATTTGATCGTTAATTTGTGTTCCTAAAAAGATGATCCTGTCCATCATCAAACGTGAAAAAACATCCATTGCAACCGCGTTCATTTGCCGCTCCTCAATAATATTTGGTGTCATCCCCATTGGAGGCGTAACGCTGTTGATTATTTTTCCGTAATAATTGCTATTTATGCCTCGATCTTTGATGGCAAATTTTTCGAATTCTTTTCCGTAATCCATAGCTGTATAAATTCTTTTTTTAAGTAAATAAGGCGTTACCCCAAATGGTCTAACGCCTTAAAGATATGTATAAAAATCAAGAAAGACTATTTGTAAACCTCTTTAACAAAGTCATCATAAGTCACTTCTTTTTCTTCCATTTTAATGTTTTCCTTGTAAAAAGCAAGGAGTTTTTCGTTGAGCAATTGCTCTGACAAACGCTTTACTTCTTCCTGATTTGAAAGCACCCTGGCAGCAATATCATCCAGTTCTTTTTCTGAAGGATCCATCTGGCCAAATTGCGCCATTTGCTCTTTTATTCTTGCAGTTGCAAATGCCTTAAGATCTTCAAATTTTACCTGTAGATCATTTTCCTGGATAAGTTTTCCTTCGATTAACTGAAAACGCAGGCCTTGTTCGCTTTTAATATATTCCTCCTTAGCTTCCTCTTCGGTCAATGGCTTTTCACCTACGGTGCGTATCCATTTCTGAAGGAATTCTTTAGGTAGCTCAAAGCTATTATTCTCGATAAGAGATTCGGTAACGTCATTCAACAATTGCTGATCACTCTGTTGGGTGAATTGCTTTGCCGCATCTTCTTTGATCTTTTCTTTAAGTTCGTCTTCCGACTTCACCTCATCTTTTCCGAAAAGTTTATCAAAAAATTCCTGATTCAATTCAGCAAGTTCCTGCTTGTTGATCTCAGAAATGGTGAATTCCACATCTATATCAAGATCATGAGCTTTATCGTGATCAATCTTAAGAAATTCTATCAACTGATGATCATCTTCAAAAAGACCTTTTGTTTTCAGGCTGATGGTATCCCCTACTTTCGCACCAATAAATTTATTCAGATTTTTTTTTCCTTTCAGTTTTTCGAAAGGAAGAGAGACTGAGCTATCTATACCTTCGTCTTCATTTTTAAAAGTTCCTGCAACGACATCTCCTTCTTCAACTACATTTTTAGAGATAAGTTTCCCGTATTGTTTTTGTAGGTGCTTGATTTGATTCTGGATCATTTCTTCACCGGCTACAATTTTGTAATGAGTGATAGGCTTTTTGGTTTCAAAATTAACATCAAACTGGGGAGAAAGTCCCAATTCAAATTCGAAGCTATAGTTATCCTGATCCCAGTCAAAATTTTCCTGTTCTTTAGGAAGTGGATTTCCAAGAACATCCAGTTTTTCCTCGGTTAAATATTTATTCAGGGCATCCTGCAACATTTTATTAACCTCATCAACCAAAACGGCTTTACCATATTGCTTTTTCACAATCCCCATTGGAACGTGGCCTTTTCTAAAACCAGGGATATTGGCATTTTTCCGATAATCCTTTAAGATTTTATCAACTTTTTGGCTATAGTCTTCCTTTGCGATATTTACTTTAACAACCGCATTCAATTCATCAATATTCTCTCTGGTAATATTCATCTTAACTTGTTATAAAAATTGGTGTGCAAAAGTACACAATTTTCGCCTTTTTACAAAGCATCAAAACACTGAATTTCAGCAAGCTCCTAATAAGATCCCAGCAGAGAAAACAGGACGGATTGAAAAATGGAGAGCAAAAGGCTAAAAAGCAAAGCGATCCAGAACCCAGCTACTCCAAAGCCAGGAATAAAAGCATCTGCCAATAAAATAATAATAGCATTGATTACAAGCAGGAACAGCCCTAAAGTTAAAATGGTAACAGGAAGGGTAAGCAATACCAGAATAGGCTTTACAATAAGGTTCAAAACTGCGAGTACCAGGGCCACAATAATAGCGGTTAAATATCCGGATACAGAAACACCGGGAAGAAATTCTGCCAATAAAAATACCGCCACGGCGGTTAATAGAATTCGGATTATAAAGTTCATTTTTTTAATTGGTTTGGTTATTTTAACAAAAATGCAAAAAAAACGCCGGAGAATTTCCGGCGCTTTACATTTTGTGATTTAATTAATACATTTAAAACAAGCAGGATGCAAGTTATTGTACATCGTTGCTCAGGGTAACTGTACCGTAATTTCCAATATTCACCCTAGGAATATTGGAACCATAGGTTGCATTAATACTTTCCATTATTTCATTTGCCATAGCTGCATAACCTCTTGGTGTTGGATGAACCCCATCTAAAGAAAATGCTCCGCCAGTTACAAATTGAGCAGTAATCGTCCCGGCATCAAAAGAAATTCCTTCATTGGCAACCTGGGTTAAAAAAGCATTGATATCGGCGAATGCTAGGCCGTTTGCCTGAGCAAGTGCTTTTATAGTAGCATTATAAGAAGTTGTTGCCGCGGCAATTGCCTGAATTTCCTGATTATCTAAAGCATCTTTATCGTCAATCCCACTAACTGCATTTAAAACGAGTTGCGCCTGCTCCTGCGTTGGTTGCCCACCTTGTTGTAAAAGACCTAGAACCTGCATAACCTCCGGGGTTAAAACCACTGAACCATAGCCTTGGGCCAAAGCCTGCTGATTTATTGTTAAAACCAACAATTCCTCCTCTGTCATTTGTCTGAATCCAAGAGGATTCATTTGAGTTACCGGAACGTCAATAAGAAAGCGGTTTGGACCGGCATTAAAAGTAATAGCGTATTGTGCTGCTAAGGCTTGTGCCTGTTCAGGCGAAGCCCCTTGTTGAATTGCGCCCTGGGCGAATATCCCGGCTACAGCCTGGAAAAATCCGGTTAGACTTGCTGCTGTTTCAGCATCAAGGACAAGGGCATTGTTTGGAATTGTGGTAAAGTACGGTATCGCGGTTACATCCGGAACACTGGTTAATACTCCATCAGCTCCTGTACCCACCATTGCAGTTACTATTTGAGAATACACCGAAGCAAATACCTGTGGATCTGTAATATCATTTGGACCATAAGATGTTAGATCTGTATTTCCAGTTTGATCCGTTCCAATACCCCCTGAAGTGGCAAAACTCAACACATCATTTTCTCCTGCCATCACAGAAAAGAAGGTTGGGTTTTGTGCTACTGCATCGGCCAGAATTGTTGTCTGAGGAGAAGAGGCAAAACGCACAAAATATGGATTTGCAGTTCCTAACGAAACCCCTGCTATATTCCCATATCCCGGCGCCACCAAATGAAAACTTTTTGCTCCGGGAGCTCCCATATTATTGAAAGGACCGGAAAGCACATTGGTAATATCGGTTGTTGGTTGCATTCCCGCGTAAATTTGTGGAGATGGATTTCCATTTGCCCCTACAGCAAGCACACGTCTATTTGATGTTATTTGAGTTCCTCCTAACAGAAGTCCACCGGCGTTATCGGCCATCAAAGGCTGGGTAAAACCATTGGTCACCTGAACCTTGGCAAATTGTTGCGCCATAATATTGGGATAGGAATTTTCCTGACCCGTTATATACAAAGCCCCATCTGCATATCCAGCAGCAAGTGAATTTCCAAGTGCTACATAATTTGAGAAATCTGCTTCTCCAGCTGTATAAAAACCAGCCTGGTCTATTGGATTGTCTAACTCTGGCTCACAGGATAAAAAGCCCAGTGCCAAAAACGGTAAAAATTTTATATAGTTTTTCATCTGTTTATTTTATTGTTTTTTATCGGTCATATGTAACATCCATAATAATCATCCACCTGTTTATCGACCTGCCGTTATGGATGTTTCATGTGTGTCAACTTCTTAAAATTATAATTTATAAGTAACTCCTAAGCCCACAGTAAATGCACTGTTTTTATAAGTCCCTTCGAAAGGAGCAGCCTGCCCATTCTCAAAGTAAAAATCATAGGAAGCATCTATTTCATCAAATCTTGAATAAAGAACAGCTGCATCAATAGCAACCCGGTCGTTTACGTTGAAAGAAAGTCCTCCTGTAAAATTATTGGAGTCATTACGCGGAGTTTCCGGAGCAAAGTATCCTGCTTGAACCGGAGACTCATCAAAGTAGTAACCTCCTCTAAGGGTAAACCTGTCTGTTGCGTCAAACTGCAAACCAAATCTGTAAATAGAAGAGCTTTTATAGTTTCTGGCATTTTCAGAATCCGGGATACTTGGATTTTCAAAATCCAGATCAAGGGATTCGTAAACACTCCACAAAGTTTGGTTATAGTCGAATGCAAACAACCATTTATCAAGGAATTGATAAGAAAGACCTACGGTTAATTCTGCCGGAAGCGGCAGGGAAGCATCAAATCTTGTGTTTGAAAATGGAGTTAAAGGAGAATTAGGAATATTGTTAAAAGTAGCATCCCCATCTTCGGCCTCAATAATAATTTCTGAACGATAATTAAATCCAACCCGTAGTTTTTCGGTTGGGGTAAACATTGCTGATGCAGACCAACCCCATGCGGCTACGCCACTGGCATCTACGGTAACATTACTTCTGTTTCCTTCAATATCGGTCAAAGTTCGGTTTAAGTTCCTGTTAAAGTTAACGCTTCCGCTTACATAAATGGGACCTCCACCTACACTTAAATATTTTGAAAGCTTAACCGAAGCAAGCGCTTGTACATAAATGGCCTGTAATTCAATATTGTTCACCAAATGAGATCCAGCCCAATCATCCTCCCAGGCTACAGAACTTCCATAAGGCGTATAAGCACTTAATCCCAGTGCCAGCCAGTCGGTAACTTTATAGGAGGCATACAAATAGAAGGGAGTTCCCACTGGGCTATCTGTTCTGGCCATTTGCCCAAATTCATCATTTTGCCATACTACATCAGAAAATACGGCACTTACACCGGCCGATATATTTAATTTGTTTTCAAGATAGACCAACCCAGACGGGTTGAAAAAGCCTAATTCGGCACTGTTCACCACTGCAACTCCGGTATGTCCCATACCCAAAGCACGCTGTCCCTGTAAACTCACCCGATACCCTCCGGCGTAAGTCACCGCAGCAGCTAACGTAAATACCGTTAGAAATAAAAGTTTTTTCATAATAAATTCAGGTTATATATTTTAATAAAATGTATTGCTCAAAATTACCATAAAATCCATATCTCGCAAGAAATAAGGACATTTTATTATGCATACATAATAATTTGATACTGCTATTCAATAAATCGCATTACTTCTGAATAAAATTCAGGCATCTTTTCAGCATGCACCCAATGTCCTGCTCCCGGAATAGAAACAATTTCAGAATTTGGGAAATGATGCAGGATCAGGTTTTCATCATCCTTGGTAATATAACCCGATTTTCCACCTTTGATAAACAAGGTAGGTTTTTCAAAATGCATTTTAGAGGGTAAGGCTTTGCCTACTTCTTCTATCTTATCCTTTAAAACTTCCAGATTCAATCTTAAGGCCAGTTTCCCTTTTGTTTTCCAGTATAAATTCTTCAGAAGAAACAACCGCGTACCATCATCCTTTATAAATTTCTCCAGAAGTTCTTCAGCGTCACTTCTTGAAGTTAGTTTGGCTTGATCTAAAGTAGTCAGGCCCTCCATAATTTGCTGATGGTGGGGAGCATAATACTTAGGACTTATATCAACTACAATAAGTTTTTCAACCAAATCCGGAAAGGTACCGGCTGTTTGCATAGCTACTTTTCCTCCCATGGAATGCCCTAAAAGCAAAATATTTTCCAAATTATGCCGGGCACAATATTCGTTGATATCCTGAGCCATGACTTCATAATTCATCTCCTCTGAATGCGGGCTTCTCCCATGATTTCTAAGATCGAGAAGGTGAACCTGAAAACCGGCTTCGGAAAATTTATTTCCCAGGGTTTTCCAGTTATCACCCATTCCTAAAAATCCGTGAAGAATCAAAAATGGTTTTCCTTCGCCCAGAACAGCCGAATGTAATTTGATCATTACTTTAATAAGTTTAAATATTTTTTAATAGTAGATTCCAGCCCAAGGTATAGTGCCTCGGTTATTAAGGCATGTCCAATGGAAACTTCCAGGAGTTCCGGAACCTGTTCTTTAAAATACCGAATATTGTCAAGGGAAAGGTCGTGCCCTGCATTTACCCCCAATCCCATCTCTGTAGCAATCCTGGCACAATCGGCATAAATTTCCACCGCATTTTTATCTCCCATTGCATAGCGCTTGGCATACTCCTCGGTATAAAGTTCAATCCTGTCGGCTCCGGTGGCATGGGCGTTTTTCACCATTTCCGTATTAGGATCTACAAAGATGGAGGTTCGAATTTCATTTCGTTTAAACTCTGTGATCACCTCTTTCAAAAAATCCTTGTGAGTAATGGTATCCCACCCCGCATTTGATGTGATAGCATCTACAGCATCTGGAACCAAAGTCACTTGTTCCGGCTGTGTTTTTAAAACTAGATCTATAAATTTTTTGTTTGGATTTCCTTCAATATTGAATTCGGTTGTTAGCACTGTTTTTAAATCCAGTACGTCCTGGTACCTTATATGCCTTTCATCCGGCCTTGGATGCACAGTTATTCCCTGAGCTCCAAAGATTTCAATATCTTTGGCAAATTGAAGGAGATTTGGAACATTCCCACCTCTCGCATTACGCAAAGTGGCTATTTTATTAATATTTACGCTTAATTGAGTCATGATTTTATGCTTTTGATTAACAAAAATACAAAGATGAGGATGCCTAATTGATCTTTATTTTAATTAATTTGCAAAAAAATGAAGCTAAATCATGAACCTAGAAGATTATATAATCAACGATATTGAAATTCGCAATCCGGAGGAAAACATAGGGGATCTTCAAAAATTGCTGAAGGATTTAAATTACACACATATTCCAATGGGTAAGGACGGGGTATATCTTGGCTCTTACTCCGTAAATGACATTCGTACTTTTGAAGAAGATAAAACATTGGGAGAACACCCTTATGCCCTGGAAGGTTTTTTTGTGAAAAACACAGTTTACTGGTTGGAAACCCTTGAGATTTTTGCTCGAAACCAAACCAACATCCTCCCGGTTTTAAACCTGGATAACACCTATTTGGGCTATTTGGAACTCGCCGATATTATCAATCATTTTAACACCACTCCATTTCTAAGTGAACCGGGAGGTATCATTGTAATTGAAAAAGGATCCAAGGATTATTCCTTTAGTGAAATTGGCCAAATAATAGAATCCCATAACGCCGTTCTTTTTGGACTCTTTATTTCTGGAAAAACCGACGGGCTAACCCAAATCACTGCGAAACTGAGCTCTACCGGTATAAATGAAATACTTCAAACCCTGAGAAGATACGGGTACACTGTCATTTCTGAACATCAGGAAGATAGTTTCAATCAAAGTATGGACGATCGTTCAGAGTACCTGGACAAATATCTTAAAATTTAAGCATGAAAGTAGGCATCTATGGTCAGTTTTATCATTCCGACTCAGGAAAATATATAGAAGAGCTCTTACACGCTCTGGAACAGGATAATATTGAGGTTTTTATAGAAAAAAATTTCCTGAATCTTATTCACCTCAATAAAACAGTTACCAAAGAATATAATCACTTCAGCACTTTTGATGAACTCGACTCTTCCTACGATTTGTTTTTTAGCATTGGTGGAGATGGAACCATTCTGAAATCAATCAATTTCATTCGGGATCTGAACATTCCCATTTTAGGTATCAATACCGGGAGGCTTGGTTTTTTAGCTACAATTCAGAAAGAGGAGATCAAACAAACAATTTCAACCATTCTGGATAAAAAATACTCTATTTCTGAAAGAACAGTTCTTTGCATAAAAACAAATCCTGAAAACGATGAGATCAAAGATACCAATTTCGCACTAAATGAAATTGCCGTAAGCCGAAAAAACACCACTTCCATGATCACCATAGAAACCTGGTTAAATGGCAATTACCTTACTTCCTATTGGGCAGATGGATTAATAATTTCTACCCCAACTGGATCCACAGGATATTCCCTTAGTTGTGGCGGGCCTGTTATTATGCCAAATACAGATGCCTTAGTGATCACTCCAATAGCACCTCATAATCTCAATGCACGTCCTCTGGTAATTAAAGATGACACTACAATTACCTTAAAAGTTTCAGGAAGAGAGGATTTTTATTTGGCTTCTATGGATTCCCGCCTGGCTTCTCTTAATAATAAAACACTTATTACCATTACCAAAGCCCCATTTAAAATACATATGGTAGAACTTCATCCGGACAGTTTCGTAAAAACACTTCGTCAAAAATTATTATGGGGTGAAGACCGCAGAAATTAAGCAATAAAAACGTTCAAAACCTGTTTATAGGTGTACCTGTACACTCAATTTGTTATAGGGCAAACATTATTGTTATATTTGCAAACTTTTTAAACTCTATGAAGCACCTAATATTACTATTATTTATGTTTGCTTTTTACACATCTTCCTTTGCCCAAACCTACGAAGTAGGTGCTTTTATTGGTGGTGCAAACTATATAGGTGATGTTGGTAGCACCTCGTACATAAATCCAAATAGCCTTGTCGCAGGAGGAATGGTGAAATGGAATAGGAGTGAGCGATATGCATTCAGACTATCACTTCTTTATGCCGAAATAAATGCCGATGATTCCAAATCCAGCGACTCCAGAAGACAACAAAGAGGTTACAGTTTTTCAAACAATATAGCAGAAGCATCCCTTGGTATAGAGTTTAATTACTGGGATTTTGATTTAACCAGGGCCGATGCGCAACAACAAAGCACACCTTATTTATATACAGGGATTACTTATTTTAATTCAAAACATCATTATCTAAGTGCACCCCCCCCCGCGGGCACACTTCAACCTCAGGGTGATAACTGGGCTTTTGCAGTTCCAATAATTCTTGGTTATAAACAAACCCTTACAAAAAATGTAATAGCCGGGATTGAATTTGGTGCCCGGTACACTTTTACAGATAATATTGATGGGAGCAACCCTTCTGAATTGTTAGGAAGACGGGACCCGCCAAGAGAATTTGGAAACAGGAATACGAATGATTGGTATATTTTTTCAGGGATAAGCCTTACGTTTACATTTGGAAAAAAACCATGTTATTGTCATTTAAATTAGAATGTTTAAAGAAAAGATCAATCTAAAAAAGCTCCCCAAACACATTTCAATTATAATGGATGGGAACGGGCGTTGGGCCAAACAAAAAGGCCTTCTTCGTGCCCTGGGTCACGAGGAAGGAACCCAGGCGGTTCGCGATGTGGTTGAAGGTAGTGCAGAATTGGGGATAAAACACCTTACACTTTATGCTTTTTCTACTGAAAACTGGAATCGGCCAAAAATGGAAGTCGACACCCTAATGCGGTTGCTTGTTTCTTCTTTAAAAAAAGAAATTAAGACTCTTACAAAAAATGATATCCGTTTAAATGCGATTGGAAATCTTGAAAATTTACCTAAAAAAGCTCAAAAAGAGCTCAATGAAGTAATTGAAAAAACCAGAAACAATAGCCGTATGGTTCTTACCCTGGCACTTAGTTATGGTTCAAGGGAAGAATTGGTGCACGTTGTTAGGGAACTAAGCCAAAAAGTAAAAAATGAGGAAATATCACCTGATGCTATTGATGAATCAATTATAAATCAGCATCTTTACACCCGAAATTTACCAGACGTAGATTTGCTTATTAGAACCAGTGGAGAACAAAGAATAAGTAACTTTTTGCTGTGGCAGATTGCCTACGCCGAATTATATTTCACAAACATCTTGTGGCCGGATTTTCGAAGAGAAAATCTATATGAAGCCATTTATAATTATCAAACCAGAGAACGAAGATTTGGAAAAACCAGTGAGCAGATTAGTTAGTACAGGTACATCAATAAAGTGGTTCACCCTTTTTACCTGTTTTTTTATGTATACTTTATCATTTCAGGCGCAGGATCTCCCTTTAGGTGAAGGGAAAAAATATACCATAGGAAATATAGAAGTTACCGGAACAGTAAGTTATAACGAACAAACCGTGATTGCCTACACCGGGCTCAAACCTGGAGAAGAAATATTTATTCCTGGTGACCGTATAAGTAAGGTCCTTAAAAAATTATGGGATCTTGATCTTTTTAGCGATATCAATATCTACATCACCAATATAGAAGGAGATGTAGCAGATCTTGAATTGGAGATTGTAGAAGTACCTGAACTGGCTGAAATAAGGTTACAGGGAATTAAGAAAAAATCGGCTCAGGAAGAACTTATAAAGGAAAATAACCTAACCCCGGGAGTTAAAGTAACCGAGAACCTTATCACAACCACCAAAAATTATATTGAGAATAAATATAAAAAGGATGGTTACTTCAACACGAAAGTGGCGATTAATACAACCCCTGTTATAGATACTGCCGGCGTAGGCAAAGTGAACATGGTAGTAAATGTAGATCAGGGTGAAAAGGTGAAAATTGAAGAAATCGATTTTATTGGAAATGAACAATTTACCGATTCAAAATTAAAAAGTGCGATGAAAAACACAAAGGAAAAAAATTTCCTTAGGGTTTGGAAACGCTCAAAGTATGTGGAAGAAGATTTTGAGGAAGATAAAACCAAGATAATAAACAAATACAAGGAAAAAGGATTCAGGGATGCCAGAATTATTTCGGACACACTTATTATAAAGGACCCTGAAAATATTGCTCTTAAAATTAAACTTGAAGAAGGAAACAAGCATTATATTGGAAATATCGATTTCATAGGAAATACGGTTTATACAGATGAGCAGTTGTCCAGAGCTTTAGGAATAAATAAAGGAGATGTCTATAACGGAGTTTTGCTTAAAAAACAAATAGAAGACGATTCCAGTCCGGATTCCCAGGATTTAAGCAACCTTTATAAGAATAACGGTTACCTGTTCTCACAAATAAACCCTGTTGAAACACGTGTTTATAATGATACCATAGATTTTGAAATAAGAATCATTGAAGGTAAAGAAGCCTATTTTAATGAAATAAGCGTGGTAGGGAATGATAAAACCAAAGACCATGTAATTTTCAGGGAACTTAGAACAAAGCCAGGCCAAAAATACAATCAGCAGGATGTTATAAGAACTATAAGGGAACTTGGACAACTTGGATTTTTTGATGCCGAATCCATAAGTCCGAATTTCAAAAATGTAGATCCCAACAGCGGTACATTAGATATCGAATACGGTGTAGTTGAAGCTGGAGCCAGCCAGATAGAACTTCAGGGTGGTTATGGCGGAGGTGGTTTTATTGGTACTCTGGGATTATCGTTTAACAACTTCTCTATTGCAGGAATATTTGATAAAGAAGCCTACAAGCCTTTACCTATGGGAGATGGTCAATCACTATCTCTAAGAGCACAAGCCAGTATTTTTTACCAGACTTACAGCCTTTCATTTGTAGAGCCTTGGTTTGGAGGAAAAAAACCGGTGAGTTTATCTACTTCCTTTTCTTATACCAGACAATTCTTATTTGACCCAAGGACTAGAACTGCAGACAAATCCAGAAGTTTTGATATTCTGGGAGTAAATGTAGGTTTGGCAAAAAGATTACAATGGCCAGATGATTTCTTTACATTGTCTCAGGCAGTTGGATTTCAGCGCTATGATTTAAATAATTACAATACCGGACTATTTACATTCGGGGATGGGTTTTCAAATAATCTAACCTATACACTGGGACTTAGCAGAAACAGTTTAAGAGTAAATCCAATATTTCCTACGGGAGGATCTGATTTTAGTGTAACAGCAAAATTCACCCCTCCATATTCCCTTTGGAATGGAATTGATTATGCGAATTTAGCCGATCAAAGAGAGTTTCAGTTAGAGGATGCAAATGGCAATTTAATAAACCGAGACGGAACCAGGTTAAGGCCCGGAGAAACCCCAATTGGAGATCCATCAAAAATCGATCAGGAAAAATTTAATTGGCTTGAATTTTATAAGGTTAAATTTAAAGCAGACTGGTACACAACCTTATTCAGCTTTAGCCCAAGTAAAAACCTTGTTTTAAAATCGGGTGTTGAATATGGATTTTTAGGAGCCTATAACAACGACCGGGGAATACCTCCTTTTGAACGCTTTTACCTTGGAGGAGATGGCCTTGGTGCTTTTAGCCTTGATGGAAGAGAAACCATTGCATTAAGAGGTTATCCTAATCAATCTGTTGTCCCATTGGACAGAACAAGTTTAAGTGCTGCAACAGATCAGGATGGAGCAACAATTTTTAATAAATATTCATTAGAATTAAGATTCCCTATCACCTTAAAACCAATGGCATCCATTTATGCCTTAACATTTATTGAAGCAGGGGCTTCTTATGATAACTTCAAGGACTTTAATCCATTCCAGTTAAGCAGATCTGCCGGTGCAGGGCTGCGTATATTTATGCCACAATTTGGATTGCTTGGAATTGACTTCGGGTATGGTTTTGATCCTGTTCCGGGACAAACAGGACCTAACGGTTGGGAAACCCATTTTATAATTGGACAGCAATTCTAGTTTTGGCACGATTATTTCAAACACACAATATATGAAACGCCAATTTCTTTTTTCACTTGTTTTTTTAGTTGGTTTTGTATTGCAAATACAGGCACAAAAACCCAACCGGATCGCTTATATCGATATGGAATATATTTTGGCAAGTGTTCCGGATTATAAAGAAGCTTCAGTACAACTGGAAAAAAGGATTCAGCAGTGGAAAACAGAACTTGAAAAAGATTTAAAAAAGGTGGAGGAAATGAAAATCGCCCTTGAACAGGAGCGAGCTTTACTCACCAAAGAATTAATTGAAGAACGCGAAGCTACCATAGATTTTGAAGAATCCAAAATTGCGGAATATCAGCAAAAAAGATTTGGCCCTAATGGAGATTTGATAATTCAGAAGAAGCAATTGATACAACCAATACAGGATCAGGTTTTCAATGCTTTACAGGAAATAGGAGTTCAAAGAAATTATGATTTTATTTTTGACAGAACTTCTAACGTTGGCATGGTTTTTTCAGCAGAGAGGCATAATATAAGCGATCAGGTTTTAAGAATCATTACCCGTGCAGCAGGCAGGGAACAATTGAGTTCCAGAGATGAAATTGCTGACATGGAGAAAGAAGAAAATCGAACTGTGGAAGAGGATGCTGTAATTTCTGAAAAGAAAAAAGCTGTTGAAAACGCTAAAACAGAAAGAGAAGCTTATATAGAGGAACGTCAGCGGGAACGTGATTCCATCAGGGCGGTGAAACAAAAAGAATTTGAGGAACGAAGAGCAAAAGTTCTTGAAGAGCGACAACGCAAAAAAGACTCTATAGACAACCTTCGAAAACAAAGAATTGAAGAAGATAATAAATCTAAGAATAACAATTAATAATGAAAACCATTAACACTTTAACCCTTAATACCTTTAAAATGAAACAATTCAAAACCTTACTTATAGCTGTAGCTTTAACTCTTGGAGCCACTGCTTTTACGAATGCACAATCTAAAATTGCGCACGTTGCTTCCCAGGAGCTGGTTCAAACACTTCCTGCTTATAAAGATGCAATGGCTCAATTGGAAAAATTGCAAAAAACCTACGATGCAGAGATTCGCGATATGATGACGGAAGCTCAAAAAACAATGCAGCGTTATGAGTCTGAAGCTCCTACAAAAACAGAAGAAGAAAACTCAAAAAGAGCTCAGGAATTACAAAGCACTCAAAGAAGAATCCAGGAGCACGGCCAAAATGCACAACAGGATCTTCAAAAGAAAGAACTTGATTTACTAAAACCAGTGTATGAAAGAGCACGTGTAGCGATTCAAAAAGTTGCAAGAGCAAAAGGTTACGATTACGTATTGGACTCTTCAAATGGTTCAGGAGTGATTATGGCTGATGGATATGACCTGATGGCAGATGTTAAAAAAGAATTGGGAATGTAATATTTTCTGAAATATAATTTATAAAACTGCGCTCTATCCGGGCGCAGTT
The DNA here is from genome assembly GCA_051751125.1 of Bacteroidota bacterium. Classification (GTDB taxonomy): domain Bacteria; phylum Bacteroidota; class Bacteroidia; order Flavobacteriales; family Flavobacteriaceae; genus Gillisia. The sequence continues at coordinate 186,225 of JBNJKO010000004.1, forward strand.
TTTATTTTTGTACCAAATGAACAACATAGCTCCTATAGGTTTTTTTGATTCCGGGGTAGGTGGAACTTCCATTTGGAAAGAAGTGGTCCAGCTTCTTCCCAACGAGAACACCATCTATCTTGCCGACAGCAGGAATGCTCCCTATGGTGAAAAGCCAGCAAATGAAATAATCGCCTTAAGCAGGAAAAACACTGAAAAATTAATTAAAATGGGAGCCAAACTTATCGTGGTTGCCTGCAACACTGCCACGACAAACGCTATAGATTTCTTAAGAACCAGCTACCAAATTCCATTCATAGGAATAGAACCTGCACTCAAACCCGCTGCAACAAATTCCGTTGGAAAATCAATTGGAATATTAGCAACCAAAGGCACGTTATCCAGTGAGCTCTTTGCTAAAACTTCAGAATTATATGCGAACAACATCAATATAATCGAAGTAGTTGGGGAAGGATTGGTGAAATTAATAGAGGAAGGAAAAAAAGATTCTTCAGAAATGGAAACCCTTTTACGCAATCTTTTAGCCCCATTGCTTAAAGCTAAAATAGACTACCTGGTATTAGGATGCAGTCATTACCCCTATCTCACTCCAAAACTAAAGGAGATCCTTCCTGAGAGCGTTAAAATAATAGATTCCGGAGAAGCTGTAGCCAGACAAACCAAAAGAATTTTAGAGAAATTCGATCTCTTTAATATTTCCGGGCATGTTTCAAAACATCAATTATTCAGCAATAGTAATCCGGAAGTACTTGCAGAACTTGTAGGAGAAGCTATGAACCCATCTATAAAGGTTTCACACCTCGATTTTTGATTAATTCTGATTAATCGCCGGACACTTACAATCGTAACGCGCACGGTTTTCCCCAAAATTATACCCTAGGGTAATTTGATGAAATCCTGCATTGCTCAAAACCAATGAGTTTAATTGATGGGAATAAGTATACGCAACAAGAAATTGCTTGTAATCGAACCCCACAAAACCGGTGAGATATTGCAATTGCTGATTTTTAATCTCAACTCCATCCGTGGTATATTCAGCGCCTTCAAAACTTCTTCTATAGGATATTCCACCCCAAAGTCCGCCAAGTTCAAGACTTTTATAAACCTTTAAATTCGCATCGATATTTTTTTCTGAAGTTTGATCCCTCAATTGAAATAACACCGAAGGCTCATAACTCCAGTCACTATTTCCCTGGCTAAAAACATATCCGGTAGAAAAGAGGTATTTTCGCTGATTGCTGGGCACCGCATCTGAATAGAATAATTCCCTGTTTACCGAAAGAATATTCTTTGCAGTAAGATGTGCGAAAAAATCCAGATAGTAATATGACATTCCCACATCTATATTTCCATAAATATCCGAAGAATTTCTACCCCCAATAAGTGGATCAAACGTTGTAAAACCACTTTGATCGAGACTATGCTGAACAACTCCACCACTTATACCAAAAGACAATTGATTTAGATCCAGTTCACTTCTGGAAAAAAGCAAGTGATAGGCAAAAGTAGCATAGGCACCACGTGTTGAATAATTCCCGTTTTGATCGTTAAAAACAATTCCACCCAAACCTATTTTCTCCCCCAGCCTTCCGTGAACGCTCAGGGTTTGTAATGCAGGTGCATCATCAACATCAAACCATTGTTGCCTTGCAGTTAGACGAATCTTGTTAAAATTTGAAGCCCCCGCCATAGAAGGGTGCAACAAATAAAGATTATCGGTCAAATAATCAGAATAAGTTGGAATTACTTCCTGAGCCATTATTTTGGTGGAAAAGAGAAGAACAAGGGTGAGAAATATCGCGAAAAATGGTTTCATTTAAATTATTTAATATCTGAAGAAAGAAAAAAAATCTTTCAAAAAAGCCTGAAAAGGCTAAAAATAAGGAAAGCCTATAGCAAAAATTTAATATCAATTGTAAATATATAGATTAGCCTAGTTTGTTTTAGTAATTTTGCGAAAAATTTTATATTATGAGCCCATATACCATCCATATACACCCTACCACAAATCCCGCAATTCTAAAATTTGAGACCAACCAGTTTTTGACCCGTCATGAAAGTTTTGAATTCGGAAATATAGAAGAAGCCTCAAAATCACCATTGGCGCAACAATTATTTCATTTACCTTTTGTGAAAACCGTCTTCATCGCCCAGAATTTTATCGCTATTGAAAAGTACAATATCATAGAATGGGAAGATATACAGGAAGAAGTAGCAAATCAGCTTAAGGATTTCCTCAACGACGGAGGGGTAATCCTTAAAATTGAAAGCGAGCCATCCAAAAAAGTAGTTCCGGTAACTGTGTATGCAGAAAGCACACCCAACCCTTCGGTAATGAAATTTGTAGCCAATAAGAAACTGGTTATAGCTCCTGCCGAATTTAAAAATATAGATTCTACGGGAAATGCCCCTTTAGCCAAAGCTTTGTTCCACCTGCCCTTTGTTAAAGAGGTTTTCATGGACGAAAATTACATATCTGTCAATAAATATGACATGGCCGAATGGAATGACATTACCATGGAATTAAGAGAATTTATCAGAAATTATCTTCAGGAAGGCAAAGAGGTCTTGTTAAAGGAATCTGTAGAAACAGCAACAACAAATTCCCAAAAGACAACATCAGATTCAAAGAATCTGGATGACGTGTCATTGCAGGTTATAGACATTTTAGATGAATATATTAAACCAGCAGTAGCAACCGATGGGGGAAATATCACCTTTGATTCCTACAATCCGGAAACCAAAACAGTGAAGGTTATCTTACAGGGAGCCTGCAGTGGCTGCCCTTCCTCTACGGCAACCTTAAAAAATGGGATCGAGACCATGATGCGCGATATGCTTAAGGGTAAAGTGGAATATGTGGAAGCGGTTAATGGCTAAATAATTTCAGAAAAAATCAATAGGTAGTTTGCTTCGCTTCTTTATGAAATTCCTGAAAAAGCTGAAGCAAACTCATCGTTGAGCTAATTAAATCCTTCGTTTCCAGCAACAAACCAAAATATAACTTAGAGTTTTTCGGACTGGTTTCCGTAGTACGAATTCGATCTATTTGCTGCTCAATTAATTCTGAAATATTTTCAAGCAATACTTGTTTTTCAGCAATTACCTTATCTATATTGCTGAAGCTGTGAGAATCAAAAATGAGTTTAATATCATCAAACAACATCTGCATCTTGTTATCTATACCCTTTAGATCTCGGGTTTGATTGAATTTCAGGTTTTTGTGATTATTATGAACATGGTTATAACTGTTTCGTGTTATAAAACCAATGGATTGAACCATATCCTGCAAATGGTCTAAAATAAGGATGTAGAATTTACCTGCTTCCACAGATTCATCATCCAGGGATTTGATAAAATAGAAAATATTCCCTTTTAACTCATCGATCTCCGCCTCTAACTTTTCAATCCCCCTGCTGTTCTTCTTCAGCTTATTTAAATCGTGTAATCCAAGACTGTCAACGGTTTTGGTATACATTTTATTAATTCCGCCTATCACACTGGAAATATTTTGAGAAGATTCAATAGTAATCTCGTTAATGGTAACTATATCGCTCCGGTTAAAACGCTTTTGTTTCCTTTCTTCCCTCAGTTTCCTAGAATGCATCACCGTACTTCGCACAATCAGGATTACTGCAAACAATACCAGGAGACCAATGGATATAATTCCTCCAAAGTAGATGATGCCTGCAAAAAGGGCTGCCCCCAAAAATGCGGTACAGGCTGTAACAAACCACCCACCTATAACTTTTAAAACACCCGAGACCCTAAACACAGCACTATCCCTGTCCCAAGCACCATCTGCAAAAGAAGTCCCCATAGCTACCATAAAAGTCACATAGGTAGTGGATAACGGTAATTTTAAATTTGTTGCCATGGAAATTAAAACACTGGCCACCACAAGATTCACGGATGCCCGCACAAGATCAAAGGATGGCACCTCAAGACCTTTTCCACCGATAAGAACCTCCTCTTTTTTAAATTTGGAGCTCATTTTATGGGATAAAGATTCCGGGATAAGGGATTGGAAAACATTGCCAATAACAATAAAATAGCGAACGATCCCACGGGAAACAAAATTGGGTTCAAATCGTTCATCTCCATACTCCTGTCTGCCAAGTTTAATTTCAGTTTGTGTAACCCGCATGGCTTTTTTAGAAAACCAAAGGGTTGCAACCATAACCAGACCTGCAAGAATTAAAAATAGGATAGGCGTACTCACTTCTTCAGATAATCCGCTCATCAATAACTGCGATGGTAATTCTCCGGTAGCCTGATAAGCGGCATGCCAGATCTCATAGGACTGCCAGGCCGCAATAGGCACACCAACAAAGTTCACCAGATCATTCCCTGCAAATGCAAGGGCCAGAGCAAAAGTTCCAACTACAATAATTGTTTTAAGAATATTTACCTTAAAAGTTGTAATTGCTAAATGACATATCCCGGTAAATAGGAAAAAACCGGAGATTACTATGATAAGGGAATTATTTTTCACATCATTCAGAAAACCGGGAGGAATAAATGAAATGCTTGAAATCCCCTTCATTAAAATGAAATAAAGCAATGCAGTAAATGAAAGTCCTCCAAAAATGGCTCCAGCATATTTCATTTTTTTTTCATATTGAAAAGTAAAGATCAACCTGGAAAAATATTGAATAATTGAACCCAGAGCAAAAGCAATAACAATAGAAAACAGAATTCCAAAAATTATTTGGGTTGCTTTTGAAGTGTTTATAAATGTAAACAGGGTCGCGTATTCTCCTGTAGAATAATATATTTTTATAAGTGCAACAAAGACCGATGCTCCAAGTAATTCAAAAACTATTGAAACCGTTGTTGATGTTGGAAGACCTAGCGAATTGAAAAAATCCAATAGAATCACATCTGCGATCATTACCGCCAAAAAGATGATCATGATCTCCTCAAAAAGAAATTTTCCAGGGATAAAGATTCCTTCGCGGGCAACTTCCATAAGTCCGCTGGAGAAAACAGCTCCTACTGCCACTCCTACACTGGCAACGATAAGAATGGTGTGAAGCGGTACTGCTTTTGAACCTATGGCAGAATTTAGAAAGTTTACTGCATCATTGCTTACACCTACCACCAAATCTATAATTGCCAGGACAAATAAAGCAATCAACATTAAGATATAAACGTTTTCCATAATGCCTTTTACATGCCTACAAAAATTTGTATTTAAATTCTAAAAAAAGCCTTTCCAAAGTTATTAAAACTTTAAGAAGAAAGGTCATTTAACAAAGCCTTTTAAACCACAAAAGCCAAATACACTTGTGCAGGTGTGCGAGCAACTTCATTGGAATAAATCTGAATAATTTATATGAAATATGCAAAAAAAAACGACATCCGGGCCAGGACGGACATGAAAGGCGGCCATCGAAAATTAAACCTCCTGATGGGATAAAATTTTCGTATCTTACTATTCATATTTCTAATATTCATTAAAAACCGAAATAAGTATGCCAATATTTAAAGTGATTGAAGTTATTGCAACTTCCGAAAACAGTTGGGAAGAAGCCACCAGAAATGCGGTAAAAAACGCTTCCAAAACAATAAAAAATATTAAATCTGTTTATGTTAAGGAACAAAAGGCGATGGTTACCGGTGAAAATATTACCGAGTTTAGGGTAATCCTGAAAATTACCTTTGAATTAACTTAATTATTAATAACACTAATCCAAGGCTCCCTCGATAAAAGGGAGTCTTTTATATTGTAGAAAATTCAATGCATTTTTTTAAGGAATCAATTACCTGGTGCGCTAAATCAGGCTTAAATCTTCCTGTTTAGCCAGCATATTTTTTTAAATGCATTGAACTAGCAAAAGCAATTTTGAAACAATATTAACAAAATTTAAACATAAAACATCTCCCTGTTTTTAGTGAAAATGTTCCCTTTGTAAAAAAAATAAAAAATTATGGATCAAATAGACAATTGGAGTGAACTTGCTAATAATTATCTTACAAAACTTATAAATTTTTTACCCAGCCTTCTTGCGGCCATCTTGATTTTAGTACTTGGTCTTTGGATCATTAAAATTATCCTGCGATATACCCGCAAAATTTTTCAGAGAAAAGAGTATGACAAAACTCTGGAAAATTTCATTCTTACTTTAATAAACTGGACTTTAAAAATCCTCTTATTCATCGTCGTTATCGGAAAGCTCGGTGTACAAACAACTTCTCTTATCGCAGTGGTTGGTGCCGCTGGCCTTGCAATTGGCCTTGCCTTACAGGGTTCTTTATCCAACTTTGCCGGGGGTGTTCTAATTATAATATTAAAACCATTTAAAATAGGTGATTGGATTGAAGTTGGAGACGTTTCGGGATCTGTAAAAGAAACTTCCCTTTTTTACACTTATCTCAACACCTTTGGAAACCAACTTGCCATTATCCCTAATGGAGATTTAACCAATAATGAAATTATAAATTATACGGTTGAAGGAAAACGTAGAGATTCTATTACCATTGGAATATCCTATGAAAGCAATATTAAACAAGCTAAAGACATTTTAATAAATCTGATGAAAGAACAGGAAGGAATCATGGAAGATCCGGAACCTCAGGTTGTAGTAGCCGAGCTTGCTGACAGCTCTGTAAATCTCTCTTTAAGATTCTGGGCTTTAAATGAAGACTTCTGGGGATGCCACTGGTTTACTATTGAAGAAGCAAAATTCAGGCTGGAAGCCGCCGGAATTGGAATTCCTTTCCCTCAACGGGATGTGCATTTTTTTAATCATTCTAAAGATGTAAAGGAAATCAATGAAATTACAGGGAAATAAACTTATCCGGCCATAAAATCCTTTAAGTAATAAGGTTCAAAATAAGCGACATCTTCAAAGTCGCTTATTTTGTATTTAGATATAGCCAAATCAATCATTTCTTTTGCCGATGGAAGTTTTCCTTCAATAAAATTAGCATTGGTATGATTGCATAGCTCCTTAAATTTTGTCACTCCACTCCCTATAAAATACACAGGCCCATTTTGTAAGTATTCCAAATAGGAATTTTCGTCAAGAATCATTGCGCTCGTCTTAAGCACCTGTTCTCTTTCCTTATCAAAAACCGCGGTATACACTTCCATTCTCCTGGCATCAAGCATGGGAATTACCAAAGCTTTTTGCTTTACCTGATAGGCTAAGGCTGTTAAAGTGGAAACTGAAATAAGTGGAATCCCAAGAGAGAAGCATAATCCTTTGGCTGCAGATACGCCTATTCTCAACCCTGTATAAGATCCTGGACCTTTGCTAACAGCAATTGCATCAAGGTTTGAAAGTTGCATATTATTTTCGGCCAAAATATCCCGAATAAAAATATGAAGCCTTTCCGCGTGGGAGAACCCATTGCTGTAATCTTCCTTTAAGGCAAATAAGTTTCCATTCTTAGCAAGTGCAACAGAACAATTTGTGGAAGCGGTTTCTATGCAAAGTATATTCAAATCTTTTTTATTTTATTTTGAAGAGGGTGTTTTCTCTGTAATAACCTGAACTTCATCCCCGTCTTTTAAACTCTTGGTTACCGTATTGTATGGCCCGGTGATCACGGTTTCTTCTTCTTCTAAACCAGACACTATTTCTATATTTCGATTATCCTGAATTCCCGTGGTAACAACCCGCAATTTAGCCTGATTTCCCTGCTTTACAAAAACTGTTTCAAATTTTTTATCGGTAGCAGCGGCTGTTTTCTGCTCGGGAGTTGAAGTTGTATCACTTCTAATCACAATAGCACTAATAGGAACCCCAATTACATTATCCCTCTTTCTGGTAATTATATCCACAGTTGCAGTCATTCCTGGCCTGAAGGGGGAATAATTTTCCGGCTTTCCTTCCAGCAGATCTTCATAGGAACTTTTAAGAATTTTCACCTTAACCTTGAAATTTGTAACCTGATCTGCAGTTAATCCTTCTATAGCAGAATTTGAAATTTCGGTAACCACTCCTTTAAATTCTCTTTTTAAATAGGCGTCCACCTCCACAATGGCAGAATCGTTTACAGATACTTTTACAATATCATTTTCATTTACATCCACTTCCACTTCCATACTGGCTAAGTTCGCAACCCTCATAATCTCGGTTCCTGCCATTTGCTGGGTTCCTACCACTCTTTCGCCTAATTCTACTGCCAGTTTTGAAATGGTTCCACGCATAGGTGAGAAAATACTGGTTCGGGCAAGATTATCTACAGCTTCCGTCACGGTGGCAGAAGCACTTTGCATACTGTAATAGGCGGCATTTTTGGCAGCCTCGGCAACTTCATAAGCTGCAACAGCACGATCCCACTCTGCCTTCGAAATCACCCCTCTTTCGAAGAGGGTTTTATTCCGCTCATAATTCGCTTTTGCTTCCTTTAAATTTGCTTCAGCCTGGGCATAATTTGCACGAACATTTTGTAATCCAGCACGGGAACGAAGTAAGCTGGACTGGTAAATATCAGGATTGATACGCACCAGTAAATCACCTTTTTCAACCAACTGTCCTTCTACCACGGGAAGCTCAATAATTTCCCCGGAAACTTCAGAAGAAAGTTTAATTTCAAGCTCTGGCTGGATCTTTCCGGTAGCAGAAACGGTTTCAATAATTTGGATGGGTTCGATCTTAGTGATCTCTACGTCCTTGATATTTCCGGATGCTCCAAACCATCCAGCTTTTTTTCCTGCAATAAGTACTACAATAAGCGCAACTGCGATAACACCAATAATAATGAGTGTTTTTTTCTTCATGGTCTAAAATTTAAGATCGGTTACCGGAATCCCGAAGTATAACTCGATCACTTTTAATTTAAATATATAATCGTATTTGGTTCTTACCACCTCTGTTTGTGCATTTTCAAGTCTGGATTTTGCCTGACTAAATTCGAAAGCATTGGTTAAACCCACATCAAATCTTTCTGTAGCATAGGAATAAGCCTGCTCCTGAGCATTCAATGCCACTAAAGCAGCTTCGTAAGACCTGAAAGCTCCCTGAGCATCTACGTAAGCCTGATAAACATTTGCCTCGAGGTCCAGTTCTGCCTGTTCCAAACGATATTCGGCACGTTCAACATTAATCTTATTTCGTTTTACCTGGTTTCTAACAGCAAAACCGTTTAAAACAGGAATATTCAATTGCAGTCCGTAGGTAGTTCCATCATTCTCATATAACTGGGTAGTGAAATCCCGGCTGAACGGATCATTATCCGCATACCTGGTATTGTAATTGAAAAATGCATTAAGTGTAGGCCAATATGCACCTCTCGCTATTTCAACATCTTTTTCAGCGATCTTTTTGTTTTCCTCTGCTACTTTTATTTCAAAGCGCTCTTCCCGTGCTCTTTCAATTATTTCTGAAGGGTTTCGTGTAAGGATTTCTGCTCCAAAAACATCATAATCATCTTCAGCGATATCAAAGTTTTCATAATCCTTTATCAGAAGTGTTTGTGCTAAACTGATCAAAGATATTTTTATATTGTTTTCAGCTACCACGATACGTTGTAACTCATTGGCACTGGTGGCTTCAATTTCCAGTAGATCCCCGGATGGAAGTACACCTGCGTCTACCAGTTCCCGTGTTCTTTCCAGCTGCTCATTGGTAACCACATTTTGAGAGATCAAAACTACCAGGCTTTGCTTATTGAAAAGTACCTGTAAATAAGAGTTGGCAACAAAAAGAGCAATATCATCCTTCATCAACTCCAGGGAATACTCACTTGCCAGTTGGGTAAGTTTAGATCGCTGAAACTGCCTGTAATTCCTAAGGCCGTCAAAAACAGTTAAGGCTGTGGTGGCACTACCTGAAAAAGAGGTGAACCGGGTACTTTCAAAACGGTTCGTGGTTGGATTGATACTTAAACCGCTGTTGCTTGTAAGACTCATTTGAGAACTCAGGGAAGGTATAAAATTACCAATAGCATCAGACCTGTCTATTGCTGAAGCTTCCACATCCAGTTCCGATTGTTTTACCGAAATATTATTTTCAAGGGCATAGGCTACGCATTCCTGAAGTGTCCATCGCTTTTCCTGAGCTTGCGTATAAATACCTATTAAAAGGAAACAGGTTAAAAATATTATTTTTTTCATAATAGTGCTTGTAAAATACATGTCTAACAAATTGGAAAGTTGTTACAAAATAGTTTCAAACTAGTTTGTAGAAAAAGATTGAGATGGCTTGATCTGGTTCCATATTTTGATTTTATCATTTTCAGAAATACCTTTTAAAACCTGAACATAAATACCATCACTTACACCCAGCTCAATTTCTTTTCGGGCAAATTCCTGATCTCCCGATTCCACTTCCACAAAAGGTTTTTGGGTTTTGGGATCAAACTGGACCAAGGCTTCTTTAATTGCCAGGGCATCGTTAACCCGCTCGAGAATAATAGAAGCATTGGCACTTAACCCGGCACGGATAAAAGTAGTATCCGATTTATTTAAAGTGCCTTTAATATCAAACTGAATAGCGCCATTTTCACTTACCCCTTTTGGCGCGATGTAATCTAAAACCGCATTAAAGGTTTTATTCTCTATAGCGCCAACGGTAATTTCCAGGGGAAGGTCTTCCCGTATTTTCCCAACTTCGCTTTCATCAACTTTCCCTTCAAAGATCATTTTATTAACATCGGCCAGGGTAGCTATGGTGGTACCATCATTAAAGTTATTGCTTTCAATTACCTGATTTCCAGTTTTTACCGCTACATCAAGCACCATTCCATCAATAGTAGAACGAATTAATGTATTTGCGGCAGTTCCCAGTCCACTTGTGGTTCCTGTGCGTACAATTTCAAAATTTTGTTGCGCCGATCTATAATTTTGTTGCACCCTTTTATAGGATACCTGTACATTATCAAAATCATTTTGGGAAATAACTCCCTTGTCAAATAATGCTTTTTGACGATCGAACATCTTCTTTTCATTATCAAGATTTATTTTGGCGGAGGTAACAGCGTCCTTTGCACTTTGTAGGGTAGAAACATTCGGAATTACCCTTATTTTAGCTATAAGGTCTCCAGCTTTGATCTTTTGCCCTGCTTCGATATAGATCTCATCTATGATCCCTGAAATATTCGGCTTAATCAATACCTCTTCCCTCGGCACTATACTTCCGGTAGCTACGGTTTTCTTGATTATGGTTTGCCTGGAAGGGGTTTCTGTTGCATATGCAACAGGATTTTCCTGATTTTTCTGATAGAGGTAATACAACGCTCCCACAAAGGTTATCGCAATTACTACAAGTATGACGACAGTGACAGTTTTTTTCATTTTTGAATTGAGTTAATCTATTTATTTATTCCGTTCTTAAAGCATCTACCGGCTGGATCTTTATAGCATTTTGTGCCGGTATTAATCCCGCGAGTAAACCCGATATTATTAAAATTGTAAGTGCAGTAATTACCACACCCAGATCTACACTGGGATTTGTAAACATCATTTCTGAAGTATCCATCCCCTGAAGTTGATAATTGATGAGCGCTATTATTCCCGTTGCAAGCGCAATTCCTGCCATCCCTGAAATTATGGTCAAAAAGATGGATTCCATCAAAATTTGTCCTCGAATTGTCCATGGAGTTGCTCCCAGCGCCCTGCGTATTCCTATCTCATTGGTTCGTTCCTTTACCACGATAAGCATAATGTTGCTAATTCCAATAATTCCTGAAAGCAATACCAGAATCCCAACGAAATAAGCCACTGCTTTTAAAGCGACGAACAAACCGTTTATTTTACTGTACTCTTCATGTAAATCAAAATTACCAATGGCACGGTCATCCTCAGGATGAATGGAATGATTTGATTTGATAATATCAAAAACCTGACTTTTAAGCTCCGTTATAGTCGATTCATCATTGGCGGTAATCGCCATCCACCCCACGTTATCCCCTCTATTAAATGCCTGGGAAAAGGCTGTAAAGGGAACGAATATCTGTTTTTGGGCTTCTTCCGCATTACCGTTATTATTACCCTTCTTTTTATAGGTTCCTATCACCATAAAATTCACCCCGTTTATTTTGAGATAACTTCCTATAACATCTTCTCCGGGTTGATACATGTCATTTCGAACACCTTCTCCAATAATGGCTACTTTTCGCTTATCCTTGATATCGGAATAATTGATGAACCTTCCTGAAGTTATGTCCATGGGTTCCTGCTGAATAATCTCCGGGTAATCCCCATATACGTTGAATGCTCCTGTATTTAATCCTCGTACCACATTATTTGCTCCACCAAAACCACCCAGTTGATTTCTTGGAGATACAAATCTAAGGTTGGGAACATTTTGCCGAATTGCTGCAACGTCTCCGGTTTTGAAATTATAACGCCTCCCCTTGGGCAGGCCTTTATAGGGTTTTGAAGGGGTTTGTGACCACATGAACATCGAATTGGTGGCCATACCTCCAAAACCTTGCTTTACGCCGTTTTCCAGCCCCTTTCCTGCCGCCAAAAGAATAACCAGGATAAAGATTCCCCATAGCACTCCAAAGGAAGTGAGCAGTGTCCTGAACCAATTTGTGGTCAGGGCTTCTAAAATTTCGGTCCAGTTATCTTTGCTAAACATATTATTCGTCTCTTAAAGCTTCAATTGGCTTAATACGTGCTGCTCTCCAGGCCGGAAAAAATCCTGCTATTGCTCCGGCTATTATCAAAATAAAAACAGTTGAAATGGCAACACTGAAATTGATGGAGGGGTTTGTTATATATTCAGTTTCTATCATAGGCCCTACAAATTCCAATAGGGCAAGACTAAAAATAAGACCTGCAAATCCTGCGATTGTCGTTATAAAAATAGATTCATGAAGAATCATAATTATAATGGCAAGAGGTTCGGCCCCAAGGGCTTTCCTAATACCGATTTCCTTGGTGCGTTCCTTGACTATAATCAGCATAATATTACTAACTCCAACCACTCCCGCGATGATCGTACAAATACCTACGCCCCAAAAGAAGAACTTGATCATATTTATAAGATCATAAAATCTTTTGGCATCTTCCAGTGTATTATTGATATTTATGGCACTTGTATCATCCGGAGCTATAATGTGCTTTTCTTTTAGGTAAGAAGAAACTTCTTCCGTAAACCGTTCAGATTCTGCAAGGGCTTCTTCAAAATTGTCTTTCTTTTCTAAGGTAAAGGATAGGTTTCTAATATTATTAGCTCCGCCAAATACGCGCTGAGCAGTAGATATGGGCAAAAACACCCGGGTTTCTTCCCGTTCTCCTCCCGGATCTGTATAAACACCAATAACCTTAAAGTTGATATTGCTAATTTGGATATATTCTCCAATAGGATTTTCCCCGTTTTTAAAAAGATCTGATTTTATTTTTTCACTAATGACAACAACCTTTTCAAAATTTTCCTGATCTTTATAATTGATATATCTCCCTTCCTTCATTCCAGCATTTTCCAGAAACTGATAGTCCGGCCATACCCCTTCGATCCTGTATGCACCAGATTCGTTTTTAAAGGTTATGAGTCCGCTCCAGAGTCTGAAGATAGAAGATTTATATTCGAGCTCATCCTGGTATTTAGAACTGATGTAGTTATAATCGTCATTTTTCATCACGATCTGCCTGCCGGATTAAGTCCTTTGTATTCCTTGGAAGTAACACCTGTAAAAACATACAGGATATTGGCAGCATTCCGTTCAAACTGTTTGGAAATTCCATTTTGCATTCCTTCTCCTATTCCCAGAAGGATCACCAAAATAAAAATACCTGAAGCAACGGATAAACCGGTTAGAAAAGTCCTCAGCTTATTCTTGCTGATGGTTTCAAAAATCTCCTGCCAGCGTTCTATATCAAACATTGCTTAAAGCCTTTACTTGATTTACCTTCGCGTCATCTATAATTAAACCATCCTTGAGATTTACAATGCGTTTGGTCATTTGGGCAATATCGTGTTCATGGGTTACCACAAGAACAGTACGACCTTCATCATTTATTCCCTGGATCAAATCCATCACTTCATAGGAAGTTTTGGTGTCCAAGGCTCCTGTAGGCTCATCTGCAAGCAAAACTTTTGGGTTTGAAGCAAGCGCCCGGGCAATCGCAACTCTTTGTTTCTGACCTCCTGAAAGCTCGTTAGGCAAATGGGAAGCCCAGTTTGCAAGTCCAACTTTTTCAAGATAACTCATTGCGATGTCTATTCGTTCTCCACGTTTTACGCCCTGATAATAAAGCGGTAAAGCCACATTATCCAATGCGCTTTTATAATTGATTAAATTGAAAGACTGAAAGACAAAGCCCAGAAATTTGTTCCTATAGCGGGCTGCAATTTTTTCATTCAAATTCTTAATAGGCAGTCCGTCCAGGGTATAAGAACCCTGATCAGCCTCATCCAGCATGCCCAGTATATTGAGCAAAGTTGATTTACCGGAACCCGAAGAACCCATAATCGCAACCAGCTCACCTTCGGCCACACTGAAATTTATGCCCTTCAAAACATGAATGGAATTGTTTCCCATTTTATAGGATTTATGCAAGTCTTTAATCTCTATCATAATGCAAAAATTGTGGCTATTCTAAATTATGAAAAATCAGAACAACATAGACATAAGACCTATTAAATCAAAAAATGTTACAGAATGGAATGTTAGGAAAAAGTTAAAATTTAACTGAATTTTAAGGAATCTTCAGTACTAAAGGGGATTTAAGCCATCATAAGCTTCCTGTAAAGTTCAAAATACCTAGCAGGAAATGAATTTTAAAAGTCTTCCAAATCCGTTTCAAAGCAATAAAACCGAACTATCCAGTTAGATATTACATTGACAACAGAAGATTTTTCTATGGATTGGATGGTTTTTTATTTTTGTAAGAGCGGTAAATAAAATATGCAATGCCACCAATAAGCAAATATGGAAATATCATTAAATACACAATTCCATCATTAATCCCCTGAGCGGTAGCTTCAGAACCTTCGCTTTCCAGTACTGCGCGGCACATTGCACACTGAGCATTTACCAATGCGGGCAGTAAGATCAAAGCTATACTGATAAAAAGGATTTTGAATTTCATATATTCTTTTTATTGTTTTTTAACGGTCTCCCGATAGCTATCGGGATCAATTCGCATCGCTTCATTGATGTTTGCATCGAGTTAGCGTTATACTCATTTCATATACCCAAATATCAAATTGCTTTCATTCTTCAAATTTAGGCAATTTTCAGAAGAAGGAAAAACCTACTTTTTAATAATATGGCAACATAAATAAATAAACCAGCACTCCGGTAATGGCAACATACAACCAAATTGGGAACGTCCACCGGGCTATTTTTCCATGCTTTTTATATTGGCCTGTTAAACCACGATACATCGTAAACAAGACCAGTGGAACAATAATCGCTGAAAGAGCAATATGTGTGATTAAAATAAAGAAATAAATATATCTCAAAAAACCTTCTCCTCCATAAGGAATGGGATCGTTGCTTATTTTTGAAATCACATAACTCACCAAAAATATCGCAGAAAGTAAAAAAGCGGTGATCATAAAATTGCGATGCCACTTGTACTCCTTTCTTCGCATGAAAAAATACCCAAATAAAAGCAGCAGTGCAGTTGAACCGTTTAAAACCGCATGGAAAAACGGAAACGTTCCAGACTGAGTTTCAAATAAATTATAACGTTCAGGAAGATACATCAGTATCAAAACCAGGATTGGAACTACCACAGAAATGGTAATTATAGCCGGGATTGCAATTTTATCAATTTTTGCTACAGCCATTTAGCTTAAAGTAATTTCTTAATATCTTCAATAAGAATATCAATTTCCGGCTCCTCTTCTCCCTCTACGAAAGACTTGTTTCGCTCAACAGATCCTCGATAATAGATTATCGGGTTTCCAAACTTATCAAGTCTTGAACGCACGTATCCTTCTTTATCAATAAGAGCGAAAAGTCCGGAATGTGCAAAGCCACCCGGGACGGTTTCATCTTCATCGGCAAAAATACCAAATCCGCTATTGGCCATTTCATAAATTTTGTCTCTATCCCCGGTAAGAAAATTCCAATTGGGCTTGGTCACTCCATAATTTTCAGCATATTCTTTTAAAACTTCAGGAGTGTCATGTTTTGGATCAATAGTAATAGAAACAATTCCAAAATCCTCATCATTATCAATTTCATTTTGAACTGAGATAAGATTCTCATTCATAATTGGACAAATGGAAGGACAAGTTGTAAAAAAGAACTCTATCACATATACCTTCCCTAAATAATCCTTTTCTGTAATAGTATCGCCATCCTGATTTATAAATTCGAATTCTGGAACCCGCTTTTTTTCTTCATACTGAATAATATATGCAACTTCTGAAGGATCTCCTTTTTTGGTTTGCACATTAAGCCTGTCAGATTTTATGATCTCCTCGCTTCCTATACGGTCAAGTATTTTTGGAATAAAAATAATTCCAAAAATAAGTATGATTAGCGAAATCCCTATATAGGATGAATTTTTCATAGCTACTCTTCCTCTTCTTTATTATACTTTTTAAGGGCTAACCTATACTCTGCCAGGATAACCTTTACATCATCATTCATTTTATTATTGAGTTCAGAAACCGACCTGGAATCATACCCATAAAGTATCCCTTTATCTTCATCATCATCACGTCCCCGAAGGTTTTTATCTTTATCAATTATAAAAACATATGGGGTCTGGAGATTTTTATCCAGCTGAAGATCAGTTTTAAAACTATTAAAAACCTCACTCACCTGTGAAGGAGTTCCATATACCATTTTCCAGTAATCGGAATTGGTAACTGCTGAAAAATCACTTATAAACTTTTGAGTCTGTGGTCGGGCATCTTCAGGTAAAACAATTACAAATTGGAAATCTTTGAATTGATAGAATTTCTCAAGGATCTTTTGATCAAGATTAAAAGTATTACCTTTTAGATCCTCTGGGTCATTTCCAAAAAAAGCAACGATAGTGATTTTATCCTGAAAGGAAACAGCGGAATCCTGATTGGTATTAAATTGATTTACATCTTTAACCTGATTGGTTAAAATGGGAAGTTTAGCAAAGTGATTTACACCGGAAGAAAAAAACAGATAAGCAAAAATAGGCAGTAAAAACAATACGCCAAGGACAAGAAACTTCTTCATGGGGACACCGTAATTAGGAATTACAAAAGTAAAAAGACGGTTTTTAAAAACCGTCTTTTCAAGAGTTTTTAACTTTTAAAAGTCCCAGGCTACGTGATTGTTTTTAAAAACCTCGAAAATGTAATCACCTTCTGTTAATAAGATAAACATAAGGTAACTAATTAAGAATACTGAGGTCCATACAATTGAACGTCTCAGGCCTTTAGTTTCACCTTCCAGGTGCATAAAGGACCAGGCGATATAGTATGCCTTATATATGGTAAGGATTATAAAGATCCAGTTAAGCAATTTCATGCTTAAGAAATTATTTTCAATTAGAAAAGCAGGTCGAATAATCCCCAGTATCACCTCCACAAGGGTAACTACTGATAGCAATATAAAAACATACCAAATTTTCTTGGTATTAGATTCGTGTGTATGTGTTGAACTGTGTGCCATTTTTTATTTTTTCAGAATTATACCAAATAGAAGAAAGTAAATACAAATACCCACACCAAATCCACAAAGTGCCAGTATAACCCAACTTTTTCCACCATTTCATAATTTCCTCTTCGCTCGTAGGTGCCAAGGATAATATTAAAGAATATAATGATGTTTATAAGTACTCCAGTTAATACGTGAAAACCGTGAAAACCGGTAATAAAGAAAAAGAAATCGGCGAATAACGGAACTCCATATTCATTTTGTCTCAGGTTAGCACCTTCCACAATTCCTTTGCCTTCAAGGTTTAATTTCTGTATGGATTCTTCCCTGGAAAGAATTGTTTTATGGCCATTTTCATCCAGTAGCTGGGTACGGACCAACAGGTTATCATTTGCTAGAAAGCCTGCTTTTACTTCCTCCAGCGAAACCGTGGGTAAAGCTTCTCCTTCACTAAACCATATCCCGGAGCTACTTCCCATCACAACCCTATCTGACGCTATTGGAACAGCAACATCGCTAATCGATACTCGTTCTCCTTCAGCATTTACAAACTGAAGAATATTTCCTCCCATTGTTGTAACTGCACCATATTCACCTTTTATGAAATTTTTCCATTCCCAAGCCTGTGAACCAAGGAATATCAACCCTCCTATGATTGTTAGTCCCATATAAAAAGTGACTTTCCCTTTCTTCATCTGATGTCCTGCATCTACTGCCAGCACCATGGTCACAGAAGAGAAAATAAGGATAAATGTCATTAAAGCCACATAATACATTGGAGCATCAACTCCGTGCAAAAATGGAAAGTGATTAAAGACTTCATCGGCGATAGGCCAGGAGTCCATAAACTTAAATCGTGAAAAACCGTAGGCCGCCAGGAATCCGGAGAATGTAAGTGCATCGGAAACGATGAAAAACCACATCATCATTTTGCCGTAACTGGCTTTTAACGGTTCATTTCCACCGCCCCAGGTCTTACCCTCGGTACCTGTTCTAATAACAGTAGCTTCCATATGGAGATATTGAATTTATATGATGGTCAAAAATACGTAAATTTATTATCTAAAGAAATATAAAAATACAAACAGGTAAACCCAGAGCACATCCAGAAAGTGCCAAAACGTCGCACCCAGCTCTATTCCAAGCATTTGACCAGGTTTGTAGCGTTGTTTAAAATGGTTATAAATTACAACCAAAAGAACGATTAAACCCGCTGCCAAATGGGCAAGGTGAGCCAAAACCAACACATAAATAAAGGATGTGGTGACCGTACTTTCACTTCCTGTAAAATAATATCCTGAAGAAATTATATCAGAAAAACCTTCCAACTGCAAAATCACAAAAGCTATTCCCAATCCAAGCGTCGCGAGCAATGAGAATGTTGCATTCTTTCTGTTTCCTTCTGCAATGCTTTTTTTGGCAAGAATAAAAGTCAAACTACTTATTACAATTACCAAAGTACTCCAATACAACGATGCCGGCAGTTGAAAATCCGTGATCCAGTCTGGCCGACTTTTACTTACAACATAGGCACTGGTTAAACCCGCGAACATCATTACCATGCTAGCTATACCAAACCACAGCATCATTTTTTTTGCCCGTCCTATTTTTTCTTCTGTTGTTCCTTCTGTTAAATCCATTCTCTTATAAATTTATCTGATACATATACTATTTGCAGCAGCGTGATATAAGATACACTGGCAAACATCAATTTTTTTGCTGCTTTGGCATCCCGCTTTTTGTACAAATCGAAAGCATAATACAACATCCCTAATCCAAGAATTAAAATAATAACTCCGGAAACAGGGGTTAAATAAAGATTTCCAGTAACTCCAAAAACAGGAATAAGGGAAACCAATATTGTCCAGATCGTGTAAAGAATAATCTGGATAGCGGTTCCTTTATCCCTCTTTCCTGTAGGAAGCATAAAGAATCCACCTTTTTTATAATCGTCATACAGCCACCATCCAATAGCCCAAAAATGCGGGAATTGCCAAAAGAATTGGATCATAAACAAAGTTCCTGCCTCTATGTTAAATTCATTGGTAGCTGCTACCCATCCCAGCATAAATGGAATTGCTCCGGGAAAAGCACCCACAAAAACAGATAAGGGCGTTCTGGTCTTTAATGGAGTATAAACACTTACATAAATAAAAATGCTTATAGCACCAAACATAGCTGTTTTCGGATTTATGATATAAAGAACTATCAGTCCCAGAATAGTGAAAATGCTGGCGATTGTAAATGCCGTATTCACAGACATTCTTCCCGCAGGAATGGGACGGTTCTTTGTTCGGTCCATAAGAACATCCAAATCCCGTTCAATTATCTGGTTATAAGCATTGGAAGCCCCAACCATAAAATACCCGCCTATTGCCAGCAATAAAACAGTAACGAAATTAACAACCTCAGCACCCAGAAAATATCCGGCTACAGATGAAAAAACAACACTAATTGCAAGTCGCATTTTAGTGAGTTCTTTAAAATCTGAAAGTATTGATACAGAAGGGGTATGTACGCTTGTATTACTCAAAAAAGCATTTTATTTTAATTGGTGCAAAGATACTTCATAATTAGGTTCTAACAAGAAGCTTAAATGGTTAATTTAAAGACTAAAACCTCTCTTTATTTCTCTAAAATTTTGCTGAATTTTTCTTTATTAAGTATTTGTTTAGAATTCAAAAAAATATAATTTCATAAAATACTATCAATATGCCTGAAGTTTTTTGATAAAATATCCATTATACATTAATTAAATAAAAAACAAATCAATTACCTCAAAACAAGCCCTAGGTGTGCCAAAGGGAAAATTTGAATATTTCAGATTAAATCCCTCCTGTTCTTAGGGCATTGGGAAAATTAAAAACATCGGGGCAAGCCCATGAGTTATGAACTGGAAAATAACTTTAAAAATTCGAGACAAGCCTCGGAGAATTAAAACCTTCAACGAGGGAATAAACCTGATATGTGATTAATAATCAAAGTACCAGTTAAAAATATCGGTTCTCAAGCCAACATTCAACCAGAGAGTATTGCTTTGGGAATTTTGGAAGGTGTTTTCCATCGGATCAAAATTCCTGTAGATCAAACTACCGAACACCTTTAAGTTAGTAACCGGATTTACTATATATCCTGCTTCTACTTCTGTAAATATTGAAGTGGTTGTATTTCCCTGCCCTATTTTAACTCCATTTTCAAATGGCCTGTCCCGCTCACTCCTGTAAATTCCGCCACCGTAAAACGCATCATCCTTTTCGGTATTAAAATCAAATCCCCGCTCACCCAGAATAAATTTTGCACTGCCGTACCATCGGTTGTGGCGGTATCTCACAATGGCAATAAATTCCCTGAAATTTGCACCCCATAAATGAGCCATCGACTGATTGTTATGCCCGTAATTTAGCACTACGGAATTATGGGAATACGTGTAAGGACGCACTTGGTTATACTCTGCCTGAAGATAGAAGTCTGGAATATTAAATGCATCAAAATATTTTGCACCTACCTGAAACCCAAGCTTATTTTTCCAGCTTTGGTCTCCGCCAAAAACATCTCCGGAAGAAAATTCATCGATGATCCATTGTCCATAAATATTAACCTGATCGCTAAGCTTATACTTTCCCGTAATCCCAATAAGGGCATTTCCACCTCTTGCTCCTGTAGAAAATTCTATAGACCGATAAAAAATAACAGGATTGAGATAATTCACATCAAATCCACGGCCATTATCATTTTGCCAAACAACCGATTCAAACACCCCAATATTTAGTCGTCTGGTTAAATTTAGGCTCAGGTAATGGTTGGCCATATACTTTGTACGGTATGAACCTTCTGCAGCTACTTCCTCCCTAACATCCCTAAGGGACATCCAGGTATTGGTATACTTTAATTTCCAAAAGGAAGTATTTAACTTTAGATAAGGATACGGGCTGGCTGCATCGCTAAAAAGAAGGGAACGGTATCCATCACCAATAAAATTTTTTCCGTGACCAAACTGAATATTGAAAAATTCCACCGGACTATAAGATAAATAACCTTCTGCCACCGGATAATCATAACCGTTATTCATGAATTCCTTGGCAATGCCCCTACCCGGAATAATGGCCGGATTCCCTCCAAAAGGTGCTATACTTTCGGCATATTGGTTAAAATAATCGGCGAAGCGTCCCTGACTTTCAAAAACAACAGTATAAAAATTGAAATTATCGCCCAATCCTCCCTGAAAAATTGCTCCCCGGGTATTGTTGTAGGTAAGATCAAAATCGCTTTGAAAATCCTTTCCAATTTGCAGGTCCAGGACAAGATCCCCTGTAAACCAGTAATTTTCTCCCTGAAAAGTCACCAAATGTTCATTCCACAATTTTCTACCAAGCCAGGATGTTGTATTCTTCTGAAGCTCTTGTTGCTCCTGGTCAAAATCATAATATTTTGCAACATCGCTGTATAAAAAAGGTTTCGTCGCGGTATGGCTGTTTGTTCCAATCCTGTTGATCTCGGCATCAAACCTGCTGTATCTTTCGTGCGATAATGGAATATTTAAATTACTGGAATTCACGTTGCTTTTGAAAGGTTTAGAAACAATTACATCATATTCCTCCAGAATGTTCTTATCTCCAGGTGCTTCCGCCAAACTATCTTTCCCCTCGGTTATAACTGGGATTTCCGGCTCCACTGCTTTATTTACATTCATTGGGATCTTTAGCGGCATCCGGAATTGAACATAGGTTGGCTTTGCATTATACGTAGCAGGAGTGATTTTTGGCAACATTCCATAAACCCGTTCTATTTCAACCTTTAATTCTGAATAGATCGCATCTATATAAAGCACTTTGAAATTTCCTTCCCGGGTAACTTCAAAAAGAACATAAATTTCCCCTTTGTAATTTTCTTCTGAAACCTTTTCAGGCATTTTAAAATTTTGAAGTATAAAAGTTCGGAGCGTATTTTTAAAGCAAAATTCTGCCTGCTGAAATTCGGCAGATTGGCATTCAGGAAAAACAGGGTAGGTTTCAAATTTGGAAATTTCCTCCTGAGACCAGCCCGTAAAAAACATTAAAAAGAAAAGGAAGTTTCCAATATACTTCATAGATGGAGGGGTAATGCACTTGGGTTCATCAAGTGGAAAGATACCAATTTTTTTGATGTTTCATAAAAAAGACTAAAAAGAAAAATTCCCAAACCGACTGGCGATTTGGGAATTTCAATATTATTTTTTCTGCTTTAATCCTGCACCTGAAATACAATAGGCAAGGAGTACATAACCCCTACCGGTTTTCCACGCTGCTTACCTGGTTGCATTTTAGGCAAAGCGTTGATCACTCTCGCAGCTTCCTGCTCTAATCTCGGGTGAGGAGCACGGGAACGTACATCGGTAATATTTCCGTTTTTATCTATTTTAAATTGAACGATGATCCTGTTAACACCACTTAGACCTAATTGGCTTCCAAGATCTGTATTAAATTTTCTGTTCACAAAGTCCTGAACTTTCTCACTCATGCATTTTTTACGAGCATCATTATTTGGAAGGTTTTCACATCCAGGAAAAATTGGCACATTTTCAATAACGGCAAAAGGAACATCAGCAATTTCTTCTTCAACAGGAGCCTCAACTACTTCACGCACTTCCACGATCTCATCCTGATTGGTCTCTGTAGATTCAATAATAGTTTCTTCTACTTCTTCCTCATCTTCTACAACCTCGATAATTTCGGGTGCAGGTGGCGGTGGTGGGGGTGGCGGGGGAGTATTAAGCAATTCCGTAATTGGAATTTCTTCATCATCCAGATCTCCCAGATCTAACTGGCCTGTATCTATCGCTTCTCTATCGTAAGTTTTCCACTCAATAGCAGCATACGTTATTAAAAGGACTAAAATTAGACCCAACTGCAGAAAGAGGACACTTCTTTTCGTTAAATCGGCTTTTGGATTTTTCTTGGGTTCCATAATTCTTTAATGATTAATAAGGGTTGCTAATGTAAAAATTTTTTTCATAAAAATAAATTAATCTTGTGTTTTAGCTTAATTAAGAATTTCTGAAAGAAAATACTTAACAGTAAAGCGATCAAAACACCAATGCTATTTGCCACAACATCAGCCCAATCGGGTTGACGATACGTTGTTAGAGCTCCTTGTAAAACCTCAATTAACATACCAAAAATTATTACCAAAACAGAAATAACAATAAAAGCAGGAATATAATTATGCTTTTGCTCCATTTTAAGCAAGTAAAATAACATCCAAACAAAGGCAAGAACGAAACTAGCTCCCAAATGAAGCATTTTATCTGTAGGACTAAATGCTCCTACAGATAAATCGCCCAATTGAATTAGAGAAGCTATGGTTAATACAAGTGTATAACCAATCGCTAAAAATAAAGCTATTCTAGCCGCCAATTAAATCTTTATAATCCTCCGGACTCATAAGTCCTGAGATTTCACTTTCATCGGATATTCTAATTTTCACCATCCAACCCTCTCCGTAAGGATCAGAATTCACCTTTTCAGGAGCATCTTCAAGACTGTTGTTAAACTCAATCACTTCTCCTGAAAGAGGCAAAAATAGATCGGAAACGGTTTTCACTGCTTCTACAGTGCCAAAAACCTCTTCCCGGTCAAGGGTTTCCCCTACGGTTTCTACTTCAACGTAAACGATATCGCCAAGTTCTCCCTGTGCAAAATCTGTAACCCCAACGGTAGCTACATCACCATCAATTTTCACCCACTCGTGATCTTTGGTATACTTTAATTCTTGTGGAATATTCATATTTAAATATTTATTGTTTTTTATTGGTCTCCCGATAGCTATCGGGAGTAATGTGCATATCTCCATCGCTGTTTGCATCGGGTTATGCTCATTTCATACTTTTATCTTTTAAGTAGACAAAGTTAATTTATTATTGGTTTTTGTCAAGCAGTCTGCCATTAATTTCCAAAATTATATCTAAGAGTAACTCCAGACCTGATGGTGGTTTGAGGAAATGCTGTAGATACTGCATATTCAGAGAAGGTATGGTCATAATAAACCAGTGCTGTAAGATTCTTGGACAAGGCATAATCTGCTGTGAAATTAATAGCCCAAAGATCCTGCCCGGCTATAACCTGACTGCTTTCAAGATCAAGGTATCTTATAATGTTAATGTTTTTTCTGTAAGCAACATCGGCTTTAAAGTTTAAGTCACTGCTCATCACCCTGTTTCTGCCTCCAAAATTGGTGACGATCTTTAAATCTTTTAAACGGTATCCCAATCCCAGGATATATTCATTCCCTTTAATTTCGGTAAGCAAATTATTATCAAAACTAAGTGATAATGCCCTGTCCTTCCTGATTTCAGCTAAAACCCGAATCGCATCATTGGTTTCCAAATCAATTCGCATTAAAGGGCTGAACATTTCGGTTAAATTGATATTGGAAAATAGCATGCGGTTCTTAAAATTGTTGGACTGATTAAATTCCAATGGATTTTGAGGATTATAATCCAGGTTGGTTTGAAATTGATTGATTGTATATCCAGCCCTATACCCGTGGGATAAAGAAAATCTTCTGAAATTCTTTTTGAACCAATCCATTCTCATAAATCCCGTATATTTTATTTCCCAGTTGGGAAGCGGAAAATCACGGAAAGCTCCAAGTTTTACTGAAGAAACATTCTGACCGGAATAAGCAGCTAAAAACGCAGGCAATAATACCGCCTGATTGCTTTTTCCATACCCTATTGGGTAACCTTCATCATCTACAATATTTGGATCCCTTCCGCTCTCAGCTGCAAGCCTGCGGGCAACATCCAGCCTGTTTTCCCTGAATTTTTCAAAGGTTTCTGAATACTCCTGATCATTGTCATCAAATGCAGATCCTATAAGAATAGTGGAAATATTGAAATTCCCATAAGTATAAGGACTCAGTGATTGATACTGAAGGGAGGTTGGATCTACCCTGTAATTTTCAGAAAAAGTTTCTGAATAAATTCTTCCTGCTGTAAGATCTATAGTTAGATCCGGAACAAAGCTCATCGAGGCCTGAAGATCCAGTTGCTTGTTCTGTACAGCCGTATATTGTTGATTAAATTCCTGATAAAGTGTTAACCAGCCATTTCGGGCAGCAAGAGAACGAACGTCCTGCTGTCTTCCCAAAGTAAATCCGGATGTAGGACGCAAAGTCCCCATAAACCCTACACTCTGGGTATACCCAGGCAGAAAAATCCCCTTGTTTTCCCTGTAATTCACCTGAAGTCTTTTAATTCCTGTAACAATTCCAATCATGGTATTATAACTTTTATCTGCCCGACTTACTTCAGGTTCTGTTTTAGGCTTTTCAGGTGTTTTTGGATCAAGTGTTGGCACTGCTGCGCTGCGCTGCTTAATGCCAGACGGAGTGCTTTTTCTGGGAACAAGTTTTAAATAAGTATACAACTTTTGCATATCCATTCCAGCATTGATTTGGTGAACGCTGGAGTTTTGAACAGAATTCCCAAGATCTGGAATCCCTTCCAAACTATTAAAAACTTCCGATCCCCGCTGCCATTGAAAATCTCCTGTGTAGGAATAAGTAGCTTTTACAAACTCAAGGACCGGGATCTTTGCAAGAGGCAATTCATAATTTACCTGCAATGTTTGAAAATGCTGATTGGGCGTTCCAACCTCAAAAAACTCATCCCAAATCCCAATGCTGTTATCTGCAAAATTATCTTCGTCTATATAATTTCGAATTACCCGATTATTGGAAGCATTGAAACTGAACTGAAGAGATTTTGTCAAATTATAATTTACACGGTATTGCCAGTCAAACAGAAAATTCCGCTGATATAAAGTAGGAATTCCCAGGTCATTCTCTGTTAAATCCAATTCCCTGAATTTTTGCTCATTATATTGTCTGAAAATATTCGAACCAAAAGAAATATTACTTGGTAATGGATTTATATTGATATCCTTGAATATTTGATAGTATAAACTACTGTCTAATGCCGCAATATTTTTTAAGGGCTCTATTGAAAGTGGCGCGAAATTATAATCATAGGTTGCGCCCACCCGAACATTCTGACTTAAAGATTCATCAATTTCAAAATCCCTATGATCTATTTGATTATAGGAAGTGGAAATCGCGAAATTCTCAACATCATAAGGCATCGGTTTTGCATCGCCGGTACGTTCTTTTCTCAGGCCTATAACATTCACACTTTGTCTTTTGGTGTAAATTTCAGATTGTTCTTTTACCCTGGATTTTTCGGCGGCATCGGTGATTCCATCAAGTCTTGTTTGTAATTCCAGATCCAGGTATTGCTGATCGTATTTTGGAGTCACGAGCTCTTCTCCCCTGCTGTAATTAAAAGGTATTTTAATTCCCCATTTTTGAGGCAACAACTGGCCTGCATTAATATTTGTAACCACATCATATTGCTGAAAATCTTCCCTGCTCCGCTGATTAGGTCCCTGTTCTATACTTCCGAAACCAATCGTGCTAATTCTTCCCGTCCCCGAAACTGTTGCAAAATCGGCAAGATTGGCATCCATATTTAAAATGGAGGCCCAGCCACCTTCATTATCAAGATCGGTTAATCGTAGTTCATTAAACCAAACCTCCCCACAAATATCGGACGCGGTATTAGATGGGGAACCATTTTTCACCCCCAGCATCAATAAACGAATATTTCCAAAACTAGGGTTCCCTTTTACACCTATTCGTAACTGACCTATTTGATATGGATCATCGGGATCTGCAGGATTTAATTCTGCATCAAAATAATTCACTTCAGTAGGCCTGAAAGCGGGGTCTCCCAACACCTTTGTTTTTACTTTTTGTAAAAGATCAAGGGACAACAACAATCTGTTGGATTCCGGCCATATTTCTTCAGCTGAAGCTGCTCCAAACATAGTAGCGGTAAGCGGGATCTCAATTTGATAATAATTCTCGGTAAAATCGGTTCCCATTCGAATAAAAGCGACCAATTGTCCATCTTTAAGCTGAATTTGATTCACCAAAGATTCGGCATGAAGAAACATTTCGAGGTTTTTATACTGACGCATATCTACCTGGAAATTCTTATAGACCGCACGTGAATCCTGTGGTTCCAGCCCGCAAACTCTCAAAGAAAGAGATTGCTCGTTCTGCCTGATATTTGTATTGTTATTGAATAACTCTTCCCTAATTACACCCGGCGGAAGCGTATAAGGTATCGGTTCCCGGTTTTCATTCTCTTCTATATTCACTGCAGCAACTTCAAATAAAGTTCCCTCCTGCACAGGCTGTCCCGGATTTTCGGGGTCCAGGCTTCGGTTATACCTTCTGTAATCCCCACGAACAAGGTCCATAGTCCCAAATCTTAAAACCGTTCGACTTTGAAAGTCACTTAATACCATGCGCATGAATCGAATTGACCTGAAATCGGCTATTCCTCCCTTGGATCCGGTAGGCTCAAAAATCGGCACTTTAAATTGCACCCATCTCACCGGGATTTCCTGGCCATTGGGAAGTGGAGCCATACTTTCCTTTACATCTGTAATATAAGGACTGTTATCGATATTCATTCCGGGAAAAATGTCAATATCGTATTCAAAATAGCTGTTTACGGTATTCATGGTATTATCCCGGTTGAGATCTTCAGTAGTTGGAAGGGTATTGTTACCACGGTTTGTTGCACCCAATTCCGGCGGAGAGTTTCCATCGGTTCCATTATAATTTCGGTATCGATCTACAATACTTCCGGTAGCATTTAAAAAATATTGATAATTGTCTGCTGAAGGATCATCCTGGTTTCCAAAATCGGGGAATTGCTGCGCTTCGTCAGCATCACTTAATCCGTCAAAACCTACATCCTGACTAATTCTTTCCTGACCATCCGAATTAAAAGCATAAATCAAAGACTGGTCTGCCGGAACACGTCCAAAAGCAGTGCTAATCGTATTTAATGTAGACCCATCCTGGGGAAGGCCATTTTCGTATTGCTTCCTTCCATCCTTTAAAACATCTTCGGAAATATTCCCAAGGTTAAAGGTGATTTTCCCACCGGAGTTTCCCGCGTTTTCCGGATAGATATAAGGGTCCATGACCCAAAATTGAATAAACTCCACATTGGATTGTTCAAAATTGGTAGAACTTATCGCTCTGGATATTCCTCCGAAATTCTCCTTCGGATTATTTAAGGAATTTCCTCCTGCTGCGGAAGGATTGTAATTATAAGCACCCCGTTCGGTAGGATCATAGGCGACATCCATAGTGAAAATTACCTGTGGCTGGCCCTGAACAACATCTGTATTGGGAAATATTTCATCCAGAAAAACCCTTCTTGAAGCATAACTTGAGAGGTCTGAATCTGAAATTCCATCCGGTCGCCGGCTGCTGTAGAAAATGGGATCTATGGTGTACCACCACATTTTTGCCCGTTTATAACCGGTGGCCAGATCGCCGTTGGCAAGCTCTCCTCCAAAGCCCAATGGCACACTTGAAAGCTCCCAACCCAAAGGATTATTAATAGAAATGGAAGTTTGGGAAGATTCAAAATCATCGATATACGTGGTAGCCTTTTGGCCAAAATCACTTACCTGTGGAGTGCCTGGCTGCAAATAGGCAAATTCACCTCTCACCGATATATTTGAAGGAACATCGGTATCTATATTTGGAAGTTTGTTTACAAGCCGCGTTAGAAACGGAACATCCGTGCTATAAGACGCATTCACCCCGTAAATGGAATTATTCACGGGCTCGTACCCATAATTTGCTTTTTGGGTAAGCGGTCGCTCTTTAAGGCTTAAAAAAGTTCCACCTACCAGGAATTTATCACTGAACATATGTTCAACATTAATCCCCATAAATCGCTTTGATTGCTGACCGAACAAGGCATTGTTCTCTGTATTGATCTGTATTGGAATATCCGAGGCTAAAAGTGCATCATCTATAATTTGCACCCGCCCCAGTTGATAATTCACTACATAATCTACCCCTTCCTGTAAAACCCTTCCTCCTGCAGTAACCGTTACCGATCCCTGCGGAAGGTTGAACCCAATAGGAATCCCTTCTACATTGGCAGATTTATATCTTCCTTTTAACTGAAATTTATTTTTTTCGGCTGCTTCCTGTTCAGCCTGAATTTTGGTGGTTGTGTATAATTCCCTGAAAACATATTTTTCCTGATTGGGATTATAGGTTTCCGGAAGGTTATAATCTTCACCTCCGGCATTAGGTGTATTATCAAGTTTTTTGAATAAATGCTCCCCAAAAGGCTCCACAGTGGTGAAAATCACGAGTCCGTTTTGTGGATCTATAGTTACTCCGGGAACATAATCAAAGAAACCATCCCCTCCATTAACCGGATCATTATTGGTGTTGAGCCTGTCAAGATTAAATACTCTGAGCAAGGTCGTTTGTTCAACATCTTCCGGCAACGGAAGATTGCCGTCTTCAGCAGCAGTGATATAATTTAAGGGTTGCGGATCTGTATAAAGAATATTCAATCTGAAATCATCGCGCTCCAACTGAAATGCACCCAACCCGTAAATATTTTTCATCATCAAATCCCAGATAGGCTCATTGACATTGGTAAGCGTGCTTTTTAATAATTTCACAACCAGGTTCTGGTTTACCCTAACACCGTCATCTCCTCCATCGGTATTCGCATCTACCCCATCATTGGCAAATTCTCCCACCTGATACACCTGACCGTTAAGGGTATATTGAAAAGCTACCGCAAGCACTTCATCATTGCTCAATCTTTGATTTAAACTAATATAACCTAAACGGGGATGAAGGACATATTCGTTTGATTTAAGCTGCCGGGCATTTTCCAATTTGGCATAGTCGGTTCCCTCTGAAACCGGCAACCCACCGAATCCGTTTTGGACCGTAGAAATATCCCGTATGGCCGGAGTTAAAATAGATTCTCCGGGACCATTTATGCCAAATGGATTAAAGTCGTTGTTGGTGTTATTGGGAAAAGCTCCGGGAGGAGTATTAAAAAATCCTGCAGGGGGATTGTCAAGGCCAATATTACCAAGCGTATTGGATTCCCCAAGATCCTGGATCCCTACAATGTTTCGGGTATCATTTAGATTCTGAATATTATTGGTGCGGTTAGTAACCCATACCTGGATACGCTGTATTTGAATATTAGAGTTTACAAAAGGATAATTTTCCAAAGACCTGTCATAGGTATCGCGGAAATAATGAGCAAGAAAAAAGTGCCGGTCCTGATCATAATCAATTGCGAACTTTTCAAATTCTTCAACAGTAGCGCCCCCTTCCACATTCACAGTTCTTCGCTGAGATTTTTGTTCAGAAAAAACACCAGTAATCCTCGTTTTCCCGAATTGCAATTCGGTTTTAAAACCAAAAAGGCTTTGAGCACCCTGAATAAGTGCGCTATTAAGTGGCATATTTACATTTCCAACCTCTATCTTTTGAATGATATCATCTTCATTAGGGGTGTATTCCAGCCTCAACTGGTTCTGAAAATCGAAGGTGGATTCCGTGTCGTAATTTGCGATCACCTTTAATTTTGTTCCTACATTTCCCAGTAAGCTTAGCTGAATACGTTGATCGAAATCAAAAGTAAGATTACTTCTGTTTCTGGGGGAAAACGCAGGATTATCCTGTTTTGTATACAACAATCCGAGATCCATGGCGACGCTACCCTGTGGTACAACTTCGATCTCCCGACCACCAAAAATATTTTCAAAAAAACTGGAATTTACGTAATAGCCAGGCAAGGCATCACGTTGGGCATCGGGATCCGGATCCCTGTTCCCTGCAATTGCATTATTTTTCTGTTTGAAATAATTCCGGATTTCCTCTTTGATAACCAATGCCTGATATTCTTCAGGGGTTAAAACAAGCGGAATGGAAAGGTTATAGGAACCAAGGGTTTCGGTATAGATGTATCTGTCTAAAATTGGATCGTATTCATAAGCGGCAACAATGCTGCCTGAATTCGGCAATGAAAGGGTACCTGTTGCATAACCGGTTCGGATTGAATCCTGTGCTACGGGCTGATCCTGGGCAAATAAAACAGAAGGAAAAGCTAATAAACAGAAGACAAAAAGCCGAAAAAAGTAACGCAATTTCAAGTCTTTATTCCTCAAGGTTGTTCAAAATGAAATTATAAATTTTTTAGAGCCAGCTTGATAATAGTTTCCACGGTAGGGTCTGTGGTCTCTTTCATTATTCGGTCAATAACTTTCTCAGCAGGTTTACGCGCAAAACCTAAAGTCTCTAATGCTGATAACGCTTCTTCTTTATTCGTATTGCTTTGAGAAACAAAAACTTCCCCTTCCCCAAAAACCTTTAAAATTTTGTCTTTTAAATCCAGTATGATCCTTTGAGCCGTTTTAACCCCAATTCCTTTAATACTTTGAACCTTTGCAGTATCTCCGGAAGCAATTGCTTCCATGATTTGCCTGGGTTCTATGGAAGAAAGCATTGTTCGTGCAGTGCTTGCCCCAACACCCGATACAGATATCAATAACCTGAAAAGTTCTCTTTCAGATTTTTCCATGAATCCAAAAAGCGTTTGAGAATCCTCCTTAACCTGTAAGTGAGTGAAAATACTTATTGCTTCTGAAGCTGATGAAAGTAACGAGAAGGTATGCAAGGAGATATGAACAAAATATCCTACCCCATTGCAATCTATTACAATATTGGTAGGATTTTTTTCAATAAGTTGTCCCTTTAAATGATGAATCATAAGTTAATTGACTGATTGATTTCAAATGTAGTAAAATTAAGTAAAGCCCCAATAATATTACTGCTATCCATCAAATGTTATTTCTCCTGAGTGGCACGTTTTTCCTTTTCCTGGGCATCTACAACGGCAACAGCAGCCATATTAACCATCTCCTCAACACTTGCGCCCAATTGAATTATATGAACCGGTTTCTTCATTCCCATCAAAATTGGACCGATAGAATCGGATTTGTTGAGTTCCTTAATCAATTTATAAGTTCCGTTGGCAGCCTCCAAATTAGGATAAATAAGCGTATTCACCTTTTTACCCACGAGTTTGGAAAAAGGGAATTTTTTTTGAAGCATCTCCTTATTCAGGGCAAAATCTATTTGAAGTTCCCCATCAACGACCAACTCAGGATTTGACCTGTGCAAAATTGCTACAGCCTCTTTTACTTTGCGGGCCCTTTCATTTTTCGAGGAGCCAAAATTGGCGTAAGAGATCATTCCAATCACCGGTTCCATCCCAAATAACCGCACGGTTTTAGCTGTCATTACAGCAATTTTCGCAAGGTCTGTTGCAGAAGGATCTATATTTATGGAAGTATCACTAATAAATAAAGGACCCCGGGAGGTATTCATTAAGTTGGTAGCCGCAACACGGTCTATTCCTTTTGCCATCCCAATAAGCTCCAGCATTGGCTTCACCACGGTTGGATACGCTCTGGAATATCCGGATAATAACGCATCTGCATCTCCTTCATTAACCATCATTGCGGCAAAATAATTTCGCTCACGCATCAATTTTTCTGCATCGTATTTAGTGACCCCTTTCCGGTTTCTGGAATGCCAGTAAACATCGGCATAAGATTCACGCTTTATTTTCTCTTCATCCGATTTCGGATCTATTATAGTAACCTGTTCAGGATCAAAATCGATTTCATGCATCAATTCCATGATCACATCTCTTCTTCCCAGTAATATAGGCACTCCTATACCTTCTTCCTGAACTATTTGCGCAGCTTTCAAAACATCCAAATGATCTGCTTCAGCAAAAACAATACGTTTAGGGTTCATTTTTGCCCTATTCATAAGAAGTCGGGAAATTTTATTATCATTCCCCATTCTTTCCATCAATTCCTCTTCATATCGATCCCAGTCTGTTATCTGTATCCTGGCAACTCCACTTTCCATAGCAGCTCTAGCCACTGCAGGAGGAACTGTAGAGATCAACCTTGGATCAAAAGGCTTTGGAATAATATATTCCGGGCCATAATTAAGCTTGGTTTCACCGTATGCGATATTTACCTGTTCCGGAACATGTTCTTTTGCCAGGGAAGCTAAGGCCTTAACTGCGGCCATTTTCATCTCTTCATTGATCTTTGTTGCCCTAACGTCTAAAGCTCCTCTGAATATATATGGAAATCCTAGTACGTTGTTAACCTGGTTAGGATGATCACTTCTTCCTGTAGCCATAATTATATCCTTCCTGGTAGAAATTGCCAGGTTGTAATCAATTTCAGGATCTGGATTGGCCATTGCGAAAACAATAGGCCTTTTGGCCATACTGATAAGCATTTCAGGGGTAACTATATCGGCTATGGAAAGTCCTAAAAAAACATCGGCATCCACCATTGCTTCTTCCAAAGTATCTATTTTTCTGTCGGTAGCAAATTCCAGTTTTTCCAGGGAAAGGTTTGGCCTGTCTGAACGGATCACTCCTTTACTATCCAGCATTACAATATTCTTTGTTTTGGCACCAAAGGCCTTATATAATTTTGTACAGGAGATTGCGGCTGCACCCGCACCGCTTATAACAATCTTTACTTTTTCAATCTTTTTCTTAGCTATTTCAAGTGCATTTATTAAGGCCGCAGAAGAAATTATAGCTGTTCCGTGCTGATCATCATGCATTACAGGAATATCAAGCTCCTCTTTTAAACGACGTTCAATTTCAAAGGCTTCCGGAGCTTTTATATCTTCCAGATTAATTCCCCCAAAAGTTGGCGCTATATTTTTCACAGTAGCTATAAAGGCATCTATATCTTTGGTATCCACTTCAATATCAAACACATCAATATCTGCAAAGATCTTGAATAACAATCCCTTTCCTTCCATCACCGGTTTTGAAGCTAGCGGTCCAATGTCACCAAGTCCCAAAACGGCGGTACCATTAGAAATAACGGCTACCAGATTTCCCTTTGCCGTATATTTATAAACGTTCTCTTTATCTTTTTCTATCTCCAAACATGGAATTGCAACTCCGGGAGAGTAAGCCAGTGATAAATCCCGTTGGGTTGCGTATTTTTTGGTAGGTACAACTTCTATTTTCCCCGGTTTTGGTTTTGCGTGATACACCAGGGCTTCTCTTCTTTTACTTTCGTTACTCATGATATTGTTTTTGGCTAGGCAACAAAGATAAGATTCTCGCAGTGCACAGGGAACTTAATTTTTCGAAAAATGATAAAGAAAACAGGAAGAAAAAAGCATTGGAATTATGAAGTTTATTTAATCAGAAACTCAATATTCCTTTTTAAACCCACAAATTTTGTTCTCTTTACCGCCGATTTCCTGAAAATCTCATCAAAAGTCTCCCTGGTAAGTTCCTGCCAGGCCTTTTTATCCATTTCCAATAATTCCGGATGGGGATTGAATAGAGGCTCCTTATGGGATTTTGAAAATTTGTTCCAGGGACAAACATCCTGGCAAATGTCACAGCCAAACATCCAGTCGTCAAACTGGCCTTTTACAGAATTTGGTAACTCCTCTTTCAGTTCAATAGTGAAATACGAAATGCATTTGCTGCCATCTACTTTATAAGGCTCTACGATAGCCTGGGTAGGACAGGCATCGATGCAGGCGGTGCAGCTTCCGCAATGATCTGTAACCGGGGAATCAGTTTCAAGCTCAAGATCCACGATCAATTCAGCGATAAAATAAAATGAACCTACCTGTTTGGTGAGTAAATTGGAATTTTTGCCAATCCAACCAAGACCGCTTTTTGCTGCCCAGGCTTTGTCCAAAACCGGCGCAGAATCTACAAATGCACGACCATCTACATCTCCAATTTCGTTTTTCATGAATTGCAACAACTCTTTCAGTTTGTCCTTTATCACAAAATGATAATCGGTACCGTAAGCATATTTGCTGATTTTATAGGAGTCTTCCCTTTGGGTTTCCTCCGGATAATAATTAAGCAACAGTGAAATAACACTTTTTGAATCTTCAACCAATTTTGTAGGATCCAGACGCTTGTCAAAATGGTTTTCCATATACCGCATTTCGCCGTGCATATTTTTGGTTAACCAATTCTCCAGTCTGGGAGCTTCCTCTTCAAGAAATCCTGCCTGGGATATTCCGCAAGCAATAAAACCCAGGCGTTTGGCTTCGGCTTTAATAATTTGCGCATATTTTGACGGATTGTTGAACAAAATCTATCTAGGTTTAAATTGCAGGATTGCATTTTTAGGTTTTAGTGTAATCAAAGGATGAATCTCAATTTCTTTTTTTTCTGAAGTGATTTTGTATTTTTTCATCAAGGCAGCAATTGCAAGGATCATCTCGTACATCGCGAAATTATTCCCAATACACATTCGTGGACCAGCTCCAAAAGGAAAATAATAGGCAGAATGTTTTTGTGCATTTCCTTCAGAAAAACGCTCTGGCATAAAACTGTCCGGATCTTCCCATAAATCCGGGTGCCTGTGGATCTCGTGCAGGGAAAATAATAAATTGGAACCTTTTGGGATAAACATCCCGTTAAATTCATCGTCTTCTATGTTTACCCTATCTATAAAATATGCAGGAGGATAAAGACGCATAGATTCTTCAACAACACTTTTTGTATAAGGACAAGCCTGAATAAATTCGAATAAACCAGTTGTCTCATGAAATGCTGATTCAACTTCGTCAGCAATTTTTTCCTGAGCTTGAGGGTCTCTGGCGAGAAGTTCCGCTGTGAAAGTCAAGGAGTTTGAGGTAGTTTCGTGTCCCGCTGTAAAGAGAATAAGAATTTCATCTATAAGCTGCTCATCTTCCATCGCACTCCCATCTTCATACCTGGCATCCAAAAGCATATCCAGAAGATCATCTTCCCGAACTCCGCTATTTTTTCTCTTTGCAACAAGTGTCTTTAAAATTTCCCTGGCTTCCTGAGTTAATCCTACATGATGCTTTATACTTCCGCCAAGTTGAAACCACCACCCTAAATAGGGTTGACGCAGTTCTTTTACCAGCATTTTTTGTGCAGCCTCGGTAATATACTGAAGTCGGGATATCTCCTTTTCTCCAACCGCGCTGCTGAAAAGGGATTTCACAACCGTTTGAAAAGCCAGATCGTTAAAAATGGGGGAAATATCCATTGGACTTTCCGTTTTAATTTTTCCAAGTTCGGTAAGAATCGCTGCCTGAATGGTATCCAAAAGCTGTATCAATTGCTTTTTATGAAAAGCGGGCTGAATGAGTTTACGCTGTTTCCGCCAATGTTCCCCTTCTGAAGTCAACAA
The DNA here is from genome assembly GCA_051751125.1 of Bacteroidota bacterium. Classification (GTDB taxonomy): domain Bacteria; phylum Bacteroidota; class Bacteroidia; order Flavobacteriales; family Flavobacteriaceae; genus Gillisia. Next base: position 222,875 of record JBNJKO010000004.1, read on the forward strand.
TCCTTTCCCTACATACTTTGCCAGATCAACTGTTTGAATTGTAGATTTTTTATAATTCCTATGATTTTTTTGAAGTGCATATCGTGCAAAACCAGCATCACGCGAGAAAATAACAGATTTTCCAGGTCCAATATTCAATTCAAAGGTATCTCCCAGTTTCTCAAAATTCTCATGGTGAAAGGGTAATGGATTTTTCAGAATGTTGACAGAATTGGCGAAAAACCGAAACATAGAAACCGAAGGGAAATTTTTATTTGCCATTAAATTGTATCTAATAAGATGAAATCAAAAATCTTGGGGGCAAGACCACAAGGTATGAATTGGAAAATAATTTTGAAAATTCAAACCAATAATCTGGGTTTTAAAACAATGAGGATTTAAAACAAACCGCCCTGGGTATTGCCCTTTACTCTGCCCAAATGTTTATAGGCAGCTTCGGTAACTTCACGCCCACGGGGTGTTCGATGAATAAATCCCTGCTGGATCAGGAAAGGCTCATACACCTCCTCGATGGTTTCTGAATTTTCACTTACCGCAGTTGCAAGTGTAGAAAGACCAACAGGACCACCCTTGAATTTATCTATGATAGTGAGAAGGATCTTATTATCCATTTCATCCAAGCCATGGGCATCGACATTAAGAGCTTTAAGGCCATATTTCGCGATCTCCATATCGATCTTGCCATTTCCCTTGATTTGAGCAAAATCCCGAACTCTGCGCAACAATGCATTTGCAATTCGTGGTGTCCCCCTGCTTCTGCCTGCAATTTCTATAGCAGCATCAAGAGAAATGGGAACTTTAAGGATTTCAGAACTTCGCTGAACGATATCTGAAAGCAATTCAGTAGTATAATATTGGAGTCTGCTGGAAATACCAAACCTGGCCCGCATTGGAGCGGTTAATAATCCTGAACGTGTAGTGGCACCTATCAGGGTAAATGGATTTAAATTGATTTGAACTGTGCGGGCATTAGGCCCGGACTCGATCATGATGTCTATTTTATAGTCTTCCATCGCAGAATAAAGATACTCTTCCACAATGGGACTTAAGCGATGAATTTCATCAATAAAAAGCACATCCCGTTCTTCCAGATTGGTAAGGAGCCCGGCAAGATCACCTGGTTTATCCACAACAGGTCCAGAGGTGACTTTAATGCCAACATTCAACTCATTGGCAAGAATGTAAGCCAGCGTTGTTTTACCTAACCCGGGAGGCCCGTGAAACAAAGTGTGATCTAAAGCTTCTCCACGGAGATTTGCGGCTTTCACAAAAACTTTCAGATTCTCAAGCACCTGATCTTGTCCTGCAAAATCGTCGAAACTAAGCGGGCGTAAAGCTCTTTCTATATCGAGTTCTTCAGGAGTGAAATTTTCTCCTGTTGGGTCCAGATTTTCGTTCATTCTACAAGTTTATTATTAAAGGAATTTCAAGATTCTGAGGAATCATAAAAATATAATCAGCCAGGTTTTTAAAAACCAGCGGACTCGAACAAAGATAAAAGAAAAAAGCCTTTTCTATCTGAATGTTATCAGAAGAAAAGGCTCTCTTAAAATATGGTTTAAAATCCTCTTAGTGGTTCATCTCTTCTTCACCTTCCTGAAGCGGAACATTTTGCGGAACAAAATCCTGCCCTGCGATTACATACTCCCCGTTTTCATTGGTTTTGCTGTAATCATAAGGCCATCTGTAAACCGAAGGAATCTCTCCGGGCCAGTTTCCATGAATATGTTCCACCGGAGTAGTCCATTCCAGAGAGTTTGCTCTCCAGGGATTTTGAGTGGCTTTTTTTCCGAAGAAAATCGAATGAAAAAAGTTCCAAAGGAAAACCACCTGAATCGCTGCGGTTATCAGAGCAAAAACCGTGATTAGTACATTGGTATCTGCAAGATCATCAAAATATGGGAATGCGGTATTGGTATAATATCTTCTTGGTAATCCTGCCAGCCCGATAAAGTGCATCGGGAAGAACACCCCGTAGGCACCTATTGCTGTAATCCAGAAGTGCACATACCCAAGGTTTTTGTTCATCATTCTACCAAACATTTTTGGGAACCAGTGATATACCCCGGCCAATAAACCGTACAATGCAGATATACCCATTACCAGGTGAAAGTGAGCAATTACAAAATAAGTATCATGAACGTTTATATCCAGTGTGCTATCTCCTAAAATAATACCGGTTAAACCTCCTGTTATAAAAGTTGAAACAAACCCGATCGAGAATAACATCGCAGGGTTAAGCTGCAAGTTTCCTTTCCACAAGGTAGTAATCCAGTTAAAAGCTTTCACTGCTGAAGGGATCGCAATCAATAAGGTTGTAAATGTAAATACCGATCCTAAAAATGGATTCATCCCAGAAACGAACATATGGTGACCCCATACGATGGTTGATAAAAAGGCGATCGCCAGGATAGAAGCAATCATTGCACGATACCCAAATATGGGTTTACGGGCATTGGTTGCCAAAATTTCTGAAACAAGACCCATTGCAGGAAGTATTACAATATAAACTTCCGGGTGACCCAGGAACCAGAATAAATGCTCAAAAAGCACAGGGGAACCTCCCTGGTGACTAAGCACTTCTCCTTGTAAAAAAATATCACTAAGAAAAAAGGATGTTCCAAAACTTCTGTCCATTATAAGCAAGAGCGCAGCTGCAAGCAAAACCGGGAAAGAAACAACCCCTATAATTGCAGTTACAAAAAATGCCCATATAGTAAGTGGAAGTCTTGTCATAGACATTCCTTTGGTTCTCAAATTTATGGTGGTAACTATATAATTCAATGATCCCATTAAAGAAGAAGCAATAAAAATTGCCATGGAAACAAGCCAAAGCGTCATCCCCATTCCTGAACCTCCAATCGCTTGCGGCAATGCACTTAACGGAGGATAAATAGTCCAGCCGGCAGATGCTGGTCCTGCTTCTACAAATAAAGAGCTCAACATAATAACACTGGATAGGAAAAACAACCAGTAGGAAACCATATTTAAGAAACCAGACGCCATATCCCTTGCGCCAATCTGGAGCGGAATTAACAGGTTACTAAAAGTACCACTAAGCCCTGCTGTAAGCACAAAGAAAACCATTATTGTTCCGTGAATGGTTACAAGAGCCAGGTAAATTTCCGGAGACATTACACCGTCTGGAGCCCATTTACCGAGAAAAAATTCAAACAATGCAAAGGACTCTCCCGGCCATGCAAGTTGCATTCGGAAAAGCACCGACATTAAAATCCCAACAATTCCCATTAACAAACCTGTGATAAGATATTGCTTGGCAATCATCTTATGATCTGTACTAAATATATATTTTGTTATAAAGGTTTGTTTATGATGATGCCCATGATCATCATGCGCATGATCCAACGTTTCCTGTCCTAGTGCTGACATATCTTTAAATCTTTAACTTTTAATTTTTCTGTTTTCAATACTTACTAATTCGGTTCTTTCTGAAGCTATTGTGGTGTCATGGATGCACCAAATGTTTTTTGCCCGGCAATCCAGGCATCATAATCCTCCTGACTTTCAACAATAATCTTCATTTGCATATTATAATGCGCCTGACCACAAATCTTATTACATAATAGAAAGTAATCGAATTCATAAGTATCTAAAGGAACTTCTCCCTGAGCTATTAACTCAACAGAATTTTCTTTCCTTATATCGTTAATGGTTTGAACCTTATCCACCATATACTCACTTTCTCTCATTTCCTCTGTAGTGATACTTGGAGTGAAACCGAATTGAGTAATCATTCCTGGAACAACGTTCATTTGAGCTCTGAAATGTGGGAAATAAGCGGAATGTAAAACATCCTGCGAACGAAATTTAAACACGACAGGTTTTCCAACAGGAAGGTGAAGTTCTGTAGTTATAACATCATCATTTGCATAGGGATCACTTTCATCTACTCCCAATTGATTTACACCTTCAATAAAGCGCACATTGGCTTTTCCAAGGGTGTTATCTTCTCCGGAATATCTTGCTCTCCATGCAAATTGATACGCGTATATTTCTACAATCATAGGATCATCATCCTCATTGATATTCATAATATCAGACCAGGTAAATAATCCATAGATAATCAACCCTGCCAATACAATTACAGGAATAATAGTCCAAATAAATTCCAGTTTATCATTATCTGCATAAAAGAGGGCTTTCTTTCCTTTTTCACCACGATACTTAAAAGTAAACCAGTGCAGCAAAGCCTGTGTTAAAACCTGAACTATCATGATGATAACAATGCTAATAAACATAAGGGTATCTACTTCACTACCGTGTTCTGATGCTGCTTCAGGCAAGTATAACTTACTTAAGAACCAGAAAGAATAGATCATAATACCATAAAGGAAAACCACAAACCCCATCATGATATACGCCTGAGTCTGGTTATCCTTATCAGTAGCAATTTGTGAGGAATCTTCCTCTTTGCTCCTGGAAAGATCAAATATTTTTGACATCTGCCATATAGTTACGGCAAACAACGCTATTACTATAATTACTAAAAATACAGTCATTTTTTATTTCTTCTTTATAAGTCTCTTATTAATAATGGAAATGTTTGCTTTCTTTGATGAAAGGATTGCCTTTTTGTAACAATGGCACTTTAGAAATGGCATTGAACACTACAAATACAAATAATCCACCAAACAATAACATTGCACTAATCTCTGGAATTCCAATAAACCAGGATTCCCCAACCGTTGCCGGCATAACCATTACAAAAATATCTAAATAATGCCCAAGTAGCACAATTATTCCAGCCATTATAACAAATAAATTCACCCGTTTATAGTCACTGTTCATAAGTAATAGAATAGGGAAAACAAAATTCATAACCACCATTCCAAAGAAAGGCAAACTGTAATCTTCAATTCTGGTTACAAAATAAGTAACCTCTTCGGGAATGTTTGAATACCATATCAACATATATTGTGAAAACCACAGGTAAGTCCAGAAAATACTAAAACCGAACATAAATTTGGCTAAATCATGAATATGTGAATCATTGACATATTCCAGGTAACCTCTTGATTTTAGATATATAGAAACCAAGGCAATTACAGTAATTGCAGATACTATCATACTTGACAGTACATACCAGCCAAACAAGGTACTAAACCAGTGCGGATCCAGACTCATGATCCAGTCCCAGGACATCATAGACTCTGTCACTATGAAAAATACCAAAAATCCAGCTGAAAGTTTAAAGTTTTGTTTAAACCATTTGTTGTCATTGGAATCCTCATCCATTCTTAGTGAGTTTCGTCGAAGCAGGTATCTAAATAAATTCCATCCACCTAAATAGATCAATGCCCTAATCAAAAAGAATGTAACATTAAGATATCCGGATTTAGCCTGAATGATTTCATCGTGCGCAACAATTTCCGGATCCATCCAGATGAACAAATGGTTTAAATGAAGTCCTGACAGTAATAATATTATGAATATAATGATACTTCCCGGTAATAAATAAGCCGTGATTCCTTCCATAACCCGAAAAAGGACCGGAGACCAACCTGCCTGCGCTGCGTATTGCAATGCATAAAAAACCAGCGTTCCCAGTGCGATCATGAAAAAGAAGAAAGCTGCTATATACAAAGCGGCCCAAGGCTTATTTTGCAATTGGTGCAAAAGGTGTTCATAATGTTCGTTATCGTGATCATCAACCAAAATATGTTCTGCTTCTGCGTGATCCGGGTCGGCTATTTGAACATCCTGATCTACGATTCCCATATCGGAAGATCCATGAGAGGCATCATCGGCCATCATTTCCTTTACCTCCTCAATGGTGGACGGAGCAGCAATAAAGGCGTATATGAGACCAATGGCACCAACAATCATAAATATAATTGCTGTTAATTTTAATTTACTGGATAGCGTGTACATATGAATATATCTAAATACAGTTATTTTTAGTTTGTACTTTCTGGTTGATCAGAAGTAAGGGTTACATCAGAATCCTGAGTTGCAGTAGTATCTGCATTTATTGCAGGAATAAGGTTTTCTTCTGTTTCAGCAACGAATTCCCTTTCAGGATTGCCTTCCAAAGCATCTTTTAGTTTCATTACATAATGATCTATTTGCCAGCGCTCTTCAATGGAAGTTTGAGAAGCATACGATCCCATTGCGTTAAGGCCAAAATACATTACGTGATATACACTACCTTCGGTAATAGCTCTACCAACATCATCATAGCTTGGAATCCCAAGAATTTTTTCACGCTGCACCAAAATCCCCTGGCCATCACCTTTCTCACCGTGGCATACTGCACAATATATGTTATAAAGATCTTTACCTTTAGTAAGATTCTCTTCAGTGTAAGGTAAAGGGTTCTTCAGTTCAGCTTTTGCCTGGGTATATCCATCATTAGAATCCTCGTAATCATAGGGCATCCAACCCCTTGCAACGGTTCCTTCCACGGGTAACTTGGCTTCCTGCTCGTCTACAAAAATATCGTATTCTCCATAAGTGTCATAAGGAACAGACTCATACATATCAGGAAAATACTGATAATTAGGGCTGTTCTTATCGAAACAAGAGGTAACTGTTGCTGCAATAAGAAAGAGTACTATGGATCTTTGAAATAAACTTTTCATTCTGTTTATTTATTATCTATTAAATTAATTTCGAGTGCACCTGTTTCGTATAAAAATTTTGAAAGTTGGTTCACATCGTGATTTTCTACATCGATTTCCATAAGAAAATGATCGTCTGTTGTTCTTACATCTGGATTTTCAGCTTCCTTAAAAGGCCATAATTTACTCCTCATGTAAAAGGTAATCACCATAAGGTGAGCTGCAAAAAACACTGTTAATTCAAAAATAATAGGCACAAAAGCAGGTAGATTAGCCATAAAGCTAAAACTGGGTTTTCCACCAATATCCTGAGGCCAATCTTCTATCATCATGTAATTCATCATAACTATAGATACTGCAAGTCCCACCAAACCATAAAGAAATGACGTAATAGCCAATCTTGTCGGCTCCAGTCCCATTGCTTTGTCTAGCCCGTGTACTGGAAATGGAGTGTAAATTTCTGCAATATGATACCTGCCTGCTCTTACTTGCTTTACCGCTTGCAAGAGTATATCGTCATCGGTATAAATAGCGTGTATAACTTTTAATGCCATCTTTTACTTATTATTAAGTTTTATTGCCTGGGCTGCCCAGTCTTCCCGTTCTGCTTCTCCGGGGAAGTTTTCAATAATTTCGTTTAACAATTCAAAATCGATTGCTTCCAGTTTACTAACCTGACTGAAAGTGTAAATTCCTAACTGATGCAAACGCTGTTGCATCAAAGGACCAACGGATTTCAATTTAGTGAGGTCATCAGCTTTTTGGGTTGATGGACTAAAGGTTCCTATTCTTTCCAGCATTTCATCAATTCTGTCTTTTTGAACTTCAGAAGTAACAAGAGCGTCAGCATTTAATGTTGAATTATGATCATCCTCTTCCAGAGTATCTTCTCCACTGGATTCTTCCATTTGCTTATGAACACCTTCAGCAGTATTTGCGCTTGGTTCTCTAACAAGTGGTGAATAGTGATCTACCTCGTCCCCATGCTCTGCACGTAATTTTTTATACTTTGCACTGGAGGCCTTTAAAATAGTTTTCACCTCTGCCTGTGCAATTACTGGGAAACTTCTTGCATATAAAAGGAATAATACAAAGAAGAATCCTATAGTTCCAATGAAAATTCCAATATCTACAAAAGTGGGTGAGAACATCGTCCAGGAGGATGGTAAGTAATCCCTGTGAAGTGAAGTAACGATAATTACAAATCGTTCAAACCACATTCCAATATTTACAACAATAGAGATAAAGAAAGAGAACATGATACTTGTACGCAATTTCTTGAACCACATGAACTGTGGAGAGAAAACGTTACATGTCATCATGGCCCAGTAAGCCCACCAATAAGGACCTGTCGCCCTGTTAAGAAACGCATATTGTTCATATTCCACCCCGGAGTACCAGGCCACGAATAATTCTGTAATATATGCAACCCCTACAATAGAACCTGTGACCATTATTACAATATTCATCAATTCTATATGCTGAATTGTAATATAATCCTCAAGATTAGAAACTTTTCGCATTATGATAAGCAAAGTGTTTACCATTGCAAATCCGGAGAAAACAGCTCCTGCAACAAAGTAAGGAGGAAAAATGGTTGTGTGCCATCCTGGGATAACCGAGGTAGCAAAGTCAAAAGATACAATAGTGTGTACCGAAAGCACCAATGGAGTAGCCAAACCTGCAAGTACCAAAGAAACCTCTTCAAAACGTTGCCAGTCTTTTGCCCTACCGCTCCATCCGAAACTTAATATTCCATATATTTTTTTCTGAAAAGGCTTTACGGCTCTGTCACGTATCATCGCAAAATCCGGAAGCAAACCAGTCCACCAGAATACCAGAGAAACAGAGAGATAGGTGGAAATTGCAAATACATCCCAAAGCAAAGGGGAATTAAAGTTCACCCATAATGACCCAAACTGGTTTGGGATTGGAAGTACCCAATATGCAAGCCATGGACGTCCCATGTGGATAATTGGAAATAAACCAGCCTGCATTACAGAGAAAATTGTCATTGCCTCTGCTGACCGGTTAATCGCCATCCTCCATTTTTGACGGAATAATAATAATACCGCCGAAATTAGTGTACCGGCGTGGCCAATACCCACCCACCAAACAAAGTTTGTAATATCCCAGGCCCAGCCTACGGTTTTATTTAATCCCCAGGTTCCAATTCCTGTAGAGACCGTATAAATTATACAGCCTAAACCCCAAAGAAAAGCGATCATGGCGATAGAAAATACTATCCACCAGGATTTATTCGCCCTTCCTTCAACTGGTGCCGCCACATCAATGGTTACGTCGTGATAGGTTTTATCTCCGGTAACTAAAGGCTTTCTAATAGGTGCTTCGTAATGAGACATATCCTTTTATAATTGATTCTTTAATTGTTTTTATTAAGCTTCTGAAGTATTCCTTACTTTTGTTTGATACATCACATTGGGTTTTGTTCCAACATATTCCAGCAAGTGATACATTCTTTTATTTTCTTTCATCTGAACAATTTTAGCCTCTTTATCATTAATATCTCCAAAATGCATTGCACCTTTATCACAAGCCGCAGAACACGCAGTATGGAATTCTCCATCTTCGATAGCCCTGCCATCTCTTTTTGCATCTAAGATCGTTTTTTGGGTTTTTTGCATACACATTGAACACTTCTCCATCACCCCTCTTGACCGAACGGTTACATCTGGATTTAAGACCATCCGTCCAAGATCATTATTCATATGATAATCAAATTCATCATTTTTCGCATAACTAAACCAATTAAAACGACGAACTTTATATGGACAGTTGTTCCCGCAATACCTTGTTCCCACACACCTGTTATAAACCATTTGATTCTGGCCCTGACGCCCGTGAACGGTTGCCGCTACAGGGCAAACAGTTTCACAAGGAGCATGATTACAATGCTGGCACATTACAGGTTGAAACACTACCTGTGGATTATCTGCCGGAAGTTCAAGTTCTGCAAACTGAGAAAGTGAATCTCCCAATCCGGACATATCTTCTTTCTTATCAATATCTCCTGTAAAAGTATCTTCCGAAGAATAATAGCGGTCTATTCTCAACCAGTGCATATCACGGGATCTCCTAATTTCGGTCTTCCCTACTACCGGCACATTGTTTTCAGAATGACAGGCTATCACACAAGCACCACAACCAGTACAGGCATTTAAGTCTATTGACAGGTTGAAATGATGCCCAATTGATCTGTCAAAGCTTTCCCAAAGATCAACTTCCGGCGAGGTTACAGGAGTTTCAATATGATTAAGTGAAACCTCAGGAACTTTATTCCACTCGTGAATGTCCTTGGTATTAAAAATTTCAAGAGTGGTTTCCTTGATAATATCACCACGCCCCATTAATGTATTCTGTAATTGAACACAGGCAAATTCATGCATTCCCGAAGCTTTCTCCAGAGAAACATTCTGCACAGATTTAAAATCTTTATATAAAGGATAGGCATTAACACCTACCTGCATTTCTTCTTTTAAACTTTCCTTTTTACCATAGCCTAACGCCAAGCCCACCGTACCTTTGGCTTGTCCAGGCTGAATTAAGACCGGCACATTTTCAAGAACCACATCATCCATTTTTAGATTGACATAACTTCCATTAAGCGCTCCGTTAGCAACATTCTCATTGATTAACTCAAGACCATCAGCATCTTCCTGAGAAATGGTTAGGTAATTATCCCAGGATGCTCTGGTTAAAGGATCAGGCATCTCCTGCAACCACGGGTTATTGGCCTGCTGCCCATCACCCATTGCAACTTTGGTATAGAGTGTTAGTTCAAGACCAGTATTTTCAGAGCTTTGACTTAAATTCCTTAATGCAGCAGCATTGTTTACCGAAGCTGCGATAGGACTTTCAGCTTCTGCAGTTAAAGGCGAAGTCCCTTCAAAAATACCATCATGAAGTGCTTCATTCCAGGTTACTGAACCTAAAGATCCATTCCAGGTTTCCTTGATGTATTCGTAATAGCTAGTAGAATTATCGCTCCATTTCAACAAACACTCCTGAAATTGTCTGGTATCAAACAAAGGACTGATTGTAGGCTGCATCAAACTGAAATTATTTTTGGTGAACTGAATATCACCCCAGCTCTCCAAATAATGAGGAGTGGCTGCTATATATTTACAAAGCTTGGCTGTTTCATCTTCTTTCATAGAAAATGCAACTGAAACTTCTACTTTTTTCAATGCTTCAACAAATTCTGCTGAATTAGGCAAACTATACACAGGATTTACACCTGCCATAAGGATCGCACCAACACTTCCGCTATTCATATCTTCCACCAGCTTTAGTACTTCTTCAGCATTTCCCTGACGGATCATTCGTGGATTAGCAGTATCTATTACCGTACTCCCAAGAGTCTCATTAATAGCAAGTGCTATAGATTGAGCATCAAAATCAGGCAAGCCAGTTACTACAACCGCACTATTTCCAGACTTTCTTAAATTATTAGCCGCTTTTACAACAGCATCATCAATATTTGCAGGCAACTCACTTGTAGAAGCACCGCCGGAAATGTAATTATATAAGGCCGCTAAAACCGCTCTTTGTTGAGAAGGAGTTACCGGTACTCGTTTATCGGCGTTTGCTCCGGTTAAGGACATGTTCGATTCAAACTGAATATGACGGGACATCGTTCCGCTATCCGGCACTCTTGTTTTAGCAAAGGAAGCATCATAACCACCACCTTGCCAGTCCCCAAGGAAATCGGCACCTACAGAAACAATAGTTTCCACTTTGGACATATCATAATTTGGCAAAGCACGAAAACCATATTTTGCCTCAAAAGCATTTAGGGCTGCATCTTCTGAAATAGTATCGTAAACTACGTGACGTACATTCCCGAATTTAGCCGAAAATTCATTGATTACCTTTGTAGTAGATGGACTCGCAAAAGTTTGTGTAAGAAGAACAATCTCTCCCTGCACATTTTGCAACGAATTCATCACTTCCTGATCAAAATTATCCCAGGAAACATTTTGACCGTCCTTCATTGGCCTCTTCACCCGCTGACTGTCATACATAGACAACACAGATGCGTGAACTCTGGCATTCACTCCTGCTTTTGCAGTAGCCACAGTATTATTCTCTATTTTAATAGGACGACCTTCCCGTGTTCTAACCAATACGCTGGCAAAATCAAAACCATCGGCAATAGTCGTCGCATAAAAATCAGCCACTCCTGGAACAATGCGTTCCGGTTGCACAACATAGGGAATAGACTTAATAACAGGACCCTCACAAGCAGCCAATGAAGCTGCAGCCGTACTGAAACCAACATATTTCAAGAAATCACGACGAGTGGTAGAAGATCCGGATAAAGACTCCTTATCACCTAAAAACTCATCTGTTGGGATTTCTTCTGTAAATTCTTTTTGTTGGAGCGTCTCAACAATGGAGCTGTTTTCTTTAAGCTCCTCAACACTTTTCCAGTATTTCTTGTTTGATGACATATATATAAATATTATTAACTTCTTAATTAAATAACCTGATTTACCAGGAATACTGCTAGTAGTGACATTTTGCGCATTCCAATCCGCCTAACTGCGCGGCGGTTAACTCTTCAACCCCATACTTATTGGATAATTCTTCGTGAATTTTCTCATAGTATTCATTACCTTCCATTTTCACATTGGTTTCACGATGACAATTAATACACCAGCCCATTGTTAGTGGAGCATCCTGATAAACAATTTCCATCTCCTCGATAGGACCATGACAGGTTTGACATTCGATTCCGGCAACAGAAACATGCTGGGAATGATTAAAATATGCAAAATCAGGTAAATTATGAATCCTTACCCATTTCACCGGCTTGGTTTCACCAGTGTATGATTGAGACTCTGGATCCCAACCTACTGCATCGTATAATTTAGCGATCTCATTATCATAGAATTCCTTTGAATATTCTTCCGTAGCTGTTTCTGCAGCTACTTCTCCAATGGATATATGGCAATTCATACACACATTTAAAGAAGGTATCCCGGAATGCTTGGAAACTCTTGAGGAAGAGTGGCAAAATTTACAATCTATTTCGTTATCACCCGCATGAATTTTATGTGAATAATGAATAGGCTGAATAGGCTGGTATCCCTGATCTACACCCACCTGCATAAAATATCCATATACAAAATATCCGGCTGCCAATAAAACGATGACAGAAGTAACCAATACTAAAAACTGGTTTTGAACAAATGCTTTCCAAATTGGAGTGCCACGCTCTTTCTTTTTTGGTAACTCAACCCCACTTGCCACAGCAAATTCTCTCAGGGTTTTATTTACAAGAAAAAGAATTAACAAGAGCATTAACAGGACAAATGCAAGGATTGCCAGGATGATATTATTTGAAACACCACCAACTCCTGCTTCAGTGTCACCAGCAGCTGCTGGACCAGCAGCAACTACAGGCTCAGGTTTAGGCTGCTCAACATACGCAAGCATATCCCCGATTTCTGAATCGGTTAATGCCGGGAATGCAGGCATTGGAGTTTTATTGTACTCTTCGTAAATAGCTATGGCCTGCGCATCTCCGGAAGCTATCATCGCTGAAGAATTACGAATCCAGCTATCTAACCATTCACGGCTATATTTATCTGTTACCCCGTGCAAGGCAGGTCCAATACCTTTTGAAAAAGGCTTATGACAGGCTGCACAAAGTGTGTTGAACAATGATTTCCCATTTACGGGATCTCCTAAATCTGATTCCGGAGCAGCAGCTTCCGCTTCCTGTGACTGAGCTTCAGCTGGAGCCACATCGCCTTCCTGAGAAAAAGCAAAATCGGAAAATGAAAACAGAAATATTGCCGATAAAATCAGCAAGCGTGTGGTTGAATGGCGGAATTTCACCTTTTTCATATTGTAAGTTGAATTAACGTCTTATTGTTTGGCACGATTTTTCATAATTATTATAATCAATGAATATAAGCAACCGTACCCTAAAATTCACGGACAAAAGTAATACTTAAAGTCGATTTTAGAAATCTTATAGAAGTGTTAACTTGCAATTTATAACAGTTCTAAATAATAAATTAACCCCCGTTTAAGTTATAAATATATACTTTTACACCAAACCTTTTTATAATGAGAATATTAAAATTAAAAGACTGCTTTTTCATTGGTATGTTTATTCTTGGAATTAGTTTCACTGTGAGTGCGCAAACAGGGCAAATAAATATCCAGCAAAGTGAACTTATTCCGGAGTTACAGAAATTGAAATCGGAGATGACAAAAGACGGAAAGCTCGGAGAACGCTATACAATCCAGCTATATTACGGAGATAATAACACGGCAAGTAATGTGATAAAGGAATTTAGGGCAAAATATAATTCCATGCCTTCTTCCGTTATTTATGAAACCCCAAACTATAAAGTGTGGGTTGGAAATTTCAGAAACAGACTGGAAGCAGACAGAGCCTTATTAAAAATAAAACCCGATTTTCCTTCAGCATTTATCCCAAAACCTCAGCGAGGATAAACAATATAAAAACTAATAATAAAAAAACTCCGTCGGGAATATTTCCCTCCGGAGTTTTTTTGATCCCAAATCTATTTGAAGGTCTCTTTGTTTAGGAAAAAAATCTCTTAATTTGATTTTAACTTTAAAACGATGAATAATTTCGTGCCAATTTACTGCTTCCTATATTCATCACTTACCTCATAAGGCTGAAGTATTTACGGACCGTAGATTGAGTTCGTAGATACTTTTTTTTTAAGAGATAAAGTTAAATGCAAAAAAGGGTAATTACAGGATTTTGGATCTTCGTTGGTAGAATATTGAACAGCAAAGCCCCTATCAAGCACTTTGAAAGTATCTAACCTTCAAAGTAGTTCTTCAGCAACAAGATTGACCGGAACGCCGCAAACCTCTTTAAAAAGCAAAAAGCTGTGCAGAAATTTCTGTACAGCTTTTATAAAATTTATATGTTAGAATTATTTCATTTTCTTCTTAACAGCTACTTCCTGGTATCCTTCAACAACATCACCTTCTCTTATATCGTTATAATTCTTGATTTGCATACCACAATCGTAGCCTTTAGATACTTCTTTCACATCATCCTTAAAGCGTTTCAGTGAAGAAAGAACTCCAGTATAGACTACTACCCCGTCCCGAATCAATCTGATTCCGTTATTTCTGATGATTTTCCCTGAAGTTACCATACACCCTGCAATAGTTCCAATCTTGGAGATCTTGAAGGTTTCTCTAATTTCAGCTGTACCGGTAATCTCTTCTTTCATCACAGGAGACAACATTCCCTCCATGGCATCTTTAAGATCGTTGATAGCATCATAGATAATAGAATACATTCTAATGTCGATTTCCTCTTTATCTGCCAACATTCTGGCATTTCCGGCAGGACGTACATTAAATCCAATAATCACCGCATCGGAAGCCGAGGCTAACAATACATCACTTTCAGTAATTGGACCAACCCCTTTGTGTATGATGTTCACCTGAATTTCTTCGGTGGAAAGTTTCTGGAAACTGTCGGTTAATGCTTCTACAGATCCATCAACATCCCCTTTAAGGATAATATTGACCTCTTTGAAATCTCCAAGAGCAATACGTCTTCCTATTTCATCAAGTGTAATATGTCGCTGAGTTCTTACCGATTGTTCTCTTTGTAACTGGGTTCTTCTTGCGGCAAGATCTTTTGCTTCCCGCTCGTCCAGCATTACCCTGAATTTATCTCCAGCCTGTGGAGCTCCATCCAATCCCAAAATTGAAACCGGTGTTGCAGGACCTGCTACTTTCACATCCTTTCCACGTTCATCCTGCATCGCCTTGATTTTACCACTGTGCTTACCAGCCAGTACATAATCCCCAATTCTTAGGGAGCCTTCCTGAACAAGGATAGTGGAAACATATCCTCTACCTTTATCCATAAATGCCTCCACTACGGTTCCTTTACCTGGTTTATTCGGGTTCGCTTTAAGCTCAAGGATCTCGGCTTCGAGTAAAACTTTTTCAAGCAATTCCTTAACTCCCAATCCTGTTTTAGCTGAAATATCGTGCGACTGGATCTTACCTCCCCAGTCCTCTACAAGCAGGTTCATTCCTGCCAGTTTTTCCTTAATTTTTTCCGGATTTGAAGTAGGCAAATCGACCTTATTAATCGCAAAAATAATTGGAACACCTGCAGCCTGAGCGTGAGAAATGGCCTCTTTTGTTTGCGGCATCACATCATCATCTGCTGCTATTACAATAATTGCTATATCGGTTACCTGAGCACCCCTTGCACGCATTGCGGTAAAGGCCTCGTGACCAGGAGTATCCAGAAAGGCGATTTTCTCACCATTTTCCAATTCAACCCCATAAGCACCAATATGCTGTGTAATACCACCGCTTTCGCCGGCTATTACATTTTCTTCCCTTATATGATCCAATAAGGATGTTTTCCCGTGATCCACGTGTCCCATTACGGTCACAATTGGAGCGCGTGGTTTTAAATCTTCCGGACTATCTTTCTCTGTTTCTGAAACCTCTTCAATATCTGCTGAAACAAATTCCACTTCGTAATCAAATTCATTTGCTACAATAGAAAGTGTTTCTGCGTCAAGACGCTGGTTCATCGTTACCATCATCCCTAATGACATACAAGCCGAAATAATTTTGGTAACCGGAACATCCATCATTGTAGCCACCTCATTTGCAGTTACGTATTCGGTTACTTTTAAAGTTTTACTTTCTATTTCTGCCTGAGCAAGATCATCTGCGGAACGCTGACGGTGCGTATCCCTTTTATCTCTTCTGAATTTTGCTCCTTTTCCTTTTGAAGATTTTCCCTGTAATTTTTCAAGGGTCTCCCGTACTTGTTTTTGTACTTCTTCTTCGCTAGGTTCTTCCCTTGCAATTGCTGGTCTGGCCGGTCTTTTACCTGCCGGCTTATGCGGTCCTCTTGCAGCCGCAGCGCCTGGGGCACCTGTAGCCGGAGTTCCCTTAACATCTTTGGTTATTCGACGACGACGTTTTTTTGCTTTATTCTTGTCATCTGCAGCTTTCTTCTCGTCTTTCTTTTTAACCGGTTTTTTAAACTGAGAAAGATCGATCTTCTCCCCGGTAAAGTTAGGTCCGTTAAGCTTGGTATAATTCGTTTTTAAAGTTTCCGATTCCGGAGTCTTTTCAGAAGCTTCTTCAGCTGGTTTTTCAGCAGTATCTTCTTTTTTAGCTCCTATTTTATGTTCTTCCTTTTTAGGCTGAACATCCTCTTTTTTAGCCACAACTTCTTTTTCTTTGGCCGGCGTTTCCTTTGAAACAACCTTTTCTTCGGGTTTTTCAGCCTCAACAGCCTTTGGCTTTTCGGTTTCTTTTTCCTTTTCCTTTTCTTTTGGAGCAGGTTCTGAAACAGCCTTTGCAGGCTCCTCTTTTTTAACTTCGGCTTCTTTAGGCTTTTCCTCCGCTTTTTCAGACTTTTTATCCAGGTCGATTTTACCTACCTGTTTTGGGCCTTCAAGCTTGGTTCTGGCACTTATAACATCTTGCTGCTTTTGCTCTTCCTTCCGCTTCTCCTCCTGCTCCTTTTCACGAGCTAAACGAAGTTCCTCCTTCTCCTTGCGCTTCTCCTCGCCAACTTCCTTGGATGCCACCTTCTTACTTTTATCTGTTTGAAACTGATTGAAAAGTACCTGGTAAACCTCTTCAGAAATTTTTGTGGTAGGACGCGCTTCTATTTCGTGACCTTTGGAATTTAAAAATTCCACAGCACGATCTAGCGAAATATTGAATTCACGTAGTACCTTGTTTAATCGCATTGTTTTTGCTTCAGCCATAAATTGCCTCTAAATTAACCTCTTATTATTATTGTATGCTTATTACTTAAAAAGAACGGCTTATTGTTCTTCAAATTCTTCTTTTAATACATTGATCACTTCGCGGATGGTTTCCTCTTCAAGATCGGTTCTTCTTACCAAATCATCTACATCCTGTTCCAAAATACTCTTTGCGGTATCCAGTCCAATTTTTGCAAACTCGGCGATAACCCAATCTTCTATTACATCAGAAAATTCTCTCAATTCAACATCTTCCTCTCCACCATCTCTAAACACATCTATCTCATAACCTGTAAGCTGACTTGCCAACCTGATGTTGTGTCCACCCCGGCCAATTGCCTTAGAAACCTCTTCTGGTTTTAGCATTACTTCTGCCCGCTTATTCACTTCATCCATTTTTATAGATGTTATTTTTGCCGGACTTAAAGCTCTTGTAATAAAGAGTTGATCGTTGCTTGTATAATTAATAACATCGATATTCTCGTTACCCAATTCACGAACTATACTGTGAATACGTGATCCTTTCATCCCAACACAGGCTCCAACAGGATCTATTCTGTCATCATAGGAATCTACCGCCACTTTTGCTTTCTCTCCGGGAATTCGAACTACTTTTTTAACCGTTATTAGCCCGTCGAAAACCTCAGGGATTTCCTGTTCAAACAATTTTTCAAGGAAAACCGGTGCAGTTCGCGACATAATAATTTGCGGCTTGCTTCCTTTTAACTCAACACTTTCAATAATCCCTCTTACATTTTCTCCTTTTCTGAAGAAATCTGAAGGTATTTGTCGGTCTTTTGGTAAAATTATTTCATTCCCTTCATCATCCAGCAAAATAATTGCCCGGTGACGAATATGGTGAACCTCAGCAGTATAAATCTCTCCTTCAAGATCTTTAAAGTGCTTGTAAATATTAGTGTTATCGTGTTCGTGGATCTTGGCAATCAAATTTTGACGCAAGGCCAAAATTGAACGACGACCTAGATCTATTAATTTCACTTCTTCAGAAACATCCTCTCCTACCTCAAAATCCGGCTCAATTTTTCTGGCTTCAGATAATGAAATCTCCTGGTTAGGATCTTCCACTTCCCCATCTGCCACTACCACACGGTTTCTCCAAATCTCTAAATCCCCTTTATCCGGGTTTACAATGATATCAAAGTTGTCATCCTCACCATACTTCCTCTTCAAAGCACTCCTGAACACATCTTCCAGAATCGCCATCAGGGTAACTCTGTCTATTAATTTATCATCTTTAAATTCTGAAAAAGACTCTATTAATGCGATATTCTCCATATCAGTTTAATTATTAAAATGTTATTACAACTTTAGCTTTCACGATTTCCTGAAATGCCAGTGTTGCATCTTTTTCTACTGTTACCTTACCTTTCCCTATCGGCTTGGGTTCTCTTGCCGTCCAGGTAAGTTTAATTCCCTCTTCATCTACTGCGACCAATTCGCCTTCAAATTTATTGGAATTTGTTTGGACTTCAAGCCTTCTTCCGATATTTTTCTTGTATTGCCGTGGTAATTTCAAGGGTTCTGAAACTCCGGCGGAAGCAACTTCCAACGAAAAATCCTCTTCTTCGCGATCGAGATTGTGTTCTATTTTTCGACTTACCGAAATGCAATCGTTCACTGAAACCCCCGAATCCCCATCTAACACTATAAGAATGTGATTTTGATCATTAATATTCAAGGATATTAAAAATAAGGAATTATTCTCTTCAAAGGCCTCCTCCAGCAAATTTTTTACTCGCTCCTGCAACATAATTTTTATAAAAAGAGGGGACTTTTTGTCCCCTCGCTGTACATTTTTGATTCAACGCTGCAAAGATAACATTTTTTTCGAAAAAATAAAACCTCATATTAAATGAAATATTCTTTGTAGTTTTAATAAAACTATCATTTTAAAGCAATTATAATTTTAAGCAGTACAATTGATACACATTTAATTGAATTAAACCTGATTCTGGCAGGAATTTAATTTAACCCGGCTATACAACTTTTAGATAAATACTTAGGAAATTCATCTATAAAATGAGCATACAGGCATAAATAAATCTGGTAACAGGGATACAAAATTTGCTCCCAATAGGCATTTATCGGGCTATCAATTAAAAAAGATAAAATATCTATGAAACGAATAAAACAAAAACGCGCTTCAAAAACCAATAAAAAACAATAAAAACCTCTAAATGAAAAAAATCCTTGTTCCTACCGATTTTTCCCCTCAAGCGGAAAACGCCCTGAAAGTTGCCGCTCAATTCGCAAAACGATATAAGGGAGAGATTTTTTTGCTCCATATGCTGGAACTCCCTTTGCAGCTTGTACAACCAGTAAGCGGAAGTGCTGTGGCAGGAGGTAATGACAACCTTCCGGAAGCCTTGTTCTTTATGAAACTTGCAAAAAAACGGTTTGCTGAACTGATGAAAAAGCCCTATTTACAAAATATTAAAGTCCACGAAACAGTAGAATTCCATCAGGCTTTTGAAGGGATTATGGAAATAAGTCAGGCTCACAATTGCGATATTATAATCATGGGATCTCATGGAGCAAGTGGTTTTCACGAAATGTTTATAGGTTCAAATACCGAAAAAGTAGTAAGAAATTCCAATATTCCCGTGCTGGTTATCAAGAACGACTACCCGGAATTTGATGTTCAAAACTTTGCTTTTTCTACCGATTGTAATTTAAAAAATAAGCACACTCTGGAAAAAGCGAAACGCTTTGCCGATAAAATCGAAGCTAAACTTCACATTGTTTATATCAATACCGCAAATAATTTTCTAACAACCATAGATGCAGAAAAAGCCCTGTTGGATTTTACGGAAGGTATCCAACTTGAAAATCACAGCTTAAATATATATAATGATGTTACTGTAGAAAAGGGGATCATGAATTTTGCAAAAAGCATAGATGCCGGATTAATTGGAATCGGCACTCATGGCAGGAAAGGTCTTGCCCACTTCTTTAACGGAAGCATA
>JBNJKO010000005.1:0-225038 GCA_051751125.1 Bacteroidota bacterium
CCGGAAGATTGTCCTATTTTATAAAATAAAAAATGCCCCGGTTTCCCGGGGCATTTTTTTGGTTGGTTAGTTAGTTGCAAGCCTTAATTCATAATAGTAAACTCGCTTCGTCTATTCTTGGCATATTCTTCTACAGAACATCCAGTTGGTTGAGTACAGTCATTCAATGGCATACTTTCACCATAACCTTTAGAGGTTAAACGGTCTCTCTCTATCCCGTGTTCTACAAGGTATTCAAGGGTAGCAGCAGCACGTCTTTCAGAAAGGGCCATATTATATTCGTCAGATCCTCTTGCATCTGCGTGAGATCCTATTTCAATTTCAAGAGTTGGATATTTTTTCATGATATCAACCACTTTATCAAGAGTAACTTCAGACTCTTTCTTAATGGTAGATTTGTCAAAATCGAAATAAATATTCCCAACGCCTCTTAATTGTTGTCTTCCTGTTTCAAGGTTTGTTTCTCTATCGTCAATCTCAACAACAGGAGGAGTGTAATCCTTTCTTGTAAAGTTGTAAAGGTTATCTGTTCCTCTTCGGTTAGAAGCAAACCATCCTTCGTTATCTCCTTCTTTTATCACAAATGCAAAATCATCGCTTCCGCTGTTCACACTTGTTCCAAGATTTTCGATTTCTGAAAAATTTCCCTCTGTTTTGAAGACATCCATATTACCAAATCCCTGATGCCCGTTGGAAGAAAAGTATAAAACATTTTCATCGCTGATAAAAGGGAATTGCTCTCTTTTTTCGGTATTTACAGCACCTAAATTTTGAGGAATTCCAAAAGTTCCATCTGCATTCACATCAACCACGTAGATATCAAAAGATCCTTTAGATCCAGGCATATCACTGGAAAAATACAGCTTCGATCCGTCTGGACTTAAACTTGGATGCTCTGTTGAGTACTCATCACTTGTAAAAGGTAAGGCTTCAATATTTGCCCAGTTTCCATCTACCATCTCAGCGCGGTAAATCCTGATGTGCGCAACCTTTACATCGTTTTGGTTTTTCACCCTTTTCTCATTGGTTCTGTCAAAATACATGGTCATTCCGTCATGGCTAAAGGTAGCTGAACTTTCGTGAGCATCTGTATTGATATCGCCCGGGAAAAGAACTATTTCATTTAAGGTTTTATCATTGCTAACATCAGCTGTGTAAAGATCAAGGGTAGGTCTTTTATCCCAGGGATAAATAGGTCTTTCCTGATTTCTTGTAGAAGCAAATACAACTTTGTCCCCATAATAAGCAATTCCAAAATCTGCAGATGCAGCATTGTTCATTACCTGTTTGGTGGTATATACGTGAGATACGGTGGTGTCAAGTTCTTTTCTGAATTTTTCAAAATTGAAATCTTTACCATAATATTCAGTAAAATACTTATCTGCTTCTTCGGTCTTGTCTATTCCCATCAAGGCGTGTGCAAATCTGAATTTGTATTCATTTTCCACAGTTGCTTCATGTCTTAGGAATAACAACTGATAAACATCTGCTGCATTCACCAATTGATTGGTGTAGAAATAAGCGTCTCCTAAATTTTGAAGGACCTCCTGGTCTTTATCATTTACCTTTTCATAAGCATCGGCAGCGTCTATATATGCTCTTGAAGCAAAATATCGGTCACCTTTTTTAATTTCTGAATTTTGTGCAAAACCCGAAATGCTTATAAGGATTATTAAAATTGAACTATATAATTTTTTCATGTTGTCTCTGGTTTTTAGAAGAATCTAGGTGATTTGTCATATCCTTTTGATAATCCGAACATATCCAGATCAAATAATAAAAGGAATTCGTGTGTCCCGTCATTATAACTACTCAGGTTTGAGGTTGTGTAGTCATATGCATAGCCAACCCTTACTCCCGGAGTAACCGCAAAATTAACAAGTCCTGTTACGGAGTCCCCAAATCTATAACCAATACCGGCTTCAAGTTTGTTGAACATTAGAACGTTTGCTGTAATGTCTACAGATAAAGGTGCTCCTTCAACTCCTCTTGCCATAAATGCAGGCTTAAGTTTGAAGTCTTCTGAAAGATCAAATACATAACCACCGGTAAGAAAATAATGAATATTTTCTTCTCCAAGTGATCTTAAACCTTGTTCATTCTCAAGATGTTTTGAAGTAAACAGGTTTGGAGCAGAAAGACCTACATAGTATTTTTCTCCAAATAAATAAGCTCCAACACCAAAGACAGGAAAAACCTCACTGATGTTCTGCATTGCAGGATCATTTGTTTGGTTTGTTTCCAAGCGAGTCAGATCTCCATCAAAAGTTGTAAGTCCCCCCTTCACACCGAAGGAAAGTTTGTTGTTATTGTCATCTAAAGGCAGTACGTAAGCGAAATCGGCAGTGATGTTATTTTCTTTAATAATATCCCCGATTTCATCGTGAACTATCGATAGACCCAATTCAATGCGTTCGCTTACCGGAGTATGAGCGAAGAAACTGGCGGTGCTTGGTGCACCGTCAATTCCTACCCATTGAGATCTGTAAATTCCACCAAGATTAAGCATTCCGGGATTATCGGTTGCGTAAGCAGGGTTAACCACACTCATATTATACATATATTGAGTGAACAGCGGATCTTGTTGTGACATGCCTTTTAGAGAAAAAAGGATAATGCCTGTAAAGATTAAATATTTAATTATAGTGTTTTTCATTTCTTTTTAGTGTTTATCCTTTCGTTATCTACTTAAGTATACTTTACCCTGAATAGGAGCAGTTTGTCCATCATTGTAATTCAGGATGTAAAAATATACTCCTGCAGCTAAAACATTGTCACCTAAAGTCCCGGATTGGTTTGAAACTCCATCCCAGTCTCCTGTGCTTGAATTTCCTTTAAATACCACGTTACCCCATCGGTTAAAAATCTCAATTGTGTAGTTAGGGAAATCAATTGCGATATCCGGAATTACAAATCGGTCATTTATATTATCCCCGTTTGGAGAGAAAGCTTCCGGTATTCCACAGAATGCCACTTCAACCTGAATTGCAGTCCTTTCAGAACTTTCACATCCGGCATCGGTTCCCGAAGCAAAATAAGTAGTTCCATTTACAAGCGCCGTTGAGGTTGCCAAAGCAGTTCCACCAGTAGAAGTTGGATAGATCTGGATTCCACTTCCATTAAGGTTAGCAATTAAATCCTGAATAGTTGGATTATCACTTCTGCAGAATTCATTTCCTTCCGTTTGAAGGGTAGGAGCAGTTCCATCGGATAATGATATGTTAATCATAACCGCTTCAGAATTACAACCGTTATCGCCTGTAGTTGAAACTGCGTAATAAACAGCATCGTTTGCCAAAGGATCGGTTGCAGATGCTTCTTGAGTAAGTGCTTCATCTTCATAGATAATCACATTTTCCCCTGTTACAGTTATATCTGCAACCGTAGGATTGTCAATTAAACAGAAAGATTGATTTGCATCTGCTACCGGAGCGTCTGGAGTTGCAACAACAGTTATAGTAATTGTTGAACTATCGGTTCCAATTGCACAGTCATTTTCATCTATAGAATAAGTAATAACGAATTCACCTACACCAAGTTCTGCCGGATTTACGCTTGTAATTACGTCTCCGTCGATTTCAAAGGATCCAAAAGGATTAGCTCCCTCTTCTAATAGCGAAACAAGTGCTATATCCTGATCATCAGTTACACAGTATGCAGGTGGAGTTTGGTTGCCTCCGGCATTAGCAACTTCTGGCTCTAAAACAGTGATTGTAAAAGTAGCCGTAAAATTACCTGTAGAACAAACAGATTCGTCATCTTCAACCTCGTAAATGATTACATTTTCGCCAATTGTTGCAGAAGACGGATCAAAGATTCCATCAGTCAATCCTTCAAAAGTTCCATTGGTAGTAGCATACGGACTTAAGAAATTAAATAGGTTAACCGGTCCTTCTGTTGAACAGAAAGTAAGATTCATATCTGCTCCTGCATCATTTGCTTCAATAACAGTTACTGTAAGAACGGCAGAATCAGCACAGTCTCCTTCACCTAACGTATAGGTGGTAGTGAAGTCTCCGTAGTTGCTAACAATGTTGTATTGATTAATCAACTCAGAGATGGTTGGATTAAAAGTTCCATTCGTAGGGACCCCATCATCTAAAAGACTTAAATACAAATTCCTCACCGCAGTCGTACTTAGATTTCTTACATCAGCATTGCAAACTTCGATAGAGCCATCTTGTCCTGCATCTTCACCTTCAACAACGGTAATTGTGAATTCAGTAGAAGCAGTTCCTTCAACACAAGCATCTGCCTGATCTTCTGAAACGGTATAGGTTATATTGTATTCTCCTATTTCAGAAATATTGAATAATCCATCAACGATTTCGCCATCTTCAGTAGAGAAAGTTCCTCCCGGGGTATTGTCATCTGTAAGGCGATCAAACAAATTGATTGTGGAATCTGCTGCACAAACCTGGAAGTCGGCAATGTCTCCTGTAGTAGCCTCTGTAACATCATTTATCGTTAAAGAGATCAATACTGAATCATCTCCACACTCAGTCGAAACGCTATAAGTAGTTTCAAAGGTTTTAGTAGGTATAGGATCGCTTAAGAAAGCAGCAATTTGACCAGCTATTGTTTCTGTAGAAGGAGTAAATTCTCCTGTAAGGTCACCATTTGTTCTTTCTGCAACAGCATCATTGAAAAGGTCAATGGCCAATTGCGGATTAACAAGCATCGCCTCAACCTCAGTGATACACATTTCCATTACTATAGGAGCTCCTAAATCAAAAGTACTTTGTACAGTAATTGTAAATGTAGTTTCGTCTGAAGTACCCGGAGTAACACAAACTGCCGTGTCATCTACAGTGTAGGTGATGGTATAAGTCCCTGGTCCAACTGAAGGATCAAAGGTTCCATTAGTAACACCTTCACCTGTAAAAGTTCCACCGGTGTTTCCGCTCTCATTTGGAAGGGAAGCTAAAACTATAAGTTCTTCGTTGTTACAATCAACCGTAACATCTTCGATAGTTCCGGCATTTGCTGGAACAACAGGGAGTATAGTAAGTGTTAAAACAGTCGAATCTATGCAATCTCCAGATCCAACGGTATAGGTTGTTACAAAGTCCCCTATTTGATCTCCACTATTATATCTATTAACAAGCTCATTTATAGTTGGAGAGAATGTTCCATCAGTTGGTACGCCATCATCTAAAAGGTTTAAGTAAAAAGCTCTCACTGAAGAAACTCCAGGAAACATCTGAGCTATATCTGTATTACAAACTTCGATACTATGATCTGCACCCGCAATATTACATTCTTCTATTGTTACAGTAATAGTAGCTGTATCCTGACAATCCCCAGAACCAACAGAGTAAGTATAAACACCTGCTGGGTCTGTTGATGGATCAAAACTACCATCTGTATTCCCGGGAGACCAAGTTCCACCTGTATCTGGAGTTCCACCTAAATAGTCGAATAGATTTACAGGACTATCTGACAAACTTAAAGTTACAGAACCGTCTTGTCCTGCATCTCCACTTTGTTCAATAGTAAGTGTAAATTCAGTAGAAGCAGTTCCTTCAACACAAGCATCTGCCTGATCTTCTGAAACGGTATAGGTTATATTGTATTCTCCTATTTCAGAAATATTGAATAATCCATCAACGATTTCGCCATCTTCAGTAGAGAAAGTTCCTCCCGGGGTATTGTCATCTGTAAGGCGATCAAACAAATTGATTGTGGAATCTGCTGCACAAACCTGGAAGTCGGCAATGTCTCCTGTAGTAGCCTCTGTAACATCATTTATCGTTAAAGAGATCAATACTGAATCATCTCCACACTCAGTCGAAACGCTATAAGTAGTTTCAAAGGTTTTAGTAGGTATAGGATCGCTTAAGAAAGCAGCAATTTGACCAGCTATTGTTTCTGTAGAAGGAGTAAATTCTCCTGTAAGGTCACCATTTGTTCTTTCTGCAACAGCATCATTGAAAAGGTCAATGGCCAATTGCGGATTAACAAGCATCGCCTCAACCTCAGTGATACACATTTCCATTACTATAGGAGCTCCTAAATCAAAAGTACTTTGTACAGTAATTGTAAATGTAGTTTCGTCTGAAGTACCCGGAGTAACACAAACTGCCGTGTCATCTACAGTGTAGGTGATGGTATAAGTCCCTGGTCCAACTGAAGGATCAAAGGTTCCATTAGTAACACCTTCACCTGTAAAAGTTCCACCGGTGTTTCCGCTCTCATTTGGAAGGGAAGCTAAAACTATAAGTTCTTCGTTGTTACAATCAACCGTAACATCTTCGATAGTTCCGGCATTTGCTGGAACAACAGGGAGTATAGTAAGTGTTAAAACAGTCGAATCTATGCAATCTCCAGATCCAACGGTATAGGTTGTTACAAAGTCCCCTATTTGATCTCCACTATTATATCTATTAACAAGCTCATTTATAGTTGGAGAGAATGTTCCATCAGTTGGTACGCCATCATCTAAAAGGTTTAAGTAAAAAGCTCTCACTGAAGAAACTCCAGGAAACATCTGAGCTATATCTGTATTACAAACTTCGATACTATGATCTGCACCCGCAATATTACATTCTTCTATTGTTACAGTAATAGTAGCTGTATCCTGACAATCCCCAGAACCAACAGAGTAAGTATAAACACCTGCTGGGTCTGTTGATGGATCAAAACTACCATCTGTATTCCCGGGAGACCAAGTTCCACCTGTATCTGGAGTTCCACCTAAATAGTCGAATAGATTTACAGGACTATCTGACAAACTTAAAGTTACAGAACCGTCTTGTCCTGCATTGTAACTTTCCAAAACAGTAAAGTCAATCACCACATCATCTTCACAGCCTTCTGCGGTAGTAAAGGTTGCTGTAGTGGTGAATTTTTGATAAGGGGTTCCTAAGTAAGAATTGTATATACTTTGAGCCGTTGGATTAAATGAAACACTTTCGTAGTCGAAATTAATTTCATCGATAAAACTTAATAAGATTGCATCTCCAGTTTCAGGGCCGGCAATTCTAGCATCAAGGTCTGCTTTACAAATTTCACTGCCAAGGCTATCTGGTCCTGCGTCGAATGTAACTAAAGTTACTGTAACTTCAGCTCTATCTATAGCCGGAGTCTCACAAGGTGGTGTTATACTTCCTCTTTCATTTACAACTTGGGCAGCGAAATAGGATTGTCCACTAATAAGTTGGGTATCATCAGACAAAGGAGTGTTTGCAGTTTGTGACCTGTACCATCTAATCGCTTGAGTATCATCATATGTTCCTTCAGCAACAAGGTCGGCAACTGTGGCATCTTCGCAAAATGTCTGTTCTGCCTCTGCAGTAGGACCCTCAATTTGATTAGGGTTAAAACCAACCGCTACTCTAAATGAAGGGCATGTATCAGTAGATGCATTTTCAGTGGCGTCTGGAACCTGACCTACAAAATAGCTGTCACCATTATTAAGTGTTACACCATCTAAGGGTATTGTTGATTCCTCTGTTGCATAAACCTCTATACTATAATCAGTTTGAGCCTCAAATAAATCTGCTAAATCATCAGAATTAAAGGTGGCCGGAGTACACGTTGTGAATTCAAATCCACTTACAACACTATTAGTAATAATGTTGGCAGGTCGAGGAGCATTATTTACAACTACAGTAAGGGGAGACCTACAATCTCCTAAAGGACTGTTAACCCAATAAATAGCTCCATCTGTAAGAAGCTCATCTCCAGGTATGGATTGGGTATCATTTGTGGTATCAGATGTTTGAAAAACCGATAAACCATCGGTATCTAGGTCATTTATCGTTTCCAGATAGCAGAACTCTTGCGAAGGTGGAAAATTTCCAGCTACAGTACATTCCTGCCCAAAAGTGGGCGAACTACCAATTAATAAAAAAAAGGTAAAAAAGAGCATCGATATCCCCTTCTTTCCTAAAGTAAAATTTTGCATAGGCTAGGTATTAAGTTTGACATGAATAAAGTTAAGTTATAAGCTGCCTTGATAGGCAACACAAATATTGCAATAATTTTCAACAATACCGCCGTTTTTAAGCACTAATTTAACAATCAAAGCAAAAATAGTTAAGCTTTTGTTAATATCAAGATATTGAGAGTCAATTGGATAGTAAAGTGATACTTAAATATCTATACCTTCGCATTATGAGAAAAATATTTTTATTGTTTATGTTATTGCTGGGAGTGGGAAGTTATTCCCAGTCATCAATGTTAGAGATTGAATCGGCTTTGGATCAGGGAAAACTTGTAACTGCTAAAAAATTACTCCATCAAAGGGTTTCTGAAAATCCTAACGATGCAACGGCTTTGGCCTATCTGGGTGATATAGCAGGTTTTGAGAAAGATTGGGATTCCTCCATGGCTTTGTATAAAAATCTGGTTCAAACGCATCCTGATAATGCTGAATATAGTTTCAAATATGGAGCAGCACTTGGGATGAAGGCTCTTAGTATTTCAAAAATCCAGTCTGTAATTTATATTTCGGACATAAAAAAATATCTTGAAAAAGCAGTCGAATTAGACTCTAAGCATGTACAGGCCAGAAGGGTTCTCGTAGAATTATATATCAAGTTGCCAGGAATCCTTGGAGGGAGTTTAGATAAGGCTCAGGAATTTGCCAATGACTTGGAGAGCTTGAACAAAGTCGATTATTTTCTGGCACAGGCTTTTATCCTTAAAGAGGAAGAAGGCTTGGCCGAATCAGAAGTATTTTTTAAAAAGGCGCTTGAAGCCCACCAAAATTTGGCTAGCCACAAGAGGCGAAATATTTTGAATTACGAACTAGGAAAAGCAGCATCAGATTTTGAAGTCTATCCCCAATACGGATTAAAACTTTTAAATGAATATATCGCCAATTTTGGTTATAATGATATTTACCCACTGGAATGGGCATATTACAATAAAGCTAAATTACAGGCTGCATTAATGAACAAATCTGAAGCTATTATTTCCATTGATAAGGCTCTAACGCTTAGGGGTAATTTTAAAGAGGCGGAGCTTGAGAAAAAAAGAATTTTGCGGCTTTAATACTGCAGTAAATTTTTACATTCCTGTTGCCTGCCTAACCCTTGCGAGCGGATTTTATCGAAATTCTGGACAATTCAGCTTTTTAGAAGACGGAATTATATGGAAATTTAAGTTGTTCCTTCATTTTCAAATCGTCTTCTATCCTAATCTCCGTCGCCATTTTTCCTGAGAGAATAAGTATATTTGCAGAAATTCAAATTTTATGAATCTTCATTTTATCGCCATAGGGGGAAGTGCTATGCACAATCTTGCCTTGGCGCTGCATCAAAAAGGCTATAGAATTACCGGAAGTGATGATGCTATTTTTGAGCCTTCAAAATCCAGGTTAGAGAAATCCGGATTACTTCCTGAAACTTTTGGCTGGTTTCCTGAAAAAATTTCTGATAACCTTGATGCCGTCATCCTGGGGATGCACGCCAAAGCAGATAATCCCGAGCTTTTAAAAGCCAAAGAACTGGGCCTTAAAATTTTCTCCTATCCCGAATTTCTTTTTGAACAATCCAAAAATAAAACCAGGGTAGTTATTGGCGGTTCCCATGGAAAAACTACAATTACCTCTATGATACTTCACGTTTTGCATTATCACGAGCGGGAGGTAGATTTTATGGTTGGCGCTCAATTGGAAGGTTTCGATACGATGGTTCATCTTACCGAAAAGAATGATTTTATCTTACTTGAAGGTGATGAATATTTATCTTCAGCAATCGACAAAAGACCAAAATTTCATCTCTACAAACCGAACATTGCCCTTTTAAGCGGAATTGCCTGGGATCATATCAATGTGTTTCCAACCTATGAAATTTATGAGGAGCAATTTCAGGTTTTTGTTGATTCCATTGTAAGCGGCGGAATAATTGTTTACAACGAAGAAGATTCGGCATTGGCCAGAATTGTTGATGGAACCACTAATCAAATAAGAAAACACGCTTATCAAACTCCGAATTATAGAATCGAGGAAGGGATAACTATGCTCGATACGCCGGAGGGTGATCTTCCTATAGAAATATTTGGAGCACATAATCTTAATAACCTTTCCGGTGCCAAATGGATTTGCCAGCATATGGGGGTGGATGAAGATGACTTTTATGAGGCGATTGCCACTTTTAATGGAGCTTCAAAACGTTTAGAGAAAATATATGAAACTAACGATACAGTCGTTTTTAAAGATTTTGCGCATAGTCCCTCTAAGGTAACAGCAACGGTAAAAGCCGTTAGAGAACAATATCCAAATAAAGAACTTATCGCGTGCCTTGAGTTGCATACCTACAGCAGTTTAAACCCGGAGTTTTTAAAGGAATATAAAAATAGTCTTGATTCTGCAGATATCGCTGTTGTTTTTTATTCTCCGGAAGCATTAGCAATAAAAAAACTGGAGATGATTTCAAAAGATGATATCCTGAAAGCTTTTGGGAGGCAGGATCTTCTTGTGTATACCAATGCAGAGGAATTTCAAAATTACCTCAAAACGTTGGATTTTTCAGATAAAGCTGTCTTGCTGATGAGTTCCGGCAATTATGGAGGATTGAATTTTGAGGAAATAAAAGATTGGATTTCCTGATATTGAAATTCATATATTTTGATTTTCATGTTTTTAATTTTTTACAACTGAATTATCGGGTTCATTTTTTTATCTTTAATAAAAAGCGAACCTAATGGCACTTGATCGTGTACCTCTTAGTATTAAAAACTGGGCTTCCGGAGACAGGCCTCGTGAAAAACTACTCCAAAAAGGCAAGTTGGCTTTAACCGATGCCGAGCTTATCGCTATTTTAATAGGTTCAGGAAATAGGAATGAGAGCGCGGTAGAATTAAGCCAAAGGATACTTTCCTTGCATAGGAATAATCTTAGTCAACTCGGAAAGCTTTCAGTACAACAACTTATGAATTTCAAAGGAATAGGGGAGGCTAAAGCAATCAGTATAATCGCTGCGATGGAACTGGGTAGAAGAAGAAGGACGGAAGAAGCCCTGGAGCAAGTGAAGATAACCTCCAGCAATTCGGTTTATGAGCTGCTGCAGCCAATTATAGGGGAATTGGCTCACGAAGAATTTTGGATCCTTTATTTAAATAATGCAAACAAAATAATAGAACAATTTCAAATTAGCAAAGGGGGAATTACCGGTACCTTAGTGGATGTTAGAATTACGCTGAGGAGAGCGCTGGAACTTGGTGCTATTTCCCTAATTCTGGCCCATAACCATCCCTCTGGGAATTTAAATCCCAGTGAGGCAGATAAGCAACTCACCGCAAAATTGAAAACAGCCGCAGAAAGCCTTGATATTAAAGTTCTGGATCATCTTATTGTTACTGAAAAATCCTATTTTAGCTTTGCCGATGAAGGCTTGTTGTAACCCAGAATAAACATGCTTTTAATTTATACCAGTAAGGTCACGCCAAGGGTAATCTATGTTTTTAAGCATATTTGTACACAGGTTCTTGGAATTGAGATCAAATTCACGACTAAAATCGAGGAATTCATTGCCCACCCGGATCTGAAATTTTCCTACGGAAAAAAACGCCTTGGGAATGAACTTTTTATTCAAAATGTTGATCTTTTACTTGAACAGGGCTTGGGGGATTTAGAAATTAAGGTGCAACCCTGGGAAGAAAGCAAATGCTTTTTTGGAGTTTCAGAAAACAGTGATGTACCCTTTGATATTTTTGCAGCCTCGTTCTATCTTCTATCTCGTTATGAAGAATACCTGCCGCATGTAAAGGATGATTTGGGCCGGTTTCCTTCTTCTGAAAGTTTGGCTTATAAGGAAGGTTTTCTCCACAGTCCGGTTATAGACGTGTGGGCTTATAAATTTAAAAAGATATTGGCCTTTCGCTTTCCGGATATCGACTTTAAAAAACGGAATTATGAATCGGTATCAATAATTTCTGTGAGCCATGTCTTCAATTTCAAGAATAAAGGGTTTCTTCGAAGCCTAACCGGAGCAGCCATAGATTTGGGACGCTTAAAAATCTCAAAAGTTCGGGACAGGATAAAAGTTTTACTAAGACTAAAAAAAGACCCTTACAATGTTTTTGATGACCTCATAAAAATTATAAAAGATCATAAGGTGAAAATGGTTTTTATGTTTCAATTAAGCGATTTTAATATTTATGACAGGAATATCAATCACAATCGTCTCAATTATAAAGCTATAATTAAATATGTGGCAGATTATGCAGAAGTTGGTCTGCGCCTTGGTTATTTTGCTGTTAAGGAGATTCCGGCGCTTAAGCTGGAGAAAAAGCGATTTGAAAATATCATCCACGGGCCTTTACAAAATGTTCTAAATAGCCGCTACAATTTAATGTTACCGGAACATTACAGCTATTTGAATGAGTTGGAGATCGCTAATGATTATTCCATGGGATATCCTGAAACCATTGGTTTTAGAGCAGGAACCAGTACACCTTATTTATTTTATGATATTAACATGGAAGTCACTACTCCGTTAAAAATACATCCTTATGTTTTTCATTCCCAGGTTTGTCACACAAGATCTTCTGAAGAGATTCAGCATACCATAACTGGTATTATGAGGGAATTAAAACTGGTACAGGCGCCTTTTGTTTCAATTTTTAAGAATCGTGATTTTTCAGAATATTACAATAATGCCTTTTATTACTCATTGTTAAAGCAAGTTCATGAAATTTAAGAATATTCAACATGTCTATTTTGACCTGGATCACACGCTATGGGATTTTGATAAAAATTCTGCCCTCACTTTTGAAGCTATTTTCAAAGCAGAAAAAATAAATATTGAGTTGCAGGATTTTTTGGGAGCTTATGTCCCAATTAACAGTAATTATTGGGAACTGTATCGAAACAATCAAATATCCAAGGAGTCTTTAAGGACAGGAAGATTAAAGGATAGTTTCAAGCTTCTAAAATTTAAAATCCCCTCAAAAACCCTTGATGTACTTTCAGATAAATACATTGAGTTTTTACCCACCTTTATTCATTTGCTGGAAGATACACAGGATATTTTGGAATATTTGCAGCCCAGGTATCAACTTCATATCATCACAAATGGATTTCAGGAAGTTCAAACAACAAAAATGGTGAATTCAAATATTTTTGATTATTTCTCAACCATAACCACTTCTGAAGAAGCAGGGGTGAAAAAGCCTCATCCTCATATTTTTGACAGAGCGCTTCGAAAATCCAAAGCTTTGCCTAACAATAGTATTATGATAGGTGACAATTATGCCGCAGATATCGTAGGCGCCAAAAATGCGGGATTGCAGGCTGTTTTCTTTGATTATTACCAAAAAAAGGAAGTTTCAGAATCTATTACAATTCAAAAGTTAAAAGAACTTCGGATGTATTTATAGCAATAAAGAATCCCTATATTCGTTAAAATAAAAGGAAATTTTGCCCTAAATGTCTTTTTCAAACCCTGTCCTAAAAATTTGCTTATCTCTGCTTTTAATTGCAGGGCTAACCTCCTGCGTAAAAGATGTAGATTTGGATCAGGCAGATCGTATTACACTTCAACCCGATTTGCAGGTTGATCTCCTCATTTTTGATGTTGATGAAGTGGATTTCAGGGATCCTGAAACCAATGAGCTTAAAACTATAATTCGTGATACTGTTCGTCTTGAATTTCTGGATGATGATTATATTCAGGATGATCTTAGCGAAGTAGAATTCAGTTTTAAATACATCAATTCATTTCCGCAGTCTTTCAACAACAGTATTTTATTTCTTTCTGAAAATAATCAGGTTCAACATCGGATAGACTTTCCCATCGATCCGGGTACAATAACTAATCCGGTTGCTACAGAAATAACAGAACTCATTGATGAAGATCAAATAGGAGTAATTCGCAGAAGTATTAAAATGGTAGTAGAAATTGAAGTAATACCGAATGAAGAACCCTTTACAGGAGAATTAACATTTCAATCTAAAGCCTTATTTTCCTTTCAATTTTAATACATGAAATTAGTTTTAACCCTAAGCACATTTTTTGTTGTACTACTGTGCCAGGGCCAAAATAAACAACTTCTTTACAATGTGGATGGTCTTCCGCAAACCTTGATGAGCAATCCCGGGGCTCACTTAGATTTTGACGGGCATTTTGGAATCCCTTTGTTTTCCCAAATAAATATTTCTTCTGGATCTTCAGGAGTTAATTTGTACGATATTTTTGATGATTCCAGTCCCAATGTAAATCAAAGGGTTACAAATACCATTAACCGGCTTAGCAGTAAGGATTATTTTACAGCCCAGGAGCAAATTGAGATTTTATCTCTGGGGTGGCGTTTAAATAAATATGATTATTTCTCAGCCGGAATTTACCAGGAGATGGATTTATTCGCATATTTTCCCAAGGATCCTGCTGTGCTGGTAAGCCAGGGAAATGCCAATTATATCAATGTTCCATTTGATTTTTCGCACGTTTCTTTTACAGGCGAAGTTCTAACGGTTTATCATTTGGGTTTAAATCGAATAATAGACAATCAACTCACGGTAGGGGCAAGATTAAAAATGTATTCTGGAATTTTTAATGTTGAAAGTGTAAATAATACCGGGATATTTTTAACCCGAAATACTCCCGATGGCCCAAATTATTATCGACACTTTGCAGAGAATATCGATGTTCGTGTTAACACTTCTGGTTTTACAACCTTAAGAGATGCCAATCAAACCGTTCAGGAAGCATCAAGGGATTTGTTGAGCAAATCTTTCTTTGGAGGAAATATTGGTGCCGGATTGGATTTAGGAGCAACCTATAAAATTCAGGATAATCTAATAGTCACAGGTTCAGTTCAGGATTTAGGATTGATGTTTCAAAGAGATGATGTTGAAAATTACACCTATAAGGGAACCTATCAAACCGATGGGATCGAGCCTCTTTTTCCGGAAATAGGAACCGATGGCAAAGCCTTGCCCTACTGGGATGAATTTGAAGATGAGGTTGATAAAAATCTGGTGGATGAAACCCTAAATGAATCCTATGTCACCTGGCGCCCTTTTAAATTAAACGCTTCTTTGGAATTTGGATTTGGAAAGAATTTTCCTCCCTGCGATTATCGCATTAGGACAAAAAGAATCTATCAAAATAAAGTCGGAATTCATCTTTTTGGAATTAAAAGACCAGGAGCCTTAAAATATGCATTATCAACTTATTATGATACGATGGTAATTCCTAAAGTAAGAATTAAAGTGGCCTATACACTAGATGATTTCTCTTATACCAATGTTGGATTATTGCTTTCCACCCGATTAAAGAAATTTAATTTTTACCTTGCTGCTGATAATTTATTTGGTTATTTTAATCTTTCAAAATCACAATATCAATCAGTTCAATTGGGATTTCAGTTTATAATAAATAAGTAATGAAATATCCATAATGGCAAGTCGATATCCTGGTGGATGATTATTATGGATGTTACATATGACCGATAAAAAACAATAAATAAAACACATATGAAAAGGACACTTTTTTTAATTCTCGGTTGTATGATTTCTTTTGCTTCTGTTGCACAGGGGCTTAATTCCTATAAATATGTAATTGTTCCAGAGGAATATAATTTCACTGAGGAACCAGATAAATTTCAGTTGAATTCTTTAACGAAATTTCTCTTCGATAAATACGGTTTTGAAGCCTATTTGGAAAATGAAGAACTCCCTGAAGATCTTAAAAGCAACCGTTGTAAAGCTCTTTTTGCCGATGTGGAAAACCAATCAGGTCTTTTTGTGACCAAATTGGTAGTTGTTTTAAAGGATTGCCAGAATGAAAAAGTTTTTGTTTCTGAAGAGGGAAGGAGTAGGGATAAGGAGTTTAAAACAGCCTATCAGCAAGCGCTGCGGGATGCCTTTGTATCTATTGCAGCTTTGAATTACAATTATCAGCCTACAAAAACATTAGTAGAAAAAACAGTTATAGTAAGTGCGGTTCCTTCCGTAACTGAAACGAAACAAGACAGTATTGTTGAAGTTAGTGCAATTCCCTCTGTAATTCAAAAGAAGCAAGACAGCATTGTAGAAGTAAGTGCAATTCCGTCTATGATTGAAAAGGAACAAGACAGTATTGTTGAAGTGAGTGCGGTTCCATCCTTAACAGAAAAGGAACAAGATAGTATTGTTGAAGTTAGTGCAATTCCAGGGGAACTAAAAGATGCTGAAATTTCTGCTGAAATAGGTACAGAAAATAAGAATTTCACTTCATCTGAAGAAATGACTTTTACTATGGGGCAAGGGGTATATTCTTTAAAGAAGACTGAGAATGGCTATAATTTATTTCAGAAGGGAATGTTTGAGCCATTTGCGTCTTTAATAGCTTCTGAAAGTAATGACAGCTTCATTTATTCTTCCATTACTGCACAGGGAATCGCTAATTTTGACGAGGAGGGAAATCTGGTGGTTGAAATTCTGAATAAAGAAACCAATTCTGTAGAAACCAGGTTGTATGAAAGGCAGGATTAAATTAGATTGATTTTTTATTGTATATCTGATAAGATGCCCAGAAGGCATAATTGAACAAAAAATTTCAAGTCGAGCGAAGTCGAGACGTATTTATTTGACCCTTCGACTCCGCTCAGGGAGACAAAAACAAATATTAGGGTTTTATCAGGGTACACAAATTTTTTAAAACCCTGACCGTTTTAAATTAATAATTATATTTATTCTTCCACCGGATTTTCAAAAATTCCCTTTGAGCATTTTCCCGCTGATTGTTCCCAGGTTTGTAGAAAGTTGTGTTTTTCACCTCTTCCGGGAGGAATTCAGCCTGGGTAAAGTTGTTCTCATAGTTATGAGCATATTGATAATTATCGCCATATCCCATATCTTTCATCAATTTAGTTGGAGCATTTCGCAGAGATAGTGGAACTGAAAGGTTTCCGGTCTTTTTCACCAGGCTCATGGCTTCGTTAATTGCCATATACGAGGCATTGCTCTTTGGGGAGGTGGATAAATAGATCACACACTGGCTCAGAATAATTCTCGATTCGGGAAATCCAATAGTGGTTACCGCCTGAAACGTATTATTTGCCATAACTAAAGCCGTTGGATTCGCGTTCCCAATATCTTCACTTGCAAGTATAAGCAGGCGGCGTGCAATAAACTTTACATCTTCTCCTCCTTCAATCATCCTTGCCAACCAATAAACGGCTGCATTAGGATCACTTCCACGTATTGATTTTATAAAAGCCGATACAATATCATAATGCTGTTCACCTGTCTTATCGTATAAAACGGTGTTTTGCTGAACCTGTTTTTTAACCATTGCATCGGTAATCTCTATAGGCCCTTCAGAAGAGGTTACAAGCAATTCAAAAATATTAAGCAGTTTGCGTGCGTCACCTCCGCTTAACCGCAGTAAAGCTTCTGTCTCGGTTAATTTAACCTGCTTTTGTTTTATGACTGGATCAATTTCCATCGCACGTTTTATCAATGCGATTAATTCTTCCTTTCCAAAGGGCTTTAAAACATAAACCTGACATCTGGAAAGCAGTGCAGAAATCACTTCAAAACTGGGATTTTCTGTAGTAGCTCCAATTAAGGTGACCCAACCTTTTTCAACAGCACCCAACAAAGAATCTTGTTGCGATTTGCTGAAACGATGGATCTCATCTATAAATAAAATAGGATTTTTTGTAGTGAAAAGGCCATCATTTTTTTTTGCTTTTTCAATCACTTCGCGCACATCTTTCACTCCGCTGCTTACCGCAGATAAAGTGTAAAATGGCCGACCGCTTTCCATAGCGATAATATTGGCCAAAGTGGTTTTCCCAACACCTGGAGGTCCCCACAAAATAAGAGAAGGAATGGCTCCCTGTTTGATTTGTTTGGTTAAAGCACCCTGCTCACCTATAAGATGTTGCTGACTCAAATAGTCACTTAATTGTTTAGGTCTTAACCGTTCTGCAAGTGGTTCATTCATTTTGCAAAGGTACTAATTCGCTTTCAACTACTACAATTTAAGGATGATTTCGGGGAAGTAGACAATTTGTCAAATAGCTTTTTTCAGCATAACTTTTGCTCCCAAAAAAGAGCACCTATAGTGGAATCGTAGTTTTTTTACCTGGAATAGATTTCCAGGAATTGATTTAATTATTTTATTCATAAATTTAATGTTGAAAACATCATTGGAACTGCCTGGATGCAAAAAAAATAAAAATCCTGATAACTGAATTTGGATTTTTATGGCTGCTATCAATTTAATAAATGAACAACATTGAAAACTTCTGAACCTTTCGTCTTTTCCTCCGGGGTTATTGGCTATCCTATCCTGTTTGTTCTGCTCATTTGGATCGTGTTTTGGGTGGAGATCCGATTTGGTTTTGATTTTAATTATTTGGGAGTAAGACCTCATACACTTGAAGGGTTAAGAGGAGTTATCCTTTCGCCTTTTATTCATTCAGACATCAAGCACCTTTTTAATAACACAATTCCTTTATTTGTGTTGTCCATGGCACTTTTTTATTTTTACAGAGGGATTGCCTGGCAAATTTTGCTTTTTGGAATTATATTTACGGGACTGTTTACCTGGGGAATTGGAAGGCCCGCCAATCATATTGGTGCAAGTGGGGTGATTTATCTTCTGGCTTCCTTCTTGTTTTTCAAGGGAATATTTTCCCGGTATTACAGGTTGATTGCGTTGTCCTTTATTGTGGTTTTTCTCTATGGTGGCTTATTGTGGTTTGTAGTTCCAGTAGACCCAGGGATTTCTTGGGAAGGACATTTATCCGGCCTTCTTGCAGGATTATTATTTGCATTTATCTACAAGCAAAAAATTGTAAAACCACCTAAATATGCATGGGAAAAACCGACCTATAATCAGGATGATGACCCATTTATGAGGCATTTTGATGATGACGGGAATTTTATTGAAACGCTTCCGGAAACCGAATCGCTGGATGAAACTGTAGAAGAGGAATCCCCGGAAACCAGCTATGTCTATTATTACAAGAAATCTAAAGATGAGTAAAAATTCAAGATTCAGGATTTAAAATTCGTTAAATCGTTAATTCGGCATTGGTGATTCGTTAGTTTGGAATTTGAATTTAGGACAAAAGCTCTTGTTAGTGAAAAAATAAGCCACGAATGCACCAATTTTTTTATAAATTTCCCCTTACCCCTTTTTTAAAAACAATCCTGTTTTTTTAAAGGCACACAGGATTAATATTTTTTTGTCTTGTTTCCTGGCTCTTGATTCTTGTCTCTTTTTTATCCTCTATTTTCTCACATCTCACATCTCACATCTAATTCAAATTCGTTGCCTCACAATTTCATATAAAAAAGCTCCACAAGCAACAGATACGTTAAGTGAGCCAATAGTTCCATACATGGGTAATTTAGCTTTTGCATCCACAATTTTTAAAACAGATGGATTAACTCCTTTTTCCTCACTACCCATAATTAAAGCGGTAGGAAGTTTAAAATCGACTTCATATAAAGTGTCTTCTGTTTTTTCTGTTGCAGCTACTATATGAATGCCTGAAGACTGCATATAATAAATGGCATCTTTAATATGATTTACCTTACAGATAGGTATTTTGAAAACTGCGCCGGCTGAGGTTTTCACCGTATCGGCATTAACCGGTGCGCCACCTTTATTCTGAACAATTATCGCATGTACTCCACAACATTCTGCCGTCCGGATAATAGCTCCAAAATTACGGGCATCGGTAATTTGGTCCAATAGAAGGAATAATGGGGTTTTTGAAGGCTGTTCCAGGATTTCCTGAACAACATCTTCCATGTTCCTGAATTTTATTGGCGAAATCTTTGCAACTACCCCCTGGTGGTTTCCGTTGGAGAGCTTGTTGAGTTTTTCAACAGGAACATAGGAAAGATTGTAGCCTTCTTTTCCTATTTGGTGTAATAGCTCCTGAAATAATGGACTGGAAAGCCCTTTTTGAATATAGATC
Source organism: Bacteroidota bacterium (assembly GCA_051751125.1). Taxonomy (GTDB): domain Bacteria; phylum Bacteroidota; class Bacteroidia; order Flavobacteriales; family Flavobacteriaceae; genus Gillisia. Next base: position 19,876 of record JBNJKO010000005.1, read on the forward strand.
TTATCGATGTTCTTCCCGCTTTGAATAGCTTCCATCACGGTTCTTATTCCAAAAATTGTAGTATTGTCTTCCATAAGGGCAAAGATAGCTTTTTATGAATTTTCCATATATAGGTGCGTGGATTTTTAATTTTTATTTTTTTGGTTTAAGGGGATTTACGAAAACCTTATAAAAAAAAGAGGCTGCCTTTTGGGCAGCCTCTTTAGGTATTATAGGGTTAAAATATTAGTCAACATCCCAAAAAACAGGAGTTTGTAGTTCATCACCACCTATTGCGCTAGCAGCAGCAGATAGGTTAGCTCCGTTTAAGGATGCTTCAGTTGTTGGATAGGTAAATCTCAAAGGAACTGGTAATCCAGATTGTCCTGCATTTGCCAATGTTGGGTGACCTAATTTTCTCCAGCTGGACCAGCCTTCAAAACCTCTGTTATAAAGAGCGATCCATTTTTGAACTCCAATTCGTTCATCCCAGATAGCTTGATCATAAGCTACTCCAGGCTGAGCGATATAGGCATCAGCTTCAGCTTCAGTACCTCTCCAGTAAAGGATAGATGCTTCGATACCTTTATTGTAATGTGCCTCAGCATCTTCTGATGTATACATTCTTGCAGCAGCTTCTGCTCTCAAAAATTCTACTTCAGCAAGATCCATAAGAACACCTTCCAATTCAGGGTTTTCAAATAATGAACTATAAATTGTGCTATTGCTATGGGTATTACCATTGGCCCCATAGGTACCGCCAATAAATGTTCCTTCACCTTGATTTTCTGAGAAATAATCATCTCTTCTTGGGTCATTCAGTTCGTTCATTGCATCTACAATAGTATTTGCTGCAACGAAATCCTTTCTTCCAGACTGCACTAAATCTGCCCAAATAGGGTTAGTATTAGGTGCGGAAGCTAAGTACTGCATAGTAACATTATCATCCTGAGATTCAATTACTCCAGCTGCAATAGCTTCGGTTGCCATTAATGTTGCTTTTGTGTCATCCACATCGGCATAACGCAAAGCCATACGCAGTTTAAGAGAGTTGGCAAATTTTAACCAGCCGTTTGCATTTCCACTATAAATGTAGTCAGCATCACCAAAAGTTCCGGCTCCGGGATTGAACATAGAAATTGCTTCATCTAATCTTATAACAAGATCAGCATATATTTGAGCATCATCATCATATACAGGAGTAGAATTCTCAAGGCTTAATGCTTCAGAATAAGGAATATCTCCAAAAGTGTCCACAAGTACATGCCAGGTGAATACTTCCAGGACACCAATCATAGCGAGACGATTTTCACGTACCTCATTGGAAATGGTTCCATCTGGTCTTTCATTGATTATTCTTTTCGCTTCATCCAAATCTTTAAGAACATCTCTGTAAAGGATAATCCATTGACTTCCGTTAATATTTCTACTTATCAGGTCATAGTTAGCCTCATCGGTATAGGTTGTTTCCGTCCAATACTGGGCTACCATTTTAAAAATGTTTCTGTTTACATTGGTGCTGACCATCTGGTCTACCAAATTTTTAGTTGCATTCGACACGAGTACATCGGCCGGGACTTCCGAAGGGCTCTTCGGATCCACATTAACATCTGAAAGATCATCTGAACAAGCAGTGAACGTTGCAGCTATTAATATAATTAATAATACGATTTTCTTCATGATTATTTTTTTTTTAGAATTGTAGTCTTACGTTAAATCCATAATCCTTTGTGGAAGGAATAGCTCCAGATTGGTATCCTTGAATGTTACCTGAGCTTAATCCTGCCTCAGGATCTGCATAAGGAACATTTTTGTCAATTATCCAAAGGTTTCTTCCTATAGCTGAAACTGAAATATCAGTAAAAGGAAGTCTGTCCATGATAGTTTTAGGTAAAGTATAAGAAAGCGTTACTTCTCTTAATTTTACATAACTGGCATCATATGTATGATATGCATTTGGAGAATTTCTCCATCCAAGCGCATTGTCATAGGTGCTCATATCAGCTCTGGCCGTATTTGGACTTCCATCCGGATTCACACCTGCTAATAAAATTCCTCCGCCATCAGCTACTGGATCTCTTAATGGATTTCCTAATTCGTTTAGACCTGCCGTATTGGCTGGAACTCCAGTTCCATACCCGTACCAGGTATCAAGAGAGAAAACATTTCCACCTTCCTGGATATCTATCAAGAAGCTCAATGCAAGATTCTTGTAGCTCAAAGTGTTATTAATACCTGCTTTCCAATCTGGATTGATATCACCAATAACCTGAGGGGTACCATCTTTAACAAATCTTCCATTGTCTGGATTAATAACGCGTTCTCCATTAAGGAATGTGTAATTGGTTCCCCAAATCGTACCGTAAGGCTGTCCAACAGTTGCATTGATGGTTACCCCACCTTGTAAAGCGGCCATTTGGAGATTTTGATTATTTCCAAACAGGGAAATAACTTCACTTTCGTTTTGAAACCAGTTAGCGTTAATTCTCCATTCGAAGTCCTGTGTTCTAATTGGACTTGCATGAAGGCTAACTTCTACTCCTATGTTTTCGATCTCTCCTGCATTTACCCATCTTCTGGTGTATCCAGTAGCTCCTGTTAGCGTAACAGGCATTAGCTGGTCAATAGAGTTAGATTGGTATGCTGCAACATCAAAACCTAAACGACGGTCGAAAAATTCCATTTCCAAACCTACCTCGTAACTTTTGGTAGTTTCATTTTTCAAATTAGGATTGTTAGCTGTACTTGGTACAGAGTATAACGGAGTTGTGAAATTTGTTGGACTGTCATACACATCATTTACAGAAAGTGGTGGTGCATAGTTACCTACTTCTGCGTAGTTAGCTCTTAATTTACCAAAGGATAACCAAGTTGCATCTACAAGGCTTGAAAACACAAAAGAGGTAGAGATAGATGGATAGAAATAAGAATTATCTTCTTCAGGTAATGAAGAAACTTCATCTATCCTTGCAGTTGCATCAAGATATAAGAAATTTTTGTATCCAAAAGAAGCACTTGCAAAATATCCATTTGTATGTAATTCTGTTTCAGATTCACTTGGCGGAACCAATAAGTTTTGTGAATTAGACAAAGCAAATAATCTTGGGATTACTAATCCACCTGTAGTGGAAGCTCTCATTGAGCGATTATTCAATCTTCGTGCAGTAGCTCCTAAGATACCAGAGAAACTAAGATCATCTGTAAGATCAAAGTCAAAATTCAATAACAAGTCATAATTTAATTCACGGTAATTAGCATCAAATCTTGAATAACCTGACACTCCGTTACTTCCTACATTGGTTCTTTCTTCTCTTAAATCGGTATAAGTATCCATAGATACTCTTGCAACCGCATTAAACCAACTTGTAACTTCGTAATTTAAATTAACATTACCATAGAAACGATCTCTTGTATCTGACTGGTAGTTTTCATACAATTGCCAGTATGGGTTATCTGTATAGATAGGTGAGAGATCCCCGCCAATTGCATCACTGTAGTTCCAGGTAATGTTTCTTCTGGTTTCAAAGTATGCATCTTTTTGAGCTTCGAAATCTACGTTTGCCTGGTTCCACTGACGCATACTTTGGAAGATGTTCGTTCCGCTGTATCCTGTACCGTATCTACCTTTACCGTCTGTATTGGTGTAAGTTGCCTTAATACCAGCAGTTAATTTGTCAGTAAAATCGTGAGTTCCATTAAAATCAATAGTGTTTCTTTTAATGTTACTGTTTGGTAAAATACCATCCTGGTCAAATAAGGTGTAACTTAATCTGTAAGTGCTCTTGTCTGTACCACCATTTAGGGCAACGCTATTGTTTAAAGCGGCACCAGTTCTAAATATTGATTCCGGACCATTTGCCGCAGCGGTCCATGGAGTAGCTTGCAGGTAGTTGTCAGATTCAGGATAGAAAGCATCCCACTGGAATACATTTAAATTAGGATCGAAGCGACCACCGTAAGAAGCATCTTCAGTAAAAGGAACTACTAAATCAACTACACCATCACCATCGATGTCTGCTTCGTCAAAGTATCCTGTTGAACCGTAATATGGTCCATATCCGGCTCCATATTCTTTTTGATACTCCATAAAGGTATCCTTGTCATACGTAGAAAAAGTAACTCCTGAAGTAATTGTTACACCAATATCGGTACCTTTTCTACCTTTTTTGGTTGTAATGATAATAACCCCGTTTGCAGCACGTGAACCGTAAAGCGCAGAAGCAGCAGCTCCTTTTAATACGTTTACAGACGCGATATCATCTGGATTTACATCCATTGCAGCGTTCCCGTAATCATACCCACCCCGACCGGTTTGCTGAGCAGAAGTGTTGCTGTTGTCATTACTAATAGGCACTCCATCCACTACAAATAGTGGCTGGTTGTTTCCTGTTAAGGAGGTGTACCCACGAATAATAATGTTTGAAGATCCACCAAGCGTGCTACTTTTCTTAATATCCAATCCTGAAACTTTTCCAGAAAGAGAGTTCATAAAGTTAGCTTCTTTTGCAGTGTTTACTTCGGTTCCATCCACTTCTTCTGTGGCGTAACCAAGCGATCGCTTCTCTCTTGAAATACCAAGAGCAGTTACTACAACTTCTTCAAGTTGTGCTGCATCACCTGTTAATACTACATCGACAACATTGTTGTCGCCTACCGGGTATTCTGCAGTTTGAAGACCTATGAAGGAAAATACCAATACATCGCCCTGAGAGGCTTCAATTGCATAATTTCCGTCGAAATCGGACTGTACTCCTGTAGAGGTCCCCTTAATAATTATGTTTACCCCCGGGAGCGGTAAACCACTTTCATCGGTGACGGTTCCCGTCACCGTTTGTTGTTGTGCAAAAGTAATTTGCACAACAAACGCCAATAACAGCGTCAAAATACTACTAAATTTTGTTCTCATTGTTTAATTTATTTGAATTAGCCAACGCCAAAAATGATAAGAAAAAAGCATCTATCCAAATCATTGTTTGCTAAAAGATTGTTTTAACGTTAAACCAATGTTAACAGAACTTATAATTCTTTGATAATGCGGTAGTTAGCCGTTATTAAATAATTCTGCAACATTTGAATTTAGATGAAGATAGAATTAATTCATAAAAAATGATATTTTTATAATTAAGTTGCGTAATTTTTATAAAATGCATAATTAATTATTAATAAAAATGAGATAGCGTGCGATTTTTAGATTTTTTATTCATTAAAAATTATAATTCTTGATCCAAATTCTCCTTTTTTTGTTTGATCTCCTTGTTTACTGTGATGAACACATTATGCGTTTAATTTCTTATTAGAATGCATAAGATTGCTCCATAATATATGAGTATTATTATTTAAGTGGGAGATCCTTCTGAAAATTAATGTATTATCGTTTGAATAATTCGTTTTTATTTCTACCTTTGCCAACCCTAAAAAATAGGGAGGTAATTTTTAACAATAATTAGTGTAGAAGAAATTATGCCAACAATTTCACAATTAGTACGAAAAGGAAGAGCCAAAATAACCAAGAAGAGTAAATCGGCTGCTTTGGAATCGTGCCCTCAACGTCGGGGAGTTTGTACGCGTGTATATACCACTACGCCTAAGAAACCTAATTCTGCAATGCGTAAAGTTGCAAGGGTAAGGTTGACAAATGGTAAAGAGGTAAACGCATACATTCCCGGGGAAGGACACAATTTACAAGAGCACTCGATAGTATTGGTTAGAGGTGGAAGGGTAAAAGATTTGCCGGGAGTTAGGTATCACATTGTTCGTGGTGCTTTAGATACCGCAGGTGTTGCTGGAAGAACTCAGCGTAGATCAAAATACGGAGCAAAACGCCCTAAGAAGTAAAACAAACGTTAGAAGTTGATGCATTAAAGGGCTTTAGGTCTTAGGTGTTTTAACCTTAACAATTAACTCAAAAGAAGAAATGAGAAAAAGACAGGCAAAAAAGAGGCCTCTTTTACCGGATCCAAAATTTAATGATCAACTGGTTACGCGTTTTGTAAACATGATGATGTGGGATGGTAAAAAATCGGTTTCATTTAAAGTGTTCTATGATGCTATCGCAATTGTAGAAGAGAAAAAGCAAGACGAAGAAAAATCCGCTCTTGAAGTTTGGAAGGATGCCCTTTCAAATGTAATGCCTCACGTAGAAGTTAGAAGTCGACGTGTGGGTGGGGCTACTTTTCAAATACCAATGCAAATTCGTCCGGACCGTAAGGTTTCAACTGCAATGAAGTGGTTGATCTCCTACTCCAGAAAACGTAACGAGAAATCAATGGCTCAAAGATTGGCCGGGGAAATTATCGCTGCTTCCAAGGAAGAAGGTGCTGCTGTTAAGAAAAGAACAGATACTCATAAAATGGCTGAAGCTAACAAAGCATTCTCTCACTTTAGATTCTAAACAAAATGGCACAAAGAGATTTAAAATTCACAAGAAATATAGGTATTGCTGCGCATATCGATGCTGGTAAAACCACCACTACAGAGCGCATCTTGTTCTATACCGGTGTAAGTCACAAAATAGGAGAGGTACATGATGGTGCTGCTACTATGGACTGGATGGAACAGGAGCAGGAAAGAGGTATTACCATTACTTCTGCCGCAACGCATTGTAAGTGGAATTATAGAGATACAGAGTATACTGTAAATATTATTGATACCCCTGGCCACGTAGATTTTACCGTAGAGGTGGAACGTTCATTACGTGTTCTGGATGGTATGGTTGCTTTATTCAGTGCGGTTGATGGTGTTGAACCACAATCGGAAACTGTTTGGAGACAGGCAGATAAGTATAGGGTTCCACGTTTAGGGTTTGTCAATAAAATGGACCGTCAGGGATCTGATTTTTTCAACGTTTGTAATCAGGTGAGAACTATGTTGGGTGGAAACCCGGTTCCATTGCAAATTCCAATCGGGGAAGAAGAAAATTTTAAAGGAGTAGTAGATCTTATTTCCAAGACTGCGATCGTTTGGAATGAAGATGATTTTGGAATGACCTATGAGGTTATCGATATTCCTGAGGAATTAATGGCTGATGTTGATAAATACAGAACTTTATTGGTTGAAGCTGTTGCTGACTACGATGAAGCGCTTATGGAGAAATTCTTTGAAGACGAAGCTTCTATTACAGAGGACGAAATAATTGCCGCTTTAAGAGCTGCAACTATCGATATGTCCATTATCCCAATGATGTGTGGTTCTGCCTTTAAAAATAAAGGTGTTCAAATGATGTTGGATGCGGTAATGAGATACTTGCCTTCTCCTGTAGATGTTGACGCTATTATAGGTGTTAATCCTGATACTGAAGAAGAAGAGTCGCGTAAACCACATGTTGATTCTCCGTTCTCTGCTTTAGCATTTAAAATTGCTACCGATCCTTTCGTGGGTCGTTTGGCATTCTTTAGAGTTTATTCAGGAGCGTTAGATGCAGGTTCTTATGTGTTGAATAACCGTTCTGGTAAGAAAGAACGTATTTCACGTATTTACCAGATGCACGCTAACAAACAGGAGCCTATCGACAGAATTGAAGCTGGGGATATTGGAGCTGCTGTTGGTTTTAAAGATATTAAAACCGGGGATACGCTTACAGATGAAAAGCATCCTATTACATTAGAGTCTATGTCTTTCCCTGCACCGGTAATTGGTATCGCTGTAGAGCCTAAGACAAAAGCTGATGTTGATAAAATGGGTATGGCTTTGGCAAAACTTGCTGAAGAAGATCCAACCTTCCAGGTTAAAACCGATGAGAACTCAGGACAAACAATTATATCAGGAATGGGTGAATTACACCTTGAAATTCTTGTAGATCGTTTGAAAAGAGAATTTAAGGTTGAAGTTAATGAAGGACAGCCTCAGGTTGAATATAAAGAAACTATTACTAAAAATGCAACTCACAGAGAGGTTTACAAAAAGCAATCTGGTGGTCGTGGTAAATTTGGTGATATCGTATTTAATATGTCACCGGCAGATGAAGACTTCAAAGGTCCAGGCCTTCAGTTTGTAGATTCTGTTAAAGGTGGTCGTATTCCTAAGGAATTTATTCCTTCTGTAGAAAAAGGTTTTAAGGAGGCTATGAAAGCTGGTCCTTTGGCCGGATTTAAAATGGATACTTTAAAAGTTGAATTAACAGATGGTTCATTCCACCCTGTGGATTCTGATCAACTTTCGTTTGAATTGGCTGCTAAAATGGGATATAAAGTTGCTGCTAAAAAGGCAGGTGCGGTTATTCTTGAGCCAATAATGAAAGTAGAAGTTGTAACTCCTGAAGAAAACATGGGAGATATAGTAGGAGATTTAAACAGAAGAAGAGGACAGGTTAATGACATGTCTGACAGATCTGGAGCAAAAGTTATTAAAGCTGAAGTGCCTCTTTCTGAAATGTTTGGTTATGTTACCACATTAAGAACATTATCATCTGGTAGAGCGACTTCAACAATGGAATTTTCTCATTATGCTGAAACTCCTTCTAATATTTCAGAATCAGTTATAAAGGCAGCTAAGGGTACAACAAACGATTAATTAAAGGGATATGAGTCAGAAAATCAGAATAAAACTAAAATCGTACGATCACAATCTGGTAGACAAGTCTGCAGAGAAAATCGTAAAAACCGTAAAATCTACGGGTGCTGTGGTAACCGGGCCAATCCCATTGCCAACACATAAAAAGATATTTACGGTATTGCGTTCTCCTCACGTTAATAAAAAGGCAAGAGAGCAATTTCAATTAAGCTCGTACAAAAGATTGTTGGACATTTATAGTTCTTCATCTAAAACCATCGATGCTTTAATGAAACTTGAGCTTCCTAGTGGAGTAGAAGTAGAGATAAAAGTGTGATAGTTCTTGCCTTTTGTGAGCTGAAGCGAAGCAAAAGGTTAGAAATATCCATCCCGACAAAGGAGGGATCTCACGAAAGGCTATACTTTCAAAAACATGTCCGGCGCGTTTCGCAAAGGAAAAACGGTAAAAATACATTCAGGACTGAAAGTATTTTCGGTCCTGAATATTTTTAAATAAAAAGTTTAATTAATAATTAATAATTATGTCTGGGTTAATAGGAAAGAAAATAGGCATGACCAGCATCTTTGACGAGAACGGAAAAAACATTCCGTGTACCGTTATACAAGCTGGGCCGTGCGTAATTACCCAAGTCAGAACCAAAGAGGTCGACGGGTACGAAGCTCTTCAACTTGGTTTCGATGACAAAAAGACTGCTAATAAAGCTGCCACAGGGCATGCTAAAAAAGCCGGAGTCGCAGCAATGCGCAAAGTCGTTGAATTCAAGGGATTTGAAGGAGAGCACAAATTAGGAGATTCCATTACAGTTGAACATTTTACCGAGGGCGAGTTTGTTGACGTTTCCGGTACAAGTAAAGGTAAAGGTTTCCAAGGTGTTGTAAAAAGACACGGTTTTGCCGGTGTGGGTCAAGCTACTCATGGGCAACACAACCGTTTAAGAGCTCCGGGTTCCATTGGTGCTGCATCCTACCCTGCACGGGTATTTAAAGGAATGCGCATGGCTGGACGAATGGGTGGGGAAAAAGTGAAAGTAGAAAACTTAAGGGTTTTAAAAGTGGTTTCAGATAAGAACCTGCTTGTTGTTCAGGGATGTGTTCCGGGACATAAGAACTCGTATGTAATCATTCAGAAGTAATGGAAATAGCAGTTGTAGATATTAAAGGAAAAGAAACAGGTAGAAAGGTCAACCTTTCTGACGCTGTTTTTGGAATAGAGCCTAATAATCATTCAGTGTATCTTGATGTTAAACAATACCTGGCAAATCAGCGCCAGGGAACGCACAAAGCAAAAGAGCGTGCGGAAATAGCGGGAAGTACACGTAAGATCAAAAAGCAAAAGGGAACAGGTACAGCACGTGCCGGTAGTATTAAATCTCCAATCTTTAAAGGTGGAGGCCGCGTTTTTGGACCACGTCCAAGAAACTATGGTTTCAAACTTAACAAGAACTTAAAGAGATTGGCAAGAAAATCTGCCCTTTCTCTTAAGGCTCAGGATAAGGCGATAATAATTGTAGAGGATTTTCAATTTGACACTCCAAAAACCAAAAACTTTATCGATGTTTTGAAAGGTTTAGGAGTTGAAGGTAAAAAATCTCTAATAGTGTTGGGTGACTCAAATAAAAATGTATATTTGTCCTCACGCAATTTAAAGGGCTCTGAGGTTGTAAGTAGTTCAGAATTAAGTACTTACAAAATATTAAACGCAAATAATCTTGTGTTTGTCGAGGGGTCTTTAGAAGGAATTGAGTTGAACTTAAGTAAATAAGCAGTATGAGTATCTTAATAAAACCTATTATTACAGAAAAAGCAACAGCAGATAGCGAGTTGAATAACCGCTTTTCTTTTGTTGTTAGTAAAAAGGCGAATAAGATTGAAATTAAGACCGCAGTAGAGTCTACTTATGGTGTTTCAGTTACAAAAGTTCGCACAGTGAATGTCCGTCCAGATCGCAAATCCCGTTATACAAAGACGGGTGTGATCACTGGTAAAACAAGTGCTTATAAAAAAGCATATGTACAGGTGGCGGAAGGTGAAACTATTGATTTATATAGTAATCTTTAAGATTAAAGAATGTCAGTTAGAAAATTAAAACCAATCACCCCTGGGCAGCGTTTTAGAGTAGTTAATGGTTTTGACGCCATTACTACTGATAAGCCGGAGAAGAGTTTGTTGGCTCCGATTAAAAAGTCAGGTGGTAGAAACAGTCAAGGAAAAATGACCATGCGCTACAAAGGTGGTGGTCACAAAAGACGTTACAGGATTATCGACTTTAAGCGCGACAAGCATGGAATTCCAGCTACTGTTGCCTCTATAGAGTATGACCCGAATAGAACGGCCTTTATCGCATTATTGAATTATCAGGATGGCGAAAAAAGATATATTGTTGCTCAAAATGGACTTCAGGTTGGGCAGAATATAGTTTCCGATTCAGAAGCTGCGGCTCCTGAAATTGGAAATGCAATGCCACTAAATACAATACCTTTAGGTACTGTTATTTCTTGTATTGAATTGCGTCCCGGACAAGGAGCTGTTATGGCTCGTAGTGCAGGCGCTTTTGCTCAATTAATTGCAAGAGATGGTAAATATGCTGTTATCAAACTTCCTTCAGGGGAAATAAGAAGGATATTAACCACTTGTTTGGCTACTATTGGAGCTGTTTCAAATTCAGATCATCAATTGCTTGTTTCCGGTAAAGCTGGTAGAAGCAGATGGTTGGGTAGAAGACCAAGAACAAGACCGGTTGTGATGAACCCTGTGGATCACCCAATGGGTGGTGGTGAAGGTAAATCTTCCGGAGGTCATCCACGTTCTAGAAAAGGTATACCTGCTAAAGGTTATAGAACCCGCTCTAAAACGAAAGCGAGTAATAAATATATTGTAGAACGTAGAAAGAAATAATAAGATATGGCACGTTCATTAAAAAAGGGACCTTACGTTCACTATAAATTAGATAAAAAAATCTCCCAAAATGTAGAATCCGGGAAGAAAGCTGTTATTAAGACCTGGTCACGGGCTTCAATGATAACTCCGGATTTTGTAGGGCAAACCATTGCTGTTCATAACGGAAAACAATTTGTTCCTGTTTATGTAACTGAGAATATGGTAGGTCATAAATTAGGGGAATTCTCACCTACAAGATCTTTTAGAGGTCACGCTGGTGCGAAAAATAAAGGTAAAAGATAACTGAAGCTATGGGAGTTCGTAAAAGAGAAAAAGCAGAGCAAACAAAGGAAGCTAAGAAATTATTAGCTTTTGCAAAACTGAATAACTGCCCTACTTCACCTAGGAAGATGCGTTTAGTCGCAGATTTGGTTCGTGGTGAGAAAGTAGAAAAAGCGCTTCAGATATTGAAATTTAGCTCTAAAGAGGCATCTCGTAAATTGGAAAAATTGTTATTGTCTGCAATTGCAAACTGGCAAGCCAAAAATGAGGAAGCAAGTATAGAAGAAGCTGAATTATTTGTGAAGGAGATCCGTGTAGACGGAGGTAGTATGTTAAAGAGATTGCGTCCTGCACCACAGGGCCGTGCTCACAGAATAAGAAAACGTTCCAACCACGTTACATTAGTGCTTGGAGCTAACAATAATACACAAAGCTAAGAAGAGTATGGGACAAAAAACAAATCCAATCGGGAATCGCCTTGGTATCATAAGAGGATGGGAATCCAACTGGTACGGAGGAAATGACTACGGCGATAAATTAGCCGAAGACGATAAGATTAGAAAATACATCCATGCTCGTTTATCTAAAGCGAGTGTATCAAGGGTAATTATCGAGCGTACTTTAAAACTTATAACCGTTACTATCACCACTGCCAGGCCCGGTATTATAATCGGAAAAGGTGGACAGGAGGTAGATAAGTTGAAAGAGGAGCTTAAGAAAATTACCGATAAGGAAGTTCAAATTAACATTTTTGAAATCAAGAGACCAGAACTGGATGCGCATTTAGTAGCTTCCAGTGTTGCAAGACAAATTGAGAATAGAATCTCATACCGTCGTGCAATAAAAATGGCCATCGCAGCTGCCATGAGAATGAATGCTGAAGGGATTAAAATCCAGATTTCAGGTAGATTGAACGGTGCGGAAATGGCACGTTCTGAAGGCTACAAAGATGGTAGAATTCCCTTGTCAACTTTTAGAGCCGATATTGACTATGCTTTAGTTGAGGCACATACCACATATGGTAGATTAGGTGTTAAAGTATGGATCATGAAAGGTGAGGTATTTGGTAAAAGAGATCTTTCCCCTCTTGTAGGCATGGACAAGCAAAAAAGTAGTGGAAAACCTGGACCCGGTGCCGCACGAGGTGGTAACAAGTCACGTCGTAGAAAGTAATCTTTTAAAGTAAAGAAAAATGTTACAGCCTAAAAGAACAAAATATCGCAAAATGCAAAAGGGCCGTATGAAAGGAAACTCCCAAAGGGGGCATAGACTTTCAAACGGTACATTTGGGATTAAATCATTAGACTCAAATTTCCTTACTGCACGTCAAATAGAAGCAGCGCGTATAGCCGCGACCCGTTATATGAAAAGAGAAGGTTCCTTATGGATCAAAATCTTTCCAGATAAGCCTATCACCAAGAAACCTCTTGAGGTACGTATGGGTAAAGGTAAGGGTGCTGTAGAATATTGGGCAGCAGTTGTTAGACCAGGAAGGATCCTCTTCGAAATAGGAGGGGTGCCTTATGATGTGGCCAAAGAAGCTTTGCGACTTGCCGCACAAAAACTTCCGGTAAAAACCAAGTTTATTGTAGCTAGAGATTATCAAGCTTAATTTAGAGAAGTTATGAAACAATCAGAAGTAAGAGAATTATCTGTAGCAGAATTGCAGGAAAAACTTGGTGAAACCAGGAAAGCGTATTCAGATTTAAAAATGGCTCATGCAGTTTCGCCATTAGAGAACCCAATACAGCTTCGTGCTGTAAGAAAATCTATAGCGAGAATTGCTACAGAGTTAACAAAAAGAGAACAACAATAAGTGTTATTCTGCTGAAAGATGGAAAAAAGAAATTTAAGAAAAGAACGTATAGGTGTAGTTACCAGTAATAAAATGCAGAAATCCATAGTGGTTGCTGAAGTTAAAAAGGTAAAACACCCCATGTATGGAAAGTTCGTTTTAAAAACGAAGAAATACGTGGCACACGACGAGACAAATGACTGCAACATTGGAGATACAGTAAAAATAATGGAGACACGTCCATTGAGTAAATCTAAATGTTGGAGATTAGTAGAAATTATAGAAAGAGCTAAATAAAATGGTACAACAAGAGTCTAGATTAAGAGTAGCAGACAATACCGGCGCCAAAGAAGTTTTGACGATTCGAGTATTAGGGGGTACAAAAAGAAGATACGCTTCTGTTGGAGACAAAATAGTTGTCAGCGTTAAAGAAGCCACGCCTAATGGAAGCATTAAGAAGGGTGCGGTTTCAACAGCAGTTGTTGTTCGTACCAAGAAAGAAGTGCGTAGGCCAGATGGATCTTATATCCGTTTTGATGATAATGCATGTGTTCTTTTGAATCCAGCTGGTGAGATGCGCGGTACACGTGTATTTGGCCCTGTAGCCCGTGAGCTTCGTGATAAACAATTCATGAAGATTGTTTCATTAGCGCCAGAGGTGCTTTAATACATAGTATGATGAACAAGCTTAAAATAAAATCCGGAGATACAGTTAGAATAATCGCTGGTGACCATAAGGGTCAGGAGGGAAAGGTTCAAAAGATTCTTCGTGAAAAGAACAAAGCAATTGTAGAAGGTGTAAATATGGTTTCCAAACATGAGAAACCAAGTGCATCCAATCCACAAGGAGGAATAGTAAAGAAGGAAGCTCCGCTTCATATTTCCAATTTATCTTTAATTGATAAAAAGGGAGAGACCACCCGAGTTGGTTATAGAACTGAAGACGGTAAGAAAGTGAGATTTTCCAAAAAATCCAATGAAGTAATTTAGTTATGGCATACGTACCAAGACTTAAACAAGAGTATAGAGACAGAGTAATGTCTTCTCTTAAAGAAGAATTCAGTTACTCCAATATCATGGAGGTTCCAAGACTACAGAAAATAGTTTTGAGCCGTGGAGTTGGAGCTGCTGTAGCAGATAAAAAATTGATTGATTATGCAGTAGATGAATTAACTGCAATAACCGGTCAAAAAGCCGTATCAACCATATCTAAGAAGGATGTTGCTTCTTTCAAACTTCGTAAAGGGATGCCAATTGGCGCCAAAGTAACTTTACGGGGTGATAGAATGTATGAATTCCTGGATCGTTTAATCACATCTGCCCTTCCAAGGGTTCGTGATTTCAGTGGTATTAAAGCAACCGGTTTTGATGGAAGAGGTAATTATAACTTAGGTGTTACCGAGCAAATTATCTTCCCTGAGATCGATATCGATAAGGTGAATAAAATCTCTGGAATGGATATCACATTTGTAACTAATGCAGCTACAGATAAGGAAGCGAAATCATTGTTAACGGAACTAGGTTTACCTTTTAAAAAGAATTAATTATGGCTAAAGAATCAATGAAAGCCCGAGAGGTTAAGAGACAAAAAACTGTGAAGAAATATGCAGAGAAAAGAAAAGCTTTAAAAGAAGCTGGAGATTTCGAAGGATTGCAGAAACTTCCAAAAAATGCCTCTCCCGTTAGATTACACAATAGATGTAAATTAACAGGAAGACCTAAAGGTTATATGAGACAGTTTGGTCTTTCCCGTGTGATGTTTAGAGAAATGGCCAATATGGGATTAATCCCTGGGGTAAGAAAAGCTAGTTGGTAATTAAGATTTAACAGGAGGAAGGTTTCAAAATACTGAAAAACCACTTTCGAAAATAAAAACAAATGACTACAGATCCTATTGCAGATTATTTAACAAGAATTAGAAATGCGGTACTTGCAAACCACAGAGTGGTTGAGATACCAGCTTCTAATCTTAAAAAGGAGATCACTAAAATATTATTCGATCAAGGATATATTCTTAGTTACAAATTTGAAGAGAATTCCCACCAGGGTATCATCAAAATAGCCCTTAAGTACGACAAACTTACTAAAGAGTCAGTAATAAAGAATATTCAACGAATAAGTAAACCGGGTTTGCGTAAATACGCCGGATCTAATGAAGTACCTCGTATCCTTAACGGACTTGGAATTGCGATAGTTTCTACCTCTCATGGGGTAATGACTGGAAAGCAGGCTAAGGCTGAAAATGTGGGTGGTGAAGTTCTTTGTTACGTTTACTAATACTTAAAGACTTAAGAAATGTCAAGAATAGGTAAAAACCCAATCACCATCCCAGAAGGCGTTACAGTGGACGTTAAGGACGGGATTGTGACGGTAAAAGGAAAATTAGGAGAATTAACTCAGGAATTTAGTGACATCGACATTAAAATTGAAGATGGAATCATTACTTTTGAGCGATTCTCTGAAAAGAAGGACCAAAAAGCAAAGCACGGGTTATACCGTTCCTTGGTAAATAATATGATTGAAGGAGTAGCAAACGGGTTTACCAAGCAATTGGAACTTGTAGGTGTAGGTTATCGTGCATCAAATCAAGGGCAAAGATTGGAAATCGCAGTTGGATTCTCTCATAATATTGTTTTTGAATTGGCTCCTGAAGTGAAAGTGGAAACAATTTCTGATAAAGGTAAAAACCCTATCATTAAATTGACTTCATATGATAAACAACTGGTAGGCCAGATAGCAGCTAAAATACGTTCTTTCAGGGCTCCAGAGCCTTACAAAGGAAAAGGTATTAAATTTGTAGGAGAACAATTACGAAGAAAAGCTGGTAAATCGGCTTAATAGACTTTAGATATGGCATTTTCAAAACAAGATAGAAGACAAAAGATAAGGAAGCGTATTCGTAAGGATATTAGTGGTACTCAAAGCCGTCCAAGATTGGTAGTATTTAGGAGCAATAAAGAAATTTATGCCCAAATAGTAGACGATGTGGAAGGAAAAACTTTGGCTGCAGCTTCTTCAAGAGATAAAGACGTAACTTCGGCAGAAGGAAACAAGATCGAGAAAGCAACTTTGGTTGGTAAAAGTCTTGCCGAAAAGGCGTTAAAAGCCGGTATAGATACAATCTCTTTTGACAGAGGTGGTTATTTATATCATGGAAGAGTTAAATCGTTGGCAGATGGTGCCCGTGAAGGAGGACTAAAATTCTAGAAAGATATGTATCAAGATTATAAAAATGTAGAACTTGTAAAACCGGCGGGTCTTGAATTAAAAGACCGTTTGGTAGGTATACAACGTGTTACTAAAGTTACGAAAGGTGGTAGAGCATTTGGTTTCTCTGCGATTGTAGTAGTAGGTGATGAAAATGGTGTAGTAGGCCAGGGTTTAGGTAAATCTAAAGAGGTTGCCGATGCTATTTCCAAAGGTGTAGAGGATGCCAAAAAGAATTTGGTTAGAATTCCTTTAAACAAAGGAACCATCCCACATGAACAAAAAGGGAAGTATGGTGGTGCAAGAGTATTATTGTTGCCAGCAGCAACGGGTACTGGAGTAATTGCCGGTGGAGCAATACGTGCAGTATTGGAATCTGTTGGGATACACGATGTGCTTTCAAAAAATCAGGGATCCTCAAACCCTCATAACGTAGTAAAAGCTACTTTTGATGCTTTATTGCAATTGAGGAGTGCCCAAACTGTAGCGAAACAACGTGGAGTTACATTAGATAAAGTATTTAAAGGTTAATAAAGGATAAGATGGGAAAGATAAAAGTTACATTGGTAAAAAGCGCGATCAAGCGTCCTAAGAACCAAAAACTTAATTTAGAGGCCCTTGGTCTTAAGAAATTAAACCAGGTTGTAGAGCACGAAAACACACCAAATATCCTTGGTATGGTAAACAAAGTTTCACACTTAGTTTCTGTTGAAGAAACAAAATAATACAGCACATGAATTTAAGTAACTTAAAACCTGCAAAAGGTTCAGTTCAAAGTAACAATAAGCGTGTTGGTAGAGGTGAAGGATCCGGTAAAGGAGGAACTTCTACTCGTGGTCATAAAGGGGCCAAATCACGTTCTGGTTACTCTAAGAAAATTGGTTTTGAAGGTGGGCAAATGCCACTTCAACGTAGGGTGCCAAAGTTTGGTTTTACCAATATCAACCGAAAAGATTATCAGGGTATAAACCTTGATACACTTCAAATGCTTGTAGATAACGGTAGGATTAAAGATACCGTGGATATGCAGGTTTTGGTTGAAAATGGTTTAGCCGGAAAAAACGAATTAGTAAAGATATTAGGTAGAGGAGAACTAAAAGCAACGTTGAAAATATCTGTTCATAAATTTACTGCCTCAGCTAAGGAAGCTATCGAAGCTGCCGGAGGTGAAGTTGTTAATTTATAATAGATAAACGATGAAATTTATCAATACTCTTAAAAATATCTGGAAAATTGAGGAACTAAAAAATAGAATTTTAGTGACCCTTGGTTTGTTATTGGTTTATCGTTTCGGTGCGCAGGTTGTTTTACCGGGGGTAGATGCTTCACAGCTCTCCAACTTGGCAAGTCAAACTGATGGAGGTCTATTAGGCCTCCTTAATGCGTTTACCGGTGGTGCCTTTTCAAATGCTTCCGTATTTGCATTGGGGATCATGCCATATATCTCTGCCTCTATTGTAGTACAACTTATGGGAATTGCGGTTCCTTATTTGCAAAAACTACAAAAAGAAGGAGAAAGTGGTAGAAGAAAGATCAACCAGATAACGAGATGGTTAACAATAGCAATTACTTTAGTGCAAGGTCCTGGTTATATTTATAACCTTTTTGCTACTTTGCCTCAAAGCGCCTTTTTACTTGGAGATACCGTTACATTCGTAGCTTCTTCAGTAATTATATTAACCACAGGAACTATTTTTGCAATGTGGTTGGGTGAAAAAATCACTGATAAAGGAATAGGAAATGGAATTTCCCTATTGATTATGGTTGGTATTATAGCCACCCTTCCTCAGGCCTTTATTCAGGAATTTGCTTCCAGGGTTTTTGAATCTAATGGTGGTTTAATTATGATTTTAATTGAATTGGTAATTTGGTTCCTTATTATTCTTGCATCTGTAATGTTGGTTATGGCAGTTCGCCAAATCCCGGTTCAGTACGCCAGAAGAACAGCATCCGGTGGATATGAAAAGAATGTATTTGGTTCAAGACAGTATATACCTCTTAAATTAAATGCTTCCGGTGTAATGCCAATTATATTCGCACAAGCTATAATGTTTATACCAGCTGCCGTAGCAGGACTTTCTGAAGGAGAGACCTCGCAAGGTATTGCAGCTGCGTTTAGTGATATATTTGGGTTTTGGTACAATTTGGTTTTCGCTTTGTTAATTATTGTGTTTACATATTTTTACACTGCAATCACAGTACCTACGAATAAAATGGCAGATGATCTTAAGAGAAGTGGTGGGTTTATACCCGGCATTCGCCCAGGTTCAGAAACAGGGGAATTCCTTGATAGGATTATGTCACAAATTACCCTTCCGGGTTCAATTTTCCTTGCTTTAATAGCGGTGTTCCCCGCTGTTGTAGTTCAGCTGTTGGGTGTACAACAGGGTTGGGCATTGTTCTTTGGAGGTACTTCCTTACTAATTATGGTAGGGGTTGCGATTGATACTATGCAACAAGTAAATTCTTATTTGTTAAATAGGCATTACGATGGTTTGATGAAATCTGGAAAAAACAGAAAAGCAATAGCGTAATTATGGCAAAACAATCAGCAATTGAACAAGACGGAACAATAATTGAAGCATTATCAAATGCTATGTTCCGGGTAGAACTGGAGAATGGTCATGTTGTGACCGCTCATATTTCGGGTAAAATGCGAATGCATTATATTAAATTATTACCTGGAGATAAAGTGAAATTAGAAATGAGCCCGTATGATTTATCAAAGGCTCGAATAACGTATAGATATTAATTAAGATGAAAGTTAGAGCATCAGTTAAAAAAAGAAGTGCCGAGTGCAAGATTGTACGTAGAAAAGGCAGACTTTACGTGATAAACAAAAAGAATCCGAAATTCAAACAAAGACAGGGATAAGTTATGGCTAGAATTGCAGGTGTTGATATACCAAAACAAAAACGCGGAGTTATAGCTTTGACCTATATCTTCGGAATTGGAAAGAGCAGAGCTCAGGAAGTCCTGAAGGAAGCTAATGTAGATGAGAGTAAAAAAGTTTCTGATTGGGACGATGATGAAATCGGACGTATTCGTGAAACTGTAGGAGCTTTCAAAATTGAAGGAGAACTTCGTTCAGAAGTTCAGATGAGTATCAAACGTCTTATGGACATTGGATGCTACCGTGGTGTTCGTCATAGATCTGGACTTCCGTTAAGAGGTCAAAGAACTAAGAATAACTCCAGAACGAGAAAAGGAAGAAGAAAAACAGTTGCTAACAAGAAGAAAGCAACTAAATAATAAGTAGGATGGCAAAAACTAAAACAGCTCAAAAGAAACGTAAAGTAATTGTGGAGTCCAATGGAGAAGCGCATGTTACTGCTTCTTTTAACAACATTATTATATCTTTGACAAATAAAAAAGGAGATTTGATTTCCTGGTCTTCAGCCGGTAAAATGGGCTTTAGAGGATCTAAGAAAAACACTCCTTATGCTGCACAACTTGCTGCTGAAGATGCTTCGAAAGTAGCTCATGAAGCAGGATTGCGTAAAGTAAAGGTATTTGTTAAAGGACCGGGTAACGGAAGAGAATCTGCAATAAGATCAATTCATAATGCAGGAATTGAAGTAACAGAAATTATCGATGTTACTCCATTACCACACAATGGTTGTAGACCTCCAAAAAGACGTAGAGTTTAATTATTAATAAGTATAAACAGGGAAAGCACCCAGATTATCGAAGGACAGTGACCTTAATTCATAATCGCTTTCTTAAACACAAAAATTAAAATGGCAAGATATACTGGTCCAAAGACTAAGATAGCTCGTAAATTTGGCGAAGCTATTTTCGGAGATGACAAGTCTTTTGAAAAAAGAAATTACCCTCCCGGACAACACGGGAACAACCGTAGAAGAGGTAAAAAATCTGAATATGCAATCCAGTTAATGGAAAAGCAAAAAGCGAAATATACCTATGGTATCTTAGAGCGTCAGTTCAGAAATATGTTTGAAAAAGCAACACGTGCTACTGGTATTACCGGGGAAGTGTTGTTACAATTATGTGAATCACGTCTTGATAATGTGGTTTATAGAATGGGAATTTCTCCTTCACGAAGCGGAGCAAGACAATTGGTTTCTCACAGGCATATTACCGTAAATGGTGAATTAGTAAATATTCCGTCTTATCAATTAAATCCCGGTGATGTAGTTGGGGTTAGAGAAAAGTCGAAATCTTTAGGAGCAATCCTAAATTCACTTTCCAACTCAAGTGCAACCTATGAGTGGATTACCTGGAATAGCGAAACCAAACTGGGAACTTATGTTTCTGTTCCTGGTAGAGTTCAAATTCCGGAAAATATTAATGAACAATTCATCGTCGAATTATATTCGAAGTAATAATTCACAGAAGTCGTAATATGGCAATACTAAATTTTCAGAAGCCCGATAAAGTTATAATGATTGATTCCACTGATTTCGAAGGGAAATTTGAATTTCGTCCTTTGGAACCAGGTTATGGATTAACTGTTGGTAACGCTTTAAGAAGAGTACTGTTATCATCATTAGAAGGATTTGCAATCACCTCCGTTCGTATTGAAGGAGTTGATCATGAGTTCTCTACAATCCCTGGCGTGGTGGAAGATGTAACAGAAATTATATTAAACCTGAAGCAAGTAAGGTTTAAAAGGCAAATTGATGAAATAGACAACGAAGCCGTTACAATTTCTGTCTCAGGTCAGGATCAGCTTACTGCCGGTCATTTTCAAAAATTTATCTCCGGTTTTCAAATCCTGAATCCAGATTTGGTGATTTGTAACCTTGATAAAAAAGTGAGTTTCAATATGGAACTTACTGTTGAAAAAGGTCGTGGTTATGTTCCTGCAGAAGAAAACAAAAAAGCAAACGCACCTTTAGGTACTATTTTCACAGATTCGGTTTATACCCCAATCAAAAATGTAAAATATAGTATTGAGAACTTTCGTGTAGAGCAAAAAACCGATTATGAAAAATTGGTTTTTGAAATCGTAAGCGATGGATCTATTCATCCTAAAGAAGCTTTAACCGAAGCTGCTAAAACACTGATACATCACTTTATGTTGTTCTCTGATGAGCGCATCACTCTTGAAGCAGATGAAATAGCACAAACTGAAACTTATGATGAAGAATCCCTTCACATGAGACAGTTGCTAAAAACTAAGTTAGTGGATATGGATCTTTCGGTAAGAGCGCTGAACTGCTTGAAGGCTGCTGAAGTTGATACCTTGGGTGATTTAGTATCCTATAATAAAAATGACTTGATGAAGTTCAGAAACTTTGGTAAAAAATCTTTAACCGAGCTTGAAGAGCTTGTGAATAATAAAGGTTTAAACTTTGGGATGGACCTATCAAAATATAAACTGGATAAAGACTAATATAGACTCAAGAAGTGAGACATTAGATTTGAGAAAAGTTGAAACACATCTTTCTCACATTAAGAAGTAAAAATCTAAAATCTCATACCTAACGTCTAATATCTAAGAAAAAATGAGACACGGAAAAAAAATAAATCATTTAGGCAGGAAAAAAGCACACCGTATGTCCATGTTGGCAAACATGGCGTGTTCCCTAATTGAGCATAAGCGCATAAATACAACTGTTGCAAAAGCAAAAGCTTTAAAGCAGTTTGTAGAACCTTTGGTTACAAAATCTAAAGTGGATACTACTCATAACCGTAGATTGGTTTTTGCCAAACTTCGACAAAAGGATTTTGTAGCAGAATTGTTCAGGGATGTAGCTCCCAAAGTTGGAGATCGTCCAGGTGGATATACCCGAATTATTAAATTAGGTAACCGACTTGGGGATAATGCAGATATGGCGATGATCGAATTGGTAGATTATAACGAAATTTATAACCTAACCAAACCTGAAAAGAAAAAATCAACTCGTAGAGCCGGTAAGAAAAAAGCCGAAGAGACTGCTCCAAGGGCAGAGGAAACTACTCCAAAGGCTGAAACAAAACCTTCTGAATCTAAAGAAGATAAAAAAGATGATAATAAAGAAGCTTAGTATTGATTCTTTTACATCACAATTTAAAAAAGGATAAGCCATCTAGGTTTATCCTTTTTTTTATATAATAATTTTAAACTATTTTTGCGAAACCGGATTTGGTGAATCAGCAAATCAAAAAACCTTAGAAAGTTAGACACCTCTTATGAAATATCAAACAAGAAAAAAGGCAATTATATTACTGGCAGATGGAACCATATTCCACGGGAAATCTGTTGGAAATAAAGATGGAAGTGCGGTAGGAGAAGTTTGTTTCAACACCGGTATGACCGGCTATCAGGAAATTTTTACAGATCCTTCCTACTTTGGTCAGCTCATGGTTACAACAAATGCGCATATTGGGAACTATGGCGTGAATGAACATGAAAATGAATCCTATCAACCGATGATCTCCGGTTTAATTTGTAAGAATTTCAGTTATAATTATTCAAGGCCTGCAGCAGATAATTCTTTGGAGGAATTTTTAAACAGAAGTGATTTGTTTGCAATATCTGATGTAGATACAAGAGCTTTAGTAACCTATATTAGGGAGCATGGGGCTATGAATGCCATTATCTCTACAGATGTGGACAATATTGCCGCTTTAAAAGAACAATTAGCAAAAGTTCCCGATATGAACGGTCTTGAGCTTGCATCAAAGGTCTCTACCAAAGCGCCTTATTTCTACGGAAATGAAAATGCATCTTATAAAATTGCCGCATTGGATATAGGAATTAAAAAGAACATCCTGCGTAATTTTGCTGAAAGAGATGCCTATGTAAAGGTGTTTCCTTACAATGCCACCTATGAAGAAATGAGCACCTGGAATCCCGATGGATATTTTCTTTCCAATGGACCAGGAGATCCAAAACCTCTATCCGAAGCTATTGAATTAACAAAGGCCATTTTGGAAAATGATCAGCCACTTTTTGGAATTTGTCTTGGACACCAGGTTATTGCATTAGCGAATGGGATTTCTACTTATAAAATGCACCATGGACATAGGGGAATCAATCACCCTGTAAAAAATCTGTTAACTGGAAAAGGTGAAATTACCTCGCAAAATCACGGATTCTCGGTAGATGAGAAAGAAACTGCAGCTCATCCGGATTTTGAGATTACGCATATCTGTTTAAATGATAACACCATTGGGGGAATGAGGATGAAAAACAAGAATTGTTTCTCTGTACAATATCATCCTGAGGCAAGTCCGGGACCGCATGATGCGGCCTATTTATTCGATGAATTCATGGAGAGGTTAAAAGTTGTAAAAGCTTAAAAATTTCAAATAAAATTTAAAAAGAAGGCCTAAAATTAAAGATTTTGGGCTTTTTTTTGTGAAAACTAATTTTATCCTAAATTGCAGCCTCAAATTCATCAATATTTTAAAAATTCATCAATGAAAAAATTATTACTTCTTAGTTTTTGCTTCTACTCATTTATTTCCATCCACGCACAAGATCAAGATTCAGTTGAAAATGGATTATTATCGGTAAACATCTTAACTCCGGGTTTAGAATATGAATACGGACTTTCAAATTCTACTACTTTAGATTTAAGGGCTGGGACTGGCCTGGCTTATAAAAAGAATAGCTATTCCGGTGAAGGTTTTGGTATTTACCCAATATTTAATGTGCAATACCGCTATTACTATAATTTAGAAAAACGTCTCCAAAAAGAAAAGAACATTAGTAATAATAGTGCTAATTATATAGCGTTAAGCGGAGCTATCCAGTTTGGAAAGCCCATCATTGGGGACCTCGAATACAATGAAGATTATTTTGGAGTTATCGGTCCGGTATGGGGCTTACAGCGCTATTATGGTAGTGGCTTTAAATTAGACCTAAATTTAGGAGCCGGTTACGGTTTTAATGAATCTGGCAGTTCTTTTTTTTCCCCAATAATTGGCTTTAGATTAGGATGGCTGCTTTCAAATTAATTATATTCCTATTTTTTCTGGCAACTTCCTTAAATGTTGGGGCTCAAAATCACCCTGTAGTGTATGCCGGATTTGAATATTACAGGAATACAGGATTTAACAATAATTCCATAGGTAATTTTAATGTTGGGGCCCAGGTATACCAATGGAAATTCTTCGCCCCGGAAATTGGTTATGATTTATATTTTGGGGCACTAAACGATCAGAATATTTTAAATCCTGATGATCAAAACGGAAAATCTGTGAAACGACTCGAAAAAAGTTTTAATGCTTCTTTAATAACGATTTCCCCAAAATTGAAATTTGGAAAAGAGGATGCCTTTCTATTTATTTCTCCGAAGTATCATATAGGAAACGTCAACGGAAAGGGAGATTATTTTGTTTTGATGAATAATGGAGCTTACGGCCTCGATGAAAGGCAAAAGGCTTCAGTACCGGTTTCTTTCTGGAGCTTTTCTTTAGGTTTGGAAGGATTCGCTGTAAAAACCGATTCCTACTGGTTTACCTTAGCGGTTCAATATACATTTTTAAATACCGATGAAGCTTTTCAGAAACTGGATTTTTCAGAATATAACATCAGGACAACTTTTTCAAACAGTTCTACAATAGGGTTAGGACTTCGGTTTTATTGGGATCCTTTCGCAAAATAACCTTTCTCGGCACATGATTTTCGAAATCGGTTTCGTATAAATATACATCAAAACCTGCTGTTTTACTGGTGAATCAACACCTGTATTCGTATATTGCTATCTGTTTTAGAAAATAATAATAAATAAATAATTATGAGTGTAATAATCAATATCCATGCCCGTCAAATTTTTGACTCAAGAGGGAATCCTACTGTTGAAGTAGATGTAACAACAGAGAATGGTATTTTAGGAAGAGCAGCAGTGCCTTCCGGTGCTTCAACAGGCGAACATGAAGCTGTAGAGCTGCGTGACGGAGGAAGTGATTATATGGGGAAAGGAGTGTTAAAAGCGGTAGAAAATGTGAATACAATCCTTGCAGAAGAACTATTGGGATATTCAGTTTTCGATCAAAATATAATCGATCAGGCAATGATCGAATTGGATGGAACTCCAAATAAAGCAAATTTAGGTGCTAATGCTATTCTTGGTGTTTCCATGGCTGTGGCAAAAGCAGCGGCCAATGAATTAAATATGCCATTGTACCGATATTTGGGTGGAGTAAGCGCAAATACGCTTCCTGTGCCTATGATGAACATTATAAATGGAGGTTCCCACAGTGATGCGCCTATAGCATTTCAGGAATTTATGATCATGCCCGTAAAGGCGAAGAATTTTTCACATGCGCTAAAAATGGGAACTGAAATTTTCCATAATCTTAAAAAAGTCCTTCACGACAGAGGTTTGAGCACGGCAGTGGGTGATGAAGGTGGGTTTGCACCTACTTTAGACGGAACCGAAGATGCGCTTGATACCATTTTGCTTGCGATTAAAAATGCCGGTTATAAAGGCGGGGATGATGTGATGATCGCTTTGGATTGTGCGGCAGCCGAATTTTATGTAAATGGGAAATATGATTATACTAAATTTGAAGGTGATACTGGGAAAATAAGAAGCAGTGAAGAACAAGCAGATTATCTTGCTGAATTAGCTTCCAAATATCCTATTATCTCCATTGAAGATGGAATGGATGAAAATGATTGGGATGGATGGAAATATTTAACCGATAAGATTGGCGATAAAGTCCAGTTGGTAGGAGATGATTTGTTTGTAACAAATGTTGAGCGATTGGGTAGAGGAATAAAGGAAGGTATTGGGAATTCAATTCTTATAAAACTTAATCAAATAGGTACTATAAGTGAAACGATTGCAGCTGTTAATATGGCTAAAAATGCCGGATATACCTCTGTGATCTCTCATCGTTCAGGAGAAACTGAAGATAGTATCATTGCCGATCTTGCCGTTGCCCTAAACACAGGTCAAATCAAAACAGGATCTGCCTCCAGAAGTGATCGTATGGCCAAGTACAATCAGTTATTGAGAATTGAAGAAGAATTGGGTAGCGTGGGATATTTTCCGCAGGAGAATGCTTTTAAAATTTAAATAAAAATAAAATTCTGCAAAAGCCTCTCTAACTTGGAGAGGCTTTTGTCGTTTAAAATACTTCCTTTTCAATTATATATTTCATAAAAAACTCAGTAACTAATTCTAAATTGATAAATTTAACTGTAAAAACTACTTTTATTTCTTGTTTAGCAAAAATTGAGCGCCCTATATAGCGCTATTTTTGAACGATTTTTTGTATTTTAGCAGTAGAAGATTAATCACAAATAAGTAATTATAAGAGTATGTCAAAAGTTGCTACGATAGAAATAGATGGGAAGAAATACGAATTCCCGGTAACCATTGGAACAGAAAATGAAGTTGCCATTGATATTAAGAGTTTAAGAGGAGAAACAGGAGCAATAACCCTGGATCCGGGATTTAAGAATACGGGTAGTTGTGAAAGCACTATTACTTTCCTGGATGGAGAAAAAGGAATTCTTCGTTACAGGGGATATTCTATTGAGGAACTTGCTGAAAAAGCAGATTTTCTCGAGGTTGTGTATCTGTTGATTTTTGAAGAACTACCTAATAAGCAACAATTAGATGATTTCAAGAAAGATATAATAGATCAAAGTGAAGTGAATGAGGATATGCAGAAAGTCATTAATGGCTTTCCATCTTCTGCCCACCCAATGGGAATGTTGTCTTCATTGACAAGTGCGCTAATCGCTTTTAATCCAAAATCTGTCAATGTAGATTCTGAGGAGGATATGTACAAGGCTATAGTGAAGATTTTGGCTAAATTTCCCACCCTTGCGGCATGGACATTACGAAAACGAAATGATCAGCCCTTAAACAATCGTGACACCAGTCTTGGTTATGTAGAGAGTCTTTTAAAAATGATGTTCGAAAAGCCAGGTGAGGAATATAAACAAGATCAAACCATTGTTGATGCATTGGATAAATTACTGATCCTTCATGCAGATCATGAACAAAACTGTTCTACCTCTGCCGTTAGATTGGTGGGGTCTTCCCAGGCTGGATTATTCGCATCAATATCTGCCGGAGTTTCTGCGTTATGGGGGCCACTTCATGGAGGAGCAAACCAGGCAGTTATAGAGATGCTTGAAGAAATTCAAAAAGACGGAGGAGATACTTCTAAATTTATAGCGAAAGCAAAAGATAAAGAGGATCCGTTTAGATTGATGGGCTTTGGACATAGAGTATACAAAAACTTTGATCCCCGTGCCAAGATCATTAAAAAATCTGCAGATGATGTATTGGCTGCACTTGGTGTAGACGATCCAATTCTGGATATAGCAAAAGGTCTTGAAAAAGCAGCCCTGGAAGATTCTTATTTTGTAGAGCGAAAATTATATCCAAACGTAGATTTCTATTCAGGTATTATTTACCGTGCGATGGGAATTCCTACAGAAATGTTTACAGTAATGTTTGCAGTAGGAAGATTACCTGGATGGATTGCTCAGTGGAAAGAAATGCGTCTGGGAAAAGAACCTATTGGAAGACCACGTCAGGTTTATGTAGGTAAAAACCTTCGTGATTTCAAGCAATTGGAAAATAGATAAAAAAATCATTTTGAATTATACGAAAGCTCCATTTTAGAATGGGGCTTTTTTTTATGGAAAATGGTAAAAAAATAGACTAGCAATTAAGCTTAAATCATTCTTTTCCAGCGGAGCTTTTTTTATATTTGCCAAAATTAGAAACAGCAATGTTGAAATTACATATAACAAGCGAAACCGCCCCTTTAAAGGCGGTAGTATTAGGTACGGCTAAAAGTGTTGGACCAGTGCCAAAACTTGAGGAAGCCTACGATCCTAAATCGGCAGAATTCATAAAATCCGGCACCTATCCTAAAGAAGAGGATATGGTATTTGAGATGGAAGCCGTAGCTGCTGTTCTTGAAAAATATAAGGTACAGGTATTCCGGCCCAAAGTTATTGAAGATTATAACCAGATCTTTGCCCGTGATATAGCCTTTGTGATCGAGGATAAATTTATAAAAGCCAATATTTTACCGGATAGGGATGAAGAAATCGTAGCTATCAATCACGTCATCGACCAGATTGCTCCCGAAAATGTAATAAGCTTACCCGAAGATGCCCATATTGAGGGGGGAGATGTAATGCCATATAAAGATTATATTCTTGTTGGAACGTACAAAGGAGATGATTATAAGGAATTTATAACCGCACGAACCAATATGAAAGCTGTTGCCGCTCTTCAGGAATTATTTCCTGATAAGAAGGTTGTTTCTTTTAGTCTTAGAAAATCAAATACCGAAGCCAGGGAAAATGCCTTACATCTGGATTGCTGCTTTCAGCCAGTAGGAAGAGATAAAGCAATTATTTATAAAGGTGGATTCTTAATTGAAGAAGAATATGAATGGTTGGTAAATCTCTTCGGAAAGGAAAATATTTTTGAAATAACCCGTGATGAAATGTATAACATGAATTCCAATATCTTTTCCATTTCAGAAGAGGTCGTAATTTCAGAAAAGAATTTTACACGATTGAATACTTGGTTGCGTCAACAGGGGATTAAAGTAGAAGAAGTTCCTTATGCCGAAATTTCCAAGCAGGAAGGGCTGTTACGATGTTCAACATTACCACTAATAAGAGAATAAAAAGATGAAACAAATAACAAATAGTGTATTAATGGTTCGCCCGGTGGCATTTAGAATGAATGAACAAACCGCGGTAAACAATTATTTCCAGGAAGATCTTCAGCTTAAGCAGGAAGAAATCAATAGAAAGGCTCAGGAGGAATTTGATGCTTTTGTTGAAAAACTGGAAGCAGTAGGGGTGAATGTAATAGTTGTAAATGATAAAAAAGAACTGGACACTCCAGATTCTATTTTTCCGAACAACTGGGTTTCTTTTCATAATGATGGAAGAGTTGCAATATATCCGATGTTTGCTGAAAATAGGAGAAAGGAACGCCGCATGGAATTTTTTGAAGCCCTGGAAAGTCGTGGTTTTAAAATTGATGAGGTTGTAGATTATACACAAGCTGAAGAAGAAGAGGTGTTCCTGGAAGGTACCGGAAGTTTGATTCTGGATAGAGTTAATAGAAAAGCTTATTGTGCTTTGTCTCCAAGAGCTGATGAAGACTTGCTTATTGAGTTTTGTGAGGATTTTGAATACATGCCTGTTGTCTTTAATGCATTTCAGGATGTAGCAGGAGAGCGGAAAGCCATTTATCATACCAATGTGATGATGTGTGTAGCCGAAGAGTTTGCGGTAATTTGCCTGGATTGTATAGATGATGTTAAGGAAAGAAAAAATGTTAGAAAACATTTAAAGGAGGACGGGAAAGAGATTATTCCTATTACCGAAGCTCAAATCCATCAGTTTGCAGGCAACATGTTGCAGGTGCGTGGAGCTAATGACAAAAAATATCTTGTTATGAGCGATACTGCCCGTAAAAGCCTGACAAAAGGACAAATAAATGCCATTGAAAAATATTGTGAGATCCTGAGTTCCGATTTGAATACTATTGAAACCTGCGGAGGCGGAAGTGCCCGATGCATGTTGGCCGAAGTTTTTTTGCCTAAAGTATAGATAGTGCTGGTTTAAATTTGCTTAATAAAGCAAGAAGATTTTAAATCGCCTTGCTTTATTTTTTATCGCTTTTAGCGATTCTTTTAAGCATTCCATCAAATATAAAATAATGAAAAGGGAGCATGGAATACCAGTAAAGTCTGCCCCAAATTCCTTTAGGCCGAAAGGTGGCAGTTTGATGAAGCACATTTTCATCATCAATTTCAAACTCAAGCCAGGCTTCTCCTGGAACTTTCATTTCCGCAAAAAGCAAAAGTCGTTTTTGTTCCTTATCTGCAAGTAAAACTCTCCAGAAATCAAGGGAATCCCCTACATTAATGTTAGAGGGATGAGTTCTTCCTCTCCGAAGTCCCACGCCTCCAAAACCTTTATCAAGATAACCACGTACTTTCCATAACCAGTTCCCGTAATACCAGCCATTTAATCCGCCAATAGCCCAAATACGTTCCAGAACTTCTTCCGGATTTTCAATCTTAATCGATTGTGCATCTTTTAAACAACCAAATGTGGGAACCTGAATGTATTTATTGAGATCTTTTCTAAATCGGCCGCTACTCATGGAGTCTTTCCAGCTTGAAACAACCTGATTCTGTTCGATTTTATAAAATGCAAGTTTGATTGCGTCTTTATAGGACATAGGATGAAGCCCTAAAATTTCCTCAAGCCGCTTGTCACTGGAGATCACTTCTACTTTCATACTGTTTACAAGGTTTACAGCAAGTTTATAGGAAGTGGAGGTGACAAAATACAGCCAGTAAGAAGATAGTTTTGGAGACATTATGGGAACATCCAGAATGTATAATTTTAAATCCCTAACTTCTGCATATTGCTGCATCATCTGTTTATAGGAAAGCACATCGGGGCCTCCTATATCAAAAGAATCATTGTAGCATTTTTCATTCCCAAGCACGCCGGTAAGAAAAAGTAGAACATCCCTTATGGAAGTGGGCTGGCATTTTGTTCTTACCCATTGGGGAGTGATCATTATTGGTAATTTCTCGCAAAGATCCCTAATGATCTCAAAGGAAGAACTTCCGGAGCCTACAATGATGGCTGCTCGTAGTACCGTTAGTTTGAAATCTCCCTGATATAAAATTTCCTCCACCCTTTTTCTTGATTGAAGATGCTTGGAAAGTTTCTCTTCATTCACAATTCCGCTAAGGTAAATCACCTGTTTCACCGTAGTTCCTGCCATCAGCTTATTGAAATTTTCAGCCGATTCTGCTTCCTGTTCGTCAAAATCTTCCATAGATCCGGACATTGAATGTATCAAATAATACGCTGCATCAATATCTTTAATTACTTCGGGTATTTCATCAGGAAGTTCAAGAAAATCTATTTCAACAATTTCTATTTTTGAAAGCAATTCCTTGTTGACGGATAATCTGTTTTTGTTTCTTACAGAACAAACTACTTCATGACCAAGTTCTAATAGTTGAGGTAGAAGTCTTAATCCAATATAGCCATTGGCACCGGTAAGTAAAATTCTCATAGAATGTTTTAATATGGCTTAATTTAGGAATAAATTGTCTACTTTCACTTGAATTAATAAATTTTAAACAAAATGAACAACACCCTTAAGATAGTTTTATTAGTTGTTGGAGTAGCCCTGGTAGGCTATGGATTATATACCTTAATAACTCCTGAAGTACTAATGGAAGCCGGGCCTCTAAAGATTGAAGCTCAGGGCGACAAAACGCAATCCTACGCCATGATTGTCTTAGGTATTCTGGCATTAGTAGGAGGAGTTGCCTTTGGTAAAAGGTAACTAAAGGATTATTCAAAAACGCTTGCTAAAACCACTATTACAGAGGAGCTGATATATTCGATCCCAATCGCGATAACAATAAACCCTATTATCCTGGAAATCGCGTTAATTCCGGAAGCCCCTAGCATACGTACTATATAATGGGAGCTTTTTAGAACGGCGAAGGTTGCCAGGCAAACTGCGAAAATCGCCAAAATTGTGGTGATTCTTTCGTAAAAAGCTCCGAATTCCTGATACATTCCAATTAACAAAGAAATTGAGCCCGGTCCTGCAAGCATTGGGATTGCCAATGGTGTCAGGGAAACTCCTTCGCGCTGATAAGCATCGTCTTTTACGCGCTGCTTATCCATTCCTTTATGTTTTGAAAAGGATCCTGTTAGCAATGCAAATCCTGAAGTTACGATGATAAGTCCCCCGGCAATTCTTAAAGATTCAATACTTATGCCAAAGAATTGAAGCAAATACCTACCGGTGAAAAAGGAGATTACAAGGATTACAAAAATGTTGATCGATGTAAGAAGAGATGTTTTGGAGCGTTCAGCAGAAGAATCGTCTTTTGTAAGTCCCACGAATATGGGAACCGTTCCCAATGGATTAATAACCGAAAAGAGTGCGGCAAAAACATAGATAAATAATTCCATTCTTTTTTGTCGCAAAGGAACATTAGCAAAGCTTCCCCGGGTTTATCCATAAATTAAGCTTGTGTCATTTAAACACATGTTAAAACTGCCTAATGTCAAATTATTGTTACTGCATATCCTCCACCTGGGTTGGAGCATTGTCGCTTCTGTAATCGAGGATTTTTTTAAAGTATTTGTGAATCCCGGCATCATCGGCTTTTACTTTAATGAAATAATGATCCTTGTAGATCGAATATTCTTCTGCCTTTCCTTTATAAAGGTTGAGTTTATAATAAGGAATTATCAATGCATAAGTCTCTAATAAGGACCGGAACATCACGATAATTCCCTTAGGCCGCATTTCAACATTGCATGTATTGGCATTCCTGTCCAAAACCATCAGATTATGGATATCGATGCTCATAGTGGTAATATGGAGTTTTGGAGAACCTATTCCATTTAGTTTGAAGCGTTGCAAAAGGGTAAAAGGAGCACCAACTTCAGCATTGATTTTTTCGCGGATTTTTGGCTGATTGTAACTTATATTCAGTAGCATAACATTTTTTTGTAAAGATAAGAATTTGAGGCTAAAGGGCTGTCGCTGGCCCATATTTTCCATTATCTTTGCCCCTTATTAAGTTTCAAAAAAGGTTAAAAAATCTAAAATGAATATTCAAAAAACCATTGAACAAGCGGTTAAGAATGCACTTGCAAAGATTTACGATGTAGAAATAGAACAGGTTGAATTTCAGCCTACCCGTAAAGATTTTGAAGGAGATATAACTTTAGTGACATTTCCTATGCTGCGGCAGGTAAAAACAAGCCCGGTTCAATTGGGACAAAGTATTGGTGAATTTCTTGTTGAAAATGTAGCTGAAGTAAAAAAGTTCAATGTTGTGCAGGGTTTTTTAAACCTTGTTTTAAGCGATACATACTATTTGAATTCTTTTAATGAGATCAAAAATCAGAAGAATTTTGGAAAGTTCAGCTTTTCTGAAAATTCCAAAACCATTATGGTGGAGTATTCTTCCCCAAATACCAATAAGCCTTTGCATCTTGGTCATGTTAGGAATAACCTTTTGGGGTATTCTGTAGCCGAAATATTAAAGGCTGCAGGAAATAAGATCTATAAAACGCAAATAATAAATGATCGTGGGATTCATATTTGTAAATCCATGCTTGCATGGGAACGATTCGGAAATGGGGAAACACCAGAATCTACCGGACTAAAAGGAGATAAGCTGGTTGGGAATTATTATGTAAAATTCGATCAGGAATATAAAATTCAAATTTCAGAATTAATAGCCCAGGGGAAAACTGAGGAAGAAGCAAAAGCAGAAGCGCCTATTATTAAAGAAGCACAACAAATGCTTCTTAAATGGGAAGCCGGAGATCCGGAAGTGATTGGTTTGTGGGAAAAAATGAATCAATGGGTTTACAGCGGGTTTGAAGAAACCTATAAAAACCTCGGAGTAGATTTTGATAAAAATTATTACGAAAGCGATACCTATTTACTTGGAAAAGATGTTGTTACCCAGGGAATTGAAAAAGGCATTTTTTACAGGAAAGAGGATGGAAGTGTTTGGATAGATCTTACGGATGAAGGCCTGGACGAAAAAATAGTATTGCGCAGTGACGGTACCGCGGTTTATATGACGCAGGATATAGGTACAGCGATTCAGAGGGTAAAAGATTTTGATATAGACGGCATGGTTTATACCGTTGGAAACGAGCAGGATTATCATTTTAAGGTCCTGTTCCTAATTCTGAAAAAACTTGGATTTAATTGGGCGAATTACCTGGTTCATCTCAGTTACGGGATGGTAGATCTGCCTTCAGGAAAGATGAAAAGCAGGGAAGGAACCGTGGTAGATGCAGATGAATTGATGGAGCAAATGACCCTTACCGCTAGAGAAATTTCAGAAGAACTTGGAAAGCTGGATGAATATTCAGAAGAGGAAAAGGCTGAACTCCATAAAATGATTGGGTTGGGAGCATTGAAATATTATATTTTGAAAGTGGATCCTAAAAAACGAATTCTTTTTAATCCGGAGGAATCGGTAGATTTTCAGGGGAATACCGGGCCATTCATACAATATACCTATGCACGTATTCAATCTATTCTTAGAAAAGCAGATTTTGATTATTCGGAAGAACTGAATATTCCTGAAACTTACCGATTGCATGAAAAGGAAAAGGAACTTATAAAGCAAATCCAGTTATATCCTGAAATGATCCAGCTGGCTGCAGAAAATCATAGTCCGGCATTGATCGCTAATTACACGTACGATCTTGTGCGGGAATTTAATTCCTTTTATCAAAACGTGACTATTTTGGGAACCGATAATGAAGTTGAAAAAAAATTCAGGGTACAGTTGTCAAAAATAGTAAGGGATGTAATTAAATCGGCTTTTGGATTATTAGGAATTCAGGTTCCTGATCGAATGTAAATCCCACTAACCCCCGAAGGAGGAATAACGGAAAACGGAAAACGGAAAATCGAAGAGGAAACATACAGAATACCGAAAATAAAACTTTTCACTTCAGTATCAAATCATTAAATTTGCAAACCGCCGGGAAAGGGCGGTCAACTTAAATAAGAAGTAGAATTATGTTCGATAGTTTAAGCGATAAGTTAGATAATGCCTTACACATCCTTAAGGGACATGGCCAGATCACAGAAGTAAACGTAGCCGAAACCCTGAAAGAAGTTCGCCGGGCACTTGTTGATGCCGATGTGAATTATAAAATTGCTAAAGAATTCACCACCACGGTAAAGGAAAAAGCAATGGGACAGGATGTGTTAACAGCATTGAAACCGGGTCAAATGATGGTAAAACTCGTAAAAGACGAGCTTACCGAATTGATGGGGGGCGAAGCTGCAGGGATCGATCTTTCCGGAAAGCCTTCAGTGATTTTAATGGCAGGTTTACAGGGGAGTGGTAAAACCACATTTTCGGGAAAACTTGCAAATTACCTTAAAACTAAAAAATCTAAAAATCCTTTGTTGGTTGCCTGTGATGTTTACAGACCGGCAGCGATAAATCAGTTACAAATAGTTGGTGAACAAATAGGAGTCTCAGTATTTAGTGATGAAGGAAATCAGGATCCTGTTAATATTTCTCAGGCTGCAATCGCATTTGCAAAGCAAAACGGTCATGATGTGGTAATCATAGATACCGCAGGTCGTTTAGCAGTAGATGCGGCGATGATGACAGAGATCGCAAATATCCATACCGCAATCAAACCAAATGAAACCTTGTTTGTTGTAGATTCTATGACTGGCCAGGATGCGGTTAATACAGCGAAAGCCTTTAATGACAGACTGAACTTTGATGGGGTTATTCTAACAAAACTGGATGGTGATACCCGTGGTGGTGCCGCTATTTCAATTAAATCGGTTGTAAAAAAACCAATAAAGTTCATTGGTACAGGTGAAAAAATGGATGCGATAGACGTTTTCTATCCTTCCCGTATGGCAGACAGGATTCTTGGGATGGGAGATGTGGTTTCCCTGGTTGAACGTGCACAGGAACAATATGATGAAGAGGAAGCAAGAAAACTTCAGAAAAAAATTGCTAAAGATCAATTTGGTTTTGACGATTTTCTTACTCAATTACATCAAATAAAGAAAATGGGGTCTATGAAAGACCTTATGGGAATGATTCCGGGTGCGGGTAAAATGCTCAAAGATGTTGATATTGATGATGACGCATTTAAGCATGTAGAAGCGATTATTTATTCTATGACCCAGGCAGAGCGAAGTACCCCTGTTCTTATAAACGCATCCAGAAAGAAAAGAATTGCAAAAGGTTCAGGTACATCGGTCCAGCAGGTAAATCAGTTATTAAAGCAATTTGGCCAGATGGGAAAAATGATGAAGATGATGCAGGGTGGTGGCGGAAGAAAGATGATGCAGATGATGAAGGGAATGAAATAAATATCCTCAGATTCCCGATTGAGGAATTCAAAAAAAAAAAATCGATCAACTTACTTCAATAGCTAACTAATTATAATACCGATTACTGAAATGATAATCCTGGATGGTAAAAAAACAAGCAATAATATTAAAGATGAAATTGCTGAAGAGGTCACAAAAATGAAACAACGGGGCGAAAAAGTCCCACATCTTGCAGCTATTATTGTTGGAAGCGATGGAGCAAGTTTAACTTATGTGAATAGTAAAGTTCAGGCCTGTAAGAAGGTTGGTTTTGAATCCTCTTTATATAGATTGTCATCAACGGTAAGCGAACTGGAATTGATGGCCAAAATTAAAGAACTCAACGAAAATGATGATATTGATGGCTTTATAATTCAGTTGCCGCTTCCCCCGCAAATAGACACACAAAAAGTTTTAATGGCCGTAGATCCTGAAAAGGATGTGGATGGTTTTCATCCAACCAATTTCGGGAAAATGTCGCTGGATATGAGCTCTTTTATCCCGGCTACTCCGTTTGGAATTTTGGAATTGCTGGAAAGATATGATATTCCTACAAAAGGAAAACATACGGTAGTAATAGGGCGAAGCCACATCGTAGGTCGCCCAATGAGCATTTTAATGGGAAGAAGTGGTTTTCCGGGCAACTCTACGGTAACACTTACACACGAGTTTACGAAGAATATTACCCAAATTACTTCCCAGGCCGATATTATCATTATTGCCGTAGGTATCCCCGATTTTTTAAAAGCTGAAATGATTAAAGATGATGCAGTAATAATCGATGTTGGGATTACAAGAGTACCAGATGAAAATGCAGTAAGAGGCTATGTTTTAAAAGGCGATGTAGATTTTGAAAATGTGAGTAAAAGAGCATCATATATTACTCCGGTACCAGGTGGGGTTGGGCCAATGACGGTTTCTATGTTGTTAAAAAACACACTGTTGGCACGTGAAAATCACAGAAAAAAGGTATAATTTCCGGATTGGTTATATAATAATAAAAGCCGCATTCCGCGGCTTTTTACATTAATTTAATCCCTCATTGAGAGTTTCTTTCCCCGAGGCTTGCACGTATCATTCAGACCTGCCTCGAATTTTTAAAAAAATTCTCATCTCGAATTACTGGGACATACCTCGTGGACTTGCTCCGAGGTTTTTGATTCCGTTTGTTTCAGGCAAAAAAGAATTTACTCTTCCTCCAGTTTCCAGTCAAGATATTTGTGCAAATCAGATTCTATAAATTTCAGTCCGAACGTGAATACTGCAAAATCGTCAATATATCCTATTCCAGGAATAAAATCGGGAATTAGATCAAATGGATTCAAAATGTAAAGAAACGAAAATGCAATCGCTGCAATAGTAAACCAGGGAACATTGGTGTAAATTCCTTTACGATAATCCTTTAGCATTCCAAACATAACCTTACCAAGCTCTGTATATTTTTTTAACATACTTGAATTAACGATTTTATCAGCGATTGCTTCCTGACTGCTCATAGCCACTTCCACATCATCTTCTTTTATTTTGGTGATTTCACGACTTACATATTCCTCGTCTATCATTCTAGATTTTTTACCAAACATAGTAGTGTGTTTTTAACGGTTAATTTTATTAATTTTCATTGCCATATTCTATCTTGTATATTTTAAGGATCAACAGGAAAAGCGATATTAACAGAGGGCCAAATATCAATCCAATAAATCCAAAAAGGGGCACTCCAACAACCACTCCAAAAAGTGTGATTAAAGGGTGGACGCTTGAAAGTCTTTCTAAAACATACAAGCGTACCAGATTATCTGTGGAACCTACAACTACAAATCCATAAATAAGAATTGCGATAGCCTGCCAGTTTTGCCCCTGAGATAACAAAAGCAAGGTAACCGGGATTATTCCAATAGCCGTTCCAATAAAGGGGATCATAGAGCCAACGGCAGTAATTACAAACCAGAAAAAAGGATCCGGCACACCAAAGATAAGAAAACCAATTAAGGCTATTACCCCTTGGATTATTGCTACTAATGGAATTCCAAGGGCATTGGAGCGAACCGAAATATCACTTTCCTCTCCTACGCGTTGAATGTTTTCATCATTTAAAGGAATGTGCGTGTTAAGAAATTCTTTCATTTTTTCTTTGTTGATCAACATGTAATAAAGCATAAAATACATGATACCAATAGCGATAAAAGCATTAAAAGTACCGCCGGCTAAACTCTGTAAGTTCGTAGATATCCAGTTTGTTATAGCAGAACTATCAATGCTGCTGCTAAGGTTGTACCCAAAATATTCTTCAACTTTATTTGTTTGATCCTTGATAGCCTTAATTACCTTTTCTGAATTTGCTACCGCTTTTCCAATTTTGGAAGAAAGCATAAACACAATCAACGAGATGGGGATCAAAATTCCAATGAAAGATCCTATCATTAATACAGCTGCTGCCAGAGATCTGTTCCATCCCCAGGACAGAAGTTTCCCCATCCATTTTTTTAAAATAACATATAATGTGATGGCCCCAAGCACACCGGAGAAGTAAGGAATGATTTCCTTAAAAATTAATATCCCTAAAAAGATAATTAGCATCAGCACGAAAAGTTGACGTACTAAAGAGGGTCTTAGTTTATCCATCGATAATTTAGTTGGCAAAAAGCTGGTCCATGTCTTTAAATGCTTTAAATTCTAAAGCATTACCTGATGGATCTTTAAAAAACATAGTAGCCTGCTCTCCTGTTTTTCCTTTAAAGCGGATGTAGGGCTCAATTACAAATTCAATATTTTTACTTTTCAGTTTTTTCGAAAAATCCTGAAACACATCCCATTCCAAAACAACACCAAAATGCGGAATTGGAACATCTTTTCCATCTACTATATTCCCTTTACGAGCAGAAGAAGGAGCCGGTTCCTGAACGTGGATCACCAACTGATGTCCAAAAAAGTTGAAATCAACCCAATGATCACTGCTTCTTCCTTCAGTACAACCAAGTGTATCCCGGTAAAAGCTTCGGTTAGTCTCTAAATCCAGAACAGGAATCGCCAGGTGAAATGGCTGAATTTTATTTGTCATATGATCAGGTAGTTTTTAGTTTGTTATAAAATTAAAAAGATATAATGGTTTTTTAGCGCCAAAAATCTGTTAAGATTTATTTCTTTTTGATCCTGTCCTAGGTTTTTCAGAATGCTTAAAAGATCTTTTATGCTCCTTTTTGTCCTTGGTATTGGATTTTTCAGGAGATTCTTTCTTTTGAACAGGATTTTCTATTTTTTCAGAATCTGAAACCATGGAATTTAATGTTTCCAATTCCTGGGAAGTTAAATCGCGCCATTCCCCCGTTGGAATGTCTAAAACAACATTCATGATCCTTGTGCGTTTCAGATTTGTAACCTCATATCCCAAATATTCACACATTCTTCTAATTTGTCTGTTCAATCCTTGTGTGAGAACAATTTTGAAATCAAATTTCCCCAAACGCTCTACCTCACATTTTTTAGTCATGGTATCCAGAATAGGTACTCCCATGCTCATTCGTTGAAGAAAATTGGAGGTTAAAGGCCTGTTTACGGTAACGATATACTCCTTTTCGTGATTATTCCTGGCACGCAGAATTTTGTTTACAATATCCCCGTCATCTGTTAAGAAAATAAGACCTTCGCTGGCTTTATCAAGTCTTCCAATTGGGAAAATTCGCTTTGGATAATTGATGTAGTCTATTATATTGTCTTTTTCAACTCCCGTGTCTGTAGTGCAAACGATTCCTATGGGTTTGTTAAAAGCCAGATAAACAGGTTTCTCATCCTGATTAATAATGGTTTTCCCGTCCACCTTTACTACATCATTTTCTGCTACTTTTGTTCCCATTTCCGGGATGTTGTCGTTTATGGTTACTCGCCCCTGCTCAATTAATTTATCCGCTTCACGTCTTGAACAGAAACCGGCTTCGCTTAGATATTTATTTATACGGGTAAGTTGCATTTTTTTTAATAAAGTTGGGTAGCAAATATAGAGATAAGTAGACCATTTTAATGGTTGTTCCTAATTAATATACTTGCTACCCAAAAGTAAATTTATTCTGCCTTTTTATTGTCAATGGCCACCTCATCGGTATCTTTTCTATATTTCAGCATGGAAATTCCAGCTATAAAAAATACAAATCCTAAAATGGCCAATGGCCAGGGGCTTATCGCTAAAGCTAAACTTCCAAAAATTCCAAGAACGCCCATTACTAATGATACGGCACCTCCTATTAACATTATAACTGCTAAAATCTTAATCATATTGTGAATTATTGGTTAGACTGTAAAGGTAACCAAAGAAATTCAACCAACATTTACATTAACATTTCTTAAACAATGGCAGATTTACCAGCTAATCATAAAATACTTGATTTTTGCGTTATCTGGTATTTGAGAAGCCGTGATTCGTGTGTCGGTATCATACCGTAAACTGGAGGGTAATTCCCGCTTATCTATGGTGAGGTATAGATTCAATTCGTCTATGAAAATAACAGCGGAACTCAAAGTGTTTTCAATTCTGGAAATCTTGTATTGTTCTACCACATCGCCAAAGGTGCTGTTTATATTTAAACCTTGAAGGGTTTCATACCTGGGATCCAGAATTTGAATATATCCAATGGTACTTGTGGTATCAAATTGTTGCACCGGTTCCAGAATAAGAAGCGGTGAGCCATCTTTATCGTAGATCTCTATGTTATTGGTAGAATTAAGAAATTCATTTCCCGAGATATTTCTTACTATAGAATCATTGGGAAAAATAGAATCCAGCTGATTGATCCGAATTTCCTTGGTGAGTTGCCCCACTCTTGTATTGTCAATTAGAAATGGATCTGAATTACGATTACATCCAATTATAAAAACTATTGTTATTAGTAGAATACTTATTTTTTTCATGCTGTTAGTGCCTGGGGTTTATTTAAATGCTTTATTTAGTATGCTCA
Source organism: Bacteroidota bacterium (assembly GCA_051751125.1). Lineage (GTDB taxonomy): Bacteria > Bacteroidota > Bacteroidia > Flavobacteriales > Flavobacteriaceae > Gillisia. The sequence continues at coordinate 61,305 of JBNJKO010000005.1, forward strand.
TAACGCCTCTTATGAAGGTAGCGCTGGTTAAAACCTTAATAATTGGATCCTGTCTTTTCCGGCTTCTTCCGGAAGTTCTGGATGCGGTACGGGTCACTTTTTCCCTGTCTCCTTTTGCTTTTTCCAGAGCATCTTCCTTTTCAGCCTGTTCTATTTTATGGGCTAGCAATTCATAAGCGCTTTCCCTATCTATATTTTTATTGTATTTATTTGCTAAGGAGGAATTGGTAATAATACTGTTTAATTCCTCTGGTGATAATATATCCATCCTGCTTCCCGGGGCTCTCATCATAGTTGCCGCCAGTGGAGTAGGACGCCCTTTTTCGTCTAATACTGAAATAAGTGCCTCGCCTATTCCTAACGAGGTAAGCACGGTTTTGGTATCATAAAATTCAGATATTGGATAATTTTCTGCTGTTAATTTTATTGCTTTTCGGTCATTTGCGGTAAAAGCCCTTAGACTATGCTGGATTTTTAGCCCTAACTGACTCAATATTTCCTTTGGTACATCTGTTGGGTTTTGGGTTACGAAGAAGACACCAATTCCCTTGGAGCGGATTAGTTTTATAACACTTTCCAATTGATCCATCAATGCTCCTGAAGCCTCTTTGAAAATTAGATGCGCTTCATCAATAAATAACACTAATTCCGGCTTATCACTATCTCCTTTTTCAGGAAAAATGGTATAAATTTCGGCTAACAGACTTAACATAAAAGTGGAGAACAATTTTGGCTTTTCCTGAATGTCATTCAGCCTTATAATATTTACATATCCTTTTCCTTCCGGTGTTTTTCTAACAAGATCCAGAACATCAAATGAAGGTTCTCCAAAAAACAAATCGGCTCCCTGTTGTTCAAGAGCGACAATTTTCCTCAAAATGGTTCCGGTAGATGCTTTAGACATCCTGCCGTAACTTTTTTCAAAATCTTCTTTTCCCTGATCTGTTGCAAAAAGAACGATCTTTTTTAGATCTTTTAAATCCAGCAAAGGCAAATGATTGTCGTCACAATATTTGAAAATAATGGCAAGAATCCCGGTTTGTGTTTCTGAAAGATCCAGGATTCGGGATAAAAGAACCGGGCCAAATTCACTTGCCGTGGCACGAAGACGCACTCCGGGCTGCTCAGACAAGCTCATCATTTCCACCGGGGAGTTCATAGGTTTAAAATCAAAGCCAATTGCTTTGTGCCGTGCTGTTAATTTTTCGTTTGCTTCAGCTGGCATGGCAATACCGCTTAGATCCCCTTTTATATCCATCATCAAAACAGGAATTCCTTTTTCTGATAGATTTTCAGCAAGGATCTGCAGTGTTTTTGTCTTTCCTGTTCCCGTAGCCCCGGCAATAAGACCGTGCCGGTTTAGTGTTTTTAATGGGATTTTGATCGCAGCCTCAGGAAAAGCCAATCCTTCCAGCATCGCTGCGCCCATTCGTATAAAATCTCCTTCTGTGGTGTAGCCCTTTTGAATATGTTCTATAAACCTTTGTTGGTCTTCCATAGTACTAAGTTATTATAAAATCGGGAATTCAGTGGTTGCCTTTTTCTAATTTCAGCAGATTTTTAAGTTAGGGCATCATAGTTTGTTGAATAAAAGCGAAGTAAGTTCTCCTGTGTTTTTTAATGAACGAACAGCCTTTTAATGCTTAACAGTATATTTTAAATCTTATTTTACCGCAGGATTGAGCATTTTTATAGTCCCTTTGTCAGCGTTGATCTCAGCCTGTAAGCCATTTGGAATCGTAGAGTTATCACTTATATGTCCAATCATAGCTCCAGAGTAAGCGGGAATATTCAGTGGCTTGATATAATGGTCTATCACTTCTTCCAGCGTGAAGGATCCATATCCTGATCCCGGATCACAACTGGTACATTTTCCAAATACAAAGCCGGAAATTTTATCCAGGACTCCTCCAAGTTTTAATTGGGTCATCATTCTATCTACCGCATAAATTTGTTCTCCAATATCTTCAAGATATAGGATCTTATTTTCCCACTGGGAAGGAAAATATTCAGATCCCATAATTCCGGTTAACACAGAGAGGTTTCCTCCAAGCAAAACTCCCTGAGCTATTCCGGGTGTAATTGTTCTTATTCTGTTTGTAACCTGGGTTAAATTATCGCCGATATCTTTCGGGTTTTCAAGTAATAATGCCTGTTTCTCAAATAGCATTTGTTTGAATATTGAATAGCTGAATTTATTCCAGGTAGAAACGGCAAGCGGCCCGTGAAACGTTACTAACCCGGTTTTGGCATAGATTGCTAAATGGAGTGCGGTAATATCACTGTAGCCAATAAAGATCTTTGGGTTTTTTCCAATGGCCTCATAATCGATCTTATCCAGAATCCTTGCAGCGCCCGAACCTCCTCTTAAAGCGATCACCGCGTTTACATCCGGATCCCGAAACATATCATTGAACTCTTTTGCGCGTTCTTCATCCGTTCCACCAAGATGACCAAACCTGTTGTTTACAAACTCACCTAATTTAACTTTTAAGCCCATGGCCTCAAAGGATTCAACCGCGATCTCATAAGGCTCGGTCTCAAAAATAGCAGAGGCCGGGCTTATAATTCCTATAGTGTCGCCAATGGATAATCCATTTGGCAGAAGTACATCGGAACTCCTTGTAGGAATTGAAGAGAATCCGGTAGGTGATATAAAAGAGGATAGTGATAGTGACAATCCGCCCACTCCAATGTTTCTTAAAAAAATTCTTCTTTGCATTTTTTGCTGTTTTTGATTTGAAAATTGAGGTATCTTAATTATTGGAAGAACTTCCGCACAGACTTAAAATATCAATAATTTTCATGAATACCTTTCAGAATAATCTCCATTTGTTTTTTAATTTCTGCGGATGAATCCGGGTAATTATTATTCATGAAGCTGAAGATTAAAACTTTTCCGCTTTTTGTTTTGAGGAATCCGCTTAAAGCGTGATTGTTCCGTAAAGTCCCTGTTTTTGCAAAAATGTACGGTTCTCTGGCCAGGTAAGAGTTTTTGAGAGTGCCAGACCTTCCTCCGGAGGGAAGTAATGAAAACAGCCGTTGGGAAGGAACAATTTCAGCAATTTTTTGCAATAAGAAAACCATGCTGCGGGGAGTGATGAGGTTATACCTGGACAATCCGGATCCGTCTACCCAATTGGGTTTATCCGGGAGATCATTTAAATGTTGCCCCAGAATATGGGAAATAGCGATATCGGTCTTTAGGCTGTCTGAAATTTTTCCTGCAACCATAAGCAGGGTTTGTTCCGCCAAAAAATTATCGCTTTGTTGAAGCATTTGTTTGTAAAGACTATCTGAAGCTATGCTGTAAACAGTTTTTGTTTCAGATAAATTTTCAGGCTTTATTTTGAGGATCTCAACAGATTTTTCAAGCGTATCGCTAAGCAATTCTACAAATAATTCATCTGAATTTTTGAAAGGAACGATTTGGGTAAAACCTTTCTCTCCTGTAAAGGGTTTATATAGAAATGAATTTTCTTCCAGAGATCTTCGGATTCGGCCTGAATTTTCCTGACTTGGCATTAAACTTCTTTCGAAAATTGCAGGGAAGCCCACAGGATTTGATTCTCCCGGGAAAAACTCAAAAACAGCATAATTCCCATAAATTGGAAATGCAGATCGTTCTACAGAATAATAAGAGTTATAATCGTCCCATGCCCATCCCGGGCCAAAATGTTCTTCGGTAAAAACGGGAGAGAGATAATATAAATTTTCTTTTCTGTTTTTCAGGAAGCTCAAGACATTGGATTCCGGTAATTCTGAATATAAAAAGGAAGGATCCCCGGTTCCCCAAAAAACCAGGGAATCATTTTGTACCGCGTAGTTCAATGCCGGGATGGAATCTTCCAGCACTTTTAATCCGGCGTAAAAAGTGAGTAATTTAATGTTGGAAGCCGGAGTAAAATACTTCTGAGAATTAAAATCATAGAGGATTTTTTTCTTCACAGGATCGTAAACCATAAATCCGGTAAAACTTTGCTCAAAAACTTCGGCCTTAAATTGCGGGTTTAATTGCCTGTTTAATTTTTTTGCAGAAGAACAGGAGATCAAAAATAAACTGGAAAATAATATAAGAAACAGGTGCTTCATTCGGGGGTATTTATTAAAGAGCTTCTTTTGGATTATAGGTTTTATAGACCCTTTCAAATTAAAGGAAAATTTTGAATTTACAGGTGGCTATTTCGGGATAAGAAGAACTTTTTAGGGGCTTTCCTAAAATTGATTAATGTATGTAACAGATCTTTAAGTTTCCTTATCTTTGCACGCTATGATTACAAAAGAGAAACAGGCGTTGGTGGATGAGGGGATCATGCTGCCATTGATGGAAGCTTTTTATACCATTCAGGGGGAAGGTTTTCACAAGGGGACAGCAGCTTATTTTATTAGAATAGGCGGTTGTGATGTAGGTTGCCACTGGTGTGATGTGAAAGAAAGCTGGAATGCAGATCTACATCCTCCAACTACTATAGGCGAAATAATTGAAAATGCTGTGAAATACAGCAAAACGATTGTTGTCACGGGTGGAGAGCCTTTAACCTGGGATATGGGTCCTTTAACGCAATTGCTTAAAAAACAGGGTTGTCAAATTCATATCGAAACTTCCGGAGCCTATAAATTAACCGGTATTTGGGACTGGATATGCCTTTCTCCAAAAAAAATAAAATTACCTACACCAGAAATATATGAAGTAGCAAACGAATTAAAGGTAATTGTTTTTAATTCGCATGATCTTAAATTCGCAGAGGAACAGGCGGATAAGGTTAACGAAAATTGCATTTTATATCTTCAGCCCGAATGGAGTAAAAGAGATAAAATGATCCCCTTAATCGTGGATTACGTTATGAAAAATCCCAGGTGGAAAGTCTCACTTCAAACCCATAAATATCTTAATATCCCATAAAAAAAGCGGTTAAAATTCAAATAAATGAACTTTTAACCGCTTTTTCAAAACAGATAGATCCTATTAATTTATAGATTTAAAAGGGATTTCAACATATTTGTTATCCCAGCCCATCAACAAATCGGCTCCATTTTTACTTGGAACAAAAGCCATAGAAAATGATTCAATAGTTGTAGGAGAATTTCTGACAGGAACTTTTATACGAACCTGATCTTTTTTATCGGTATATGAATATGCACCCCAGGTATGAACATCGTTATTTAAAATAACAGTCCATTCATTTTCCTGTGGAATTGTATAGATAGTATAGGTTCCTGCCTTAACTTCTGCTTCCCCAACTTTCATATTCTTATATAATGTAAGCTCTGTAGACTCATTGGCTCCAGTACGCCATACCTCTCCGTAAGGCACCAGTTTTCCGAAAATTTCCCGATCTCTAGCCTGAGGCCGGCTATAAATCACCCTTGCGATTACCTCGTCATTTTGATCTTTATAAATCACCAAATCCATTGGGCTGGCATCCAATTTCGAAAAATTTGGAATTTCTTTTGGTTTTTCTGTTTCCTGAGCGAAGGAATTGCTTTGAAATGAAAACATTGCAACTAGTGCTATTAAAAATAAGTGTTTCATAATTCTTTTTATTTTTTTTAAGATTTTGCCTAAAGGTACTGTTTAGGCTGTAGTACAGATGTTAACGAAGTATTTAATATATGTTAAAACTGGAAGAGTTATTTATTAGGGCTTCAGTGTTTAGCGGATGGATTAGAAACTGTTAATTTCATTAGAGATCTATTCAAGCTTTTTGGATGTTAATAGGTTTCTATAAGTGGTAATATTGTTCTTGTTCAGTTTTACCTTGTAGCTAAATGGTGGTATGATGTTTTATACTTAAATTAATATTGGTATTTTGCCTTTCAAATTAAAAATTCGGGGCAAGCCCACGAGGTATGAAGTTAAAAACATTTTTATAAATTCGAGACAAGCCCGTCTTCATTTCGGGCAGGCCCTGGGGAATTAAACCCTCAATGAGGGCGTAAAAGTGATTCTTATGTGCGGAATTTTAGCAATTATCCTTAATACCCCAAAAAACCAAAGAAGCTTTTTTTAGGGAAATTTTTTTACGAATTTTTTCCGGAGGAAAGTGCCGCAAAATCAGTTAAAACCAGGATCCCTAAATGGCAGGAAGATAAAGATCCCAGCGGAATGGCTAATACCACATATGTCGCTAAAATCAGCCTTTCCGGTGTGCGATTGAGAGATCAAAAAACCGAAGTATAAAAGTAAAGTTTTTTACACAAATTGTTAATAACTTAAGCGTATTATGAAGCGCTTCAGACTAATAGGAGTAGGGGTTTTCTTATATTTGTTTGTTATATAAAATCATGAAATTTAACAGAATTATATATGAGCGAAGAAGCGAAGAAAAACAGTTATTCCGCAGATAGTATTCAAGCGCTGGAGGGGATGGAGCATGTGCGCATGCGGCCTTCTATGTATATTGGAGATACCGGCATAAGAGGTTTGCATCACCTGGTATATGAAGTGGTGGATAATTCTATAGATGAGGCCATGGCCGGGCACTGTGATACTATTAAGATTACAATTGGTAAAGATGGTTCTGTAAGGACCGAGGATAATGGACGGGGAATACCGGTAGATCTTCATAAAAAAGAAGGGGTTTCTGCACTTGAGGTTGTAATGACCAAAATTGGTGCCGGGGGTAAATTCGATAAAGATTCATATAAGGTTTCCGGAGGTTTGCACGGTGTAGGTGTGAGTTGTGTTAATGCCCTTTCTGAGCATTTAACGGCTACCGTATATCGCGATGGAGTAATTTGGGAGCAGGAATATGAATTAGGGAAACCGCTATATCCCGTAAGATCTGTTGGTGAAACCGATCTTGCAGGTACCGTTATTACTTTTAAGCCGGATCCGAGTATTTTTGAACAAACCGTAGATTTTAATTATGATACCCTCGCCAGCAGGATGCGGGAATTGTCATTTTTAAATAAAGGGATCACCATTTATTTAACCGATGAGCGTTTGGAAGCTGAAGATGGAACGATTCCAACAGAAACCTTTCATTCAGATGAGGGTTTAAAGGAATTTATCCGGTATTTGGATGGAAACAGGGAATCGATTATCAAGGATGTGATTTCTATGGAAGGGGAGAAAAATGATATCCCTGTTGAGGTTGCCATGGTGTATAACACTTCCTTCAACGAAAATCTTCATTCTTATGTGAATAACATAAACACGCACGAGGGTGGAACACACCTTGCCGGCTTCAGAAGGGGACTTACAACTACTTTGAAAAAGTATGCCGATGCTTCGGGAATGCTGGATAAGTTAAAGTTTGAGATCGCAGGAGACGATTTCCGTGAAGGGCTTACCGCTATTATTTCAGTAAAAGTTGCCGAGCCTCAATTTGAAGGTCAGACCAAAACTAAATTAGGTAACCGTGAAGTTACAGCAGCCGTTTCTCAGGCAGTTTCAGAAATGCTGGAGAATTACCTGGAGGAAAATCCGGGCGATGCAAAAATAATTGTTGAAAAGGTGATTCTTGCTGCCCAGGCTCGTCACGCCGCTAAAAAAGCGCGTGAAATGGTTCAACGTAAAACCGTGATGAGCATAGGAGGTTTACCCGGAAAATTATCTGACTGTTCTGAACAGGATCCTGAAAAATGTGAAGTATATCTTGTCGAGGGAGATTCGGCAGGTGGAACAGCAAAACAGGGAAGAGACCGGAATTTTCAGGCTATTTTACCTTTAAGGGGTAAAATCCTGAACGTGGAAAAAGCTATGAGGCATAGGGTTTTTGATAATGAAGAGATCAAGAACATATATACGGCTTTAGGGGTAACCATTGGTACTGAAGAAGATAGTAAAGCTTTGAATTTATCAAAATTAAGATATCATAAAGTGGTGATAATGTGTGATGCCGATGTAGATGGTAGTCACATTGAAACTCTTATTCTCACCTTCTTTTATAGGTATATGAAGGAACTTTTGGAGAATGGCCATATTTATATAGCTACGCCACCTCTTTACTTAGTAAAAAAGGGCCAGAAAAAACAATATGCCTGGAGCGAAAAAGAGCGCGATACCATTGCAGAAAGTTTTAACGGGAGTGTGCAAATTCAACGTTATAAAGGTCTTGGAGAGATGAATGCAGAGCAGCTATGGGATACCACTATGAACCCGGAATTTAGAAAGCTGAGAAAAGTTAACATAGATAACAGTGGTGAGGCAGATAGGATTTTCTCCATGCTTATGGGGGATGAGGTCCCACCCAGAAGAGAGTTTATAGAAAAGAATGCAGTGTATGCTAATATTGATGTTTAGGATATAACTTATTAAAGAACCCGTCTTATGGCGGGTTTTTTTATGATATTTATTTAGATTTAAGTTTTCCTTAAATAATAGGAACGATTTTTTAGTATTTTTACCCAAACTAAAACCCATAATCTTGAGAAACTACGTTAAATTCTTTCCGGTGGTATGTTTGTTTTTTATACATAATTATACCACAGCCCAATCCACTCCTTCAGATCAGGAATTATTAATAAACGATATGCTTTTGGTGGCCGATAATTTTGCTGCTCCAGGGGCCGAGGGAGCCGCAATTCAATCCAGTGCAGGTTGGTTTTCTTCCGCCAGTGCTATGGAGGAATGGACTTTTGAGTTTTCCGTACACGGAAATGCCCTTTTCATTCCTAAAAGTAAGCAGAATAAGGTATCCTCGAATAGTGATTTTAAAATTTTAACCTTACAGGGAATGAACAATGCGCTTCTTCCTACTGTGTTTGGTGGGAATTCTGAAGCTGTTTTTGAAGGAAGTATTTTCGGTCAGAATTTTTCATTTGATGCAATTGAAGGTCTGGATAAAAAAGTACTGATTCATCCATTTCCGCAGGTAACCGTTGGCTTGCCTTATGGAACCGAGATTGCTGTGCGATATTTACCTTCCATAATTGTAAATGATGTAGGTTTCAGCACCTATGGGATAGGTTTAAAACATAATTTCACCCAATATTGGAAATATTCAAGACCGGACGATTTTCAGTTTGCAGCCATTGCTACCTACAGTAACTTTAAAGTGGATTACGCATTTGTCCCCGTTAATATTCAAATTGCAGAGTTAAACAGAATTGATGTAGATGCCAACTTATGGCTGGTTCAGTTGATGGGATCCAAGTTATACGAGACCTTTGAGGTGTTTGGTGCGATTGGGATGACCAATTCTCAGTTTGATTATGAAATGGCTGGTTCTGGACCAGGTCTGGGATTTTTGAACGAGTCACTAACTGCCATAGGTGGGAATGAAGCTAAATTTAAAGGAGATATTGGCTTTAATTATTATTTCAATAATTTTAAAGTAAGCACCATGTTTACCGCAGGGAGTTTATTCAATGCCAATCTTGGACTTCATTACCGAATTAAATAATTCTTTAACCAATTATTATTAAGAATCCCTTAATGAATTTGTATTTTTACGTAAAAGAATAAATAATCCTTAAAAATAAATAAAATGAAAGTTACCATAGTAGGAGCAGGTGCAGTAGGTGCCAGTTGTGCAGAATATATTGCAATTAAAGACTTTGCTTCAGAAATTGTATTGTTGGATATAAAAGAAGGTGTTGCAGAAGGAAAAGCAATGGACTTAATGCAAACAGCTACTTTGAATGGATTCGACACCAAAATTACTGGAAGCACCAATGATTATTCAAAAACGGCAGGAAGTGATGTGGTGGTAATTACCAGTGGTATTCCAAGAAAACCTGGAATGACAAGGGAGGAATTAATAGGAATTAATGCCGGGATTGTAAAAGATGTTTCTTCCAAGCTTATACAGCATTCACCGGATACCGTTATGATTGTTGTAAGTAACCCTATGGATACTATGGCCTATTTGGTTCATAAGACCACAGGCTTGTCTAAAAACAAGATTATTGGGATGGGAGGAGCTTTGGATAGTGCCCGTTTCAAATTCAGATTAAGCGAGGCATTGGAATGTGCAGCTTCAGATGTTGACGGAATGGTAATAGGTGGTCATAGCGATACCGGTATGGTGCCTTTAACAAGAATGGCAACAAGAAATTCTATTCCCGTAACTGCATTTTTATCTCAGGAAAGACTGGATCAGGTTTCCGAAGACACTAAAGTAGGAGGTGCAACTTTAACCAAATTGCTTGGAACCAGCGCCTGGTATGCACCTGGAGCTGCCGTATCTTCATTGGTACATGCAATTGCATGTGATCAACATAAAATGTTTCCTTGTTCTGTTTTGCTGGAAGGGGAATATGGCTTAAATGATATTTGCATAGGAGTACCGGTAATACTTGGAAAAAATGGTATTGAAAGTATCGTTGAAATAGAATTGAACGATGCAGAAAAAGCCAAAATTAAAGAAAGTGCTGAAGGGGTTAAAAAAACCAACGATTTACTTAAGTTTTAAGCATAAAATCACATACATTCGGCCCTGAGTCGAACCATAAAAAAGGCCATTTTTATAATGGTCTTTTTTATGGTTAAAAGTTAAATTATTCAAAAAAAAATAATTGGGATTTGAATTATGAAGTCCTATATTTGTCCGTTTTAAAATTTGACCATAAATAAGAAAGAAGAATGCAGAATAAAGGATTGATCAAGATTTTTGCTGTTTTATTTGGATTGGTGTGTATCTACCAGTTATCATTTACCTTCATTGCGAGCAATGTAGAGGATAAGGCAGAAGAGTATGCAATACAGCAGGTAAGTACCGATGTTGAAAATTATTCGGCACAAAGGGATCTTGTTAAGGAACGATATCTTGATTCTATTGGGAGTGAAGATATTTTTGCAGGAATTACCTATGCTTCTGCAAAAGAAAAGGAATTGAACAAAGGTCTTGACCTTAAAGGGGGAATCAATGTGATTCTTCAAATTTCGGTTAAGGACATTTTAAAGGGACTTGCAAATAACAGCAGTAATCCTGCTTTCAATCAGGCTCTTGCTGCGGCAGATGCTGAAATGAAAGCTAGTCAGGATAATTATATAGATCTTTTCTTTGAGGCTTTTAACAATATTGAAGGAGCTAAATTAGCTTCTCCAGATGTATTTGCAAATAAAACATTAAGTGATCAGGTTAACTTTGAAATGTCAAATTCTGAAGTTGAGCCTATTATAAGGACAAAAGTAGATGAATCTATCACTTCAGCCTTTGAAGTACTGCGTAAGCGTATCGATAAATTTGGGGTTACTCAGCCAAACATTCAGCGATTAGGGAATTCAGGAAGAATTCTTGTAGAGCTTCCCGGAGCTAAAGATATCAGTAGGGTTCAAACCTTGCTTCAAAGTACTGCCCAGCTTGAATTCTGGTATGTTTATAAAAATACCGAATTCGGAAATTTCCTGGCAAATGCCAATAATGTTTTAGCACAAACTGTTTCAGAAGAAACTCCGGCAGATAAACAGGTAACCGATACAACTGCTACAGATACTGTAAGTGAAACTGAAGAGGATGAAATTGAAGCTTTGCTTGCCAGTGCAGAAGATACTGCTGCAGCACAAAGTACAGGAAACAATCCTTTATTTGATTTAATGGTGTCCCCCGGTTTTCAGGGAAGTGCGATTCTGGCAACATTTCAGGCAAAAGATACCGCAAAGGTTAGAGATTACTTGAGCAAACCTGAGGTGCGTTCCTTGCTTCCGGCAAAATTACGTTATGCTAAATTTGCTTGGGGAGTTCCTAAAGAGAATGTAGTAGAATTATATGCTATTCAGGGGAATCGTGAAAACACACCTCCTTTAACAGGAGATGTGATCACTGATGCCGTTCAAACCTATGATCAATTAGGGCGCGTAGCTGTTTCTATGCAAATGAATGGAAAAGGAGCCAAGGTTTGGGAGGAGATGACCGGAAAAGCTTATGCAGAACAAAGCAATATCGCAATTGTTTTGGATAATACTGTATATTCTGCACCGGGGGTAACTACCGGGCCAATTAGTGGAGGTAGAAGTGAGATCACAGGAGATTTTGGAATAACAGAAGGACAGGATTTGGCAAACGTGCTTAGAGCAGGTAAACTACCTGCTTCTGCAGATATTATACAAAGTGAAATAGTAGGTCCATCTCTTGGGCAGGAAGCTATAGATAGTGGTGTTTTATCATTCCTTATCGCCTTGGTTTTTGTATTGATATGGATGGTATTTTACTATGGTAAAGCCGGTTTGTTTGCCGATGTTGCTTTAGCGGTTAACATCCTGTTTATATTCGGAATTTTGGCCGGACTTGGAGCCGTATTAACATTGCCTGGAATTGCCGGTATTGTCTTAACCATTGGTATGTCTGTAGATGCAAACGTACTTATCTTTGAACGTATCAAGGAAGAACTTGCAAAAGGAAAATCTCAACGGGATTCAATTAAAGATGGTTTCAACAATGCGCTGTCTTCCATTCTGGATGCTAACATAACAACCGGCCTTACAGGTTTAATATTATTGATTTTAGGAACTGGTCCAATCAAAGGGTTTGCTACTACCTTATTAATAGGTATTGCTACCTCTTTATTCACCGCAATCTTTATTACCAGATTATTTATTGATGGATATGGTAAAAATGGTAAGTCTTTACCTTTTTCAACTTCAATTACCAAGAATTTATTTCAGAATATGAATATAAAATTCCTTGCTAAGCGTAAGTTGTCCTATGCTATTTCCGGAGTTTTAATATTGATAAGTGTTGTTTCTTTATTCGTAAATGGATTAAACCAAGGTGTTGATTTTGTAGGAGGAAGAACGTATACGGTTCGTTTTGATGAAGCTGTGAATTCTACAGATGTTGAAAAAGATCTTGTAGCGGTATTTGGTAGTGCTGAAGCAAAAACCTTTGGAGGGAACAATCAGCTGAAAATTACCACCAAATATAAGGTTGAAGACGAAGGAACAGATGTAGATACCGAAATTCAGGAAATGCTTTATGAAGCTTTACAGCCTTATTTACCAGGAGATATTACCTATGATGATTTCACGATAGGGGCATCTGAGCGTTCTATCGGGATTATGCAGTCTATGAAAGTAGGTCCAACTATTGCCGATGATATTAAAAATGATTCATTTTGGGCCGTATTGGGATCTTTGGTTGTTGTTTTCCTTTATATTTTATTGCGATTTAGAAAATGGCAATTTAGTATTGGTGCTGTAGCAGCTGTTGTTCATGATGTGATTCTGGTACTTGGTATTTTCTCATTATTCTATAATGTAATGCCCTTTAGCATGGAGATTAACCAGGCATTTATCGCTGCGATATTAACGGTAATTGGGTACTCACTGAATGATACCGTGGTTGTATTTGACAGGATAAGGGAATTTGTGAACGAACATACCACCTGGCCTTTAGAAAAAACAATTGATAGTGCGCTTAACAGTACTTTAAGCAGGACATTGAATACCTCTTTAACCACATTAATCGTATTACTTGCTATCTTCACCTTTGGAGGGGAAAGTTTACGAGGGTTTATGTTCGCGATGATTATTGGTATTCTTGTAGGAACCTACTCATCCTTATTTATCGCAACCCCTGTTATGTTTGATAGTGTAACAGATAAAACTAAAATACAGGAGAAAAAGAAGGAAGCTGAAGAAGAAGCTACCGTATAAGAATAGGATATTTTTAAATAAGAAAAGGCTGTCCATTTGGGTAGCCTTTTCTTATTTCCTGATATTAAGTTTATCCTAAAGGGGATTGAATACGAATACGGTTTTTCTATTTAAATAAAGCATTTTAGTTAGCATCAACTAACGAAACCTGCTGCATAAAAGCTAAAAGCCGTTCCTGAAAACAAGAACGGCTTTTAGCTTTTTTCCGAATGAAAATCTTCAGAGAATTAAACCCTTTCTGAGGGATTAAATTATTGTGGAATTAAACCTTTCTATGGGTTTAAAATGGAATTTTATTATAGTGGTTTGAAATCTATTTTGTCGCCCAGTTCAATATTCCACTCTTTTACTTTTCCTGCATTCAGCTCCAGAATGAACTGTGCAGGTTCTCCCGATGGCAGGGAGGTTTCGTCCAAAGGTTTTGCATTCTCCTGAAAACTTACTGCAATACTGTCTTTATCGTAAAAAATTATATCGAGTGCGATGTAGGTATTTTTCATATAAAAGCTGCGGGGAGCTTCATTTGGATAAATAAAAAGCATTCCCTGGTCTTCCTCCATCGATTTCCGGTACATCAGTCCGGTTTGTCTTTCGTAATCTGTATCTGCAATTTCGATGTCCACTTTTTTAATAGTGTCTTCCAGTTTTAGCAAATATAATTCCCCTTCTTTTTTAAATTCAATTTCGGGAACTTCAATACTGGATTCTTTGTTGTCATCTCCACAGGAAAACAAGAAACCAGAAAGTATAAATGCCAGAAAGAAATTGGATGTTTTTTTCATATGTGTTTGGCTTTAGAGGCAAATTTCAATACCAGTTGGAAATCAACAAATATTCACCAAATTCCTATGGTTCTAAATTAAACCTGTCTTCTTTTTGTGGGACGGTACATAAAATACAACCCGGCCAGGATAAAAGGAATACTAAGCCATTGCCCGGTGTTTAGCCCCATCACAATCTCATTTTCGCCCTGGGGCTCTTTAAGGAACTCAATAAAAAACCGAACTGTCCATAATAAAACAAGAAAAAGTCCAAAAAGGTATCCTAATGTTTGCTTTTTATCTGTTTTCCAATAGATGAACCATAAAGCCAGGAATATTAACAGGTAACAAAAGGATTCGTAAAGTTGCGCAGGGTGACGGGCAAAATCTTCTCCCAAATTGGCAAATATTACTCCGTAGTCACTATTGGTAGGTTTTCCAATGATCTCAGAATTCATGAAATTTCCAATCCTAATAAAAATCGCTCCACTGGCAACCGGGACTACAATACGGTCTAAAATCCAAAGTACAGGCTTGTCTAGCACATTTTTTCGGTAGAGATACATCGCAACAATAATTCCTATTGCCGCTCCATGGCTTGCTAAACCCCTAAATCCGGTAAATTCAAATTCGGGCTCAAAACGAACGGGTAAAAATATTTCCAGAAGATGATGTTGAAAGTAATCCCAGTCGTAAAATATCACATGTCCAAGTCTGGCTCCAATAAGGGTTGCAAGAACCGTATAGATAAAAAGAGAATCAAGTTTTTCAATTGATATACCTTCTTTAACGTAGATGCTTTTCATAATATACCACCCTAATCCGAAGGCAATAAGAAACATTAAACTGTAGTAGTGTAAAGTGAAAAAACCCAGATCTAATCCTTCTGATGGGTTCCAGACAATTGCGTTAAAAAGCATGTATTTAATTTTAGGTTATAGTTGTAAAGATACATATTTGCATCGTTTTAGAAGAAAGTCAAAATGAATTTTGAGAAGCGTGTTTTAAGGGACTGGGTCATATCCGGAACCTCCCCAGGGATTACAACTGAATATACGTTTTAAGCTCATCCAGCCACCCTTTAAAACCCCATGTTTTTGAAGTGCTGTAAGGCTATATTGTGAGCAGGTAGGGGAGTAACGGCAGGTTGCAGGAGTTAATGGAGAAATTATCTTTTGATAAAATTTCACCAAAAGTATAAAAGGATAGGTTGCCCATTTTTTCAACATGCTTTGCTTTTTGATTTATAAACTAATCCACAGAAAAGGTGGTTCCTTCTTTACCATCTTTTAACTGGATGCCTATCTCCAACAATTGATCCCTAATTTGATCACTAGTTGCAAAATCCTTGTTATTTCTGGCTTCTGCTCTTAATTTGATCAAGAGTTCAACGGTTCCCGATAATTTTTCGCTGTTGTTTTCATTGGCGACAGCAACATCCAATAATCCCAGAACATCAAAAATAAAGGAATGCATGGAAGATTTAAGTGCTTCTATATCTGCATCAGTAACCTTACCCTCACCTTCTTTTACCGAGTTGATGAATTTTACAGCTTCAAAAAGTGTTGCTATCAATACAGGACTGTTAAAGTCATCGTTCATTGCGTCATAGCAGCGCTGTTTCCATTCAGAAACAGAAAAGGAAGATGTGGATGAAGCCGGCAGTTGATCAATGCCTCGGAAGGAATCCATCAATCGGTTAAATCCTTTTTCACTAGCCAAAAGGGCATCATTAGAAAAATCAAGAATGCTTCGGTATTGAGCCTGTAACATGAAAAATCGTGCTACGGAAGGGCTGAAAGCTTTGCTTAGATTATCATTTTTACCGGTAAAAATCTCCTCCGGAAGAATATTGTTTCCGGTGCTTTTTGCCATTTTTTTACCGTTAAGGGTAAGCATATTGGCATGCATCCAGTAGTGAACCGGAGTTTTTCCGGTGGCAGCTTCTCCTTGAGCGATCTCGCATTCATGATGAGGGAATTTTAAATCCATTCCACCGCCGTGAATATCAAACTCTTCACCCAGGTATTTAGAGCTCATCACTGTACATTCCAAATGCCATCCGGGAAATCCATCACTCCAGGGAGATGGCCATCTCATAATATGCTGTGGTTCGGCCTTTTTCCAAAGAGCAAAATCCTGTGGGTTTTTCTTATCGCTTTGTGCGTGTAATTCCCGCGTATTGGCGATCATATCTTCTATAGCTCGTCCGCTTAGCTTTCCATAATGATGATCCTTATTGAATTTGAAAACATCAAAATATACAGATCCATTTACTTCATAGGCGAGGCCTTTTTCAATGATCTTTTTAATGGTTTCAATTTGCTCTACAATATGCCCGGTAGCTGTAGGTTCAATGCTTGGTGGTAAATTATTGAATTTTTGAAGGATGTTATGAAAATCTATGGTGTAACGTTGAACTACCTCCATAGGTTCAATATGCTCGAGTCTTGCTTTTTTTGCAATCCTGTCTTCCCCGGTTTCGGCATCGTTTTCAAGATGTCCGGCATCGGTAATATTTCTTACATAGCGTACTTTATAACCCAAATGCTTTAAATATCGAAATACAAGATCAAAAGAAATAAAGGTTCGGCAGTTGCCCAGGTGTACATTGCTGTATACTGTAGGGCCACAGACATACATTCCTATATTTCCTTCAGTAATAGGAGTGAAAAGTTCTTTTTCACCCGACATTGAATTGTAAATCTTTAAGCCTTGTTCTTTATAAAGCGCCATGAAATACTCTTGTTTTTAATTGAAATTGGTTTCCAGGTTGATATAATCCAGAAAATCCCTTCTTGTTTCAGCATCTTTAAATTTACCGCCGTATTCACTTGTGACCGTACTGCTGTCAACATCTCTAATCCCTCTGCTGTTAACGCATAAATGTTTTGCATCTATTACGCAGGCTACATCCTCTGTACCCAGAGCTTCCTGCAATTCTTTTACAATTTGCATAGTAAGTCGTTCCTGAACCTGGGGTCTTTTAGCATAAAAATCAACGATACGGTTCATTTTAGAAAGGCCAATTACAGTACCGTTAGAAATATATCCCACGTGTGCTTTTCCAACTATTGGCAATAAATGGTGCTCGCAGGTAGAATAAAGCGTGATATTTTTTTCTACCAGCATTTCTCCATATTTGTATTTGTTTTCAAATGTGGAAGCTTTAGGTTTTAGCTTTGGGTTCAAACCCCCAAAAATTTCCTTTACAAACATTTTGGCAACCCTGTTTGGAGTGCCCTTTAGGCTGTCATCGGTCAGGTCCAGACCCAAAGTGGTAAGGATGTTTTTAACATCCTGATGAATAATCTCAATTTTTTCTGCATCGCTTTTTTCAAAAGCATCTTTTCGCATTGGTGTATTGGTATTTGCACTTATAAAAGCATCGCCAACATCATCTAAGGCGTCGTCTATTTTATCTATCTTCATAGGACTTATTTGTTTTGTAGTCGTATTCTTTTTCAATGGCTTGCAAAGATAGGTATTTAATACTGTTATGAGCAAATATTACGTAATTCGGGATACTTGAAATTGCCCTGAATTCCTTAATTTGCATCTTTATATTTTATGAAAAACTTCCGCTTTCTCTTTATCGCTATGGCCTGTTTTTTATCGGGTACCGGGATTTCTTTTTCTCAGGGGGATCGGTGCGGAAGTATTCAGCCATTTTGCGCCGGAACTACAGAATTTGTTTTTCAAAACTCAAGCAGGATAAATGGAAATGTTGCCAGGGCAGAAAGTGGTCCAGATTACGGCTGCCTCGAAACTCAACCGTATCCAGCCTGGTTTTATTTGCAAATTGAAGAACCCGGTAACCTGGATTTCCAAATACGTCAAACAGTAAATCCCGATGGCTTCGGAGGCCTATTAGATGTAGATTTTATCGCATGGGGTCCGTTTCAGGAGGATGAAGCATTTTGTGGAAATAATTCATTAACAGCCCAAAATACTATAGGTTGTAGTTTTTTACCCTCTGCGGTCGAAAATTTTTCCATTAATAATGCTTCAAGAGGAGAGATTTATGTGGTTTTAATAACCAATTTTTCAGAAGCTGCGGGGTATATAAGTTTGCAACAAACCAATACTTCCGATCCTTCCGCCGGGAAAACTGATTGCTCTATTGTCAATATTTTGGGTGACGATCAAAAAGTTTGTGAAAATGAAGCGGTTGAGCTGATTGCTGAAAATGTGATCGCCAATCGTTATGAATGGTATGTTTTTGATGGTATTTTGGGCGATTTCAAATTAATTCCAAATGAATCTCAGGATACTTATACCGTAACCGAAACAGGTTTGTATAAGGTGATAACCATCAATGAAAATACGGGTACAGAACTGGAGGATGAAGTTTTGATCGAATTTTTCGATTTGCCGGTTGCTTCAACTCCAAATGATTTACAAATTTGTGATGGTGAAAATGCAGCATTTTTTAATTTGAATTCTGTTAGGGATGAATTACTTGAAATTTACCTAAATACTGGAGAGAATTTCTTACTTAACTTTTATGCATCTCAGGCCAATTTTGAAAGTGGCTCACCAATTTCTGCTCCTAATGCTTTTGAAGGTGAAGATGAGCAAAAAATCATTGCAACCATTACCAGTTCAAGATCCGGATGCACCTCCCTTCCGGTAGAATTCAGGCTTCAAATTGATGCTCCTATTCCAATTAGCATAGAGGAAATAACTGCTGTATGTATTGATCTTAATGGAAACCTGGCAGGTTCAATAACAATTGGGGAAGATTTGGGTTCCAATTATTCTTACGAATGGACTCCTTTTAATGATCCTGATGGGGATGGAATTCAAAATGCTATTTATAGAATTGATCAGCTACCTTCAGAACAAAATATTTTGGTAAAAATCACTGATCTGGTAACGGGTTGTACCGCAGAGTTTTCAACAGAATTAAAATTATTTTCACCTCCCCTGGAAGTTTTAGTTCAAATTGAGGGGAACGATTTTGAAAATGGTTTTACAGTTACCGGAAATGCTATTAGTGGAGGTGGAGATGAGACTACTTATGAATATCAGCTCGATAATGGATCCTGGCAAACCGATTCTGAATTTAATAATGTTGCTCCCGGAAATCATACAATTACCGCACGGGAGATCAATGGGTGTGGGAATGCCACTTCTCAGCAATTCCGGCTTATTGGATACCCACGGTTTTTCACTCCAAATTCTGATGGATTTAACGATACCTGGAATGTTGTAAATGATGCCGGTAATTCCATTTCTAAAGTGTTTATTTTTGACCGTTTTGGAAAATTATTAAAACAGCTAAACCCTTCTTCCGGAGGTTGGGATGGAAATTTTAACGGGAAAGCAATGGCAGCAGATGATTATTGGTTTCTAATTGAATATAAGGATCCAAATTCCGGTGCAATTCGAGAATATAGCGGAAATTTCAGCTTAATAAGATAAACGTCCGGACTTCATAAAAATCCGGACATTTTATTTTTCTAAATCCCAAAGCTTAAGGAAAGAATGACACTGGAAAAATCCCTTTCAATATTCGCAGAATTGGTTAAACCTACCTGATATAGTTGAGGATTATCTGTTCTTGAAGAATTATCATAAGCCAGGTCTAGTTTAATATTTCCAAAATTATACCCTAAACCAAGGGAATAACCATTTAAATCGCCAAGGGTTGTTTCATTTTCATAAGGGCTTTCTTCAAAACGGTAGCCACCTCTTAAGCTCCAGTTCTCCAATCTGTATTCTCCACCAATTCTATAAGTTGATGCGGCCTTTAATTCATTAGATATCAAATTGTTTTGAAACATGAATTCCGGATCGCCGGTTGGACGTAATTCTGTGCTGGAATAGTCCTTATAGGAATAATCGAAACTAATAAGCCCGGTTGTACCGAATAAAACCGCTAAACTTCCGGTTAATTTTCCCGGGGTTTTTAATTTATAATCAGGATATATATTTATCACATTAGGATTTACTATAACGCTTTCATTGAATTCATTGCTAAAGGTTTCCAAACGTTGAGTGGTTTGTTCAGAAATTGTTAACCAGGTTGGGGATTCATAAGAAAGACCTACCCTGAAAGTTTCATTTAATTTAGCAATGCTTCCCAGCTGGAAAGAAAATCCATTTCCAGTGGTGCTTAAATTATTCGTAAAAATAACTTCATTCGTTTCGCTTCCGGGGTTATTGTTTGTTTCAAAAAGTCGTGTTCCTCTATCGTAATTTAAAAAGTGGGAATTTAAATTGACTCCTAAATAGAGGAAATCATTGAATTCTGAAGCGAAGTTAAAAGAGAATTTTCCGTTTAGCCCTGTGGAAGCAAGCGTATATTCCTGATTAAAACTGCCAGATCCCAGTGCTGAAGAATATGTGGTGTTATCTAAGTCGTTGGAAACAGGATTTAGGATAAAACCCTGATATCCCAGGAATGCCTGTTGTGCGCCAAATCCCTGGTCTTCACCCAAAAATCGATAAAGATCGGTTATGGTTTCATTTTCCAGGGTTTCAAGAAATTCCAGTGGAATTCCATCTGCATACCCTAAAAAGTATTGGTCAATTGAGGTGGAGCTTGTTCCAAGAGCAACGTAATTATCATCAAAATTATTGGTTTGAGCATAGTTAACTCCTAAAGTGAATTTCCCCCACTTATTTTCAGGATCCCTGCTGTTGAAAACCAAAACAGCGCCTGCCTGGTCAAAATTGATCTCTGAATATTCATTGGAAGTGATTCCGTTAAAATATCGGGTATCGTTATTTCGCTGATTGTAATTGAGGGTGACTGTAGCGAAACTGTTCAAAAAAACCGCCGATCCTGCTGGATTTATATCAAGTGCTGAAAGGTCGCCGCCTAATGCTCCAAAAGCACCACTCATCGCTCTAAATCTTGCGGTTCCCGTAAGTTCTTCAGAAGAATATCGTACCGCGTCAGTGATATCCTGTGCTTGTGAAAAAGTCATAACCATTAAGGCTATGACTAAGGTATATATCTTTTTCATCTGTTTATAATCTTGTTTTAGCGGACTTATGTAACATTTATATAATCATTTTCCTGTTCGGAAAATTTAATTCTCCTAGATGTTTTATAAAATGATAAGTTGCTTTTAAATCTTATTTTAATTTCCCCTTCCTCTGTTGGAACTTCCTCCTGAAGATGATCTGGTAGTGCCAGAGCTTCTACTGGTATTGCTGGAACTTCTAACTGTTCCGGAACTTCTGGTTGGAGTAGATCTTCTTACTGTACCGGAACTTCTGTTGGTATTTGAAGACCTGGAATAAGTTCCGCTATCTCGGGATGATCTGTTGATTGTCCGTGAACGATTTGTGCTATAGGGACTATTGGTATTGGATCTGGTTTGATATTCTCTGGAATAAGTTCTTCTGGAAACACCATAATCATCGTTTGAATTTCTCAAATTCCGAATACTTCTGGAATAACTTGAGCTTCTTCCCCTGTCACCTAAAGAGGTCGCATTTCTTAAATTCTCTACCCTGGAATTTCTGAAGTTAGAAACAGAATTTCTTCTACCAGTGTTATAGGCAATATTATTCCTGTAATTATTATATCTGTAACCGTGAAAATTATAGGGATTAAAATAACCATATCCTCCATAAATAAATGGATGAACAGCGAAACCGAATCCATATCCGTAATGATGAGGGAAGAAACCTCTGCTTCCTATGCCCCATGGACCCCAGTATCCTGGGCCATAAAATCCGGGACCATAATAGGCAGGACCCCAATATGGATCAAACGCGTAAATCCCACCTCCCCAATAGGGATTGTAAAAACCGCCATAAAATCCTGAATTATAAAAATTGATTGTGTATTGGTCTGGATCCTCTCCCCAGGGAGCATTTCCACCCTGGTAGCTGAATTGATCTGTATTAGAAGGATCATAGTCTCCGGTTGAGCTATATCCTTCAACATCTGTAAATATGGCACCTTCAGATAAAACTTCGCCATAAAGTGCAGCTTCTTCTGAAAATAAATTTTTGTAGTAACTACTGTTGCTGTCTTGGGTTGCATATTGTTCCCGCTCCTGATAGACGCGATTGGTCTCTCCATAAATTCCGTCACTCTCATAGCCGGAATATTCGTAGGAGCCGCAAGATGCCAACAAAAGGAAAGACACAGGAGCCATGAAAAAATGTATCTTCTTTAAAATAATATTAGAAAGTTTCATTAGCTGTGTTTTTTATTGTTGAACATTACAAAAATAGTTAGTTTTGCGCTAACTAGTTGCACCTTTAACATAGGCACAACATTGTTAAAAGTCGCAATATTTATGCCAATATATAGAATATGAGTAAGAAATTAACTACCCGCAAGGAAGACTATTCCCGATGGTATAATGAATTAGTAGTAACAGCAGATTTGGCTGAGAATTCGGCTGTACGTGGATGTATGGTAATAAAACCCTACGGATACGCCATCTGGGAGAAAATGCAGGCTGAATTAGACCGAATGTTTAAGGCAACAGGGCACCAAAATGCCTATTTCCCTCTTTTTGTTCCCAAGAGTCTTTTTGAAGCTGAAGAAAAAAATGCAGAAGGATTTGCCAAGGAATGTGCAGTAGTAACTCATTACAGGCTAAAAACAGATCCCGATAACCCATCCAAACTCATCGTTGATCCGGAAGCAAAGCTGGAGGAAGAGCTAATTGTTAGGCCAACTTCTGAAGCGATTATATGGAATACCTATAAAGGTTGGGTTCAGTCCTACAGAGATTTACCAATTCTCATCAACCAATGGGCAAATGTTGTTCGCTGGGAGATGCGTACAAGATTATTTTTAAGAACTGCTGAATTTTTATGGCAGGAGGGACATACCGCGCATGAGACCAAGGCGGAAGCTATAGCCGAAGCTGAACAAATGAATGATATTTATGCTGAATTTGTTGAGAATTTTATGGCAATCCCGGTTATAAAAGGAACAAAATCAGAAAATGAACGCTTTGCAGGGGCTTTGGAAACTTATTGTATAGAAGCACTTATGCAGGATGGAAAAGCGCTACAGGCCGGAACATCCCATTTCTTGGGTCAGAATTTCGCAAAAGCCTTTGATGTAAAATTCACCTCAAAAGAAGGGAAGCAGGAATACGTATGGGCTACTTCCTGGGGTGTTTCAACCAGACTGATTGGTGCTCTTATCATGACGCATAGTGATGACCAAGGGTTGGTTTTGCCTCCTAATTTAGCTCCTATCCAGGTGGTTATAGTTCCCATTTATAAAGGGGAAGAGCAGTTGGAGCAAATTTCGGTTGTTGCAAATGAAATGGCCGCAAAACTTAGAGAAGCGGGGATCTCGGTTAAATTTGATAATCGGGATACTTATAAACCAGGCTGGAAATTCGCACAGTATGAATTACAGGGTGTTCCGGTAAGAATTGCAATAGGCCCTAAGGATTTGGAAAAGGGCAGCATAGAACTCGCCAGAAGAGATACCTTAAGCAAAGAAGTCGTTCCTCAGGATATGGTTGTGGAGAAAGTGAAGGGTTTAATGGTGGAGATCCAGGAAAACCTGTTTGAGAGAGCAAAGAGTTACAGGGATTCTCATATTACCGAAGTTGAAAATTTTGAGGAATTTAAAGAGGTACTGGAAACCAAAGGTGGATTTATCTCTGCGCATTGGGATGGGACTTCAGAAACCGAATTGAAGATTAAAGATAAAACAAAAGCTACCATAAGGCTTATTCCAATAGATGGTAAAATGGAAGATGGGAAATGCATCCTAACGGGAAATCCTTCCTCTCAAAGAGTCCTTTTTGCAAAGGCTTATTAAAGTTAATGAAGAAATCAGGGTTGTTTTTTCCTGAAAGCGTATTGTATCCCCCGAGGTTTTTGATTTGCTTTAGTGGTTTTCAGGATTTTTCAGCTTCATTGAAAAAAACTAAATCGACTGTAAATTAAGTGTATTTGTTTCTGGAGCACCCGAAAGGCTAATAATTAGGTGTTTAAAGTTGTTTTGAAATATTCTGCTATGGTTCAGAAAAGTGAGGTTTTATCTATTTTGCATTTTTTTCAGAAAAAGATAGATCAACATTTGCGGCATTAAAAAATAGTTGTATTTTTGCATCCGCATTAGAGAAAAAATGGTCCGTTCGTCTAGGGGTTAGGACGCCAGGTTTTCATCCTGGTAACAGGGGTTCGATTCCCCTACGGACTACGATAGCAATTTTAGATTGCAACAGCTTGTTGAGAGGCAAGTGTGTCTGCCGAAAGGCAGGCTCCTTTTTGTAACGATAATGGTCCGTTCGTCTAGGGGTTAGGACGCATGGTTTTCATCCATGTAACAGGGGTTCGATTCCCCTACGGACTACTTTAAAAAATTTAATTAAATTATTTGTAATGGCAAATCATAAGTCAGCGTTAAAAAGAATCCGTAGTAATGACGTAAAACGTCTACGTAACCGCTACCAACATAAAACAACCAGAAACGCGATCAAAAAATTGCGTGAGGCCGATAAGAAAGAGGCTGAAACTCTTTATCCTTCTGTTGTATCTATGATCGATAAATTGGCTAAGAAGAACATTATCCATGATAATAAGGCTTCTAACCTTAAATCTAAACTTGCAAAACACGTTGCTGCATTATAGGTTTTAACAAGCTTGATTTTATTATTACAAAAAAAACTGTCGGAAAGATAATTTCCGACAGTTTTTTTGTTTTCTGAATTTCAAAAAGATCATTCCTCATTGATGTAAATGGGAAGAGTCAAAATAAATGATTTTGACTTGATTTTCTTAATCCTGCGAATTATTTCGAAGAAAGAGTAATAGTGGAAACTACTTTATGAATTGATTGTTGAGGTTTTCGATGTATTCAAGAACTTCATCTCTACCTGCAGCGCTTTCTGCTGAAGTAATAAAATGCTTTGGCATTTCCTCCCAGAACTCCAGCATTTTGTTTTTGTAGGCTTCTATATTGCGTTCCAAAGCTTTTGGTTTAAGTTTATCTGCTTTGGTGAATATGATGCAAAAGGGGATAGAATGTTCTCCAAGCCATTGCATGAATTCCAGATCTATTGGCTGAGCATTATGCCTGCTGTCTATTAAAACAAACGCACAGAGCATTTGTTCCCTTTTTTCAAAATAAGCAGTTATAAATTTTTGAAAAGTGTTTTTTATGGATTTGGAAACCCGTGCATACCCGTATCCGGGAAGATCCACCAAATGCCAATCTCCATTTATCAAAAAATGATTTATCAGTTGAGTTTTCCCTGGTCTACCTGATGTTTTTGCCAAACTTTTACGCGCCGTAAGCATGTTGATTAGGGAGGATTTCCCTACGTTGCTTCGGCCAATAAAGGCATATTCGGGAAGTTTGCTGTCTGGACATTTGCTTACTTCGCTGTTGCTTATAACAAATTCAGAGGATTTTATTTTCATTTTGTAAAGTCTTAGAACCCTCTTTTTTGCAACCAGTTGTAAAGTAATTCGTTGAAATGATCAGGGTGTTCCATCATTGCGGCATGCCCGCATTTGTCGATCCAGTAAAGATCGGAATCCGGTAATAATTTATCAAAATCCTGAGCGACTTCGGGAGGTGTAACATTGTCATTTTTACCCCAAATGATGCAGGTAGGGGTTTTCATTTTTGGCAGGTCCTTTGCCATATTATGGCGAATCGCGCTTTTGGCTATAGCAAGGGTTTTGATTAATTTGTTGCGGTCGCTTACCGTAACATATACTTCATCAACAATTTCCTTGGTTGCAGTTGCGGGATCAAAAAAGACATTCTGAGCTTTTTTCTTGATAAACTCGTAGTCTCCGCGGCGAGGATAGCTTTCGCCCATTGCATTTTCATATAAGCCGGAGCTTCCTGTTATCACCAATCCTTTTATAAGTTCCGGGTACATTTTGGTTCCAAGTAATGCGATGTGTCCGCCAAGGGAATTACCAAGCAAAATAACATCCTTATATCCTTTAAACTTCAAAAAATCTTTAAGATATTTTGCAAATGTCTGAACACTGGTTTGAAGAAGCGTCATACTGTATAATGGTAATTCCGGGATGATAACTTTATATCCTTTTTTAGGAAAGTAATCTACTACTCCGTCAAAATTACTCAATCCGCCCATGAGTCCATGTAAGATAACTATTGGAGGGCCTTCCCCTTTTTCAAGGTATGTGAACTTTCCTTCTTTTTGTAAATTATTTTCCATTTATGCCCTTTGCGGTTTTGCAATCGCAAATATAGCGATTTAAGCACAAGTATAATCATTTTTTACATATTCCATTCTTCCTGCAGCCAAAGCTTTTATACTGAAAACAGGATATATTATTGAAAAAAAGTCAAATTTTCTTCCGCAGAAACCAAGGTGCTGAAATCTAATGAACTAGCGCTATTTAGTAGTGTTTCAGTCAAGTAGGTGGAGAAACTTATCAACAAAGTGGTAAAAAGTGGTAGAAAGTGGTAATAATTTCAATATATTTGATACTTAAAGAATTGAAGTGGTAAACCTGATAGGGACATACGAATGTAAAGTTGATGCTAAGGGCCGGATGATGGTTCCTTCCGCATTAAAAAAGCAATTGTCCCCGCTTTTGAAGGATGGTTTTGTGTTGAAACGCTCTGTTTTTCAGCCGTGTCTGGAGCTCTATCCAATGGAGGAGTGGAATAAACTTATGCAAAAAGTGAATGGGTTGAACCGTTTCAAAAAGAAAAATAATGATTTTATCCGGAGGTTTACTGCAGGTGTAAAAACCGTGGAAGTTGATGCTAATGGAAGATTGTTGATCCCAAAGGACCTTGTGAGTTTTGCTAAAATTGACAAGGAGATTGTTTTGTCTTCGGCAATCAATATTATTGAGATTTGGGATAAAGATAAATATGAAAATGCCATTGACGCTGCGGCCGATGATTTTGCCGATCTCGCCGAGGACGTCATGGGAAATGAGGAATCAGATGGAATATCATAACCCCGTATTACTTGAGGAGTCTGTAGATGGGCTAAACATAAAACCGGATGGTGTTTATGTGGATGTCACCTTTGGTGGTGGTGGCCATTCTAAATTGATTCTTAGCAGGTTGGGCGAAAAGGGAAAACTATACGCCTTCGATCAGGATTTGGATGCGCTGGAAAATAAAATTGATGATCCCAGGTTTACGCTTATAAATGAAAACTTCAGATTCATAAAACGGTTTTTGAGATTTTACGGAGTGAAGGAAGTCGATGGAATTTTAGGTGATTTCGGGGTTTCCTCGCATCAGTTCAATGTTGCAGAACGCGGTTTTTCTACCCGTTTTGAGGCTAAGCTGGATATGAGGATGAATCAAAAAAGCAGCCTGAGTGCTTATGAGGTGATCAATGATTATGATGAGGAACATTTAAAGAAGCTGTTTTATGAGTATGCCGATTTGCGGAACGCTCCGAGACTGGCAGCAGAAATAGTAAAAGCAAGAGCAGAAGCTCCTATAGAAAGCAGTGAACGTTTAAATGAAATACTTCGGCCTTTATTATTCAAGGAGAAGGAACATAAAATACTTGCTCAAATATATCAGGCTATCAGGATTGAGGTCAATCAGGAAATTGAAGCCTTAAAAGAGTTTTTATCGCAAACGGAGGACCTTATAAAAAAAGGCGGAAGGTTAAGCCTTATTTCCTATCATTCTTTGGAAGACAGGTTGGTGAAACGATATATAAGAAGTGGCCTTTTTGAAGGCGAACCGGAAAAGGATTTCTTCGGAAATATATCAGTTCCATTTAAAAAAGTAGGAGGGCTTATAGTTCCCACTTCTGAAGAGATATACAGAAACAGCAGGGCGAGAAGTGCTAAACTTCGAATAGCCAAAAAGCTGTAAGCTTAAATTGTCGATTGGATTTTTTTCTGAACAAGAATTAAAAGGAAATGAAAAAAGGAATCTACGGGGTATTAAAAGCGAATTTTCTTATTAGCAATGATGCTTTTAAGAACTGGCGGTTTATAGTTTTCTGCACTTTTTTGGCAATCGTAATGATCGCCTTTTCTCATAGTGCAGAACGGAAAGTGCATTCTATTGCAAAGTTAAATAATGAAGTGCGGGAGTTGCGCAGTGAGTTTGTTGAAAAGAGATCAGAATTGATGAAACTCAAGATGGAATCCACACTTACCGCCAAAATGGCGAACAGAGGAGTGAAACCTTCAGAAACGCCTCCATACAAGATAAAGATTAAAATAACAGAAGACTAGCTGTGGCAACAACTGAAAAACACATATTAAACCGATTGTATTTTGTAGCAGGCTGCATTTTTATATTTGCAGTTGCTATAGCTATCCAGTTGCTAAATATTCAGTTTGTGGAAGGTGATAAATACAATCAGCTCGCAGAGGACCGAACCTTCAGAAATTTCACCATTCCTGCCAACAGGGGAAATCTTTACGATGTGAACGGGAATCTAATGGCAACCTCTATTCCCAAGTATGATATCCGTTTTGATGCAGTTACTGTTTCCGATAAAAATTTCGAAGAAAATATAGGAGCACTTTCCAAAAGTTTAGCAGCGATGTTGGGTAAAACTCCATCTCATTGGTCGCAAACCTTACGTGCGGCAAGGGTTAATAAGCATAGGTACCTGTTTATTGCCAAAGGTTTAGGCTATTCAGAATATTTGAAAGTAAAGAGTTTTCCAATGTTCAATTTGGGAACTTATAAGGGAGGAATGATTACAGAGCAACGAACAGTTAGGGAGCATCCTTTAGGAGGAATGGCAGCCCGAACCGTTGGTTATGACAGAAAAGATGAACAGGGATATTCCACCCGGGTGGGACTGGAAGGGGCATTTAGTCCTTTTTTACAGGGAACAGACGGACACCGGCTTAAGCAAAAGATTGCCAAAGGCCAGTGGAAACCTATCAGTGATAACAATGAAGTAGAGCCCAAAGATGGGTATGATGTTATTTCTACCATAGACGTTAATATTCAGGATATAGCGCATCATGCGTTGTTGGCACAGTTGGAAAAATATGAGGCAGATCATGGAACTGTGGTGGTTATGGAAACCAAAACCGGAGAGATCAAGGCTATTTCGAATTTGGGAAGAACCTCTAAGGGTACTTATTTTGAAAAACTGAATTATGCAGTAGGGGAAACCCATGAGCCTGGTTCCACATTTAAATTGATGGCGATGGTGGTTGCCCTGGAAGATAAAGTGATTGATACCAGTACCGTGGTAGATACAGAAAATGGGATCATGACTATAAGAAGAAGTAAAGTTAGGGATTCAAAACATGGTGGATATGGAAAGATTACGGCGGCAAAGGCGTTTGAAGTCTCTTCCAACGTAGGGATCGTAAAACTTATCTATGAAAATTATAAGGACAATCCTCAAAAATTCATAGACGGTCTTAACAGGATGAATCTTAACCAGAAACTTGGAATTTCTATAAAAGGAGAAGGAACTCCATATATACCAAGTCCTGGAGATAAAACCTGGTCGGCGATTTCCCTACCCTGGATGGCTTACGGATATGGAAGTATACAAATCACTCCATTGCAAACCCTCACATTTTATAATGCCATTGCAAATGACGGCGTAATGGTAAAACCTCGGTTTATCAAAGAGATCAAGGAATGGGATAAAACTATTGTTCGGAATGACCTGGAAATTATCAATCCTGCAATTTGCTCTAAGGAAACTATCGATAAGGTGCAGGCATTGCTTAAAAATGTGGTTGAACACGGTACTGCAAAAAGTTTGTATTCCCCAAATTTTTCAATGGCCGGTAAAACCGGAACTGCACAAACCGAATATTGGATGGATGACTGGGCCTCGAACAGGCGTTATATTTCTTCGTTTGTTGGATACTTTCCTGCTGAAAATCCAAAGTATACCAGTATCGTAATTATCCATAAGCCTAAGAACAGTATTGGGTATTATGGCGCAGACGTTAGCGGACCTGTTTTCAAAAGAATCGCTCAAAAAATTTATACAGATACTCCTGTAGAGGATGAACTGGAATCCCTTGAAATTAATCACGCCGATATTTCCGAAGATTTTGAGAAATATTTTGCAGCGTCCAGGGAAGAAAAGCAACTGATGCCAAATGTTATAGGAATGCCGGTTATGGATGCAATTTCTCTATTGGAAAACCTTGGCCTACAGGTGGAAATAAAAGGGGACGGGAATGTTAAAAAACAGTCGGTTTCTCCGGGAGAAAAAATCAGGAATAATCAAAAAGTAGCACTTAGTTTAAGTTGAAAGTATTAAAAGACATATTATATAAGGTTTCAATGGAAGCTGTTGTTGGACAAACTTCAGTTCACATTAATGCGATCCAGTTTGATTCCCGAAAAGTGGAATTCAATGATGTTTTTGTGGCCGTGAGAGGAACTCTTTCAGATGGGCATGAATTTATTTCCAAGGCGGTTAACCAGGGGGCTTTAGCTATTATTTGTGAAGTGTTGCCAAAGGATATTGTGAATGGGATCACCTATGTTCAGGTTAAAAATTCCCAAAAAGCACTGGCGTTTATGGCTGCCAATTATTATGACAACCCTTCCGAGAATTTGAAACTGGTAGGAATAACCGGTACCAATGGAAAAACTACCATCGCTACTTTATTATATCATTTGTTTACAAAAGCAGGCTATAGAGTAGGATTGCTTTCTACTGTTGATATTAAAATAGCGGAAGCCAGATACCCTGCAACGCATACCACTCCCGATTCACTTAGCATAAATTCTTATTTAAAGAAAATGAATGAAGAGGGTGTTGAATTCTGTT
Organism: Bacteroidota bacterium; assembly: GCA_051751125.1. Lineage (GTDB taxonomy): Bacteria > Bacteroidota > Bacteroidia > Flavobacteriales > Flavobacteriaceae > Gillisia. The sequence continues at coordinate 92,297 of JBNJKO010000005.1, forward strand.
TTATGGAAGTCAGTTCTCATGGAATTGCCCAGGAAAGAACTACCGGATTACAGTTTGCTGGCGGAATCTTCACCAATCTTTCCCATGATCATTTGGACTATCATAAGACTTTCGCGGAATACAGAGATGTTAAAAAATCCTTTTTTGATCAGCTTCCGGCTTCTGCTTTTGCATTGGTTAATGTAGATGATAAAAACGGGGAGGTAATGCTTCAGAATACAAAAGCTAAGAAATATACTTACGCCCTGAAATCCTATGCCGATTACAACGCACAGATCCTGGAAAATCAATTTAGCGGTTTATTGCTGAAGGTGGATGGTCACGATCTATGGTCAAAACTTATAGGGAATTTTAATGCCTATAACATTTTAGCCATTTATGCCGCAGGGGAACTCTTAGGTTTGGAAACACAGGAAAATCTTCGGCTTATAAGTGAATTAAATTCGGTAAGCGGAAGGTTTCAATACGTGATCTCCAAAAAAAAGATCACTGCAATAGTAGATTACGCTCATACCCCCGATGCTCTTAAAAATGTATTGGAAACCATAAATTCGATCCGAACAAAAAACGAGGAATTGATCACGGTGGTAGGTTGTGGCGGAGACAGGGACAAGACAAAAAGGCCCATTATGGGAAATATCGCCTCAGAGTTAAGCACCCGGGTAATTTTTACCAGTGACAATCCGAGGACTGAAGATCCTGAGAAGATCCTGGAAGAAGTGGAAGCAGGGGTTGAACCTCAGAATTTTAAAAAAACCATGACTGTTGTAAACAGAAAACAGGCTATTAAAACGGCTTGTCAACTGGCAAAGCCAAATGATATTATACTCATAGCCGGAAAAGGACATGAAACCTACCAGGAGATCCATGGAGTACGAAGCGATTTTGACGATTTAAAAATAGTGACCGGCTTTTTAAGCCAGCTTGAAAAATAAATAAGATCCTGTAAAATGGATTCTTGATAGAAGATATGTTATACTATTTATTTGATTTTTTAGATAAGAATTATAACCTCCCCGGGGCTGGTTTGTTTGGATTTATTTCCTTCAGATCTGCCATGGCCATTATTTTATCCCTTGCAATCTCTACCATTTTTGGAAAAAAGATCATTAATTATCTACTGAAGAAGCAGGTAGGGGAAAGCGTTAGAGAACTTGGTTTGAAGGGGCAAAGTGAAAAGGCCGGAACGCCAACTATGGGTGGAATTATTATAATTATTTCAACCCTTATCCCGGTATTACTATTCGCGAAACTGGAAAATATTTATGTGATCCTTCTTATAATTACCACTCTTTGGATGGGAACGATAGGATTTATAGACGATTATATTAAAACATTTAAAAAAGATAAAGAAGGACTGAAAGGGGTATTTAAGGTGATTGGTCAAATAGGCTTAGGGCTTATTGTGGGGGGTACTATGTATTTTCATCCTGGTATTACGGTGAAGGAGGAAACCAATAGACCTGCTTTTACAAATCAGATACTTCTAGAAGATGAGGTGGTTTCTGTAGGAAAAGAGGAAAAGAGTACAACTACTACCATTCCGTTTGTGAAGAATAACGAGTTTGATTATGCCAGCCTGATTACCTGGATAGATCCGGCCCTTAAAAATTATGCCTGGCTTATTTTTATTCCTATCGTGATCTTTATTGTGACTGCAGTTTCAAACGGTGCAAACCTTACCGATGGAATCGATGGCCTTGCCGCCGGCTCTTCGGCCATTATAGCACTCACCCTGGGAATTTTTGCCTGGGTTTCGGGAAACATCATATTTTCAGACTATCTCAATATTATGTATATCCCTCGTTCCGGGGAAATGACAATTTTTATTACCGCTTTTGCAGGCGCACTGGTTGGTTTTCTTTGGTATAACACCTATCCGGCCCAGGTTTTTATGGGGGATACCGGTAGTTTGACAATAGGCGGAATTATCGCTGTATTGGCAATAGCTACCAGAAAGGAATTACTCATCCCAATTCTCTGCGGAATTTTTCTGGTAGAAAACCTTTCTGTGGTATTGCAGGTAATGTGGTTTAAAGTCACTAAACGAAAATACGGGGTAGGAAGACGCATATTTCTAATGGCTCCAATTCATCATCATTATCAAAAGCAGGGATATCATGAAAGCAAGATCGTAGTCCGATTCTGGATCGTTGGAATTTTCCTCGCAATTGTAACTGTAGTGACTTTGAAGTTGAGGTAGTGTTAAATGTTAGGTTTGAGATTTGAGAAAATAGAGAATAGAGAATAGAAAATAGAAAATAGACTTTTTTGTGGCGGCTTTTGCGCTAAAAATCAAGATAGGAAAGGAGTCAAGAAAAAAGACATTAAAAATTATTCGTGTATTCGTGGCTAAAAAATAATACGAATATCAAAATATAAAACTAAAAATGAACACAAAACAAAAAATAGCAATTCTGGGTGCCGGTGAAAGCGGGGCTGGAACTGCTATTTTGGCTAAAAAAGAAGGTTTTGAGGTGTTTGTATCGGATTTTGGAAAAATAAAGGAAAAATACAAAGCTGTCCTTGACGGAATAGAAGTGGAGTGGGAAGAAGGAGGACATATGGAATCCAAACTCCTGGATGCAGATATCGTTATGAAAAGCCCCGGAATTCCCGATTCTGCAACGATAGTAAAGAAACTGGTTTCAAAAGGTATTCCGGTGGTTTCGGAAATTGAATTTGCCTCAAAATTTACCGATGCAAAGATCATTGCAATTACAGGAAGCAACGGGAAAACCACCACTACAAAATGGATACATCACATCCTGAAAAATGCCAGGATCTCTGCGGGAATAGCCGGAAATGTGGGAGATAGTTTTGCAAAACAGGTGGCAGAAGAGAACTTCGACTGGTATGTGCTGGAATTAAGCAGTTTTCAGCTGGACGGGATCGTGGATTTTAAACCACATATCGCTGTTTTAACCAATATTACCCCAGATCACCTGGACCGGTATAATTACAATCTTGATGAATATGTCGCATCAAAATTTAGAATCACAAAAAATCAAACTAAAGAGGATTTTTTTATTTACGATGCAGATGATACAATAATTTCAGAATGGATGAAGACCCATCCGGTAAGAGCTCAAAAACTGCCTTTTTCACTTCAGAAAAAACTGGAAAAAGGAGCTTATTTAGAAGATAATAACATTAAAATAAATACCCTAAACAACCAATTTATTATGCCAACATCATCAATAGCACTTGAAGGGAAACACAACACCAAAAATGCGATGGCTGCTTCTACAGTAGCAAATTTATTAAGGATCCGCAAAGAAACCATCCGTGCCAGCATGGAAGGTTTTCAGGCGGTGGAACACAGATTGGAGAAAGTGCTTAAAATAAACAATGTGCTTTATATAAATGATTCAAAGGCAACCAATATCAATGCAACGTATTATGCACTGGAGAGCATGGAATCTGAAACTATCTGGATCGTGGGTGGTGTAGATAAAGGAAATAATTATGCCGAATTGTTGCCGCTGGTAAATGAAAAGGTGAAAGCCATTATTTGTCTTGGAGTAGATAATTCAAGAATTTTTGAAGCCTTTGGGAATTGTGTTGATATTATGGTAGAAACACAGTCTATGGAAGAAGCAATTAAAATAGCATACAAGTTAGGTGAAAAGGGAAATATGGTTTTATTATCCCCGGCTTGTGCCAGTTTTGATCTTTTTGAGAATTACGAGGACCGTGGGCGTCAGTTTAAAGATGCAGTAAGAAATTTATAGTTGATTTTATATAAAAAAACCGTTTAAAGGATACGAATGAACAACATCTTTGCAAATATTAAAGGAGATAAAGTTATTTGGGCTACCACCGCATTGTTGGCAATATTTTCATTTCTGCCGGTGTATAGTTCAAGTAGTAATATTGCCTATTTATATGGAGATGGAAGCACCTTCAATTACCTGGTAGTTCATTTTTTCCATTTATTGCTCGGGTTTTGCCTGTTATTCGCGGTACATAAAATCCCTTATCATTATTTTAAGGGCTTGGCTATATTGCTGCTTCCTGTAGTAATTATTTTGCTTATTTATACCATTGCCCAGGGAACCACTATAGAAGGTTCTAATGCCAGTCGATGGATACAGATCCCTGTTGTAGGTGTCACTTTTCAGTCGTCCACCCTGGCGTCTGTTGTGTTAATGACCTATGTGGCAAGGTATTTAACAAGGATAAAGGATAAAACCGTCACGTTTACCGAAACCCTGCTGCCTTTATGGATGCCGGTTTTTGTGGTGCTGGCTTTGATCTTACCTGCTAATTTTTCCACAACCGCTATCATTTTTACAATGGTGATCGTATTGGTGTTTTTAGGAGGATATCCCTTGAAATACATAGGTATTATTGTTGGAGCCGGGTTATTGTTGCTCAGCATTTTCGTGTTGACGGCGAAAGCATTTCCTGGATTGCTTCCAAACAGGGTAGATACCTGGACCAGCAGAATCGAAAATTTTTCAAATGATGAAGATACAGAAGCCGATTATCAAATAGAGAAAGCCAAGATCGCAATTGCGCGGGGAGGCATCGCCGGAGCAGGAATTGGAAAAAGCATTCAGCGGAACTTCCTGCCTCAGTCGTCTTCAGATTTTATTTTCGCCATTATAGTGGAAGAAATGGGATTAATTGGTGGGTTTGGAGTGATGCTTGCATATTTAATGTTGTTATTCAGAATTGTGATTGTGGCTACAAAGGCCAATAGTGTTTTTGGAAAATTGCTGGTAATGGGGGTAGGAATACCCATTGTTTTTCAGGCGATGGTTAATATGGCAGTGGCCGTAGAACTATTTCCGGTTACCGGACAAACCTTACCAATGGTAAGCAGCGGGGGAACTTCTATTTGGATGACCTGCCTTGCCCTTGGAATTGTGCTGAGTGTTAGCGCAAAAAGAGAAGAGCAAAAACTTTCAGAAGAAAGGAAAAAGGAAGATGAAAATCCACTGGATATTTTAAGTGAAGCGATATGAACAGGCAATTGAAAGTAATAATTTCAGGAGGCGGTACAGGAGGTCATATCTATCCTGCCATCGCCATTGCCGATGAGATCATGCGAAGGTTTCCAAGTGCAGAGATTCTCTTTGTGGGAGCAAAGGGCCGCATGGAAATGGAAAAAGTTCCACAAGCGGGTTATAAGATTGAAGGATTATGGATCACAGGAATTGAGCGAAAGTTAAGTTTAAAAAATCTGAGTTTTCCATTAAAATTGGTAAGCAGCCTTTGGAGATCCAATAAAATAATTAAGAATTTTAAACCGGATGTTGTAATAGGAACAGGTGGATTTGCAAGTGGACCTTTACTGAAAGTTGCAAATTCCAAGCATATTCCTACCCTTATTCAGGAGCAAAATTCGCTTCCCGGCATCACAAACAGGTTGTTGGGAAAACATGCTACTGTTATTTGTACTGCTTATGACGATCTGGAGCGGTTTTTTCCTGCAGGAAAGATCAAAAAAACTGGAAATCCGGTACGACAGGATATTCTTGGTATTTCGGAAAAGAGGATTGAGACACAAAGCTTTTTTAAGCTGAAGGGAAACAGGAAGACCATACTGGTATTAGGCGGAAGTCTTGGAGCCAGAAGGGTGAACCAATTAATAGAGGCTTTTCAACCCTTATTTAAAGAGAAGGAAGTGCAGTTAATATGGCAAACCGGTTCCCTTTATTATGAGGAATATAAAAAATTTGATTCGGATCTTGTTCAAACCCATGCTTTTTTAAACAGGATGGATTTGGCCTATGCCGCCGCAGATGTTATTATTTCCAGAGCCGGGGCCGGAAGTGTTTCAGAACTTTGCATAGTTGGAAAATCGGTGCTTTTTATTCCGTCGCCCAATGTAGCCGAAGATCATCAATCAAAGAATGCGATGGCTGTTGCTCATAAAAAGGCCGCGGTGGTTTTAAAGGAGGAGGAACTTGTTGAAAAATTTAAAGATACCATCCTTTCCTTGTTGGAATCTGAAAACGTGCAGCAGGAACTGTCAGAAAATATAAAAAAACTGGCTTTGCCAAATGCTACTTCAGCGATTGTAGATGAAGTTGAAAAATTGATAAAACAATAAATAATAAAAATTTGCCAGATTTAAATCACATACAAAATCTTTATTTTATCGGCATTGGCGGTATAGGAATGAGTGCCCTGGCACGATATTTCAATGCCAATGGCAGGAATGTAGCCGGATACGATAAAGCTCCGTCTGCCATTACCAGAAGTCTGGAAGCAGAAGGGATTCAGGTGAACTATGTGGATGATGTACAAGAGATTCCGCAGGAATTTATGGCTAAGGAAAATACGCTTATAGTTTTTACTCCGGCAATTCCTAAAGATCACAAACAGCATCATTATTTTCTGGAAAATGGTTTTGAGATACAAAAACGAGCAATTGTACTTGGGATGATTACCGAAGGGGTTTTTACCCTTGCTGTGGCCGGAACCCATGGGAAAACAACTACTACTGCTATTTTAGGTCATTTGCTAAAGGAAACAGGCGCTAAGGTAACTGCCTTTCTTGGAGGTATAAGCGAAGATATTCAAAGCAATCTCATCATGATGGGAAATGAGGTCATGGTAGTGGAGGCCGATGAATTTGACCGCTCGTTTTTAAATTTATCGCCAAATATAGCCGCGATAACATCCATGGATGCAGATCATTTGGATATATACGGCACTTCACAAGAATTGACCAAATCCTTTAAGGGTTTTGCTGCACTGGTCCGGGAAAATGGCAAATTATTCGTGCAAAGCGAATTGGAGCTTCCGGGAACAACCCTTGGTATAAATGATGATTCAGACTATTCGGCCATCAATATAAAAATAAAAAATGGAGCCTATCATTTCGATTTAAAAACTCCAACCTCCATACTAAGAAATTTACAATGCAATCTACCCGGTAAACACAATTTGCAGAATGCTGTAACGGCCCTTGCGATGGCTATTCACTATGGTTCCCCAACCGGTGAACTCGCAGGGGCTTTATATAGTTTCAAAGGGGTGAAACGCCGATTCACCTACAGGATCAAAACAGAGAAGTTGGTTTTAATCGATGATTATGCGCATCATCCCACCGAGATTTCTGCAGTACACCAGGCCGTTAGGGAAATGCATCCTGGGAAAAAAGTTTTGGCAGTTTTTCAGCCGCATCTGTTCAGCCGTACCCAGGATTTTGCGGATAATTTTGCTGAAAGTCTCAGTAAATTCAATAAAATCAGGTTGCTGGATATTTATCCTGCCAGGGAAGTTCCTGTTGAGGGAATCACCTCGGAATGGTTGCTGGATAAAATAACAAATAAAGACAAGAAGCTGGTTTCCAGGGAGCAACTTTCCGAAGAGATAAAAAATGCTGAATGTGAGATCGTTGTGATGATGGGTGCCGGGGATATTGGAGAAATGGTGCTGGAAGTTGAAAAAATGCTGAAGGATGAAAATTAATTATAACTACATAAAGGCAATAATCGTTGTAGGGCTCGTTGTGTTCTTATATGGCTTCGCGGAAAAGCGAAATGAAGTTAGGGAATTGTCACATATGGAGGTTCAGTTTACCCAAACCGAGAACCTGTATCTTACTGAGGAAGCGGTTAATAAATTGTTAATACAAAATGAATTAGCAGTTCAAAATGTAGGCAAAGAAACTTTAGATTTGAATAGGGTAGAAGCGCTATTGAATAATCATGCGATGATTGAAAATGCCGAGGTGTATTTAACCCTGAATGGAACTTTAAAAACAAGGATCAGTCAACGGCGGCCTATTGGCAGAGTTATCGGTAAGCCAGCCTTTTACATAGACAGACTTGGTGAGAAAATGCCGCTTTCACCGAACTATTCCGCAAGGGTTCCTGTTTTAAAAGGGGTGGCTGAAAACGACTTTAGCGAAGTGTATCCATTGATAAAATATATTAACGACGATGCGTTTTTGACGGAACACGTCACCGGAATAAGCAGATTGAACGGCGGAGTTTATCAATTGGAAATCAGGAAAATGGATTTTGACCTCTTTTTCGGGAAAATAGAACGGATAGAAAATAAATTCAACAATTTTAAAGCTTTTTATAAAAAGGCACATAAGGACGATATATTAAGTACTTACAAAATGGTGGATCTGCAATTTGGAAATCAGGTTGTTTGCACTAAAAAATAAGGTATGGAAGAGAACGACATTGCAGTAGGACTGGATATAGGAACCACTAAGATAGTGGCCATGATTGGTCGTAAGAACGAATATGGGAAGGTAGAGATCATTGGGATTGGAAAATCCAAGAGTATGGGAGTGCACCGCGGTGTGGTAAACAACATTACGCAAACCATACAATCTATTCAACTCGCAATACAGGAAGCAGAATCTGATTCTGGTTTAAAAATAAAAGATGTTGTAGTTGGGATAGCTGGACAGCATATTAGGAGTTTACAGCACAGTGATTATATCACCAGGCCAAATCCGGATGAGGTGATTGATGCAGATGATATTCATACCCTTTGTAACCAGGTTCATAAGCTGGTAATGCTTCCGGGAGAGGAAATTATACATGTGTTGCCACAGGAATTTAAGGTGGATGGCCAGGCAGAAATTAAGGAACCCATAGGGATGTATGGCGGAAGACTGGAAGCCAATTTTCACGTTGTGGTTGGGCAGGTTTCGTCGATAAGGAACATTGGCCGTTGCGTAAAAAGTGCCGGTTTGGAGCTTTCCGCGGTAACCCTGGAACCTTTAGCTTCAGCAAATGCGGTTTTAAGTCAGGAGGAAAAGGAAGCCGGTGTTGCATTGATCGATATAGGAGGTGGAACAACAGATCTCGCCATTTTTAAAGATGGGATCATTCGCCATACAGCTGTAATTCCCTTTGGTGGAAATGTGATCACAGAAGATATCAAGGAAGGATGTTCCATCATTGAAAAGCAGGCAGAATTACTGAAAATAAAATTCGGATCGGCCTGGCCGGGAGAAAATAAGGAGAATGAAATCGTTTCTATTCCGGGATTAAGAGGAAGAGAACCTAAGGAGATCACCCTTAAAAACCTTTCAAAGGTCATTCATGCACGAGTGGTGGAGATCATAGAGCAGGTGTATCTCGAGATCAAGAATTACGGTCACGAAGAACAAAAGAAGAAGTTGATCGCCGGAATGGTAATCACCGGAGGTGGTGCCCAGCTGAAGCATTTAAAACAACTGGCAGAATATATCACAGGAATGGATACCAGGATAGGATATCCAAACGAGCATTTGGCTGGGAATAGCGATACAGAAACCACAAGTCCACTGTATGCTACAGCTGTAGGTTTGGTATTGAACAGCCTAGAACATAAAAAGTCGCAGTTCCAGGAACAGGTGAAATTTAAGGAGCCTGAAAAATCATCAGAAATTGAACCTCAAATGGAGCAGATAGATGAAGATGATCACAATAATAACGAGAAAAAACAGAAGCCCTTTAGAAAGAGCATTTTTGATAAATGGGCAGAGAAGTTTAAAGATTTTTTAGACAATGCAGAGTAAGAGAGCAAGAAATATAGAACCAGTAAATCAGGATTTATGAGCAGTACAGAATTCGAAAACATCGCATTCGATTTACCGAAAAACCAATCGAACGTAATTAAGGTCATTGGTGTAGGCGGTGGCGGAAGCAACGCAATTAACCACATGTTCCAGCAAGGAATTAAAGGGGTAGATTTCGTTATTTGCAACACCGATGCCCAGGCCTTGGACAACAGTATGGTTCCCAACAAAATTCAGTTGGGTGTAAGCCTAACGGAAGGTTTAGGAGCAGGAGCCAACCCCGATGTAGGGGAACAGGCAGCAATTGAAAGTTTTGAAGAGATCAAACGAATGTTGGACACCAATACCAAGATGGTTTTTATCACAGCCGGAATGGGAGGTGGTACCGGAACTGGAGCTGCGCCAATCATTGCCAAACAGGCAAGGGAAATGGATATTCTTACGGTAGGGATTGTTACCATTCCTTTTCAGTTTGAAGGTAAAATGAGGAATGAGCAGGCGCAAATTGGGGTTGAAAAACTTCGTGCGCAGGTGGATTCTCTTATTGTGATCAACAACAATAAACTTAGGGAAGTCTACGGAAACCTCGGTTTTAAAGCAGGGTTTTCCAAGGCCGATGAGGTTTTGGCAACCGCCTCACGCGGAATTGCAGAGGTTATAACGCATCATTATACACAAAACATCGATTTACGGGATGCTAAAACCGTATTGAGCAACAGCGGAACCGCCATTATGGGATCTGCAACCGCTTCTGGGGCCAACCGTGCGAGCGATGCTATTTCCAAAGCACTGGATTCGCCTTTATTGAACGATAATAAAATCAAAGGTGCCAAGAATGTATTGCTGCTAATTGTTTCAGGTGGAGAAGAGATCACAATTGACGAAATAGGTGAAATTAACGATCATATTCAGCAGGAAGCCGGTCATAGTGCAAACATCATCATGGGGGTTGGAGAAGACGAAAGTCTGGAAGATTCTATCGCCGTAACCATTATTGCTACCGGATTTAATGTGGAAACCCAGAATGAGATCGTAAATACCGAAACAAAAAAGATCATCCATACCCTGGAAGATGAGCAACGGGCAGAGCATAATTTTGGTCAAAAATATAATCCCAATGCAGGTTCTTCGGAAGAGGAAAAGCGACCGGCTCCAAAATCTAAAATAGTCCATACTTTGGAAGAAGAGGATGAATTTGAGATCAAGGCGGTAAAAGAAAATCTAAGCACACCTCCCAGTGCCCGTAATATGGATGTGATCTATGAGGAAGTGAATTATGAAGCAGAAGATGATTTTCTTATTACAGATACTTCGGAAGGAGCACAGGAGATAGAAGTTTCATCTTCTGAAGAAAATTCAGAAGGAAATGACGATCAGTTTATGTTTACTTTTGATTTTCCGATAAGTAAAAAGGAGGAATTAAAAACCCCGCCACAGGATCATCAGAAGAATCAGCAACCGGTTCAAAAAGCTCAGCAGCCACAGAATAATAGGGTAGTTCATGATTTAAATGATTCTGCAAAAGAGATGGAAGTCAATGAACCCATTGAAATTATTCCTGTTACCGAAAATTCTTCCAAAGGCATTAAGCGATACAGTTTAGACGATTACATGGAAGTGGAGCAAATGCTAAAAAAATCCAAGCCTGCACCAAAGAAAACGGAAGAAGAAGATATTGTTTTTGAAAAGAAAACGCTTGCGCCTGAAACTCAAGGGAATCCTTCAAAAGAGCAGGGTGGAGACCCATTTGATAACCCGATTTCTGAGAGTTTGATAGAAAGAGCAGCCGAAAGAAGGAAAAAAATGAAAGATTTCAATTATAAATTCAGAAGCAATGCAGCGCAACTGGATGAAATTGAAAAACAACCAGCCTATAAACGAGCCGGAATAGAATTGGAAAACTCCAGGCATGGGGACGAAAAACTTTCCAGAACTACTTTAGGCAATGGAGATAACGATGAATTAAAATTTAGAAGCAACAATTCATTTCTTCACGATAATGTAGATTAAATTTATTTTCTACCCCCTGGTTTGCTTTTATTATAAAACCCGAAATTCTTTGAAGGATTTCGGGTTTTATTTTTATCTTCGCAGTCCTTATTAATAGAAGACCTATGAGTTTACAGGAGCGTGTAATGACCGAGATGAAATCTGCTATGCGGGCTAAAGATACCTTAAAGTTGGAGGCATTACGTGCTATTAAAAGCGAGCTTTTACTGGCTCAAACAAAAAGTGCTTCCAAGGATGGATTGACAGAGGAAGAGGAATTAAAATTACTGCAAAAACTGGTAAAACAGCGAAGAGACAGTGCTGTTATTTATAAGGAACAGGGAAGAGAAGATCTTGCTCAACCGGAAATTGAACAGGCCGCTGTTATAAGCTTGTTCCTTCCGGAACAACTTAGTGAAGCTGAAGTTGAAGCAAAAGTTGAAGAGATTATCACAAGAATTGGAGCAGAGGGGATGAAGGATATGGGTAAAGTAATGGCGGTAGCTTCTACAGAACTTACCGGAAAGGCAGATGGGAAAACCATTTCAATGATAGTGAAGAAAAAGTTAGGTTAATAATACCGATTAAGACCTCTCAGGTTTTTAAAACCTATGAGGTCTTAAGAAGTTGATTTTTTTTTGGCCCCGTGGCGCAACTGAATAGCGCATCAGATTTCGGCTCTGAGGGTTGGGGGTTTGAATCCCTCCGGGGTCACATTTAAAGGAAAGTCGGCAGCGAAAGTTGCGGACTTTTTTAATGGGAGAAACCTCTTTTTTTTGCAGTTGATCGTTATCAAAAAAATGTTCCGATGCGGTTGCAAAACTTTTCTATTTAAAAAACTAAAGCTTAGGATTAGATAAAGTCAATCTAACATCGGTTTTCAAATAACTTGGTTTAACTGGATCAGGTGATTTTTGAAATTAAAAGTCACCTAATCGGTTACCTAAAATTGCATATCTTCTGAAGTTTTTAAAGAATGTACTTTCTCTGAAATTTTTTCTCTTAATTTTTCTCCTTTCATATTCTTACAAAAGGTAATCCCGATCTTTTGCTAAAAATGCTTTATCCGTACAAAGTACAAGCAATAATATTCTTATTTTAAGGTTTCCCTTACTTTATTTTACGGTTTTCCCGTAGGTGGTTTTAACCAAATTTTAATAAATTTACAGGAATGGTGGTAGACCAGAAAAAGCGGAATAAAAACTTTTGGCCAAAAACTGAACATTCGTTTGGCGTACAGGCAGGCTGCTAAAAAATACAAAACTGAATGTATTTAGACGATATACAAAAACAAATTAACCAGCGAATGAATGAGCAAAACAATCGGGAAATATCCGAATTCGCAGGATATTCGCCGTTTGAGATGCACCAGATATTACATTTTACATTTGGACCAGTCAGCCCGATAAACGTGCAAAAATTATCCGATTTTAATTACAAAAAGGTTCCAATACTCAATCAGGTAAAATATGTAATGGCTTTGATTGCAAAAAATGGAAAAATTAAACTGACAAATAAAGAATTTTTACCTACAAAAATAGTTTCGGATATTTACAACCAGGGTTTTCTGAAAGATGAGCATATTGAAATGGGGATTTCAAAATTGTATAAAGAGACTGATTCAATAACTGTAAATCTTTCAAGAATATTACTTGAACTTGCAGGATTGATTAAGAAGAGAAAAGGAAAAATAAGTTTGACTAAAAAGGGTGAAAAAACAATACTGGATGATTTTATATTATTAACAACTATCCTTGATACTTTTACGGGCAAATTTAATTGGTCCTATTACGATGGATATGGAGAGAATCAAATAGGACAACTTGGTTATGGATTTTCACTGATTTTATTATCTAAATTCGGAAAGGAAAAACGATTCGATTCATTTTATGCGAAGAAATATTTGAATGCATTTCCTCAACTATTAGATTCGGTTGAATCCTCTTTTGGAACTTTGGAAAATTACTCAACAAGATGCTATACAACACGGACTTTTGAGAGATTTCTGGATTATTTCGGCTTGATCAAGATTGAAAGGGAAGGAAAGGGACTTGATTCGTTAAAATATATTACAAAGACAGATTTATTTGACAGATTGATAATAGTAGAGCCACCTAAAGTTTGGTAAATAATATTACACGGGAAATGCTGAATTTAAACTAAATAACGAACAAAAACGTTGCTAAAATCAACAAACAAAACAGGAGATCTTTCGGCTGATATAAATCTATTGAGCTGCATAAATACCGGGGGTAATTCAGGCCAAACCAAATCCTGTAAGCAGCAGGATTTATAATTTATAAACCTTGGCCAGGCTCACCTCGTTGTCATACTCGGCAGTGATCAGGGAAACGCCTTTAACTTCTTTTATCGTGTACGTAATTCCCCTTGCATGATCCTTCCACTTCATCTCATCGGTTTGTACAAGATCCCTGTTAAATGAGTTGATGTTATGAATTGTTTCTGAAGTTGGTTCTACGATCTTAAATTTATAGCAAACCTCAGATCCGTTGCTGAAGGTTTTAAGGTAAAGGACCCATCCCTGGTTATAGGTGCCACTAGCCTCTGTGGTAACGGGGATTTTGTAAAACAGGTAATTCTCACCTTGCTTGGAAATTCCCGAAGAAAATGGCTCTCCATAGGTTTCAATAATTTCTTCCTGAGTTTGCAGAATCTGGGCATTGGTGCTGGTGGTGAAAATGAAGCATAATAATCCTGTTGCCAGCAAAAATTTAAAGTGCGTTTTCATACCGGTAAGATTTAACGGGTTCGTAAAAATGCGTTCTTTAAATATACAAAATAAATTTTGATCCTTCCTTCAGGCGTGCCTGCCGCGAATTTAAAAGTATTGTTCGCCCGATAATTATTGGTGCAACCTTTTGGGATTGCACCGAGGTTTTTGATTTTTAGGAGCTACAGCTAAGCATGGAACAACCGGCTTTTTTGGTGGCCCAATTCGGGCGTTTTTTCAGGAATTCATCAAATTTATTGGAATAAGGATCCTTCAGCGCGGTTCGCAGTTTTTCAAATAATTCGTTCTTTCCATGTTCCAGTTCTTCTATGGCCTGGTGAAGTAAATAATTGCGAAGAATAAACCTGGGATTGGTTTTTCGCATCAACTCCTTCGACTCTGAAACACTAATTTTATTAGTCTTCCGCCTTTCAGCATAGGTTTTTAGCAATGCCAAAAGTGTGGTTTTCAAATCAGCTCCAGGTTCTGTATAGAAACATTCCCCAAAATGCTCCATAAGCTGTTCTTCTTCGGGAAGATCTTCCGGAATATCCATAAGCAGCTGATAGAAGATTGTCATATCTGGTTTGACTTTAGCTAGAATTTCTTCAAATTCAGAGATCAGCATTTTATCATTTTTCTTTACTTCATCCAGGCCGAGTTTGTTACCCATCATTTGGTAATAGGTATTCCAAAAAATATCTTCGTAGGTGTTTAGGGCTTCTTCCAATTCGGTGGAATCGTCAAAAAGAGGGTTTAGGGCGGTGGCGAGTCGGCTGAGGTTCCAAAATCCAATGGAAGCTTGGTTGCCAAAAGCATATCTTCTGCCGGGAAGATCGGTGGTGTTTGGTGTGAATCCCGGATCATAATCGTCTAAAAAGGAGAAGGGTCCATAATCTATGGTTTGTCCCAGGATGGACATATTATCGGTGTTCATTACTCCGTGTACAAAACCTACCCGGTGCCATTCCACCATTAACTGTGCGGTTCGTTCAATCACTTCCTTAAAAAAGGGAATTATTTTCTGTGTTCCGGTGATATGTGGATAATACCTGTTAATGGTCCAGTCAACAAGTTTCTGAAGGTTTTCTGTTTCCTTTCTTGCAGCCAGGATCTCAAAATTCCCGAATCTCAAAAAGCTTTCTGAAACCCTCATTACCGTAGCACCCGGTTCATAGGCTGCATTTCCGTCGTAAAACATATCCCTTAGGATCTTATCCCCGGTAGTAACCAGGCTTAACGCACGAGTAGTAGGTACACCAAGGTGGTGCATAGCTTCGCTCATCAAATATTCCCTTACCGAAGACCTTAGGACAGCCCTGCCATCTGCGCTTCGTGAATAGGCTGTAGGCCCGGCTCCTTTAAGCTGAAGTTCATAGGTCTTTCCTTTATTTTCCCATTCCCCAAGAGTTATCGCCCTGCCATCTCCCAATTGCCCTGCCCAGTTTCCAAACTGGTGCCCGGCATAACAGGCCGCGTAGGGATGCATGCTTTCTGTGATCTTATTACCGGCAAGGATCTCTACATCTTCATCTTCAGGATATGCAATTTCAAGTTCTTCTGCCAGGGTTTCGGTCCAGGCAAGTAATTCTGGTTTTGAAACAGGAGTAGGAATCGCCTTGCTGTAAAGTGCTCCGGGAGTTTGACGTGGAGAAAGATCTCCGCTTTCATCACCCGGAAAGGTGGCTGTAAATTCATTTTTATAGGGATAGTCCTTTAGGCTTTGCATTGCAGTTAAATTTTATGGATTTGCTGAATAATTACAGGGAAATATTCAGCTTAAAAAAAGATGGCTATCAATAATTTTTCCTGAATTAAATCCTGCTTTTTCTGTTTTTTATTTAATCCAGTGGAATTGACTGTCTAAGATTAAGACGTAAAAATAGCAAAAGGATTACTCCGGAAACATAAAATCCTGGATTTGCTTCATTGTGATCTCAGGATTCGCGCCATTGCTTCCGGCAACAAGTGCTCCCATAGCACAGGCAAAATCCAGTGCGGTTTGAGGTTCTTCTTTTTGAAGTAATTTGGCAATTAATGAGGCCAGGAAGGAATCGCCGGCGCCAACGGTATCTTTCACTTTAATTTTATAGCCACTGTTATAATACCAAGTTTCTTTATGAAAAAGTACAGCCCCGTGATTTCCCTTGGTAACACAAATGGTATCCGGCAGAAAAGTTTCAGATATAAACTTTATATTTTGCTCCAGAGAATTGAATTTTG
Organism: Bacteroidota bacterium; assembly: GCA_051751125.1. Taxonomy (GTDB): domain Bacteria; phylum Bacteroidota; class Bacteroidia; order Flavobacteriales; family Flavobacteriaceae; genus Gillisia. Next base: position 108,727 of record JBNJKO010000005.1, read on the forward strand.
AACCCATCATTTCTGAAATTTCAAATAATTCATCATCATTGAATTTGATGAAATTTGCCGATCGCAGGAGGTGTTCGAGTACCTCTTTTTTAAAATGTGGCGGACGGAGGTTGATGTCGAAAACCCTATAAGTTGCTGCTCTCAGTAATTCGAATAAGCTATTTCTGCTGATTTCATCCCTGCAAACAAGGCTTCCAAAAATGAATACATCCGAATTCGTTGTGAGTTCCACCATGATTTCTGAAACTTCAATTTTATCCCAGGCTGCAGGGTGTTTGATCTCGTAGGATGCAGAACCTTTCTCATTTAAAATCACCTGAACCTCTCCCGTAGGATAGTTGGAAGTGACGGAAATGGCATCTACAGTAATCCCTGAATTTTTTAAATAATCCCGGATTTCTTCTCCGTTTTCATCCTTTCCAAGCTGACTAATAACAGCCGTTTCAATCTCTAAAGAATTCATTCTTAGGGCAACATTCAACGGAGCGCCGCCAATTTTTTTATCATTTGGAAATACATCCCATAAAACTTCCCCAAAGCAAACGGCTTTAATTTTTTCCATCTGCATCGCTATTTTCAAAGTTAAATTGGTTTATTTCTATGTTTTTCAGTTCAAAATCTCCTTCGGCTTTTACAGAAAATGAGGTATAAGGTTTTTCAGGGAAGAAAATCTCTGTCATTAAAGTCTCTCCATTATCATAAAACAATTCAATGGAAGTCCTGTCCAGGATCATCAATACCGATAAAGTATCCGAGGATGAGGTACGCGGCCCGTAGGAAATAGTTCCTGCAAATTCGTTCTTGAAATCTGTGATTCCGGACTCTTCCCGGTTGATATAAAATTGTTTTTCAGGATGGTTATATCCGAATTTTAAAATTTCTCCTTCTGAATTGCTTAAGCTGAATTCATAGTTAGTTTGTTTTAAGTTGGGAATTTCAAATTTCAGTTCGGCCCTAGCAAGATCTTTTTCTGTTTCAGAAGCAATTTCAGCTGAATTGCTTACCAAAAGTTGATCCTTCTGAAATATATTCTCCTTGTAGGTGTCGAGTTCTTCTACAGGCCTGGAAAATATTCTGTAGGTATCATCAACTTTTTTCAGTGTAAGTTCCCGTGCAATTGTCATTGCGCTTCTCCAGGTTTCAGTAGGCACCTCTTGTGCATACAACCAGTTGGACATCCAGCCCATAAATAATTTCCTGCCATCACTATCGGGAATATTAGACCAGGTAACCCCGGCATAATTATCTTTTCCATAATCTATCCAATGATCGTGCTTTTCAGGAAGGTTTTCCATAGAGGGATCCACCTTAAATTCTTTTCCATCAAAGTCTCCAACAAAATATTGGGTTCCGGAACCACCATTATATCCACCGGGATTAAGCCTTTGAATGAGCACCCATTTAATTTCATCCGAATTCTCCACATGCATTGGGAAAAAGTCCGGGCATTCCCAAACTCCGTCATGAGCACCGGTACTTTCACCAAATTCTGAAAGCAGTTCCCAGTCTTTTAAATTTGGCGAACCATAAAAAAGGTTTCTGTCTACAGTGGCCAAAGCCATAAGCCATTGTTGATGTTGTTCGTCCCAAATCACCTTAGGATCCCGAAAATCCTTTATATCCGGATTGGCTATTACAGGATTGGCTTCATATTTGGTCCAGTTTTTTCCTTCGTCCAGGCTGTATGCAATAGCCTGCGACTGGTAATCTATCCTGCCTTCTGCTTCTCCTTTTGGGTCGTGGTAGGTAAATATTGCAACAACCGGTGGGGTAGTGCCATCTCCAAACCCGGAGGTGTTATCAATATCTACCACGGCACTTCCGGAAAAAATATAACCGAGTTCATCCGGTTCCAATGCGATAGGCAATTCCTCCCAGGTCACCATATCTTTACTTGTTGCGTGCCCCCAATGCATAGGACCCCAAACATTCCCTTCAGGATAATACTGAAAGAATAAATGGTAGGTGCCGTTTAGGTAGAACATTCCGTTAGGATCATTCATCCAGTTTTCCTGAGGTGTAAAATGGAAATTAGGCCGAAAGATCTCATCTCCGGTTACTTCAGCAACTTCAGGGGCTTCGGAATCCTGCTTTTCATTATTCTTACATGAGCTAATGCTCAACATTCCAATTACTGTAAGGATGATAATTATTTGTATTTTTTTCATTGCTGATTTATTTAAATGTTAACTCTTCGGCCAGTTGTTCCAGGGATTTCCCTTTGGTTTCCGGCATTATAAACAGGACGAACAGTAACTGAAGGAACATCATAAAGGTGAAAAACGCAAACACATAGCCTGCTCCAATCGTAGAAAAAAGATAGGGGATAAGCGCCGGAATAATAGCTGCCAGAACCCAGTGAGTAGACGCTCCGAAGGATTGTCCTGAAGCTCTTAAATGGTTCGGGAAAATTTCAGATATAAAAACCCAAATTACCGCTCCCTGGCCAATGGCGTGGGAGGCAATAAACAGAAATAGGAATATCGGGATCCATAAACCGCCCCAATCAAGGAAAAATGCTGCAGCTACCAGTCCTAAGGAAATAATGTATCCAATGGAGCCAAAGAGCATCAATTGTTTTCTTCCCAGTTTATCAATAAGAAAAACCCCCAGCAAGGTGAAGAGCAAGTTTACAACTCCAATTCCAATGCTGCTTAAAAGTGCTGTGCTTACGCCCAGACCGGCCTCCTCAAATATTCGGGGAGCATAATAAAGAAATGCGTTTATTCCTGATAATTGATTAAAAAATGCGATAAGGAAGGCTAAAAGAAGGGGAAATCTGTATTTGCGAAGAAAGATATTTTCCCCTGATACCTTTACTTCCGACTGTTCTTTTATCTCCAGCATTTTTTGCTTAACATCATCATCGGGATTGATAATTTTCATAACTTTTTCGGCCTCCTCATATTTTTTCCTGGAGATTAACCAACGTGGGCTTCTGGGCACAAAAAACACAAAAACAGTGTAGAACACAGCGGGAATCGCTTCCACTCCCAACATCCACCTCCAGGGTTCTGCCCCGGTATTTCTAAGAAGATAGTTGGATAAAAATGCGATCAATATACCTAAAACGATGTTGAATTGATAAAGGGAAACCAAACGACCGCGGTCTTTTGCGGGAGCAATTTCTGAAACATATGTTGGTGCGGCAATGGTGGAAACACCTACTCCCACACCACCTAAAAATCTAAAAACCGCAAAGGTTACAGGATCGTTTGCAAATGCTGACCCAAGGGCTGAAATCACATAAAATATCCCTATCCAGACCAGGGTGGTTTTTCTTCCTAAACGGTTGGTGGGGATACCACCAAAAATTGCTCCTGCCACAGTTCCCCATAAAGCCATGGTCATCACCACAATTCCATGATAGGCATCAGAGGTTCCCCAAAGTGCCTGTAATTGTTTGTCTGCCCCGGAAATTACAACCGTATCAAAACCAAATAAAAAACCGGCCATAGCCGCGGTTATAGACCATACTAAAATTTTATTCATAGGTTGTTATTTATAATTTTTTATTGATCTCTTCTATAATTAACTGGGGAGTAATTTGGATAGTTTTATCGGTGTTTGTGCCGAGTTTCCATTATGCTTATTTCATAGGTTGTTAATTTTTGGTCATATTCAATTTGGATTCAATCTTGATCTTACTCAATTAATAATGAGTGTTTTAGTAGGATCCAGCTGTTCATATGAAATAGGTAACCGGTATCTCCAGTACCTAAATATCTTGAAATTTAAAATAAATTATGTTAACAAGTTAAACCTTTTATAAAAAAAACTGAGATAGATACAGTTCGTTTATTTTTATAATCTTGAATTTAACAAATGTTCAATAATTATGACAACCTACTATAATCAGAATGAAATCCTTTTAACAATGAGATTATTGATGAAAGATTACTTAAACGAATGCTTGAGCAATAAGAAGCTTTCAGAAGACTTTATAGACCTTATAAAACATAATTTCCTGGCGAAATTTGTTTATTATAATACCATGAAAAATGTGATTGAGATAGGAGTGGAAGACCCTGACTCAAAAACCGACTCATATCCGGAAATAAATATTTTTTCTTTTCCTGTTGCAGGTAAAACGTCCTGGTTGGATGAATCTCTTAAAAAGGATAAGAATGATATGACCTTTTACGGGAAACTTCTGAATAGAAATAAAAGATTGTTTAAAGACGCAGAAGTTGTGGTACTATAGTTTTATCACATAAAAAAATTTTCTGAACGGCCTTAAAGAAATTTAAAGTCGTTTTTTTTTATGTGTTCTTTAACTGCGATTAGGTGTTACTTTAAGTATTTTTAAATAAAAAAAATGGAAAAATACACGAAACTGAATAAACAGTTTATAAAAGGAGAATGGGTTGAAGGCAATGATGATACCAGTATAGAAAATTTGAATCCGTATGATAAATCTGTGATCAATATCTTTCAGGGTGCAAACAAAAAGGATGTTGATAAAGCATATCAGGCCGCGAAGGAAGCTGCCAAAACCTGGGGAAAATCTCTTCCTCAAAAACGAGCAGAGGTTATACAGAAAGCTGCAGAAATAATCGATAAGAGAAAAGAAGAAATTATTGAATGGCTCATCAAAGAAGGAGGGAGTACAAGGGTAAAAGCTGAAGTAGAAGTAAAAATCACTTTAGGAATAATGAAAGAATCAGGTTCTTTTCCCACAAGGACTCATGGATATATTTTTGATTCCATTATTCCCGGTAAGGAAAGTAGAGCATATAGGAAACCTCTTGGTGTGATTGGAGTTATAAGTCCATGGAATTTTCCATTGAACCTTTCTATGAGATCTGTAGCACCAGCAATTGCCACAGGAAATACTGTAGTTTTAAAACCTGCCTCCTCAACTCCTGTAACAGGAGGGACTTTGGTAGGAAAGATATTTGAAGAAGCAGGGCTTCCAAAAGGAGTTTTGAATGTTGTAGCGGGTAAAGGATCGAGTATAGGAGATGATTTTGTTACGCATCCCATACCAAACCATATTTCTTTTACGGGTTCTACTCCAGTGGGAAAAAATATTGGAAAACTGGCAGGAGAAGCTTTGAAAAAGGTTTCCTTAGAACTTGGGGGAAATAATGTTTTCATCGTTTTTGAAGATGCCGATATTGATACGGCCGTAGATGCAGCAATCTTTGGAAAATTTATGAATCAGGGGCAAATATGTATGTCGGTAAACAGGTTTGTGGTTCACGATTCTATTGCTGAGGAATTTATTGAAAAGTTTATAAGAAAAACCAAAGAACTAAAATATGGAGATCCTTCCAAAGAAGGAGTTCTCATTGGTCCACTGATAGATGCGAATCAGGTAGAACGTATCCTTAAGGATATCAAAGAAAGTAAGCAGCAGGGCGCTGTCGTTAAATTAGGCGGTAATGCTGAAGAAAATGTACTGGAACCAACTGTTTTAGATAATGTAACGGATGATATGCCGATTGGTAAAAATGAGATTTTTGGTCCGGTAGCAGCGTTTATAAGGTTTACAACCGAAGAAGAAGCATTGAAAATAGCTAATTCACAGGATTTTGGATTGACAGGGTCTGTTTTCACAAAAAATATTGAGAAGGGAGTAGCTTTCGCAAGAAACGTTGAAACCGGAATGATTCATATTAATGACCAGCCGGTAAATGATGAGCCTAATGCTCCTTTTGGAGGAGAAAAAGGTTCAGGTATTGGAAGGTTCAACGGAAAATTTATCCTTGAGGAGTTTACAAGATTACAATGGGTAACGGTGCAACATGAACCCAGGGATTACAAGCCTTTTGCATAAGGAATTTATGAAACTCTGTCCAGTAATGTTGCTGGTATTTTAATCCCTTATTGTGGGTTTAACCCGAAGAGGGTAGTTACCCGAGGCCTGCCGAAATGGATTTCATTCAGGTGGAGTTTTTTTTTTGAGCTTATTTGGTTCTTTCAGTTCCATAAAAAGTGGAACGATCTTTTTTTACCGAACAGTAGCGTTGATTTTTTTATCAATATCCTGCACAATCATTTTTGCATGGATCCTGGAATTTTCGATGAACCATTTATGTGTTTCCATACCACCACAAATAACTCCGGCGAGATATATCCCTGGAACATTGGTTTCCATGGATTCTTTATCATATTCCGGAATATGTTTTTCATCTTTTGAAATATTGATCCCAATATTTTTCAGGAAATCAAAATTTGGTCTGTAACCTGTAAGCAATAAAACAAAATCGTTCTCAAGGGTTTTTTCACCTTCAGGAGTTTTGAGGATGACCTCGGTTTCTCTGATTTCAGCTATTTCTGCATCAAAATAGGCTTTTATGCTGCCTTCATCAATTCGGTTTATAATATCCGGGCGCACCCAGTATTTTACACGCTGTCCAATTTCCGGAGTTCTCACGATCATAGTAACATCTCCACCTTTTCTATAAATTTCAAGGGCCGCATCTACTGCAGAATTGCTTGCTCCAACTACGATGGTCTTTTGTTTAGCGTAATAATGCGGATCATTATAATAGTGGTTAACTTTTGGCAGATCTTCTCCCGGGATATCAAGGTAATTTGGAATGTCATAAAATCCGGTCGCGATTATTACGTTTTTGGAGGTATAATTCCCTTTGGATGTTTTTATTTTATGAATAGTACCATCTTCACTTTCTACTGAAAGTACCTTTTCAAATAAGTTGATATTCAATTCATTGGAAACCGCAATTCTGCGATAATATTCCAGCGCTTCAGCTTTCCGAGGTTTAGGATTGTTGCTGATAAATGGGATATCATCCAGCTCAAGTTTATCTGAAGTGGAAAAAAAAGTCATATTGGAAGGGTAGTGGTAAAGGGAATTTACCAAACAACCTTTTTCAAGGATTAGGTAAGAGAGATTGTGTTTTTTGGCTTCAAGCCCGCAGGCAATTCCTATTGGGCCACTACCAATAATAATTATATCGTACGTTTTATCAGGAGTTTGCAATATTTTTAAGTCCTTTAATTGTTTCTATCTGGTTTTCTGCTTTGAAGACGTAACTCCCGGCAACTAATACATCTGCGCCTGCTTTTACAAGCCTTTTTGCGTTTTTATCGGTTACGCCTCCATCAATTTCAATAAGGGTATTAGCGTTATTGTTTATGATGATTTCTTTTAGGTGCTGAACCTTGCTGTAGGTGTTTTCAATAAAACTTTGTCCGCCAAAACCAGGATTTACGCTCATAACACATACTAAGTCGATATCTTTTATCACATCTTTCAGCAAATCTACGTTGGTATGCGGATTTATAGCAACGCCAGCTTTCATCCCTTCAGCTTTTATCGCCTGAAGGGTTCGGTGTAAATGAGGACAGGCCTCATAATGCACGGTGAGAATATTGGCGCCCAAATAGGCAAATTCCTTGATATACCTGTCTGGATCAACGATCATTAAATGTACATCGATGGTCTTTTTAGCATGTTTTGCAATTGCTTTTAGAACCGGCATTCCAAATGAAATGTTAGGTACAAAAACACCATCCATAATGTCGATATGAAACCAGTCGGCTTCACTTTTATTGATCATTTCCAGATCGCGTTGAAGATTGGCAAAATCGGCAGCCAGAACCGAAGGGGCAATAAGTTTTGTGCTCATAACTAAAGAATAAATATTTCAGGCACAAAAATAAGAAGAAAAAAAGGTTATATGTTTTTAAGTAAGAATAAATGCCTTCAACATATTTTTTATTGCTTTTTGAGTAGGATCATCCAGCACTTCAATTTGCTTCAGGTAGGATTCAAATTTTTTGGGATCATAATCTGCATTGGCAGAAATAAAATCAGCCTTATATCCATCATATGCTTCTCTGTGAATTTCCTTTGCAAAAATCTGAAGTACATTATGATGTCTGGGATCCTTTTTAATAGATTCAAATAGTTCCTTAGTAACACTTTCTTCTCCCTCTATTACCTGAAAAAAATTTCCTTCAGAATAAAGCAGGATGCCAGTGAGGCCTTGACGGTTGTTCCAGGCAACACTTTTCTCTAAGATAGTTTTGATTTCCTGTTCTTTTAAATCTTTCGATGCAGAACTAACATAAGCAATTGCATATCTCATTTTAAAGGATTTCTTATTTATATATTTATTTGAAACTATCCTTTTAAATTATGATAATTTATAATTTAAAGATAGCAATGATATCTTAAAGTTTTCAAAAAATGAACATTGATTTCAAAGCACAAAAAAACCCCGGTCATCACTCCGGGGTTCATTCATCAATCAAAAAACGAACAGTTAAATCACGAACTAAATCGCGATCATTCTGTTGTCATCTTATATATTATCCTAAGTAAGTTTTGAGGATCTTACTTCTGGAGGTATGCTTTAATCTTCGTATGGCTTTTTCCTTGATCTGGCGAACACGTTCTCTTGTAAGGTCAAAAGTTTCACCTATTTCTTCTAAGGTCATTGGGTGTTGATCTCCCAGGCCAAAGTAAAGGCGAATAACATCTGCTTCACGTGGAGTTAGGGTTTCCAAAGCACGTTCGATCTCTGTTCTTAGCGATTCGTGCAACAATTCCCTGTCTGGATTTGGAGACTCACCGGAGCGTAAAACGTCATAGAGATTTGAATCTTCACCTTCAACCAATGGTGCATCCATAGATACGTGACGGCCGGAATTTTTCATGGACTCCTTTACATCATTGATGGTCATGTCAAGTTCTTTGGCGATTTCTTCTGCACTTGGCGGACGTTCGTGAGATTGCTCAAGAAAAGCGAATGTTTTATTGATCTTGTTGATAGAACCAATTTTGTTCAATGGTAAACGCACAATTCTGGATTGCTCGGCAAGTGCCTGCAATATAGATTGACGTATCCACCAAACGGCATAGGATATAAATTTAAAACCACGGGTTTCATCAAAACGCTTTGCGGCTTTAATCAATCCTAAGTTTCCTTCGTTAATAAGATCGGGAAGTGTTAATCCCTGATTTTGATATTGCTTTGCAACGGAAACCACAAAACGCAAATTCGCTTTGGTTAATTTCTCCAAAGCACGATCATCACCCGCTTTAATTTTTTGTGCTAATTCCACCTCTTCATCGGCGGTAATTAGGTCTACTTTACCAATTTCTTGCAAATACTTATCTAGCGAAGCGGTTTCACGATTTGTAACCTGCTTCGTAATTTTAAGTTGTCTCATCTATCTTCTCCCTGGATTTTTAATTATGAATAGCTCTTGTATTTAATTATACGCGGAGAGTACGTAAAATGTTACAATTATTTTGATTTAATTTTTCAGGCATTATTTTTTCGAGTTTCCGAGATTATTATGTTTTTTATGCTAAGGCCTGACTGGTTCAGGTTGCTGTGAGTTTATATTGCCAAATTACATACAGTTTTTTTGAACTCATAAAAAAATCCCCTGAAAAATAACTTTCAGGGGATTTTTTAAATTATAAGAGTTAGAAACTAGTCGTTTCTGTTTTCTCTTGGTTTTCTGTCGTCACGACCTCTATTATCTCTTGATCCACGACTGTCGCGACCTCTGTCATTGCGGTCATCACGTGGTGGTCTCGCAACATATCCTTCCGGTTTTGGAAGCAAGGCTTTTCTGGAAACTTTTTGCTTACGGGTTTTAGGGTCTATTCCGAAGTATTTCACTTCAAATACATCTCCCATATTCACCACATCACTTACGTTTTCGGTACGTTCCCAAGCTAATTCAGATACGTGAAGCAATACTTCATTACCCGGAGCAACAAGAAATTCCACAACTGCACCAAAATCGAGCATTTTTATAACCTTCACTTCATAGGTCTCGCCAACTGCCGGCTTGAACATCAAAGCTTCGATTCTTGCCAATACACTGTCAATACCTTCCTGGCTTGTTCCAAGGATCTCAACAACACCTTTTTCGTCTACTTCGTTTATAACGATTGTAGTTCCAGATGTTTTTTGCATTTCCTGGATCACTTTTCCTCCTGGTCCAATAAGTGCACCAATGAATTCCTGTGGAATTATTTTGGTAACTATTTTTGGAGCATGAGCTTTTACGTCCTCGTTAGGAGCAGCAATGGTTTCAGTTAATTTCTCAAGTATATGTAATCTTCCTGCACGTGCTTGTTTCAGGGCTTTAACCAAAATTTCGTATGGCAGGCCTTTTACTTTAATATCCATCTGGCAGGCGGTAATACCATCCTCGGTCCCGGTTACTTTAAAGTCCATATCTCCCAGGTGATCTTCATCACCTAAAATGTCTGAAAGTACTGCGTGACGCTCTCCATCAGAGATCAATCCCATTGCGATCCCAGATACCGGTTTTTTCATTTTAATCCCCGCATCCATCATTGCCATAGTTCCTGCGCAAACAGTAGCCATAGAAGATGATCCATTAGATTCCAATACTTCAGAAACAATTCTTATAGTATACGGGCAATCCTTAGGTACCATTCCTTTTAAAGCGCGTTGCGCAAGGTTTCCGTGACCAATCTCTCTTCGGGAAGTTCCTCTAAGGGGATATGCTTCTCCGGTACAAAATGGAGGGAAGTTATAATGTAAATAAAAAGTTTCCTCCCCCTGGTGGGTTGGCATATCTATCATATTCGCTTCTCTGGAAGTTCCCAAAGTTACGGTTGCCAATGCCTGAGTTTCCCCACGGGTGAATATAGCCGATCCATGAACAGATGGTAAATAGTCGATTTCACACCAAATTGGGCGAATTTCATCTGTTTTCCTTCCATCTAAACGAAGACCTTCCGCAAGGGTAAGTTCTCTTACCGCTTCTTTTTCAGTTTTATTGAAATAAGTTTTGATCAAATCCTTATTTTCTGCCAGTTCTTCTTCAGAAAATAAAGCCATCACTTCTTCTTTTACTGCTGAAAAAGCTTCGCTGCGATCTCTTTTGCTATGACCGCCTTTCGCGATGTCATATATTTTTTGATACGCGGTTTCTCTAACCTTAGCCTCAATAGCTTCATCGCTTTTTGCAGCAGCATACTCTCTTACCGGTTTTTTACCGAAAGCTTCTGCTAATCGCAATTGAGCTTCAATTTGAATCTTGATGGCTTCGTGCGCAAATTTAATGGCATCTGCCATTTCTTCTTCTGAAATTTCATCCATTTCACCTTCTACCATCATCACAGAATCTGCAGAAGCACCAATAATCATATCGATATCCGATTCCAATAACTGGCTGCGGCTTGGATTGATTATAAATTCCCCGTTTATTCTACCTACACGAGCTTCAGAAATCGCACATTCAAAAGGAACATCCGATAATTGAATAGCTGCTGATGCAGCTAAACCAGCCAATGCGTCTGGCATCACTTCTTCGTCATGAGACATTAGCTGAATCATTACCTGAGTTTCGGTCTTATAATCTGATGGGAATAATGGACGTAGTACACGATCTACAATTCTCATAGTTAAAACTTCACCGTCACTTGGTCTGGCTTCCCTTTTAAAGAAACCACCAGGATAACGTCCTGCTGCTGCAAATTTCTCCCTGTAATCAACAGTTAATGGAAAGAAATCCATTGTACTCTCCTTATAAGAAGAAACAACGGTACAGAGTAATACTGCATTTCCCATTCTAAGCTCTACCGAGCCATGGGCTTGCTTTGCTAATTTTCCGGTTTCGAGTGAGATGCTTCTTCCATCTCCTAAATCGATAACCTCTTTAAATGTTTTTGGAATCATAAATTTTTTTCAATTCTAATATGTAAAGTTACATATTACGTTAAACAATGGTCTCCCTTTGAATAATCCATCGGGACTTGCTGTGTTGTGTAGTGGTTGTAGCAGACCAATGAAAAACTACTCTTAGCAAAGGCCAAAAGCGTTAATGTTTTAAATCTAAATAAAGGAAAAATTTCCCTCTAATATATAAAAAAAGGGGCATTAGAGCCCCTTAGTAATTTATTTTCTTAATCCTAATTCTTTAACAATAGCACGATATCTCAAAATATCTTTCTTCATCAAATAATCAAGTAAACTTCTTCTTTTACCTACCAGCATAACCAATGAACGTTCTGTGTTATAGTCTTTTCTGTTGGTTTTCAAGTGACCTGAAAGGTGAGAAATACGTTGTGTGAAAAGGGCAATTTGTCCTTCTGCAGATCCGGTATCATTCTTACCTTTTCCATGTTTTGCGAAAAGATCTTGCTTTTCTTCTTTAGTTAAATACATTCCAATATTAATTTTAATGATTTTTATGTATGAACAGTTTTTCTGTCAAGCGGCAAAGATACTATATTATTATTAAAATTTATTCTGAAATTTAATTTTAATCCCTCATTGATGGTTTAATTCCCCGAGGTTTGTATCGAATTTTTAAAAGTATTTTCCAATTCATACCTCTTGGACTTGCTCGAGGTTTTTGATTAATAAAGCTTGCCGCTGGTTTTAAATTAGAGTTACCTAATTGGTTGATTAAGAATGAGGTCTAAATAAAGATTGATCTTGTCTTTAAGCTCCGATCTTGGAGTTATAAAGTCCAAAAAACCGTGTTCTTTTAAAAATTCTGAAGTCTGAAAATCCTTTGGAAGGTCCTGACCTGTGGTATCTTTAACAACCCGTGGACCCGCAAATCCAATTAAAGCACCGGGTTCAGCAATATTAATATCGCCCAACATGGCAAAAGAAGCTGTAGTCCCACCGGTTGTTGGATCTGTACTTAATGAAATGTATGGGATTTTGGCATCATCCAATTGGCCAAGTTTTGCTGAAGTTTTTGCAAGCTGCATAAGCGAGAGAGCAGCTTCCATCATTCTTGCTCCACCCGATTTTGATATGATAAGGAGTGGAATGTTGTTTTTCAGGGAATAATCTGCGGCACGGGCAATTTTCTCCCCTACTACAGAACCCATGGAACCTCCTATGAATTTAAAATCCATACAAGCAATTACAAGGTCCTTACCTTTGGATTTTCCAACTGCGGTTCGAACTGCATCTGTAAGTCCAGTTTTTTTCTGCGCGGCCACTAAACGGTCGCTATATTTTGTAGTATCCTCGAACTTTAGAGGATCCTTGGAGGAAATGTCTTTATCAAGTTCTTTGAATTTGTTGTCGTCAAAAAGGATTTTAAAATATTCCGTACTTCCAATCCTAACGTGATAACCGTCTTCCGGGCTCACGTAAAAATTTTTTTCCAGCTGTTCGGCATCTACAATCTTACCAGTAGGAGATTTGTACCATAATCCTTTAGGTACATCTTTTTTATCTTCGGTAGGGGTTTGGATGCCCTTTTGTGTTCTTTTAAACCAGGCCATATAGTATGTGTTTCAGCGTTTTGGGTTCAAGCTGCAGCGATTGATTTAGCCTGAATCTGAAAATTTATTTAAAAAAATAACTGCTGAAGCATAGTTGCCCCAACAGTTATCGATTTGATTTTATAGCGTATTGATGTTATTAAGGTCTTCAAAAGCTTTTTTAAGACGAGCTTTGAAAGTTAATTCCCCTTCCCTTAACCAAACGCGTGGGTCGTAATATTTTTTGTTGGGGGCATCACTTCCTTCAGGATTTCCTATTTGTGATTTCACAAACTCTTTTTTGTCTCCCATGTAATCTCTGATGCCTTCAAGGAATGCATATTGAAGATCGGTATCGATATTCATTTTTATTACTCCGTAACCTATTCCTTCGCGTATCTCTTCAACTGTAGAACCGCTACCTCCGTGAAATACGAAGTCGATGTGGTTTTCTTTAAGTCCGTGTTTTTTAGAAACAAATTCCTGAGAATTTTTCAGAATAATTGGAGTAAGTTTTACATTGCCAGGCTTATAAACCCCGTGCACGTTTCCAAAAGCAGCGGCGATGGTAAATTGATCGCTAACTTTACTCAATTCCTCATATGCATAAGCAACTTCTTCTGGTTGAGTGTAAAGTTTAGAATCATCTACATCGCTATTGTCAACGCCATCTTCTTCTCCTCCGGTGATCCCTAATTCTATTTCCAGGGTCATTCCCATTTTGCTCATGCGCTCAAGATATCTTTTACATATATCCATATTCTCTTCCAAAGATTCTTCAGATAGGTCAATCATATGAGAACTGTAAAGGGGTATTCCGTGTTCTTTATAGTATTTTTCACCTGCATCCAAAAGTCCGTCGATCCAGGGTAATAATTTTTTGGCACAATGGTCTGTATGAAGAATTACAGTAGCACCATATAATTTTGCGAGTTCATGAATATGTTTTGCTCCAGCAACGCCACCGGCGATTGCAGCTTGCTGATTTTCGTTTGATAAGCCTTTTCCTGCATTAAACTGAGCTCCACCATTTGAAAACTGAATAATAACCGGTGCGTTCAATTCGGCGGCGGTTTCAAGTACAGCATTAATGGTATTTGATCCTGTGACGTTCACAGCCGGCAGTGCAAACCCCTTCTTTTTTGCATATGCAAATATTTCCTGTACTTCCTTCCCTGTAGCTACTCCTGGCTTAATATTGTGACTCATAATAAATGTTTTTCAAATTAGGTTTACAAAAATATGAAAATAAGTTCGGTTAAAACGGATAATTGATACCTACGTTATATACAGCGTTTGCGAAGTTGTAGTTTTTAAACCATCTTTCCTCCATAGGCAGGGAGGGATCATAGGTTTTAAAACCAGCATCAAAACGCAGCACAAAAAAATTAAAATCATAGCGTAATCCCATCCCGGAGCCTACGGCGATATCTTTTAAATCTGCAAGAGAGGTAAATGTAGCGGCTTCATCTTCCACAATATCCAGGACATTCCAGATATTTCCGGCATCTATAAAGATTGCGGAATTTAAGGCACCAATTAAATTAAAACGGTATTCTGCATTAAATGCCAGTTTCATATTGGCTTCATTAAATTCATTTCGCCCTCCACTGCTTCCCGGGCCAAGATCGTACGCTTGCCAGGCTCTGTTGTCATTAGGTCCTCCTGCAAAAAAGCTACGAATAAAAGGGATGCTGTTTGCATTTCCGTAAGGAATGGCAGCACCCCCAAATGCCCGAATGGCGAAAATATTCTTGTTCCCCCAATCCCAATGTTTTATATAATCGAGCTCTGTTTTAAGATACTGAGAATAATTTACTCCAAAAATGCTATAATTTCCCTGATCATTCTTTTTCAAACCCGCTAAACTGGATATCGCAGAAAGAAAATTTCCTGCCGCCTCCACCTTGAACCTGAAACGGGAAAAATCATTATCATATAAATTCTCTTTATTATTTATAAGGTAGGTGAAATTGGATGCGAAAATAAGGTTATTTTCAGTTAACCGGTTTTTTCGTTCACTAATGTTGTTTACCTCCTGTGATTGATCTGGAGATAAACCTGAAGTTTGAGAATTTCCGTTTGTTACGTCCCTTATAAAATTTTCAGCTCCAGCAGGTATTATAAGTTTTCCTTCATCATCCAGATAGGTTGGGCTTGTTACTACTTCTGGAGATTGTACGATCTCATTCAAATTGGAATAGGAGTTACGGTAAACATTGAAGTAATTATCGGTGTTTAAATTACGTACGTATTGAACATTCAGTAAGTCCACTCGTTTGGAAATGGTTCTGGAAGGTGTCCATCTGTAATTCAGGATCGTATTGAGGTTTTGCTTGTCGAGTCCGATGTTATTTTGTGCACTTACTCCCAGGCTAAGAGAGGTAAAGGGCGACATAAATTTCGGAATAAATTTTTCGGAATTAAAAGGAAGAAATATCCTAGGAAAAGTAAGTTTAATATCGGCTCCAAGTTCAGAGATATTAAAAAACCGATCGTTTGAACTTCCGCGTGCAGCATCTGAGGAAGAACCGATACTTCCCCGGCCAGAGATTTCAAAATTTTCGGCTCCTTTAAAAACGTTTCGAATGAGTAATGATCCACCAAATCCCACTCCAAAATCCTGAATATTGCTTTGGGAAATATCAAAGTCAAAACCGAGGGAGTATTTTTGTTGTGGGGTCAAAAAGATGTTTGCAACAAGATCTGTATTTGTACTATCAGCAGGATCCGGTGTGTATTCTATACTTGGGTATTTAAAAACGCGCAGGGAACTCATTCGGTTATAAGTTCTGGTTCTGTCGGTATCCTTAAAAATTTCTCCAGGCCTAATAAAAATTGCATCTGTCACAGCGCGTGGTTTATACTCCAGTTTATCGAAACTGTAGATATTATAACCCTTGTACTGAATACTATCTGTAACCGGTTTATATCTGTTGTCAAAAGTATAATCGGTGAACACATTCACCTGGCTTATTTTATGAATCTTAAACGGAACCCTGGCTGTGGTATCGCCTTGTTCAACCTGTCTATTATTGACGATTACCGTGGTGTTCACTTTGTAATTAGTGTCTATAGTGTCAGCCTCAAAACTGATATATTCCTGATCGAAATAATAGACACCGTTATTCCGGAATATGCGTGTGAGCCTATCGCGTTCGGCATTGTAATCAAGTGTTCTGTATTGTATTCCACTTTGAATAAGGGATTCATGTTTATAGGCATCATAAAGAGAGTCTATTACCAGGGATGGAATCCGCTTTCGAATGGAATCTACTATATAAGGATTATGGGTAGTAACAAAATAATCTACTTTACCTTTTTTATTTTTCAGTGGCTCTATTTCATAAGAGGTTTCTGCATTAAACCAGCCATTATTGAAATACCAGGCTTTTAAACGGTTTACAGATTTTTTGGTGAGTTCATCATCTATAATTACAGGTGCTTCTCCTGCTTTTTTAATGCCTTCATTTATATTCACGTAGGATTGACCTAATTTCTCAACCTGCTTTCGGGAGTAAATATTGATTAATCGCTGCTCCCGGTTAGGTTTTTTGTTTAGCCAATTTTGAAAAGTTGAATCGGGATTAGGTTTTGCCAGATTGTAAAAATGTAATCTAATGGGAACTCCCAGTAGCCTGGCGTTAGGTTCCTGGTATAACTGATTGTAAATACGAACTTCCTTTAGTTTTTCACCATTTACCAAGATAGTATTATCCTTTAGAAGTAACTCATCGCTTTGAACTCGTTTTACCGCATTACAGGAGATAAATAGTATAAAGGTTAAAATAATAAACGATATTTTTGCGAGGAGGTGTTTCAATAAGAGTCAATTAAGAATTCAAAAATACATTATTTGCATGGTTAGTAAAAGCCAAATTAAGTTAATAACAAGTCTTGAGCAAAAAAAAGGCCGTACAAAAAACAAGCTGTTTATTGTAGAGGGGATCAAGGGGATTTCAGAGATTCTGGCTTCAGATTATGAGCTGGTTTCCTTATTTACCACGAAAGAAATTTTTGATGTTCCGACTTCAAAAACCAACCTGATCAAGGAGGCTGATTTAAAGAAAATAAGCAAGCTCAAAACTCCGCAAACTGCTGTTGCTTTGTTTGAAATTCCGGATGTAAAATCCCCGGATCTAAACGGATTGATCATTGCTTTGGATGGAGTGAGGGATCCGGGAAATTTAGGAACTATTATTCGGTTGTGTGATTGGTTTGGTGTGAAGACCCTTTTGTGTTCCAAAGATACGGTAGATTGTTATAACCCAAAAGTAGTACAGGCCAGTATGGGAAGTATCACCCGGGTAAAGGTGAATTATTTGGATTTACCACAGGTTATTAAAGATAATCCTGAAATACCTGTTATGGGAACTTTTTTGGAAGGGGAAAACCTGTATGAAGCCAATTTTCCTTCGAATGGGATCCTTGTTTTGGGAAATGAGGCAAACGGAATCTCCAAGGAACTTGAGCAAATGGTTTCCATGAAGTTGAACATTCCTCAATTTGGTGATTCTCAAAATACTGAGAGCTTAAATGTAGCAACAGCAACAGCTGTTTTTTTAGGAGAATTCAGGCGAAGGGAGAATTATTGAAAAGTAAAGTTTAAAAATACACCTCTGGATGTCATATTTTTAACATTTTCCAAATCACCTGGTCCTTCCACCAGCTCATTGTTCATCCCGAAAACTCCACGTAAAGACGGTGAAAATTTGAAGTAATAAAAATATAAATCAATTCCAACCCCTACTTCATAGTTATAAGTGTTGGTTTTAATTCTTGTAATTGCATCGGGATTATTTTCGTTGCTGGACAAATTTATAGAAGTTGAAACCCCGCCAACCACAAACGGTCTAAGGTTATTAAACCTGTTTGCCGAAAATTTCAATAAAAGAGGTAAGTGAACGTACGTGGAGTTAATTTGGTCTATTTCCTGGGTGTAGGTCGCCCTTAGTAATCTGTTGTTAAAACTTACTCCAGGTTCAAAGCGTAGGTCGAGATTATTGGTGAGTTTTAAATTCCCGATGAGTCCCACGTTAAAACCTATGCTTGTTTCTATAATTAAATCATTTCCAAGTCCAGAATCAGGAGTAAAATTTTTATAATCAAAATCAAAATCATAGGTATTGAACCCTAAATAATATCCGTAGGACCATCTTTTCTGATCAAAATTTGGATTATTTATCATTCGGTCCCCTGAAAATAATTGAGCATTACCTTGAAAATAACAAAACAGAAACCCTGTAAGCAGTATGAATTTTTTCATATTAAGTTTTAGATGCGGTATAGATGGTAGCTACTCCAAATGTTTGAGGCTTATCTTCTACATTTATAAACCCAATTTTCCTTAAAATATTGTTGAATTTTTCTCCGTAAGGAAAAGCAGCGGCACTTTCACTTAAATAAGAATAAGCAATCTTGTCTTTAGAGAATAACTTTCCTATGATGGGGAGCATAACTTTGCTGTGAAAATTATATCCCTGCTTAAATGGAAATTTTTCGGGAACCGAGGTTTCTAAAACCACAAAAATACCATTAGGTTTTAAGACTCTGTATATTTCTGCAAGTCCTTTCTCAAGGTTTTCAAAATTACGCACTCCAAAAGCTACGGTGATAGCATCAAAAGTATTGTTTTCGTAAGGCAAGGCTTCAGAATCTGCCTGCACCATTTTAATTTTTTCAGAAAGTTTCTCTTCAGCGATTTTTTTTCTGCCTACAGCCAGCATTCCTTCAGAAATATCAAGCCCTATTATTTCTGAAGCACTTGTTTTAGCCAGACTTATAGCAAGATCTCCGGTTCCTGTTGCTATATCCAAAACCTTTTCAGGTTTGGTAGCTTCTACCAGAGCGATCACTTTTTTTCTCCACTTCACATCAATTCCAAAGGAGATTACACGGTTAAGTCCATCATAATTTCCAGAAATATTATCAAACATTTGTTCGACCTGAGCTTTCTTGTTAAGCTTTGAATCTTTGTAAGGAGTGATTTTTTCTTTCATTTTAAAAATTTGAGCAAATATAAGTGATATGTCATAACTGACTTTATAAGTTTGAGATTTTATTGTGAAACTTAATTGCAATCCTGTCTCCATCACACTGACTTAATCTCAATTAAAAAAGGATGCCTTTTTCAATTTACATACCAAGGAATTAATGGATTGTATATTTTACTGTACCTTTGATGTCTTTAAAAATCTTATCGCTTGATATGAAGATATTAATTGCCGGTGCGGGTGAAGTTGGCTTTCATCTCGCAAAATTACTTTCCTACGAATCGCAGGATATTACTTTAATAGATAATAACAGGGATAATCTTGTTTATGCGGATACTCATCTTGATATTAGAACCATAAAAGGGGATGCAACTTCAATCTCCGTTTTGAAGGAGGCTAATGTTAAATATGTTGATTTGTTGATTGGTGTAACCTCCAGCGAATCTACAAATATCACCGTTTGTGTTCTTGCAAAGCAATTGGGAGCTAAGAGAACGATCGCCCGAATTTCAAATACTGAATTTTTAGAAAATAAAGAAGAACTTGGTTTTGTGAAGTTCGGAATAGATGAATTGATCTCCCCGGAGGCTCTGGCTGCGGCTGAAATTGCTTTATTGCTCAATCAATCTGCTTTTAGTGATAGTTACGAGTTTGAAAATGGAGCTTTGATCATGATAGGCCTTGACCTTTCCAGAACTGCAATGTTTGTTGGAAAAACAGTAAAGGAAGCTGCCGCAATATTTCCTAAATTAAATTTTGTTCCTATTGCTATACAGCGTTTTGGAACTCAATATACACTTATACCAAGAGGAGATACTCAATTTAAAGAAGGGGATCAGGTTTATTTCGTCACTACAAGAGACGGAGTTGATGTATTATATAAACTCACTGGAAAAGTAAAACATTCCATCAAAAATATAATGATCCTTGGTGGGAGTAAAATTGGAAGAAAAACCGCACGGGATCTTAGCAAAAACAATTTCAATGTAAAACTTATAGAAAGTGACAGGGAAAAAGCTTTTGATCTTGCCGATGAACTTCCGCAGGTTTTGGTTATCAATAGTGACGGTAGGAATGTGGAACTCCTTGAGGAAGAAAACATTCATGACATGGATGCTTTTATTGCAGTTACCGGGAATTCAGAAACAAATATCATGTCATGCCTTGTAGCTAAATCCAAAAGCGTAAAAAAAACGATTGCCCTTGTAGAAAACATGGACTATTTTCAATTAAGCCATTCCATAGGAATCGATACCCTCATCAATAAGAAACTACTTGCTGCCAATAATATTTTCAGGTATATAAGGAAAGGAGAAGTGGTAGCAATGACCAAGCTAAACAACATGAATGCTGAGTTATTGGAATTCATTGTAAAAGCATCTTCCCAGGTTTGTAACAAAAAAATCAAAGATCTTGATTTTCCCCGTTCAGCTATAATTGGAGGAATAATAAGAAATGGAGAAGGATTGATAGCACTGGGAGATTTTTATATTAAAGCCGGAGATAGAATTGTTGTATGCTGTTTACCCAGGTCTATAAACAAAGTGGAAAAGCTCTTTTTGTAATGCCTAAATTAAACTATAAGGTTATCCTTCATATTATGGGATTGCTTCTTTTATTCAATGGAGGCTTTATGCTTACTGCTGTTTTTGTGAGCTGGTATTATGATGATGGGATAGCCTTACAAATTTCATCATCCGCATTAATAACCTGTCTTGTAGGTACTCTATTAATGTTTTTCACCCGGGGGCATGGTAAAGAACTTAAAAAGAGAGAGGGTTATATAATTGTAACATTTGGCTGGATTTTTATGGCCTTAAGTGGGACACTTCCATATATGCTAAGCGGAGCAATACCCAATTTTACCAATGCCTTTTTTGAAACAATGTCCGGATACACTACAACTGGAGCAACTATTCTAAATGATATTGAATCTATCCCCAGAGGAATTTTATTTTGGAGAAGTCTTACACATTGGATTGGTGGGATGGGTATAATTGTTTTAGCGGTTGCGATTCTTCCTTTATTAGGGATTGGAGGGATGCAGTTGTTTTCTGCTGAATCTCCAGGACCAAGTGCCGATAAATTGAAGCCACGAATTACAGATACCGCTAAACGTCTTTGGCTAATCTATTTCTCTTACACTGTTGCTGAAACTATTTTGCTGAAAGTAGCTGGAATGAATCTTTTTGATGCTGTCAATCATTCTTTAAGTACACTCTCTACCGGGGGTTTTTCTACAAAAAATGCCAGTCTCGCTTACTGGAATGACCAACCTGTTATACAGTATATTGTTATTGTTTTTATGTTTCTTGCGGGTTCAAATTTCGTGATCAGCTATTTTGCTTTTAAGGGAAAAATGCAGAAGGTGCTTCATGATGATGAATTCAAATGGTATTTTGTATTTATTGTAGGATTTACAGCTATAACTGCAACTATGATTTATTTCCAGGCAGATGTTTCACTTTCCTCAATCGTGCATCCTATGGTTTGGGGAGAAGCAGAAAGCGCTTTCAGGCATGGACTTTTCCAGGTTCTGGCAATTGTCACAACAACGGGGTTTGTAACTGCAGATTATACGTTATGGACTCCCTTTCTAACAATCTTCTTTTTTGGATTCATGTTTCTGGGAGGCTCTGCAGGATCTACTGCAGGGGGAATTAAGGTAATGCGTCACCTAATTTTAATTCGAAATGGAATAACCGAATTTAAAAGAACCTTACATCCTAATGCAGTTTTGCCAATACGTTATAACGGTAAAGCGATCAAAAAGGAAATTGTATTCAATATTCTTGGCTTTTTTATTCTATATATGTTGTCGTTTATTATTGGAGCGCTGGTTTTTGGATTTATGGGTGTTGATTTTATGACAGCTATTGGAGGAGCAGCGTCTTCTTTAGGTAATGTAGGGCCTGCTTTTGGAAGTTTGGGGCCTGTTAATAATTATGATATTTTACCACCTGCAGGAAAATGGTGGTCGGCATTTTTGATGCTTATTGGAAGGTTGGAATTATTTACTGTTTTAATCTTGCTTACTCCGTTCTTTTGGAGAAACAGATAAGTATATACTGAAACACTAGTGTCCGGTAAAGAGTCGAGATCGTTTTCGCCTTCGGCATAGCTGCAAGAACCAAGACTTGATTTTAATTAACTGATAAACATTTAGGTATGATTTCTATTTTTTTCAGAACATTTTAATTATCTATATAATTGAAATGTTCAAAAAAGTAATTTGGTTATTAAAAATCTCATTTGAATGCCCAATGAATGAGTGGTTTGAGCTTTTACTTAAAATGTTTACCGGGCAACAATGATGTATAAATAAAAAAAATCAGCCAGAAATTTTCTGGCTGATTTTTTTAGAATATTTTTTTAGGAATTTTTAAACTTCAGAAACGGCTGATTTTATCCTTTTTAAAGCTTCCTCTATTTGTGATTCGCTTGCAGCATATGAAAGTCTGATGCATTCCGGATTTCCAAATGCATCACCTGTTACAGTTGCAACCAGCGCTACTTCCAATAAGAACATGGAAAAATCTGTAGCATCCTTTATAGGATGTCCCTTAATTGTTTTTCCGAAGAAATACGAAATGTCTGGAAAAACGTAAAAAGCTCCTTCTGGTTCTGTGGTTTTAAAACCTTCTATTTGATCCAGCAATGAAATTATCAATTTCCGACGCTCTTTAAAAGTGTCGATCATAGGCTGAATTTTGCTAACGGGTGCTTCCAGAGCAGTAATTACTGCACGTTGAGCAATACAGTTGGCTCCGCTTGTTATCTGGCCCTGCATTTTATTACAGGCCCGTGCGATATATTCAGGTGCTCCTATATATCCAATTCTCCACCCAGTCATGGCAAAAGCCTTGGAAACTCCGTTTACTGTGATCACACGATCATACATGTCTTCAAACTGAGCCATAGATGCATGTTCACCAACAAAATTTATATGTTCATAAATTTCATCGCTCACAATAATAATATCCGGATATTTCACCAATACATCTGCCAGCGCACGTAATTCTTCTTTGCTGAAGATCATTCCGCTGGGATTACAGGGAGAACTATACCAAACCATTTTGGTTTTTGGTGTGATAGCTGCTTCAAGTTGTGCAGGAGTGATCTTAAAATTGTTCTCAACAGTTGTAGGTACTTCCACAGGAATTCCCTCGGCAAGTTTTACTATTTCTGCGTAGCTTACCCAATAAGGACAAGGCAATATCACTTCATCTCCCGGATTTAAAATCACCATTGCAGCATTAGCCAGGGATTGTTTGGCTCCTGTAGAGACCACAATTTGAGCGCGGTTGTATGTAAGGTTGTTATCCCGTTTAAACTTGGTGATTACGGCATCTTTCAACTCCACATAACCGTCCACCGGAGAATAGGAATTGTAATTATCATTAATTGCCTGTATTGCGGCTTCCTTTATGAAATCCGGAGTGTTAAAGTCTGGTTCTCCCAGGCTTAAACCTATAATGTCTTTTCCTTCTTCTTTTAACTCACGGGTTTTGGCAGCCATTGCCAAAGTTTGTGAGGTTGTCATATTGTTGATTCTGTCGGATAATTTTTTTTGCATGAAATTCGGTTGGTTTTGAAGATTTTTAAGCAGAAATCGGGGGTTTTGTCCCCATTTCTTTTAAATGTCTAAAATGAGCAATAATTGCTGCACGGGTAGTTCTGTATTCGTTGTAAGGCAAATTACATTCTGCAGCGGTTTCTTTAACTATTTTCGCGATTTTAGTGTAATGAATATGGCTTATATTCGGGAAAATATGATGTTCTACCTGGTGGTTTAGGCCACCGGTAAACCAATTTACTATTTTGTTTTTGGTCGCGAAATTTACCGTAGTGTAAAGTTGATGTATCGCCCAGGTGTTTTTCATGGATCCCGTTTCATCAGGAATGGGCATTTGGGTTTTATTGACCACGTGGGCTAACTGAAATACAATACTTAGAATTAGGCCAGCGGTATAATGCATCACAAAAAAACCAATCAGTATCTTCCACCAGGCTATGGACATAAAAAGCATTGGTATCACGATCCATATAGCGAGATAAATCATTTTGGTGATCGCAATTATACTCCATTGTTTTACGGGAGAAGGTAATTTTCCGTAAGACAACTTTCTGGATAAATAGCTTTTGGTTTGTTTAAAATCGGTGGTAAGCGCCCAGTTGAAAGTGAGTAAACCATATAAAAACACCGAGTAATAATGTTGAAATCTATGAAATTTTGACCATTCAGCGTGTTCAGAAAAGCGAATAATTCTCCCGGCGTCCAAGTCCTCATCGTGACCGTGAATATTGGTGTAAGTATGGTGCAAAACATTGTGCTGGACCTGCCAGTTATAAACGTTTCCGGCAAGTATATAAATAGTTCCTCCCATAAGGTTATTGACCCATTTTTTAGATGAGTACGAACCATGATTTCCATCATGCATCACATTCATTCCAACTCCGGCCATACCTGCCCCCATAACTATGGTTAGCAATAGAAGCCACCATTGCGATATATCAAGGCTAAGAATTAAAAAGTATGGCACCAAAAAAAGGGAGAACATCACAATTGTTTTGAGATGTAATTTCCAGTTTCCAGATTTGGATATGTTGTTATCGTTAAAATAAGCATTTACACGTTTATTGAGCGTTCGGAAAAACTTTCCTGAATCAACTCTCGAAAAGCGGACGGTTTCCTGATTCGTAGACATAAAATAAATTTGAATTTCACAAAGATAAAACATTAATTGTGCCGATACCAGAATACGGAGAAATTAACGCTGTATTTTGATTACTTTTGCAGCAAAATAGAAAAACGTGGAGCTTATAACAAAATATTTCCCTCATTTAACTGAAATTCAGCTTGAACAATTCAGCAAGTTACAGGAATTATATAAAGACTGGAATCTTAAAATAAATGTGGTTTCCAGAAAGGATATAGATGAACTTTATTTGCGCCATGTGCTTCATTCTTTGGGAATAGCTAAAGTAATTGAGTTTTTGCCAGATTCAAATATTTTAGACGTAGGAACCGGCGGAGGGTTTCCGGGAATTCCTTTGGCAATTCTTTTTCCTGAAACGAATTTTCATTTGGTGGATTCCATCGGGAAAAAAATTAAAGTTGTGGATGAGGTCGTAGAAGGTTTGCAGCTCACAAATGTAAAAACCACTAATGTCCGGGTAGAAGAGATCAAGGGTAATTATGATTTTATTATAAGTAGGGCAGTGGCCGCGATGCCCACTTTTGTGCATTGGGTGAAAGGAAAGATCGCCAAAAGAAGCAATCACAAGCTCAAAAACGGTATTTTATATCTTAAAGGCGGAAATTTGTCGGAAGAATTGGAACAATATAAATCTGCTGTAATTTATCCTTTGCAAGATTACTTTGAAGAAGAATTTTTTGAGACGAAAAAGATAGTTTATCTTCCAATGAAATATAAAGGATAATTTTAGCTGCAATAAGATGTATTTAAATTGATTTTTTAAGGAAAATTTATTCAATTTAATCTAAGGGTTTCGATTAAAAATTAAGATAAAAGAATTTTGATTAAACATTTCTTAATGTATTCTTAAAATAATTTTTAGTTATATTTTACATTGTACTTACTATTCCTGCTGATACTTCCGAAAATTGCGATCCCTTCCATACTTCAGGCCCATCTTCAGTGTCGTTAAATAAGTTAAATGATCTGTTTTAATAGTGTTTAATTCTTAAATTGAAGTAAAGACTAAACTCCACAAAATGCGACATTTAGAAAAAACCATAAGCCTGCTTTATTCAATTCTGGAAAAGAACTATCGTGATTACAGAATTTATTCCAATGCCTCAAACCATTGTAAAAGGTTAATTTTTCGTAATTTTTTCCTTAAAGTGGCTCATCAAAAAAAGTCTTTCTGTAAGAGAATAAAAAAGGAAATTGAGTTCCTGGAAAATCAAAACGCTATAATGGGGCAGGGAAAGATCACTTCCAAACGCGACTGGAAAAATGTTGAAGGACCAATTCTTCCAGTATTTCGAATCGAGAAAGACGGAATTATTAAGGAGTGTTATCACAGAGAAAAACAAAATATTGGATTATATCAAAATTTATTATCCAAAATAAGTTTAGGAGATATTCGCGAAATGCTTTTATTTCAAAAACATTCAATTCAACTTATAGTACAGGAAATTGAAGGTTTTGGATTAAATATTTACCGAGATATTGAAGCAGAAAATAATAATGAAGAGGAAATGAGGTACGGATAAATTCTTTGTCCGATCTCCTAAATATGATTTTGGTTTAAAAAAAAACCCGGAAGTGTTTCAGCTTCCGGTTTTTTTTGCAATAATTTTTCCTATCTCATCAAAAGAATGTTTTTGGAAACCATACCTTCAATTGCATATACTTTAACCACATAAATCGAAGCCGGGTGTTCTCTCACCGGTACGATCATTTCTTTTTGATTGGAGTTTGAGGTGAAGGATTCTACTTGTTGTCCAAGCATATTATATATTTCTACCTGTTTTATATTCATCTCAAAAGGGTTTAAGACCATAAGCTTGTGTTCATTTTCTGCAAAGATCACATCGATGATTCCCGGAGGAAGTGTTTCAGGTAGATCAGGGTTGGTTTCTTCAACTGGCTCCGGTTCCGGATCTTTTTCGTTTTGAAACACAATTTCAAATCTCTCAGAAAAATTTCCGGGCGCTATGTTACTTTTAAAATGAGATTTTCTTAGGTCGTGATACGTTTTATCAACGTTATCTTTCAAATAAATATTAACATTATCGGCTATATTTTTTAGTTCGTTAATTTCAATTGAAAATTCCCCTTCCTTGCTAATTCTTATTCCCAGGGGTAAAACCCGTTTCAAATTAAAATCTGGAACACCCTGGATTACAAATTCTCCAGTACCTATTAACCAGAACATATCTTCTAAATTATAATCATTTATGGGAGCGTCATAACCCAGATCAACACCATCTGTAGTATTATCATCCACTCCTACGAGTATTTGCCTGTGATACCCTAAAGGGGATATAAAATCTAATCTTATTTTGGGTCTGGTGTCAGCTGTTTGAGCTTGTTTTGTGTGTTCTTCCGGCCTTAGGAATATCGAGTTTCCAGTATTTCCTGAACTTTCTCTCATAAATACACGCTGACTATTTTTGAATAGGACATCACCTCCATCTACAGATATATCTCCTGCAATTTCTGGGTCAATTACACTGTTGATGAAAAAGCCTTGTGCAACCGGAATAAATTGTCCGGGAATTTTACTTCCTTGCGCATCATTGGCATTCACTCTATAGTCATTTGAAATCGCGGGAACGCCGTCGATAAGGTTTCGGGTTGCATAACCCCCGATATACTCTAAAAGTATATGTGTATCTCCCCCCGCAAAATGATCCCAGAAATAAACAGCACCATTAAAAACATTTTGATTGTTGGTCCCTCCGGCCACGTCAATAGAGTTAAGATTATCAAGTATGAATTTATTGATATCTATTGCTGAAGGGTATGGATTTCCAAGCAAATAATTCTGGTTTTGCTGAATGTTAAGAGGTATGGTTCCATTGTTGGGTTTGCCTTTAAAGACATAATTTTGTCTGTCTTCTATAGCTGCCTGTCCGGAAGTACCTTTCATGGTATATCCTTCCCCGGCATTTAAGGTGCCTGTACTTCCTATAAATTCCCATTCGCTGTAAACATTGGCAGTTCCTCTGAATTTCCAAAGCCAGTAATTACTGATTTTTCTCGGGGTACTAAAGGCTCCGTCAGCATACTCGTGCCATGCGCCAAAGTTTATTCCCTGAGGTGCAGCAGAATTGGTTCCGTCAAACATAACGGAACCAATTGTATAAGTTGAATTGTTGGAAGCTCCCTGAAGCGATATAGGTGATGACCAGTAGTTATAGTTGTAACTGTTAGCGGTCCCCTGTTGGTCTCTTTCAATATATCCTGAACTGTTTTCTTCGAGGACACTTGTAATACTTTGTGGTAATTCCACGTTTAAATCCTCGATATCTTCCAGCTTTTTAATATCAGTTTGGACCAACTGAGAATCCCCTATCAAATCGATTATTCCATTTAATTCCAGGTAATGGGTGATGGTAAGGCTTTGTCCGGAATTATTTTCGTTAAGCGCTTCCCCGGGGTTAGCTATGGTTAACTTGCCGGATTTTGAAAGCAAACCTAATACCTCTATATTATTTCCACCGGAATTTATATTATGAGAAATCCTGGCAATGTTCCAGTTGATTGGAGTAATTCCATCAACACCAACACTTCCGGGAGGATCCCATACCTGAGGCCTTAACCAGGTAGCATCGGTAAGCCAGGATCCTGCCTTTGCTGAGATATAAGGTAAAGGAGCAGTTCTTTGCTGGGTTGTAGTGATGTTTATCAATTTACCTTTGGGACTTCCCGTGATTTGACCTAAAGTAAATCCGTTTTCAACAATTCCAAGTTGATAATATCCAGCTAATTTGTCCCAGGTTAATTCTCCCGTAACATTGAGAGGAATCTCTATACCTTTAACCTTGCCGCCGTTGTTCTGCAATTTCTGGTTCATCATAAAATGAAGTTGTTCCAGGTTAAGAGCTGTATTCCATATCCTAACTTCTTCGATCCATCCATGGAAATAGTTGTCAGGAACTGCCGGAGTAGTTAGGTTGTGAGAAGCTCCAATTAAAAACCGATTTGTGACTGATAAAGGGACCCCGGGAGAGGAAGTAGTGCTATTGGTTTTAATTCCATCAACGTACAGGCCTTCATCCATACCTCCTTTTATTACCGCTATGTGGTACCAGCGGTCGGATCCAATTGGATATTGAGACACAATTGAAGAGCCATTCCACCTGAATTTTGGAATATTGTTTTCCACAATAAGATCATACCCGCCTTCACTTAAATTGGAACTATTTCTTTTAGATAAAATAGTTTTAATGCCTGTTGAGGTAGTGGCATCTTGTTTGATCCAGGCTTCCAGTGTGAAATTGTCCGGAAGGTTATAATTATCACCAAAGTCTATGTGATCATTTATTCCGTCGAAATCCAGTGTACTACAATAGCTTACAGAGATTTTCAAATCGTCGCTGGCTCCACAAGGAACGGTCCAGCGTAAGGTATATGTTCCCTGGGCACCGGTAAAAACTGTTTGCGGATCATTACCATCAACAAAACTTCCTCCGGCAGGACCGTTAACGATTATCCATTCCCCCACTTGTTCCGTTTCTCCTTCCAGAGCCTGAGAAGTAAATTCCGCCTGTAGTTGCGTTGAGGTTGTACCACAATTTAGAACCTGATCAGGTCCTGCCACCGCTATAAGTTCTGCCGGTTGTTCAATAGTCACCGTTAATGCGACTTCACAACCATTTGCATCAATAACCCTTACATTATAGTCTCCTGCAGTCAAATTGGTAGCGGTTGCCGTGGTTTGTCCATTATCCCAAACATATATATATGGATTTCCCGTAGTGTTAGGAGTTCCTCCGGAAGCCTGAACGGTTGCTGAACCGTCACTGCCCAAGTAGCAGGTAATTTCACTTTTAGAAGTCATTACCAGAGAAAGAGGATTTAAGGGTTGCCTTATTTCAACTTCAGCTGTAGTATAACTTTCAATACCATCGTTAATCACTACTTTATATTTTCCCGCAGGAAGTTCTGTAAAACTACTGGAGGATTGAGCAGGCCTCACAGTGCTTTCATCTGTTGAAGAAATCAATTTATAGGTATAAACTCCTGTTCCACCAGATGCCCGGGCGTTTATAACACCATTTAAAGCACCGTTACACAAAAGATCATTAGGAAAGGCTACACCGTATAAAGGAATTGTTACAGAGGTTTCATTATTTGTTGAATAACATTTCGGGTTTGGACCCTGACCGCATTCCCACTTAGCATTATTTGAAAAAGTCAGATAAATTCCTTCAATAGTGATCTTATCACCACAGCTATAATCAATTGGAATGGTTTGCGCTACTGTAGGAATTGCCTGATATTCATAGAAACAGCCAGCTTCTCTCTTATTAATTGTTTCGTCTGTGGAGAGATTTTTAATCGAATAGATGTATTCTATATTTAAAGAATATCTTTCGGAATTTGTGGGGAAAACTATATAAAGATATTTCTGTCCGGCTCCTGCACAATTATCGCTTGTAATTTTGTTGCCGAAAGCATCTCCCACGAAATAATTTTCTGCCTGTAGGTCATTAGAACCACAATCATTGGAGAAGCAGCCACCAACATATTGAATAATTTGCTTCTCTAAGATAAGGCCTTTAGAGTCAGTGACTTTCAGAGTAATTCTTTTGTCTCCAATAACAGAATATTTAACCTGATGAGGTCCCGGGCCTGTCGCAGTAGCCGGGGTTGCATATTCTCCAAAATTCCAGCTGTAGGTATAACCTGCAGTACCACCTCTGGCGGTTAAATTATCTACCTGAAAATAGGAGGTTCTTACTATTTCCTCCTCCCCTTCACAAATGGATGTAGGTACTATAGTGGCATCTAGGGCATCTATAATGGTGACCTGTCCTGAAGTAGAGCAGCCATTAGCATCTGTTACTGTTACGGTATAGGTCCCTGCAGCGAGGTCTTTTGCTGTTTGCTCTGTTTTAGTTCCGGATCCTGACCAGGCAAAGGAATAAGTGGGAGTACCACCTGAAACCTGGACAGTTGCAGTACCCGTTGCGGTGCCAAAAGTAGTGGTTTCGGTGGTAAGGAAACCTGTGATTTTTAATTCTGCAGGTTGGGAAATAGTAAAGGTTCTTTGAGCTGTACATCCGTTGGTATCTGTTACCTGCACGGTATGAGACCCCGGAGAAAATCCTGTTGCCTCCTGGGTAGTTTGTCCACTGTCCCAAAGGTATGTATAACCTCCTGTTCCACCTTTAGCTTCCACCCTGGCAGTCCCATTGTTCTGTAGATAACAACCGGAAGTTGTGGTTACAGAAGCAATTTCTACAAATGTATCCGGCTGGGTAATAGTCGCTGCCATTGGTTCAGTTGTACACCCATTGGCATCAGTAACAATAACAGAATAGGTTCCTGCCGGAAGATCAGTTTTGGTAGCTCCTAGTCCTAAAGATCCCCAGGAATAGGTATAAGGCATAGTTCCGCCGGTTGCTGAAGCAGTAACTTCCCCGGTTGCATTTCCGTTACATAGCACGTTTATTTGAGATTCAATAGTTGAAGAAAGGACTTCCGGTTCAGTAATATTGTAAGCCGGGTCCAGAACTTTCACACAATTTTGATTAATGGCATCACGTATATATACGGGGTAAATTCCTTTAGATAAATTTTCGAATGAATTATTTGTCTGCCAGATTGAACCATCAATGCTATACTCATATTGATCATATCCTCCTGTTGCATTGGATATGGTAATACTGCCATCATTTCCTCCGTTACACCTCACATTTTGGCTCGAAATGTCCCCCATTAACTGGAATGGTCTGCTTATTTCCAGATGTGTGTTAAGCGAAACTGTGCAATTGGGATTTGTCTTGTCTCTTATCAGGATAGGATAAGTTCCATTACTTAATTCGGTGTAATTTCCGGAATCCTGCCAGGAATTTCCATTATTGATACTAAATTCATAAGTACCGTATCCTCCTGTATAATTTGAAATTGTAATTGCTCCATCGCTTTGATCATTGCAGCTAATATTTGTAAAATCTACCTCGGCGGCCAGTATCTCTGGTTGTGTGATCTCCAAATTTGAATCCAGAATAATACTGCAACCTGTTTGACTCTTATCACGTATTAGTACCTGGTAAATCCCATTAGCAAGACCTGTGAAATTTCCAGAATCTTTCCAATTGCCGCCATTATTAATACTGTATTGAAAAGTTCCAAATCCACCTGAAGGATTTGAAATGCTTATGCTGCCATCATTATTGCCGTTACAAGTAACATTTGTTGAAGCAACCGATCCCTTAAGAATTTCGGGTTGGGTAATAGTTGTAGTTGCATTTGCGCTGCATCCATTGACATCGGTCACAGTAATTGTATACTCTCCGGGAATAAGCCCATTTATGGATGCGGTGTTACCGCTTGTTCCCCAGTCATACGTAAATGGTGCTACACCACCCGAAACAATAGCTTCCGCAATTCCGTTTGCTGCATCAAAACATACAATATCCTGTTTCTGAATAGAAACCGAAACGGGGTTTATCGTTATAATCTGTTTTACTGTTGAAACATTTGCTGCTCCATCTGTAAATGTCCAGATAATTTCTCCAGTAGAATTAAATGTGGTAGACCTGTTTGCTGTTCCTGTAATCTCATTATCACAATTGTCTATTGCAACAGGAACTGCTACAGTATAGTTACATCCCCAGGTAATATCATTAAGCTCAGGAACTATTGGGGCTTCATTATCTGTTACGATTACCTTTTGTGTAACAGGTTCCGCTTCATTGTTATGGATGTCTGTTGCAGTCCAGGTAATGATGGTTTCCCCTGTAGGAAAGGGATCGGTTAAGGTTTTATTATCACTTCGGGAACCGGTGGGACTTGTAACTGAACAGTTGTCACTTACAGAAGGGACTGTAATTGTAAAGATGGTCGCACATAGCCCGGTATCTGTGTTTGTATTGATGTCAGAAACCGAAGCAATAACAGGAATGATATTATCCTGTACAGTAACAATTACGGTATCGGAACTTGTATTTCCGTTGCTGTCTGTTGCTGTAAGCGTAACGCTATTCGTTCCTACATTGGAACAATTAAAGGAGTCCTTGTTTAAAACCAGGGAATCAATTCCACAGGCATCGGAAGAACCATTATCTAAATCGGCAGCAGTAATAGTAGCTTGTCCGTTGACATCAAGTTGTACGGTTATATTCTTTGCGATTGCAACAGGATTTACAATATCCTGTACAGTAACAATTGCTGTATCGGAATTTGTATTTCCGTTGTTGTCTGTTGCTGTAAGTGTAACGCTATTCGTTCCTACATTGGAACAATTAAAGGAGTCCTTGTTTAAAACCAGGGAATCAATTCCACAGGCATCGGAAGAACCATTATCTAAATCGGCAGCAGTAATAGTAGCTTGTCCGTTGACATCAAGTTGTACGGTTATATTCTTTGCGATTGCAACAGGATTTACATTATCCTGTACAGTAACAATTGCTGTATCGGAATTTGTATTTCCGTTGCTGTCTGTTGCTGTAAGCGTAACGCTATTCGTTCCTACATTGGAACAAATAAAGGAGTCCTTGTTTAAAACCAGGGAATCAATTCCACAGGCATCGGAAGAACCATTATCTAAATCGGCAGCAGTAATTGTAGCTTGTCCGTTGACATCAAGTTGTACGATGATATTCTTTGCAATTGCAACGGGATTCACATTGTCTTCTACTATGATCTCAATCTCTGAAGATGTGGTACTTATATTGTCAGAATCTGTAACTGTAACTGTATATTTTCCCGGAGGCAAGGCCGAAATATCCTCGGAAGTCTGTCCGGAACTCCATAGATAGGTATAAGATCCTGTCCCGTTGCTCACCGAAATATTTATTGCTCCATCCGAATTTCCTGAACAGGTGGCAGGGGTAATCTCTCCAATCGTAATAACAGGATTTAAAGCACTCTTTAAAGAAGATTTGATTCCGTTGGATTTAAATGTTGAAACCTGACGTATCTTAGCGCGTTGCTTTACGGGAGCATCGGCCGGGGGCATAGCTTCGGACGTAAGCAGGGAGGAAACGCTTTCAGGTAAGATCTTTGTTAAGATGGGCTCTGAAAAAGTTGCCCTGTTTTCCGATACGATAAAATTGGTAAAACCTAAAAATGTAATAATAACAAGAATAGCTTTTACTCGAGGAGTAATTTTTCCCATACTCTAAACTTTTACAATAATTAGTAAAATTATATATAAAAATTTAGAAATAAGGCGTTTAGCTGAAAAAATTACCGATTAAAAACAAAATCTACCGATTAAAATCGTTTTAAATAAGATATGAACCTATATTTGTAAGTAAATTCCTGTTAATTAAATTTGATAAATGATTATTAACTTTTTAATTCTGGTCTTGGTAAATATAAAATCCCGGCCCGAAATATTCCCGGCCGGGATGTGTTTATTAATTGTTTTATTAAAAACCTGATTGACAATAAAGTGTAAAAACTATACTTTTTTGAACCAGGCCGTATTTAATTATTGATAATTATTTTCTTACTCACCACTCTTCCTTCTACAACCAGCTGAACAATATATATTCCTGAACTGTAATTTCGTACAGGCATCCTGAATTCCTTTTCGGTGGAAAGATTTTTATGTCCTTCCAGTTTATTTCCGTTGAGGTCAAAAAAGTACATATTAGTAATATCAAGTTCATGCGGATTAAGGATCTGCAGTTCACGATCTGTTCGACCGTGACGAACACTAATTCCGAATTCCTTGTAAATTTCATCATTTTCATCTACTTCCCATGGAATTTCAACCACCGGTGGCAAAGGTTCTTCTTTATAGAAAATGATCTCAAAGCGGTCGTGTATGTAGCCAATTTTAGAAGTGGAGGTATATGCTTTTTTTGTAAGATTGTGCACAGTGTCATTTAAGTTATCTTTTAAATAAATTTTAAAATCACTTGGCGAGTTTTCCACTGTGTCTATTTGAATACTAAACTCCTTTTCCTCATCAATTTTTACTCCTAAAGGGAGTACCTGTTCTTTATTGAAATCAGGTACTCCCTGAATCACCAAATAGTTGTTACCCTGAATCCAGTACATATCTTCACGATTATTATCTAATAGCAAGGCATCATAACCAAGGTCGAATCCATTTGTTGTATTTGGAACAGCTCCAACAAGAATTTGTCTATACATTCCTATCGGGGACTTAAATGATAACCTTATTAAAGTCTCCTTTTCCTCCTGATTCTTGTTTTTTCCTTCTTTCACCACAATTTCGGGTTTTAGGAAAATGGCTTCACCTTCATCATTGTCTCTCTTAAATACCCGTTGACTATTTTTAAAGTTTATATCGCCTCCGTCTATTCCATCGTATTTATCGGATTCAGAAGTATAATCAGCTGAATTGATCAAAAAAGCCTGTCCTACCGGGATAAATCTTTTAGGAGCTTTTTTGCTTTCCTTACCAGTCATTTGAATCCTCCAATCGTCTGATACTGCAGGAACACCTGCAATTAGATTTAACACTGCATAACCTCCTTCATAGTCTTTCAAAATATGATTTGTCTTAACAAAATGATCCCAGAAATATATAGCTCCATCAAAAACATTTGATGTATTGGTAGCTCCGGCAACCACACCTGCTTTAAGATTATCCAATATAAATTGCCGTCCATCTATGGCAGAAGGATAAGGGTTACCTATTAAATAATTTTGGTCTTTACCAATAGTTAATGTAATATCACCATTATGAGGTTTTCCTTTAAATGCATAATTCTGTGCATCTTTCATGTGTTCAGCAGCACCGGAAGTCCCTTTCATCGTAAATCCTCCACCGGTGCTTACAGTTCCTGTTTCCCAGATTTCCTCCCAGTTTGCATAAACATTGACATCGGCCGGATAATAGGTCCACAGCCAGTAACTACTAATGATGACATTCGAAGGGTTTAATGGAGTAGCATCCGCAGCAAAAGGATCATTGACATATTCAATATCACCTTTTGGATTTCCTAAAACTTCTCCTACTGTATAACCACTGTTATTAGGTTTCCCCTGAATGCTCACTGGTGAGGACCAGTAATTATAATTAAAACTGCTTTGAGTCCCTTGTTGATCTCTTTCCAACCAACCTTTGCTAGCATCATTTAAAATGCTACCGTGGTCCTGCAATAGTTGAGATTCTCCTACTAAATCCATGTTCCCGTTTAGCAATAAATAATGACTAATTCTAATGGGGTGATCTGCTTCAATAGTCAACTGTTTACCAGCGGTTTCCGATAATAAACCGAGCATAGTAATATCCTTATCACCGGATTGAATATCAGAGTTAATTCTGGCAATATTCCATTCTATATTATCGCTGTTTGGAGGATCCCATACTGTTGTACGCGCCCAAGTATCATCGATTTCCCAATTCTGACCATTTTTAGAATCATTCGAAAAATATGGGGTAGGAGATGTGTTTTCCTGATGAGTTGTCATATTATATAATCTACCCGGATTGTCATTTAAAGAAAGATCAGGTGTGTTTCCATCAACAGGTTTGTAAGTATTCGGAATTACATTTAGAGTAGGATCCGGAACATCAGAAATTAATCTATAGTAAGCATAAAGGTCAGCAGCTGTTTGATTATAAAAAGCATCACCATCTTTATCCAGATTATTGCCATCTGCAATATAATAACTTCCGGCAATAGTCCTGTTAGGTACTACTTCGCCTTCAAGGGGAGTTACAACTTTGGAATCAACGGCTGTACCATTTAATTTCAGCCTCTGATTCATCATAAAGCGGATTTCTTTTAGGGTAGGGGAATTTTTCCAGATCCTCACTTCTTCAATCCATCCGGAGAAATAGTTTGTAGCTTCCACATCTGCCGATGTCCATTTTGCCCCTATAGATGTTCTGGTGCCTCCTCCATTTCCTGTAGGAACTTCTCCTTTCTTAATCCCATCAATATAAAGACCTTCAGTTGTCGGTACAATACCACCATCATCATATATGACAGCTAAATGATACCATCTTCCGTTATATTCGATTCCTGTAGGTGTGGTAATTTCCAGTGAAGGTCCGGAAATTATAGTTCCTCCGCCTACTTCAGGTCGTATCCAGGCTTCGAAAGCTTTAACTCCTGTAAATGCATTTTCTATAACCACCACGTCATCTTCACCATCAAAATCAAGGGTGGTGCAATTTGAAAGGGTTACCGCCACATTGTCAAAGCACTCGATGCCATTATTTCCTTCTACGGTCCATCTTAGGACATAATTACCTCCTGGGCCAAAAAAATCTGCCTGGGCGTCGTTTACATCCGAGAAATAATCGGCCGGGTCTACCGTGGCCCAGTTTATACTTAATCCCGAAGGTCCGGATACAATGCTCCAATATTGGTTGGCATTGGTGGGTCCATAATCCCGGTAGGTTCCCGCGGGGAGTACTCCATTGCTATTATCAAGGGTGGTTACACTGTAAATAAATTTCCCGGTACCGTTCCCGTTTGAATTCAGCAACTCCCGTCCGTGCTTATTTATATCATCGGTACTCGCCACATCCCAAACTCCATTGCCGTTGGGCATTGGATCGTTGTCTATAATGGTAAATACCGGAGCATTAGCATCCCATAAACCCGCATTGTTAAAATCAATATAGTTTTGTAATGGGGTCTTTGAATTGTCATAGGCGTGTAATTTTGCTGAGCTACCACATTCTGATTGATCGACGATAACATCAAAACCACCGTTGGCATTATGCACCTCTAACTGTACATCTTCGGATCCTTCGGGGGCTAAACTCCTGCAACCGTTGATAAAAGAGGTTACTGTGAAGGTTTGGTTTCCAGGTGTTTCGGGTGTGTAGATAATATTATTTGTACCCGATATCGGGTTAAGGGTATTGCCAAATTGATCGGTCCATTGTACCTGAGCAGCTCCATCGTTTCCTGGGAGGGCAAAATTATCTACTGCCCAAGCACTCTCACAATTTCTAACCATCTTTAATCGTATCCTAATATTCGTTTGTCCAAAATACGGGCTAAGGTCAATAGAAACATGAGTATTACCATTCCCAAAGTTGGTACGATTATTTCCTGATATGTTCAGTGGGTCACTGTAGGCAGGGGGACCGGATTCTACCGCTCCACCACCTGATCTATGTGGTGCCGTTACGAGATTATCCGGTATTACGGAATAACTAGAACCTCCATTGGTAGATATCTCTAAAACGGCGCGCGCAGCAGGATACGACTGACCATTACATGAGGATGGTCCCGTTAATACATAAGCCTCATCAAACTCAAAGGTTGCATCCTGAAAACTCAGAAGGCTAAATTTAGGAGTTTCGATTGTAGTAACCAACTCGTTATCGATAATTACTGGATATGGTACCTGGGCGGCACCACCAGTATAGTTGAGATTACCAACTGTAATTCCGAATTTTGGTGATCCAGAATTAAAGGCATAATCATTTCCCTTGATGGTATAGGGTTGCTGGTTTCCTGTTTGACCAGACCATTGGTTTTTCTTGGTAGAACTTCCTGAAGCAGACCAGCCCCTCACTACTCCATCAATTAACCAACTATCCGGGTCATCAGCATTAAGTTGACCTTCTTGAAATCCTCCGTTAACATTTAAATCGTCTCCGCCTGCATCAATAGTAGAAGAAAAGGTAGATGAGTCACCCATACAGAATTCAGTATTGGAGACTGATACGGGATTTGGTTTTAAACTTGCCGGGATAACGCTTACAAAGGCATAGAGAGAATAAACAGGGCCGCAGGCATTAGAATTTGGATCCGCATCCAGAACGGCTCTGTAGCTAGTTAGGCCGGAAAGTCCGGTAAAAGATAGACTTGAAGATCCACCATTACCGAGAGACGTCCAACTAACACCCAAATTCGTTGAAGACTCCCACCTTACAACATTGCTAGCATCAAATCCTGCAGGTAAATAAATCTCCCCAATACCGTTATGACATGCCAGTATTTGATTTGTTTCTTCACCGACCGGGGTAAATCGTTCACCGAATCCATCCTCTGCATATCCTATTAAGGGAGCACCGCCTGCTACATATTCTTCAAAATAGATGTTGAAGGTTTCAATTACTGGGGTACAGCCGCCGGTGCTGGCAATGGTATTGGTTACGGTATGGGAGCCAGGGGTACTGGCTGATAAATCTATTGTTCCATTGGAAGTAATACTAAGTCCAGCAGTACCGGTAAAGATTCCGGCTACCCCACCATTGATAAACTGGGGAGATGGATCAGTAGCGTTTGAACAGTATTCGGTTGATGCATACTCAAACTCCCCAACAGGTTTGGGGCTTATTTCCACTTCAGTGGTGGCCACAACTAGTTCACAACCACCAGAAGCTGGAATTGTATAGGTAATGGTGTAATCTCCTACCGTAGCACCATTTGGGGAAATCTGTCCTGAAGCATTCATAGTAAGACCAGTTGCAGGGCTAATGGAGTAAGTACCACCCCCGTAATTGGATCCGCTGACCGTTACGTTATAACTTGAAGCATCGGTTTCGCAATAAGTAGGGGCACTATAGCTGATCGAAGCTATGGGCAGAGGGTTGATAGTTAGTTCGTAAGTGGCCATTTCCTGCTGGCAACCATTGGCTGCGGTAATCGTATTGGTAATGGTATAAGTGTTGGGCGTACTTGCTGACAAATCTATGGCTCCGTTAGCACTATTCAAGGACAATCCAGCGGGTGTGGCAGTAAAGTTACCAGCTACACCACCGTTATTATAACTGAGGATAGGATCCGTGCTGTTTGTGCAGTATTCGGTATTATCATATTCGAAATCGGGAACAGGTTTAGCGCCAATGGTTACTGTGAAATCCCTGGATACCTCAGTACAAACGTTTGTAGTGGAATTGGCAATAAAAGTATAAGTTATTATATATACTCCTGGAGAAGTTCCGTTTGGTGTAAAAGCTCCCGTACTAGAATTGATAGATAACAATTCAGGCTTATCTACAGAGAAGATTCCGGTTCCATTAGCTAAATTATTCCCCTCAATAATAATGGTAGTTTTTGGAGCAGTATCTGTCTCACAGAACTCGGTAGCTGTATCAGCCGCCAATTCTGTATAGGAAAAAGCAGTAATAACAGGTTGAGGAATAATGGTAATTTCTTTAGTATCTAAAGCTTCTGCACATAACTGCCCCCCTCCAACTTCCAAAATAGCGGTTAGAGTGAAAGTTAAAGTTTTTCCGAAATCTGCAGAAATAGGAGAGTAACTTGCATTAGATAAATCAGTAACATTGTTTAGTTGACCTTCCCCATTGCTTGTCCATACCAGGGAACTGTGATTGGAAGCAGTTGCATCATCACCTATTGATATAGATGTTTCAGTGCTGCAGATTTCAAAGTTATTACCCGCTTCTACTGTAGGTGGTTCATACACTG
This sequence comes from Bacteroidota bacterium, assembly GCA_051751125.1. GTDB lineage: Bacteria > Bacteroidota > Bacteroidia > Flavobacteriales > Flavobacteriaceae > Gillisia. The sequence continues at coordinate 148,952 of JBNJKO010000005.1, forward strand.
ATAGGATAGCGGCTGAAGTTTCTATAGAAGAACAGGTAAACCCTGATGGGCCTTCTATAAATACAGAATATTCCCCAGCCTCGTTTGCCTGAATATTTGTTAATTTGAGTTCAGCATTATTCTCTCCCGTGAGATCATTTCCATTAAATCTCCATTGATAGGTAACTGCGCCTCCATTAGCTGTAGCCTCCGCATATAAAGTGACGTCATCATTTAAACATACATCTTCATCCTGAGGAGAAACAGCCACAATGATATTTTCATCCACATTTAAAGTAACTTCATCAGATCGTACCGGCTCACAGGGAGCGGTACCGGAGACTTCAACATAATAAATACCATCATCCTGAGAAGCCACAGTATTAATGTTATAAATATTTGAAGTTGCTCCGCTAATAGCAGAACCGGGATATGTTCCTTTAAACCATTGATAGGAAATCCCATCACCTGCGGCAGAAACTTCAAATTCCACACCTTCCCCTGTACAGGTTCCAATATTAAAAGGCTGTGAATTTATACTTACTTCCCGATAAACTGTGATATCAACAGTAGTGGTAACGGCATCACAACCCTCGGCCGTAGGTATTGTATATGTTACGGTGTGACTTCCGGATGTACTGCCATCAGGATTAATTGCGCCCGTAGTGGCATCAATTACTAACCCGGTAGTACCGGAGAAAGTTCCGTTTTCAAAATTTCCTTCAGTATTGGTAAAAGTCACTTCATAGGATAATTCACTATCTGTACAAAATGGGGCATCATTATAGACTAAAGTAGCTTTGGGCACTGCTGTAATGTTTACTGTAGTTTCCGCTGTTTTAGATTCACAACCTCCGCTTTCAGGAATTGTGTATGTGATAATATATTCACCAGGCTCACTACCTGAAGGAGTAATTGCTCCAGTAGTGGCGTCTATGGTAAGCCCGGATGGAGATGAAGTAAAAGACCCATTTTCATAAGCTCCTATTCCATTTGTAAAAGCTACTTGTTTTGATCCTGTTGTTGATTCACAAAATGGCCCAGCATAGCTTATTTCTACAGAAGGGACAGCAGTAATAGTAACTTCGGTTTCTGCAGTTACTTCGCCACAGCCATTTGCGGGTGCAAGGGTATATATAACTTTATAAGTTCCCGGGGTACTAGCCAATGGGTTGATAACCCCTGAAGAAGTGATATTTAAGCCGGATGGTGCTGAAAATGTTCCGCCATTGACTAGCCCTGAGCCACCAATTGTCGGGCTAAATGTATTGCTATCTTCATTACAAATTGCTTCCTGTGTATACGAAATGTTTGGAATAGGAATTTCGGTAACAGTGACTTCTGTGGTTGACGTTACAATTTCACAACCTGAAGCCGCTGGTAAAGTATATGTTACTGTATAAGTGCCGGGTTCGCTGGATGAAGGTTTGATAATTCCACTTGAAGCGTTAATATTAAGTCCACTAGTTGAGCTATATGTTCCCCCTGTGTTAGCGTTTGTGCCGGCTAAATCCACTAATTTGTCAGCGTTATCTGATGAACAAAATGGGCTGTTACCATAAGATATTGTAGCAGTCGGAAGCGGAGTTATAGTGACATCTGTAGTAGCCGTTACAGCTTCACATCCACCTGTAGCAGGAATAGTATAGGTTACGGTATAAGTGCCAGGTGTGCTAGATGATGGAATTATTGCTCCGGTAGTTGAATTTATACTTAAACCAGTGGTAGAAGAATAATTTCCTCCTGTATAGGAATTTGTCCCGGAAAGAGTGACTGCCTGGTTTCCTGCAGTATTGGAACAATAGGGTTCATTATAAGAAATTGTAGCCGTGGGTTTCTGAGTGACTGTTACAACAGCATTCGCTGAAGCTGGGAGATTAACTAAACAAGTGGGTGAATCCAAATACTCTATACTCACTAATTGAAAAGTCGTATTTTCTGTTAAGTTCCCACTTTCAATAATTCCTGTGCCAGAAGAATTGAGATTTACAGTTAGATTCGAGCCAGACCCTTTTTTATAGGTGACTTTAGTATTTGGAGTTCCGGTAACATTAAGAGCTGTAGAAGTCCCGTTACAAATTGGCTGTGAAGTTGTAATAGTAGCTGTTGGTGTTTCCCTAAAAGTAATTGTCATTTCATCCACCCCGCTTCCACAGGAGGAATTGCTTCCAGTAGGCTTTGGAACGCTAAGCGTAATGACAACAAAGCCTCTGTCCAAATCTGCCTGAATTGGCGTGTAGGTATAGGTAAATGTACCTTTAACATTATTAGGTACCCCAGAAAATCCTACATCATTATTTCTTCCTGAAGCTTTTAATGTGGGTTTGAAATTGTTATTTCCAAAACTTACTTCTGCATTAACAGTTATTGGAGAGACACTTTTACATAGAGTTCTATCAGTTCCGGCATTCGTTAATATAAATGAATCAATTCCTATTCCTTCTAAAACCCGTAGGGTACTAGAACCACAAATATTAGTGGCGCTTACACTAATCGAAGTGGGACTAACGTAAGTTTGAGCAGCATTAACTTTTACCACAATTTCCCTTGTATTTGCACCGGATGTTATTTCCCAACCCGGTGGCGGGGTCCAATTGTATCCGGTAGCATTTGGTACCGCTGGTACCGAAAATCGTATTCCTTCCTGTGGAGGACAAATATTTAAGTTGTTACCTAACGTGCTGCTGGTTATGTTATTTGGTTGCGCAGGAACACCAGCGGTTGTTGTTACAGCAAAGTTTTTTGTTGTACTACTGCCACAGCCATTTATGGCTGTCACGGATATATTTCCAGTTGATGAACCGGCGTTTACCGTAATTGTATTGGAATTCTGCCCTGGAGGTATTGACCATCCTGAGGGAGCAGTCCAGGTATAGCTGGTTGCTCCAGTTATAGCTGGAATTGAATAAGTATTTCCTGTGGATCCGGCACAAACATTCGATGGACCGGAAATTTCTCCAGCCATTACTGGAGGCGGAGGATTTAAATTTACAGTTATACTTTTAGAAGCACTATCTCCACATGAATTTTTTGCGATAACAGAAATAGTCCCTCCAGAGGTGCCGGAGGAAACCGTGATCTGATTTGTTCCAGCACCCGAGGTGATTTGCCAGCCGGTACCTGTTACTGTCCACTCATAACTTGAAGCATTGGTTATAGCCGGTATGGAATAGCTTAAACTGGTCGTACTTGCGCAAACACCGGTAGAGCCGGTAATTTCTCCGGTCATCACAGGCTTTGGCGGATTAATACTTATGGCCATAGATCGCTCCGTGCCAGTACCACAGTCGTTTGTAGCTTTAACGGTAATATTTCCGGAACCGGAATTTCCTGCAGTAACTACAAGAGAAGGAGTAGTTGTGGTTAAACTAGATGCAGAAAAACCGGTAGGTAAAATCCAGATATATTGGGTTGCGCCTTCTACAGTTGGCACAGAATAGGTTTCATTTGTTCCAGGACATAAACTTGCCGGGCCTGATGTAAAGGCTGATGGCTGAGCAGGAGTACCTGGTTTCACCGAAATAGCCAATGTTCTTTCAGAACTTATCCCGCAGTCATTGATAGCAGTAACAGAAAGGTTGCCAATTATAGCAGTTCCTGCTGTAGGTGTAAGAGTAATGGAAGTTGATGTACTGCTTCCTGTCCAGCCTGTTGGAAATGTCCAAGCATAAGAAGTTGCCCCTGTTACAGTTGAAATACTAAAAGTCTGAGAAATTCCCGGGCATACCTGAGCTGTTCCGGAAATAGTTCCAGGAATAGCTGGTGTTCCCGCTTTTACAGACACAGCTAAACTTCTTGCTTCACTGGTCCCACAACTGTTTTTTGCTTTAACAGTTATAGTTCCACTCCCGGAATTTCCAGAGGTGAGTGTTATGGAATTAGTAGTACTGGATCCGGCCCAGCCTGATGGTAGGGTCCAGATATATTCGGAAGCATCTGGGTCATTTGGAATCGTATAAGTTTGTGTGACTCCCGGACAAAGTTCTGTTTCACTGGTTGTAAAATCAGAAGGAGTCGCAGGTGTTCCGGGTTTTTCTGTAATATCGATAATATTGGATAGAATAGGTTCTGTACAGGGTACAGATGAATCTACCCACAACTGAACTTTGTCTCCAGTTCCTAAGGTGCTACTGGAAAAGGTATTACTAGTGCCCTGAGATGTGCCGTTGACTTTCCATTCATAAGATGAACCACTCCCAATATTCGTTTGTGAGGATATTGTAAAATTTACAGCTTCTCCCGGACATATATTAGTATTGCTGGCAGCTATAGTTGCAGTTACAGTACGTATTGGATTCACGGTTATTGGAACTTCACTGCTTTTAGTGTCACAGCTTTCATATCCTTCAGTACTGGAAGTAACTATTACCCGTACTTTTTGTCCGTTTGTTAAGGAAGCGGTTTTAAAGGTTGAAAAAGTCTCACCGTTGATGTTAGTCTGGTTTATCTGCCACTGGTATTTATATCCCGATCCCCCGGTAGGATTAGCGGTAAAGGTAATTTCTTCTCCGGCACAAATTGTAGTCCCGGGATTTGCGGTTACTCCCACGGAAGTTGGACACTGCCCAAACCCACTAAACGGATTTAAAAAGAATAGCGAAAATATAAAAAATATAGAAAGTAATTTTTTCTCCATAGCAGTATTATTTAGGAGTTTTCAATTGACGTAGGGGGAGAATTGAATACGTTTAAATTGGTGTAAAGCTTTTGGGAAAGCCTGTTAACAATCTAAGATACAATGATTTAAAATTAAAATCATGTCTTTTCGGTGAAGAGTATTAATAATCGTTAAAGGGGCAAACCGACCGATGAATTGCCAGTCTATTTTAAAAAGAGAAAGTTTTATCCTACAATTTTTTCGTCTATTTCCTGTAGACAAATTGAAGTGAGTGAATAAAAAAAGCCACAAACTGAAAAGTAAGTGGCTTTTGAAACTGATTATTTTTGAAAATTTATTCGCCCATAAATGGGTATCTGTAATTTGTTGCAGGAACAAAAGTTTCTTTTATAACTCTTGGTGAGACCCATCGCAATAAATTAAGCTTGGAACCTGCTTTATCATTGGTACCGCTGGCTCTTGCTCCTCCAAATGGTTGCTGGCCTACAACGGCTCCTGTACATTTATCGTTGATATAAAAGTTACCCGCAGCATTTTGCAGGGCTTTTGTTGCCTGTGCCGCTGCATACCTGTCGGTAGAAAGAATGGCTCCGGTTAACCCGTAGATACTGGTTTCATCTACCAGTTTTAAGGTTTCTTCCCACTTTTTATCGTCGTAAACATAAATAGTCATCACAGGTCCGAATAATTCGGTTTCCATGGTGGAATATTTAGGATTTGTGGTCAAAATAACTGTTGGTTCTATAAAATAGCCTTTGGATTTGTCATAATTTCCTCCAACGATTATTTCGGCATCTTTATCTTTTTTAGCCTGATCTATAAATCCGGCCAGTTTATCAAAAGAACCTTCGTGAATAACAGCCGTGATGAAATTGGTCATATCTTCCGGAGAGCCCATTTTAAAGGAGTTTACATCATCAATGATGAAATTCTTAACTGCGGGCCACATGCTTTTTGGGATATATCCTCTTGAAGCTGCGCTGCATTTTTGCCCCTGAAATTCAAATGCTCCCCTGGTAATAGCGGTGGCAACTTGTTTTGCAACTGCACTTGGGTGTGCAACAATGAAATCCTTTCCGCCGGTTTCTCCCACGATTCTGGGATAGGTTTTATATGTATCAATGTTTTGACCGATTTTTCCCCAAAGTCCTTTAAATACATTTGTGCTTCCGGTGAAGTGAATTCCGGCAAAATCCGGACTTGCAAGAATAGTATCTGTTATCATTACCGGATCTCCCATCACCATATTTATAACTCCATCCGGCACTCCTGCTTCTTTAAACACTTCCATAACTACCTGGGCAGAATATACCTGGCTATCACTTGGTTTCCATATAACTGTATTTCCCATTAAGGCTGCACTGGACGGCAAATTTCCGGCGATGGCCGTGAAATTAAACGGAGTGATTGCATACACAAATCCTTCCAGAGGGCGGTATTCCAATCTATTCCAAACTCCTTCAGAGGATTCCGGCTGCTCTTCATAGATTTGTGCCATATATTCAACATTGAATCTAAGGAAATCTATAAGTTCACAGGCAGCATCGATTTCAGCCTGAAAAATAGTTTTAGACTGACCTATCATGGTAGCGGCATTGATTCTTGCCCTGTATGGTCCGGCTATAAGGTCGGCTGCTTTCAGGAAAACAGCTGCACGCTGTTCCCATTCAAGATCTGCCCAGGCAGTTCTTGCTTCAAGCGCAGTGGAAATAGCCTGGGTAATATGTTTCTTTTTTGCTGTATGATAAATTCCCAGGTCATGCTTATGGTCATGTGGGGGATGCATAGTTTCAGTATCGCCTGTTTTTATCTCTTCCGAACCTATATAAAGCGGAACTTCCATTTTTGTGTTGTACATGTCCTTGTAGGTAAGCAATACTTCTTCCCGTTCTGGAGTTCCCGGAGCATATGTTTTAATAGGTTCATTCACCGCCGTTGGAACTTGAAAAAATCCTTTTCCCATAATATTTTTGTCTTTTTATGTGTTTTTATTTCTGGTTGCTAAAGATAAAAAAATTAAAGGGTTTTATCAATTCACCGTATAAGGATTTAGGTAAGCTTAACTATTTTTGTAAATTCAGGAAATTAATCCCTCATTGAGGATTTAACCCGCCTCAAATTTTTTAAAAGTATATTCCTCCCGAATTATAGGGACATACCTCGTGGACTTTCCCCAGGTTCTTAATATAAGTTTGTTTTATGTGTACTATAAGTCTTGTTTTTAATTCTGATGAAAATCCCGGTTTTATTCTAACCTCAAACAGGGATGAAGCCCCGGGTAGGGAAACCTTATCGCCGGATTTTTATATCGTAAACAACAGCCGGTTGCTTTTTCCGAAAGATGCCGTCGCCGGTGGAACCTGGATAGGAGTGAGTGCAAATAAAAGGGTGGTTTGCCTTATGAATGGTGGTTTTGAAAAGCATATTAGGACAGAAAATTACCGCGTGAGCAGGGGAGTAGTGGTGAAAGATATTTTAGCTGCAGAAGATGCTCTGAAGGAAATAAACAGCTATAATTTTCAGGGGATCGAGCCTTTCACTTTGATTCTTGGAGACTGGAACCGGGAACTTTATTTTTATGAATTGGTGTGGGATGAAACTAAACCCCACTTAAAAAAGCTTGGGTTAAAAAATCACATCTGGTCCTCTTCACCTTTATATTCTTCAGAAATGAAAAAACTTAGGGAAGCCTGGTTTGAAGAATTTCAGCAGAAGAAAAATTTTACTTCTGAAAGCCTTTGGGATTTCCATCATTCTGCCGGAGTGGGTAATAAAAATATCGACCTTGTTATGGATAGAGGCTTCGTTAAGACTAAAAGTATTACCCAAATAATTAAAACTTCAGAAGAAACCAGCATGGTATATGAGGATCTTCAGAAAAAGGAAATTTCAGAAAAGCATATTGATATAGCCTAAATTCTCGTTCTAATTTATTGCAAAGGGTGCGCTTAGTTTAAAGGAAGGTATGGAAACCCTGAATTTTCGGGTTGAAGTGAAATTGACCATATTATAGTATCCCCGCATAGCGCCAAAGGGTGATTTAAGAAGGCAGCCGCTCCTGTATGAATGGGATTCCCCGGGCTTTAAAACCGGTTTTTCACCTATTACGCCTTCGCCCTGAACAATTTCTGTATAATTGAGGGCATCTTTAATCTTCCAGAACCTGGAAGTGAGCTGAACGGAATCTTTGCTTTGATTTTCTATGGTAATAAGGTATCCAAAGGCAAAGTTGATTTTATAGTTCTTATAAAATGTGCCTTCAAAAGTAGTCTCTACCGAGATCTTAATACCGCTGGTTACTTGTTGTACCATAATTAATATATCGCAAATGAGGCGATCAAAGAGATCACTGCTGCGATTATTGCTAAAGTAAGAAATATTCCATTGAGTAATAAAAATTTAACAAGAGTTTTAAATCTTCCCTGCCTGTAGAATCTGCGCATGGCCAGGTACAGATAGAAAAGGAAAATCATAATTGCTATTCCCGTTGCCGTATCTATTGTAAAAATAGCATCGATAATAAGTGCTATGGCCATTAATACAAAGAAGGTGGTTTGGATATGGAATACAAATATTAAATGTTCCATGTAATTGAAAGGCCTTCTTAGGTAAAGAAGCCAAATAAACATAGCAAAGATTGGTAAATAGAAGAAAATAATAAAAGGCAGTTTGCTGATGAAATAGGATAGGAATATTTCGGGATTTTGCTGAAAAAGATTCAAGTCCACAACCTTTTCATAAAACAGGCGGTTAAATCGTGAAGGGTCGTGGTTTAAACTGTCCAGGGCTTGCCCGGACCCAAATATAGCTGTTTCCTTATGAAAAGTGTTATAGAGGTCAAACTGTTTTAAAGCTGAGGCAGAAAAGCTGAGGCCGTCTAATTCTTTCTGTGAAATGTAGACGTCCCGGTAGCTTTTTGCTGAAGTGTCATCCAGGGTTGGAATAAACGGGTCCAGGTTAGCAATGTTTCGTTGGACTGCGGGGATACTATCAAGATTTCTCTTCAGTTCTTCTCTTTCAGCATTGGAAAGCTGGTTTATTTGATTGGGATTGGAGGGGAGGACTCCCTGAAAACTATTGGTAAAACTCCAGATTATAAAAAAAACAATGGATGCGCTTAAATAAAACCGGAAAGGATTGGCATAACGTATTCGTTTGCCCTGAATATAATCTTTGGAGATTTTTCCGGGGTAGAAGATCAGCGCCCTTAACGTTCGTTTTAACCGGGAATCGTAAGCGAAAATCCCACTAAAAAATTCGTTGAAAAAATCATCAAAAGATAATTTTTTCGTGCTGTTCAATTGTCCGCAATTTGGGCAGAATTTATCGCTGAGGTCAAGAGGATGTTCGCAATTTAAACAGTGGTCTCCCCTGTATTTAGTTAAAGAGCGGATGTTTTTCACAGCATGGATACTATTAATTCAGCACAGTTAGTTAATGTTATTTTATCTGAATTTCCATTTAAAGTTAAGAAGAAAAAATAAATACTTGTTCCTGAGGGTATCTATTTTTCACAGGAATTCCCTATAATCTAAATATTTAGCTTAAACAGTTAAATTTAGTTGAAAAAATTGATTCACTTTCGAATGTACCCTTTTTCAAACAAGACATCCAATGAGGCTTACAGTTAACTATACAATTGAAAAACCATTAGTTGGTAATATTTACGGAATTTGCTGTTCCTACACCAATAATCCGGTCATACCTGGCTCCCAAATCCCGGAAATAGACCAGTACGGTGTATTCATTTTCGGTTTTATCGAAATTTCCACTGATGAAACCTTCATCCAAAGTTCCGTCATCCTTCAGTAAAACATACTTGTAATTGTAAAAACCCTGCTTAAATAGAAGTGCATTTTCAAATAAGCCGGAATCTGGATTATACTTCATAAGGGTAGAATCGTCCAGTTCAAAATTATTAAAGGCTCCATATAAGTGGAGTTCCCCTCCATTTAGCGGTTCGTAATTTAAAAGGCTGAAATGTGTCCAGACATATTCCGATTCTATATTCCGGTTTTCGCCCTGCATGGTGCGAATAACAAATTGCCCGTTAATATCAGGATTATAACTGTAAGGTTCGTCATCCCTTGTGCGATCTGTAAAAAGATAATGATGGTAGAGATCCAATAATTCTACCCTGCTTATATTGATTGTTGGAGCGCGAATATCTTTGCTGTCGAACTGCAAATATTCATTTCCTGCCCAGAAAGAGGTTGGCTGATCATACCTGTATATTAACTCGTTTCCTATAGTATACTGGGGTTTCACATTTTCTATAGCCATTTTAAGGTTGTGATTCTGAAGAATACGAACATTCACAGTTTGATCGGGATTACGAAGTAAAAGATCTGGGGAATTAATACTGAAGTTTACCACCTGTTTTGAATTCACATACTTTAGATCCCGGGACCTTTTAACGGTGGCGTTTACCTGTGCCAGGGGTTCATAAACCATAAACTTTCTGGAAAAGACAAGTTCTCTTGCGCTGTTGAAAACCTTGATCATATAATTCCCGCTTACCTTCAAGGCCTGAACCTCAGGATTAGGGATTCTTAAGCTATAATTTGTATAGGGCTGGAGGGTGTTAAAGGAATTCTCATAATTCAGGATCCGCACATCATCAAATCCTGCGAGATATTCAGATTTCACTAAATCTGATGCAGTCCAGTCATAGTCAAAATGTTCTATAGTATAATAGTAATCGGCTTCGTCCCCAATAATATCATCAAATTTTAATGTTAAAGTTTGACCCTGAGCTATAATTGGGTTCCCTGCAAATTCAGAATTTCCCTTTAATATTATACTTTTGATGTAGTTTGGTGAAAAGGTCTCTGTTTGGGGTTGTCCAAACAAGCTGCCTGCCCAAAGAAATAGTATTATTAAGGCATTTTTGTTCATTTATTTTTAATTTTAAATAAAAGTAACTACAAATTTTAATATGGTATAGAATTTTTGTCGGTTACTTTTTCATAAGTTCAAAAAAACACTGAATTATTTGGGTCTTATAGGCCTAAAATTAGTAAATTTGCACACTAAAAAAATAATTTTAATTTACACTCCATCCTATGTCAAAAGACATTCGAATAAAAAGAGGGCTTGCTCTACGATTAAAAGGTGAAGCGGAAAAGCAATTAGTTGAAGCTCCACGTTCTAAGACCTACGCAATTAAACCCCCGGATTTTCATTCTGTTGTTCCAAAAATGACTCTCAAAGAAGGCGCTATGGTGCTGGCCGGAGAAGAGTTATTTTATTCCAAATATACAGGCGAGGTGAAATTCACTTCTCCTGTAAGCGGAACACTAATAGAAATTAAACGCGCAGAAAGGCGCCGTATTGTAGAAGTGATCATTGAAGCACATCCTACAGATTCCTATAAGGATTTTGGAAAGATGAATGCTGAAACTGCAGCTCCCGAAGATGTGAAATCCAGAATTCTTGAGAGTGGCTGCGGAGCTTTTATAAAGCAACGTCCTTATGATATTGTTGCAGATCCTAAAGATACTCCAAAAGCAATTTTTATTTCTGCTGTAAGTACGGCTCCTTTGGCAGCCGATCTTGGTTTTGTTCTTAAAGATAAAGTTGCGGCATTTCAGGAAGGAATAAATGCATTAAAAAAATTAACTCCAGGGAAAGTGCATTTGTCTGTTGATGCAAGTTCTGAACCTGTCCTGAAAGGGATAAAAGGAGTAGAATTGCATCGTGTTAAAGGTCCGCATCCTGCAGGAAACGTAGGGGTGCAAATCCATAAAATTGACCCTTTGAATATGGGGGAAAGAGTTTGGATTGTTGGAGCTGAAGATGTAAGCATAATTGGAAACCTCTTTTTGACAGGAGAATTTCACGCAGACCGTACTATCGCGGTTACGGGAAGTGAAGCCAAGGATAGGAAGTATTACAAGATCAAAATTGGTGCAAATGTATCCGATCTTATTCCGCAAATGCCGGACAGTGTCCGGATAATTTCTGGCGATGTTCTTACCGGAGATAAAATTTCTAATAATCAGTATATAGGTTTTTACCCTAATTCCATAACGCTTATTCCGGAAGGGAATCAGTACAGAATGTTTGGTTGGTTACCTTTTACATATAATAATATTCATTCAAATTCAAAAACATCCCTATCCTGGTTGATGCCTAAAAAGAAGTTTGAACCTAACACCAATTTGAATGGGGAGGAACGGGCTTTGGTAGTTACCGGAGAAATGGAGGAAGTTTTGCCTATGGATATTTACCCAATGCAACTTTTAAAAGCTTGCATTGCCGGGGATATTGAAAAAATGGAAAATTTAGGGATCTATGAAGTAGCTCCTGAAGATTTTGCATTGATAGATTATGTCAATACCTCGAAAATAGAAGCTCAGGAAATAATTCGTTTGGGCTTGGATTTAATGATTACTGAAGTAGGCTAAAATATTTTTTATTATGGAATGGATAAGACAAAAATTAGATAAATTTAAAGAGCCCTTTCAAAAGGGGAAAAAACTTGAGAAGTATGCTCCTGCTTTCGAAGCATTTGAGACTTTCTTATATACCCCCAATCATACAACTCAAAAAGGAGCTCATGTACGGGATGCAGTAGATTTAAAGAGAACCATGATCACTGTGGTTTTCGCTTTAATACCTGCGCTTTTATTTGGAATGTGGAACGGAGGATATCAATACCTGTCACAAATTCAAACCGAAGTTGGTTTTTGGGAAGCTTTTGGACATGGTGCCTTGAAAATTATACCTATGATCCTGGTATCCTACGTAGTTGGTTTAGGGCTTGAAATTCTTTTTGCAGTTATTAGAGGACACGATGTAAATGAAGGTTATTTGGTAACCGGACTTTTAATTCCAATGATAATGCCTATAGATATCCCACTTTGGATGGTTGCACTTTCTGTAGTATTTGCTGTGGTAATTGGAAAAGAAGCATTTGGAGGAACAGGGATGAATATTTTAAACCCAGCCTTAATGGCCCGGGCTTTCGCTTTCTTTGCGTATCCAACATATATGTCTGGTAACAAAGTTTGGGTGAGTGAAGCAACTACCGTTGATGCAGTTTCTGGAGAAACCATTTTGGGTACACTTGCAGCTGGAGAAAATGTGCAATACAGTGCGATGGATATGTTCTCCGGGGTAATCCCGGGATCTATTGCGGAGACCTCTACTATTCTTATTTTGGCAGGAGCCCTCTTGCTAATACTAACCAAGGTAGGGAGCTGGAGAATTATTTTAAGCGGATTTATAGGCGCCGCAGTAATGGCGCTTATTTTTAATGCATTGCCATCCATGGGTATTGAGGGTAACAGTCTTACAAACTTCCCCTGGTATCAACATTTAATCGTTGGAGGGTTAGCCTTTGGGGTTGTATTTATGGCAACCGATCCGGTCTCTGGTGCTCAGACAGTAATGGGGAAATGGATCTATGGATTTTTAATAGGGTTATTTGCGGTGATGATACGGATTTTTAATCCGGCTTATCCAGAAGGAATCATGTTAGCTATATTATTGATGAATGTATTTGCACCGGTTATAGATCATTATGTGATCCAGGCCAATGTGAAACGCAGAAAGAAACGGTTATCTGGAGCCACACAAATTAAAACAGCAGTTTAGTTATGGAAGAGAAAGCAGTAAATAAAACAAATAGCAACGGGTATACCTTTATGTTTGCTATTATAATGGTTGTGGTAGTTGGAAGTGTACTCGCTTTCGCAGCTACTTCATTACAGCCATTACAAAATGAAAATGTTCGTCAGGAGAAAATGCAGAATATCCTTGCAACTGTGGGCATTGAAGTTGACCGGGCAGGATCTGAGGAATTATACAATCAATACATTACCGAAACGATCGCACTGAATCCTGATGGTAGTGTTAATGAAAAAGCAGATGCCTTTACGGTAGATCTGGGAAAGGAATTGAAAAAGCCAGCCCAGGAGCAGGTATTCCCTTTGTATCTTGCTGATATTGAAGGAGAGAAATACTACATCGTTCCTCTTAGAGGACAGGGTCTATGGGATGCAATCTGGGGTTATATTGCCCTTAAAGATGATGTAAATACCATAAAGGGAGCTGTTTTTGACCATAAGGCTGAAACCCCTGGTTTAGGTGCTGAAATCACTCAAGAATGGTTTAGTGAGCGATTTACAGATGAGAAGATATTTGATGAAAATGGCAACCTGATTGGAGTTTCAGTAGTTAAAGGAAGCCCAGATCCAACAGATAAGTCTGATTTTAAAGTAGATGCTATTTCTGGCGCAACTATAACCGGAGATGGAGTTTCTGATATGATATCAGAAAGACTTCAACATTACTTGCCTTACTTCAAGAAACAACAGGAAATTAAAGTAGCAATTCAATAATTATGGCTAAAGAGATAATAGCAACTTCTGCAGAAAAGGAGGCGAAAAAGAAAGAAATGATCCTATTCCTGTCCAATACGGCAGAGAAAGAACATTTTCTATCCAAAAATAATAGAAAATTATTGTCAGATCCGCTTGATGATAACAATCCTATCACTGTCCAGGTATTGGGTATTTGTTCGGCCCTGGCCATCACGGTTCAATTGGAGCCGGCTATTGTAATGGCAATAGCGGTAACCGCTGTAATGGCGTTTTCAAATATGATAGTGTCCCTTTTAAGAGATCTTATTCCAAACAGGATACGGATCATTGTGCAGCTAATAATTGTTGCTTCCCTGGTTATTTTGGTGGATCAGGTTTTAAAAGCTTATGCCTATGATGTGAGTAAGCAATTATCGGTATTTGTGGGACTTATTATAACCAACTGTATTATAATGGGACGTCTCGAGGCGTTTGCTTTGGGTAACGGGGTTTATAAATCTTTCCTTGATGGAATTGGTAATGCTGCAGGATACGGAGTAATATTAATCATAGTCGCTTTCTTTAGGGAATTACTGGGATCTGGTAAATTATTTGGTTTTGAAGTGTTAGGTCACAAAGCTGCTACTTTGGCAGAATCTACCGGACTTTACTCCTTTGGATATGAAAATAACGGTTTGATGTTGTTATCCCCAATGGCCCTTATTATCGTAGGTATCCTTATATGGGTGCAACGGGCAAGAAACCGTAAGTTAATAGAACAAAACTAAATTTCAACAGCAAAATTAGAATTATGGATTATGTAAATTTATTTGTAAGAAGTATTTTCATAGAAAATATGATTTTTGCCTACTTCCTGGGAATGTGTTCCTATTTGGCGGTATCAAAAACGGTGAAAACAGCTGTTGGTTTAGGAGCTGCGGTAATATTTGTTCTAGGGATTACTGTACCCATTAACTTTTTGTTAAATGAGTATTTGCTATCGCCCGGAGCCTTGAGATGGTTAAGTCCCGAGTATGCAACAATAGATCTTAGCTTTCTTAGCTTTATTATGTTTATTGCTGTAATAGCTTCAATGGTTCAATTGGTAGAAATGATTGTTGAAAAATTTGCCCCGGCATTATATGGTGCACTGGGTATTTTTCTTCCACTTATCGCTGTAAACTGTGCCATTCTTGGTGGATCACTTTTTATGCAACAAAAAGCTTTTGGCGCAGTAAGCGAAGCGATCACTTATGGTTTAGGAAGTGGAGTGGGATGGTTCCTGGCCATTTTGGCAATAGCAGCTATTCGTGAGAAAATCGCATATTCCAATGTTCCCGGCCCATTAAAGGGTTTAGGGATTACCTTCATTATTTGTGGGTTAATGGCAATAGGTTTTATGAGCTTTATGGGTATCAAAATTTAATAAAAAAAAGAAATAATGACAGTTATAATCGCAAGTGTAATTATATTCCTGGTATTAATTTTATTACTGGTTTCCCTGCTACTGGGAGCTAAGGCAAAATTAGTTCCTTCCGGACCGGTTACAATAAAAATAAACGGCGAAAAAGATCTCGAAGTTGGTTCCGGTGGAACATTGCTTTCAACATTAAGTGAAAACAAGTTATTCTTACCTTCTGCCTGTGGTGGTGGTGGTACCTGCTTACAATGTAAATGTATAGTCTCTGAAGGTGGTGGTACAATTCTTCCAATCGAGGAACCTAACTTTACAAGAAAAGAAATCGCTAACGGTTGGCGGCTTGGTTGCCAGGTAAAGGTAAAACAGGATATGAAAATCCAGATCCCGGAAGAGGTATTTGGAATTAAGAAGTGGGAAGCTACCGTAGTAAGTAATTACAACGTTGCCTCTTTTATCAAGGAATTTGTTGTTGAAATTCCTGAAGATATGGATTATAAGGCAGGAGGATATATTCAAATTGAAATTCCTCCCTGTGAGGTTCAGTTCAAGGATATGGATATTATCTCCCATCCTGAAGAGCATCCCGGAGATCCTGAAAAATTTAAGGACGAATGGGATAAATTCAAATTATGGCCGTTGGTCATGAAAAATAAGGAAACTGTAGAACGTGCCTATTCAATGGCCTCGTACCCTGCAGAAGGAAGAAAGGTTATGTTGAATGTGCGTATCGCAACACCTCCTTTTGACAGAGCTACAAACGGGTGGATGGATGTGAATCCCGGAATTGCTTCCTCTTATATTTTTTCCAGAAAAGAGGGTGATAAAGTTGTTATTTCAGGACCTTACGGAGAATTTTTCATCAATGAAAGTGATGCGGAAATGTTATATGTAGGTGGTGGTGCTGGAATGGCTCCAATGCGTTCACATTTATATCATCTTTTCCGTACAGTGAAAACCGGAAGAAAGGTCACTTTCTGGTATGGTGGTCGTTCTAAAAGGGAATTGTTCTACACAGAACATTTCAGAGCTTTGGAAAGAGATTTCCCTAACTTTAAATTTTATTTGGCCTTATCTGAACCTATGGAAGAGGATAACTGGAAGGTTAAAAAAGATATCGATGATGAAGGGGATGGTTTTGTAGGTTTCATTCACCAGGTTGTAATTGATAACTATTTGAAATTTCACGATGAACCTGAAGATATTGAATATTACTTCTGTGGACCTCCGCTTATGAATAAGGCTGTGCAACAAATGACAGACGATTATGGAGTGCCGCCGGAAAATGTAAGATTTGATGATTTTGGAGGATAATATATAAACTATATAAAGTTACAAATGGACCTGCTGAATTTTCAGTAGGTCCATTTTTGTTATAGTACAACTTCCAATTAATACCGCTGTAATATTTGTATTTTAGAGCTTGCTATGAAATGAGAATTATGATAACTCGATGCAAACCCGGATTAATAAATGCGAATTGCATATGACCTTTATAAAACAATAAGGATCTACATATGAAAAATGAACTAAACAAACAGGAACTTCATAACCTCGCGATGAATATCGTTGGGAAGGATCTCGAAGATCAGGGATATGAATTTCTGGGAATCAAAAGTGATTTAAAATCCAATCCGCAATTTGTTGCATTAAAAGATAAGAAGCTACATTTTGTAGTGGTAAGGGCAATTCTTTATCCAGATGATCCTAAAAAATTCGACCAAATATTTATGGAAGGCATCAAAGAACACGCACTTAAATTCAATGCAAGGACCTTTTATGCCGGCGTGGGTCTGGGCAATTCCAAAGATTATGAGTTGCCAATTACAAAAGATGAAGACTATATTGTGAATTATGATGGATTACAAGAGATTTAAAAGTT
Source organism: Bacteroidota bacterium (assembly GCA_051751125.1). Classification (GTDB taxonomy): domain Bacteria; phylum Bacteroidota; class Bacteroidia; order Flavobacteriales; family Flavobacteriaceae; genus Gillisia. The sequence goes on from JBNJKO010000005.1 coordinate 166,156, forward strand.
GGTTATTAGTTGTTATAAGCTGTTTGTTATTTGCTTTAACCGGATGTGATAAAGATGGGCCTTATGAACAAATTTATGCAGGAAAAGCGCTGGGGACCACCTATCATCTTAAATTCTTTCATTCCGAAGAGTTGAATTTGGAAAAGTCTTTAGATTCTATATTTAGCGTCATAAACCAGTCTATGAGCACCTACCAGGTTGATTCGGATATCTCAAAGATCAATTCAGGGGAAACCGGTATAAAGGTTGACGAGAATTTCAGAGAGGTTTTTCAGTATTCAGATAAAATATACAGGCAAAGTGATGGATATTTTGATCCAACAGTTGGGAATCTTGTGAATGCATATGGCTTTGGACCTGATAAAAATCTGGTTTTATTAAGCGCTTCAGAAATCGATTCTCTAATGCAGTATGTTGGTTTTAATAAACTGGAACTAACTTCAGATAATATACTTAAAAAGCAACACCCCGGTATCTATATTGATTTCAATGCCATTGCAAAGGGATTTACCGTAGATGTAATTGCCCGCTATCTTAACAATAGAAATGTAGAAGATTATTTAATTGAACTGGGCGGGGAACTTGTTGCGAAAGGGATCAATCAGGGTAGGCAACAACCTTGGGTAGTTGCCATAGATGATCCTCAGCAAACCGGGGGAGAAAGATCATTTCAGGCCACTTTGAAGCTCAATAACAGGGCGATGGCCACATCCGGTAATTATAGAAAATATAGGATAGACAGCAGTACCGGAGAGCGTTTTGTGCATACTATAAACCCGTTAAGCGGTAAGCCTGAAAAAAGCAATTTACTGAGTGTTTCTGTTTTGGCAGAGAATTGTGCGTTGGCCGATGGATATGCTACCGCCTTTATGGCAATGGGTTTTGAAAAATCCAAAGAAATGTTGGGGAACCTGGAAGATGTGGATGTATATTTTATTTATACAGAAGCTGATAGAGATGTCAGTGTGTATGCTTCACAGGGATTTCAAGACGTTCTAAACGTTGAATGAAGGTTTTGTGCAAACAGGTATGATTTCTCCTTTAGCGAGGCGGTATCTGTCGATTTCGCTAGAAGTTAACCCGGAGCTGTAATCCACTTCTTCTACCTTATATCCTATCGTTCTTAATTTCTGAAAAAAATCTTTTCCGTAAACCCTAACGTGATCATATTGACCAAATATTTTTGCCCGTTCTTTTTGTGAAGTTATGCTGTCATCCTGAAATGTGAATTCCCTGTTTAAATCCTGCGGAATTTGTAAAATGGCGGTTCCTCCAGGCTTAAGGACCCTGAATATTTCCTGCATCGCCTTCGTATCATCCGGAATGTGTTCTAAAACGTGATTGCACAGGATGAATTCGTAGGTGTTATCTTCAAAAGGCAAATCGCAAATATCTGCTTTTACATCGGCGAGCGGTGAATTTAAATCGGTGGTGGTATAATCCAAATTGGGAAGTTTCCGGAATCGTTTATAAAATGCCTGTTCCGGTGCAAAATGTAAAACTTTAAGTCTTTTGGAAAAAAATTCGGTTTCATTTTTAAGGTACAGCCATAAAACCCTGTGGCGTTCCAGAGAAAGGGTAGAAGGGGAGAGTACATTTTCCCGCTGATTTTCATATCCATAGGGTAAAAACTTTCTGAAACTTTTCCCGTCAATAGGATCTACATAGGTTGAACCTTTTAGGGCAAACTCAAGAACTGGTTTCGCCAAATAACTCAGTCTTATTAGAAGAGGACGTGGAAGTGAGTTTAAAGTGAATTTAAAAAGCTGTTTTATCATACTTTGATATCACCCCAGTTTTCTCCGGATTTGATCCTGTACAATTGCATTTCAGAAACCCCAAATTGTTTGGCTAAAATCCGAATCCTTGTTTTGCGGTTGGGATCAAGTAGTTTCTTTTTAAGGATTACTGCCTGGGAATAGGATAATTTGGAATAGGAGGTTACTGTTCTCAATTTTCGCTTCAGCTTATTTTCCTGGACGCTGGGATTGCCATATTGGTGTTGCACCCACTCCGCTTTCGTAGCCCATGCAAGATTATTTGCCTCATTCTCATGTTTTTCGTAATTCTTGTGAATTACAAAATCTGCATTATCTGCTTTTTTTACAAATAATTCAGCTATAACCCTGTGGAAATAATAATTTTTTTTCTTTCCGTTTTTTAAATTTACCACAAAAGACAGGTAGCCAGCTGTTTTTCCACCCTTCAGTAATTCCCCTTCGGGATTCTTCACGAAGCTTAAAATACGGCCATAACTCGATACCTTATACACAAATCTGTCCTGCCAGATATCCTTATGTAAGGTTTTCCACTGCTCCTGACGATAGTTTTTAATCATATATTTTAGCCCTGAATTTATCTTCTTCGGTACTTTCAATACCCAATGCTTCATAAATATATTTAAAAGTGGAAAGCAACTCAGGTTTTCCATCAATAATTGCTACATCATGCTCAAAGTGAGCACTTGGCTTATTGTCTGCCGTTAGAATTGTCCAGCCATCTTTAAGCTGTATGATATTTTTTGTACCTAAATTAATCATAGGTTCAATAGCGACAACCATTCCTTCAATAAATTTCTTTCCACGTCCACGTTTGCCATAATTTGGCATTTCCGGATCTTCGTGCATCGTTGTTCCCAGTCCATGACCTACCAGTTCACGAACAACGCCATATCCATGAGCTTCGCAATATTTTTGAATAGCAAACCCAACATCGCCAACGCGGTTGCCAATTCTGAATTCTTCTATCCCTATATAAAGTGATTCTTTGGTTACCTGTAATAGTTTTTTAGTTTCTTCTGAAATTTCTCCTATTCCAAAGGTATAGGCGTGATCTCCGTAAAATCCATTTTTAAGTGCCCCGCAATCTATGGAAATAATGTCTCCTTCAACCAGGGAGGTGTTGTTTGGTATCCCATGCACAACCTGTGCATTTGGACTCATACAAAGTGAATTAGGGAAATCGTACAATCCTAAAAACCCTGGAATTGCTCCTTGTTCACGTATAAACTCTTCCGCCATTTTATCCAGCTGAAGGGTTGTGACTCCTGGTTTTATTTCTGAAGCGATCATGCCAAGGGTTCTGGAAACCACTAAAGCGCTTTCCCGCATCAATTCTATTTCTTCCCTTGTTTTGGTAATTATCATAATTTAGATTTAAACAAGCTCAATATGCTCTTTTTTGATTTTTTATTCTGAAGGATCTTTTTTTCTTTGTCCAGAGATTCTTTGCTTAACTTAAGATAAACTTCTCCCCAACCTAGCAATCCCCCAATATTTCTGTCGTCTATAAAAATGTCTGCCTGAATTTTCCTGCTTATGGAATGATCAAATTCCTCCTCCGGATAGCTTTTGTTAACCGAGTAAAAATAGATTCCTTTCGAATTGCAAAAGGTTACAGCTTCCTGTAATTCTTTTCCGGATCTATAGGTCCATAAAATCAACTGATGTCCGTCTTCCTGCAATTTTTTCAATGTTTCCAAAGCAAATAAAATAGGTTTACCAATTTTTGGAAACCGGTTTTCTACAATTGTTCCGTCAAAATCTACTGCAATTGTCAAATTTTTAGACATAAATTCAAAATTAACAAGAAAAATGCTTTTACACTATTTTTAGAGCATTGATTTTTAAGCGAATAGGATTAATTGAAATATGAATTCTTGTATTCCTGTCCCGTAACTATGTTGGCTATGTCTTCCTCAATGGAATTTCTCGAATATTCCACAAAACGATTGACCTCTTTGCCATCTTTGAGGAAAATCAAGGTGGGAACCCAGTTAATATCCCAGTCAGCTTCGGTTTTCTCCGGAGTTACTTTATTTCTGTCCACACCTATAATTGTGAGTTTTGAAAGATCATAACCAGCTTCGTCCAAAATCTTAAATAGTTTGGGGATTTCTCTTCGGCTGTCAACGCACCAGGTTCCCATAAATACCATTAGTTCATATTCTGAAATGTTATTTTTAATCGTTTCCATGGCTTCATCAGAAGGATTGAAATTGGTGTACCCATTATTAAACCATCGGGCATAAGGGACTTGCTGAAGATCCTGTTTGGTGAACTTTCCAATCAACATAGTTTGATTTTCATACTCATCTTCAATTTCAGACTCAACAAAAACTTCTTCAGATTTTATTTCTTCAGTTTTAGAGGTATCATTTATGTTTCCACAAGAGGTGAAAATAGCGAGGATTAAAAGGTATAAGCTCATTTGCATAATTAAATTAACGGATGTTGTGTCATTAGCTCGGGTTTGGTAATTCCCATCAGTTTTAGGATAGTCGGTGCAATGTCTCCTAAATTTCCACTTTGGATAGATTTAATATCCTTGTCTACCAATATAAGGGGAACCGGGTTTGTGGTGTGGGCAGTATTTGCCGAACCATCCGGGTTTATCATCATTTCACTATTTCCGTGATCGGCAATAACCAACACGCTGTAATCATTTTCAATAGCAGCTTCTACTACGGCTTTGGTGCACTTATCTACCGCTTCCACAGCATTGATTGCTGCCTGGAAATTTCCTGTATGTCCCACCATATCCGGATTGGCAAAATTCAGACAAATAAAATCCGCAGATTGTGAATTTATTTCCGGAATGATCTTCTCCACGATTTCATTAGCGCTCATTTCAGGCTGCATATCGTAGGTTGCAACTTTGGGAGAGCTGCACATGATTCTTTTTTCACCCTTAAACGGCTTTTCTCTACCGCCTGAAAAGAAAAAGGTTACGTGCGGATATTTTTCTGTTTCCGCAATTCTAATCTGGGTTTTGCCCATATATTCTAAAACCTCTCCTAAAGTTGTTTTTAAATTATCTTTTTTGAAAACGGTATTGATATTTGTGAAGGTGTCGTCATATTTTGTAAGAGTTATAAAATATAAGGGCATCTTTTTCATGTTGAATTCCGGTAAATCTTCCTGAGTAAGTGCCTGAGTAAGTTGTCTTCCGCGATCGGTTCTAAAATTAAAGAAAATCACCACTTCATCATCTTTCAAGGTCGCAACCGGCGTTCCATCCTCTTTGGTAAGTACAATTGGCTCTATAAATTCGTCGGTTACCTCATTATCATAACTTTCCTGAATAGCTTCTACCGCACTTCGCGTTTTTTTACCTTTCCCTGAAACGATTAAATCATAGGCTTTTTGTATCCGTTCCCAGCGCTTATCCCTGTCCATTGCAAAGTACCTACCAATAACACTGGCTAATTTGCTTTCGGTTTTATTTAAATGTTCTTCTAATTCGGCAACAAAGCCCTTTCCGGAATTTGGATCAACGTCACGGCCATCTGTAAAGGCATGAACATATTTTTCTTTTACCCCAAATTCGGTTGCAGCGGTTAATAATCCTTTTAAATGATCGATGTGAGAGTGCACGCCACCATCGCTTAAAAGACCCATAAAGTGGATGGGTTTGTTGTTTTGAACGGCGTAATCAAATGCTTGTTCCAATATAGGTTCATTGATCAAGCTGTTATTCTCTACTGCCATATTTATTTTTGCCAAATCCTGATAAACTATCCGGCCTGCACCCAGATTCATATGTCCTACTTCACTATTTCCCATTTGTCCGTCTGGCAGACCAACATTTTTACCATGAGTAAGAAGTTGTGCATTGGGATAGGTTTTCATCAAATAATCAAAATAAGGAGTATTTGCCTGTGCAATCGCAGAAACTTTTGGGTCCTGAGTGATTCCCCATCCATCTAAAATCAGTAATATCACTTTCTTATCCATATCAATATTTTTATAAGCTGTAAATATATAAACTATAATTTGCAGGTAATTAATAACCTTGACAATTCTTTTGCCCAAAGCCCTTTTTCAGAGCTTTTGATAGCTTCTTTTTTTTTCTTCCACCCTTCCTGTTTAAGATATTGATGAAGGTTATACTGTTAAAAAACACCGTTCATTACAAATTCCCTAAATTTTCATCTAAATGAGGAAATAAATTAAAATCTCGCTCGTTGTTATTAAGGTAGCTGTAAGAACTTTTTATTTAAATCCCTGATTGTTAATATTTAACATTTATAGCAGATTTAAATGGATTTGTTTTTAATGAGGGTCTGTATAAAATTAATTTTTTGTAAGTTGGTATTCTCTTTGCAGTTATTTAACAAATAATTAAATTTTTTTCCCAAATATGACGTATAAAATATTAACCGTGATTGCCGTTTTAACTGCCTCTTTTGCCTACACTACCACAGACGGTCATAACAATTCTGAAATTCCAATAATCCCGGAAACTCTTCTTGAAACTACAAATGAGAATACTACAGTTGATGAGGAAATCAACAACTTGTATGATGTTTTTGTGGAAAATAACCCCAATGTTCCAAACCTTAAAAGTTTTAAAAACGGAATGATGGGCTATTATAAACTTTCAGATAAAAAGCTTTTCGAAAAAGAAATTCTTACCATAATAGATTTTAGTCTTTCTTCCACCAAAAAAAGAATGTGGGTTCTTGATATGAAAAACAACAAAGTGCTTTTTCATAACCTTGTTGCTCACGGTAAAAATACCGGTGGAGAGTTTGCTACTAAATTTTCGAACACTGTCAATTCTTTACAAAGCTCCCTCGGATTTTTTGTGACCGCCGAAACTTATTACGGTGGAAACGGGTATTCTATGTATATAGATGGAATGGAGGAGAAGTTTAATTCCAATGCACGTGATCGTTATGTGGTAGTTCATGGAGCAAAATATGCAAACCCAGAATTTATTAGCAATGTGGGAAGATTGGGGAGAAGCTACGGCTGCCCTGCTTTGCCAACCGGATTAACACAGGAAATTATCGATGTGATTAAAGATAAATCGGTTTTATATATTCATTCTTCCGATAAGAATTATGCTGAAAAATCTGAAATGATCCGGGCTTAGGATGCCTTTTTTAGGGCGTTAAGAATGGCCTCATCATAGTTATAAATATCATCTGTGAAAATTGTTTTTCCATTTTCCCGCCATGCTGTCCAGTAAAAATGATGGATATTAACCTTTTGTTTCATATCGATCCTTTTGATGTTCCCCCTTTTAATAATGGAATCTATCACTTCTGAAGTATAATTGGGCTGGTCCTGCAGGAGGTATTTAGACAAATCAATGGCATTTTCTACCCGCACGCAACCTGAACTTTGTGCTCTTGAATTCTGGTCGAATATGGATTGAGATGGAGTGTCATGAAGATATACCAAATACCTGTTGGGAAACATGATTTTCACCCTTCCCAGTGGATTAGAGCTTCCCGGTGGTTGCCTGTAGGTGAAAGATCTAACTTCACCTTTCGTCCAGTCTATTTTTGAAGGATCCAGTTTCTCCCCTTTATTATTATAAACTTGTATATTTTTATTTCTGAGGTAATTCGGGTTTTTTCGAACTCCGGGTATCACATCCTTACTTTTGATTGTAGGGGGAATTGTCCAACTTGGATTAAAAATAAGATGATCAATTTCTTCTGAAAATATTGGTGTTTTCCTGGAGACTCTTCCTACTATGGTTTTAAGGGTGCTAATAGTATCCTTTTCTCTTACAACCTGAAGTTTGAAATTGGCGATATTAACGAGAATATAATGCGAACCCAAATCCCGCGGAAACCATCTCCATCTTTCGAGATTGACCAGGATTTGGTCATAACGGTCCTCATAGCCTTTATTGAGAAGGTCAATCGTTTTATTACCAATTATTCCATCTACCAAAAGCCCATAGTCTTTCTGGATTTTTTTTATTGCCTCTACGGTTTCATGATCGTAGTGGGAACCGCCTAACTTAAGGGAATTTAAATACCCCAGATGTAGAAGTCGGAATTGAATTTCCTTCATTCGCTGGTCCTGTTGTCCTGGTTTAATCAACGCTCCTCTTTCAATCTTCTTAAAGTTCGCATCATCCTCCTTTAGCTTCCGGTATTCCTTCTCGGCAGCTATTAAATCTTTATAAACAGGATGAACCGGCCTTAACTGGCTTAGAGCAATTTCCAGGTTACTTTCTTTTACAGCCACTTCCAGAAGTTTTAGCTTGCTGGGCTGTTTTTTGGGAACATCCCATACTCGATGCAATTTCTTAGGATCAACTTTTCCATTATATAAATGATCCATGAATTTAAAAAAAGCATCTGTAAGTAACATATCCAATTCACTCAGTTGCTTTTCATCAAGGTTGGCTACTTTCAGAAGTTGTTTCTCCAGTTCTTCTCCATGGTAATCCTTGAAGAAGAGTCCCTGAGAATGAGCAGCTTTTAAGGTGTCGATAAGTGAATTTCTAAAATTGATGTTGATCCAGGCCGGCTTAAAGTCGCGAGCAAGATAAAATGCGATCACCGAATCTTTATTAAATAATCGAACATCCGTCGAACCATAAAGTATTGGTTCCAGTTCTTTTGAAGAACCCATGGATATCACTGTTCCTTTTTTTAGATTTTCTGTAAATTCCAGATCTTCCTTACTCTCAATTCTGCAGCTACATACCAATATTACCAGAAAAATGATTCCTGAAATTGGGATTGATCTATTTATTAGGAATGAAAGGTTCATAATCAATTCTTTTTCCAACACCCAGCTGCTGAAACATCACAATATGGGGACATACTCCAGGAACATCAAATTCTGTTCCTATGGATTGATAACCGAATTTTTCATAAAAACCTACAGCATAATTACGCGCATTAAACCATAAGAATGGGGAAGTATCAAGTTTTTGTAATTCCGTTTCACCTGCCTTTAACAAAGCAGCACCTATACCTTTACCTTTAAAATCTGGTAATACAGCCATTCCTCTTAATTGGTATTGAAACGGCTGAAAAAACATAGGATTTTGCTTTTTCATAAAACTTGCAACTCCTATTAAATCTTCATCTTTGAAGTAACCAAGATGAAAGGTTTCCGGGGATAAATCTCCTTCAAAAATGCATTCGGATAAAGGTCTTCCCGGGCGTAAAACCGGCTGTCGAACCGCGTAGGTTTCAGAAGCTGGTATCCTTCGGATCTTTAAAACACTGCTCAATTTAAAAAGGATTTTTATTTAACCAGTACATCCCGAAAATCTTTGTTTAAATCGAATTGAACTTCGGCAAAAGGACACAAAGGGTCGATTTTATAGTTGTTTTTACGGGCAAATTCAACGCTTTCTTTAACAAGCATAGAGGCCAACCCTCTTCCTTCAAGTTCTTTTCTGGTTTCGGTATGATCAATAATTAAAATCCCATTATCCTTTTTAGTATAGGTGAGTTCTGATGTAATGCCAGATTCATCTTCCATGTAGATCATTCCCCTGTTGGTACTTTCTTTATGTTTGATTTCCTGACTCATCAGTTCTTATTTTTTAAAAATACCATCAACAATTCCATATTTTATAGATTCTTCTGCATCCATCCAATAATCCCGGTTGAAGTCTTTTAAAACTTTCTCGATGGTCTGTCCACAATTTTCTGCAAGTATTTTAGCGCTTAAATCCCTGATCTTTAAAATTTCAGCTGCCTGAATTTCAATATTGGAAGCCTGTCCCCGTGCTCCTCCACTTGGCTGATGGATCATCACTTTTGCCATAGGTTGAATAAATCTTCGTCCTTTTGTTCCTCCTGAAAGAAGGATAGAGCCCATAGATGCCGCTAGGCCGGAACAAATTGTTGAAACCGGGCTGTTTAAAGAAACCATCGTGTCATACATAGCAAAACCATCGGTTACAAAACCACCCGGGCTATTTATAAAAAACTGGATTTCCTTATCCGATTCAGAATCTAAGTATAATAAATGCTCTACAACATGTTTTGCTGTTTTACTGTCCACTTCGCCCCATAAAAATATTCGGCGATCTTCTAAAAATTTAGTATCTATAAGGTCTTGCGCTTTTCCGGATTTAACTTTCATAAGTAATTTTTTATTGTTTTTAATTTGTCATATGTAATTCGCATATTTTCATCGGTGTTTGTATTGTGTTTCCGTTATGCTCATTTCATAAGTATTTTTTTATTTTATTATTGACCTGTTTACTTTGCAATTGAATCATTCTTTTTACAAATCAAATTCCAGGTTTTGCTCTTGTAAAAGGTAGGTTAATTATAAATTATTTGAATAGCTAAAATTATGACTAATTTCGCAGAAAACCCTAGGATGGAATTGGCATTTAACAAGATTTTAAAAAAAGATCTGGATCTGGTAATACCATTTGTTATGGAACTCGGTGATTTTCAAACAGATGAAGTGCTGCTCAAAGCTCGTTTTCGGGAGATGTTTGATCAAAATTATGAATGTTTTGGAGTGTATTTAGGGGAGGAGTTAATAGGTGTTTTCGGACTTTGGTTTATGACACGTCACTACGCCGGAAAATCCTGTGAACCGGACCATGTTTTTATTAAATCCAAATATCAGAATAGGGGTTTTGGGAAGCAAATATTCGAATTCATCTTTGATTACTCCAGAAAAAAAGGCTGTGAGACTTCAGAATTAAACAGTTACGTGCAAAATTTTAAATCGCACAAATTCTATATGAATCATGGCTATGTGATCAAGGGTTATCATTTTTTAAAAAAGCTATAATTTTTTTTGGAAGTTAAAAAATTTAACGGTTATATTTGCAGTGTCCTTGCGGGAGTAGCTCAGTTGGTAGAGCGTCAGCCTTCCAAGCTGAATGTCGCCGGTTCGAACCCGGTCTCCCGCTCAAAAAAATTCCTCATTGAAAAATGAGGAATTTTTTTTGCCTTAAAATATAGAATAGTTTGGATTTTATAATTTTTCAGCCCTTCTTATTATTTTGGATGTCATATTTTTTACCATTCAATGCTGGACTAATATCCTGTCCGATTATCATAAGTATCGTTATTTCTTTTTAGGACTTTTTTTCTAATCATAATCTTTTTAGAATGATAATGGGACCATTCCCGGGTATTCAAAATGAGAATAAAGTTATTTTTAAATTTACTGGAAGTAAGAACCCATGGTTTTTTCAGTATATTTTAAAAGCGAAACTAAATCTTTCTAAAATCATTTTTTTATTTGAACTTTTCGCACTACTTACTCCTTTTCCCGAAGATGAATGCTTTTATTTGTAGTGTAATCCCTTTTAGATTGCAATCTTTAATTGCATCTGAAAATTTTCCTAAAAGCATATTTAATTAGACTGGAAATACTTTTATTTATCAATTATAATGTGCATCATCGTTAATATTCAGAAGAAAAAGATATGGAACAAACTACAAATCCGTCACAAGTACTAAATTTTCTAAGACTTCCTGTAAAAGTTGGTTATAAAGTGATAGAAACTTATCTGCGTAAAAAATTGACAGGCGAGTATATTTCCAAAACAGATAAGGATGGGAATGTGTCTAATTATGCTGAAATCCATTCTATAGCTTTAGAGAAAAGTTATAAGGAGGGATATGATATAGCAGTGCAGGTGAAATTTAAAACGCTTACTGCTATTTTTAAAAATAAGGAAGGTGTAATTGAATTGTATGCAGCCCTGGAATTGGATAAAACCGAACAGCAACTTCGTGTGCTTGATTTTAAGTTGAATGGAACCTCAACCAATTGGCTGTTTAATAATGCCATAGAATCTATTGCGAATACTTTTATGCATGATAGAATAAAAAATAAAATGAAGTTTGATTTGAAGTCGGAAATTGAAAAAAAGCTTCCTGTTATCAATGAGAAAATGGAAGATCCAATGGAGGTTTCCAACGGTATTTATATTTCAGGCAATTTGCAATCATTTCTGGTAGAGGCTATTCAATTTGAGGAAAGTCATATGTTGGTTTTCGTTGATTTTGAAGGGGGAATTGGTGTAGATATCAAAAAATTGAATTTTTAAACAAATCAGGGTCTTGTTTTCCTTTTACAAGATCCAAAAATGGGATTTTGCTCTTTCTTAGGGGTATCTATTCCTGGATGGTATTTCTAGTAAAACATACTTTCGGATTTCTCTGTTTTTCTTAATGTTGAATTTTTCTTTTTTCGGCTTGTTAGCAATTGGCCAACTTTTTTATAATCATAAACCTTAAGAAAGCAATGGTTAATAACCTCTTGATAAATCATTTTTAGTTCCCTTTTTTACAGCGGTTTATATCAGTAAATTGTTGAGATTATTTTAATTAAATTTTAAAATTTTGGGGTATTTTAAAATAAAATTTGTCTTTTTCGTACTGCTGATTGTAGTCGGGTTTGGAAATGTGAAAAGCCTTGCGCAGGAAATTCCAAAAATTGAAAAGCTTTCAGAAATAAATGGGGATTTTCAGAAGATAAATGCGGTTCAGAAAGATAGTTTGGGGAATTTATGGATCGCTTCAGATACGCACATAGAGCGCTACAATTCCTATCAATCTGAATTTTTTGATTTTTTCAAAGGTCTTCCGGAAGGTACTGGTAAAATAAATACGGTTTATATTGATGCAAAAAATCAAATATGGGTTGGTGCTGAGAACGGATTGCTTAAATACAGCCGCCCAAAAGGTTATTTTGAGGCAATACCTTCTGAAAGGCCATCTACACAAACCAATGTTCAACAAATAACAGAAGACGAAACAGGAACCTTATGGCTAGGTTGCCGTAATGGAATTTGGAATTATTCAGGAAAAAATCTGGTGCTGGTTTCAATTTTTCCCGCAGAACAATCCGTGAATCATCTTATGTATGTCAAACCAAATATTATGTTTGGGACCTCTATGGGGGTTTTCAGCTTAAAAAAGGATGAGATTGAATATAAAAAAATTAGCCTGCCAGGAAATAAAAACTGGAATATTCAAAGTCTGTTATTTACCGGAGATTTTTATTTGATTGGAACCCGGAATGATGGATTGTATAAAACCAATACTGATTTCTCAATCACCGAAAAAATCTATAGTTTGCCGTATTCCTCTCAGAAAATGCCGATTTCGGGGCTTTCTATGGATTCGTCGGGTAATTTTTATGTAGCTACCCAGGGAGATGGTTTACTCATCCTGGATAAAGATCTTAGATTGGTTTCCCATTTTCTGCAACAGAATAATAACCTGTTTTCTCTTTCAGATAATAATTTAAATGGCTTGTTTCTGGATAAGCAAAATACACTTTGGGTTTCTACAACCTCCGGGCAAATCAATTCCATAGACATCCGGGAGAACAACTTTGAATTTATACGGCATGATCCCAACAAATATAGCAGCCTGGCCGATAATTTTACTACAGCCATAGAAAAAGATAAAAATGGAAATGTTTGGTTTGGCACAAGGCAGGGACTTAGTATCTGGAACACCAAAAATAATTCCTGGCAACATTTAAAGAACCTTTCCTTTACCAAGGAGAGCAACATTCCCGATGACATTAAAGATTTACACGCAGACGATATCCATATGTGGGTTGCGACTTTTAACGACGGGATCTATAAGGTTAATATCAATACTTTTTTACGAGCGCAATATTCTATAGATTCAAAAGTAAAAATTGACCTTCAAAAGGTAAATGCCCTGTTGGTAGATTCAAATAAAAATGTCTGGGCCGGTGGGGAAGAAGGAGATTTAACTAAAATTAAGCCAAATGGGGATATTCAAAGTTTTTTCCCTTAAAGGCATAACTGCCATGCTGGAACTAATTTCAGGAGATATTCTTGCCGCTGGAAAAAACGGGGTTTTTAAGATCCGGAAGACTAAGAGTGAAGTTATGCCTATTGGTAAACTTCAGCCTAACGCAAAAAACCTTCCTTATTTTACTATAAATTCCATAAGTGAAACCATTTCCGGAGAAATAGTGCTCGCTACAGAAGGTGCCGGGATAGTGATTTATGATGCTGCCAGGGATTCTTACAGAATAATTAATAAGATATCGGGATTACCATCAAACAGAATTCAGGGACTTATTATTTATGGGAAAAATGATATTTGGGCCGGAACTTCCAAAGGTCTGGTCAATTTTAAACTGGAAGAAAACCCTAAAATCCGGGTATTCGACAAAGAAGATGGTTTACTAAGTGAGGTGTTTACCCGTGGTAGTTTTGCACAACTGGATGATAAGCTCGCTTTTGGGACTTTCAAGGGTGTCAGTATTTTTAATCCCGAGAAATTAAAAAATATACCTGAAACCAATCCAAATATCGTAATAGGTTCGGTTGGAATTTATTCCAGCGAGCACGGATTACAGCGGCTAAGTTCATTAAACCCGGAAAAGGAATTGAATTTAACTCATGATAAGAATTCCATCTCCTTTAATTTTTTCGCCATAAAGCCTGGAAATCAAACCCAGCTCAATTATTCCTGGAAACTCGAAGGCTTTGATCCGGATTGGTCTAACCCAGCCAACCAAAACAATGTGAATTATGCCAATTTGCCCCCCGGTAATTATGCCTTCCTGGTAAAGGCCAGAAATGCCAATGGAAAATGGAGTCCGGTAGAGGAAGTCTCCCTGAATATAAAATCTCCCTGGTGGTTCTCAACCAATGCATACATAGGGTATGCCCTGGTTTTTATGCTTCTGCTTTTAATCCCCTTCTTTGTTTTCAGAATTATTAAAAAGCGAAGAGTAAAAGCGGCCCGAAGTTCAGTTTATACCAATTTGAATCAGGAGATAGGAACACCGTTAAGAATTTTGCTGACCTCTTTGGAACAGTTTTCCGAAGATGCTACTTCTGAAGGCAATCATCGTCTAAAAAATATCGTGTACAGGTTTAGGATACTGCTGGAACCTGTTTTAAGTTTCCAGGAATCCGTTATGAATAAAAAGGAACAACAAGCTAAGATTACAAAAATTTCTGTTAAGGATTATATGGAGGGAATGGTGAAGGATATTTCACCATCGCTTAGCCAAAAAAAGATGGAAATTATAGTGAACAATCAGTGGAATCAGGATTTTTTCTATTATGATCTGGATTATTTGAATAGAATTTTTTTCAATATTATATCAAATTCAATCCGGTACTCTTTTGAGGAGGGCAAGATCATTATCAATTTAATTCCAACCAACCGTGGTGACTTAAAAGTGCAAATAGCCGATAACGGATTGGGATTGCCTGTTGAAGATCAAAAGGTCATAAAAGAATATTACCTAAATTCAAAAGATGGTAAGCCTAAGTTAAATTCAGCGCAAACGGATCTTTTATATGTGAAGGATTTTATCGATAAAATTGGTGGAAGTATTGTTTTTGAAAGCAGTAAGAATCAGGGCACAACATTTACAATCATCCTTAAGAATCAAAAAAGGGTTGAAATTGCTGCTGAACCTTCGGTAAAAATTAAAGATGAAAAAAAACCTGAGATCGAAAAAGCCGTTTTGCCGGAAATAAAAGGTTCTGTTCCGGTTTCTTCCGAATCAATAAAAATTTTGATTGCTGAAGACAACGATGAATTAAGAAAGGTTTTTCTGGAATCCTTTAAAAAGTTAGGGG
The DNA here is from genome assembly GCA_051751125.1 of Bacteroidota bacterium. Lineage (GTDB taxonomy): Bacteria > Bacteroidota > Bacteroidia > Flavobacteriales > Flavobacteriaceae > Gillisia. The sequence continues at coordinate 181,489 of JBNJKO010000005.1, forward strand.
AAGTTTATGAGGCTAAAAATGGAATACAAGCCTATGAAATTGCTGCCAGAATACATCCGGATATACTTATAGCCGATTTTGATATGCCGGGAATGGATGGTCTTGCCCTTAGCCAAGCCCTTAAAAATAGTACGTATTTAATGGAAATGCATGTATATTTAATGTTTTCTGAATCTAATGAATCACCATTACCTCAAAACATCGAGAATGGTAGATTAACCCTCATTAAAAAACCGGTCAATCTTGATTCGCTTATTCAGTTAATCGCTTCAAACTTAAAAAATCAGATTTCCCTGCCATATGTAAATACAAGTTTAAGCGAGCGGAATAGCAACCTTTTAAAAAGTGATTCTGATGATGGATTTATCAACAGAATGGAGCAATTGCTTGAAAAAAATATCTCCAATAATTCTTTTTCTGTGGAAGAATTGAGTGAAGCAATGGGAATATCCAGCAAAGAGCTTTACCTGAAGCTTAAGACCATTCAGGGAATAACGCCATTGGATTTTATCCTTAAGGCAAAATTGAATTTTGCCAAAAACCAACTCGATAATGGAAATTCAGATCTTTCAGAAGTTGCCCGGAGGTCAGGTTTTCAAAATAAAGATCTTTTCTTTTCGGCCTACAAAAAGCATTTCGGGTTTATGCCTGGGATAATAATGAATAAAAAAAATAACGAATAACAAGTTCTTTGTCAACTTGAACTTGTTTCGCTAATTTGTAGCCATTTTTCATTGCAATTTCTGCCCGTTCAGAAAAAATTGGCGGGAATTAATATGATGCCTTTTTATTAGTGAAATCCACTTTCTGTTTATTTATAAACAAAAGTCTCTGGGCAAGCCTCGGGGGAGATTTTAACTCTTAGTGAGGGATTAAATTCTGGATCCACAACTTCTATAACACCTTTCCGAAATTAATTTTTTTCGGCTATTAAAATTTTATACAGGCGTTGTGCTTTACTCTATAATTATTTTTGGTTCTAAAATAATATTGGTTTTAATAGAATTAGAGATCAGGCAATGTTGTTCACTTTTTTCAATGATTCGTATTGCTCTTTCTTCATTGGTGCCCTCGGAAACGATTAATTCCGGTTTAAGGGTGATTTCTGTTACCTGGAATTTTCCATCGACTTTATCCAAAACACCAACAGATTTACAAGTGAAACTGATAAAATCAAGTTTCGAATTTTCTGCAATGGCCAAAAATGTTGTCATTAAGCATGTGTTTACCGCAGCAACAAATAAATGTTCAGGAGACCAGATATCAGGCATTCCTTTTGGAAAATCAGCAGGTGTGGCAACTTCAATTGTGGTAGACAATTCCGGAGAGCTAATCTCTCCTTTGCGATCGCTTTTCCACTCAAGGTTTACAGTATATTCGTGTACATCAGACATAGTTTAATTTTATAAATATGAATAATCCCAAGACAGTGATAGATCCATCCTGAATTTTTTATGATATGATAAATTTAAAGGTAACATCCCTGTTTATTTATGATTAAAATCAGCTTTACCAGGAATTCTTAATAGAATTTTGGAACATATTTCTGATCAGGAAGTTTTTGGTTCCTGTAATCTTCAGAGATTCAAATTAAAAATTAATTAAGCTGATTATGGCCTGCATTTAGGACTGATGTTTTTAAGAGATTTTTTAAATTAGCGAAAACAAAATTTAAATAGATGAATTACTTTTCAAAAGCAGCATTTGTTCTGGCCATCGTGGGTATGAGTTTATCTCAAATTCAGGCTCAGGAAGTAACCACAAATAATCAGGATGATTTTAACGAATTTACCTACCGCCAGGGATCTGTTTTTCGATCGGCAACCGGTACTCCGGGAATGGAATACTTTCAGAATGAAGCAGATTATGATATTGAAGCAACCTTAAATGATGTAGATCATACTATTACAGGGAAAATTACCGTGACCTATACCAATAATAGTCCGGAGGCACTCGATTTTATCTGGATGTACCTTGAACAAAACAGGTTTACAGAGACTTCCCGGGGCACTTTAACAACTCCAATTCAGGGAAACCGATATGTTGGTGATACAGATGGTGGTTATGAAATATCAAATTTGCAGGCAAAAGTAAAGAGAAGTGTTTCTGGAAAATATCTTATAAACGATACCCGCATGCAGGTGTTTTTTGATGAACCTATCGCGGCAAATGGGGGAACGGCTACAGTTTCCATGAATTTTAATTATAAGATCCCTGTGGATGGAATGGACAGGATGGGACGGCTTGCTGTGGAAGATGGTACAATTTACGCTATGGCACAATGGTTTCCCCAGGTCGCGGTCCTTGATGATGTAGAAGGATGGAATGTGGAGCCATATTTGGGGGCAGGTGAATTTTATTACGATTACGGAACATTTGATTATAAGATCACAGTGCCTTATGATCATATTGTAGTAGGTTCCGGGGAATTACAAAATCCCAGGGAGGTACTTTCCTCTGTGGTAAGAGATAGAATGGAGGAAGCCTCTAAAAGCGATACGCGGGTCTATTTAATAAGGCCGGATGAAATAAATGATCCTTCTCTTCTTGCAAAAAAGAAAGGCACCCAAACCTGGCATTTTAAAATTGAAAATTCTCGGGATGTGGCCTTTGCTTCATCCAAAGCATTTATATGGGATGCGGCAAAAATAGACTTGCCAAGTGGTAAAAAAGCGATGGCACAATCTGCATATCCAAAGGAAAGTGATGGTGTTGGAGCCTGGGGAAGGTCTACCGAATATTCCAAGGCATCGATCGAGCATTATTCTGAAAAATGGTATGAGTACCCCTGGCCGGTAGCCATAAATGTTGCAGCAGATATTGGCGGTATGGAATATCCGGGTCTTAATTTTTGTGGCTGGCAAAGCAAAGGAGCTTCTCTGTGGGGAGTTACAGATCACGAATTTGGTCACAACTGGTTTCCTATGATTGTAGGGACCAATGAGCGCAGGTATGCGTGGATGGACGAAGGTTTTAATACATTTATCAATCATTACAGCACCCTGGAGTTTAACGATGGGGAATATCCTTCCAGATTAAACAGAATGCGAAATATGACCGGTTGGTTTATAAATCCAAACCGCGAAGGAATCGATACCTATCCCGATGTTGCCAATCTTCAGAATCTGGGAATGATCGCATACTATAAACCTGCGATGGGTCTATATTTATTGAGAGAGTATATTTTGGGACCAGAACGTTTTGATAATGCTTTTAGATCTTACATAAAAACCTGGGCTTTCAAACACCCACAGCCAAATGATTTCTTTAATCACATGGAAAATGTTGGCGGTGAGAATCTTTCCTGGTTCTGGAAAGGCTGGTTTTATGGAACTGGGAATATTGACCTTGCCTTAGATGGAGTGCAAGCCTACCAGGGAAATTATATTATAAGCTTATCCAATAAAGGTGAAATTCCAATGCCGGTAGAAATGCTTGTAACCTTTAAGGATGGAAGTACAAAAGAAATCCGGCTTCCGGTAGAGATTTGGCAACGCGGCGATTCCTGGAATCATCTCTTAAAAACAGATAAAGAAGTTGAAAGCGTAGAGCTGGATCCTAAAAAAATACTTCCGGATGTAAATTTCTCCAATGATGCATGGCCTGCTGATTTTTATGAATCCAGAAATTAAATTAAAGAATAGATATAGAGAACTCACCAAACCTATCTCTCCGGAAAATGCGATTGGCAGGGTTTCAAGAATGGATGCTATTAATAATAAAAGCGTAAATGAGGCAGCTTTAAGGCAAGTGGAAGAAAAGCTGAAGGATTTACATAGGGTGCTGGAAAAGGCCGGCAGTAAGGATTTTGGAATTTGTTTGCGCTGTAAAAAGCAAATTCCCATAGGTAGGTTGATGATTAGGCCAGAAAGCCTGTATTGTGTTCCCTGTTCACAATGATTTTCTGTCTATTGTAAAAAAAAGACCATATAGAGTTGAAAGAAACCCTTATTTGGATTGCATAAAATAATTTATGATCCTGATTTATAAAAATAAAAAGAGACTGTCCGAAAAGTCATTAAATTAGTCATCCTGAACCTGCCCGTGCGTTCAGGCGGGTTTATTTCAGGATATAACTTTTTGAAAATCAAAACATTTTAGAAGCTGAAACAAGTTCAGCTTGACGGAAGTCGGAATTTTTAGACAACATCTTTAGGTTGAGAATTTTTTAAAGTTACTGTTTAAAAGGCTTTTGAAACATATTATTTTCCTTGATCATACTGGTAGTCTCTGCTGGCAGCATATCTTCCCACCCGGATTTCCCTTCGGAGATCATTTGAAATACTTCTCTGGAATAGATGTCCAGAATTTCAGGATCATAATCGGTGATGTCAATAACGCGACCATTATCTTTAAAATATTTAAACAATTTCTGCATTCGGGGATGAACTTCCAGGTTTTCACTGGTAGTGATCTCTCCGGTTTCATGATCTTTTAAAGGATAGAGATAAACCTTTAGATTTTTAAAGAATAATTTGCCAAATGCTTCCAGAATACCACCGCTTAAATGCCTGTAGTATTTTTCGTCAAAAATATCCATGAAGGTATTTACTCCCATCGTCAATCCCATTCTTTCTGAAGTGAATTGCGCAAAATATTCCACAACTTTATAATATTCCTGAAAATTGGAGATCATCACCGTTTGTCCCAGTGCACAAAGCAGTTTGGCCCTGTCCATGAAATCCTTTTCATCGATTTCTCCTTCCGCTTTAAGATTGGAGAGCGTAATCTCGAAAATAACTACAGTTTTGTCTTTATTAACTTTTCTTTCGTTTAAAAAAAGCTCCAGGGATTTTTCAAACATACTCATGTTTACCCTTGTAACCGGACGAAAACTACCTCTAAGAGTAAGGATGTTCTTTTTGTAAAGTACATTGGCAGGCAGGATATTCTGGCCTTTTGGAGAAAACATTACGGCATCGGTCATACCGTTCTTTACAAGTTCTAAACTCATCAACCTATTATCCACTTCCTCAAATACAGGACCTGTAAAATTGATAGTATCAATTTCTATTTGATCCTTGTGTAAATGATCAAACAGATATTTTAATAACTTTTTAGGCTTATCGTGTTGATAGTAAGCTCCATAAATTAAATTCACGCCCATAGTTCCCAATGTGATTTGTTGTAAAGCGGCATTGGTTTCATGAAACTGAACATGAATTATTATTTCACTATAAGCCTCATCAGGGTGGGTTTGAAAACGGATTCCCAGCCATCCGTGGCCTTTATATTTCTTGGCAAAATCTATAGTGGTGACCGTATTGGCATAGGTGAAAAAAAGTTTATCAGGGTATTTCTCGCGGGTAATCCTTTCTTCCATCAATTCGGTCTCATACGCTAACATTCTTTTAAGCCGGGTCTCGGTAACATATCTTCCCTGCGGCTCGGGACCATAAATAGCATCACTAAAATCCTTATCGTAAGCACTCAGGGTTTTAGCTACGGTACCTGAGGCATCCCCAGCCCGAAAAAAGTTGCGCACTGTTTCCTGACCGGCACCAATTTCGGCAAAAGCTCCGTAAATGTTTTCATTAAGATTGATCCGTAACACCTTATTTTTAGTGGAATAGGTATCATCAAGCTCTTTGTCTCCTTTTATGGTAATCGACATATTTGATTTTTTATAATTGCCATAAATTTAAGAATTTTTAAGTACAGTACCTCCAATTTGCAGATAGGATCTTCTTAAATATTTACTTTATCAAAAATTTTAATTGAATTTTAAAAATGAAAAAGTGGTGATTTAGGCTGTGCAGAAATGTATTGAATTTTTTTATAAGTACCTTTGTGAAAAATTTGAATATTATGGCTCATAAGGCTGGTTTTGTAAATATTATAGGAAATCCCAATGTTGGGAAATCCACATTGATGAATGCTTTTGTTGGCGAAAAATTATCTATTATTACATCAAAGGCGCAAACCACGCGGCACCGTATTTTGGGGATAGTAAATGGAGAAGATTTCCAGGTGATTTTAAGCGATACACCGGGAATTATAAAGCCGGCGTATGATTTGCAACAATCCATGATGGATTTTGTGAAATCGGCTTTTGAAGATGCCGATATTTTGGTATACATGGTCGAGATCGGGGAGCAGGCCCTTAAAGATGAAGCCTTCTTTCATAAGATCGTGAATTCACAAATTCCTGTTTTATTACTTCTGAATAAAATTGATACCTCGAATCAGGAACAATTGGAAGAACAGGTGCAACTCTGGACGGAAAAGGTTCCCAATGCCGAAATCTATCCTATTTCTGCCTTGCAGGGATTTAATGTAAGCGAGGTTTTTAACCGAATTGTGGAATTGCTTCCGGAATCCCCTCCTTTTTATCCCAAAGATCAATTAACCGATAAGCCGGAACGTTTCTTTGTAAATGAGATCATTCGTGAAAAGATCCTGATGCATTATAAAAAGGAAATTCCTTACAGCGTTGAGATCGATACCGAAGAATTTTTTGAGGAAGAAGAAATCATCAGGATGCGGAGCATTATTATGGTGGAACGCGAAACCCAAAAAGGAATTATCATCGGTCATAAAGGAGCGGCCTTAAAAAGGGTAGGAGTAGAAGCACGAAAAGATCTGGAAAAGTTTTTCGGAAAACAGGTGCACCTCGAACTCTATGTCAAAGTTAACAAAAACTGGCGAAATGATGCCCGGCAGTTAAGGCGGTTTGGGTATAATAAATAGGGGATAGTGAATGGTGATGAGTGATTAGAAATTATGGTTTAGGGTGCATAGCTAATTTCGTTAATTAATTTGTTACTGCCCCATTCTACCCTTTCCATTATCCACTTTATTAATCCAAAACCCAAATCCCGGATTGGAAATTATAAGCCCCAAATACCAAACTTTAAAAACCGTTTCACGAATTCCGGACCCAGAAACCTGCACTTCGAATTGGAAATGCCAAATTACATTAACGGTTTTACGAATCCCGAATCCCGAATCCCGGTATAAGGTTCTCTGAATGTGGTCGAGCCTCTTGAAATCTCCCAATGGAATAAGAAAACTTCCCCTCGGGGATTGGGGCTTTCCATACCGTTACTATACCGCCAGTAAATTCTTCTGCTCTTTTTTAGATAATTTTCGGTACCTAAATACAGCGAGCAGCGTAATCACCAGAAGCACTGCTACCAGCCAATAGATCCAACCGGGAATAGGTACAGGGTCACCCGAAGCGTAGGAATGCAGGCCGGAGAGGTAATAGTTCACTCCGAAAGAGGTCATAATGATGGACGAAAAAGCCCATAAACTGGCTATATTGAGAACCAGGGAGTTTTTTAATTTTGGGATGAGCCTAAGGTGCAACACAAAAGCATAGACCATAATTGAGATCAAAGCCCAGGTTTCTTTTGGATCCCAAGCCCAATATCTTCCCCAGCTTTCATTTGCCCAAACCCCTCCCAAAAACGTACCTATGGCAAGCAGGAATAAACCAATGGTTATCGACATCTCATTAACCATACTTAATTCCTGCATACTTTTCCACCACTTTGAAGATGGTGTTACCGGTTTGAAAATAAGCAACAGCAAGCTGAGCAGTGCCAGCAATGCGGCGAGGGCGAGAGGCGCGTATCCGCTTACTATTATCGCTACGTGAATTTTCAGCCAATATGAATGCAGTACAGGCATAAGGTTGGTGATCTCTGGGTTAAGCCAGTCGAGGAACGCGACGAATAACAGGGTTCCTGAGAAGAGGATTCCAAGCGGTACCGTGAAATGCGATTTATTTTCGAATAATAATCCGAATAATAAGATACACCAAGCGACAAATACCAGCATTTCAAATCCATCACTCCAGGGAGCGCGGCCTGCGATATACCAGCGTAGTCCCAGATGAAAGGTAAACAGCACCAGTCCCAGCCAGGCAAAAACCAGCCCGGTATTCCAGGAGATGTTCACCCATTTGTGTTGTTTAAAAAGTTTGATAATGGCCAGTATAAGCATAATGGCTCCAAGGATCCAAAAAAAGCCAAAAAGGCGGTTTCCTAAATTAAGCTCATTATAAAATAACTCTGCAGCTAATAATTTATCGTCGGGATATACCCCCGCCCCTGCCTTTTCCTGAAAAAGCCGAATATATGAAAGAACCTCATAAGCTTCATTGTAATTGCCCGAGACAAAGCCTTTGCCAAGGGCCGAAAGGTACAATGGGGTAATGTTTTTTACAAATTGGGCATCTTCTTCATTGAATTTATTATGTTGATTTGCCGCAAACCAGGTGTTATTAGTGTCCTCCTTGTGGGGAAACATTTTAAGGAAATCGCCACGAAGAATGGCATAAAAAATATTGAACCGTTCATCTACCTTCAAAAGTTCCTTATGAGCTTCGTTCCTTTCCGCAGGTTTAAGTCGGTTAGCTTCTTCAACAATGTCCTGCAATAAATACCGTCCGTCAGCATCCAGCAATTCTTTAAAGCTTAGCTTGTTTACCGGATCCCGTTCCAAAGTTTTGAATATCATTCCAGCTTTTTCAGGATCTACTTTTATAAGGGGCAGCGAACTATAGGCGGCGGGATCCAGTTGCATTGCCAGAAGGAATTGTTCCGCAGTTAATTCAATATCTCCCTCTTTTTGAGTTATAGTAATGCTTGACCGGCCGCTGAGTTTTCTGGTGATCTCATTGGCCAGGGTGTTTAAAGGCTTCATTCTCCCATCAAGATCCTGTACCACCAGGCTGCCATAGGTTTCCGCGTGTTCCAGGGGTACCACCGTATGCCTCACATCTGGGAGTTGTTCCTGGGAATAAGCCTTTATTCCGAAGAATAAAAAAAGAACGATGAGCAATAAGGTAAAGATTGTTGTTTTAGGTATGAGAGTTCCTGATTTTCTTTTTTCTAAATCGACCACCGGGTTTTTTTTATTTTCTGCAGCCGACTTTAAAGGCTTTCTTGTATTTCCTTCTGACTGAGTTTTTAAACGCCTGTTTAATATGCTGAAGCGACTGCCTTTAACGAAGAAGGTAAAAAACATACCAATAGTGAGAAGGGTATAGGAAAAATAGGTGATATATGTTCCTGGCCGATCCTGGCTTACGGAGAGAATAGTACCCTTTTCATCTGTGTCATAGGAAGCCTGGTAAAAACGGTAACCTTTATGATCCAATACATTGTTCATAAAGATCCTGTATGGGAAACTACCATCATGGTCTATAACCTGTACCTCGCTCGCATAACTTGCAGGGCTTTCACTCCCCGGGTAACGTTCCAACTCAAAAGCGCGTAACTGAAGTGCAAATGGCAACATTTCTTCCCGGGGCCCGTAGGAAAGAATATACTTTGAGTCGTTTGCGAAAAATACATGCTTTTGAGGCTCCCTGCTTACAAGAGGATTATAGGTTTTCAATAACTCCTTCCCTTCAGCATCGGTCACCTTTATTTTTATAACATCAATTTGATCCGCGCCCATCCCCCCGTGGTCATCGGCATGGTAAACTATTTGTTTTCCTTCATGAATGGCTTTTATAAGGAATGCGACAGAGTCTACCTGGTAAAGGCTTCTCATTTGTAGGGGGACAGTTTGACCTGCCCTGAGCATTCCCATTCTTTGGGTGCTCATTTCCACTATTTGCATGTCTTTACTGCTTTGCACCATCCAGAGGCTATCTTCTTTAAAAATCTTAATATCTCCTTTTCCCAGCCTGGTGGTGGAGAGCGCGAGGTTCCCCATTGGCAAATCCTCTCCTCTGGTAATAAGATGGTCTTCCCTTTCTCCGCCAAATGCTAATGCCAGGTCAATAAGCGTATCCTTTCCCTGTAAATATTCTTTATGGGCTCCTTGTATGAATTCTTCAATGGAAACGTTAAAGGTTCTGTCCCCCATATTGGCAACCACGGTCTTTGGTTCAAACTTATACGAACTCAATTCCATTGGCTTTTCATAATGCAGTTTTTTATCTTTACCAGCTTCGGTTATTTGAAGAAAATGTCCTGCTGAAAAATAGGAATGTTTTACCTCGCCTTCTTTTATATGTATAACTCCTTCCTCTCCAAAATACCGTGTTACACCGGCACCGATGATCATGATCACAAAGGCAATATGGAATGCACCAAGTGGCCAGCGCTTGGCGCTAAAAAGCTTATACTTTTTAATGTGTGAGAGAAAATTCACTGCAAGCCATATCAATACTACTTCAAACCACCAGGCTTCATAAACCGCCTCACGCGCCACAGCAGTGCCGAAATCATTTTCAATAAAAGTGGCGGCACCCATGGAAACAGCAAAGATTATAATGAGAACAAGAGAAACTTTTGTAGACAACAGCAACTTCAGTAATTTCATAAAAAGCTTAATTAAATAACAAATAAATTATTTTTCGCATTAAAACAGCAAACCGATGAACCTGTTTTTCATGGTAGGCCTGTATATCATCATTAGATATCCCCAGTTTTGCCTCCCTGCTGGATTCTGTACATTCTGCAAATTTTCAAGTTGGTCACTCTGAAAGAAATGACTGTATCCCGCCTGCAGGGAAACGGATCTGTTCAAAATATAACCCAGGGCAAGATCTGTTTCATAGCCCAGGTGTTCATCTTCATTTTCCGAATAAGGGGTAAAGCTGTTAAAGGAATGGATGTTAAGAGACAAAAACAACTTCGGGTTCATATCATATCTCATTCTTAAAAACAGGTCCCTTAATCCTACAGAATTCTCGTGCCGTCCACCCACATAGAACATGTCCATATACCCATTATGAGCGTGGTTGGTTCCGTAGAGAGGAGAGAAGGAATTATTTTCAGTGGCATTGTCTACCGGATCTGTACCGGTGAGCAATTCGATTCCCAGGGTAAGCCGGAAGTTGCTTCCCTGAGTAGTATCTATTGGGAAATTTTGTGAGATCTGGGCGCTTGCATCATATGCTTTCACATCCCGTCCCTGTAAATCTTTCCCAACCTGATGATAATAAAATCCTGCAAAGCCAGTATTGCCTAATTGATATTTAAGAGATGGAAGACCAAAAGTTTGGCGGTAATGGATTCCGGTCTTTATTATTTCCCCGGCATTATCAACTTCTGAATATTGTAATCCATTATTCCAGAAAAGAAGTGAGAAATTAAATTTCCCGGCTATATTCTCATATCTAAGGAAATGGGCTACCTTATATTGATTAGGAGTGCTGAAAAAATTACCGTTTAAGCTTTGATTATCCTGATTGTAACCCCCGCCTGCGTGAAATTTAAGTGCTCCTTTTTCATACTTTAAAAGGGCAAAGTCGTGTGCTCTTCCCTGTAATGCCCAATCCAGGTTCCCAAGGAACCTAAAATTGTCATAATTAAGCTCCTGCCGTCCCAGTTTTATACTGAAATTATCTGAAAGGAAAGTTTCAGCCCAGGCCTCGTGCAGGGAAAGGTAAGGGTCTGTGGGTTTTACCTGAGGGGTGTTTCCCCAGGTGCGCACATCCTGTATACTCACATAGAATTTAAAGCTTTCCAATTCATATTGCACATTTAAACGTGCCCGCTGGGCGATGAACGCAGCCGCCTCTTCGTTTTCTTCAATAAGTTTTCCGAAACCGTGACGGTATTCAGCTCTTTGCACAATTTGCCCGTCTACATTGAATTGAGCATGCGCAGCTGGAATTAGGGCAATGGAAAGTATAATGGTTAGGCTAATAGCCCCAATTATTTTCATCGATGGAATTTTTTTATTAGTATTTAAAAATGGAATATTATTTATATCCCCGGTACTTATCTTTCTGAAACTTTTTTGCCGGGCAAAGTCGTTCTTTCTCTTTCTTTACCTTCTTTCAGCCATAAGGGAACTACTTCTTCGATATACCGCTGTTTATCCTTCACTTCCGAAGGCATATCCAGGCCTATATATTTCTGTAGAAATTCTTTGCTCTCAAAATCGGGCATTTCCACCGGCTCATTATGACCAAGGGAAGCCAGAAGTCGTGCTAATTCAATACGTGCTTCTTGTATTTTTCCTGTGCCCGTTGTTACGATCCTACTGGTTTCCAGCGGAGCATGAAAGGCTGCACCGTGAGAGGCAACAGAGAAATCCCAACGCCATTGTGCATGCCTTATCCCCAGAAGTATATTTGCCATCTGGGCCTCTGTAGCGCCTAGATCCCACGCCTTTTTAGCCTCTATATGTGCTTTGGCGATCTCTTTTTGTAAATATCCAGTTCCTTCCTTTATTTTTCGCTGACGCTCATACACATCAGATACCAGATCCTCCTTTTTCTCCCTGTGACAAACAAAGCAGGAATTTTCAACATTAGACAAAGGTGAGCCTATGTGGTGATCGGTAAATTTTTGTCCGCCTTCAGTTTTGTACGGCATATGGCAGTCTGCACAGGAGACACCTCTTTTTGCATGTACCCCCATAGAAAAAATTTCATAATCCGGGTGCTGGGCCTTTATCATCCGGGTTCTGCTCAAGGGGTGTACCCAGTCGGCAAAATCGATATTATCATAGTATGCTTCCATATTCTCCACCGTCAAACCATCCTTCCATGGAAAAGTGAGATAAGCTGCATCTTCTTTTCCCGGTTTGGTTTTATCAAAATAGTATTCCACGTGACATTGTGCACATACAAGGGAGCGCATTTCCTGGTGAGAGGCATCGCCTATTACTTTACCCATTGCTTCAAAAGCCTCAACAAGAGCTGGGCGGGTAATAGTCAGGTTCATTGTTTTAGGGTCGTGACAATCTGCACAACCAATAGGATTTATAACCTCACTTCCAAAATCAGAAAACTTTTGACTGTAGAATTCAGTCACCCCAAGTTCGCTCATAAGCCTTGGAACATCTGGGCTCTTACAAGTCCAGCAGGTGCTTGGCATAGGGCCTTCACCTTTTGTCCATGGGGAACCTACCCGCGCGGTTCGCTGTATATCTGTTATCGCATGAGAGTGCCCGCGAGGCTGATTGTAATCTTTACTGAAGCCATATCCTGCCCAAAGGATTACAAGTTCCGGTTGATCATCCAGCACATCTGCAAATCCGCTTGTGCTGTAAAGTCCTTTGAAGGTAGTATCGGCGGTTTTTCGGTATGATTGATATTGCCTTGGAAAGTTTAGGCCCCAAATGGAATCCCGGGGTTCTATTCCTTCAATTTCAACCTGAGGCTGATAGGCAAAGCGGGCTTCTGCCTTTCGGTCAATTATTGAATTGGCAAGCAATGCCAGCAGAAATACTGCTATGATTGTTAAAATTAAAATTATCCAGTTTTTCATTGGTGTAAAGGTTAGTGTAATGGTTAGTGCAAATAGTGTTAGATTTTATGGTGATGGCTGGCTTATAGTGTCACCCTCCTGGTCGATGTAAGTGCGCAGCCAGGACGGTATAATATCTCTCTTTTCAGGTATATGTGCGGGTATTGGTTCAATTTGATGACCTACAGAAGAAAGGCTTTTCACTCTTCCGTGAGGAACTTCTCTGTGACATTCCCAACAGGTGCGGTCTGTTCTGTGGACTTCATGATTCTCTACAGTTGCCAGTAATTTGGCATCTGTGATACGGGTGTCATGGCATCGAATACAGTTATTCTGAATAACTTCTGCTGAACCTTCCCGGGCTACAATTACCTCAGGTTCTGCCCGAAATGTAAAAACAGCGGAATGATACAGTCCGTCCATCGCCTTGAAATAATATTGATTGAATACATTGTCCTGAGGCACATGGCAGTCATTACAACTGGCGACCTCCCTGTGAGAACTTTTGTTCCAGGTAAGATATTGAGGTGTCATTACATGACAATTTAAACAGGCTTTGGGATCATCAGATAAATATGATGCGGCATTGCTGAGTTTTAAGATATAAAATCCAAGTCCAAAAAATGCTCCTGCGATTAGGGTAGCTGTCATTCTCCATTTGCGGGGAGGGAGCAATCGTTGGAAAAAGTTTTTCTTTTTTACAGATTCGGCCATATTTCTGTTTTATTTCCAGTAAAAATAAAACTTCAAATTTATCCAAAATATGATTTTCGTCGTATTTTGATAATTTATATAAATTATTTTCAGTAAATTTTTAGATAATCAGGAATATCCAAATTATAAAAAAATCATTAATGATTGGTAAAGAATCAAGATCATTACGCCGAAGGCGTAACTGTTAGAATTAAGAAACAAGACTTGATTTTAATTGCCTGATAAACATTTGGTTATAATTCCAATTTTTTCAGGACACTTTATTTATATAATTTAAAAAAAATATAAAAGCCAGGTCGGTTTTTAAAAATCTTAGTGGAATGCATACTGGAGGTATGGTTTTAGCCATAACAAAAATGTTTACCAAACAACAATTAAAAAAATCACAAATTGTAAAGTGCGAAAAAAGCTAATTTTTAGAAAAAAGGCGTAATTAAAGTAAATAAGGATTAGAGGAATAAAATTGATGCATCGAACAGTTACTTAAGTCAGGACTACTCTCTTATTTTCATTAAGTTTAATAGTAATCAACCCAATAGTTTTTAGACTTCTGCAGAGGGTTGAACTGAGTTTTTTTACACGTGAAGATTCTCCACGCTCCACTTTTTTAACCCACAACTTTTCACCCCATCGCCAACAACTCCTCCACATAGGTCCTCTTATTGGACAAACGCGGAATTTTATGTTGTCCGCCAAGTTTCCCATTTTTCTTAAGCCAGTCATAAAAAAGATGCTCTCTTGCCGGATGTACTGTTGGGATATTCAGGGTCATATTATTAAAGCGTTTTGCTTCGTAATCGCTGTTAACTTCCTGTAATGCCAGGTCCAGTACTTTTATAAAAGCGTTCAGATCTTGAGGCGGTGTTTTAAACTCGATAATCCATTCATGAGAACCTTTTTCTTTTCCTTCCATAAAAATGGGAGCAGCTGTATAATCAACTATTTCACAGCCTGTTACTTGAGAGGCTTTTTTTAATGCCGAATCACTATTCTCAATGATCAATTCCTCGCCAAAGACATTGATATGATGCTTTGTTCTTCCCGAAACTTTTATCCTGTAGGGGCTGGTTGAAGTAAAACGAACTGTATCCCCAATCTTATAGCGCCATAAACCTGCATTCGTGGTGATTATTACCGCATAATTAGTATCGGTTTGTACTTCGTCTAGAGGGATGATTTTTTGGTCGGGACTACCGTAGGTGTCCATAGGGATGAACTCATAAAAAATCCCATAATCGAGCATCAGCAATAATCCTTCAGAATTATTTAAATCCTGACAGGCAAGAAAACCTTCAGAAGCATTATAGATCTCATAATAACTGAAAGTATTCCTGGGCAATAGTTTCTGGTATTGAGGGGCATAAGGATCAAAATTCACTCCGCCGTGAAAATACACTTCCAGGCTTGGCCATACCTCCAACAGATTTTCTTTTCCGCTTGTTTCCAGTACGTTGTTCAGCAAGACAAGCATCCAGGATGGAACTCCTGCAAGACTGGTAACTTTTTCCTTGATAGTTTCATTGACAATCGCCTGCATTTTGACCTCCCAGTTGCTCATAAGGGAAACTTCATTGCTGGGCGTACTGCTATACTCTGCCCAAAATGGCATATTGTCTATTAGAATTGCCGATAAATCTCCATAGGAAGTCCCGTTATTGCGGTAAATCTCTTTGCTGCCGCCAAGGCGTAAACTTTTGCCATTAAATAACTGGGAATTGGGATTGTTGTTTAAATACATACACAACAGGTCTTTTCCAGCTGCATAATGACAGTTCTCCAGGGAATCATCACTTACCGGAATAAATTTGCTTTTTGCATTTGTGGTGCCGCTGGACTTCGCAAACCATTTTATAGGTGTAGGCCAAAAGATGTTGTTTTCTCCCTGCCTGCATCGCTCAATATCGGGTTCATATTCCTCATAGGTATGAATAGGGACATTTCTGGCGAAACTTTCATAATTGTGTATCCCTGCAAAATCATATTTTTTGCCGAATTCTGTATTTTTTGCTTTGGAAATGAGATGTCTTAAGAGTTCCTGCTGAACTTCATTGGGATATTTCATGAATAACTCCATTTGATGGATACGCTTCTTTAAAAACCAGGAAGCAACAGAGTTTACTAATGGAATTGGCATTATTCTTTATATATTTATCCGCAAATTATAGTAAAAGCGGCAGATTGGCAGGCTAAAATTAAGCTAATCTTTGAAGCCTGCAAAAAAAATCATTTTTGTTGAAATTAAATTAAAAAATATGAGATATGAAGGGGTTCTAACTAAAATGAGTACGGAGCTAACAGATACTGTTCAATATTACCTCATTTTTGAAGCCGATTTTTTAAATGTAAATCAAATCCTGGATAAAAAGATCAGTATAAATTTCCTGAGGTATCAGTGTCTTCATTGCGGTTTACAAAAGAAGGTTTTCCGCCAGGGGTACTGTTATGATTGTTTTAGTTCCATTCCGCAGGCAGGAAACTGGATCATGAAACCGGAGTTAAGTACTGCGCATTTGGATGAGGAAGACAGGGACCTGGAATTCGAAAAAAGTGTACAGCTCAAACCGCATATTGTGTATCTGGCAAACTCCAGCGATGTAAAAGTGGGTGTTACCCGCAAAACTCAAATCCCTACACGGTGGATCGATCAGGGTGCTCATGAGGCCATCGAAATTGTGGAGGTTCCTAATCGCTATCTTGCCGGGATTACCGAGGTTGCTTTAAAGGATCACGTTGGGGATAAGACCAACTGGAGAAAAATGTTAACCAATGATGTGAAGGATCTCGATTTGGTAGAGGTTCGCGAAATGTTGAAACAGTTTATTCCTGCAGCGGCTATGGAATATTTCCTGGCCAATAACAAAGAAACCGAGATCCATTTCCCCGTGCTGGAATATCCTAAAAAGGTAAAAACTCTGAATCTGGCAAAATCACCTTTTTATGAAGGGATCCTAAAAGGAATTAAGGGACAATATTTAATTTTTCAGGATGGAACAGTTTTCAACGTGCGTGGCCATGAAGGTTTTGTGGTGGAACTGGGAATAAATTGATTTTTCTTTCTTTGAAAAAGCAGTGAGCTTTTCTTGGCTATTCCATTTTAAGCATGTTTTCTTATCTTGTAGCCAAAATAAAAAAACTATGTTAAAAAGAGTATCGGTCATAGGTTTACTTGCGGTTATAAGCCTGGGTTGTCAAAGCCAGGGACAAATTGTCGGAAACCAAAATAAAAGCCAGGCGGCGGAGATTTCAACTGCCAAAAAATCCAGTGGAACTCTAAAATCTTATAAAGATGTAATTACTTCAGAAGCAAAAAGCGACGAAGGTTTATTTACTGCCCATTTTGTAGGCGATAAACTTTATTTTGAAATCCCACTTAATTTACTGGAGAAAGACATGCTTCTGGTTAGTCGCATAGCCAAAGTGCCAGCAGGTTTTGGTGGGGGATATGTGAATGCCGGATCCAAAGTAAATGAACAGGTTGTTCGATGGGTTAAAAGAGGGCAAAGCGTGGATATGAAAATCATTAGTTTTGAAAACCAAAGCGATGAAGAATCTCCTATCTACCAATCGGTCGTTGCAAATAACTTTTTCCCCATACTTTACAGCACAAAAATTTCGGCATACAATAGCGATTCTACCGCTGTGGTAGTTGAGGTAAACTCTTTATTTGAAAGTGATATCGATGCAATAAATGGAATTTCCCCCGCTTTAAAGAAACGCTACAAAGTCAAAAAGCTGGATTCCAATCGTTCTTTTATAGAATCTGCCAGGGCTTTTCCTGAAAATGTAGAAGTTAAACACGTTATGACTTATGAAGCAGAGGAACCGCCTGAAAGAGATCAGGCAGGGACGATCTCCCTTTTGATGAATCAATCCATGATACTCCTTCCGGATGATATGATGAAGCCCAGGTTAGCCGATTACAGGGTAGGTTGGTTCACCACCAAGAAATATGACTATGATTCTGAAGAGCTTAAGGCAGATGATTATGAGATCATAAGACGATGGAGACTGGAGCCCAAGGATGTGGAAGCCTACAAAAGAGGAGAATTGGTGGAACCGGTTAAACCGATAGTTTATTACCTGGATCCTGCCACGCCTGAGAAATGGAGACCTTATTTCAAACAAGGGATAGAGGACTGGAATACTGCCTTTGAAAAGGCAGGTTTTAAAAATGCCATCATTGCAAAAGATGCACCTTCCAAAGAGGAAGATCCGGAATTTAGCCCCGAAGATGTTCGCTATTCCATGGTAAGATACGTTGCAAGTACTACCCGGAATGCTACCGGACCTTCAGTAACCGATCCGCGAACTGGTGAAATTATAGGGAGCAGTATCATCTGGTATCACAATCATTTAAGGTCGTACCGCAACCGGTTTATGATAGAAGCCGGAGCCCAAAACCCTGCCGCCAGAACCTTGAACACTCCGGAGGCAGAAATTGGTGAAATGATGCGTATGGTTATCGCTCATGAGGTTGGACACGCCTTGGGTTTACCGCATAATATGAAAGCCAGTGCAGCCTATCCTACAGATTCCCTTCGCTCTGCAGACTTCACACAAAAATATGGACTTACTCCTTCTATAATGGATTATGCCCGCGTGAACTATGTGGCACAGCCTGAAGACAAAAATGTTCGTTATATCAGGATGATGGGGCCTTATGATCTTTACGCCATCAACTGGGGTTACAGGTATTTACCTGAAGCTGCGGGGATGAAAGATGAAAAGAAGACCCTGGATAAGTGGATTGCTGAAAAGGCGGGTGACCCAATATATGAGTTTGGCGGAGGTTATGATGGCGTAGATCCACAGTCGCAAAGGGAAAGCCTTGGTGATGATCAGGTAAAGGCCGGGGAATATGGATTGGCCAATTTAAAGAAAGTCGTTCCTAATTTGATGGAGTGGACCGCAAAAGACGGATTTGGATATGATGATCTCGATGAAGTTTATGGAGAGCTTACCAATTTATGGAGAGGATATATTACCCATGTGATCACCAATGTAGGAGGTGTTTATGAAACCAGAAAAACATCAGATCAGGAAGGGGTAATTTATACCAACGTGCCAAAAAGCACCCAGAAAGATGCTGTTGATTTCCTGAATACTCATGCGTTTACCACTCCGGAATGGTTGCTAAACCGAGATCTTCTGGACCGAATAGAATCCGGCGGAGCAATAGAGCGGGTGCAAAATCTTCAAACCAGATCACTTAATGCCTTGCTTGATGAGGACCGACTTAAGCGCATGGTGAGCAATGAGCAGGTAAATGAACAACAGGCCTATACCGCACTGGAAATGATGGACGACCTTAGAAAAGGGATCTTTAGTGAATTATATGCCGGCCGTAATGCTGATGCCTATCGCAGAAATTTACAACGCTCTTATGTAGATGCCGCAGCCGGGTATGTAAAGAAGGTAAAAGAAGGTGGTAATGATGCAGTATTAAAAAGTGATATCATCGCCCTTATGCGCGGGGAAATGGAGCGGTTGAAAAGGGACATTAACAGGCAGAAGAACAGGGTAAATAACAACCTGACTAGGTATCACTGGAATGATCTAGTTGCCAGAATTGATGCCGGACTTAATTTGGATTCTTAATCCTGCTTTATATAAAAACTAAAGGAGGCTGTCCGAAAAGTCATTAAATTCGTCATCCTGAACCTGCCCGTGCGTTCAGGCGGGTTTATTTCAGGATATATCTTGTTGAAAATTAAAACGATTTAGAAGCTGAAACAAGTTCAGCTCGACGGAAGCCGTACTTTTTAGACAGCCACTTTTTTTTTTAAAAAATTATGTTACTCTATCACAAAATCAAAATAGGTATCGGGATAAGGTTCCATCCTAAAAGTATAATGCCACCATTCCTGAGGATAGGCACGGAAACCATATTTGCTCATCGTTCGTTTCAATAATTCCCGTTTTTCTTTTTGTTCCGAAGTGATTAGTGAGGTATCATGATGTGAGATCTCTCCGAAGAAATCATAGCTCCCTCCCATATTGAGTTCCTTCCCGGTGTTTGTATCAATAAGAGTAAGGTCCACCGTGCTTCCCCTGGAATGACCAGATCTTGTTGAAATATAACCCAGGCTAAAAAGATCCTTTTTTTCAATTCCGGGATAGAATGTGGCTTTCATTATTGTATCCTGCGGATTTCGAGCCCATGCTATAAAATGATTTACAGCGCGTTGAGGGCGATAGGCATCGAAAATCTTCAAGCAATATCCCTGGTTTTCTAATTCAATTTGTGCTTTTTTTAAAGCTTCTGAAGCAGCTGTTGTAAGAATAGCTTTAGGTTGTTGATATCCGTCGATGGGTTTTCCAATAAAATTATGAGTACCGGCATAGCGCATTTCCAAAACGATATCAGGGATTAATTCTTTTACATACTCAAATCCGGATGGAAGGTTTTTTTCCTGCCCAAAACACAAATTAAGGGGAAGGGAGAAAATGATTAAAAATAGAAAACGCTTCATTATGGTACCTGATTTAGCCGAAAGTTAGTCAAAATTTATTTTTCCTGATTTTCCTCATAGCAGCTAAAATTCATTTTTCCTAATTTCAATGAATCTTAAAAAATAGAAATCAAATAAAACTTTAATATTATGGAATTAAAAGATAAAGTAGCGTTAATTACGGGTGCTGCCTCGGGAATAGGGGAGAGCACCGCTTTGCTTTTTGCCAAAGAAGGGGCAAAAATTGTTTTAACCGATGTTGACGAGGAAAACGGAAATAAAGTTCTTGAAAAAATCAAACAACAGGGAGGGGAAGCAATATTTATTAAAGCCGATACTTCCAATGCTTCCGATTCTGAAAAAAGCGTTGAAAAAGCCATTGAGGAATTCGGGAAACTGGATATTGCAGTTAATAATGCCGGAATTGGGGGAGCCCAAGCTCCTGTAGGCGAATATGAAATTGAAGATTGGGATAAAGTGATTGCAATTAATCTTTCCGGGGTTTTCTATGGGATGCGCTATCAAATACCTGCAATGCTAAAAAATGGAAATGGTTCAATTATCAATGTTTCCTCTATTCTTGGAAGTGTAGGTTTTGCCAATAGCGCAGCTTATTCCGCTGCAAAACACGGGATTCTGGGGCTTACCAAAACTGCTGCTCTGGAATATTCTTCAAAAGGAATACGGGTAAATTCGGTAGGTCCTGCCTTTATTAAAACCCCTTTGCTGGACAGTCTTGATGAGGAAATGTTAAATCAGCTGGTGAGTGCGCACCCTATAGGAAGACTTGGAGAATCTGATGAAGTAGCACAAATGTTTCTTTGGCTTGCCAGTGATAGAGCTTCCTTTGCCACCGGAGCTTACTATCCTATAGATGGAGGATATCTGGCGCAATAGAAATTATATTTTCTCCTTGGAAATGACTTAAGGGTCATTTCGAGTGCGCGCTTTTGAATGAAATTAGCTTGCTTCAAGAATTAATTTTTAGCCGGTATTTATTAAAGTGTAGGTAATAATGCGACGAGAAATCTCATGTTTTAGGGTAGGGGTTTCCAATGGTTATAGGGGTTTGCTACTTCGGGATTTCTCAATCGTCCAAAAGCTCATTTCGAAATGACTACGCCAGTTGAAAATAAAAAATCACCCGGTAGGGTGATTTAGAAATATAAAAGAATGTTGATTCTGAATTATCTTCCAGGGTTTGAGATTAATTTTTTGTCTTGTCAATACCCTCCTGCACGTCTGATTTCACCTTTTTTGCGCCTTCTTCAATTTTTTCTGCGGCTTTTTTAGTATTGGATTCAATATCTTCTCCAATTGCTTCAACAGCATCCTGGGTTTTTTCCTGAGTAGTTTCCCTGCAAGAATAAAAAGATGAGGCCATTCCGACCAACATCAGCATTAAAATTAATTTTTTCATAAGTTCTATTTTTAAATTGAAACAAAAAAAGCCATCGCAAATAAATTTGGATGGCCCTTAAAAGATAAATGCAATTGACTATTGCATATCGTCAGTACCGTTGATTTCTTCATCAATTTCTGCTTCTGCATTGTCAGCAGCTTGCTCGATTTCATCACCGGCTTCTTCAGCAGAGTTTTCGATATCGTTTCCAATTTCTTCTACTGCATCTTCTGTTTTCTCTTCTGTAGTTTCTCTACAAGAATAGATTGATAAAGAAAATACTGCAGCCAATAATAATAAAGATAGTTTTTTCATTTTTAAAAATTTTGATTAGTTGAACGGACAAATTTAAACTATTTTTTAAATATGCAATCAAGTCTTTTTCGATAAATATTTCCAATATTTTTTAATACCGCCATGATTTATGCTTTCTTAATTTTAGATAGCTTTTAAAATTCTCCTGATCAGGATTCATAAAACCTACTTTCTTATTTTTTGAAAGTCTTTGGTAGAAAGCTTAATTCACTTTTGTGGTATCTTTTGGTTTCTTCTTTCCACCCAAAAGTCCGCCTAAAATATCCCTTGCGGCATCCTTAACCTGCTGCTCCTGAGTGGCTTTTACAGAATCTTTTTTCACTTCCTCCGGAGTAGCAGTACTATCGGGAGTTTGTGGTTGTGTTTTTTCGCCACTAATAATATTTCCAAGTGCGTCAATCCCTTTTTTTGTGAGTTCTGCTTTTTGTTGAGCAACAATTTTTTGGGTAAGGTTGCCTACTGCCTGTTCCATATTTAAATTAATATTAGGATTTTGAAAAGTGCCTGTTAGTCCTATGGGTAAAGCAACGGTCATACTTTGAAGATCCTGCGCGCTCAGTTTTGAAAGGGCTGTTCCGAGCTCACTTCCTAAAAATTTTGCAGGTACATCCAGGGTGACATTATAATTCATATTCATATCAAATCCGTGACTTCCTGCAACCTGAACATTGATTCCTTTCACGTTAAAATCAAAAGGTTCTATTTCCACAAATCCATTATTAAATGTGAGTCTGCTTTTTAAGTTATCAAGATTGATATCCTTAAAATCTATAAATTTCAGCTGTTCATCAAGTCTGCCCAGCAATGCAAGCTTTTCCGGCTGAACCTTAGCGGTTAGCAGTTGTGCCAGTGCTTCTCCTGCCAGACTGGTTAACTGCGGAGTAAGATCATCATTTAAATTCCCGGCAAGATTGATCCTGGTTTGCAATTTTCCTTCCAGGGCAGCAGCAATAGGGGTAAGACCTTGTAAAAGTTCCAATCCGTTAAAGGATTTTGCTATATCTAAAGAATTGAGATCCAAATTCATTTTAAAAGTTGGAACAGCTTCCTTGGTAGACACATTTCCGTTCAGGGCGATGGTTCCATCAAAAATATTGGAAGTTACATTTTGAAGAGTTGCAGTTTCATCTTTTATATAGAGCGTACCTTTTGCGTTGTTTAAAACCAAATTATCATACAGCACTTTATTAGCTGAAAAATCCATTTTAGCATCCAGAAATGATGGAATTTTTATGGCCTCTTCTCCTGTAGGAACTTCTTTTTTTGTTTCTATAGTAACTCCATCCGGAGTATTTACAACTTCTTCAGCGGTTTCGGCGATCATAAAATCATTGATGGAAAAGGTATTTGAATTCACCTGGAAATCGCCTTTCAGCTTTTGTTCGGTGAACAGGAATCCCATCAAATTCTGGATATTCCCGGAAGCAGAAATATCGGTTTGCCCGGTAGTCATGTTCAATTGTGGAACCCGGACATCGCCCTGGTTGAGGTTGAAATTCGCTGTGGAGATCCTGATTTCATTCGGGATTTCGGGAGAGGTATACCTAAAATCTGTGATGCGGGCATTCCCGTTGCTGTTCACATTTTGATATTGTTCTTTTTCTATGGAATTCATATCAAAAGAAGTTTTTGCATCAATGGTTAAAATCCCATTCAGATCCTGTTCCAGTTCCAACGGATATGCCTTTTCTAGGTTGGCAAGATTTACAGTTCCTTTTAAAGCCATATTCACCAACATATTTTCAGTAAGATTCCTGATGTTTCCATTGGCTGCAAATACATCCTGATCTATTCTGAAGGTAACGTTATCAAAAGTAAGATAGGTGTCATTCAGTAATCCTGTTTCGTTAAGGATGGCCAAATCTAAATTTATATCCTGAACACTTTTTGGCAAATCCGGATATTTAAAGGAAGCATTGCTTGAGGTGACCTTAATATCCATTTTCGGAATATATGTATCATCTATAATTCCATGCATTCTACCGTTTACTATAAAGTCCCCCGTAGTTTGTACGTTTTCTATATTCTTCGCGTAGATTTCGGGCATAACCGCAAGGAAGTTTTTAAAATCGGATGAAGGCGTTTTAAAGGAAATGTCTATTTCATTGTTGTTCTCATTCACATCTGCAAAACCTTCAAAAGTAAGTGGTAACTGATTGATGGTAGCCTCATTTTCAAGAAAGGTGTATTTCATTTCATCCAGATCCATCTGTATCACGGCTTCAAGTCCTACCCTGTTTTTATTTAAATAATTCACGCCGTCATAATCCAAAGTGACCAAAGAAGTAGTACTGGTTTCAAGTTCCGATTGCTCCAGGGAAAAATCCCCTGTTCCCTGATGGTTTAAATCATCCAGATAAAGCGATAATTTTTGACCTTGATCTACATATTTCAATCTGGAATTATTGACCTCATAATGCTTGAGATCCAGCCTGAAAGGAGTTGAAACCGTATCTCCCCGGGCTGCTACATCTTCTATACTAATTTCATAGTTATTGTTTCCAAGGGAATCCACCAGGATATTTATAAATGCATTGTCCAATCTTAATTCATCGATTTTTTTAGGTTGATCGCTGCCTTTAAAGAGTTCTTTTATGGACATTTCCAGTAAAAGTTCCCCGCCAAACGCAAGGGTATCTCCTTTAAAAGGTTCTTTATTGATCACGCTAACATCTTTTAAAACCAAAGTTGCCTGGGGGAAACTTCGGAATAAAGTAAGGTCCAGATCGCTGAATTCTACTTCAGCATTTACATTCTTATTGATGGATTTCTTCATCATATCCGTCAATTGAGCTTCAAAAATAAATGGAGCTGCAATTAGCAGGGCAACGATCACCACCAGAACGATTCCGGTAATTTTAAATACTTTTTTCATCTGTTTATATTTCGGTTTTATTAAACCTATATTATATTAAGTTTTATCACTTCTGATTTTCAGCAAGAACAGGATCCAATGTTTCTATTGAAGAAACCTCTTTCGAGGTATCGAAATTTATTTGTTCAAATTTCAATTCGTCATTGGCTCCAAGATCAAATCTTCTTCTCATCCAGTACACTGCAATATATAAAAACGGAGTGTCTAAAAGAGCGATAAGCACTTTGAACAAAAATCCGCTTAACAAAAGGGTTCCAAAGAGCTTCCATTCAATTTTATTAAAGCTGCAAAGCAAAAACAGGACCGCAAATGTATCCACGAATTGCGACATGAAGGTAGAAAAGTTATTCCGAAGCCACAAGTGTTTGCCATTGGTTAATTTTTTCCAAAAATGAAACAACTGTATGTCTACATATTGCGCCAGCAAGTAAGCCATCATGGAAGCAAAAACGGCTATTCCGGTAGCTCCAAAAACCTTTGAGAACAATTTATCTCCTATGGGGGACCAGGCGGTGGCAGGCACAAAATCGGCCGCATAAATAATCATTAATGAAAAAAGAGAAGCGAAAATCCCACCTGTAACCACCTGATTGGCCTTTTGTTTTCCATAAACTTCACTGATAATATCGGTGATTAAAAAGGTGATGGGATAAGGTAATATTCCTACGGAAATCTCAAAAGTATATATCCCGAAAAAATCCCAGGAAAAGAATTTCTGAAAGATCAAATTGGAAACGACCAGGGAAGTGATAAATAGCGCAGCAAGAGCGAGGTAAATTCTTTGCGCCAGCAACAGGTCTTTGATCGATTTTGGTTTCAAACTATTTTTTTAGAACTCTTACCAACAAAATTAAGCCTATGTTAGTTTGTTTTATTTAATTTGCCGTGAAATTACTAAATCTTCACTAAAACATTTCTTAAAGAAGTCTTGAAGTCTCCAAAAACATTTTACATCGCGCTGGGAAGCAATAAGGGAAATCGGTTAGAGTTTATGCAACTGGCTTTGGATAAAATATACAGGGATATTGGAGATATCCTTGAAATTTCATCGGTATACGAAACTCCTGCCTGGGGTTTTGAAGGGAATGCTTTTTTAAATGCCTGTATTGAAGTTAGCAGCCGTTTTTCTTCGGAAGAAGTGCTGGATAAGTTGCTGGAAATAGAAACTTCCCTTGGCCGTTCCCGAACAAACTCCAGTACGTATGAAAACCGTAGCATAGATCTTGATATTTTGCTTTTGGGAGCGGAAGTTATAGATTCTGAATTGCTGAAAGTTCCTCATCTTCAAATGCAAAACAGGAAATTTGTTTTATTGCCGCTTGCAGAGATCGCCTCAAAAGAAGTTCACCCGGTATTGCAAAGATCAATTTCCCAGCTTTTAGCTGAAACCACAGATGATTCACCCATTGATCGAATTTCAGAAAAACTTATAAATCCAACGAAAACTCATAGTTTTCAAAATTGTAACTATATAGCCATTGAAGGAAATATAGGAGCCGGAAAAACCAGCCTGGCTACTATGATCTCCCAGGATTTTAATGCCAAGCTAATCCTGGAGCGCTTTAAGGATAATCCTTTTTTGCCGAAATTTTATGAGGATCAGCATCGCTATGCTTTTCCGCTGGAAATGTCATTTTTAGCCGACAGGTATCAGCAACTTTCAGATGATCTGGCTCAATATGATCTTTTTACGGATTTTATAGTCTCCGATTATGATGTTTTCAAATCCCTGATCTTTGCAAAGATTACCCTTCAGGAGGATGAGTATTCCCTGTATAATAAGCTTTTCAGTATAATTTATAAGGAATTATTAAAACCGGATCTATACATATATCTCTATCAAAACACCGACAGGTTACTTGAGAATATCAAAAGCCGTGGGCGGGATTATGAACAGAATATCCAGCCGGAGTATCTAATGGATATTAATAAGAGTTACTTGTCCTACATAAAATCGCAAAACGACATCAACATCAAGATCATCGATATCTCCGGGAAGGATTTCATAAATAACCGGGAGGATTATTTAGCTGTTCTGGAGGAGATCGCCGCTTTTAGAAAATAAATCCCAAATTACAATCCCAGCACTTACTGCAATATTCAGGGAGTGTTTGCTGCCCAGTTGCGGGATCTCAATAACGCCGTCACTGGCAGATACCACTTCCTGTTGCACTCCCTTTACCTCATTGCCGAAGATCACGGCATAGGTTTGCTCTTTTTCGGGATAAAAATCATTCAGCATCCTGGCGTTTTCTGCCTGTTCAATGGAATAGACTTTAATATTCTCACTTTGTAATTTTTTTACAAGCTCAAGCGTGTTTTCAATATATTCCCAGGCTACGGTTTCTGTAGCGCCCAATGCTGTTTTATGGATATCCTTATGCGGAGGTTGCGCGGTAATGCCGCACAGGTATATCTTTTGGATCAAAAAGGCATCGCAGCTGCGAAAAACCGATCCGATATTGTTTAAACTTCGGATGTTGTCAAGGATTACAATAATGGGCGATTTTTGAGCCTCCTTAAATTCTTCTACGCTCTTGCGATCAAGTTCGCTGTTTTCCAGTTTTCTGCTTGTGGTCATTGCGCAAAAATAGGAAGAATTGAAGTTTTTAACTGCATAAAAATTAAGAATACAAAGCAGCCCAATCCTGTTTGATCGATTTTATATCTGGAATTTTTTCAAAAGATTCTTGTGGGAATTCTGCGGAAATTGCCTTAACTTTAAAATGCATCTTAATATATCCTCATGAAAATATTTATTCTCCTTTCAATTTTCACCCTGGTTTTCAGCTGTAATAATGCAGACATTGCTGCAGAAATAACCGATCTCAGGGTGAATAGCTATACGGTGGAATGTTATGGGGAAATGCAAGGCAACTGCCTTTTAGTGCAGGAGGGTGAAAAAATAGGAACAGAAGACTGGGAATATTTCTATTATGAAGATAGCATCGTGGGGTTTGATTATGAACCTGGTTATTTATATGATCTCATCGTTCGAAAAATCCGGATAGAAGATCCCCCGCAGGATGGTTCTTCCCTCAGGTATGAACTTATCCGGGTTGTTTCTAAAGAGCGCGTTTAAAGAAACTAAAACAGCTTAAACAACTCATAATTTGGGTAGACAGGTTCAGGATTTCAAATACCATTGTTACCTTGCAATGAAAATAACTATTCCTTGCCCAGACTAAAAACATCCTTAGAACCCAATAAGATAAATTTCCGGGAGAGCTTTGCTTCCCTGAAATTCGTGCCTCGTTTTTTTAAAGAGATACGAAGAGTAAATCCATTGCTGTTTTATGTGAATATCCTGTGCAGGATCCTCAATGCCATCCTGCCGGTGCTGATGCTTTGGGTAGGTAAATTAATTATTGATGAAGTGGTTTTGCAAATGGCTGCCGATGTAAAAGATCTGGATCTGTTGTGGATTTTGGTTGCGGCAGAATTTGGACTTGCCGTTCTTTCCGATCTTTTAAGCAGGGGAATCAGCTTAAGTGATGCCTTGCTGGGCGATCAGTACTCCATCGATACTTCGGTTAAGATCATTAAAAAAACTTCAGAGTTAAACCTTGATCAGTTGGAGGATTCTGAGTTTTATGACAAACTGGAACGAGCCCGCCAGCAAACTACCGGTCGCGTGGGTTTAATGTCCAATATTCTTACCCAGGGAGAAGATGTGATCGTTATTTTATCCCTGCTGGTTGGGGTTGTAACTTTTGAACCCTGGCTTATAATTTTGCTAGTCGTATCTATTATTCCCACGATTATCAATGAGATCAAATTCAGTGGTACGAGTTATTCCCTGGCCCGAAGCTGGACGCAGGAGCGACGGGAACTGGATTATTTGCGATATGCCGGCGCGAGCGATGTTACCGCCAAGGAAGTTAAACTCTTCGGGCTTTCAGATTACCTGGCAGCGCGGTTTAAAGGCCTTTCAGATAAGTATTACATCCAGAGTAAAAAATTGGCAAAACAGCGTGCCGGCTGGGGTTCCTTCTTCAATGTAATTGGAACTACCGCGTATTATGGAGCCTATGTTTTTATAATATTTAGAACGGTAGCCGGGATATTCACCCTTGGGGATCTTACCTTTCTTTCGGGATCCTTCAACAGATTGCGAACCAAGTTGCAGGGATTTTTTACCCGGTTTACGGCAATTACAGAAAGTGCCTTATACCTGCAGGATTATTTCGAATTCCTGGATTTGAAATATTCAGAAGATGTTTCTGAAGAAAAATTACCGCTGCCAGGGAAAATTCAAAAAGGCTTCGAATTTAAAAATGTAGGATTTAAATACCCTAAATCTGAAAAATGGGTGGTTCGACACATCAACTTCGAGCTTAAAGCAGGTGAAAAACTCGCTTTTGTGGGCGAGAATGGTGCAGGGAAAACAACACTTATAAAACTGCTGCTTCGGTTTTATGAACCTTCGGAAGGAGAGATTCTTTTGGACGGTATTCCGGTAAAAGAATACAACCAAACCCAATATCAGCAATACTTCGGAGTGATCTTTCAGGATTTTGTGAAGTTTGAATTAACCTTGCGGGAGAATATTGCGATGGGGGAAATTGGCCAAATTGAAAATCAACCCAGAATAGACAGGGCGGCGGAAAAAAGCCTGGCGGATGAGGTGATTTCGGAAATGCCGGGAGGATATGATCAGCAACTCGGGAAACGTTTAAGCAAGGTAAGGATCTCTCCGGAGGGCAATGGCAAAAGATAGCTATTGCGAGAGCGTATATGAAAGATGCTGAGGTATTGATCCTGGATGAGCCAACATCGGCACTGGATGCCCGGGCAGAAACCGAAGCGTTCAACAGGTTTATAAAACTCACCGAAGGAAAGACAGCCGTTATCATTTCGCACCGCTTTAGCACCGTTCGAATCGCCGACCGGATCATGGTTCTGAAAGATGGCGCCGTCCTGGAAATTGGCACTCATCAGGAATTGATGCAAAATGATAAATTGTATGCAGAATTGTTTAATCTTCAGGCAGCGGGCTATCAATAAAAATCTTATTTTAATTGAATAATGTTTGAGGCCTTCAGGCTTAATATTTCTTGGGGCGATGCCCAAGGATTGATCTTGCAGGCATTCAGCTTGTCAGAAAGGCATAGAGCCGGAAGTGCTCAGACATCACAATATGAGGCATCGCCTCATACAGCCTGAAGGGCTGAAAAAATAAAAAAAACTTCATGGATTTACTTATACTTCGTTTGTTATTTGATTTTGGTCTGGTAATCCTTATATGGATAGTCCAACTGGTGATTTATCCTGGATTGTGTTACTACAGTGAAACCGATCTTGTAAAATGGCATAAATTATATACTTCCCGAATCGCATATATAGTTGGGCCGCTTATGATTGGACAATTCTTAATTGCGGCTTTTCAGCTTTGGAAAGAAGTATCCTTGTACACAATTTTAGGTATACTTATTATAGCTGCGTTGTGGATACTTACATTTTCGATCTTCGTCCCACTTCATAATTCGGTTATGCCCGGTAAGAACTGTGAAATTATCACGGGGAACCTGGTTAAAAAAAACTGGATACGAACCGGGCTATGGTCACTTTTGTTCGTGGTGAGCCTGTTGCAGTATGTTTGTAGCTAAGGAGGTTAAAATTTTATAAATTCCTAACTTTTCTGTTTTTCCCTGATACCCGGATATTGAAAATCGCGGATAAAACTGTATCTTAAATTTTGAATAAATCCTGAAATAAGTACTTTAGCAGGAATTAAAATCCCCGATATTTTGGCAGCGAAGAAAACAAAAGAGACCACACCTTTAATGAAGCAGTACAATGCGATCAAGGATAAATATCCCGATGCTTTGTTGTTGTTTCGGGTGGGTGATTTTTATGAAACTTTTGGAGAGGATGCCGTAAGAACTGCCAGAATTCTAAATATTGTGCTTACTAAAAGGGGAAATGGGAGCGAAGTGGAAACAGCCCTTGCCGGATTTCCGCATCATGCTTTGAATACTTATTTGCCCAAACTTGTAAAAGCTGGCTTACGGGTAGCCATTTGCGATCAACTGGAAGATCCCAAGATGACCAAAACCATCGTGAAACGCGGTGTGACCGAATTGGTTACTCCCGGGGTTTCTATGAATGATGAAGTTTTAAACAGCAAATCCAATAATTTTTTATGCGCCATTCACTTCGGAAAGAAAAACCTTGGAATATCCTTCCTGGATGTTTCTACGGGGGAATTTCTTACCGCCCAGGGGTCTTCGGAATATATAGATAAACTGCTGCAAAATTTCAGCCCAAGCGAGGTCCTTATTCAGAAGAATTTTAAAAAGGATTTTTCGAAAACTTTTGGTGATGCATATCATTGCTTTTACCTGGAGGACTGGATCTTTAAACATGATTATGCCTATGAGTCTTTAAACGCACATTTTAATACCAAATCCTTAAAGGGTTTTGGGGTAGATCACCTGGCGGAAGGGATCATTTCTTCCGGAGCGATCTTATACTATCTCGGGGAAACCCAGCACCACAGGCTGCAGCATATCGCATCTATAAATCGCATTGCTGAAGAAGAGTACGTATGGATGGACAGGTTCACCATCAGGAATCTGGAACTATACCAATCTAACGCACAAAACGCGGTGACACTGTTGGATGTGATAGATCAAACTATTTCTCCTATGGGTGGCAGGATGCTGAAACGATGGCTTGCTTTACCGCTTAAAAATGCTGAAAAGATCAGGAACCGGCACAAAGTGGTTGGACATTTTATAGAAAACCGACCTGAACTGGAAAAAATTCAGCAGCAAATTAAAAAGATCAGTGATTTGGAGCGTTTGATATCCAAGGTTGCTACCGGAAAAATTTGCCCCCGGGAGGTGCTTCATCTTAATAACTCCCTGGAAGCTATAGTTCCAATAAAGTCATTGGCGATGGATTCTTCCGAAGAAGCGCTGAAAGTTATCGGGGATAAATTGCAAAATTGTGAGGTATTAAGAAGTAAAATTAAGGAAACCCTGCACGAAGATGCCCCGGTAAATATATTAAAGGGAAGTGCTATCGCTAAAGGCTTTCATCCTGAACTCGATGAATTGAGGGCCTTGGCATTCTCAGGAAAAGAATATCTTGATGGAATGCTGCAGCGTGAAACTAAAGCTACCGGGATTTCTTCCCTTAAAATAGGGAGTAACAATGTGTATGGCTATTATATTGAAGTTCGAAACTCACATAAAGACAAGGTTCCGGAGGAGTGGATACGCAAGCAAACCCTTGTTAATGCGGAAAGATATATCACTGAAGAATTAAAGGAATACGAAGGGAAGATCCTGGGGGCCGAAGAAAAGATACAGCAGCTGGAGCAGGCAATTTTTGGAAAGCTGGTAGATTGGCTGGGAGATTACATTCAGCCGGTGCAGCAAAATGCACGATTGGTAGCACAGCTGGATTGTTTGTGCTCTTTTGCCTGTCATGCGATCTCTGAAAATTATACCGAACCTTTGATCGATGATTCCCTGGAGCTGGATATTAAAGACGGGCGTCATCCAGTGATTGAAAAACAATTGCCAATGGGCGAGGCTTATGTTACCAATGATCTTTTTCTGGACAGGGAAACCCAGCAAATTATAATGATAACCGGACCCAATATGAGTGGTAAGTCGGCGATATTAAGGCAAACGGCGCTTATTGTACTTTTGGCACAAATGGGAAGTTTTGTTCCTGCGAAGTCTGCGAGAATAGGGCTTATTGATAAGATATTTACCCGGGTAGGGGCGAGCGACAATATTTCTATGGGGGAATCCACCTTTATGGTAGAGATGAATGAAACTGCGAGTATCCTTAATAATATTTCAGATCGCAGTTTGGTACTTTTAGATGAAATTGGCCGTGGAACCAGTACTTATGATGGAATTTCGATTGCCTGGGCGATTACTGAATACCTTCATGAACATCCTGCCAGGCCAAAAACCCTTTTCGCCACTCATTATCATGAGTTGAATGATATGGGGGAAACCTTTAAAAGGATTAAGAATTACAACGTTTCGGTAAAAGAATTAAAGGACACGGTTTTGTTTCTTCGGAAACTGGTGGCCGGTGGGAGTGAGCACAGTTTTGGAATCCATGTAGCCAAGATGGCCGGAATGCCGCAAATGGTGATCAATCGCGCCAATAAAATTTTAAAGAAGCTGGAAAAATCACATCAAATGGAAAACTCCGGCGAGATCCTGCGAAATTCAGCCGAAAAGGATATGCAGCTTAGTTTTTTCAACCTGGACGATCCTTTATTGCAGGAACTCAAAGAAGAATTAATTCATATAGACATCGACACGCTTACACCGGTAGAAGCGCTGATGAAGCTTAATGAGATCAAGCGGATGTTGTCAAGCAAACAAAAAGCAAAGGTGTAACGGGTTCAAAGTTTGAAAGTTGAAAAGTTCAAAAGCTTGAAAACTTATTTGGTAGATTTAGTTTTAAGTTTCAAATTCTCGTTGGAAGGAAATCCTAAATGGGATATTTAGGTTTTTAATTTGTGGGACATTGGGTATTGATAGAAAAATTGTGAAGAATAAATTTTTTGGAAGCTGGAAAACAAGGGGTTAAGGGTTCTTTGTTTTTGTCCCAGAAAACAGTGAAGAAAAGCGGTCAATTTTTGTAGAAAAACCTTTGCTATTATAAGAATTATATTAAATTTGCAACCGCAATAAACAGTTGCGCATCGCCTTTAAGGCGTGAAAGTTCTTAAAATTTGCGAAAATAGCTCAGCTGGTAGAGCGCCACCTTGCCAAGGTGGAGGTCGCGGGTTCGAATCCCGTTTTTCGCTCTGGAAGAGAAAGAAAGAGAAGAAAAAATTCTTGAGGTTGCGGGTTCGCCCGATAGCTATCGAGGCGTTTTTCGCTCAGTATAAAATCCACGCTCGGATGGTGGAATTGGTAGACACGTTGGACTTAAAATCCAATGATCAGCAACGGTCGTGCGGGTTCAAGTCCCGCTCCGAGTACTTAGAAAACCTGTATTTGCCCTATTTATAAGGCTTTACAGGTTTTTCTTTTTTAATATTCCGAACATATTCCGAACAATTGCATTTTCACCTCTTTTCTATGCTTGGAATAATAATTAATCATTGCAGTAATCTTTCTGTTGTGCCAGATCGGAGGTCTTAGAAATTCGATAAAATTAAAATTGATTTTATCTTCAATCCTTGGTACTTAAAAAAGGATTGTTTCTGGAATATCTGATTTTCATATTCAGCTTCTAACGAGTGAAAAAATCGTAAAAGACTTAGTTCCCGTGAAATAGCTAAAACGACGAAAAAAACACTTCAAAATAAGTGAGAATCACTGAAAGTGATGATAAAATCGAAGATGGTAAAAAAATTCATAAGCCATAGGCTACCAACAAATAGCGGTATTTCGGAATTTTCTATTTCCTCAAACATTCACATTTCCTAAAAATTGAAAAATCCTCCTTAAAAAAACGGAGAAGGAGTATAAGGAATTTAAGAATTTATCATGGAAATTAGGTTTCCAAAATGAAATCTGAATTTTAATGAATTTCGAGCAGAATGAATTTGAAATTCACCAAGACTGATCTGGTTCGCTCCATATCGAATTGTGACGCTGTTTTTTTGCTGAAAATCATTAGAATAGCTAATGGTTTCAGGAGAAAAATTTAGAGTCTGGAAAAATTTTTGGTCTATTAATTTTGATTGAATAACTGAACCACTTTCATAGATAGACCATAATAGATAATCACATTCATTAAGATGCTTCAAATATTCCGATAGAAGAACTGAAAGAATCTCACGATTAAGTACTAGTGTCCTGAATTTCTCCTCATTCATTTCGCCTTCATACCATCCCTTTTGAATAAAATAATGGTCAAAGGTTTTGGGGCTCGGTTGTCCTATTTCAGGAGGGCATACCTTTGCACTTCTATTTTTATTTGTTTTTAAAGACAGAGATTTTCCTGATTCAAGAAGAAAGTCTATTCCGCTTTTACTATTTCCTCCCCTTTTTCTCTTGGATGTTCCGCCATATTCAATTGGGGAAAAGGGAAACAATTCTCTTCTATTTCGGTTATAATGGGTTTTAAATAATTTAACTATTAACGAATTAGAATTGTTAGTTAATCTGTCATTGTCTATACCAGGATCTAATAGGAAAGTTTCACAAACAGCAAGTTCAGCTGAGTCACCAATAACTGAATTATTATATGTTTTTTCTGTCACCAAAAGGTCAAGAAAATTCTCCCGATGCAGTCGAATCTTAAAACCACTCCTGTTATTATGCAATTGAAATTCAATAATTGTTTTTCTTAGAAATTTTGCAGTCGTGGTTTCATTCCATTCAGAAACAGTCTCATTCGTAAAAGAAAAATCCTTTCTATTAAATGTTAAGTCAGGTAAATTTTCTCTCAAGATATTCTTAAAAATAAGTTGTTTATGGTTGTCAATGTATACCCATGAAGTTTTATCACTTACAAGTGCATAATCAATTAAAACAGGAAGAATCTCATGCACTCTTGACAAACAAAATTCTTTAAAATTATTTCTATCTATCTTCTCATCAGCAAGATCCCCAAAATAGTGGTTGAAAGTTTTATCCCCTGATTGGCCAACGATTTTTGGCGCAAAC
This sequence comes from Bacteroidota bacterium, assembly GCA_051751125.1. Lineage (GTDB taxonomy): Bacteria > Bacteroidota > Bacteroidia > Flavobacteriales > Flavobacteriaceae > Gillisia. The sequence continues at coordinate 217,014 of JBNJKO010000005.1, forward strand.
ATTTTATTTTTACCACTAAAAGTTCTTATCGAGAAAGTATTACCGTTGGACAACATAAAGTTATGTGGACACCTCTTTACAAATTCGGAAGTATATTGTTGAGAAAATGTTAGAAATTCTACAGGCTTAGATGTTCCGAAAAGATTTTCAATAATTCCTGATTTTTCGATTTCTAATAAAGTATTCTCACTAATTCTTTCAAGTGAAATATTATTTTCAAGTTCATATTTCTTGCATATGGCATATTGAAAAGTAATGCCAAAGGTTTCGTTATTCATTGGGGATAAATTTTGCTTACAACGAAGAAATAAAAAAAATCTGTCCAAGCGAAAAAATTCTAGTTTAAATTTTAACAGTGTTTTTGTACCAATACTAAGAATCATAATATATTCAAACTTTTTGGGGATATTGAGCAAAAGAGCTGGTTACTTTTTTTAAAGCACTATATTTGTCCTCCTCAATTTTTATTATGAATTATATAGGCTCAAAGAATAAACTTAATCCCTTCATCCTAGAGAATGTCACAAATGTCGTTGGAGAAGACCTTTCTCAAATGACTTTTTGCGATTTATTTGCAGGCACTGGTGTTGTGGGGCGTAATTTTAAAAAACGAGTGAAAAAAGTGATCAGTAATGATTTTGAGTATTACAGCTTTGTCCTCAATCGAAATTATATAGGTAACCATTTGCCAATACCCAGAAAAGATTTTCTTCTCGGAGAATTAAATAACATTGCTCCCCATGAGGGATTTATTTTTAAAAATTACTGTGTCGGTGAAATAGAAGAAAGACAGTATTTTTCAAATCATAACGGTAAAAAGATAGACGCTATTAGATTCCAAATTGAAAAATGGAAGAAAAATGGAGAAATAGATAATTCCACCTATTTCTTTCTTTTAGCAAGTTTGTTGGAGAGTGCGGACAAAGTTGCAAATACTGCTTCAGTGTATGGAGCTTACCTTAAGAAGTTAAAGAAATCCGCCCAGAAAGAGTTAATACTTCTACCTGCCGAATTCCAATTAAATAAGAATGAGCATGAAGTTTATAATGAAGATAGTAATGAATTAATCTCGAAAATTGAAGGAGATGTACTTTATCTCGACCCTCCCTATAATGCCCGACAGTATGGAGCCAATTACCACTTATTAAATACAATTGCTTTATATGATGAGTTCATTCCTAAAGGAAAAACGGGTTTGAGAAATTATAATAAATCCGATTATTGTAGTAAAGCGAAAGTTTTAAGCACTTTCCAAGAATTAATAGAAAATTCTAAGTTCAAATACATCTTTTTAAGCTACAACAATGAGGGGCTTATGCCTACGGAAGTTATTCAAAAAGTAATGGAGAAGTTTGGTCATTATCAGCTTGCTTCAACAAATTATCAACGCTTCAAAGCAGATAAGACTGAGAACAGAAATCACAAATTCGAAAAAACCACTGAATATTTGCATATTCTTGAAAAAAGATAGAATGAGTAATTCTGCCTTATAAACTTGCTTGAGAAGGTAGAGTTTATAGAATTTGGTAATACTAAGCAATCAACATTGAGCGCCAGGAATCAAAGATTCTTACCTTTAATATACGTGATTATAATTATCTAAATATTTACTAATAACAGAAAAAGTTGATTTATTAGTTTTGACTTTTACTTTGGTTTTTAATTTGTCAATTCCAAAAACGTCAATAAATTTCCCGAAAGAAGAATTTAAATAAGATGAGGTAAGAGTGATATTTGGAGAGAAATGGATTATTATTTTATTATGAGATATATTGTCAACTATAAAATTGTATAGTTGATCTCCATCGTTATTAGTCGATGTGTTTCTATCAATTACTTTTATTAAATCATCCATTGGCATTCTACAAAGATAGTAATTAGAATTGAATTTGACTACAATTCAAATATTTCTTCTTCTATATCATATTCATCAAATCCTTCAGAATCTATTTCTACACTGATTAAGGTTCCATTAAAATTAGGGAAATCATATTTCTCGAAATCTTTGTTATGTTCTTTGATGATTAATCCAGAATTCGAAATTATTAAAAGTCTTCCTCCTGAAGAATCAGAAAAATCTTTGACATTGTTTAATCCAAATCCTCTGTTTCTGGGATTCGACCTAATAGAAAAACCCAATACTAAAGATTTTAAAATAGCATCACCATCATCTAAACCTTTTAGATTATTGTCCTTAAGATATTTATTTACCGAAGCCGATATACCCACTCCAAAATCACAAATACAAAAAGAAAGTTTTTTTAATTTTGGATAATATTGCGTTAATACATATCCCTGAATATCAGATTTCGAATGATCAAATATATTATTAAAAATTTCCTTTAAATTACTAGACAAAGGTTGCAAATCTTTGTCGTTTAGAAAATTTCTTTTAAAATACCTTTTGGCTTGCTCCCCATAGTTTTCTATCATAGGTTGAGAAATATGCCACAAACAGAGAGTTGTTCTATTTTCAGCATTGGTAAATTCATCCCTATTAAATCCAGGCTCCCAATACCTTTTAAACTTAATATTATTGAGGTGGTTGTTAAAACCTTTATTTCCTCCTTGGAATTCAACTACAATGTTAGGATTTCGCAATTTTATCCTTTCAATAAGACAAGCCAAAGCCACAAAAATAGGAGGTTTACAAAAAGATCTGCTTTGAAAATCTAAAATTACTTTATCAACTCCTTGGTAGTTTTTTTCTAAGCATTCATTTATAAAAAGAAAGGTTTTTATAACTTCATTTGAAGTAGGAAACATTAAGGGTAATACATTCACGTGAGTAGGAGTTTCAATTTTTTTACAATAATAAGAATTTACGATTAATTCCAAGAACTAAAGAATTTTAAATCTGATCACATTACAAATATTAAAACTAAATTTATGCAAATCGTATGCAATTAAAAAAGGCTTGAAACCCTTGGTACGAAAGTTTAAATACTTAAATGGGAAGTTTAAAATTTGAAAAAGAAGCAGAGGGATATTTTCACGAGAGGAATTACGATAGATATTATTTTGTGAAAAAAGACGAATTGGAAATTTGTGGAATTCAGGTTAAGCCATTAACATTTAAAAGGATGCGAAAAGAGGTAATTACCTTTGGGCGAGAAAGTAAAATTCAACCCTTATTTAGCCCATGTACTTTCTTTTGGTTTTTTCCCTTTTCTCGCATTATGAACAATATTTGTTGATTTATTTGTTTCAAGTGTAACATCAATATCATTATAATAAACAATCCATCTGTCATTGTTTGTGCCTGTCAATGTTTCAGGACTAACGTTACTAAATTCATAAGCAATTTCAAATACATCCATTCCTACTAATGAGGATACTTCAAGTACATTTCCATTAGCGGTAGTGAATTTATCTGATTCACAACCAACTACCGTAATTATGCTAAATAGAAAGAATAATTTTTTTAAATCCATAGGTTTTACGTGTTTTTAATGTTTGCCAATCTGTTATCCAAAGTATAAAGTAACTAAATATAGATATTTTCTTAGGATGGCATAAAAAAATGTGACACAAATGTTTTTTGAAGTGATTACAAGGACGCTTAGTGAAAGGCATACGCATGTACCCCGTACTTAATAAAAGATCGTTTAAACAGGCTTATTTCACTTTGTGAACAAAAATAAAATCCTCGAATTAACTTCCCGAAATATTACAGAAAGTAATTTTTTTATGTATAAAATGAATTCACAGATTAAAAATTCCTTAAACTTCAATGAAAATCGTAATTTCATTGAGAACTAACAATTTACATGGGTATTATGGATCTAATCGTGCCAAGGTAAAAACGCCTGATAAAACACATAAAACAATGAAATTATGGTATTAGCGGATATTCAAAAAAAGAAATTTTTAGAGACTTCAGGCAAAAAATATATTGGAAAGGAACTTAAAGGTAGCTTCTCCACAAAAAGACCATATAATGATGAGAAATGGGAAAAGTATTCTCCTTGGTTATTTTCCTATGTGATTGAACCCGAAACTGGAAATTTGATTTGTGAATTAGAACATAGGATGACAAATAATCGTATTTACGGTTGGGATAAAGTGGGAAATGAATTGGAGAATGAGATTATTGAAAAATATTTTATACCACATTGGTAAGATATTTTAAACTTCCTTTTTCTAAAGAATCAAAAGATAAAAAAATAGATTTTTTTTTGTCTTAAAGTTACAATCCATAAATCATTAATTTAACACCATCTCTTACGAACTCCGCCATTAAATTTTCAGAAATATATTCATATTCTTTATTAATGGGATCTTGACCCTCACAAGAACTCAAACGGGGGTATTGATTTAAAACCGTATAACTAGCATTTGTATATTCGATTTCACATTCACATCCTGGATTTTTGTAACTACAAGGTGTGAAATAGAATGAAAAATCACCTACACGTTCATTGGTTTCAATTATTGTTAGTTTAAATTCAATTACAGCTCCATATCTAGTGAAATTTTTGTTTGCCACTCTCTGCTCACCAGTTATTGTGTAAAATTTATTAGTTCCATATTCAATTTTAGTTGAAGCATTTACTAATTCTAAAAGTAAATCTGTTTCTGTGAGTTTTTTCAAACCATCATAGCCTATTTCCCCTGATTTATTCAAAACTTCATTAAATAAACCCCTATCCTTAACTTCAAATCCAGCGATCAATAATTCTTTTTCTATTGCATTGTAAATGTAGGCGTTAGGATCAGACTGAGTTGATTTGATTTCTGGAACAGGTACTTTTAGTACAATTGAAGGGTTTGGATTTGCTTTCAAATAAGCCTTGAGTTTTGGAGTAGTAATTATTTCATCTGTTTTACCTTGAAACTTTAAGTATCCTGTTTGCATAGCACAAGAAGAATTCAGCAAAACTCCTATCACTACAAGTATTAAATTTAACTTAAAATTCATCCCTATTTATTTTTTAACTTATGCGCTATACCATGTGTTGGCAAGTTTGAATTTTAATAATCCATTTTTTTTAACTGATGAAATAAATTATCAAATTCACTTGAGATTGATTTTGCCTCTATTTGAGAACTCATTGTTGTTGAACTATATGGTACATAAACAACAAGCCAATATGATAAATTATATAAATCAGCTCCTATAAGCATTGTTGCATTTTCTGGTTCTAATGCATTTACAAATATTAGGTTATCTCTGTCTACCGTTAAGTATCTTTCAACCAAAAAAGTTCCTAAATTTGAACTATAAGCGGTTTTTACCATGACTGCTGAACTTTTTAAATTATTATTATCATCAAAAAGATACATAACGGCTTCTGCCGCATTAGAATAATTATCATATAGTATAACTGTTTCTGTTTCAACATCAGGAGTTCCATATTTTGCTAGCAAAGCACTTTTTGAAGTGCCAAATTCCAAATTTGGATCAGGATAAAGATTACTTTGGGCTTTTACAGTAATCGATACCTTTTTTGTGTCATTCCCGTTAGATAAAACAATATTGGTTTCTCCAATAAATCTGGCAGTTACAAGTCCAAGTTCAGAAACACTTGCATGGTATTCGTCATCGGAGGAATAAAGAAGAGGCGTGTTTGATGTAGCTTCAATTTGATATTCATCACCAAAATAAAGTGTTTTTACCGATGATTCCAAAGTAATCAGTTTATCCACTTCGTCATCCTTTGAACAACTAACGATTAACAAAGAAAATGCTATCCCAAATAGTAATACTGTATTTTTCATGATTTAAATTGTATGAAATTATTAATACTTAGTATTAAATTAGGTTACTTGTTAATCATTTAAAGTGATAAATATCAGGCTATCAGAAATTTCTGAATATTATTATGCCCATTTTATCACAAATGGTTCAGGAAAATGGGTTATTGATTATCGTTTGGGAGATAAGTTTTTATTTATATTATAACAATGAGATTCGGTTATCTACAATTTATGCGAGTGGAAAACTTCTAAAATTTAAATTTAAATTGTAAATTCATTGAGAACAACGATTTATGATCTAAATAAAGTAGCATTATGAAAAAATTAATACTACCAAAAATTACAGCAACCGCACTATTTTTTTTGTTCACTTTTGTTTCAGTAGGACAGATCTCACTTTCCCAGGAGGAGGTAATTGAACAATATGGATTGGATTTTCGTGAAGGGATTTTTGAAGGAAATTCATATCTGCTTTATACGAATCCCACAAGTACCAAATCAAGTGGATTTTTCATTATACAAAAAATAATGTTTTTCAAAAAATCGAATGATGGAAATGCCTATTGCTACAAGTTTCAGTTGGTTGAGCCAGTTTCTGAAATGAAAATAAATATTGATATTTACAACAGAGATCTTAATCAAGTTGGATTCCAACATTGGATAGATCTATCGGATGGAGTGCATTATCGTATTGAGGAGCGAGAGAATTTTAGTTTAATTACAGCTTGGGTTAATGATGAAACGCCAGAAATTTCAGAAACTTCCTTTTTCTAAAAAAATCAAAATTGAAAAAAGATAAAATTTCACTTTATGAATTCTTGGTTCTGGAAGATCGTGAACAATTTGATATTGTGTTTAATAAAGGGGAATTTATAGATCTTCAGATCGATGGTAATAAAAGATTTGCCCTTTACGCAATAGACATGTTTTTTGTTGAGGTGGAATATAATAACCGAAGAAATATTATAACTAATAAAACAGCATTTGTGGCAGGTGAAATTTTGAACAAATATTCTAACCTGAAATAATTCCATCTTTTGCCAAAAATATGTTTTTTAATTGAAACGAACTTAAAACTTTGAATTATGAAAACTTTAGTGATTGCATTGTTATTTGCCTTAACAGCGATGGGGCAAACAGAGGAAAAGTCCGATTATTTGGCGGCTGACCAGAAGCAGGAAAAAGTTATGCTTTTTTACACTAATGTACCCGACGGATTGGACAATGATGTTCAACTTAAATTATATGTCAGCAAAGAAGATTTGAAACTGATGAAGGATACTAGGGTATACAGGTATTGGACGGAAGAAAGGGGAGGAACTGAAATTGAATTGTTCCTTAAATGGTTAGTGATTAAAGCATCAATTGAAACAATGTATGCTCTTAATCAAACTCTTAGTTATAAACCTTTAAGTAAAGATGAAGCGACAGGAATTATAATGATTTATAAGGATGAAAAAGTAGGGGTTAACTTTAAATTAAAAGCCCAAAACGGATATGGTAATTATGTTTTTGGTGATTCGATGTACAGTATTAATATCACAAAAAAGGGTGAAGAAAATGTTTTTCAGCATACAAACTTTTGATTAATACGAGTTAACACAAAGAAACCTCCCAGTTTTTTTCTGTTATTTCCATAATTGGATTTTAGAAAATTAGGATATATTTCGGTATTAAATGATCTATGTCTACTGGAGTAAGTATCTTTCCACCAAAAAGTGCATAAACTTGAACTATAAGCGGTTTTTTACCATAACTGTTCACGTTTTTACATCCTTATCTATTAATCATATTCAGGATATTCTCTCTTAAAATCTTCCATAGTTACATTGCCTTCATTTCTTCTACTGAATTCATTCCAAAGAAAAAGCCTGCGAGGTTCCATCAATTTGTCAGTCTTCAGATCCATGAAACTTTTTAATTCATAAGAATAGGCTGCATTTTCAAATTGTAGATGTCCATTTTCAATATGAGTAGCATAAATTGCCGATTTTCTTTTTGCTCCAAAACCATTTTTAGCTCTATAAAGTAATTTAACATGATAAAATACCATTCTATTAGATCTATTAAATGTCGCTGCGTAGTCAACAATAAATGGGCTGTTATTGTCTAATGAATCTTTATGTCTGAAACTAAAGTGGGGGCTAATTGTCCATTCTAATTCCTCAAGAGATTCGGGGTCGTGTAAAGTCCCGTCTAAGTATTTTCTGACACCTTCTTTTATTTCGTGATCTTCTTCAAAAGAGGAACAAGAAAGAAATATCAATGATGCAGTGAATAAAAATAGTATTTTCTTCATAGCTGTATTCATTTCCATATATAAAA